>MDLF01000063.1 GCA_001730095.1 Rhodobacteraceae bacterium (ex Bugula neritina AB1)
ACCATAGCGACCGCGGCGTGCAATACGCAGGCGGAGAATACCGCAAATTGCTTAGTGCGGCACGCATCACGCAATCCATGAGCCGCACCGGAGAATGCCTGGATAACGCACCGATGGAGAGTTTCTTTGCTTCACTGAAAAAGGAACTGGTTCACCGGGAGCGCTTCAAAACGCGCGTCCAGGCAAAGGCTGCGATCTTCGAATACATAGAGGTCTTCTACAATCGCCAACGGCGTCATTCCGCCATCGGCTACCAAACACCCGCGCAAGCATACGAAACCATGACTTGGAAAAGCGCAGCATAGGGTCAATAATCAAACTGTCCGGATATCGGGACGAACTCCAACTGGCTCATCCGGGCTATGTGGACCCGGTACGTGTCCGGCTGGAACAACGGATGCCGCGCCCAGCACATGCTTTTCCTGATCATCAAAGAAAATATGTGCATCCATTGCCTGCAGGATTGGAGCTTTACTGTTGGTACCAACGAAATGGGCTTCATCAGCGGGTGAGCCCCAAGCTCTAAGAGTGTGTACCACACGCACGTGGGCTGGAGCGTTACGAGCAGTAACAATGCCTATTCGAACTTTACTTACTCCATGCTCATTCATATGAATCGCCCTCAGCTTGGAAAGCTTCTTCAGAAAATTCCCGAATGGACCAACAGTCATGGGTTTCTCAGCATTTTTTTGTTCATGCTCAAAAAACGCCTAGAGTCCCTTTTCTTTGTAAACAAGGTCTGACTCAGGGCTAAAGACCACTGCGTCACCATCAAAAGCGATACGAACCTCATCATCGTAGTCAACGCCTCGATCAACATCAGGAGGATTACCGAGGCGAGCAGCCGCAGTTCCTGCAGTTACAGCAGCCTGCACGTCGGCTGAATCATTCGACAAAAACAAGTCGATTTCCCAAGAGGGAATAAATGGAGCTAGGGTTCGACCGCTGGTAAAACTTCCGTGTTTGATATTTAGCCCGTAATTTTGGATGGAGTTGAACGCTCGCAAGGACAAGTCAGGCGAGTTTTTTGAAAGCAAAATCACTTCAACGTAGGGCTTGCTATCCCCCTCGTTCATTCGAAGCAGTTTTTCGACGACTTTAAACCCTGACCCCTTCGCGACTAGCGAGTTTTCCCGCTCTCTCTGCAGCTTTGCGTATGCCGCAACACCTTTTTGGACAAAGACTTTATGTTCGGCCTCAAGATCGAACAGAGCGCGCGTTGAAATTCCTACACGCAGAGGCTTCCTTCTTAGTTCATCACGAATATCCAAGATCGCTCCAATGCATCAACCGTACCGTTTCAACACCTTATAGATACACCCTAAAGGGGTTATCGAAACCAAAAGACTCACTTTTGAGCAGAAATAGGATTTCAAGCTTCTTAAATCTCCTCCACATCCATCACCCCATCCAGCGACTTTAGCGCGCCCTTGATCTGCGGGTTGATCGGGAAGGCCTGGCCCAGGTCCATCTCCACATCGCCGGGCAGGCCCGGGTCCTGCAGGTACATATAGACCTCGCCGCGCGCGGCATTGCGGGCCGCAGCCTTGGCGTCCTCCAGCACCTGCGCCACGGTGCCGACAGCCGCTGCATCACTCAGGTAGACCCGCAGGGAACTGCGCCCGGCATCGGCAATGGCACTGTCCACCGGCCCGACAGAGCGCACCAGCAGTTTCAGCTGGTCGCTTTCCATTGTCGCCTCAGCCGTGATCACCACCTTGGCGCCGGTTTCCAGAAACTCGCGGGACTTCTCCAGCACCTCGGAGAACAGCGTCACCTCATAGGCGCCCGAGGGGTCGCTGAGCTGGGCAAAAGCAAAGCGGTTGCCGCGGGCGGATTTGCGTTCCTGCCGCCCGGCCACGACGCCGCCCATCTTGGCCATGAACGGGCCGCGCTCAGCCTTGGCCGTCACCTCGTCCAGCGTCATCACGTCCTTGCGCTTCAGCGCGGGCATATAGTCGTCCAGCGGGTGGCCCGAAAGGTAAAAGCCGATCGCCTTGAATTCCTCGCTCAGGCGTTCGGCCGGCAGCCAGTCCGGCACATTGGGCAGGCGAGGCTCCGGCAGGTCCTCTCCGGCCTCGCCGAACAGCGACACCTGGCTGGAGTTGCGCTGGTCATGCACCGCAGCAGAGTAATCCACCAGAGCGCCCAGGCTCTCGAACACCCGGCGGCGGTTGCTGTCCAGCTGGTCAAAAGCCCCGGCCCGCGCCAGCATCTCCAGCGGCCGTTTGCCGACCTTTTTCAAATTCACCCGGCGGGCAAAGTCGAAAACATTGACAAAGGGACGCTCGCGGCCGTCCTCGTTACGGGCTTCGGCCACCAGCCGCATCACGTCCAGACCGACGTTCTTCAGCGCGCCCAGCGCAT
The DNA here is from genome assembly GCA_001730095.1 of Rhodobacteraceae bacterium (ex Bugula neritina AB1). Lineage (GTDB taxonomy): Bacteria > Pseudomonadota > Alphaproteobacteria > Rhodobacterales > Rhodobacteraceae > Leisingera. The sequence continues at coordinate 2,368 of MDLF01000063.1, forward strand.
AGACCAGCTCGCCCTTCACAACATTGAACGTCGCCAGCGAGCGGTTGATGCAGGGCGGCACGTATTTCAGCTTCAGGCCTTTTTTCACCTCTTCGAAGTAGATCGCCAGCTTGTCGGTCAGATGAATATCGCAGTTCATGACACCGGCCATGAACTCCACCGGGTGGTTCGCCTTGAGCCAGCCGGTCTGATAGCTGACCACCGCATAGGCCGCCGCGTGGGATTTGTTGAAGCCGTAGTTGGCGAATTTCTCCAAGAGGTCGAAGACCTCGCTGGCCTTTTTCTTGTCGACACCGTTTTCCGCCGCGCCTTTTTCAAACTTCGGGCGTTCGGCGTCCATCGCTTCCTTGATTTTCTTACCCATCGCTCGGCGCAGCAGATCCGCACCGCCAAGGGTATAATTCGCCATCACCTGGGCGATCTGCATCACCTGTTCCTGATAGACGATGATGCCCTGGGTTTCCTCCAGGATGTGGTCGATCAGCGGATGCACCGAAGTGATCTCGCGCAGGCCGTTCTTCACCTCGCAATAGACCGGGATGTTTTCCATCGGGCCGGGGCGATAGAGCGCCACCAGTGCCACGATGTCCTCGATGCAGGTGGGTTTCATGCGCTTCAGCGCATCCATCATGCCGGTGGATTCCACCTGGAACACTGCCACCGTCTTGGCCCGGGAGTAGAGGTCGTAGGTGACCGTATCATCCAGCGGGATGGCGTTGATCTGGTTCTCCGCCCCCTCCGGCGGCTCATAGAGCAGGGTGCCGTCCTCGGCGATATGCAGATCGCGGCCCGACTGGAAAATCAGGTCCATGGCGTTCTGAATGACGGTCAGCGTCTTGAGGCCGAGGAAGTCGAACTTCACCAGCCCGGCCTGTTCCACCCATTTCATGTTGAACTGAGTGGCTGGCATGTCCGAACGCGGATCGCGGTAAAGCGGCACCAGCGCATCCAGCGGCCGGTCGCCGATCACCACGCCCGCGGCGTGGGTACCGGCCGAGCGCAGCAAGCCTTCCACCTGCTGGCCATAGGTCAGGAGCCGGTCCACCACCGGCTCATTGCGGGCCTCTTCGCTCAGCCGCGGTTCTTCTTTCAGCGCATCGGCGATCGACATCGGCTTCACGCCCTCGACCGGGATCAGCTTGGACAGCCGGTCGACCTGACCATAGGGCATCTGCAGAACCCGCCCCATGTCGCGCACCGCCGCCTTGGACAAGAGCGCGCCAAAGGTGATGATCTGCCCCACTTTGTCGCGGCCATATTTCTCCTGCACGTATTTGATCACCTCTTCGCGGCGGTCCATGCAGAAGTCGATGTCAAAGTCCGGCATCGACACCCGTTCCGGGTTCAAAAAGCGTTCAAACAGCAAGCTGTAGCGCAGGGGATCAAGGTCGGTGATCGTCAGCGCATAGGCGACCAAAGAGCCCGCACCAGAGCCCCGCCCCGGCCCCACCGGAATGTCGTGGTCCTTGGCCCATTGGATAAAGTCGGCAACGATCAGGAAGTAGCCGGGAAAGCCCATGCCCTCGATGATGCCCAGCTCGAAATCGAGCCGTTCCTGGTATTCCTCGACGCTTACCGCATGGGGGATCACCGCCAGCCGCTGCTGCAGGCCCTCGTTGGCGATACGGCGCAGCTCCGCCACCTCGTCATCGGCAAACTTGGGCAGGATCGGATCGCGCCGGTACGCCATGAAGGCACAGCGCCTGGCGATTTCCACGGTGTTTTGAATCGCCTCGGGCAGGTCGGCAAACAGCGCAACCATTTCCTCCTGACTCTTGAAGTAATGCTGCGCGGTCAGGCGGCGGCGCGGCTCCACCTGATCGACATAGGCGCCTTCGGCGATGCAGATCATCGCATCATGGGCCTCGAACATCTCCGTGCTTGGGAAATAGACGTCATTGGTGGCAACCAGCGGCAGGCCCATGGCGTATGCCATCTCCACATGGCCGCGCTCGGTCTGCTTCTCTGCCTCCGGCTGGCCGTGTTCGCCCGGATGGCGCTGCAGCTCAACATACAGGCGGTCCGGGAAGATGCCTTTCAGCCGCTGCATCAGTGCCTCTGCCGCAGGACGCTGTCCCATCTGCAGCAGCCGCCCTACCGGCCCGTCCGGTCCGCCGGTCAGGCAGATCACGCCGCCCGCGTTCTCTTCCAGCTCCTCCAGCGTCGCATAAGGCAGCTCTCCCCCCTGCCGCAGATAGAGGCAGGAGTTCAGCTTCATCAGATTCTCATACCCCGCCTCGCTCTGGGCCAGCAGCACCAGCGGTGCAGGCGGTTTGGGGCGTTCACCCGGCGCCGGTTCTGCAAACCGCAGATCCACCTGGCAACCGATGATCGGTTGCACACCGGCACCGCTGGCCGACACGGAAAATTCCAGCGCCGAGAACAGGTTGTTGCTGTCGGTGACCGCAATCGCGGGCATTTCGTGCTTTTTGCACAGGTCCGGCAGCTTCTTCAGCCGCAGCGCCCCCTCGAGCAGAGAGTATTCGGTATGGGTGCGCAGGTGAATGAATCGGGGAGAGCTTGTCATGCCGCCACGCTACCGTATTGATGCAGCGGGGTGAAAGGGCGTTCTGCGCCTCCGGCCCCTGCCAAAACCGATGCGGTGACCATGTCTGATCTTTTCAGGCGAACAGGGGCGCGGATGGCATGTTCGGCGCCCTGCTGCCTCCAATCCCACGGCAGACCGCGCGCAGATGACTGGCGCATCCCAAGCAGGAGAGATGCGGATCGAAAAACGATCCGGTGACTTGTTGTCCCAACGAGCATTCATGAACCGCAGTGGCGCAGATTGGCACCTCACGCCTGGCGCATGCGGCCCACACCACAGACGGCTTCCCGCGGCAAGCGGTGCAGTGGCGGGACACGACGGGCCTTTTCCGCTTCGGGCTTGGCCGTGTTCTTTCCAAAGCCTGCTGACATCCCCTGTCACCGACCTGATGTACGCCCCCTACCACAGGCCTGCTGGCGACTGACCTCAGCAGGTTAAGGCACATTGGAGACTGCTTTTGAAAATGAACTATTTCGTTGTTGGCACCAACAACATGGATGCATCGATCAAATTCTATGACGCGCTTTTCGACGGCCTGGGGCTCACCCAGGTCCGGCCAAGCGATCGAATGACCTACTGGGTGCGGGATGATTTTGCCTTTGCTACTGCCCTGCCTTTCGACGGCGCGCCCGCCTCAAATGGCAACGGTACAATGGTGGGGTTCAGCCTTGGGTCAGCAGAGGAAACCACCCGGCTGCACCAGAAAGCCCTTGAACTCGGTGGCACCTGCGAGGGTGCGCCGGGACCGCGCGGGCCGCGGTTTTCGGCCTATGTGCGGGACTTGGACGGAAACAAGCTTTGCTTTGCTTTGCGGACTAACAGACAGCGGCGGCAGATGCCGCCGCACAGCCCCATCCGTTCCGGGACAGGCCACCAGTGCGGCCAGCCTGTCCACAGTGCCCTTCACACCCGGGTCAGAGCCAGTCCGGCCACCAAGCAGCCAGACGGCGGCGCGCCGCCTTCACGGCACCTGCCGCGCCGCCGGTTTCCTCGGGCCTTAGTGGCCGGACAGAACCAATGTCTGCACCGGCATCAGCAAGAGCCGCAGCCGCAGACCTGCCGCATGCACTACCCCGATGGTGTCCACCACATGCAGGAAGGCCCACTCAGCGGTGCCGATGCTGTCGTCATGCTCCAGCCGCTCGTGGTTGCTGGTATAAACATTGGCCAGGCAATTGCTGCCCGGCGGCAGCGCCTCTGCGGTGCCTTCATACAAGGGCTCCATGAACACGGTAATGGTGCCGGGCTTGCGCATGTTACCCAGGTCGCGCAGCTCATCCGTTGGGCGCAGCTGGCCAGAGGCGATCACATCCTGCACCTCGACCACCACCATCGGGATCACCGTGAAGGGCTGGGTCATACAGCCGATTTCGCCGATCATGCCGGGCTTGATCACCTGCGCCGCCATCTGGTTGAAGCCTGCCTGGAACCGGTTCCTGCCTGAGGCCAGTGGCACCAGAATGCCCGCAGGCCGCAGCACCGGGCTGACATAATCGCCGACCTGCAGGGCAAACTGCTCCAGTCGGCCATCGACACCGGCGCTGATCAGCGTCTTGTCCAGCTCGGCCTGCGCCAAGTGCAGCTGGGCTTGGGCACTGGCCATCTGTGCCGGGATCAGCACTTCGATCTGCTGTTCCACCGCCGCCTTCTGCGCCTGCGCTGCCGCCACCGAAGCCATGCGCTGGTCCACCAGGTTCTCCAGTCGTTCGATCTCAGCCGGGCGCACTGCGCTTGACCCCTGATCACGCAATGTCTGATTGCGCTCCAGATCGTCGCGCGCCTGCGCCAGTGCGGCCTGCGCCTGGGCAATGCCCGCATCCGCCTGGGCCAGGTCGGTATCCGCCAGCTTGCGCGACGCCTCTACCTCAGCAATCGCCGCCCGCGCGGATTCCAGCGCGGCCTTCTGCGACAGCCCCTCCAGCCGCAGGATCGGATCGCCTGCCTTCACCTCCTGATTGTTGACGACATAGACTTCGGCCACCCGCCCGCCGACCTGCGGCAGGATGGTGACAGTGCGGAAGTAAGAGGCGACCGTATTGGTTGCCGGATGAAAATAGAACAGCGTGGTGATCACCATCAGGGTCAGCATCACGCAGGCTGTCAGGCCCCAGCGCAGCTCATACCAGACAGAAAACAGCGTCAGCTCCTGGCCGACCCGTTTGCCCTGCACAAAACGGCGGAACAGAAAGTCTGGCAGGATGGTGACCAGCGCGCACAGCAGTGTTTCAATCATCGCTCAATGCCCCTCAGCCACAGGTTCAGCCCGCACTGGCGCAGCCGCAACCGGTTCATCCGGCGGCGAGGTATCGCCGCCCTGCGGCACAGGCGCCTCAGGCTCCCGCCCCAAGCCGCGGACCGCATCCGCAATGGCGCGCAGCGGCGCCGCCAGATCCGGGATCTGGAACCCCGCCATCAGGATCGCAGCCACCCAGAAGACGTTGTTGTGGGTAAACAAGGCAAGCAGCGTCAGAATACCGACCAGCTGGAACTGCGGATGATTGCTCTTGTGTGCCATCTTCTCGGGCAGCGCGTGCAGGGTAAAATAGGCGACACCGATCAGCAGGATCAGCACAACCGTGAAGACCGCCATAAAGGTAAAAAGAAAATCGCTGCCGTCCGCCGCAGTGACATAAGAAGGAATATGCCCCGCAGCCATCGGATGCGCGTTGGGTGCCGTCATGGTCCGTCCCCCGTTTGAAATTCTTTTCTCGAACTGCATCCAATAGTTGCACTGTCCCGCCATTTGACCAAGCAATTTGTCTGTCCAGAGCCTGAATTGCCCTTTGCCTGCCCGGCCTTGCATGTAAATCTCTGGCCATGACACAGATTCCATGCACGCCCCTCACCAGCCCTGATGGCACTCCTGCCAGCCGCTTTGCCTTTGGCTGCATGCAGTTCGGCGGCCGAGCCACCGAGGCACAGTCGGCAGAGATGTACGCCGCCTGCCGCGCCGCCGGCATCACCCATTTCGACACCGCCTGGGTCTATACTGATGGCACCTCCGAACAGATCCTCGGCCGCCTGATCAAAAGCGAACGCGACCAGCTGCTGATCGCCACCAAAGCCGGTTACGAGGGCGGTGCCAGCGCTGCCAACCTGCGCACCCAATTGGACCAAAGCCGCCGCCGACTGGATCTGGACATGGTGGATGTCTTCTACTTGCACCGGTTCGACCCGCATACCGACCTGCGCGAGACGATGGACTGTTTTGCCGCGCTCAAGGCCGCAGGCGTGATCCGCTATGCCGCACTGTCGAACTTTGCCGCCTGGCAGGTGATGAAGGCGCAGATGGCCGGGATGGCTTGCGGCCTGGCCGTGGACATCCTGCAGCCGATGTATTCGCTGGTAAAACGCCAGGCAGAGGTGGAAATCCTGCCGATGTGCACCGACCAGGGCATAACCGCCGCCTGCTATTCACCGCTGGGCGGCGGGTTGTTGACCGGGAAATATGCCGGCGGTGGTGGCGGGCGGCTCAGCGAGGACAGCCGCTATGGCGCCCGCTATGGAACCGCAACAATGCATCAGACCGCAACCGCCCTGGCAGAGCTGGCCGCCGAGCGTGGCACCCATCCTGCCACGCTCGCGGTGGCTTGGGCCGCCGCCCACCCGGCGGCGCCGGTGCCGATCATCTCTGCCCGCAGCGCAGAACAGCTGCAGCCCTCACTGGCGGCGCTGGACTGCAGGCTGGACAGCGACCTATATGCCGCCATCCAAGCGCTCAGCCCGCGGCCCGCCCCCGCCACGGACCGACTGGAAGAACAAGAAGACAACAAGGACTAGGCCCATGCAGGACTTCATCGTCATCGGCGGCGGCATGGCAGGTACCAGCGCCGCAGCCCGGCTGGCGGACCTCGGCAGCGTCACCCTGCTCGAAATGGAAGACGCGCTTGGCTACCATTCCTCCGGCCGCTCTGCGGCGCTGTTTGAGGAAAACTACGGCCACGGCCCCACCATCGACCTGAACCGCGCCAGTAACGCATACCTGCGCGAAGGCGGCTATTTGTCACCGCGCGGGCTGATGCTGGTCGGCGCCAAGTCAGAGGCCGATCTTTTCGCCCGCGACGTGGAGGAACTGGGCATGGCACCGCTGGACCTGGATGAAGCCCGCGCCATGATCCCTGTCCTGAACCCGGAAACGGTCGGCTTCACCGCCATCAGCAGCGCCGCAGAAGATATCGACACCGATCGCATGCTGCAGGACTTTGCCAGGATCCTGCGCGCCGCAGGCGGTCGGATTGTGACCAAGGCGCCGGTGACTGCGGTCGCCCGCATTGCGGGCGGCTGGCAGATCACTGCGGGCGGTGACATCTACACCGCCCGCAATCTGGTCAACGCAGCTGGCGCCTGGGCTGACAAGCTGGCCGCGCTTGCCGGGGTGGCGACCATCGGCCTGCAGCCCAAGCGCCGTTCAATGGCGCGGCTGCCCGCCCCCGGCGGCCATGATGTCAGCGGCTGGCCGATGATGATCGGCGCGGGCGAAACCTGGTACGCCAAACCCGATGCGGGCAAGCTGCTGGTCTCCCCCGCTGATGCCGACCCGGTAGAACCGCATGACGCCTATGCCGACGACATGGTGCTGGCAGAGGGGCTGGCCCGCTACGAGGACATGGTGACAGAGCCGGTCACGCGGGTGGAAAGCAACTTTGCCGGGCTGCGCAGCTTTGTTGCCGACGGCACTCTGGTGCTGGGGCCGGACCCGGATCAGCCGGATTTCATCTGGTGCGCAGGCCAGGGCGGCTATGGCATCATGACCGCGCCGGCCGCCTCTCAGCTGATTGCTGATCTGACAGCAGGTCGGCCGCCGGTTCTGGACGCGACGACGGTTGCCGCCCTTTCCCCCGCGAGGCTGCGCTGATGCCGGTGCGCCCGGTTCCCGGTGTGGCTTCGGTTGCCCAGCCGCAGGACGGCAAGCTGTTTGCCCCTTCCGCCGTGCGCAACAGCGAAGCGATCTGTGATCTTCTGGCCCGGTTTGCACCTCCGCAGGGCCGCGCCCTGGAGATTGCCAGCGGCACCGGCCAGCACGCTGTGGCCTATGCCAGCCGCCTGCCCGGCCTGATGTGGCAGCCATCTGAGGTGGACGCCATCCGCCGCGCCAGTATTCAGGCCTATGCCGATGAAACCGGGCTTCCCAACATCGCAGCCCCTGTGATGCTGGATGCCACTGCCCCCGGCTGGGGGGCCGATCATGCAGGCCAGGACCTGATTGTTCTGGTGAATCTTTTGCATCTGATCAGCACGGACGAAGCCCGCACCCTGATCCGCGAGGCCGCCGCGGCCCTCGCTCCCGACGGCCTGTTCGTGATCTATGGCCCCTTCCTGCGCAGCGGAGAGCTGATCAGCGACGGTGACCGTGCCTTCCATGCAGCCCTCACCACCCATGACCCGGAAACCGGCTACAAAGACGACACCGCGGTCACCACCTGGCTGCAGTCCGAAGGGCTGAAACTGGTTCAGACGGTGGAGATGCCTGCCAATAACCTCGCGCTGGTGGCTGCAAAACCCGCAAATTAAACGCCTCTTTCCGGCTTGCGCGCTATCCGCCCCGCACCTCGTGAAGGCCGCGGACCACCTGGCGGATATGCTCCAGCGCCGGGTTGTCCGGCAGATGAAGCGCCCGGCAGCTGAGATGGATCTCCGGCGCGCCTTGCACCAGATGCAGCGCGCCCGCCGCCAGTGCTTCAGCCACCATACAGGCTGGAAAATACCCCATGCCGCCGCGTCCTTGCAGGTAACGCAATCCCATCAGGGCATTGCCCAGCACGATATGCTGGCGGCGGCGGGCCGGCAGCACATCGTGCAGCTGCGCATCATATTCCGCCCCAAATTCCAGATTGATGAACAAGGGCAGCGCATCCTGTCCCAGCCGCAGCGGGCGGTCCGCCACCAGCACCAGCCGCTCCGGCGGCAGCTCCTGTGCGGTCAGCCGCGTGCCTGGCGGCACCTCGTTCACGATCGCCACATCCAGCAGGCGGCGGGCCACCGCCTCGCCCATGTTCATTGTATGGTCATAGTTCAGGGTGAACGGCACCGTGCCCTGCACTTCCTCCAGCCAGACCGCCACATCAACCAGCAAAGGATCCCAAACCGACAGCTGCGCCCCCAGCCGCAAAGGCACCTGCCCCGCCAGACTGGCCTTCAGATCACCGGAGACAAACTCCCAGGTGCGCATCATCTGCTCGGCATAGGGCAGAAACTGGCGCCCCGCCATGCTCAGCCGCGTGCCACCGGGGCCGCGTTCAAACAACGGCGTGCCAAGTGCGGCCTCCAGCGCCTTGATCCGGGCGCTGACGGTGGTCTGGGTCACGTTCAACGCCCGGGCCGCAGCGTGAAAACTGCCCGCGGTCTCGATTGCCAGAAAGGTTTTGAACGCGCTGATCTGCATGGCAATCAATATTTCCTTTCAGGCTGAGCAAATCAATTCATTTTCCCGCTCAGAACTGGCTTGCTACCCTGCCAGCAGATCAACCAAAGGACCGCCCCAATGCTGGACAAAAGCCACAAGCCAACCTGGACCAGTTTCACTGAAACCACCGCCGAGGACTGGAAGGCCGTCGAAGCCTATGAGGAGGCCTACAACGCCGCTCTGCCTGACCGCATTCTCGATGCGATCCGCTCGCTGGACGAGGATTGGACCCCCTACCCGGTGAACCGCTACCAGCACAGCCTCCAGGCCGCGACCCGCGCCTGGGTGGATGGCGCCGATGACGAGATTATCGTCGCCGCGCTGGTGCATGACACCGGCGACATCCTGTCCCCCTACAACCATGGCGAGCTGTCGGCGGCGATGATGAAGCCTTATGTCAGCGAGAAAACCTATTGGATTCTCAAGCACCACTGCGTGTTCCAGGGCTTCTACTACAACCACCACTTCGGCGGCGACCGCAATGCGCGCGATAAATACCGCGACAGCCCATACTGGGAAGACTGCCGCTATTTCTGCGAAGAATACGACCAATGCGCGTTTGACCCGGAGTATCCCACCAAGCCGCTGGAATTTTTCGAGCCGATCCTGCGCAAGGTGCTGTCGCGCGGCGGAGGTCACATGGAACTGGCAGAGACAGCACAAGACTGACCCTGCCAGTCAGGTTTTGCGCCGGGCTGCGCCCGTCGCCACGGGCCAGGCAGGCCGCGCCTTCGGCGCGGCCTGCCTGGCCCAACGGGAACCTTCGGATGTCACATCCGAACGGTGACGGGCGGGAGGAGACCCCCGTGTTGAACCGCAGCCCCTACCGCCTTACAACCTTGCAACAGTCTTAGGTGAATGGCCTGACGTCTGGAAGGAACGCCCTTACATGATTGCCTATGTCACATTTGGCGCGGATGACCTGTCCCTTGCGAAACGCTTCTATTCTGCATTCCTGCCTCCCCTCGGCTACAGCCTAGAGGAGGGTCCAGAAGGGCTGAGTTTCGCGCTGCCGGTTCCGCCGGGCCAATCTCCCGTTCTGCCCGATTTCTACGTCAAACCAGCCTTTGACGGGCGCCAGGCCTCGGCTGGCAACGGGTCGATGGTCGCCTTCCAGGCGCGCAACCAAAAGCAAGTGCGCGACCTACATGCCGCCGCTCTTGCCGCAGGCGGCTCTGACGAAGGTCCACCGGGATTTCGGGCCACTTACGGGCCGCGCTTCTATGTTGGCTACCTGCGTGACCCCCAAGGCAACAAGATCGCGCTGTTTTCAAGTGATCCAAGCGAACCGGGACGGGATGGATAGGACGGGCTGCGCAAACCACGGGCGCTCTCTGCCAGCCGAGGCTCTTCTGATTTGCCTTTCGCCTGACGCTGTGGACAGCGTTGCGAGCGCTACCGCTCTGCCAACCAGGCAATTTCTTCCGTGGCATCAAACCCTTCCTCACCGAGCCGCAAAACTGCTTTCACGACAAGATCCGGGCCAACAGCCTGCGATTCTTCTGATGAAGCCACGGCTTCGAATTCATCAGGTGTACAGGTAAACAGGCTGCTGCGCGGGATGCTGTCCAGATACTCCGTAAAGCCAGCACGCTGCAAAACCTTAGAGGCCAGCTCTAGCGAGCCTGCGCATAGATTGCCGAAAGTCATCCTCGTTCCATGCAGAAAATGCCTCTCTACTTGGAGGCATCTTTGATGGATGCAACGGACAACTGCGAGCTGCCTGCCGACATGTGTGTTTTCAGGGTGTGGAAGCCAGGGTGGATAGTCCAAACACATCAGCATGAGCCGTTCACTTTGCCCTGTGCAAGCACGAAGATTGCCCCCCCAACAAGAATAGCCCCGGCACATTGGCCGGGGCTATTTTTTCGCTTCTGTATGGTTCGGGGCTCCGCCCGTGATGTCCTCAACCCGTCCCTCAGACGGTAGGCCGGCCCCCGAAGGGGCCGGACCGGAAATCACCCATTCTGGCGGATGGTCTCGTTCTTCGGATCATAGGGGCTGTCGCAGGTGACAACCGCGTCCCACAGCTGGTCCAGCATCTTGACCTTCAGCTTGGTGCCTTCGACCGCGATCTCAGGCGTGACATAGCCCATGCCGATGGATTTCTCGAAAGCAACCGAGTAACCGCCGGATGTCAGACGGCCCACGCGCGTGACGCCATCTTCCAGATACAGCGCTTCGTGACCCCAGGGATCTGCATCCGCCGGGCCGTCGATCAGAACGGTGCAGCACTTAAAGCGCACGCCGGTCTCTTCTAGCTTGTCCTTGCCATGGAAGTCCTTGGACAAGTCGATAAAGCGCGGCAGGTCGGCTTCCAGTGGGGTCGCGTCGCGGCCCAGTTCGTTGCCGAAGGCGCGGTAGGATTTCTCCTGGCGCAGCCAGTTCTGGGCGCGGGCACCCACCAGCTTCATACCGTGCTTCTCGCCGGCTTTCTCCAGCAGGTCGAACAGGTAGTTCTGCATCTCGATCGGGTGATGCAGTTCCCAGCCCAGTTCACCGGTATAGGCCACACGGATCGCATTGACCGGGCACATGCCCAGTTCGATCTGCTTGGCAGACAGCCAGGGGAAGCGCTTGTTGGACAGTGCGGTTTCAGGATCGGCGTCGACGATCACCTCTTTCAGCACATCGCGGGACTTGGGGCCTGCGATGGCGAAGACGCCCCACTGGCTGGTCACATCCTGAATCTCGATATAGCCGAACTCTTCCATCTTGTCTTCGGCGGCCTTGCGCAGGAAGTCCGCGTCATATTCGGTCCAGGCACCGGCGGAGACCAGATAGTAGTTGTTCTCACCGTTGCGGACGATGGTGTATTCGGTGCGGGTGGTACCGGCAACAGTCAGCGCATAGGTCAGGTTGATGCGGCCAATCTTGGGCAGTTTGTTGCAGGTGAACCAATCCAGGAACTGGGTTGCACCGGGGCCTTTGACGATGTGTTTGGTAAAGGCGGTTGCGTCCACCAGGCCAACGCCTTCGCGGATCGCCTTGGCTTCGTCCACGGCATGCTGCCACCAACCGCCGCGGCGGAAAGAGCGGGAGTCGTGGTCGAAGGTTTCAGGCGCATCGACAGGGCCGAAGTAGTTCGGACGTTCCCAGCCGTTGACCCAGCCGAACTGTGCGCCGCGGGCCTTCTGACGGTCATATGCCGGCGCGGTACGCAGCGGACGGCAGGCCGCGCGCTCTTCGTCCGGGTGATGCAGGATGTAGACGTGCTCATAGCACTCTTCGTTCTTGCGGGCCGCGAACTCGGTGGTCATCCAGTTGGAGGAGTAGCGTTTCGGGTCCAGCGATGCCATGTCGATCTCGGCTTCGCCATCGACCATCATCTGCGCCAGATAATAGCCGGTGCCGCCTGCGGCGGTGATGCCGAAGGAGAAGCCTTCTGCCAGCCACATGTTGCGCAGGCCCGGTGCCGGGCCAACCAGCGGGTTGCCGTCGGGCGTGTAGCAGATCGGGCCGTTGAAGTCGTCTTTCAGACCGGATTCGGCGCAGGACGGAACCCGCTCAGCCATTGCCATATACTGCTCGGCAATACGGTCCAGATCCAGCGGGAACAGGTCAGCACGGAAGCTGTCCGGCACGCCGTGTTCGAACTGCGCCGGTGCGCCACGCTCATAGATGCCCAGGATCCAGCCGCCGCGCTCTTCGCGGGCATAGGATTCATTGTCGGCATCACGCACAACGGGGTGCTCGGGGTTGCCCGCTTCACGCCATTTGACCAGCTCGGGGTCTTTGTCCATGACGATGAAAGTGTGCTCGACCGGGATGGCCGGCATTTTGATGCCCAGCATCTTGGCGGTGCGCTGCGCGTGGTTGCCGGATGCGGTCACGACGTGCTCGGCGGTGATCACCACCTGCTCATCGGAAGGCACCAGGTTGCCGCCTTTTTCGACCATCTTGGTGCAGGTGACTTCCCAATGGGTACCGGTCCAGTGGAAGGCATCGGCCTGCAGCTTGCGGTGGATCTCAACGCCGCGCTGACGAGCGCCCTTGGCCATCGCCTGGGTCACGTCTGCCGGGTTAATATAGCCGTCCTCGGTGTGGTAGATCGCACCTTTCAGGTCGCCGGTTTCGATCAGCGGCCAGCGCTCCTTGATCTGATCCGGGGTCAGCCACTCATAATCCACATCGCAGGTTTCCGCGGTGGAAGCATAGAGCATATATTCGTCCATACGCTCCTGGGTCTGCGCCATGCGCAGGTTACCCACCACGGCGAAACCAGCGTTCAGGCCGGTTTCTTCTTCCAGGGTCTTGTAGAAATCGACCGAGTATTTGTGGATATGGGTTGTCGCATAGGACATGTTGAACAGCGGCAGCAGGCCTGCTGCGTGCCAGGTTGAGCCGGAGGTCAGCTCGTCACGCTCAATCAGCATGACGTCGTCCCAGCCGGCCTTGGCCAGGTGATAGGCAATCGAGGTGCCGACGGCGCCGCCGCCAACAACAAGTGCTTTGACTTGGGTTTTCATTCTCCGGCTCTCCAGCTTTGTGAGATTCTTGGCAGTGGTTATGCCTGCGCAGGCAAATCCGCGCAAAATCAGGCCGACGCAAAAACACCCAAAACCGACCTTGCGCGCCGCAGCATACCGGATTCAGACTGGTTTTCTGTGGCAGCAATGCCGGAAACGGCGTTTTTCTGCACATGCAAAAGGGGGCCGCGGCCCCCTGCACTTCGGTTTCAAGCTGACGGAAGACGGTCAGCACTCGGCAATATTGCCGCGACGGACGCAAACTGGCTGCTGCTCTGCCGCAGCGTTGCTCGCGGTACTGGCCACCTGCTCGCCGCCCCCCAGCAGACTGCTGCCGGAGCTGGAGACTTTTTGCCAGGCGGGCTGGCTGCTGTCCTGCCCGTATCGGCGCGCCCTTTCCTTGGCGGTACGCGCGCGGGCAAAACGGTCCTGCACGATGGTGCCGTAGTCGGTGGCGCTGAGATCCCCCCAATGCAGGCCGGCATCGCGGGTCTGAAAATAGTAATCCGCACCAATCACCGCCTGGGTGCTGAACACCAGGATGCCCATTGCTTTCTTCAGTCCCATCTTTCGCCCTCCGGTTTCGCAAGTTGCCAATTTTCTCCTGGCTGCATTAACTAGAGCTTCAAAGGTGGTACAGAATTGAGGCGGCTTTCCGGCGCCCCTGAGGACAGGGAGCTAAAATTGTCTGGATTTCACAGCCGCCCCAAAATGGTCAGTCGCAGGTCCGAACGGTGCCGCGACGGATACAGCCGCCGTCAGAGCTGCCGGAATTCTGCGCCAGCCCTTTGCTGACTATCACTTCGCTTGTCGGCGCGGCCTCGTCTTGAGGCAGACTGAGCAGCCCCTCCGTAAAAGACGCCAGCAAGCCAAAGCCGCCACCGTCTTGTGCAGCAGCGCCGCCAGCCTCAGGCTGCAGCGCAGCCTCATCAAGCTTGACTGCCCCCCCCTGTTCGATGAAAACCCCGGCCTCTGCCATCAGCCCAGCCCGGCCTTCGCGATAAGACGCCTCAAGCATCGCATCCAGGTCCGGGCTTTCGCCGTCGCTCACATCCATCGACAGCGCACCACCTGTGGAATTGTGCAAAAGCGTGCCTGCCATCAGCTTTCCAGGCTGGATACCTTCAATCTTCATCTGCACCGCCTTGGCCCGCATGGACTTTAGGTCGCGCTGCAGGTCCAGGATCGCCTTTGCCAGATCCAGCTCGGTCTCCAGCGGCACGAGAACATCATTGCCAACCACAGGCACCGGCTGCAGCATGAGGCTGTTCAAACCATCATAGTCGACAGCTGCAAGCAGGGTGCGGATCATATTATCAGAAGCGTTCCCCGTCACCGTCACAACGGCGCGTTCAGCGAAGCCAAAACCGCCGGAAACGGCACGCAGGCCAGGAATTGGCGCGCCGCGGTCTGGTCCTACCTGATAGGCAACACCGCCAATCACTGCAAAGGGCTTTTTGTCGAACGAATCTATAGATATGCCCCCCATGGAGGCGGTCAACATGCCCTGAAGAGAGTTCTTGTCCGCCTGCCCGATCAGCCGAACGCTCAGGATCGCAATATCCTCATCGCTGCGATAACCCCAGCTGACGCTGTCTCGCTTCTTGGCCCAGCGCGCGACTTCCGCATTATCCAGCGCCTGATCCATGATATCGAAGCTGCCGACAGCCGTTCCCTCAGGCCCTGCTGCGGCCAACGCATAAGGTTGTTCTGCAAGGCTGAAACGCTCCATGCCTTCTGGTGCCTGTGGTAGATACATCTTGCCGCCCTGTTTCCAGCGCTGCAGCCTGTCCTTTTCTACTGCAGCTGCCTGGCGGTCTGCCCTGGCGCCGGCCACCCGGGTTTCAACCGTCGCGTAATAGGCCCCGGCCGTCAGTTGCCCCAGTTCCAGCCCAGCCCGCCGGCTCTGCTGTTCGTAGTCCACACCCAGAACGAGCAGGCCGCAAACAGCTGCGAACCCTGCGAGAGTCTTAACGCTCATGAAAATCTCCGAACAAAATGCGATAAACCTTTCTGGTCTGCTAGTCAGAGAATTTGGCGAAAATAGGTCCATGCCGAGAACCAAATTGACTTCCACTCGTTCAAGTTGAGGCAAGCCTGATGTCTGAGTAATGCCACCTCGACAACAATTGAGAGACCAGCACCAACAGAAACCCGCACAAGGTCAATGCGCTCATGCACCTCAACAGGCTGCGGCCCCACTTCAATGAGCGCACCGTAATGACAAAAGGCCGCCTCAACCTTGCAGTCCAGATCCATGACATGGACACAGGACATCGAGAAGGAAAGACATGCTTTCCTTGCCCAAAAGATCCGGCATCGAAAAAAACCACAGCATGTACCTGCTGGCGGTCAAGGCACTGTTTGACCGGGCTGAAACAGAAAATTCTTGTCCTGTTTCTGCTGCAGAACTTGCACTCGCGGGGCTCGGATCCAGCGGCTACATCTCGACGATCTTACCGGGGTTCATGATGTTTTCCGGGTCCAGAGCCGCCTTGATGGCCGCCATATATCGGGTGGCTTCGCCCAGCTCCTGCTTCAAATAGGGGCGTTTGCCCTGGCCGATACCGTGTTCGCCGGTACAGGTGCCATCCATTTCAATCGCCATTTCATTGAGCCAGCCGATGTATTCATCCGCCTTCTGCCGTTCCGTTTCGCTGTCCATGTCGATCAGCAGCAGCGCATGGAAGTTGCCGTCGCCCACATGGCCAACCATCGGCGCCAGCAGGCCCATGCCTTCGGCCTTTTGGCGCGCTGCGCTGACACATTCCGCCAGCCGCGAAATCGGCACGCAAACATCGGTGGACAGCCCCTTGGCACCAGGGCGCAGCTGCTGGCTGGCCCAGTACATGTCGTGACGTGCCTGCCACAACTTGCTGCGCTCCTCTGGCGTGGAAGTGGCGGAAATGCCGTAACCGCCGAATTCCTCAGCGATGGAGGCAAACATGTCGGATTGCTCAACCACGCCCGCCTCCGAGCCGTGGAACTCCAGCAAGAGCAGCGGCGTTTCCGGCAGATCAAGGCCGGAATAGACGTTGGCCGCGCGCACGCTCATCTCATCCAGCAGTTCTATACGGGCCACCGGAATGCCGTATTGAATTGTCATCATCACCGCGCGGCAGGCGGCGTCAACGCTGCGGAAGGAACACCGGGCGGAGCGGATTGCCTCAGGTATGCCCTGCAGTTTCAGGGTCAGCTCGGTGATCAGGCCCAGGGTGCCCTCGCTGCCGACCAGAAGGCGTGTGAGATCATAGCCGGCCGCGGATTTCCGGGCCCGCTGCGCGGTGCGGATCACGCCGCCATCGGCCATCACCGCTTCCAGTGCCAGCACGTTGTCCTTCATGGTGCCGTAACGCACCGCATTGGTGCCAGAGGCCCGCGTTGCGGCCATACCGCCAAGCGAGGCATTGGCGCCGGGGTCAATCGGGAAGAACAGCCCTTGGTCGCGCAGATAGGTGTTGAGCTGCTCACGGGTGACGCCCGGCTGCACCACGACGTCAAGGTCTTCGGCATGAACCGCGATGATCTGATCCATCCGCATCATGTCGACACAGATGCCGCCGGCAGGTGCATTCACATGCCCCTCCAGCGACGTGCCGGTGCCAAAGGGGATAACCGGCACGCCATACTCGGCGCAGACCGCCACGATCTCTGCGACTTCGCGGGTAGACGTTGGAAAGACCACCGCATCCGGTGCCTGATTGGTGATCCAGGTGGTGGTATGGCCATGCTGTTCGCAAATCGCCTGGCCGGTCTGCAGCCGGTCACCAAACTGCTGCGACAACGCATCAATGGCCGCGGCAATTCCGGCCTCATTGCGCGGCAGTAACGTGGCTTGGACCATGGCAATCTCCCCAGGCAGAGGGCGATACCCCCCGGAACATTTCACCTGTTAACCTACGCATGACGTTTGCAGGCAAGCAATACCCAGTAGCTGGTATGCATTGCAGGCAGCATCCGGGCGAACCATCTCTAGCCGCCCAGCGCTATGCCTTCCCGGCGTGGGTCTGCTGCGCCTTTCAGAACGCTGCCGATGTCAATCGCATGCAAGCCAGAGGTGAGGTCGCGGGCGTTCACCTCGAACCCCAAATCCATCAGCGGCTGCGCCAGTTCCTCGGCGCTGGTGCCCGCCTCCACATCATAGGTGCCGAAACGGTTGACCAGATGCGGCAGTGCCAGCGCCTCCTGGATCCCCATGCCCCAATCCGCCCAGGCGATGATCGATTTGGCCACATAGCCGATGATCCGGCTGCCGCCGGGGGAGCCGATTGCCAGCACCGGCTTGCCGTCCTGCATGACAATGGTCGGCGCCATGGAAGAACGCGGGCGCTTGCCCGGCTCCAGCCTGTTGGCAATTGGCCTGCCATTGTGCTGCGTGCGGAAGGAAAAATCCGTCAGCTCATTGTTCAGCAGGAAACCGTTTGTCATCAGCCGCGAGCCAAAAGCATTTTCGATGGTCGAGGTCATCGATAAAACGTTTCCGTACTGGTCGACGATGGAAATATGCGAAGTCGACGGCAGCTCGATCGAGTCATCTCTGGCCCATAGCATCGCGTGATCCCAGGGCGGCTTGCCAGCGCCTGCCTCCTCCAGCGCCGTCGCCCGTTCCAGCAGCATCGCGCGTTCGTCCAGATAGGCAGGTTCGACCAGCCCGGCGTCCGGCACCGGCACAAAATCACTGTCGGCCATGTAAAGCCCACGGTCGGCAAAGGCGAGCCGGGAGGCATCGCCGATCAGACGCCAGGCCTCGGCGCTGTCGGCGCCCAGCGCCGCCATGTCAAAGCTGTTCAGCATGCCAAGGATCTGCCCCACAGTCAGCGCGCCCGAAGACGGAGGCCCCATGCCGCAGGCTTCAAACTGCCGGTAAGCCGCACAAACGGCCGGGCGTTCCTTGACCTTGTAAAGCCCCAGATCCGCAGCTGAGAGCACGCCTGGATTGCCAGGCGCATTCTGCACTGTCTGAACAATTCCGCCAGCGATGGAGCCACCATAGAACGCCTCTGCCCCGTCATGCGCCAAAGCACGCAATGTCGCTGCATAGTCCGGGTTCACAAGCATATCGCCCGTTTGCAAGGGCACGCCACCGGGCAGGAAATATTCTGCGGTCGCCGGAAAACGTCCCAGCCGTTCGGCGTCGCGTTCAACCAGCCCGGCAAGGCGCGCAGAGACCGCAAACCCACTCTCGGCCAGCTGAATGGCCGGTTCAAACAGCGACGGCCAGTTTGCGCGGCCCCAGCGTCGGTGGGCCGCCTCCAGCAGCGCCGGCGTGCCTGGCGTGCCAACAGACAGGCCGCCGACAACAGCATCGAAGAATTGCAGCGGTTCGCCGGTTTCATCCTGAAACAGGGTCGGTGTGACCGCCAGCGGCGCGGTTTCGCGCCCGTCCAGCGTGGTCAATTCACCGGTCGCAGCGTCATACCAGACCAGAAAAGCGCCGCCGCCCAGGCCGGAGGACTGTGGCTCCACCAGCCCCAGCACGGTCTGCACCGCCACCATGGCATCTGCCGCCGTGCCGCCTGCCCGCAGCACGGCCGCGCCGGCCTCGACTGCATGCGGATTGGCGGCAGCAACCATCCAGTTTTCGGCTTCCACTGCCTGACCTGCCGCCTTGGCCTTCAGCGCAGCAGCAACCGCAGGAGAAAGCGCCGTAAACGCACCTTCCGTCGCAGCCTCCGGGGCAACCGCATCTGCGGCCTCCTGCCCGGCGGCGGACCCCGCAGCAAACACTGCGGCAGCCAGAAATACAGACTTCACGAAAAACCCTCCCTAACAATTCCAGCGGTGCCGCCGCCCTTACAGCATGGATGGCACAACCTGATCCGGCGGCCGGTGGCCATCTTCAAATGTCTTGATATTCAGCAGCACCTTTTCGCCCATTTCCATACGGCCCTCGATGGTGGCCGAGCCCATATGCGGCAGCAGCACCACATTGGGCAGTTCGCGCAGGCGCGGGTTGATATCGGTGCCATGCTCATAAACGTCGAGCCCGGCGCCTGCGATCTCATTCGCGCGCAGCATCCGGGTCAGCGCGTGCTCATCGATCACCTCCCCGCGAGAGGTGTTGACGATCACCGCAGAGGGTTTCATCAGCTTCAGCCGCCGCGCATTCATCAGATGAAAGGTGGAGGGCGTCGAGGGGCAATTCACTGAGATCACATCCATCCGCGCCACCATCTGGTCAAGGCTCTCCCAATAGGTCGCCTCAAATGTTTCCTCGGTCTCTGGCCGCAGCCGACGGCGGTTGTGATAATGGATCTGCATGCCAAAGGCCGAGGCGCGTTTGGCCACCGCCTGGCCGATCCGGCCCATGCCCAAAACACCCAGGCGGCGCCCGGCGATCCGCCCGCCTAACAAAGCGGTCGGCGCCCAGCCCTGCCAGTCGCCCTTCTGCATCACCGCCAGCCCTTCGGGCATGCGGCGCACCACTGCCATGATCAGCGCCATTGCCATATCGGCGGTGTCATCGGTCAGCACGCCGGGCGTATTCGACACCAGAATCCCGCGCTGACGGGCGGTGCCCACATCAATATGGTCGATCCCTGCGCCGTAATTGGCAATCAGCTTCAGCCGCTCGCCCGCCTGGCCCAACAACCCGGCATCGATGGTATCGGTGACCGTCGGCACCAGCACATCAGCCTCTTTCATCGCCGTGGCCAGCTCTGCCTTGGTCATCGGCCTGTCATCCTCGCGCAGACGCACATCGAACAGCTCGCTCAGCCGGGTTTCCACAGGTTCCGGCAACCGTCGCGTAACAACAACACTCAATCGGTCTCTTGGCACTTGTGATCTCCCTTGGGCTTTTCATTTTGCACGCCTCCATGGCATCGTGGCGCAGGATGCGCAGAGGCACAAGAACCCAACCGCATTCCCCCTGTCACCCGCCCGGAAATTTGCCGGGCGCGGCGGGGCAAAACCAGACGGGCAGACCATCGGACCAAGAGGCTGGGCATAACCCGGCAGGACAAGAAGAGGCGGGCAGGCAGTGAAAAACGCGGCAATGGCAATGCGCCATCTGGCAGCGGCAGCAGCATTGACGGTGCTGACCGCCATGGTCTGTGCAGCCGAAACCCGCGGACCGGTCACCAACCTTCCCCTGCCCCGCTATGTCTCGATGAAAGCCGCCAAGGGCAATGTCCGCCGCGGCCCGTCGCTGACCCATAAGATCGACTGGGTGTTCAAACGTCGCGGCATGCCGCTGGAGATCACCGCGGAATACGGCCATTGGCGCCGGGTGCAGGACCGCGACGGCGCCGGCGGCTGGGTGCATTATGCGCTGCTGTCCGGTGTGCGCACCGTGCTGATCGAAGAGGACATGCTGACCGTACATGCCCGCCCCGACACCCGCGCGCCTGTGACGGCCGCTTTCGAACTGGGCGTGGTCGCACGGCTTGGCGACTGCGAAACCAGCTGGTGTGAAATCTCGGCCGGCGGCTACAGCGGCTGGGCACCCAAGAAAAAACTCTGGGGCGTCGCCCCGGATGAGCTGCGCGAATAATCCCCTTCTTTGCGGTTTTCATCTTTCCCAAAATACTCCGGGGTGAATTGGGCCCCAGGCCCAAGAGGGGCAGCGCCCCTCTCCGCCCGGCTCAGGGCCAGCCGCGGCAATCCGCGCAGGAGCCGGATACGCCAGACCATTGCACCTGCAGCAATCCTGTTCTACATGGGAGCCATATCAATGGCTTCCCAAGCCTGTTCCGGCCCCGTCAGGCTGCGCCGAAACACCACTGGAATAACCCCTGGCACGGGCCTCGCCCGGCTGACGTCATAAACGCCTCCAAGATCGCTGAAAGGTTGTGAAACATGGCAGATAATCAAACTCCGGACATATTGTATACCATTGTAGACGAAGCTCCCGAACTGGCCTCGGCGTCCTTCCTGCCGATCATCCGCAAGTTCGCCGCCGCCGCCGGTGTTTCCGTCGGCACCAAAGATATTTCCCTGGCCGGCCGCATCATCGCCACCTTCCCGGAAAATCTGACCGACGCACAGCGCCAGAACGATGATCTGGCAGAACTGGGCCAGCTGGTGAAGACCCCGGACGCCAATGTCATCAAACTGCCGAATATCTCTGCCTCGGTGCCGCAGCTGGTCGCTGCCATCACTGAACTGCAGGGTCAGGGCTACGCCATTCCGAACTACCCGGAAGACCCGTCCTCAGAGGCCGAAAAAGCCATCCGCGCCCGCTATGACGCCATCAAGGGCTCGGCCGTGAACCCGGTTCTGCGTGAAGGCAATTCCGACCGCCGCGCCGCCAAGGCCGTCAAAAACTATGCCAAGGCCAACCCCCATTCGATGGGCGCGTGGGACTCGGGCAGCAAGACCAAAGTCTCGTCGATGCCCGGCAACGACTTCTATGCCAACGAAAAATCGGCGACCATCAGCGCCGCCCAGGCCGGTGACGCGACAATCGAATTCACCGCCAAGGACGGGACTGTCACCGTTCTGAAAGACTCCTGGCCACTGGAAGAAGGCACCGTGGCAGACGCCACCTTCATGTCTGCCAAAGCCCTCGCGTCCTTCCTTGCAAGCGCCATCGAGGACACCAAGGCCGACGGCACCATGTTCTCGCTGCACATGAAAGCCACCATGATGAAGGTCTCCGACCCGATCATCTTTGGCCATGCGGTCAAGGCCTGGCTGGCACCCGTGTTTGAAAAATTCAGCGCCGAGCTGGAGGCGCTGGGTGTGAACCCGAACTCTGGCATGGGCGATCTCTTGGACCGCGTTTCCGGCAATGCCGATATCATGGCAGCGATTGAGGCCGTCACGACTGAACGCCCCGCCATGTATATGGTCGACAGCGACAAGGGCATCACCAACCTGCATGTGCCCTCGGATGTGATCATCGACGCCTCAATGCCCGCGGTGATCCGCGCCGGCGGCAAGGGCTGGGACGCGGCAGGCAACAAGGGCGACACCAACTGCGTGATCCCCGACCGCTGCTATGCCACCGTCTATGACGAAAGCATCAATTTCTTCAAAGCCAATGGCGCGCTGGACGTAACCACCGCCGGTGCTGTCGCCAACGTTGGCCTGATGGCACAGAAGGCTGAGGAATACGGCTCTCATCCGACCACATTCGAGGCCCCCGCAGACGGCACCATCCGCGTGGTTCTGGCCAATGGTGAAACCCTGCATTCCCACGACGTGGAAGCAGGCGACATCTGGCGCTCCTGCACCGTCAAGAAAGCCCCGATCGAGAACTGGATCCAGCTGGCGATGGACCGTCAGCGCCTGACCGGCTCCGAGGCGATCTTCTGGCTGGACGCAAACCGCGCCCATGACGCCGAGCTGATCAAATACGTGCAGCCCGCGCTGGAGGCCGCAGGTGTGGCGGACAAATTCGTGACCCTCGCCCCGCGCGAAGCCACGGCGCAGTCGCTAAAGACCATCACCGCAGGCAACGACAGCATCGCCATCACCGGCAACGTGCTGCGCGACTACCTGACCGACCTGTTCCCGATCCTGGAGCTGGGCACCTCGGCCAAGATGCTGTCGATCGTGAAGCTGATGAACGGCGGCGGCTTGTTTGAAACCGGCGCCGGCGGCTCGGCCCCCAAGCACGTGCAGCAGCTGGTGGAGGAAAACCACCTGCGCTGGGATTCGATGGGCGAATTCTGCGCCCTGGGCGAAAGCCTGAATTTCCTGGCCGACAGCAAAGGCAACGCCAAGGCAGGCGTGCTGGGCGCCGCCGCCGAGGACGCCACCCAGGGCATCCTCGACCACAACCGCTCGCCCTCGCGCAAGGTCGGACAGCCGGACAACCGCGACAGCCACTACTGGTTTGCCCGCTACTGGGCCGAAGCGCTGGCGGCACAGGGCGACGATGCCGAACTGGCCGCGCATTTTGCCCCCATCGCCAAGGAGCTGGGCGCCAAAGAAGAACAGATCCTGTCCGAGCTGGCAGCAGCCCAGGGCCCGGCGGCCGACATCGGCGGCTATTATCGCCCGAGTGTTGAGCTGAAAGCCAAGGTGATGCGCCCCTCGGCCACGCTGAACGCGATCATCGGCTGATCCCAGCGGACAGTCTGAAACGGAAAACGCCCGGGAACGCCTTTCCCGGGCGTTTTTGCTTTCAATGCGCCCCGGTCAGAAGTCCTGCCACAGATCACGAGCTGCGTTGCCGCTGGCCGCTGCAGCGGCGGGCTGAAGTGCGGGCTGGGGCGCGGGCGGCATATCCCAATCCTCATTGCCATGGGCCGTCGGGGCTGGCGCCGGTGGTCTTGCAGCCCTGGCCGCCGCCGGGGCTGCTGGCAGGCTGCCGCCTGCAATCTTGAAATGGGCAACCAGATCGCTCAGCTTGGAGGCATCTGTTTTCAGCATATGGCCGGCGGCGGTCGCTTCTTCCACCATTGCCGCGTTCTGCTGGGTCACCTGATCCAGCTGGGTGACGCCGGTGTTGATCTCGTTCAGGCCGGTGGACTGCTCCGCCGCGCCTTCGGCAATGCCGGACACCAGCTGCGAGATATGGCTGACCTGGCTGACAATGCTTTGCAGCGCGTCACCCGCCTTGCCCACCAGATCCACACCGCGCGCAACCTGGCCAGAGCTGTCGGAGATCAGCACCTTGATCTCCATCGCCGCGTCTGACGACCGCTGCGCCAGCGCCCGCACTTCCGAAGCCACAACCGCAAATCCGCGGCCTGCCTCGCCTGCGCGCGCAGC
Organism: Rhodobacteraceae bacterium (ex Bugula neritina AB1); assembly: GCA_001730095.1. GTDB lineage: Bacteria > Pseudomonadota > Alphaproteobacteria > Rhodobacterales > Rhodobacteraceae > Leisingera. Next base: position 26,453 of record MDLF01000063.1, read on the forward strand.
CTCAACGCCTGCGTTCAGCGCCAGAAGGTTGGTCTGGAAGGCAATGTCGTCAATGACGCTGATGATCTGGCTGATCTTGGTCGAGCTTTCCTCGATCTCGGTCATGGCAGAAACCGCGCTTTGCACCACTTCGCCGCTGGTCCGGGCTTCTTCCTTGGCTTCATCCATGGTGGCCTCGACGCTGCGGGCGCCCTCGGCGGCGGATTTCACGCTTGCTGTCAGCTCATCCAGTGCCGCCGCCGTCTGCTCCAGCGTCGCCGCCTGGCTCTCGGTGCGGTGCGACAGGTCGTCAGACGCCTGACTGATCTCGGCAGCACCGCTGCGGATGCTGGAGGCGGCGGCGATCACCTGCTCCACCGTGCCGCTGAGGTTCTTGGCAGTGGCATTGAAATCCTGGCGCAGCTGCTCATAGTCCTCGGGAAACACCTCTGTGATCTGTGCCGTCAGATCGCCGTGGGACAGCGCCGACAGTTTGCTGCTAAGCACCCCCACAACCCTGCTGCGCTTGTCATTCAGGGCGTGTTCCGCGTCTTCCAGCTCCTGCTGGCGGATCAGCGCCTGACGGAACACATCAAGGCTCTGGGCGATCTCCCCCAGTTCGCTGCGCGCATTGGCTGACGGGATTTCGCTGCTGGTATCGCCATCCGCCATTGTCTGCATGCGGGTTTTCAACCCGTTGAGCGGACCGGTGACGCTGCCGGTGATGAAATAGGCCGAAACCGCCAGGGTCAGAAGGCTGATCCCGAAAATGATCAGCGCCTCGGTGCGCATCACGGAAACCCCTGCCTCGATATCAGCAACATAGGCACCGGTGCCGACAATCCAGCCCCAGGGTTTGTAGGCCTGTACATAACCGATTTTGGCTTCCACCACATCGGACCCGGGTTTCTTGAAGTAATAGGTCAGCTCTCCTGCCCCCTTGGAAGCAGCAATCTTCTCCAGCTCCTCGAAGACCTTGATGCCGGTCACATCCTTGAAGGCCCCCTGATTGGTGCCCACCCAGTCCGGCATCACCGGATGCGCCTGAACCACCAGATCGTGGTCAAAGACAAACACATAGCCAGACCCGCCGAACTTCAGCGCGGTCAGCCGTTCGCGGCCGATATCGCGGGCCTCCTGCTCTGTAAAGCGGCCGGATTTGACGCCCTCCTCCAGGTCGTGCAACAGGCTGACCGCCGCGTCGGTGACGTTATGCAGCTCAGAATAACGCATCTCATATGCATTTTTTACGGACTGCGAAAGCAGCAGAAAGGTCAGCGTCGCCATCAGGCTGAGGGCAAGCGCAGCCAATGCGTAAATCCGCACCGGCAGTCGATAGAAAAAGGCTGGCATTTTTAGTGGGGTCCTTCAATTTCGGGCCGTCTTCCTCTTTCCAATAGGGTTCCGATCCTAAGAAAGTCCTAGCGAATCCCCGCCGACCGCTGCGCAAAATCGCAACACTATTGCTCCCCAAAAGCCACAGCGCTTGGGCGGCCTGATTTGCCTGCTTCGCAGACGCCCTGCAGGGGGTTAAACAGCGGGTCTTCCAGGGGACTTTCCGGTCCTCATCGAAGCCCCTCAGCAGGAAAGGGCATCACATGTATTTTGACCGTTTTGCCCCTTGGGGGCTGATCCGCGGCTGATCCGATTTCCGGACCGGCGCGATCCTGTTTGCTGGCAGACCAGCCAACGCATCAGAACTCGATTACTGGAAAAACATCATGGGCAATTCTGTCCGCGATGGCGGCCTGCACGCTGAAAACAGCGGCGGCACCATCACGAAATTCTATACTCCAAAGGCCTGGATCGACGGCCAGGCCGAACAGCAGCTGGCAATCTCTGCCAGATTGGCAGGCGTGCGCCGGTTCAAGGGTCCGGGCTTTGAGGAGAAAACCGGCCTCTGACGGGCAGAACGCCCAGTGATAGCGCGGCGGCGGCTTGTCCGCTGCCGCGCTGTCCTGCCGAAAGCGGCGGGAAGAATGCGCTTAACATTCTGAAATTATTTCGGAAACTCAAGGATCTCACATATTTGTAGTTTTTGTATCCAATATCCTGTATTTGATTCTCCATAACAAACACCGACAGGAGGATCTCATGTTCAAATCGCTGGCCGCGGCTGCGGCGCTTGCCTTGGTGCCTTTGGCACCTGTCCTTGCGGACACGCTGGATGATGTGGTGGACCGTGGCACCCTGCGCTGCGGCGTGGTGCTGGATTTCCCGCCGATCGGCTACCGCGATGCCAATAACGAACCGGCTGGCTTTGACGTTGATTACTGCCACGATCTGGCGGCGGCGCTGGAAGTGGACGCCGAAATCCTGCCGGTCACCTGGGCCGAGCGCCTGCCCGCCATCGTGACGGGACGCGCTGATGTGGTGTTCGGCGCCACCTCCGACAGCCTGGCCCGGGCGCGCACCGTCGGTTTCACCATTCCCTACGCAATCTATTTTGCGCAGGGCGTCATCAACACCGAAAGCGGCATCGAGACATTCGAGGACATCAAGGGCAAGCGGGTGGCCGGCGCCATCGGCACCGTGCCGGAGCAGGAATGGCTGAAGATCGCCGCCGAATGGGGTGAAGAGGGCAACTATCAGGGCTATCAGTCCGAGAATGAGGTGTTCCTGGCGGTGGCGCAGGGCAAGGCGGACATCGGCCTGACCACCAACACCGCGGTGCTGCCGGTGACCCAGCAGTATGACACCCTGGCAGCCGGCCCGCGGATGCCCTGGACCACCGATTACACCTCGGTCGTTGGCAAGCGCGAGGATGTCACCTGGATCAACTTCCTGAACCTGTTTGTCACCCATCAGGTACGATCGGGCCGCTACGGCGAACTGTGGGGCAAATATGTCGGCAGCGAAGCACCCGAGCTGCGCATCCCCGGCGTGTTGTACTGACCCAACAGTGAAACCCGCCCTTGCCAGCCGCGCTCTCCCGGCGGCTGGCAGGGGCTAGGGAGCATACCCCCACATGTTCGACTATAATTTTCACTGGCGGCCGGTGATGAAAAGCCTGCCCGACCTGCTGGAAGCAGCCGCCCTGACACTGCAGGTGGCAGTGCTGGCGATGGTGCTTGGCATTGTGATCGGCCTTTGCCTGGCGCTGGCACGGCTGCACCTTCGGGGACCGGTCTACTGGTTCGCCACCGTCTGGGTGGAGCTGGCCCGCAACACGCCCGCGCTGTTCCAGCTGTTCTTCTTCGGCTTCGGACTTGGCGCTTTTGGCCTGCATCTGTCGCCTTATCTGATCGTGCTGGCAGGGCTCACGTTCAACTGCGCAGGCTACCTGGCGGAAAACTTCCGGGGCGGCTTCAAGGCGGTGCCGGAAACCCAGATCCGCGCCTCCCGCAGCCTTGGCATGACACCCTGGCAGGCCTACAGCCGCGTGGTGATCCCGCAGGTGTTCCGCATTGTCTATCACCCGATCACCAACCAGATGGTCTGGGCTGTTCTGATGTCTTCGCTGGGGATGTTGGTGGGTTTCCGCGAACTCTCGGGCGAGACCCAGTTCTTCGCCTCCCGCAGCTTCCGCATCTTTGAATATTTCGCCGTCACGGCGGTGATCTACTACGCCATCGTCAAGGTGATCCTGCTCAGCTCGCGGCTGATGGCCGCCCGGCTGTTCCGGTACTAAGGGGGCGCGCCATGGAACCGACACTCAAGTTTTTCAGCGGCTTTGCTCCCAATGACCTGTGGTACATGGGCGAGGCGGCGCTGCGCACGCTGTGGATTTCCGTCCTTTCGATCTCGCTCGGCACGGTGCTGGGTACCCTGTTCGGCTGGATGCTGTACGAGGGCCGCCGCGCCGCAGCCCTGACACTGGCGCCGGTGCTGGACGTGTTCCGCTCGGTGCCGCTGATCATCCAGCTGGTGCTGTTTTACAATTTTGCCCCCATCGTTGGGCTGAACCTCGACCCCTTTGCCTCCGGCACCGTGATCCTGACCGTCTATACTGCGGCGCTGGTGGCCAATGTGGCCCGCGGCGGGATCGAGGCGGTGGGCGCCCCGATGCGCCGCGCCGGACGCAGCCTCGGGCTGAGCTACTGGCAGGACCTGCGCCATGTGGTGCTGCCAATCGGCGGGCGGGCGGTGTTCCCGTCCTGGGTCGGCGTTGCGCTGGGGGTGATGAAAGACAGCGCGCTGGTCTCGGTGCTTGGCTATGTCGAGCTGTTAAAAGCCAGCCAGATCCTGATCACCCGTACCCAGGAGCCGTTCCTGATCCTTGCCCTGGCCGGCGCCTTCTATTTCGCGCTGTCCTATCCGGTTTCCCGCTACGCCACATATCTCGAAAACAGGTGGGCCCAATGATTTCCATCCGCGACCTTCATAAATATTTCGGCGCTCTGCACGTTCTGAAAGGCATCGACCTGGATGTGCAGAAGGGCGAAGTGCTCTCTGTCATCGGCGCCTCCGGCTCTGGCAAATCGACGCTGCTTTACTGCATCAACGGGCTGGAAGCGATCCAGGACGGCACGGTCACCGTCGACGGCACCGATGTTCATGCCAAAGGCACCGACATCAACACGCTGCGCCAGAAGCTGGGCATGGTATTCCAGCAGTGGAATTCCTTTCCGCATCTGACGGCGCTGGAAAACGTGGCGCTGGCGCCGCGCATCGTCAAAGGCAAACCCAAGGCCGAGGCCCGCGACATTGCCGCCAAACAGCTGCAGCATGTGGGGCTGGGCGAAAAGCTGGACGTCTATCCAAGCGCCCTTTCCGGCGGCCAGCAGCAGCGGCTGGCAATCGCCCGCGCGCTGGCGATGGAGCCGGAATACATGCTGTTTGACGAGGCGACCTCTGCGCTCGACCCCGAACTGGTGGGCGAGGTGCTGGATACCATGCGCCTCTTGGCAGACGAAGGCATGACGATGATCTGCGTCACCCATGAGATGGGCTTTGCCCGCGATGTCTCCGACCGGGTGGCCTTTTTTCATCAGGGCGTGATGGAGGAGATCGGCCCACCCGCCCAGATCTTCGGCGACGCCCGGTCCGAACACACCCGCAAATTCCTCGCCAACGTGCGCTGACCCCTTCCCCCGCAGGCTGCCGTGCCTCCCAGCGGCGGCCTGCCCCCAACTGGAGAAATTGGATAATGTCTACAAACGTCTTCACCGGCACCATGCCGGCCCTGATGACCCCCTGCAACCCGGACCGCACCCCGAATTTCGACGCGCTGGTCAAAAAGGGCGAAGAGATGATCGCTGCGGGCATGTCGGCAGTGGTCTATTGCGGCTCTATGGGCGACTGGCCGCTGCTGACAGATGAACAGCGGATGGAGGGCGTCGCCCGCCTCGCCGCCGCAGGCCTGCCGGTTGTGGTCGGCACCGGCGCGATCAACACCAAATCCGCCGTCGATCACGCCCGCCACGCCCAGGAGGTCGGCGCGGCCGGCCTGATGGTGATCCCACGCGTATTGTCCCGCGGCACATCCGTGGCGGCGCAGAAAAACCACTTCAAGGCCATTCTGGACGCGGCGCCAAACGTGCCGGCCATCATCTACAACAGCCCCTACTACGGCTTTGCCACCCGGGCTGAGCTGTTCTTTGCCCTGCGCGCAGAACATAAGAACCTGATCGGCTTCAAGGAGTTCGGCGGCAAGGACGACCTGCGCTATGCAGCCGAACATATCACCAGCCAGGACGATCAGGTGACGCTGATGGTTGGCGTCGACACCGAGGTCTACCACGGCTTTGTCAACTGCGGCGCCACCGGCTCGATCACCGGCATCGGCTGCGCCCTGCCGCAAGAGGCGCTGCTGCTGGCGCGCCTGTCGAAACTGGCGGCTGCGGGCCATGCCGAGGCCCGCGTCCGCGCGCAGGAGCTGACCGACGCGATCCATGTTCTGTCCACCTTCGACGAAGGCCCGGACCTGATCCTTTATTACAAGCACCTTCTGGTGCTGAACGGCGAGGACAGCTACCGCCTGCATTTCAACGAGACCGACGAACTGTCGGACGCCCAGCGCAACTATTGCGAACAGCAGTACAGGTTGTTTCGCACCTGGTTCGCAGACTGGTCGGCGCAGGGTGGGATCATCGCCGAATGCATGTAGTCGACAGCCATACCGGCGGCGAGCCGACACGGGTCATCCTGAATGGCGGTCCTGATCTGGGGACCGGACCGCTGGCCGAACGCGCCCGGCGGCTGGCACAGGAGCACATGGGCTTCTGCCGCGCGGTGATGCGCGAGCCGCGCGGCCAGCCCGCCATGGTCGGCGCGCTGCTGGTGCCGCCTAGGGATCCGGCTTGTGCAACCGGCGTTATCTATTTTGACGCCGACGCGGTACTGGGCATGTGCGGCCATGGCACCATCGGGCTGGCAGTAACACTGGCCCATCTGGGCCGGATCACCCCCGGCTGTCACCGTATCGAGACCCCCGCAGGCACGGTGACAGTGCGGCTGGAGGATGCCAATACCGTCACCGTCACCAACGTTGAGAGCCGCCGCGTCACCGCCGCAGCCAGAGTCACCCTGCCGGATGGCAGCACCGTGACAGGTGATGTCGCCTATGGTGGCAACTGGTTCTTCATCGTCGAGCCCAGCCCGCTGCCCCTGCGCTCGGAAAACATCCGCGCCCTGACCGATCACGCCATCGCCATCCGCACTGCAGCCAATGCCCAGGGCGTAGGTGGCGAGAATGGTGAACCCATCGACCACGTGATTTTCCAAGGCCCCTCCCCGCGCGACGGCATCCACAGCCGCAACTTCGTGCTGTGCCCGGACGACACCTATGACCGCTCCCCCTGCGGCACCGGCAGCTCTGCCCGGCTGGCCTGCCTGGCGGCGGCGGGACGGCTGCAACCGGGTCAGGAGATCATCCAGGAAAGCATCATCGGCTCCCCCTACCGCCTGTCCTATCAGCCTGGGGGGAATGGCGGTGTGATCCCCACGCTCAGCGGACAGGCCTTTGTGATGGGTGAGGGCAGGCTGTTCTTCAGCCCCGATGATCCTTTTCGAAACGGCATCTCCAACAGCGGGGAAGCCGCCGCCTGAACATCATCAACCAAGGTCCGGGACGGAAACTCGGGCCGGCCAACAGCAGAAGAAAGGATATTGTCATGCATTTCACAGCCGCAGCCACCGCCGCCGCAGAAGTCGCATGCAAGATGACCGCCGCCGTCGGCGAAGGCTGGTGCTGGCGGTGATCCAGACCTCCTATCTGACACGGCCGATGGCGCCCGCGATCTTCCACCTGCGCTCCATCGCACCCAAGGACATGACCTATGGCCCTATCTACCGCAGGGTGCTGCCCCTTATGGCCGCACAGGGCCCGGTTCCTGCAGCCTTCCTGCTGGTGCCAGAGCTGGCAACCTGGCTGCCCTCCCTGCTGGTCGGACTGCTGGTCGGATTGTAAAAGGACCTGACATGACCGTGACAGACACAGACACAGACACAGACGATATCCTCGTCATCGGCGCCGGCATCATCGGTCTCAGCGCTGCGCTGGAGCTGCAAAAACAGGGGCTCCGCGTGCGTATCCTGGACCGCAAGGGCGTCGCGGCAGAGGCCTCGGCGGCCAGCGCAGGCGCCTTTGCCTTTACCGACATCGTGCCGCTGGCCACACCCGGCATCCTGCGCAAGGCGCCGAAATGGCTGCTGGACCCGCTGGGGCCCTTGTCAGTGCCGCCCGCCTATGCGCTGCGGATCGCACCCTGGATGCTGCGGTTCTGGCGCGCCAGCTGGCGCAGCCGCTATCAGGCGGCGCTGCAGGCGCAGGTGTTGCTGATGGCCCATTCCCGCGCCGCGCTGGAACGCCAGATCGCCGATGTGGACGGCACGCTGCTGATGCAGCGCGAGGGACAATTGCAGCTGTACGAGGGCGAGACAGCCTTCCGGGCGGCCCTGCCCGATTGGCAGCTGCGCCGCGAACATGGCATCCGCTTTGATCTGCTGCGCAGCCCGGAGGCAATTGCAGTCATCCAGCCCGGCCTGGCGCAGTGCTTTACCCATGCCGCCTTTACCCCCGACTGGATGAATACGGTAAACCCCAAAACCTGGGCAGAACATCTGGCGCAGGCCTTTGTGGCGCGCGGCGGCCGCATAAACACCGCTGAAGTGACAGCCCTGCGCAGCGAGGGCGGGCGAACCGTGGCCCAGACCAAGGACGGGCCGGTCTCCGCCAGTCAAATCGTGACCGCCTGCGGGGCCTGGTCGCATCACCTGGCCCGCACCCTGGGTGAAAACATCCCGCTGGAGACTGAGCGCGGCTACAACACCACCCTGCCGCCCGGCGCCTTTGGCCTGAAAACCCATCTGACCTTCCCGGCGCATGGTTTTGTCGTCACCCGGATCAGCGGCGGCGTGCGAGTCGGCGGCGCCGTGGAACTGGGCGGGCTGAAACTACCGCCCAACTACCGCCGCGCAGATATTCTGCTGGAAAAAGCCAAGCGCTTCCTACCGGAGCTCGACACCTCTGGCGGCACCCGATGGATGGGCTTTCGCCCCTCGTTGCCCGACAGCCTGCCGGTGATCAGCCGCTCTGCCCGCACGCCCGGAGTGATCTATGCCTTCGGCCACGGCCATTTAGGCTTGACCCAGGCAGCGGGCACTGCAGAACTGGTCGCGGATCTGGCCCTGAACCGTGCTCCGACACTGCCGTTGCAGCCCTATGCCGCCACCCGGTTTTAACCCGAAGGAACAAAGCAACGATGCGCAGCAGCAAGACAATCCATGTGATCTCCGCCCATGCAGAGGGCGAGGTGGGCGATGTCATCGTGGGCGGCGTTGCACCGCCGCCAGGCGAAACCCTGTGGCAGCAACGCGCTTTCATCGATCAGGACCAGACTTTGCGCAATTTCGTCCTGAACGAACCGCGCGGCGGCGTGTTCCGCCATGTGAACCTGCTGGTGCCGCCCAAGCACCCAGAGGCCGATATGGGGTTTATCATCATGGAACCGGAATACACCCCGCCGATGTCCGGCTCCAACTCGATCTGCGTCTCCACCGTGCTGTTGGACGGGGGCATCCTGCCAATACAGGAGCCGGAAACCCATCTGGTGCTAGAGGCCCCCGGCGGGCTGGTGCGGGTGCGTGCCGAATGCCGGAACGGCAAGGCAGAGCGGATCTTCGTGAAAAATGTGCCAAGCTTTGCCGGTGAAATCGGTGCTGTCCTGGATGTGCCGGGCATCGGCACGCTGACTGTCGATACCGCCTATGGCGGCGACAGTTTCGTGGTGGTGCAGGCCGCCGATCTGGAGCTGGAAATCACAGAGGCAAACGCCAAGCAGATCGCCCAGACGGGCACCCGCATTCTAAAGGCCGCCAATGAGCAGCTGGGTTTCACCCATCCAGAGAACCCGGACTGGACCCACATTTCCTTCTGCGCCTTCTGCGGCCCGCTGGAGCAAACGGAAACCGGCCTCAGCAGCCGATCTGCCGTTGCCATCCAGCCGGGCAAGGTGGATCGCTCTCCCACCGGCACTGCGGTTTCGGCCCGGATGGCGCTGATGCTGGCCAAAGGGCAGATGACAGCGGAGCAAACGTTTGAAGCGATATCCATCATCGGCTCCCGCTTCACTGGCCGCATCGTTGAGCAGACCACGGTGGGCGCCCGCCCGGCAATCGTGCCGGAACTCAGCGGCCGCGGCTGGATCACCGGCATCCACCAGCACATGCTCGACCCGGACGATCCCTGGCCCGGCGGCTACCGTCTCAGCGACACCTGGGGTGCCTGACGGTTTTGGCCTTGGCTTTGGATACAAAAACCGGCTGCAGGGTGGCAACGCCCGCGTCCCGCCGGACATCAGGCCAATTGCTTGTAGAAACGGGCCAGAGCCGCTAGCGTATCCAAAATACGAACAGCAGATGTCACGAGGCTCCCATGGCAGGCAAACGCGCCGTTACCCGCAGCTCCCTCCCGGAAGTGATTGCCAACGACCTGCGCGAACGCATCCTCAGCGGCGAGCTGGCAGAGGGCGAAACCATCCGGCAGGAGGCGCTGGCAGAGGAATACGACGTCTCCCGCATGCCGATCCGCGAGGCGCTGAAGCGGCTGGACGCCGAAGGGCTGGTGCAGTTCACCAACAACCGCGGCGCCGCTGTCACCAAACATTCCCTGCACGAGATCGCAGAGATCTTTGACCTGCGCATCCTGCTGGAAGCAGACCTGTTCCGCCGCGCCATTCCCGCGATGACAACCGAGGATTTTACCCGCTGCACCCAGATTCTCGACGACATGGATGCATCTTACGATGCCAATGACGTGGCCAAATGGGGGACTCTCAACCACAAGTACCACGCCGCGCTATACGCTGCGGCAGACCGCAAGCTGACCGATGAGGTGCTGCAGGGCATCAGCCTGCACTGTGACCGTTTTGTGCGGATGCACCTCAGCGTGATGAAACAGCGCGAACCCGCCAAGAAAGAGCACCGCGACCTGCTGGAGCTGGCCAAGGCCCGCAATGTCGAGGCCGCCTGCACCGCGCTGACTCATCACATTTCCCGCACCAAGGAAGAGCTCCTGTCGCTGGTGGCAGAGCACCGCGCCGCAACCGAGGGCTAACCCCCCGGTCAGCGTCCTGAGCCAAAGCCCTGCAAATTGCTGTTGGCCTCTTGCATCGCTCGTATTTTGTATCCATTATCCTGTATTGAATTTCCCCGCGCTGCCCGGCAGCCCAGAGACTGAGGCCCACCCATGTTCACCCCGCACGGACACCATCTGATTGCCGGCTCCTGGCGCGCCGGCAAAACCCGCTTCCCCTCCGCCCCAGCCAGCGGCCCCAGCCATCCGTTCTCCGTTGGCCGCGTCAGCGACATCAACGCAGCGGTGGAGGCCGCAGAGGACGCCTTTGCCAGCTATGGCTCTGCCAGCCGGGCAGAACGCGCTGCTTTCCTCAACACCATCGCCGATGAGATCGAGGCCCGCGCCGAGGAGATCACCGCCATTGGCAGCCAGGAAACCGGCCTGCCAGAGGCCCGCCTGCAGGGCGAGCGAGGCCGCACCACCGGCCAGCTGCGCACCTTCGCTGATCACATCCTGACGGGCGACTACCTCGACCGCCGCTTTGACGCCGCGCTGCCGGACCGCGCCCCGCTGCCCCGCCCCGACCTGCGGATGATGCAGCGCCCGCTGGGACCTGTCGCAGTGTTTGGCGCCTCCAACTTCCCGCTTGCCTTCTCCACCGCTGGCGGCGACACCGCCGCAGCACTGGCGGCCGGCTGCCCGGTGGTGGTCAAGGGTCACAGCGCCCACCCTGGCACCGGCGAGATCGTCGCCGAAGCCATCCTCGCCGCGATCACCAAATGCGGGTTCCACCCCGGTGTCTTCAGCCTGATCCAGGGCAGCAGCCACGAGCTTGGCGCAGCGCTGGTGCAGCACCCGCTGATCAAGGCCGTGGGCTTCACCGGCTCGCTGGCCGGCGGGCGCGCCCTGTTCGACCTTTGCGCCGCACGGCCAGAGCCGATCCCCTTCTTTGGCGAGCTAGGGTCCGTGAACCCGATGTTCATCCTCGCCGCCGCCCTCGCCAATCGCGGCGCGGAAATCGCTACTGGCTGGGCCGCCTCGCTGACCATGGGCGCGGGCCAGTTCTGCACCAACCCCGGCATCGCCGTGCTGCCAGCCGGTGCCGAAGCGGCGCGTTTCATCGACACCGCCACCGCCGCCCTGTCCCAGTCCGCGCCCCAGACCATGCTGACCGAAGGCATCGCCGGCGCCTATCGCAAGGGTCAACGCCGCATCGCCGCCACCACAGGCGTACGCGCGCTGTTGACCACCAGTTGCGACACCCGCTCCGCCGCGCCCTATCTCTATATGACCGACGCCCGCACCTGGCTAAACAACCAGATCCTGGCCGAGGAAGTCTTTGGCCCGCTGGGTCTGGTGATCACCGCCCAGGACGACGCCGAGATGCTGGAAATCGCCCGCGCATTACAAGGCCAGCTGACCTGCACCCTGCATCTGGACGACGCCGACACCGGCCAGGGTCAGGCCCTGCTGCCGGTGCTGGAGCGCAAGGCGGGCCGGGTGCTGGCCAACGGCTTCCCCACCGGGGTTGAGGTTTCCGACACCATGGTCCACGGCGGCCCCTACCCGGCCTCCACCAATTTTGGCGCAACCTCCGTGGGCACCCTGTCCATCCGCCGCTTCCTGCGCCCGGTGTGTTACCAGAACATCCCCGAAGCATTGCTGCCGGAGGACCTGCGGGAGGGGTGAGAGGGCTGCGCTGAGGCGAAAGCTGTCCCGGCAAATGCTGAGGCCCCGGAGATGATCCGGGGACCTTGTTCACGACTAAGAGTCATTTGAAGCGCTTAACAGCCACCGTAGTTTTTTCGGCCGCTGGCTGTAATCGTGTAGCGTCCTCCCCTAGGTCCGACATAGCAACGTGAGCTAGAACTGCTATATGAGCGCGGGCGATATGTGTTTTTTGAGACTATTCGCCGTAGTTGCCTCCCCCACTCACATGCAAGCCCGTCACCATCACCGTCCAAGTTGTGAGGATCACTCACAGGTCCACCTTCGCTCAAAAAGAACCTCTGTGCATGTGCTGAGTTTGCAAAGTCACTGCAGTTCTTCAAATCTTGGCTCTGTTCCGAAGAGGTAGCTCGATCATACAGCTTCCTCCCATATGCAGAACTAGTCCGGGACCCCAAGTAGTGGTAAAGACCGTCACTTGTTTCGCCTCTGCTCCCCAGTTCAGCCTCGATCATAGCTAGCCTAAGTGGATCTCGTTCCAGCCTATGGATGTTCCAAAGCTGTTTCGTTGCAATCCGCGAATAGGTCTCCGTCGTGACCACAAACGAACATCCCGACACTACGGCAACTAGTAGTGTTGCCCACCTCATTCTCCAACTCACTTCTCAATACCTATCCTTGTCTACCCCAATCATGAGGTCACAGATCCACTCGGCGAAATCAATTGGATTAATCACCCTGAAGCATGCGAACAGCCATGGCTGAAACAAGACACGCCTGCGCCGTCCCGCGGGGTGGCGCTCGCCACAGTGCGTTTGGCAGTTTATCCCGGCTACATCCGTACGACCCCACCGACACCCGCAACACCGGCCAAAAGCGCTGCCCCATAGCGGCGGAACATCCCGGAGGCATGCCTTGGGCATGACGCTGGCGCGGCAGGCTGCGGCCTTGATTCCGCGCCGGGGTCTAGCCGCCCATTTTCCGCAATTGGAACTTGGCTCGCCAGTCATTTGGGTCCGCCCAGACCACCCGTTGCGTCCCCACCGTACGCCCCGCTTCCCGGATCTTAACCGCCAGCGGCTATTCAGGATCGGAGACCTCCAGAAAGGACCCCGCCATGCCCGCATTCGCACCAGCCACCCTCTCCCCCATCAACGATGGCCCCAACGAAAAAGGCCCCCGCTTTCGCGAGGGCCTTTCAATTTGTCAGAGCGGCAAATCTCAGAGTCCGGTGGACACGTCGATGGTGTTGCCTTCTTCCAGGGTCACATAGGCTTTCTTCACGTCCTTGCGACGGCCCATCTGGCCGCGGAAACGCTTGACCTTACCCTTGGTGATAGTGGTGTTGACCGCTTTCACCTTGACGCCAAAGAGAGCTTCGACAGCTTCTTTGATCATCGGCTTGTTGCTATCGATTGCCACTTCGAACACCACTGCGCCGTTTTCGGACGCCATGGTGGATTTCTCGGTGATGATCGGCTTGCGGATCACGTCGTAGTGTGCTGCTTTCGCGCTCATTTCAGGCGAGCCTCCAGTGCTTCGACACCTGCTTTGGTGATCACCAGGGTGTCACGCTTCAGGATGTCATAGACGTTGGCACCGATGGTCGGCAGGATATCCAGACCTTCGATGTTGCGGGACGCTTGCAGGAAGCCTTCGTTCACGGCAGCGCCGTCGATGACCAGAGCGCGTTTCCAGCCCAGGTTTTTCACCTGCTTGGCCAGAGCGGCAGTCTTGCCTTCGGAAGCCACGTCCTCGATGATGACCAGCTCGCCCGCTTTGGCTTTGGCGGACAGCGCATGGCGCAGGCCCAGCTTGCGGAACTTCTTGGTCAGATCGTGGCCGTGCGAACGCGGGGTCGGACCTTTGTAGATACCACCTTTGCGGAAGATCGGCGCGTTGCGGTCACCGTGGCGTGCGCCGCCGGTGCCCTTCTGGCGATAGATCTTCTTGGTCGAGTAGGAGGTCTCGGAGCGGGTCTTCACCTTGTGGGTGCCGGCCTGCGCGTTGTTGCGCTGCCAGCGGACCACGCGGTGCAGGATGTCCGCACGCGGTTCCAGGCCGAACAGGTCTTCGGACAGTTCGATGTCGCCCGCTTTGCCGCCGTCCAGTTTGATCACGTCAAGTTTCATGCTTCACCACCTTCCGCGGCAACTTCCGCAGTTTTCAGAGCAGCCGGGAAAGGCAGGCCCTCGGGGGCTTTCTTCTTCACGGCGTCCTTGACGGTCACCCAACCGGATTTCGGGCCAGGTACGGCGCCTTTGATGAAGACCAGGCCGCGCTCGGCGTCGGTTTTCACAACTTCCAGGTTCTGGGTGGTCACGCGGGCTGCGCCCATGTGGCCGGCCATTTTCTTGCCTTTGAAGACTTTGCCCGGGTCCTGACACTGACCGGTCGAACCGTGCGAACGGTGCGAGATCGACACGCCGTGCGAGGCGCGCAGGCCGCCGAAGTTGTGCCGTTTCATGGCACCGGCGAAACCTTTACCGATCGAGGTGCCGGTCACGTCCACTTTCTGGCCAGCCAGAAAATGTTCGGCCGAGATTTCGGCACCGACTTCGATCAGGCCATCCGCGGGAACGCGGAATTCGACCAGCTTGCGCTTGGGTTCGACCTTGGCAGCTGCGAAGACACCGCGCATGGCTTGGCTTGTGCGCTTTGCCTTGGCGGAACCTGCACCCAGCTGAACGGCGGTGTAGCCGTCTTTTTCCTCGGTGCGCTGAGCAACGACCTGCAGGCCGTCCAGGGACAGAACGGTCACAGGGATCTGCTTGCCGTCTTCCATGAACAGGCGGGTCATGCCCACTTTCTTAGCGATAATTCCGGAACGCATACTCTAATACCCTCCGATCTTACGACTGCAGCTTGATTTCGACGTCGACGCCGGCGGCCAGGTCGAGCTTCATCAGCGCGTCCACGGTCTGCGGTGTCGGGTCGACGATGTCGAGAAGACGCTTGTGCGTGCGGATCTCGAACTGATCGCGGGATTTCTTGTCAACGTGGGGGCCACGCAGAACAGTGAATTTCTCGATCTTGTTGGGCATCGGGATCGGGCCACGAACCTGAGCGCCGGTGCGCTTGGCTGTGTTGACGATTTCCTGGGTGCTGGCATCCAGCACGCGGTAATCAAATGCCTTCAGCCGGATACGGATGTTTTGGCTTTGCATTACATCTGCCTTTATTGAGGCGTTGAGGTTGAGAGGAGGGCCTGCGACCACCGCAACCCCTCATCGAACCCAAAAGGCGGGAATCATCCCGCCCCAATTCGCATCAGCGAACTTGCGCCCTATACGCCCTGTGGCCCCATGTGGCAAGGGGTTTCGCGGCGAAACCGTTGCGTTTGGAGAGGGCGGTGCGTTTGGGGTTTGTTAAGGGCTAAATTGGCAGGTCCGAACTAGAGGAGTGGCCGCTTTACACACTCGCCACACGCACATTGTTCATTGAATATTAGCCGACGCTTACCTATATTAGCTGTGCTAAGGAAGGAGATGATTATGAGTACCAAGCAGTACACACGTATTCAAAATGTTGCGCTGCCTTTCGCTGGCATCCTCTTAGCCATAGGTACGATTTCACTACTTTTTGTGTGACATTCTACCTAGTCGCGGATCGCTGCAAAAGTAGATCCGACGATCATGCCTAAGTGAAGATTTCCGATTAGCGCTTGTGTACTTGCCACAATACGCCAAGTTTCGTTCGGCGCAAAGTCACCGTATCCCAAAGTCGAAAATGTTACAGAAGAAAAATATAAAGCCGTAACAGCGTCAGGATACACCGGATCGCCACCATGTACTAAGCCGACGTTGCGATATAGCAGGCTAAACGCCACAATACTGAGGATTGACGATACGATCGTATCCGCCAGCAGGCGCTTGGCATCCAATCTGAAATCAACGCTATCCCTAAAAGGCATCAGCAAAACAATCAGAACAAAGATCACGAAGCTGATCAACATCAGCGTGGCCGCCGTTATTCCTAAAGCTACAGAACTTTCAGTAAGCTGCTCACGTCCGAATACTAGCGTCCACATGACATAAAGAAGACTCCAGTATAGGCTGATCCGCATTGAAAAACGGCGAACCTTACTGCCCTTCGAGCCGCCATGCAGGCCAAAAACCGTTTTCTTAATGAAATCCATTCTTCACCGATCTTCAAAATTTACAGCAACGATACATTTCAACAGCGTCCAAACACAATCCACAAGCCGGTCGGCCCCAGCCAGGTTCCTGATCAAACTTCGACATTCGCTTCGGACGCATGCCAAATTGGGCAGGTATATTCCTGGGCCAGTGCCGTTGGGGCCACGCTCGGCCAACTTCAAACCATTGACTTACCTTCAGCGAAGCTGGGAGTACGCGTTATCATCGCCCCCGAAACTGCCGCCCCCCTGACCTGTTTTTGCCGCATAGAAAAAGGGCCTCCCAAAGGAGGCCCTTTCTTTCATCTCACCGGTGCGGGTTCCCGGCGATTTTCCTTTGGAAAACCGCCTGTCGCCCACGGTTTCCAAAATTACTCAGTGATTTTGGAAACGACGCCGGCGCCGACGGTGCGGCCGCCTTCGCGGATCGCGAAGCGCAGGCCGTTTTCCATCGCGATCGGCGCGATCAGCTCAACGTCGAACTTCAGGTTGTCGCCCGGCATCACCATCTCGGTGCCTTCCGGCAGGGTCACGGTGCCGGTCACGTCGGTGGTACGGAAGTAGAACTGCGGACGGTAGTTCGCGAAGAACGGGGTGTGGCGACCACCTTCTTCTTTGGTGAGGATATAGGCCTCAGCTTCGAACTTGGTGTGCGGCTTCACGGAACCCGGCTTACACAGAACCTGGCCGCGCTCAACGCCGTCACGGTCCACACCACGCAGCAGGGCGCCGATGTTGTCGCCTGCTTCACCGCGGTCCAGCAGCTTGCGGAACATTTCCACACCGGTACAGGTGGTGGTGGAAGTGTCACGGATACCAACGATTTCGATCGAGTCGCCAACGTTGATCACGCCACGCTCAACACGGCCGGTCACAACGGTGCCGCGGCCAGAGATCGAGAACACGTCTTCGATCGGCATCAGGAACGGCTGGTCAACAGCGCGCTCAGGGGTGTCGATGTAGTCATCAACAGCCGCCATCAGCTCTTTGATCTTCTCTTCGCCGATTTCCGGCTTGTTGCCTTCCATCGCCGCCAGAGCGGAGCCTGCAACGATCGGAATATCGTCGCCCGGGTACTCGTAGGAAGACAGCAGTTCGCGGATTTCCATTTCGACGAGCTCGAGCAGCTCTTCGTCGTCAACCTGGTCCACTTTGTTCATGAACACGACCATCTTCGGGATGCCAACCTGGCGGCCCAGCAGGATGTGCTCGCGGGTCTGCGGCATCGGGCCGTCAGCTGCGTTCACAACCAGGATCGCGCCGTCCATCTGCGCCGCACCGGTGATCATGTTCTTGACGTAGTCGGCGTGGCCGGGGCAGTCAACGTGCGCGTAATGGCGGTTGTCGGTCTCATATTCCACGTGCGCGGTCGAGATGGTGATGCCGCGGGCTTTTTCTTCCGGGGCGCCGTCGATCTGGTCGTAGGCTTTGAAGTCACCAAAGTATTTGGTGATCGCCGCGGTCAGAGTGGTCTTGCCGTGGTCAACGTGGCCGATGGTGCCGATGTTGACGTGCGGTTTATTACGTTCAAACTTTTCCTTAGCCATTGCTTAGGCGCCCTTTTGAAATGAGGGGTCGGATGCGACCCATGTTTCCTCTGCGCCGGCGGATTATTTGGTTTGGGCGGAAAAATCAACCCGTTCCTGCTTGACAGGCAGCGGTTTTCGCGCGCTCTATCCAGCCGGTTGCGTTCCTGCCGCAGCGGCATCCGCACCGCCCAGGGTTTCCGCGGCTGCACGCGGCGCAAACCAGCCCTCCGCTTTGTGCTGCTCGGCCATCCATTCCTCTACTTTGTCAGCGATATTGATGGCGAGGCCCTGGATCTGCTCCTGCTTGGTGCGGGCGTGGCCGGAGCCAAGCAGGGCGCTTTCGCCAGTTGTGCTTTCAAAGATCTCCATCTGGTGTTTCTTCGCCAGGAATTTCTTTTCCGCCACGTCATAAACAAAGACATTCACCACAACCGCGCTCTTTGGGGAGAACAGCACCGGCACGCCGGGCGGCGCCAGCATAAAGCCCTCAAGTGTCACGGCCACATCGTATTCCTGAGCACCGGAATAGCGGCGCAGGCGGGTATTCAGCGCATCTTCGATTGGTGCGGTCCATTCGCTGTGCTCGGCATTGCGCGACAGCGGCCATTGCAACGCCTTTTCGGTGTAAACGTGGGTGACACGGGCCTGGAAGGCGCCCAGATCCTCTGGCGCCTCGTTCAGCTGGGTTTCGCCGCAGGCGGTAAGCAGAGCCAGCGCAGCCAGCATAGAAAGAACGCGGATCATGGAAATCCCCCAAGAGAAATTCGGTCCTGACCAGATAGCCGGGGGCGGCAGGCAGGGTAAAGGGGGACAATCAGCAACCCCCGCGCGGGTGGCGCGGGGGGCACAGGCAGGCAGCAGGTTTCTGCTGACTTACTTGAACTTGTAGTCGCGCGGGAAACCATGCGGCGGCCGTTTGCCGACACCTGCCCGTTTACCCAGCCATTGTGTCAGGTCGGCTTCATGGCGGGTCTTACCTCCACCCATTTCCCATTTCAGCCCCTCATCCCATTTGAAGGTGGTGATGTCGCTGAGGCCGCCGTCCAGTTCCAGCGACCCCTGCTTGCCGCGTGCCATGTTGTATTTCTGCAGGCGCACGCCCTTGCCACGGGTGAGTTCGGGCATTTCCTCGACCGAGAACACCAGCAGCTTGCCGTTTTCAGAAACGATGGCAACGTGGTCACCGTCGACCGGAATACAGATCTTGGCACGCTCGTCATCCTTGACGTTGAGCACTTGCTTGCCGCTGCGGGTTTGGGCAACGATTTCCGACTCAGAGCAGATGAAGCCATTGCCCGCATCGGAGGCGACCAGCAGACGGCCTTCTGGGTTGTGAATCATCAGGTCGACAATCTCTGCCTCATTGGGCAGGTCGACCATCAGGCGCACAGGTTCCCCCATACCGCGGCCACCCGGCAGATTGGCCGCCGACAGGGTATAGAATCGACCGTTGGAGCCAAACACCAGAAGCCGGTCGGTGGTTTCCGCGTGGAAAATGAAGCGGGGACCGTCGCCGTCCTTGAATTTGAGCTCGCGCTCCAGGTCGATATGGCCGGTCATCGCCCGGATCCAGCCCATCTGGGAGCAGACCACGGTGATCGGCTCGCGGTCGACCATCGCCTCCAACGGCACGTCTTCGACCTCGCCTGCTTCGGCAAAAAGGGAGCGGCGGGCGCCGCCTGCATAGTCTTTGCCAAACTGCTTTTTGGTCTCTTTAAGCTGCTCAGAAATGCGGGACCACTGCAGATCTTCCGACCCCAGAAGCTCGACCAGCCCGGCACGTTCTTCGCGAAGCGCATCACGTTCACGGACCAGTTCGATTTCCTCAAGCTTGCGCAAGCTGCGCAGACGCATGTTGAGGATGGCCTCGGCTTGCACCTCTGTCAGCTCACCCGTGCCAGCGGCCGGGGTGATGTACTCGGCCTCGGTGAAGGCGCGGGCGTGGTCCTTGCTCCAGTCCTCGCGGATCAGGGCGGCCTTGGGGTCCTCGTCATAGCGGATGATATCGATCACCCGGTCGAGGTTCAGGAAGGCGATGATGAAGCCTTCGAGCACCTCCAGCCGGTGGTCGATCTTTTCCATCCGGTGGTGCGAGCGGCGCTGCAGCACGTCGCGGCGATGGTCAAGGAAGGCGCGCAGCACCTCCTTCATCGAGCAGACCTTGGGCGTCACGCCGTCGATCAGCACGTTCATGTTAAGGCTGAAACGCGTTTCCAGATCCGAGTTCCGGAACATCATGTTCATCAGAATCTCAGGGTCTACGTTCTTGGACTTGGGTTCCAGGATGATGCGGATGTCATCTGCCGATTCGTCGCGCACGTCGGCGAGGATCGGCACCTTCTTGGTCTGGATCAGCTCGGCGATCTTTTCGATCAGCTTGGACTTCTGAACCTGATAGGGGATTTCGGTGACAACGATCTGCCACTGGCCGCGGCCCAGGTCCTCAACCTCGTGCTTGCAGCGCAGACGGAAGGAACCGCGGCCGGTGCTGTATGCCTTGGCAATGTTTTCCTTGGGCTCGACGATGATTCCGCCGGTGGGAAAATCTGGGCCGGGAACGTAGTTCAAGAGGGTGTCGTCGCGGGCATCCGGGATTTTGATCAGATGCAGGCAGGCATCGATCAGCTCGGCGATGTTGTGCGGCGGGATGTTGGTGGCCATCCCCACCGCGATGCCGGCCGCACCATTGGCCAGGATATTCGGGAAGGTCGCGGGCAGCACCGCCGGTTCGGTCAGGCGGCCATCATAGTTGTCGCGGAAATCGACCGCATTCTCGTTCAGACCTTCCAGCATCGCCTCGGCGACGAAGGTCATCCGTGCTTCGGTGTAGCGCGAGGCCGCCGGGTTGTCGCCGTCGATGTTGCCGAAGTTGCCCTGGCCGTCGACCAACGGGTAGCGAACGTTGAAGTCCTGCGCCAGGCGCGCCATCGCATCATAAATCGCTGCATCGCCGTGGGGATGGAAGTCGCCCATGGTGTCGCCGGAAATCTTGGCCGACTTCAGGAAGCCGCCAGAGGAGCTGAGCCGCAGGCGATTCATCGCATAGAGGATGCGCCGGTGCACCGGCTTCAGCCCGTCACGCGCGTCGGGCAGCGCCCGGTGCATGATGGTGCTGAGTGCATAGGTCAGGTAGCGCTCACCAATCGCACGGCGCAGCGGCTCTAGGATTTCACCCTGTTCAGGGGCAGACGGCATGTCGGGATCTTCTACCAAGTCGTTCATGTACTGGTGATACTTCCGCTGCCGGAATTGGTAAAGCGGGCGGGTGCGAAATTCGCGCATTGCCACACAGCTCTCCAGCGGGCCTGGGGAGAAAAAGCCAGTCTCTCCCCTGTTCCCCAACCGTCAACTTGCCCTAGATAGAGAAGGGTACGGGCAGCAGCGCCGATCACTTAGCACTGGGAAGCATTCTTTTTTCATGCAGCTGCCTTTAGTTGGTCTGGGGGGACCGGGTTATGTCGAGATTTGTTCTGGTATCTTTTGCCTTCCTTGGATGGGGGTTTTACGAGTTGAGTGGAGGAGCGGATTTTGAGCCGCCCAAACGGCCGGAGCCTGTTGCCAAGGCCGAACCGGCCGCAGAGACGCACCAGCTGGCAAGAATCACCTCTGTCGCGGCACCGACACAGCCGGTGCTGACCCGGCGCAGTGCAGCTGCGGCCCCTGCCCGACCGGCAGCCGACCCGAACCTGCGCCAGCGCGTGGCCGCCCAGCATCTGGTCAGTGCCTCTGCCGTTCTGGCCTCGACCCAGACAGCGTTTTCGTCAGGATCAGAAGCAGCTCCTCTGCAGCTGGCCTCGCTGGATGGCGGGCTGGCAGCAATCACCGCCGCGCCGGCCTCTTTGGCAATTGAAGAGACCGCGTCGCTCCCCTCTGCCGCGCCAGAGACGTACATCGACCGACGCAGCATACGCGCGTCCCGGGTAAATATGCGCCAGGGGCCTGGCACCAATTACCCTGTCATCATGCGTCTGCTTGGCGGTGAAGAAGTTGTCGTAATTGAAGACAGCGGCACCGGCTGGCTGCATCTGCGGGCGCCTGACAAAGGGATAGTCGGATGGATTGCGGCTTCCCTGGTGAGCAAGAAACGCCCATAACTGCACCGGAGGTTTCCGGGCGAAGGGCGCAAACATGAAAAAAACCATCCTGATTACCGGCTGTTCGTCCGGGATCGGCCTGGATGCCGCGCGCGGCATGCGCGAACGCGGTTGGCGCGTGTTCGCCTCCTGTCGGCAACAGCGCGATTGCGACCGGATGCGGGCCGAAGGTTTCGAGAGCCCGCGAATTGACTATACAGAGCCAGAAAGCATCACCACCGGGCTGGCCGAAGTGCTGGAGGCCACCGGCGGCACGCTGGATGCGCTGTTCAACAACGGCGCTCATGGGCTGCCCGGCGCAGTAGAGGATCTGCCGACCGACGGGCTGCGGGCAATCTTCGAGGCCAATTTCTTTGGCTGGCACGAGCTGACCCGGCAGGTGCTTCCGGTGATGCGGAAACAAGGGCACGGGCGGATTGTGCAGAACTCCTCAATCCTGGGCTTTGTCACATTCCCCTGGCGCGGCGCTTATGTAGCCACGAAATTCGCCCTGGAAGGGCTGACAGATACACTGCGGGTAGAGTTGCGCGGCACCGGCATCCACATGGTGCTCATTGAACCAGGGCCGGTAACGTCGAAGATCCGCGAAAAGTCGATCCCGCATTTCGAGCGCTTCATCAACTGGAAGGCTTCGCCCCTGCGTGAGCTATACGAAACTCGGCTGCTGAAGCGGCTTTATGAAAGCAGCGGGCCGGACCGGTTCGAACTGCCTGCCTCAGCCGTCACCGCCAAACTGGCGCATGCCTGCGAAGCCCGCCGCCCGCATCCGCGCTATTACGTGACCACCCCCACCCATATCGCAGGCTTTCTGCGGCGCATTCTGCCGACCCGGGCAATTGACCGCATCCTTGTAAAGCTCGGATAGGGTCGCCATCTGTTTCTGCGCGGGGTAGAGGAGACCCAACGAATTGATCCGCTTTGGGGGACATGATGAGCAATCCGCTGTATTATCTGGGACTGGCTGCCGTGGCTGCCGTAGTTGTTGCGCTGGTCATTGGCATCGGTGGCTTTGGTAAAGGCGGGGAGTTCAACCGTCGCAATGCAAACAAGATGATGCGGCTGCGCATCCTGTTTCAATTCGTTGCAGTGGTGATCCTGCTGGCCTACGTCTATCTGCAGAGCCAGGGAGGATAAGTGGCGATGGTCGTTTTGAACAAGATTTACACCCGCACCGGTGACAAAGGCGAAACCGCGCTGGGGAATGGCGAGCGGGTGGCCAAGCATTCGGCGCGTGTGAATGCCTATGGCACTTCGGATGAGCTGAACTCATTTGTCGGTGTCGCGCGCCTGGACGCCGAGGACGAAATGGATGCGGCGCTGGCGCGGATCCAGAACGATCTGTTCGACCTGGGCGCCGACCTTTGCCGTCCGGAAATGGAAAAGGACGCAGAGTCTGAATACCCGCCGCTGCGGATTGCGGTGGCACAGGTCGAGCGGCTGGAAGCCGAAATCGACGTGATGAACAAGGATCTGGAAGCCCTGCGCAGCTTTATCCTGCCCGGCGGATCCAAGCTGGCGGCACATCTGCATGTCTGCCGCACCGTGGCGCGGCGCGCCGAACGACTGGCCACCGATCTCAGCACAACTGACGATGTGAACCCGGCGGCGGTGAAATACCTGAACCGCCTCAGCGACTGGTTCTTTGTTGCAGCCCGCACCGCCAACAACGGCGGCAAGGACGACGTTCTGTGGGTGCCTGGCGCCAACCGCTAGGCTCTCTGCCCGGGTATATTTCCAATCTGATTCGCCCTTTGGTGCCGGATTTCAGCGAATCCGGCACCAAACGCGTCATCCAGACCGCCTGCGCCCCGCCATTTCAGCAGGCAGACTTCCCATCGGAAACATTCTTGCAAAAATGATGTTCCAAATGCGCAAACGCGACGTCGGCGTGTGCTAACGTGACGATTTTGCCCTGTTGCAGCCGCACAGCAGTCGGTATCAACGCTGCGAGAGCATCAAAGGGAGTCGCCGGTGGCGGGTCCCGTTTGTGAAGGAGAGAACGCAAAATGAAGGTACTCGTGCCTGTCAAACGCGTGATTGACTATAACGTGAAGGTTCGCGTCAAAGCGGACGGAAGCGGTGTCGATCTCGCCAACGTGAAGATGTCGATGAACCCCTTCGACGAAATCGCTGTCGAAGAAGCCATCCGCCTGAAAGAAGCCGGCAAGGCGGATGAGGTGATTGCGGTTTCGATCGGCGTGAAGCAGGCTCAGGAAACCCTGCGCACCGCGCTGGCCATGGGTGCGGACCGCGCCATCCTGGTGGTAGCTGCCGACGACGTGCACACCGACATCGAGCCGCTGGCCGTTGCAAAAATCCTGACCAAAGTGGTTGAGGAAGAGCAGCCCGGCGTCGTGCTCTGCGGCAAGCAGGCAATCGACAACGACATGAATGCTACCGGCCAGATGCTGTCGGCGCTGCTGGGCTGGTCCCAGGGCACCTTTGCCTCTGAGCTGGACATCGAAGGCGACAGCGCCAAAGTCACCCGTGAGGTCGACGGCGGCCTGCAGACCATCTCTGTGAAGATGCCCGCCATCATCACTGTGGACCTGCGCCTGAACGAGCCGCGCTATGCGTCGCTGCCCAACATCATGAAGGCGAAGAAAAAGCCGCTGGACGAGAAAACCGCCGCCGACTACGGCGTCGACGTCACGCCGCGCCTGGAAATCGTCAAAACCGAAGAACCCGCGGCACGCGCCGCAGGCGTCAAAGTCGGTTCCGTCGACGAGCTGGTTGAGAAACTCAAAGAAGCGGGGGCTGTGTAATGGCTGTTCTTCTCCTTGCTGAAGTGACCGACGGCGCGCTGGCGCTGGACGCAACCGCAAAAGCTGTTGCCGCTGCTGCATCGCTGGGCGACGTGACCGTTCTGGCCGCTGGCGCATCTGCTGCTGCGGCTGGCGAAGAAGCCGCCAAGATCGCAGGCGTTGCCAAGGTTCTGGTTGCTGAGGACGCATCGCTGGGCCACCGCCTGGCAGAACCGACTGCAGCATTGATCGCTGGCCTGGCATCCGACTTCGAACACATCGTTGCCCCGGCTACCACTGATGCGAAAAACGTTCTGCCGCGCGTTGCCGCACTGCTGGACGTGATGGTGATCTCGGACGTCTCCGGCGTTGTCGACGGCAACACCTTCGAGCGCCCGATCTACGCAGGCAACGCGATCCAGACCGTGAAGTCGAACGACTCCAAGAAAGTTGTCTCGATCCGTACCGCGTCCTTTGACGCAGCTGGCGAAGGCGGTTCCGCATCTGTGGAAACCATCTCGGCTGCAGCAAATCCGGGCCTGTCCGAATGGGTCGAAGACAAAGTTGCCGCCTCCGATCGTCCTGAGCTGACCTCGGCTGGCATCGTTGTTTCCGGCGGCCGTGGCGTTGGTTCTGAAGAAGACTTCAAACTGATCGAAGGCCTGGCAGACAAACTGGGTGCCGCCGTTGGCGCATCCCGCGCCGCCGTCGACTCGGGCTATGCTCCGAACGACTGGCAGGTTGGTCAGACCGGCAAAGTTGTTGCACCGGACCTCTATGTTGCCATCGGCATCTCCGGCGCGATCCAGCATCTGGCTGGCATGAAAGACTCCAAGGTCATCGTGGCGATCAACAAAGACGAAGAAGCACCGATTTTCCAGGTTGCGGACTTCGGCCTGGTTGCCGACCTGTTCGAAGCTGTTCCGGCCCTGACCGAAAAGCTGGGCTAAGCCCGGCTGGACAGCCCACTAAAACGAAAGGCCCGCCACACTGGCGGGCCTTTTTGCTGTGACCATGCAATTGACGAGAGACTAGGGCTGCAGCAGCGGCTCTAGGTCATTGGCCAGTGCTTCTGCAATTTTCAAGTGTTCCCGTGGCCCAATCATGTGCCGGGCAGCGGGCAGTTCCATCGGCCCGAAAATCATTCCGGCGATATCCTGTGCCGCAGCAGCCGAGTCAGCCCTGATCTCGAGGATCCCCTGCACCATAGGGCGCAATGCGTCTGCCATGGTCTTGTCAACCAGCACTGGTTCTTCCTGGAAGCTGGAAGCCGAGTCCAGCACATATCGCAGCCACAAGAGCAGGACACGGCCGTCCAGCTCCCGTATCAACGTCGTCATCCGGTCAATCCAGCTCCGCTGCAGCTGTTCGCGCACCTGCTCAAACCGGGTGGCCGAGATATCGCGCAAACTGCACAGCAGGTGCTTGTTGAAGTGAAACTCGGTAAAATCGACTTCGGGATACAGAGTTTTCAGGGCGGGTTGGGCTGCCAAAAAACGGTCATTTCGGCGCGGGTGCACCCGGTAGTAGGGGTTAGAGATGTTCTGAGCACCAAGCATCTGCACTACGGTCAGCCCGGCATTGCGGGCAATTTCAATCAAACTGTCATCATAGGCAAAGCTGTCCAGCCCCGCGTTCACGCTGCCCAGGTTGACGCAATCAACGCCCAGCCGGGCCTGCAACGAGTCGACAAAGGGAAACTCAACGAATCGCCCGTAGACTTCGGTTCCGCCTAGAAAGGCAACATAGGGATCATCCAGGGACCTTCTCGGTCCCCGCACCAGCAGCCTGGAATCCCCATATCTGCATGGTTCCCCCGCGAGCGCGCCTGCGCTCTTGAGTTCATAGCTCATTTCACCACCAATTTTTCACCCGAGACTCACCTTGACGGGCAACCATTGCAAATTCCCTAAAGTGAGAATTTGCCTTAAATCCGGACTTGCTGCCCTTGTGCCAGCCCGTTGCCCGCCAGTAAGGTTGCCGCAGATATTCAGGAGCCTGAGGCATGGAAATTCAGAAGGTTGGAGTGATCGGCGCCGGGCAGATGGGCAATGGCATTGCCCATGTCATGGCACTGGCCGGGTATGACGTGGTGCTGAATGACGTCAGCCAACCGGCGCTGGACAGTGCCATGAGCCTTATTCACAAGAACATGGAACGTCAGGCAAGCAAGGGAAAGATTTCAGACGCAGAGGTAAAGGCCGCATTGTCCCGCGTTATCCCCTCGCTGACGCTTGCAGATGTCGGCGCCACCGACCTGGTCATCGAAGCGGCCACCGAACGGGAAACCGTCAAACAGGCGATCTTTGACGATCTTCTGCCGCACCTGCAGCCGCACACGATCCTGACATCCAACACATCTTCGATATCAATCACCCGGCTGGCCAGCCGTACTGACCGGCCGGAACGCTTCATGGGGTTCCACTTTATGAACCCCGTTCCGGTGATGCAGCTGGTGGAGCTGATCCGCGGCATTGCCACCGATGAGCCGACATTCAAGGCATGCCAGGAAGTGGTGGCACGGCTTGGCAAGACATCTGCCAGCGCCGAGGATTTCCCAGCCTTCATCGTCAACCGGATCCTGATGCCAATGATCAACGAAGCGGTCTACACGCTTTATGAGGGCGTGGGCTCCGTAAAGTCGATCGACGAATCGATGAAACTGGGCGCCAACCACCCGATGGGGCCACTGGAGCTGGCGGATTTCATCGGTTTGGATACCTGCCTTGCGATCATGAACGTGCTGCATGACGGGCTGGCGGATACCAAATACCGCCCCTGTCCGCTGCTGACCAAATATGTCGAGGCAGGCTGGCTGGGCCGCAAGACTCAGCGTGGTTTTTACGACTACCGCGGCGAGGCTCCGGTACCGACACGGTAACAGCCTGAAACAAAGACGCGCCCTTCGGGGCGCGTCTTTGTTTCAGGCGATATGTTCAGGCAGGATCAGCTTTGCTTGCCGAGGCTCAGCGTGTGCTCGCGCAGCCAAGCCATGAACCCGCGCGGGTCGGTCTGCAACTGCTTCATCTGCTCGTCAGTGAGCGGTTTCCCGACCACCGGCGCCTGCGGCTTGTTGCAGGAGCGAACGATCTCGTGCAGCAGCAGGCCCTGACGCAGAATCGGGGAAATCTGGCAAGCGATCTGATACCAGCGCGAGTTCGAGCCGGGGTAAAAGATCGGCACAACCCGTGCGCCGGAGCGACGGATCAGCTGGGCGGTGAAGACATTCCATTCGCGCTCGACGGCCGGGCCAAACCAGCTGTCCGACGACATTACAACGCCCGACGGGAACAAAGCCACGGCGCCGCCCTCCTTGAGAAACGCCATGGTGTTAGCCCGCATATCCACCATTTTGCGCTGCGCTTCGGGATCGTGCGGAAAGGGCACCGGGATCATGAAGGAGGTCGCGGCCTCATCCAGGCCGGTCAAAACCGAGCGAGTCAGAATGCGATAATCCTGGCGGCGGCGGCCGATCAGGTCGGCAAAGATCATGCCGTCGACCATCCCATGCGGGTGGTTGGCGACAAACACCACCGGACCATCAGCTGGAATGTTGTCGATCTGCTCCTGCGGGGTCTGCAGGTCGATGCCCATAGTGTTGAGCGCACCGCGCCAGAACTTCTGACCGCGGTATTCGGCGTTGTTCTTCTCGAACTTGTTGACCATACGCAAAATCGTCAGCTTGCCGGTCAGCCATTCGATGGTCTTGATCGCCAGCGAGGTCCAGCGGTCATCGAAAGAGTTAGCATAGGTCAGCGTGCGGCGGTCATAAACCTCGCCCGTTGTCTGTTCAGCAGTATCCGGCGCGACGCCGGAATTCCTGTCTTGTGCGGTATCCGCCAAAATGCTTTTCCCGTTCCGTTGCCGGCGCGGGCCTAGTAGCCCTCGCCGAACTTGTCGGCCACCAGAGCCTCCAGCGCATGCGCCAGCGCGTCAGCATCAGGCCCTGAAGTCTCGACGTCAATAGTCGTTCCTTTCGAAGCTGCCAACATCAAAAGGCCCATAATACTGTCGCCAGAGGCTGACATTCCGTCTTTCAGCACTTCTGCCGTGGCGTCAAACGCTTCGACCACTTCCACCAGTTTGGCAGAAGCTCGGGCGTGCAGCCCTTTTTCGTTGATGATTTTCAGCGTCTTCAGAGCCATTTAATGTGCCTGCTCCCCATCAGGGTTTACGTTTTGCGCGTTGATATACTTGCGCCCGGCCTCCATCGCCTGCCGTACCGCATCGGCAACTGGCAAGTGGCGGGATTTTGCCAGTTTGATCAGCATAGGAAGGTTCGCACCATAAAGAATCCGCCGGTCCGCCGGTCCGCAGGCCTTGAGGCTGAGATTAGAAGGTGAACCTCCGAAGAGGTCGGTCACCATGACCACACCTCCGCCGCTGTCCACCTTGTTGGCTGCCGCGCAGATTTCGTCCTGCTTGGCGGCACGGTCATCCTCCGGGCCAATGCCAATGGCCAGCACGCTGGGCTGCGGCCCCACAACGTGTTCCACTGCGGCCAGGTACTCCCCTGCCAGTCCGCCATGCGCTACGATCACAATCCCGATCACCCCGGCCTCTCACTTCTTTTGCTGGCCTTGCAGCTCGCGATGTCTAATTGACACTTGCAGGCCGTCCTCCGCAAGGGCCTTGGCCAGCGTTTCCGCCATAGTCACTGATCTGTGCTGGCCGCCGGTGCAGCCAAAGGCGATGGAAAAATGCGATTTGCCTTCGTCCCGATAGGCCGGCAGCAGCAGCCGGGTGAGGTCCAGAACCCGGTCAAAGAACCGATGGAATCTTTCGTCGGCACGGACGTAATCCTGCACTGCTAAATCCTGGCCGTTCAGTGCTCGCAAGCGCGGATCCCAATAGGGATTGGCTAGGAACCGGCAGTCGAACACCATGTCGATGCCGTGCGGCATGCCGCGCTTGTAGGAGAAGCTTTGCACCGACAGTGCCAGGGTGCGACCGCCGGGGGCAAACCAGCGTTCGATTTCAGACTTCAGCTGATGGACATTCATTCCAGATGTTTCCAGCAAGATGTCCGCCCGGTCACGGATCGGCGCCATAAGATCCAGCTCACGGCGCACGCCCTCGCCCGGGGATTCCGCTGGCGCCAGCGGATGGCGGCGGCGGGTTTCCGAATAGCGGCGCAGAAGAACATCAGGCTGTGCGTCTAGGTAGAGCACCGTCAGCTCCAGCTCGCGGCGCCCGGAAAGCATGTCGATCACATCCAGCAGCGCGCCCGGTGAAAAGTCCCGGTTGCGGCTGTCCAGTCCCAGCGCCATCGGGCGTGGCGCTGCGGCAGCGTCGAACAAACCGGGTAGCAAACGCAGAGGCAGGTTGTCGATCGCTTCGAAACCAAGATCCTCAAGCACGTTGATCGCGGTGGTCCGGCCAGCACCGGAAGGGCCCGTAACCAGAACCGCTGGGACTGCCGGGACTGCCTGTTCCCTTTGCTCAGGCATCCGGATCCAGCGCCCCGCATCTGAGATATTGCATCAGGGCCGGAGCGAAATGGGCGCCCTCCACCCGTTTGACGCGTGCCACCTCCTGCCCCAGAAGCAGCGAAGTGTGATGCACTGGCAGGCGGTCAGTCTCTGTCTCGTCCAGATCCACCAGCACTGTCACCGGCACCGGGCTGCGGATCTGTGCGCGCAACAGCCCTATAGAGCGCGCCTCTATTAAGCCGCGGATCGGTTCCGGCGCGCTTGCCACCAGTTGGCCGTCCAGCAACTGCACCAGCACCCGGTCGTCGGCGACCAGCTGAGCACCGAAGGCCATGAGCTGCAGCGCCAGCGCAGATTTGCCTTGTCCAGAGCTACCTGTGATCATAAGCCCCCGCCCCTCCAGCGCGACGCAGGAGGCATGCAGAATGAGGCTTTGAGAGTCAGACATGGGCTACACCGGAGTTTAGACTGGCAAGCCTACCACAAATCGCGCACCCAGAGGTTCAGAAGTTACATCGGCCTCGGTTGGGCGGATGTTTTCAGCCCAGATCACGCCGCCATGTGCCTCGACAATCTGCTTGGAGATCGCAAGACCAAGGCCGGAGTTATTGCCAAAATGCTCTACCGGGCGCTGAGAATAGAAGCGCTTGAAGATCTTGGAGAGCGCCTGATCGGGGATACCTGGACCAGTGTCTTCGACCACAATCAACACCCGATTGGCGCGGCGGCGTGCCCAGACGCGGATGGCGTCGCCTTCCTCGCAGAAGGATACTGCGTTGGTGATCAAGTTGACAAAGACCTGCGCCAGACGCGCCTCAAGCCCTTGCAGCAGGACAGGCTGGGCGGGCAGATCGGTGATGTAGTCGATGCCCTTGGCACGCGCGTCCTCGCCCAGGTAGTGATTCAGATTGCCAAGCATGGACAGAAGATCGAATTCCTCTTCCTCTTCTTTGACAAGCTCAGCATCCAGTCGCGAGGCATTGGAAATATCACTGACCAAACGGTCGAGACGGCGCACATCATGCTCGATCACATCCATCAGTTTCTGCCGCTGATCGTCACGGCGCACCATCCGCAGAGTGCCCACAGCTGATTGCAGGCTGGCCAGCGGGTTTTTGATTTCATGCGCAACGTCTGCTGCAAATTGTTCATTGCTGTCGATACGGGAGTAGAGCGCCTTAACCATTCCGCGCAATGCACGGCTGAGACGACCGATTTCGTCCGGCCGCGCCGACAGGTCCGGAATGCGAATCCGGCCCGGGTTGGATTTGCGGCTGCCCCGATCACGCCCCAGTTCAGCTGCCTCTGCCAGATCGGCAAGCGGGTTGGCAATGGTAGAGGCCAGCACCAGGCTGAGACCAACGGACACCAGCAGCGCCACAACGAACATTTGCAGGACACGTTCCTGTTCACCGCGCACCAGAGCGTCCACCTCACCAGTGGGTGAAGTCAAAGCGATTACCCCCACGGCGGACCCGTTGTGCATGATCGGCGTGGCCGCAGAAATCACCCGGCTGCCGCTGGTGTCCACCACGGTTTCCACACCTGTTCCACCATTCATCGCCCGGTCAACCAGCCCACTGAGCCGTTCCTCAAGCGCCGGTCCGGAGGCAGAGGCCGGCGCATCGCCGCTATCCGCCAATCGCCAGAGGACCGCGAGCGCATCGCTGATGATGGTGCGGCTGCTGTTATCATTCAGCGTATTCAGCGCATTACTGCGGTCCGCACCCTTGATGCTGGAAATCAGGTTGCCGGTAGTATCAAACACAAAGGCCTCTACTCCGGCTCGCAGGCTCAGGCCTGCCAATGTGCTATCTACCTGAATACCGTCGCCCGCGGCAAAACTCACAGCGCCGGCTGACGGCATCTCGGCTTCAAACACATCACCGGCCAGCATTGCCTCAGAGACCAGAGCGCCGGCGCGCTGCTGCACCAGGCTTTGACGAGAGGAGTTCAGATAGAGAATGCCAGTGGCCAATATGATCAACGCGATCAGATTGAAGGTTATGATCCGGCGTGTCAGCGGCGACCCCTTGAGCGGCAGGAAACCTCGCCGGGCGCGTTTGACCTGCATTTCACGCGTCACCGACTGGTCCGGGGTAACCCAGTCTTCCCCCAGAACCACATCACCGTCCTGCTGGCGTTGCACTGTACTAGTATCGCGCATCCGCTCCGCTCCCTTGGCCGGGGCAAGATCGCCCCGCATAGATGTGCCGCTTATTCTTCATTATAACGGTAACCGATTCCATAAAGGGTCTCGATTGCCGCAAAATCCGAATCTGCGCTGCGCATTTTCTTGCGCAGCCGCTTGATATGGCTGTCGATGGTACGGTCATCCACATAGACCTGATCGTCATAGGCCACATCCATCAGCTGATCACGGCTTTTGACGAAGCCGGGCCGCTGTGCCAATGCCTGCAAAAGCAGGAATTCCGTCACCGTCAGGGATACATCCTTGCCCTTCCAGCTGACTGCGTGACGCAGCGGGTCCATCCGCAAATTGCCACGCTCCATTACTTTGGCTTCTGGCGAGGCCGTGCCGGCGGCATCGCTGCTGATCGCCTCCTGGCGGCGCAACAGTGCCCGGATCCGTTCTACCAGCAAACGCTGCGAAAACGGCTTCTTGACATAATCGTCGGCCCCCATGCGCAGGCCCAGAACCTCGTCGATCTCATCGTCCTTGGACGTCAGAAAGATCACCGGCATCTGAGACTTCTGTCGCAGCCGCTGCAACAGGTCCATGCCATCCATGCGCGGCATTTTGATATCCAGCACTGCCATATCCGGCAGTTTTTTATTGAAGGCATCCAGTGCGGCCTGCCCATCATTGTAGGTTTCGACCTCAAAGCCCTCGGCTTCAAGTGTCATGGAAACCGATGTCAGGATGTTCCTGTCATCGTCAACCAAAGCAATCTTCGACATCGGAATTGCCCCTAATCTGCTCTGTTATGTTTTGTTTTTAGCATGTTCATCGCCGTTATAGTGCTCCGAATCAATCCCATTTGAAGAATCGGGACGATCTTTGGACACAATTGGGGCAAAAATACCTTAGCGTTCACTGAACAGAGGGGCACATGCCGCGACGCAGAACAATGGTTGCGCTAAACATCGCCTTGATGGCGCTAACTAGGTGAAACCGGCCTGTTCACCACCCAAAACGCCATGTTATGACCGCGCTACCGGCAGCGATGCCGTTTCTATTGCCCCACTGGCGCAGCCGCGCAGCCGCGTGCCGCCCGCGCCGCCACAGGAGAAAAAACGCATGACATCTGGACGGGTTAACCCGCAATTCCGCCTCGAAGATCAGGGCATCGAGGGTCTGGGCAATGTCTACTACAACTTCATGGAACCGGCGCTGATCGAAGCCGCATTGCAGCGCGGTGAAGGCACGCTGGGCAATGGCGGCGCATTCCTTGTGACCACCGGTAAATTCACCGGCCGCTCGCCCAAGGACAAACATGTCGTGAAATCCGACAGTGTCCGCGACACCATCTGGTGGGACAATAATGCAGCGATGAGCCCGGAAGGCTTTGATGCGCTCCATGACGACATGCTGGAGCACATGAAAGGCAAGGACTACTTCGTCCAGGATCTGGTTGGCGGCGCCGACCCGGCGCATGCGATCAACGTCCGCATGGTGACTGAGCTGGCCTGGCACAACCTGTTCATCCGCACCATGCTGCGTCGTCCCGACCGCGAAGATCTGGACGATTTCATCGCGGATTTCACTGTCATCAACTGCCCCAGCTTCCAGGCTGACCCCAAGAAGCATGACTGCCGTTCCGAAACCATCATCGCGATGAACTTCGACCGCAAAATGATCCTGATCGGCGGCACCGAATATGCGGGCGAGAACAAGAAATCCGTGTTCACACTGCTGAACTACCTGCTGCCGGAAAAAGGCATCATGCCGATGCACTGTTCCGCCAACCATGCCAAGGGCAACCCGGTTGATACCGCCGTGTTCTTCGGCCTGTCGGGCACTGGCAAGACCACCCTGTCCGCCGACCCGGACCGAGTGCTGATTGGCGATGATGAACATGGCTGGGCCGACAATGGCACCTTCAACTTTGAAGGCGGCTGCTATGCCAAGACCATCAACCTGAATGCCGAGGCAGAGCCGGAAATCTACGCGACCACCTCCAAGTTCGGCACCGTGATCGAGAACATGGTGTTCGATCCGGAGACCAAAGAGCTGGATTTCAACGACGATAGCCTGACTGCCAACATGCGTTGCGCCTATCCGCTGCACTACATCTCCAATGCATCGGAAAGCGCCCGCGGCGGCCACCCAAAGAACATCATCATGCTGACCTGTGATGCCTTTGGCGTTCTGCCTCCGATCGCACGGCTGACCCCGGCGCAGGCAATGTACCATTTCCTGTCGGGCTTCACTTCCAAGGTGGCAGGCACCGAGCGTGGCGTGACTGAGCCGGAACCGACCTTCTCCACTTGCTTTGGCGCGCCCTTCATGCCGCGCCGCCCCGAGGTTTACGGCAACCTGCTGCGCGAGAAGATTGCCCAGCACGGCGCAACCTGCTGGCTGGTCAATACCGGCTGGACCGGCGGTGCCTATGGCACCGGCAGCCGCATGCCGATCAAGGCCACCCGCGCGCTGCTGACTGCGGCGCTGGACGGCTCGTTGGCGGACGCAGAATTCCGCCAGGACGTGAACTTTGGTTTTGACGTGCCGGTCAACGTGCCCGGCGTGCCGGAACTGCTGCTGGATCCGCGCCGCACCTGGGACGACAAAGAGGCCTATGACGCGCAGGCTGCCAAGCTGGTTCAGATGTTCTCTGACAACTTTGGCCAATATCTGCCGTTCATCGACGAAGACGTGAAAGCCGCGGCCATCGGCTAGGCCTCTTTTTACCATTGTTTTCAAAGCCCCGGCAGCCGCCGGGGCTTTTTCTTTTCACATGGCATTTACTTTGAGGAATTTATTTTTACTGTTGCGGGTGCGCGTCCGACATCGTCAACCGTGTTTAATATTGGTCCTGGAGGTCCGGATATATGAGTGATGAAGCCCTGGCAGTCTTCAACAGCGTTTTCGACTCAGCGAACTCCTTTGTTTACCGATGCGCCAACGATGAACATTTCACCATGAGTTTCATGGCCGGACAGATTGAGCATCTATGCGGGCGTCCGCGGCAGGACATTCTGAACAACGCCAAAGTCTCCTTTGTGGAGATTATGCATGACGAGGACACCAAACAGGCTCTGGCTGCGATCGACGCCGCGATTGAAGAAGGCCAGCCCTGGGACGTGGCCTACCGGCTGTCGCACCCTGACGGCGGCAGCGCCTGGGTCAGGGAACGCGGCAACGCCGTCTATGATGACAAGGGAGAGATGATCTTTCTGGAAGGTCTTGTTGTCGATGCCTCAGCCGAGGTGGAACTGCGCAAGGAACTGGAAGGCACGCTCCAGAAAACCGAAGCGGATAATGCAGAAATCCTGAAACTGGCTGAAAACATCCTGCGCTCGGTGCAAAAACTTTCAATACTGGCAATCAATGCCGGTATCGAAGCTGCCCGGGCAGGCAAGGCCGGACAGGGGTTTGCGTTTCTGGCGCGTGAGATCAAGGCCCTTGCGGATGAAAATGGCGAATGGGCCAACCGGATCACGGATCAGATGGCGGGGCGCGACAGCTCTGCCCGGGAACGGATCATGCAAGGCAGTGCGCAGGATCAAAACTGAACTGAGCCGGTGATCATCTCCCGGACTTTGACCGCATAGCGG
This sequence comes from Rhodobacteraceae bacterium (ex Bugula neritina AB1), assembly GCA_001730095.1. GTDB lineage: Bacteria > Pseudomonadota > Alphaproteobacteria > Rhodobacterales > Rhodobacteraceae > Leisingera. The sequence continues at coordinate 62,235 of MDLF01000063.1, forward strand.
TCTGTCATTCCAGAGACAAAATCCGCAAGTGAATGCATAGCGCTGCAGGCATCCCTGGTATCCCGAAGGTCGAGATCCACTGCACGGATCAATTGTCCCCAATGCGGGAACTGCCTGCCGAAGTCAGCCTGATCCCAGCCACAGGCGGCCAGATCGCTGTAAAGCCCGTGAAAATGATCCAGGATACGGTGCAGCGCCTGCCGACCAGCCACTTCCAATTCGGTCTTGCGGCGGGCCGCAAAGATGCGCTCGACCGACAGGCGCTGCAGCTCCGCAAAGGCGTCTGCCTTGGATGAAACACTGATCAGATCCCCATCAAATTCACCGCTCATGATGGCATCATAGTTATCCATGAAGGCCTGTATTGCTGCGCTGGTGGCCGCGCCGATGGATAGCGCCCGCAACAGCGCAACCCGCTCACCCAATGGCATCGCGGCGTCTTCTTCCCGGTTTGGCTTGCCAGTGATGTCTTCCAGCACCGCAGCCACCTCAGCGCGGTCCAGATCGCCCACCGCCCCCGCATCCTCGATATCCATAATGCGGTAGCAAATGTCGTCCGCGGCCTCGACAAGGAAGGCAAGCGGATGGCGGCGATACCAGCCCGCGCTTTCACGGATCATGCCGGTGGCGGAACAAATCTCATCCAGCAGTACGGTGTCCGCCGCAAAGACACCGAATTTCTTGAGACCCGCATAGGGCGCCGGTCCATCGGCGCAGACAGCATCGCGCACCTGCCGGGTGCAGGGGTATTTCAGAAAAGCACCCAGCGTTGCATAGCTGAGCCGCAGACCGCCCTCGCGCCGGGCCATTTCCAGCCGCCCAGCAATGCGCAACCCCTGGGCGTTGCCCTCGAAATGCGCGAACTCTGCCTGTCGGTCTGCTGGAACCTCGGCCGCCAGCCCCTGGCCTGAGCGGAACTGCGCTGCGAACCAGCCCCCAATGCTGTCTTCGCCAGAGTGACCAAAAGGCGGATTGCCAATGTCGTGCAGAAGACAGGCCGCCTGAACGTGGCCTGCAATACGCAGCACTTGATCCGGAGTGATCCGGCCCGCCTTCAGCAGCGCGTGCCCCACGCCGGCTCCCAGCGAACGACCGACGCTGCATGTTTCCATGCTGTGGATCATCCGATGATGCACGTGGTCATGGCTGTAGAGCGGATGCACCTGGGTCTTCTGAGCCAACCGCCGGAACGGTTCGGAAAACAGGATGCGGTCATAATCCTGCAGATAGGCCTCGCGTCCCGGCTCCTCGGCAAAATCCGGTCGGCACAGCCGCCCCGGGTTCAGCAGCCTGTTCCACTCCATCGCCATGTGTCTGCTCCTTTGCCTGTCTGGCGGCGGTTAAACGGCAGCCCGCGGGGAAATGCAAACGCTTCAGCGCGGCTTGATCCCGGCAGGTTCCAGCTTGTGCTCCGGCTCCACGTGAATCACCACCTGCGCTTCCGGCAGGGCGTCCCGGAGGGCAATTTCAATCAGGTCGCAAATGCCATGCGACGCCCGCACCGTCATGGCACCGTCCACGACCATGTGAAATTCGATAAACAGCGCCTGCCCCGCCCGGCGTGTCTTAAGGTCATGCACCTGAAGCGCCCCGGTCGCCATGCGGTGAATAATCTCCTCGATTTTCCTCCGCTCCTCTTCCGGTGCCGCCGTGTCCATCAGGCCGCCGATCGAGGAGGCAATCACCAGCCAGCCTTCCCGCAGGATATTGACGGCCACCAAAAGCGCCAGCAGCGGATCCAGGAAGGCCCAGCCGCTGGCCAATGCCAACACCAGCCCGGCCAGCACCCCGGCTGAGGTCCAGACATCGCTCATCAGATGTCGCCCGCCCGCCGCCAGGGCCGGCGACTTCAGCCGCCCGCCCGCCGCCAGCAGCACCCGTGCCCAGGCCAGGTTCAGGATCATCGCAAGCGCGTTGACCAGCAGGCCTGCTGTGCTCCAGTCTGCCGTGGCCGGGCGTCCAAAGGCGTCCACCGCCGCGTGCAGGATCACCAGCGCGGCGATCACAATCATGATGCCTTCGGCAACCGCCGAGAAATACTCTGCCTTGTGGTGGCCGTAAGGGTGGCCGTCGTCAGCCGGCCGCTGGGCATAGCGCACGGCAAACCAGGCAATCACTGCGCCGCCGATGTTCACGAAGGATTCGAGCGCATCCGACAGCAGCGCCACCGAGCCGGTCAGCATCCAGGCCAAGGCCTTCAGGCCGGTCACCGCCAGCGCGATCAGGATCGACCCTGTCGCCAATTGAGTTGCACTGAAGCGTTGAAACATGCTCTCTCCCCGCTTCTGCACTGTTTACATCAGCAGCCCGCGGCGCAAGAGGTTCAATCCGGCAATCAACAGCACAAAAAGTGTGGCCCTGCGGAACAGCACCTGATCGATCCGGTCATGCAACTGGCCGCCGATCCACATGCCTGCCACTGCGGGCACAATCAGAGCCAAAGAGAATGGTGCCGTCTCAGCCCGCATCACCCCTGAACCGACATGGGCCAACAGCAATGCCACGGCGCCAAGACCGTAGATCACTCCCTGCACGCGGATCTGCTCGGTTTTCTCTGTGCCCAATGCGGTCAGATAGGCCACGGTCGGCGGCCCCCAGACACCCGACACTCCGCCGATCAGACCGGCAATGCCGCCCACCACGGCTTCGCTGCGGCGGGTCGGGTTGGCGATCGAGAAGGTTTTTCCCATCAGCTGGATGAAGGCAAAGACCGTCACCGGCACCCCGATCACCAGCAGCAACGCCTGCTGCGGCAATACCCGCACTGACTGGGCGCTCAGCAGCAGGCACATCAGGCCGATCAGCAGAAATACCCGGAATTTACCGATTGAGGCCAGCGCCGCCTGGGGTCCCTGTCTCAGCGCCTGGATCCCATTGGTCACCAGTGTCGGCAGAATCAGCCCCGCCAGCGCCAGATCAGGTGCCAGGAACATGCTGAGGCCAGAGATAAAGATCATCGGCATTGCAAAACCAACCAGCCCTTTGACGGTGCCAGCCAGCAATGCGATGCCAAATGCCGCAGCCAGATCAGCTGGGGAAATCAGAGAAAACAATGCGCTCATGCCTCTGCTCTACCACATCCGCGTGACGCTGCACTGCAAAATGAACGCGCAAGATTTGATCCAAACGTCGCGCGCATTAGTATTTTTGTTGCGCTGCGCCTGCAAAATGATTTACCACCGGGCGACCGAAGAAGGATCTGATTCATGGCTCATGACGGACAGGACTTGCAGATGAAACCGACACTCATTCCCGACCTGCTGGCACTGACCGGCGCTGCACTGGAACCGCTGGACCAGCTGCTTGAAGCCGCGCGCGCCTCTGTGAAGGAAATGGTCAGCAGCGATGGCCGGGTTTCCGGCAAGCTGATCGAGGAAAACCAGGTGGCGGCGCACGGGCTGTCGTGGCTTGCCACTTACGTCTACTCGCTGCGCCAGATGCAGAAATGGGCCGAGAAGCTGGATGGCGAAGGCAAGTTCGGCGAGATGGAGCAGCTGATCCATCAGATCGGCTTTGGCGAGTACCTGTGGCAGGTCTACGGCGGCATCCAGATGAACCAGGGCGAGATCATCCGCCTGCAGGATCTGGGCCTGAGCCAAGATGCGCAGCGTTCCCTGATGGCCCCTGCAGTCATGACACTCTGCGAGCAGGGCAACAGCCAGGCCGCCCGCTCCCGTTTGGTGGAGCTGATGGAGGAGCAGGCAGGCGCCACCATGTTCGGCACTTCCGGCCTGGAAGAAGAGCTGGAGATGATCCGTGACCAGTTCCGCCGCTACGCGGTCGAGAAGGTCGAGCCCCACGCCCATGACTGGCACCTGAAAGACGAGCTGATCCCGCTGAGCGTGATCGAAGAGCTGGCAGAAATGGGTGTTTTCGGCCTGACCATCCCGGAGGAGTACGGCGGGTTCGGCCTGTCCAAGGCGTCGATGGTTGTGGTCTCCGAGGAACTGTCGCGCGGCTATATCGGCGTTGGCTCTCTGGGTACCCGTTCCGAGATTGCAGCCGAGCTGATCCTTTGCGGCGGCACCGAGGAACAGAAAGCGAATTGGCTGCCCAAGCTGTCCAGCGCCGAGATCCTGCCTACTGCCGTGTTCACCGAGCCGAACACCGGCTCCGACCTCGGCTCCCTGCGCACCCGCGCGGTGAAGGACGAGAACGGCGATTACAAAGTCACTGGCAACAAGACCTGGATCACCCATGCAGCGCGCACGCATGTGATGACCCTGCTGGCGCGCACCGACCCCAACACCACCGATCACCGCGGGCTGTCGATGTTCCTGGCCGAAAAGACCCCGGGCACCGACGAGCATCCCTTCCCGACCGAAGGCATGACCGGCGGCGAGATCGAGGTCCTGGGCTACCGTGGCATGAAAGAATACGAACTGGGTTTCGACAACTTCCATGTGAAGGGCAGGAACCTCTTGGGCGGCGAGGAAAACAAAGGCTTCAAACAGCTGATGGAGACCTTTGAATCGGCCCGTATCCAGACCGCGGCCCGCGCCATCGGCGTGGCCCAGTCGGCGCTGGATATCGCCATGCAGTATGCGCAGGAACGCAAGCAGTTCGGCAAGTCGCTGATCAACTTCCCGCGCGTCTCCGGCAAGCTGGCGATGATGGCGGTGGAAATCATGATTGCCCGCCAGCTAACCTATTTCTCGGCCTGGGAAAAAGACCATGGCCACCGCTGCGACCTGGAAGCCGGCATGGCCAAGCTGCTGGGTGCGCGGGTCGCCTGGGCGGCCGCTGACAATGGTTTGCAGATCCATGGCGGCAATGGTTTTGCGATGGAGTACAAGATCTCCCGCGTCCTGTGTGACGCCCGCATCCTCAACATCTTTGAAGGTGCCGCTGAAATTCAGGCTCAGGTCATTGCCCGCCGCCTGTTGGGCTGATTGCGGCCTCCAATAGTGGATGAATTCAAATTCAGGCCCGGCGTCCGCGCCGGGCTTTTGGCTGTAACCAGCCGGCAATTGCTTTGCATGCATCCGGCACGCAACCACCGGACAAGATTTTCTGACCACCCGGACCCGCCCGAAAAGCAGCGGTCTGCCAGACAGATTTCCTCAAAAGAACCTATTGCTGGAGCCATGCAAGAACGTGAACAGCTTCCTGAAATAATGAAGGGGGGTGTGCCGCCCGCGGCTGTGGCATAGAATGTGGTGAAAAGCAGCCTCCGGAGATCCATATGCTGCGTGCAGTTTTGATTGGCTCCCTGCTGCTGTCGGGCGCCTGTAGCACAGACGAAACCCTGTCGGCCTATGGGGCTGATGGAAGGGAATGGCAATTGCGAAGCCTGGACGGCGCCGCATTCACCGCCACCGCCAGCCTGACCTTTCCGGAACCCGGCGAGGCAGCGGGAAAAGCGCCTTGCAACAGCTTTCTCGGCAAGCAAACCGCGCCCTATCCATGGTTTGAGATCAGCCAGCTTGCGGTAACACGCGCCGCCTGCCCGGAACTGGCCGCCGAAGCTGTATTTTTGAAAGCGCTGCAAGAGATGACGCTGGCTGAAGTATCAGGAGACGTGCTGATCCTTAGCAATGAGGCTGGGCGCGAGATGCTGTTCAAAGACGGCGGCTGAGAAGATCCAGCAAACGTCCGCGCGCCTCTGGCACCGGGTGGTTGCCAAGCGCAGGCGCGAGCCTCGCTGCCAGGAAATGACCCGTGGTGCGCAGGGCCTGAACAATCTCAGCGTCCTCTGCATTCCCCTGGCCAAGCATCACCGGCGGCAGCGGCAGCAACCGGTGCACCCACTCCCCGGCAGCTTCCTGTGAAACAGCCCGGCCGGTTTTTGGAGAGACATACGCCAGTCCGAACCGGCTGCCGCTCACAGCACAGGCCGTCAGATCGAGCCCAAAACCCATGTCCTCCAAGAGCGCCAGCTCCCAGCGTAGATACGCGAGTGGCCAGAGGGTTTCATTCCCGAGCAGGTCCAGCAGCTGTTCGCTGCGCACATAGAGGTCCGCGTGCGGTTCACGTTCCGGCAGGCAGAAAGCCAAAAGCGCCGTTACAGCATTGAGCCCTGCCAGCGCCAACCGTCCGGAGAGCGCAGCAGCAGCGCGGCTGCGAAGCGGTTCGGCACGAAAGCTGCCCAGATGGTCCTCCAGCCGCGCCCGCCAGGCCACATCCAGCTGTGCACCGGGCTGCAGGACCGGCGCCATCCGGCGGCCTGCCCCTCCACGGACAACGCCGGCGTGGCGGCCGTGGCCTTCTGTAAAGACGTCAAGGATGGCTGAGCTTTCACCGTGGCGACGCACCGAAAGCAATATGCCCTGATCACGCCACTCCAACACCAGCCCTCCCTGTCCTGCGCTCTGCCTTATCAGAACCGATAGCCTGACAAGCTGCAAGCCGCAGGGTCACTCCAGACCGGGTTCGTCCAGCAGATGGCGCCCCATCCGGTCCTCGACCTCTATCACCCATAGATCCGGATCAAATGCGCGCTGGCGGCTAATGGAGGCATCAACATCCATTTCTGCACCGGCTGCCAGTTGGTCCCATTTACGATTACCGCTCATCAAGTCATAGGTGCGATGAAAGGCGCGGGCCTGGCCATCAAGCGAGTTGAGCTTCACCAGCACTGCGCCGGCGGTGTCGTCCCCGTGCGAGGTGACAAAAGCCGGGATGTCCTGAAACCGCAAGCGGGCCAGATAGGCATCAACCCAGAACCGGGCAGTGAGGCGGGTCATACTGTGCCTCTGCTGATGTCAGCGCCCAAGGCGAGTAGGGGAGCCTCCGGCGGGAGTATTTCCGGAAAGATGAAAAGGCGGGAAGGCATCAATTGCCGTCTTTGAAGTCGAGGCCCATTTCCGAATAGCGTTCTGCCTCTTCCAGCCAGTTCGGGCGCACCTTGACCTGCAGGAACAAGTGCACTTTGCGGCCCAGGAATTCCTCCAGCTCGGCGCGGGCGGCCTGAGAAACAGACTTGATGGTCTCGCCGCGCTTGCCCAGAACGATCCCTTTGTGGCCGTCACGCATTACATAGATCAGCTGGTCCACGCGAGCGGAGCCGTCTTTGCGTTCTTCCCATTGCTCGGTCTCGACTGTCAGCTGGTAAGGCAGCTCCTGGTGCAGGCGCAGGGTCAGTTTCTCGCGGGTCATCTCGGCTGCGATCATCCGCATCGGCAGATCGGCGATCTGATCTTCGGGGTAGAGCCAGGGGCTTTCTGGCAGTTTGCCTGCCAACCATTGGCGCAAGTCATCAACACCGTAGCCGCGCTCTGCCGAAATCATAAACGTCTCGGCGAAATTGTAACGGCTGTTCAGATCCTGAGTGAGTCCCAGCAGCTTCTCTGATGGCACCTTGTCGATCTTGTTGATCGCCAGCGCCACGGTACGGCCTTCGCCGATTTCCTCCAGCCCTTCCAGGATCTTTTCGACGCCTTCAGTGATGCCCCGATGCGCTTCAACCATCAGCACAACGGCATCAGCGTCCGCAGCGCCACCCCATGCGGCTGCAACCATTGCGCGGTCCAGGCGGCGGCGCGGTTTAAACAGGCCTGGAGTGTCAACAAACACCAACTGCGCATCGCCTTCCATCGCCACGCCGCGGATGCGGGCGCGGGTGGTCTGCACCTTGTGTGTCACGATCGAGACCTTTGCCCCGACCATGCGGTTCAGAAGGGTCGATTTGCCCGCATTGGGCTCTCCGATCAGGGCAATGAATCCGGCGCGTGTAGTCATCTGTACTGGTCCTGTTTGCAGAGCAGACCCCTACAGGATTTCACCCAAAGGGGCCAGAGGCGTTTTCATTGGGCGTCAGGCAAGGATGCACAAGCCTGCCCTGTGTCAAGAACCTGTGGCAGATCCGGTGCGACGGTCGCGGCGCCAAGCCCTTCCGCAAGCCAGGCCACCTGGCCTGCCAGCTTCGCTTTTCGTGAAACACTGGCAGGGCGCAGAGCATTGGCATGTGATCAGGCGCCGGAAAACCGGACTGACCAGCCAGATCCGGGCGATCTGACGGATCAGCTGAGCTGTTCCAGCAGTGCCTTGGCCGCGGCCTGTTCAGCCTGTCGTTTGGACCCTGCCGTCGCCTGCGCTTCGGTGCCGTCCTGTAGGCGGGCGGCAATTGTGAAGACCGGTGCGTGGTCCGGCCCGCTGCGCGAAACCTCCACATAGGTCGGCACCTTCTGGCCGCGAGCCTGAGCCCATTCCTGCAAGGAAGTCTTGGCGTCACGCGCGTCGCTTTCGACCTGGTGGATGCGGCTGCCCCACAGGCGGATGATTACCTCTGCGGCTGCGTCAAATCCCGCATCTTTGTAGACCGCAGCGATGACCGCCTCCATCGCATCGCCAAGCAGTGCCTGTTTGCGGCGCCCGCCGGACATCATCTCCGAGCGGCCCAGCTTCAGCACGGCGCCCAGGTCAATTTCCTTGGCAACATCAGCGCAGGCTTCTTTGCGCACCAGCGCATTGAACCGCGGCGCCAGTTGGCCCTCGGTGGCGGTCTTGTCATGCTCCAGCAGCGCAGTGGCCATCACCAGCCCCAGCACCCGGTCTCCCAGAAACTCCAGCCGCTGGTTGTCTTTGCGAGTGGCAGAAGACACAGACGCATGGGTCACGGCACGCTGCAGCAGATCGGGACGGGCGAATTTGTGCCCGATCCGCTCTTGGAATGCGTGCAGCTCCTTGGACAGTTTCACTGGATCCCCTTGAAGAAACGGTTGCTACGCCAGGTCCAGAAGTAGAGCATGGAGCGCCCGGCAGAGGAGAACATGATCCGGTCGGCACGGCCGATCAGGTTTTCATAAGGCACAAACCCGACACCGCCCGCGGTCTGTGGCAACCGGCTGTCCGAGGAATTGTCGCGGTTGTCGCCCATGAAGAAATAATGCCCTTCCGGCACGTGGTAGACACTGGTGTGATCGACCCCTTGGTTGGTGATGTTGAGCACCGTATGTTCAGAGCCGCCCGGCAGGGTTTCGATCTGGCGCGATTTCTTGCAGATGGCGCCCTGGCCGACAGGAGCGTTTTCGCAGCGTGGCATTGACCCTTGCGGGCCCTGGCGCTCCATCACTTCCTCAAATGCGCCCGCATCCTGCAGCTTGACCGGTTCGCCATTGATGAACAGCACACCGTTCTTCATCTGGACCGTGTCGCCTGGCAGGCCGATCAGCCGCTTGATGAAGTCATGGCCATTCACAGGGTGACGGAACACCGCCACATCGCCACGCTCGGGTTCACTGCCAAGCAGGCGGGTGTTGTCCCCATCCAGAAAACTGCACACATCCTTGGCGTCGATATTCACCCCGATCGCAGGCAGTCGGAGACTGGGGCAGGAGGCATAGGAATAGCCATAAGCCACCTTGTTGACGAAAAGAAAATCCCCGATCAACAGGGTTTCCTTCATCGATCCGGAGGGAATCCAGAAGGGCTGAAAGAACAAGGTGCGAAAGACACCGGCGATCAGCAGCGCGTAGACAACGGTCTTGATCGTCTCAATGATCGAACTGCTGGTCTTTGCTTTGGCCGTCATCAGGCTCTCCGGTTTGGAAAAAGGGTCCGGGGCTACATGCGGGGCTGAAGGGGGCAAGTCAAGTTCCGGCAGGCGATTCCGCCGGGTCCGTGTCCGCTCGGCGCGCCTCGATCAGCACAAAGGCCTGTGCCCAGGGATGGTCATCGGTCAATGTTACGTGAATCACCGCCTCATGTCCGGACGGGGTCATCTGCTGCAGGCGCTCTGCCGCCCAGCCGGTCACATGCATCACTGGTTGGCCCGTCGCCAGATTGCTGACGGCCATGTCCTTCCAGGCGATCCCCATACGCAGCCCGGTGCCCAGCGCCTTGGAGCAGGCCTCCTTGGCTGCCCAGCGTTTGGCATAGGTCCCTGCCACATCGCGGCGGCGCTCCGCCTTCTCCTGCTCAGTTTTGGTGAATACCCGGTTGCGGAACCGGTCGCCGAAACGGTCCAGCGTACGCTGGATACGCTCGATATTGGCGAGATCGGTTCCGATTCCCAGGATCATTCTTCCAGCCGTTTCAACCCCAGCTTGATACCATGGCCCAGGAACAGCCGGTTCACCATCAGGATAACACCCAGCAAGACAACGAAAATCCCAGCAACATAGACCAAAGGAATAGTCTCCCGCGCTTCAGCCACCATCGGGCTGTTCCAGTAAAGCGGCAGCTGTATGATGGTGAGCACTGCAACAACCCCGGTCATTGCTGCCGCGCAAATCCATGCATCTCTGCTTGGCAAAGGCGCAGGTGCGACCTGGGCAACCCGCATGCCTTCCACAACCGAGGCCACCATCGGAGGCAGAACCGTTGCCAGACCGGCGGGCATGCCGATGCTGAATTGCGCCAGAAGCACCCCCGCCAGCAGCATCACAACAGAAGCCGCCATCCAGACGAGCCCGTAACGGATCAGATTGACCTGCATCACCCCTGCTCCCGCGCTGCATCCATCAGACGGCGCATTTCCTGAACTGCCGGGGTCAGGCCGCGGAAGACCGCCTCGCCGATCAGGAAGTGGCCGATGTTCAGCTCTTTCACCTCTGGAAAGGCCGCAACCGGCTGCACAGTATCATATGTCAAACCATGGCCTGCATGCACCTCCAGCCCCAGAGACGCCCCGTAGGCAGACATCTCCCGCAGGGCTTCCAATTCGCGGTCACGGTCTGCGAACCTGCCGTCCGCATGATAGTCGCAATAGGCACCGGTGTGCAGTTCGATCACCTCTGCACCAATCCGGTGCGCGGCCTCGATCTGCTTCTGGTCGGCAGCGATGAAGATCGACACCCGACAACCCGCGTCTCGCAGCGGGGCAATGAAATGGGCCAGCCGATTTTCCTCCCGCGCCACTTCCAGCCCGCCCTCTGTGGTGCGCTCTTCGCGCTTTTCCGGCACGATGCAAACCGCGTGCGGTTTGTGGCGCAATGCGATCCGCTGCATTTCTTCGGTCGCTGCCATTTCAAAGTTCAGCGGCACGCTGAGCGCTTCCATCAGCCCATCGATATCGGCATCAGTGATGTGACGGCGGTCTTCGCGCAGATGGGCCGTGATACCGTCGGCGCCGGCTTCCTCAGCCAGTTTCGCCGCCCGGACCGGGTCTGGATATGCGCCACCACGAGCGTTGCGCACAGTGGCGACATGGTCGATGTTGACCCCCAGCCGCAGTTGGTTCTGTGTCATGAGATCTGTGTCATCCAGTTGTAGTCAAAGCTTCTGCTCAAAGACTAGACAGACAGCAAGCAAGAGCAAGCTTGCAAAAGAAATTGGTACAATACGGCGTGCCAATCAGATGTCGGTATCGATCTCGGCGCGTTTCTTGATCGCCTCGAATTTGGCCTTGATCTTGGCTCGGCGGCGCTGCTGGTAAACCCGGATCACCGGCAGGCTGAGCATGTAGCAGACCGTAGCTGAAATCACGCCCGGGATGATTCCACCGATCATATAAGGATAAAACACTTCGTTGTAGAACAAGTGCAGCCCTTGCCAGTCGGCCGGACGGTCCCTGAACAGGGCGATCAGATTGTCCTTTAGGTCGCCGCCTGCGGCCAGAAACTTGCCAACCAGGGATTTGTCGACGTCCTGATCGAACTCTGTCCCCAGCAGCCAGTGGCCGGACTGAAGGGACGCAACACCAATCGGAACATAGGTCAGCGGATTGCCAAAGAAAGTGGCGCTGAGCGCTGCCAGGATATTGCCATTCATCGTCCGGGCGATGATGGCTGCGACAAGAAAATGCATCCCGTAGAACGGCGTGAATGTGGTGAACACCCCGGCCCAGATGCCGCGGGCGATGCGCTCAGGCGAATCCGGCAGGCGGCGCACCCGGTGCTTCACGTACAGGAAAGCCCGGCCCCAGCCGCCGCGCGGCCAGAGAAAATCCGTCAGCGCCCGAAGGGGCGGACGTCTGTCCCGGCGCCTGAATACCAAAGCTGTGCGTCCTTCCCAGTTTCCGGCCCAGTTTCCGGCTCAAAGCTCAACGGGTTACCCCGGAAAATGGCGCTCTTCCGGCTTGTCCCGGAACCGCGCCACAGCGGCAACATCGCTTTCCGCCTCAAGCGTCAGCATCAGCGAGTGCAGCTGCTCTGCATCCCGCAGCTCCACATTGATCATAAGCCGGTAAAAGTCTGGTTTCCTGTCAACAAATTCCAGGTCGGAAATATTGGCCTTTTTCTCGCCGATCAATGTGCAAATGCGACCCAAAACCCCGGCATCGTTGCCAATTGTCAGCTCCAGCGTGGTGCCATAGGCCGCCGGATGGGTTCCCCCGTGCCATTGCACGTCCATCCAGCGCTCTGGCTGATCCTCAAATTCGCTCAGCCGGTCGCAATCCGCCGCATGCACCACCACACCGCGGCCGCGGTAGGTTATGCCGATGATGCGCTCTCCGGGCAGAGGCTGGCAACAGGCCGCGCGCTCAAAGCTCTGCCCCGGTTCAAGGCCGATAACAGCGCGACGCGGCGAAATCTCTTCGCCATCGCCCGCAGTCAATTCCGGGTAGACCGACTGTACAACATCATGGGCCGTGATTTCGGCCGCACCCAGGCGCGCCAAAAGCTCAGCCACATCGCTTGCCCGCAACGCACGCGCAGCGGTTTCCAGCGCCTTGTCTGTCGCCTTCTTGCCCACATGCTCAAAAGCCGAACGTGCCAGCTCATGCCCCAGTTTCACAAACCGCGCCCGATCCGCCTCACGCAGGGAGCGCCGGATGGCCGTGCGGGCTTTACCGGTGGTGGCGATCTCCAGCCAGCTCAGCTGTGGTGTCTGGCCTTCTGCCGTAATCACATCCACCGACTGCCCATTGCGCAGCCGCGTCCACAGCGGCACCCGAATGCCGTCCACCTTGGCGCCGACACAGGAGCTGCCGATACGGGTGTGAATGGCATAGGCAAAATCGATCGGTGTCGCGCCCTTGGGCAACTTGATCACATCCCCTTTGGGCGTGAAGCAGAACACCTGGTCTGAATACATCTCAAGCTTCACAGCTTCGAGGAACTCGTCGTGATCATCCTCGGCGTCAAACTGCTCGGTCAGCGAAGCGATCCACTTGGCAGGGTCCACTGCAAAGGGGTTTTCGGTGCGTACCCCGTCCCTGTAGGACCAATGCGCTGCCACCCCGGTTTCGGCCACATCATGCATCTGGCGGGTGCGAATTTGCACCTCCACCCGCTTCCCGTCACGGCCCGACACGGTGGTATGAATCGAACGGTAGCCGTTGGATTTCGGCTGGCTGATGTAGTCCTTGAACCGGCCTGGCACCGCCCGCCATCGCTGATGGATGGCGCCCAGCGCACGGTAGGCGTCCTCTTCCGATGTGGTGATCACCCGGAACCCATAGATATCGGACAACCGCGAGAACCCCTGATCCTTCTCCTGCATCTTGCGCCAGATTGAATAGGGCTTCTTGGCGCGACCAAAGACTTCGGCCTCGATATCCGCCTTTTCCAGCTCCAGCCGCATGTCGCCGGTGATCCGGTGGATCACATCGCCAGTTTCCCGCTGCAGCGTCACAAAACGGCGGATGATCGATTGACGCCCTTCCGGGTTCAGCACGCGGAAGGCCAGATCCTCCAGCTCTTCGCGCATCCATTGCATCCCCATGCGGCCAGCCAGCGGCGCATAGATATCCATGGTCTCGCGTGCTTTCTGGGCCTGCTTTTCCGGGCGCATCGCCTTGATGGTGCGCATATTGTGCAGACGGTCGGCAAGCTTGACCAGAATCACCCGCAGGTCCTTGGACATCGCCATGAACAGTTTGCGAAAGTTCTCGGCCTGCTTGGTTTCGCGGCTGGACAGCTGCAGATTGGTCAGCTTGGTGACGCCATCCACCAGCATCGCCACTTCATCGCCGAAGCGGCGGGCGACTTCTTCGTAGTTGGCTTTGGTGTCTTCTATCGTGTCATGCAGCAATGCGGTGATGATCGTTGCGTCATCCAGGCGCTGCTCAGTCAGGATAGCGGCCACGGCCACCGGATGCGTAAAATACGGCTCGCCCGAGTGCCGGAACTGCCCGTCATGCATCTGCTCGCCAAAGTCATACGCTTCGGCGACCCTATCCGCATTTGTCTTGGGATTGTAGTTGCGGACCAGAGCAATCAGGTCATCAGGGGAAATCATGTCCGGTCCGCAGCCTCAAATTCGAAAGCGTACGCCTCAGCCCTGGCCCTGGGCCTCCATCAGCGCGCGCAGCAGTTTCTCTTCCGACATATCGTCATCGGCAGGCTTGTCGTTATCCGCGCCCATCAGAAGAGCCATAGAATCTTCTTCTGGCTCGTCAACCTCGATCTGGGTCTGATTGCTCTCAATCAGGCGTTCGCGCAGATCATCGGCAGTCTGGGTCTCGTCGGCGATTTCGCGCAGGGAGACAACCGGATTTTTGTCGTTGTCGCGCTCGACGGTAATCGGGGCACCAGCCGAAATCTCGCGGGCACGGTGCGCGGCCAGCATCACCAGCTCAAAGCGATTGGGCACTTTATCTACGCAATCTTCAACCGTCACGCGGGCCATCAGCGACTCTCCATTTCATTCCTGGTCCAGAAGGCAGACATTTACGCCCATATCTTTCCCTTGACAAGGGCGGAAAACACCGCATTCCGCGGGTCAGAGCGGGGTAACCGCTGCTATGTCCTGTTCCGGCAGCTGTGCCAGCATCTCGGTTACGGATTTCTGCAGAACCGGGTGGCACCAGCGCGGCGCGATATCGGCCAGCGGCACCAGAACAAAGGCGCGATCCTGGATGCGCGGATGCGGCAGGATCAGCTGGCCCGGCGCCTCTTGCATTTGCTGTTCCAACGGCAATCCCTGCCAGCGGGCATACCCCGCCGCATCCGGCAGCACCGCGCCGCCGAAATCCACCAAATCCAAGTCCAGCGTCCGCATGCCCCAGCGCTGCGCCCGCACCCTGGCAAACTGCGCCTCAATGTCATGCAGGCGCGCCAGCAGATCACTGGCAGACAGTGCAGTTTCCACTGAAACCGCTGCGTTCACATAATCCGGCCCGGCACCAGCAGGGAAACAGGGGGTCTGAAAGAAGCGGGACACACTGCGCAGGGCGATATCCTCTGACTGCAGCGCCCCGATTGCCTTTGCCAAGGTGATCTGAGGCGCATCAGCGTCAGCGGGCAGGTTGCCGCCAAGTGCAATCAGCGCCGATTTACAGTTTACGGCCATCTTTGACCCTATTCAAACGGACAGTATACTTGCGGCACATGACAAATAACTTACATTAAGTCTACCCGTTTCGCCGATTTCAAGCATTCACTCACGGAACCCCCGGCCGAGGCGGAGATACCGGAAGGAAAATTTGATGTTTTACAAGGACGAACGGCTCGCGCTGTTCATAGACGGGTCAAACCTCTACGCTGCTGCCAAGGCGCTGGGGTTTGATATCGACTATAAGCTATTGCGGCAGGAATTCATGCGCCGCGGCAAGCTTCTGCGGGCTTTTTATTACACCGCCCTGTTGGAGAATGACGAATATTCGCCGATCCGGCCGCTTGTCGACTGGCTGCACTATAACGGGTTCACCATGGTCACCAAACCGGCCAAGGAATACACCGACAGCATGGGCCGCCGCAAAGTCAAAGGCAACATGGACATTGAGCTTACTGTCGATGCCATGGAGCTGGCGCCGCGGGTGGACCATATTGTGCTGTTCTCAGGTGATGGGGACTTCCGCCCGCTCATTGCCAGTCTGCAGCGCCAGGGTGTGCGGGTTTCGGTGGTCTCGACCATCCGCAGCCAGCCGCCGATGATTTCTGACGACCTGCGCCGCCAGGCTGACAATTTCATCGAACTGGAAGAGCTGCGCGACGTGATCGGCCGGCCGCCGCGCGAGCAAAGCGAACCGCGTTCCGCCACCGCCGCACACGGCTGAGCCGGGACCGCAGGGAAAGAACCGGAACAGCCACCTGATGGGGCGGTGACTGTTCCGGAACGAATGGCTGCCCGCCTCCCTCACAGGTCGGCATGCCTGGATTGTCGCACGCCTATTATTGAGCACGCGGCACTCCACTGCATCCCTGCGCGTTGCTGCCATGCCCGGGCTTATCCGGTACTGGACCTTGCCGTCTGAAGTGCTTACCTCTGGCGCGCAAGGAGACGCATATGACCAAGCCAGCCCTGACCCTCTACCTTGCCGCACCGCGCGGCTTCTGCGCAGGCGTGGACCGCGCCATCAAGATCGTCGAAATGGCGATCGGAAAATGGGGGGCGCCGGTCTATGTGCGCCATGAAATCGTGCACAATAAATTCGTGGTCGATTCCCTGCGCGAAAAAGGTGCCGTATTTGTCGAAGAGCTGAACGAGTGCCCCGATGATCGACCAGTCATCTTTTCTGCTCACGGCGTGCCGAAGTCAGTGCCTGCAGCGGCCCAAGCACGGGAGATGGTCTATGTGGACGCCACCTGCCCGCTTGTCTCCAAGGTGCATATCGAAGCACAACGCCACGCCGAAGCCGGCTTGCAAATGATCATGATCGGCCACAAGGGGCACCCTGAAACCATCGGCACAATGGGCCAGCTGCCCGATGGCGAAGTGCTGCTGGTGGAAACCGCCGCCGACGTGGCCACAGTAGAAGTGCGCGACCCCGAACGCCTCGCCTATGTCACCCAGACCACATTGTCAGTCGATGACACCAAAGGCATCGTTGCAGCACTCGAAGACCGCTTCCCCAATATCATCGGCCCGCACAAGGAAGACATCTGTTATGCCACCACCAACCGCCAAGAGGCGGTGAAATCGGTGGCTCCTAAGGCCGACGCGCTTTTGGTGGTCGGCGCGCCGAACTCCTCAAACTCTCGCCGTCTTGTCGAGGTCGGGGCCAAGAACGGCTGCGACTACGCCCAGCTGGTTCAGCGGGCAGATAACATCGACTGGCGTGCGCTGGACGGCATCCGCTCCGTTGCCATCACCGCCGGTGCCTCAGCCCCAGAACTGCTGGTCAACGAGGTGATCGACGCCTTCCGCGAACGCTATGAGGTGACAGTCGAAGTGGTTGAAACCGCCGTGGAAACGGTTGAATTCAAGGTCCCCCGCGTATTGCGTCAGCCGGCGTAACTGGCGGCCTGCTGAAAACAATCCAGGTTACGGAATTTGCGCCTGATGCGAACTATTCGCGTTAAGTATTCAGTCCCGGCATCTGGTGGATGAGGTCCGGAATGAAACGATCTGGCTCTAACGTCCAGATACTGCAGATATACTCATAAGGCGTCAGTCCGATGGCTGTCTTCAAACGACGTGCAAAGCTGCAGGCGTCCAAAAAGTCCGCGAGGTGCCTTCGAAACTGCTTGTGGTTTACCTGGTGATACCGTTTGACCGTGGCGTCCTTGATCGTGTGGGTCATGCTCTCAAAAGCCGCTGGGTTCAGAACGGAATATATGACTTAATCACCCGCACACGAAGCGGCGTTGTTCTCCCCTCTGTCATTGGAACCTCCTCTGTCGACTGAGAGAGCCCCAATCGTCAGGCAGGTTTGGCCACGCACAAAATCGATCCGCTCAGATCAGCGCGCAACACCAGAAACAAACGCCATTACCGCACCAGCGGATTCGTCCAAGTCCCGCGGGTCAGTCATATACCCAACCCCTCACCCCTTCCCGTTTTCATGCTCCAGCCGCTGCTTTGCGATCTCGGCGTTGCGCTCTGCGCGCTGGTGGTCGGTGAGCGCCTGTTTCACATAGTCCAGATGCGCCTCGACCGCGGCACGGGCTTGTTGCGGGTCGCGGGCCTGCAGGGCAGCATTGATGGCGCGGTGCTGCTCCAAGAGCGCCTCATAGGTGGTGTGCTGCTGGAACATGATCCGGCGGTTGTAGAACACGCCTTCGCGCAGCAGATCAAACATCGATCGCATCATATGCAGCATGACGACGTTGTGGCTGGCATCCATGATGGCGGAGTGGAACTGGGCATCAAGCTTGGCCGCTTCCTCGGACTCGGCGGGATTGCCGGCCGCTTCCATCTTGTCAAGGATCGCCTGGATCACCTTCAGATCATAGTCAGAGCCGAACCGAGCCGCGCGCTCCGCAGCGAGCCCTTCCATGTCGCGGCGAAAGGAGAGGTAGTCGAACACGGCCTCGTCATGGGTGGCGAACAATTGGATCAAGGCGGGGGAGAAGGCAGAGCCCAGAACATCGGCCACAAATACACCGGAGCCTGCCTTGGAGGCCAGCAAGCCGCGCGCCTGCAGCTCGCCGATGGCATCGCGCAACGACGGGCGCGAGACGCCGAGCCGCTCGGCCAGTTCCCGTTCGGCAGGCAGCCGTTCACCGGGCGATAGTATCCCGCGCAGGATCAGCTGCTCGATCTGCTTGACGACAGAGGCAGAGAGTTTTTCGGGTTGAACTTTGTGGAAAGGCATCTGGTCGCTCTGGCAGATTGGTCAATTTATATGACCACGCCAGTCGGCCAGCTGCAAGGTTTCGCGGCTTCACGATGGCTGCAATATTAGGTCAGCATTATTGACTTTTCTTAAGGCCCGTTTACCGTGGACCAGTCACTTTGGTCAGGAGGAAGCCATGCATCTGGAACAGATTTTTGCCACCCGCAACAGCCGGATGAAGGCGTCCGAAATCCGTGAGCTGCTGAAGCTGCTGGATCAGCCGGACATCATTTCCTTTGCCGGCGGCATCCCGGACCCGGCGCTGTTCCCGGCAGATGAATTCGCCAAAGCGTTCAAGGCTGCGCTGACGCCCGAGCGGCAAGCACAGGCGCTGCAGTATTCCGTCAGCGAAGGCTATCTGCCACTGCGCCAGTGGATTGTGCAGGAGATGGCAAAGATCGGCATTGTTTGCGATTCAGATAATGTGCTGATTACTTCGGGCTCGCAGCAGGCGCTGGATTATCTGGGCAAGCTGTTCCTGTCGCCGGGGGATACCGCGCTGGTCGGCTGGCCGACCTACTTGGGTGCACTGGCTGCCTTCAATGCTTATGAGCCACGCTATGATCAGCTGTCTTTGAATGGCAACAGGACAACAGAAAGTTACACAGAAGGTGCGGCAGAAACCGGCGCGGTGAAATTTGCCTATCTGTCGCCTGACTTTGCCAATCCAACAGGAGAGACGCTGGACCGGGAGGGGCGTCTGAGGCTTTTGGCACTGGCCGCGGAACTGGATTGCGCCGTCATCGAAGATGCGGCGTATCAGTCGCTGCGCTATGATGGTGAACCGGTGCTGCCGGTTCTGGCTCTGGAGCTGCAGCAGAAGGGCTCTATCGAGGATTGCCGGACCGTCTATTGCGGCTCCTTCAGCAAGACGTTGTCACCGGGTTTGAGGCTGGGATGGGCGGTGGCCGCCAAACCGGTGATCTCGCAGATGGTGCTGCTGAAGCAGGCGGCTGATTTGCACACTTCAACCATCAACCAGATGGCAGTGCATGGCGTTGCGGAGGGCTGTTTCGACAAGCATGTCGAACAGTTGCGCGCGGTCTATCAGCGCCGCCGCGATGTGATGCTGGCGGCACTGAAAGATCACATGCCTAAAGATGTGAGCTGGACCCGGCCAGAGGGTGGAATGTTTGTCTGGATTACCCTGCCCAAAGGCATGGACGGCGCGAAGGTGCTGGCCCGGTCACTGGAGACCGAGAGAGTGGCCTTTGTTCCTGGCCAGGCGTTTTTCGCCGATGGCAGCGGCGGGAATACAATCCGGCTGAGCTTCTCCAATTCCGACCATACGGCAATTGAGGAAGGAATTGCCCGGCTGGGGCGGCTGTTAGGGTCAATCTAGGCGTTCACGTGCATAAACCGTGCCGTTGGTGCCAGGAAATGAGGGTCGCAGAGGCTAGCGCGGGGGCAATTGTGTCGCCCCATGGGGGCGGGTCGGCCCGGTCTGGCCTGTGACCGGGTGGGACAGGACAGCAAAGTGACCCTGCGCAGTCGGCGTTCACGCACGGCTAAGCAGAACACCGCCGGAAACCGTAGGTTATCCACAAGATATAGTGGAGATTGTGGCGAATTCGTCCCGATTTGGGGGTGCGCAGCGTTGACTCAACGGATAGGAACCGCTGAACTTTCTCGATACGGAATCATGAAGGGGCAGCTTTGCGGTTTTCCAAGCTCAGGCTGAACGGCTTCAAAAGCTTTGTTGATCCTACCGAACTGATCATTGCCGATGGGCTGACAGGGGTTGTGGGTCCAAACGGTTGCGGCAAATCCAATCTTCTGGAGGCATTGCGCTGGGTGATGGGGGAAACCCGCGCCAAGGCGATGCGCGGCGGCGGCATGGAAGATGTGATCTTTGCCGGCACCTCCTCGCGACCGGCACGCAATTTTGCCGAAGTCAGCCTGAATATCGACAATTCGGAGCGGCTGGCGCCCTCGGGCTTCAATGAGGCGGATACGCTGGAGATTGTACGCCGCATCACCCGCGATGTTGGCAGCGCCTACAAATCCAACGGTAAAGACGTGCGGGCGCGCGATGTGCAGATGCTGTTTGCGGATGCCTCGACCGGGGCCCATTCGCCAGCGTTGGTGCGACAGGGGCAGATCGCTGAGCTGATCAACGCCAAGCCCAAGGCGCGGCGGCGTATCTTGGAAGAGGCCGCAGGGATTTCCGGCCTCTATCAGCGCCGTCACGAGGCGGAGCTGAAGCTGAAGAACACCGAGGCCAACCTGCTGCGCGTTGATGACGTGATAGAGCAGCTGGCGGCGCAGCTGGCTCAGCTGGCGAAACAGGCACGGCAGGCGCAGCGTTACCGCGAGATCGGTGAAAACCTGCGGCTGGCCGAAGGTATGCTGCTCTATCGCCGCTGGCGCGAAGCGGATGAGGCGCGGCTGGCCTCCGAGGATGAGCTGCGTGTACGGGTCGAGCAGGCTGCCAAGGCGGAGGCGCTGGTGCGCGCGGCGGCGGCGCAGCGCGGCACATTTGAGGAAAAACTGCCGCCCCTGCGTGAGGAGGAAGCCATTGCGGCAGCCATCTTGCAGCGGCTGGTGGTGCAGCGTGACTCGCTGGGTGATCAGGAGGCACAGGCGCGCCAGACCATCGAACGTCTCAGCAACCGAATTGCGCAGCTGGGCAATGACATTGAGCGTGAGACCGGCCTGAACAAGGACGCAGGCGAAACCATCGAGCGGCTGGAGTGGGAGCAGCGTGAGCTGTCCAAGGCAGGCGATGGCCATGACGGAAAGCTGACAGAGGCTGCAGAACTTGCACGCGATGCAGGTTCGATCCTGCAGGCACGCGAGGATCATTTGGCGCAAGTGACTGAGGATGTGGCCCGTCTCGCTGCCCGTCACCAGTCAGCGCGGCGTGCGGTTGAGGACTGTCAGCGTGCGCTGGGGCGCTCTGAGGACGAGGCAGGAAAAGCGCGCGCTGCACAGGGCGAGTCGCAGCAAGCACTGGGGCTGGCAGCGGAGAAATTCGAAGCTGCAGTGGTGGCTGAGGAAGAGGCGCGCGAGGCCTCGGAAATGGCTGAGGAAGCGCTGGAAGCAGCTGATGAGACCCGCACCGAAACCCAGGCCCGCGAGGCAGAGGCGCGTTCGCAGCGGTCTGAGGCAGAGGGCGAACTGGGCGCGTTGCGCGCTGAAGCGACGGCGCTGGCCAAGCTGGTGGAGCGCGACACCGCCGAAGGCGGCCAGGTTCTGGATGAGCTGACGGTGGCTCCGGGGTATGAAAAGGCCCTGGGAGCGGCGCTGGCCGATGACCTGCGCGCGCCGCTGGCGGATGCGGACGGGCCAACCGGTTGGGTTGCTCTGTCTGGATATGACAGTGATGCGCCACTGCCAGATGGTGTGCAGCCGCTGGCACTGTTCGTCTCCGGCCCCGATGCCTTGTCGCGCAGGGTGGCGCAAATCGGCCTGGTGGATGGCGATGCGGCCGCAGGCCTTCAGGCCCAGCTGCGCCCAGGCCAACGGCTGGTGACGATCGAAGGCGATTTGTGGCGCTGGGACGGCTACCGCGCCTGGGCCGAAGATGCGCCAAGTGCCGCAGCGCTGCGACTGGAACAGCTGAACAAGCTGGAGGCGCTGAAACAGGAAATGGAGCGCGTCAGCGCCACGGCAGACGGTGCCCGTGCGGCACATGAAATGCTGCTGCAAAAGCTGGAAGAGGTGACGCTGGCCGACCAGAACGCGCGGCAGGCGCGCCGGGTGGCAGACCAGCGGGTGGCGGATGCTGCCCGGGCGTTGAGCCGCGCCGAGGCTGACCGCAACCTGGCCGAGGGCAAGCTGGAGACGCTCGGCATTGCCGTGTCACGCCATGAGGAAGACGCGCTGAACGCGCGCTTGCAGCTGAAAGAGGCTGAAAAGGCGCTGGGGGATCTTGGCGATCTGGACCAGGCCCGCACTTCTGTGGAAGACATCAAACAGTCGGTGGAGGCAGCGCGGATCACCATGCTGACGCATCGCTCCAGCCATGACGAACTGCGCCGCGAAGGCGAGGCGCGCACCAAGCGCGCACAGGAGGTGACCAAGGAACTGTCCGGCTGGCGCCATCGTCTGGAAAGCGCAGAGGCGCGGATCGAGGAATTGGCCGAGCGCCGCGAGACCTCGCAGGAGGAACTGGAGGAGGCTGGTGCGGTTCCGGCGGAGATCGCCGAAAAACGCGAAGAGCTGAATGAGGCAATCGCTGAGGCGGAAAGCCGCAAATCAGCCGCAACCGAGACGCTGATTGCGGCTGAGGCGGAACTGCGCGAAGCGGTCCACAAGGAGCGCGAATGCGAGCGGCTGGCCTCTGAGGCGCGCGAGGCAAGGGCGCGGTCCGAGGCACGCAGCGATGCCGCCAAGGATGCGGTGACCCAGGCGGCAGGCCGGATCATCGAGGCGCAGCAGATTACCCCGCAAGCACTGCTGGAGAAGCTGGGCGTGTCGCCGGATGAAATGCCTGCCTCGGACGATCTGGAACACGACGTGGACCGCTACAAGCGGCAGCGTGATGCCCTGGGCGCCGTGAACCTGCGCGCCGAAGAAGACGCCCGCGGGGTGCAGAACGAGCATGATACGCTGGTGGCTGAGAAGCTTGATCTGGAAGGCGCGGTAAAGACCCTGCGCGACGGGATTGCCAGCCTCAACCGCGAAGGCAGAGAGCGGCTGCTGACGGCGTTCGAACAGGTGAACAGCAGCTTTGCCATGCTGTTTACCCATCTGTTCGGCGGCGGCGAGGCCAATCTGGTGATGGTCGAAAGCGATGACCCGCTGGACGCAGGGCTTGAGATCATGTGCCAGCCGCCGGGCAAGAAGCTGTCGACGCTGTCGCTGCTCTCAGGCGGCGAGCAGACCCTGACCGCAATGGCGCTGATCTTTGCGGTGTTCCTGTCGAACCCGGCGCCGATATGCGTGCTGGACGAGGTCGACGCCCCCCTGGATGATGCCAATGTGACCCGATTCTGCGATCTGCTGGACGAGATGTGCCGTCAGACCGATACCCGCTTCCTGATCATCACTCACCATGCGGTGACGATGGCGCGTATGGACCGGCTGTTTGGCGTCACCATGCAGGAAAAAGGCGTCAGCCAGCTGGTTTCGGTTGACCTCAAGAAGGCAGAGGCGATGGTGGCGTGAGCTCCGGCTCAGAGGGGATCTGAGCCGTGGCCTGTTTGCAAAGACTAAGTTTTGTGGAGTGACAGATGAAATTTCAGAAAGCAATTGCCGTAGCTGCGGTGCTGATACTGCCGACGGCCGCGATGGCGCAGAATGTGGTGGCCAAGACTGGCGAAAGCGTCGCCAACTTCTTCAAAGACGAAGGTGCCAATGTCGAAGTGACCACTGACAGCGTCGGCGATCCGAACCTGAAGGTCGAATACTACGGCAACGATTTCTCAGTTTACTATTACGGCTGTGAAGACAATACCAACTGTGATGCGATCCAGTTCTTCTCCGGCTACCAGACCGATGGAAGCGTGCGGCTGTCCAAGATCAACGAATGGAATACCAACAACCGCTTTGCCCGTGCCTATGTATCCGAAGAAGGCTCTGCCCGGATCGAAATGGACGTGCTGCTGGGGAACAGCGGCATGACGTCGGATGACTTCGCTCTGGCTGTCGGCAAGTGGAACCGGGCGATGCAGGACTTCGAGGAATTCATCGACTGGTAACTGCGCCTGTCACCTGATCGTGACAGCGCGCTGCAGCAGCAACCGCTAAGGTAGGGGCATGAGATGGATCATGCCTCTTTTCCTTTGTTTTGCAGCGGCCGGTGCCGCGGCAGAAAATTGGCAGCTGCGCCCAGGGGATACGCCGTTTGCACAGGCGGAGCTGCAGGCGCTTCCGGGGCAATCTTTCCAGTTTTTTGACGGCGGCGAGTCGCAGTACGGGCGCAACGGCGCCTACGCCTATACATATTCAGCTGAGAACGGCGGCGGCACCGCCTGGGGCACTTACCGGATTGCCCGCGACGGCAGTATCTGCGTGGATTTCACCAATGGCTTCAACCGCTGCGACCTGTATGTGCGCAACGGTGCCCGGGTGATCCTGGTCACCCAGAAAGGAGAGCGGTTTCCTGTCCGCTAAAGCTTCTTGAGCAGTGCCGGCGTAGGCCAGGCATCGGCAGGCAGGCCGAGCCGTTTTTGCTCTTTTTGCACAGCGACGCGGGTGCGGGCGCCGAGAATGCCGTCAATGTTGCCTACATTATGGCCGCGGGCCTGCAGTTTCTGCTGTAGCTGTTTCATTTGCGCGCTGGTCAGGCCGCTGTCAGGAGCACCTGCATCATAGACATCTGCCCCTTGCAGCCGATTGGCAAAATACGCAGCCGTCAGCACATAGGTGAAGCTTTGATTCCACTCAAAGTAGACGTCAAAATTCGGGTAGGCGAGAAAGGCCGGGCCCTTGTGGCCCTGCGGCAGCAGCAAAGAGGCGCGCATGGTGCCTTCGGGCAGGCTGCCATCCCGCGCCGCAACGCCCAGCTTACGCCATTGTGCCACGGATTTCTTTTGGGCCGTACCGCTGAGCGACAAGTCCAGGTCTTCGGGGATGGTGACTTCCTGCAGCCAAGGCTGACCTGCCTGCCAGCCAAGGTGAGACAGCATCCGTGCCCCTGACATCAGCGCATCGGGGGCAGAAGTCTTGAGGCTGACCTTGCCGTCGCCATCCGCATCGACACCATGCTCCAGAATGTCGCCGGGCAGCATCTGCACCATACCGATTTCACCCGCCCAGGCACCGGTGGTGCGTTTGGGGTCGAAATTGCCCTGTTTGAACAACTCCAATGCCGAGAACACTTGCGGCCGGAACAGGTCGGGGCGGCGACAGTCATGGGCCAGCGTGACCAGCGCATCGCGGGTATTGAAATCGCCCTGATAGCCGCCGTAGTCAGTCTCAAACGCCCAGAATGCCAGCAGCACGCCGCGGTTGATGCCATAAGTGCTTTCGATGCGCTGGAAGGTGGCATCGTGTTTCTGTGCCATCTGGCGGCCGTGCTTCAGACGGTTCTGCGAGATCAAGTGGCGGGAAAAATCGATGAAGGGTTTTTGAAACACACCCTGGCCACGGTCGGCTTTGAGCACCCGGTCATCCTGTCGGGCACCGGCAAAGAAGGCGTTGACCGTAGCAGTGTCATAGCCGGCCTGGACCGCCTCGTCTTTCATCTGATTCACAAAATTCTGAAATCCGCCGCCGCATTGGGCACGTGCCGCCGCGGGCAGCAGAGCCGCTACGAGGACAAAGGGCAATAGGCGCATAGTTCTGGCGTTCCTTGGTCTTACCGCTCCCATAGGGGCTTATGTGCTAGAAAATTACAGCAATAGCAACCGTCAGGGCCAGTGCAAGCCCCCAAGCCTGCCAAAGAACCGTAACGGAACGGGTGATGGTTCCGGCGCTGGCGCTTTTGCTGCCGGTGTCATGAACCCAAGGGAAGTCGCGCATCTGCCCGTCATAAGAACGCGGCCCCGCAAGCGATGTGTCCAGCGCCCGCGCCATTGCGGCTTCGGGCCAGCCGGCATTGGGAGAACGGTGCTTGCGGGCATCTTTTGCAATGGCGCGCCAGCGGTGCAGCTGGCCACTGGCAAGGGCGATCAGCAGCCCGGTCAGCCGGGCGGGGATCAGGTTCAGCAGGTCATCCAGCCGGGCGGCGGCCCAGCCGAAGTCCTGATAGCGCTCATTACGGTAGCCGATCATGCTGTCCGCCGTGTTGACCATCTTGTAAACGATCAGCCCAGGCAGCCCGGCAACCAAAAACCAGAAGGCCGGTGCAATGACGCCGTCGGACAGGTTTTCAGAGCCGCTCTCGATGGCAGAGCGGGCGGCCTGAGGGGCTGTCATACCGGCGGTGTCACGGCTGACGATCATTGCCACTGCCTTGCGGCCGTCTTCCAGGCCGCTGCGCAGGCCATGGGCAACGGCGGCGACATGGTCTGTCAGCGACCGCTGGGCGATCAGAATGGCAGCAACCAGAATTTCAAACAAAGTGCCTGGCGCGGCCAGCAATTTGCCCGCAATGATGCCGCACAGAACCAGAGCTGCGGCGGCCAGCGCCCCCTTGATGCGCCGTCCAGAGCCGGAGTTGAGCTTGCGGTCCAGAAAATCAACGACCTTGCCCATCAGCACGGCGGGATGCATCAAGCGCGACCACAGCCAGTCCGGTTCTCCAAAAACAGCATCCAGAAGCAGCGCAACTGTCAGCATTGCGGCAGTGGTCACAGGGCGGCCTCCAGCCGGTCCCAACCATCAGCGGGCGGCAGGCCCAGACGCAAAAAGGTGCGGGAATAGGGGAAGATGCGGCTCCAGATATGGCTACGGGCCAGATTTCGCTGCCAGGTGGCGGCATCGTCCACTTCGTAAAGCCGGAACAGACCGGTGCCGCCCGCCAGCTCGGCACCTTTTGCAAGCATCAGCTTGTCCAGGCGGGTGGCATCCTGATGCAGACGGTTGCGGGAGGCTTCTGCCCAGGTGTGATCCTGCAAAGCCCGCGCGCCGGTGCGCAGAGCCGGGCCGGACACCGCCCAAGGACCTTGCCAGGTGGACAGCTGAGCGATCAGGTTGGGGTCGCCAATGGCAAAACCCAGCCGCAGGCCGGCCAGCCCCCAGAATTTTCCAAAACTTTTCAGCATCACGACACCGGGGCGGGCCGCCATGTGGATCAGGCTTTGGTCCGGGCAGATGTCGCAAAAGCTTTCGTCGATGATGGTCAGGGGCGCAGAGAGCTTACCCTCTTCCCACAGGCGGCCATCCGGATTGTTCGGGTGCACCGCAACCTTGGCTTCGGCGGGGCCGTGCACCCTGACGATCCAGCCGCGGGCTTCGAAGGCGGCGGCGTGTTCGTTGTAAGTTGGCTTTGAGATCTGTACCCAGCGGGGATCTGCCAGTGCAGGAATAGCGGCAATCAGGGCGGAGGCGCCGGGCGCGGCCAGAACGGCGGCCTCCTCTGGAATTTTCCAAAAGGCGCGTGCGGCCCGTTCCAGATCTTCCAGCGCGTCCGCATCCGGCAGGGCACCCCAGTCACTGGCGTCAAAGTCCGGTAACGGATAGGGCTGGGGGTTGATGCCGGTGGACAGGTCGATCCAGCCGCTGCGGGTGCCGCCGAACTCGGCCATGGCTGCGCTCAGGTTGCCGCCATGATCGCGGGGCTGGGGTGCAGGGTCGTGAGAGAGGTCATGCATCGCGGTCACCACCGGTGAGAGTTCGCTCCGGACTGCGCCGGACGCCATCTGAGGCAAGGCGCGTATTACCCTATGCTGAGCGGTGCGTGAACTCCCTATTTTTGGGGGGATGCCATTAGCCTCGCCGGTGCGGTTCCCGCCAGTTGATATCCGGATTGATGGGGGTGATCCGGTGCGGGTTGATGGTGACATGACTGTAGTAATAGTGGCGTACGATGTGCTGCATACCCACGGTTTCCGCCACGCCCGGCCATTGGTAAAGCTCGCGCACATAAGCCCAGAGGTTCGGGTATTCTACCAGCCGTTTCCGGTTGCACTTGAAATGCACATGATAGACCGGATCAAAACGCAACAGCGTGGTGAACAGCCGCCAGTCGGCCTCAGTGATGCGTGCTCCCAACAGGTAGCGGTGCTGCGACAGCAGATCCTCCAGCCAGTCCAGGCTTGCAAACAGCGGCTCTACTGCTGCGTCATAGGCCTCTTGCGTGGTGGCAAAGCCGCATTTGTAAACGCCATTGTTAACAGTGCTGTAGATGCGGGCATTCACGGCCTCGATCGGCTCGCGCAATTCTTCGGGCCAGTAGTCGTCCGTATTGCCGGTGATCCCGTCAAAGGCCGAATTGAACATGCGGATGATCTCGGAACTTTCGTTGGAAACGATGGTGTTCTGCTGTGTGTCCCACAGCACCGGTACCGTCACCCTGCCAGTATAACTGGCATCGGCGCGGGTATAGATCTGATGCATGCGGCTACTGCCGAACAGCGCATCCCCAGTAGCGCCGTGATCATCTGTCTCGAAGGTCCAGCCTTCCTCCATCATGTCCGGGTGCACCGTGGAGACGGAGATATGCGGCTCCAGCCCCTTCAGCTTGTGGAAGATCAGGGTGCGGTGGGCCCAGGGGCAGGCCCGCGAGACATATAGGTGATATCGCCCGCTTTCAGCCGCGAAACTGCCAGAGCCGCCGGGGCCGGTACTGCCATCGGCGGTGATCCAGTTTCGGAACTGCGATTCGCTGCGTTTGAAGGCCCCGCCAGTGGATTTGGTATCATACCACTTGTCGTGCCACTTGCCGTCGATCAAAAGGCCCATTGCCGGTGCTCCCGCTGCTGTGTTGAAATGAGCATAAGCAGGCCACCCCTCCGCGCCTATGCACTGATGCGCGCAGGGCTTCTGCGCCATTGCACAGCAGTAACAAAATTGCGCGCCCGTCAAATTTCCAAAAATGTTCACTTGATTTTATCCATTTGTGACGCACCGTTGAAAGAAGGACTGAGGAACGTCACGCATTTGGAAGGCCGCTGATATGAATACTTATGTACCCAAAGCCGTGCAGGAAGCGCTTGATACTGCCCGCCTGCAGGGGATGCGGCGCAAAAGCCGTTTGCGGGTGATGGCGGACAATGAGCTGTATCCGGTGCTGCGCCTGTGGAAGACCGGGTTCTCGGTCGAAACGGATACTGCGCCGATGCTGCGCGGGCTGGTCGATATCTATGATGGCGCCCGCCATGTCTCGCAATGCCTGATCGTCGCCGGTGAGGAAGAGGGCGGCGAGATGTGCTATGAATTCAAACGCGCGACGCCTGCTGCCGACAGGGCGCCGCTGGATTTCTACAAGTCCCCGGATTCACCTGCTGGGCTGATCCCCTTTGATCAGTCGCAGGGCAAGATCTGAAGCAGGGTCAGACAGGCTTAGGGGCGGATTTCCACTTCCGTCCCGAGCTGCGTCAGACGCCAGAGCGTTTCCATCTGTTCATTGCTGACAGCGATGCAGCCGGCGGTCCAATCGCCTGGCAGGGTGATCAAATTGCCCACTGAATTCGGCTGGCCATGAATGAAGATATCACCACCGGGACTGACACCTGCAGCCCGGGCCTGCGCCATGTCTGCAGGCTGTGGATAGTTGATGCCCAGCGACAGATGATAAGCGCTGTTCGGATTGCGCCGGTCGATCTGAAAGACCCCTTCTGGCGTTTTGCCGTCCCCTTCCTGAAACTTGTCCCCGCTGGGGTCAAACCCCAGTGCTATAGGAAATTCCAGCACGGTTTCGCCGCCGCGGCTGGCCGTCAGCCGCCGTGCGGATTTCTCGATCAGAATACGGTCGATCTGCTCCACTGCAGCGGCCTGTGGCGGCGGCAACGGGTGTGGGGCAAAGGCCTGCCAAGCCATCCAGACGGCACCGGTCAGAATAACCAGCACCAAAAGGCGCAGCAGGCGCTTCATTTTATTGCAGGTCCGAGAAAGCTGCCGTCAGGCGGCGGCAGGCTTCTTCCACGCGCGACCGCTGGGTTGCCAGATTGAAGCGTTCCATAAACACGCCGCCAGCGCCGAAACCGTCGCCGGGCGAGGTCGCGATCTTGGCCTCTTCGCGCAGGCGCTTGACGAATTCTTCGCGGCTCATGCCGGTGCCAGAGAAATCTACCCAGGCCAGGTAGGTAGAGGCCAACGGCAATGACTTCAGGCCGGGCAATGCGTTTACGGTCTCATCAAACAGTTTTCTGTTGCCTTCCAGATGCGCAATCTGTGCATCTACCCATTCCGCGCCTTCGGGCGAATAGGCTGCAGTGATCATCGCCACGCCAAGAGAACTCGGGTCATAGTCCAGCGTGTTGAGACGGTTGCGCATCTTTGCCCGCAAGTCCGGGTCGGCGATGATCATGTTGCCAGTGCGCTGGCCTGCGATGTTGAAGGTTTTGGAGGCGGCGGTCAGGGTGATGGTCCAGGCACGCGCGTCAGGGGCAGCCGCGTCCATCGGGACAAAGGTGTGGCCCGGGTAGACCAGATCGTGGTGGATTTCGTCTGATACCAGGATCAGCCCGTTGCGCTTGGCAAAATCGGCCACCGCGCGCAGTTCTTCCGGCGTCCAGACCCGGCCCGAAGGGTTCTGGGGCGAGCACCACAGCAGCAGTTTCTCAGACCCGTCCAGCCGCGACTGGGCGTCATCCAAATCGACGATATAGTCATCGCCCTCTCGCACCAGCGGGCATTCCACCACCTTGCGACCGGCCTTGTTCACCTTGTAGGCGAACTCATGGTACACAGGCGAGAAGATAACCGCGCCATCGCCGGGGGCGCTCAACACATCAAGGCAAAGCGCAATCGCGTTGCCCAGGCCCTGGGTGGTCAGGATCCAGTCGGTCTCGATCTCCCAGTTATGCCGGGTCTTCATCCACCACTGCACCGCCTGCAGATATTCCGGGTGCTGCCAGGAGTAGCCAAAGACGCCATGTTCTGCGGCCTTTTTGACGGCTTCTATGACACAAGGCGCGGTTTCATAGTCCGAATCTGCTGTCCACATCGCCAGGCCGTCGTCGGAGGAGACGCCGAACAGCTGCTCCATCTTGTCCCATTTAGAGCTGTGGGTGCCGCAGCGGTCTGTGGGTTTGTCAAAATTCATGTGGTGAACTCCCATATGGTCGCAAGCGAAGCTAATCGCTGCAGCGCGGGGCGCAAGGGGGGCGTTGCGATACCTCTGCTGATCGCATAAATGAAAGCCATGAAAAGACCGATCCTGATCCATCCCGACCCCCGCCTGAAAAAGGTCTGCGTGCCTGTGCCGGACCTGAGCGATGATTTGCGCGTGCTGGCGGATGACATGCTGGAAACCATGTATGCCGCTCCCGGTATTGGCCTGGCAGCGCCTCAAATCGGTATCTTGCAGCGGCTGATCGTGCTGGATTGCGTCAAGGAAGACGACGATGAACCGCGTCCGCTGGTGATGTTCAATCCTGAGATCATTTCCTCTTCGGGTGAAACCAATGTCTATGAGGAAGGCTGCCTGTCGATCCCGGACCAATATGCAGAAGTGACCCGGCCCAAGGTGGTTGAGGTCGAATGGATGGACCGTGACGGCAAAGCACAGCGCGAAACCTTTGATGGGCTGTGGGCGACTTGCGTGCAGCATGAGATCGACCATTTGAACGGCAAGCTGTTCATTGATCATCTGAAGCCGCTGAAGCGTCAGATGATCACCCGCAAAATGCAGAAGCTAAAGCGCGAACGCGCCCGCGCCTGAGGGAATACCAGACATGACTGTCCGCACCTGCCTGCCCTGGCCTGACAAGCGCCTGCGTTCCAAGGCCGAAGAAGTGACTGAAATCACAGACGAGATCCGCGAAATCTGGAAGGACATGGTAGATACCATGGATGCGATGCCGGGTGTCGGCCTGGCGGGCAACCAGATCGGCGTGATGCTGCGACTGGCGGTGGTGGATGGCTCCTCTGAACGCGGCAGGGCGGTGAAGCTGGCGAATCCTGAAATCCTGCATTCCTCGATTGAACTGCGTGAACACGACGAGGCCAGCCCAAACCTGCCCGGGGTGTCTGCCAAAATCAAACGCCCGCGTGCAGTGACTGTCCGTTTCCTGAACGAGCAGGGCATGGTGGATCGCAAGGACTTTGTCGGGATAGAGGCGACCTCGGTGCAGCATCAGATCGATCATCTGAACGGCAAACTGTACTTTGATCACCTCAGCAAGGTGAAGCGCGACATGCTGATCCGCAAGGCAAAAAAGCTGAACGGCTGATCCCCATTTCCGGATCACCTGCGATCCGGTTCGCGTCCACCCCCGCCCCCAGGGCGCGCGCGAACCTGTGCTGACACAGACAAACACCGCCAATCTTGCGGTATGGCAATGGGGCTGGGACGGGGAACTGCGATGCGCATTATCTTTATGGGAACGCCAGACTTCTCAGTGCCGGTGCTGGACGCGCTGGTCGCGGCCGGGCACGAGATTGCCGCCGTTTACAGCCAGCCTCCCCGGCCTGCAGGCCGCGGCAAGAAAGACCGCCCGACACCCGTCCACGCTCGCGCCGCGGCCTTGGGGCTGGAGGTGCGCCATCCGGTCTCGCTGAAAGGCGACGCTGAGCAGCAGGACTTTGCCGCGCTCAATGCGGATGTTGCCGTGGTTGTTGCCTATGGGCTGATCCTGCCGCAACCGGTGCTGGATGCGCCCGCGCAGGGCTGTCTGAACATTCACGCCAGCCTCCTGCCGCGCTGGCGTGGCGCGGCGCCGATTCACCGGGCAGTCATGGCAGGGGATGCAAAGACCGGCATCTGCATCATGCAGATGGAGGCGGGGCTGGACACGGGCCCGGTACTGCTGCGTGATGCCACTGCTATAGGAGCGGAAGAAACCACCGCGCAGCTGCATGACCGTCTGTCAGAAATGGGCGCGGGCCTGATCGTCGAAGCACTGACCCATCTGCCGGATCTGGTGCCAGAGGTTCAGCCGAACGAAGGCGTCATCTATGCCGAAAAAATCGACAAGGCAGAGGCGCAGATTGATTGGACCTGGCCCGCCGCAGACGTGGACCGAAAAATCCGCGGCCTGTCCCCCTTCCCCGGCGCCTGGTGCGAAATTGAGGGCCAGCGGGTGAAATTGCTGTTGTCGAAACTCGCTGAGGGCCAGGGCGCACCCGGAGAAGTTCTGGATGATGCTTTGACCGTGGCTTGCGGTGCGGGCGCAGTGCAGCTGTTGCGCTTGCAACGGGCGGGCAAAAGCGCGCAGGATCCGGATGTATTCCTGCGTGGCTTCCCGGTTCAGAAGGGCAGCCGCCTGTAACTGGAGGGCCTGATGCCAATCCTAGCTCTGATCGTCATCGGTGCCGCCGCCGGTTTCCTGGCAACCCGGCTGATGAAGCTGGAAACCGATATCATCACCACGGTCTGCATTGGCATGGCCGGGGCGCTGGTTGGCGGCCTGGTGCTACGGGCACTGCTGGCAGTGATGGGGTTGATGGCGGGTTTCATTGGCGCAGTGCTGGGCGCCCTTGCACTGATATGGCTTTGGCAACGCTATGGCAGAAGGTGACTCCTGATAGATCATTCTGTCGAATAGTTAGCACGTTCTCAACCACGCCAAAAATGGCGGATGCCGAGGCAGAGCGCGCTATTTAAGATGACACAGAATAGCGGCCGGGCAGGTTCGCCGAACGTGGTCGTCGTGACCTCCATGAAGGACGAGGGCCCTTACATTCTCGACTGGATTAGCCACTATAAGTCGATTGGCGTCAGTGATTTCGTTGTTTTTACGAACGATTGCTCGGATCCGACCGACCACATCCTGCGCTGCCTTCACCGCATGGGGGTGATTGAGCACCGTTTCAGCCGTGTGATGCGCCGGGGCCCGCAAAAAAGCGCGCTGATGTGGGCAGAGTCCGAGCCCAAGGTCGCTGCAGCCGATTGGGTCATGGTGGTGGATGTCGATGAGTACCTGCTTGTCAACTCGGGCGATGGTTTGCTCACCGGGCCGGGCGTTTCTTCAAACTGTGAAGGCAACCGCATACCCGCATGAAGCCCGTCTTAGCTGCGCGGCGGGCGGCTTTTGTAGACCGGAAGGTGCCAGCCGAACAGGATCGACCCCGCGCGCAGGCTCCAGCAGACGCCGGCGCAGGCTATCAGCGAAAGCCCTAGTTCCAGCCCCAGCCAGATGCCCAGAACTGCTGTCATTGCGCCTGCCATCGCGCAGGAGATGTAAAGTTCGCCCTGTTTCAGGACCAACGGCACTTCGTTGCAGACCACATCACGCATCAGCCCGCCCATGGTGCCAGTGGCCATGCCCATCAGCACGGTGATCACCGGCGGGCTGTCCAGTGCGACAGCGGTGCCGGTGCCTGCAGAAACTGCGATGGCCAGCGCGAAACTGTCGAGCCAGACAACCCAGCGCAGGCGGCTTTCCAGCAGATGTGCAGTAAAAAATACTGCCACCGAAGCCAGGGCAGCCAACAGGATGTAGTTGGAATTGGCAATCCAGAACACCGGATTGCGGTCCAAAAGCAAGTCGCGCAGGGTGCCACCGCCGAGCGCAGTCAGGCAGGCGACAAAGGCAAAGCCGACGATGTCCAGCTGCGCCCGACTGGCCACCAGCGCGCCGGAAAGGGAAAAGACCAGCACCGAAGCATAGTCCAGCAGTGCCAGAAAGGTCATCTGCACCCCTCGTGCATCAAGCGCTTTTCTTTTTCTTGAAAGGCGCCATGCCGGCCCGGGCCAGCTCATCCGCGCGTTCGTTTTCCGGGTGGCCTGCGTGCCCCTTGACCCATTCCCAGGTCACCTTGTGGCGGGCCTGCGCTGCGTCCAGTTGCTGCCACAGCTCAACGTTCTTCACCGGTTTCTTGCTGGAGGTTTTCCAACCGTTCCTCTTCCACCCGAAGATCCAGCCAGTGACGCCATTTTTCACATAGGCAGAATCGGTGACCACAGTTATCGTCGATGGCCGCGCCAGGCTTTCCAGCGCGTTGATTGCGGCCAGGAGCTCCATTCGGTTGTTGGTGGTCTCCGCTTCGCCTCCCTGCAGTTCTTTTTCTTTGACGATGGTGTCACCGTCCATGGCGCGCAGCAGTACGCCCCAGCCGCCGGGGCCGGGGTTTCCAGAACAGGCGCCGTCGGTATAAGCAAATAAATCAGGCATGCGCCGTCAGTACTACGAAGTCTTCGCCGGTGCCAGCCAGACCTTTGACATGGCCGTGGCGGCAGCCAAGAATTGTAAAACCAGCGGCTTTGAGTTTTCCCTGCAGCTCTTCTTCGCTGTAGTAGGCGTAGAACCGGCCCAGATCATCACGGCCTTCGCCCTGGCCCAGTTTCATCGACAGGCAGAAAGCTCCGCCGGGCTGCAGGGCCCGGTGCACAGAGGACAAGTGGATAGCAAGCTCCGCCCGCGGAACATGCAGCAGGCTGAAATAGGCCCAGATGCCGTCGAACACCGCCTCTGCATCCAAGGCCTCGAATCCGGCGGTAATGACTTCAATCCCGTAAGCCGCCCGGGCAGCTTCAGCCATTTCCGGCGAAGCATCAAGCGCGGCCACGCGAAAGCCTGCATCCCGGAGCCGCGCGGCCCAGTGACCAGGACCGCAGCCAAGGTCTAGAACGGTGCCATCTTTCGGAAGGCGGAACGTGAAGGCGTGGAAATCTGCTTCCTCTCCACTGTCCTTGCTGCTGGTGACCAGCTCAGCGTAGTCTGCCGCACGGTCATTGTAGACGCTGATGGTTCTGTCGTCACTCATCTGGCGGCCTCCGGATAATTTGGTCAGGCGCGCTCCATTGCTAGCCGGGCGGCGAGGCCAGCAAAGACGGCAGCAAATCCGCGGTTCAGCCACGTCAGTACACGCTCACTGCTCAGAAGATAGCTGCGGGCCTGGGCGGCGAACAGCCCATAGAGCACAAAGATGGCAAAGGTCAGAGCCATGAAAACCAGCCCCAGTACTGACATTTCCAGTGTGGAACTGGATGGATTGCCGCTCAAAAAAGGCGGCAGAAGCGCCAGGAAAAAGACGGACAGTTTAGGATTCAGGATATTGATCAGGGCGCCGCGCCAGGCGATTTTCCAGCCGGGCTGGCTGGTGCGTTTGGACGTCACCGCCAGCGCGCCGCCGCTGCGCAGCGCCTGCCAGGCAAGGTAAAGAAGGTAGGCAACACCCGCGGCCTTGACGATCTGAAACAGCAGCGCCGAGCTGTGCAGCACAGCAGCCAACCCGAGCGTTGCGGCAGCAAGGTGCGGCACGATACCGATTGTACAGCCAAGGGCCGCCCATATTGAGGCCCGCCTGCCTTGGCCAAGACCCAGCGCGAGAGTGTAGATAACACCCGTACCAGGCGCGAGGACAACGATAAAAGCAGTGATCAAAAATTGAAATGTGATCATGGTAACGGCTCCAGAAAATCACCCGGGACCGACGCCTAGGCGCTAATCCCGGCATCCGGTGGATAGGGTCAGGATGGAACGATCTGGCTCTGATGTCCAGTTTCTGCAGATGTATTCGTAGGGCGTCAGTCCGATGGCTGTCGTCAAGCGTCAAGCAAAGCTGTAGGCGTCCAGAAAGTCCGCGACGTGTATTCGAAGCTGCGCGTGGCTTGTGCAGCGAGACCGTTTGGCCGTGGCGTCCTTGATCGTGCAGTTCATCCTTTTAACCCGACCGCTGGTCCATGGGTGGTTCGGTAAGGTCGGGGGATGTTCAATCCTATTGCCGTGACGGATCAGGTTGAACCGCATCAGCTGAGAAAAGTTTGTGTTCCGGTTGCGCGGTTGCTCTGCGAACAGGATGGCGTAATCCGTCAGGATCTAGCTAGGCACGGCTTCAGGGAGGTCGTCAAGAAACCCCCAGGTCGTCTTGCGATTGGCTTTCTCTACCAGCTGGGCAACGGCTAACTTTCTGGTACGCTCGATAGCCACAAAGACATGCTGTTTCCTCTCTTCAGTCCTGACCTCAACAATGTCGAAGGGGTAAGACGCCAATCGAGGAGCACTTGAACTGCTACCGTTTCGGCTTCCTCTTCTTTGCTGAAATTGGTTGAGCACGACTTCCGAGGCTCGGCTTTGCGATCTCTGTATTGTGGCTCTGACGGCGAGCCTGGTCGTGGTGGTGCCGTGACGAATTTTCCCAGAATTCTTCTTTCCATTCCAACAAATGGATCACACCATCAAACCATGGGATCAAACAGCAAGCTTTGAAGATCCGTGTAGCCTGGTCCGATTGCGGCAAAGCTGACGTACATACTCGCCGCAGCATTCTGCAATTTGGACTCAAAGCGCCCACTTCCAAACAAAAAACCCGGCCACTCGGACCGGGTTCTTTTAACTTGTCTGTGTCAGCCAATGCTTAGTGCAGCTTGGCGTCCACATCCGCGATGGCGGCGTCGATCAGCTTGTTGGCCTCAGCGGCGGTCATCTGCTTCGCGATCACCTGATCCGCAGCTGCAACAGCAATGGAGATCGCCTGGTCGCGAACTTCCTTCACAGCCGAAGCTTCTGCCGAAGCGATCTGCTCCTCAGCAGCCGCCAGACGGCGGGCGATGGAGGTTTGCAGATCAGCCTTGGCCTGTTCAGCTGCACGGGCAGCCTCGTCACGGGCAGCAGCCACGATCTGATCAGCCTGAGCCTGAACTTCCTGCTGCTTGCGCTCGTAGGACGCCAGAACGGTCTGGGCCTCTTCACGCAGAGCACGGGCTTCGTCCAGTTCCTTCTGGATGCCGTCGGCACGGTTGTCGAGCTGGCCAGCCAGCAGCGACGGCACCTTGGCGAACAAAAGAATGCCGATGAACAGAATGAACGCCAGCGCAACAACCAGATTGGTGTTGGACAGGTCCATGCCGCCGCCGACTGCGAATGCAGGTGAAGCCGCGCCAAGTGTCAGGGCAAGAGCGAGAATATTGCGCATGTCCTTATCCTTTCGTCCGCTCGGCAACTGCCGAAGCAATTGCGTCTGCATCTGCGGTTCCGCCCAGTGCAGTCACCAACGCATCTGCGGTATCGGTGGCCACAGCCTTCACGCTTTCCAGCGCGCCGGCTTTGATCTCGGCGATTGCTTTTTCGGATTCAGCCGCCTTGGCAGAGATCTGTTCGTCTGCTTTGGCAATTGCCTCATCCAGCCCGGCCTGAATTTCTGCACGGGTTTCGGCAGCGATCCGCTGCGCTTCCGCACGGGCATCCGCCAGAGCTTTGTTATATGCGTTTTCGGCCTCGACAGCCTTGGCTTTCAAGTCTTCAGCCGCTGCCAGGTCGTTGGTGATGGTCCCCTGACGCTCGGCCAGCACGCTCGCAATGCGGGGCAGCGCGATGCGCGACAGGATGAGGTAGATCACAACCAGCGCGACCACGAGCCAGAAGATCTGGTTCCCGAAGGTCGAGAAGTCCAGCTGCGGCATTGCGGAACCGCCGCCGTGTGCTGCCTCTTGCGTATTTGATGCCATGTCGTCCTCCCAGGAACTTGCCGTTACACCGGGCAGTGCAGGTTCTGCACTGCCCGGCCGTAAGGAAATAGGTTCCTAAGGTCTTAGACGGCGAACATCAGCAGCAGAGCGACCAGGAACGAGAAGATGCCCAGTGCTTCTGCAAACGCGATGCCGATGAACAGGGTTGCGGTCTGGCCGGCAGCTGCCGACGGGTTGCGCAGAGCGCCTGCCAGGAAGTTGCCAGCCACGTGGCCCACACCGATTGCGGCTGCGCCGGAACCGATTGCTGCCAGACCTGCGCCGACGAACTGACCGAGTTGTGCGATATCGCCTTCCATGATTTCTCTCCTTACGATGGAATGTGGTGATTTCTAGTTTGGGCAGGGCCTTGTGGGCGCCGCCCGGTAAGCTTTCAGATCCTGGCCTTAGTGGCTCGGGTGCAGTGCGTCCTTCAGGTACACGCAGGTCAGGATGGTGAAGACGTAGGCCTGGATGAAGGCCACCAGAACTTCGAGTGCGTAAACCGCGGTGATGGCAAAGATCGGCAGGAAGCTGAACATGCCCAGCGCTGCGGCAAAGCCTGCGAACACTTTCAGAACCGCGTGGCCAGCCATCACGTTGCCAGCCAGACGAATGCTGTGGCTGACCGGGCGCACAAAGTAGGAAATCAGTTCGATGATGGCCAGGATCGGGCGGAGCGCCAGCGGCGCGCTCGACACCCAGAACAGGCCCAGGAAGCCAACGCCGTTCTTTACGAAACCAACGATGGTCACAGTGAAGAAGACCAGCGCCGCCAGAACCGCAGTCACAGCGATATGCGAGGTGGTGGTGAAGGAGCCGGGGATCAGGCCCAGGAAGTTGGCCATCACGATGAACATGAATAGGGTCATGATATAGGGGAAGAACTTGACGCCGTCCTTGCCGGCAACGTCTTCAACCATCTTGTAGATGAAGCCATAAGCCAGTTCCGCAACCGATTGGGCGCGGCCCGGCACGATGGCACGGCGCGAAGACCCCAGAACCAGCAGTGCAAACACAGCGGCAACCGCCAGGGCCATCCACAGGGTCACATTGGTCGGAGTGTACCAGGAGATGTGATCGCCGAACAGCGCGCTCACCTGGAACTGGTCCATCGGATGGATCGCCAGCTTTGCTTCCGCCGGAGCGAAAATCAGACCCGACACAACTACCAGTGCCAGAGCTGCGTAAAAGAAAATTTTGCCCATCGGTCCGCTTCTCCTGTCGCCAGAGCCTGATCCCGTCGGATCAGCCCCGGTCTTGCGTATTTTTTTCGGCCTCTTCGGCCAGTTTCTGTTCCTGGATCTCTTGCGCGGTGCGAAGCATCGTCTTCACTCCAGCCGCCAGGCCCAGCATTACAAACAGCACCATGAAGATAGGCAGGGTTCCAAACAGATGGTCCAGCCCGTATCCGATGCCAAAGCCGATCCCGAGACCAGCCACCAATTCAATCACCATCCGCCAGGCCTGATTGGCCAGGGAATAATGCTCATCCACGCGCGGCTTGGGCTCTTGGGCCTTACGCGCCGCTGCCAATTTCTCCTCCAGCTGCGCCATGCGCTGCTTTTGGTCGTCATCGGTCACGGGCGCCATCCTCACGCGAATTTCTATGCAGGGTGCTAAGGCCAAGGGGCTTAGGAGTCAATTACAAGGATTGAAGATTTAAATGCGGCCTAAGACACTGTTATTAAAAATAATAAAATCCAGCCCCGAGAGCCCCGCCGCTCTACCGCAGCCGCTGTCGACGCAAAACGGGTCCGGAATCCATATTCAACCAAAAGGTTGATTTTGTCCGGAGGGCGTTTTTACCACCGCCAACGGACGATCCGCCCGTCGATCAGCAAAAGCCCCAGAAGGATCGCAGCCATGCCCCACAGATGCTCGCTCAGCAGCGGCTCTTTCAGCACATAGGTTCCCAGCAACAACGCTGAGACCGGCGCAATCAGGGTCGGCATAGTGATATTGGTCGGCCCCACTTTGGGCAACACCCAGAAAAAGGCGATGAAAGCAGCAGAGGTTAGCACAAATCCGATCACGAACAGGGACGCCCAGGTCTCCATCCGCGTGACATGCGGCAGCCCCTCGCTCCAGATGGCCAGCGGGGCAATCGCAACTGTAGCGCCGGTCAGTGCGATGGCCACCAGCACCACCGGATCCATATCCCGAAAGCTGCGCGCGAAATTGACAGAAAACGCATAGCACAGCGGCGCACAAAGGGTAATCAGCACTGCCCAGACTTCCGAGGATTGGCCGCCTTGCAGCAGCGGCAGCGACAACAGAACAATGCCCAGGAAACCGCAGATCACCCCCAGAGATTTCAGAGCCGAGGCCCGCTCACCGCTGGGCCAGAAATGCGAAACCACCACTGCCAGAGCCGGCGTGGTTGCGTTGACAATCCCCGCCACGCCACTGGCGATATGCTGCTGGCCCAGCCCATAAAAGGCAAACGGCCCTGCATAGCTGAGCACCCCGAAGCCAAACAGCGCCAGCCAGCGTCCGGGCCGGCCAGGCACCTTTTTGCGCGCCGCCAGCACATAGACCCAGCAGCCCAGCGCACCGAAACCGACCCGTCCCATGGACACCGACAACGGCCCCAGCTCACGCAGCAGGATGGCGTTGAACATGAACGACATGCCCCAGCCGATGCCGAGAACGAAAATCACCGCCCAATAGCGCAAAGCCATATCCACCGCCCTCCAGCATGCCGCACGCTGATCCATCGCATGTTTTGCAGGATTGTCGACCCGGTTCTTGCCCTTTAGGACTGTCAGGCATGAGCGATCCACTCGACACCGTCTTTGCAGCGCTGGCTGACCCGACTCGCCGGGCAATCCTCACCATGCTCCTGGAGGATGACATGGCAGTCACAGATGTGGCGGAGCCTTTCGAGATGTCGCTCGCCGCCATCTCCAAACATCTGACCATCCTGACCCGCGCCGGACTAATCGCGCAGGAAAAACGCGGCCGGGTGAAATGGTGCAAGCTGCAGCCCGACGCAATGCAGGCTGCCTCTGTTTGGATGCAAGGGTTCGGTCAGTTCGAACCGGTCAATCTTGATGCCTTCGAGCGCTTTCTGGAAGCGGAACTGGCAGACCGGGACGGCGGCTAGCAAGGGGCTTAGCGCACCACAAAAACCGACGCTTTCGAATGTCTCACGAGATACCCGGCATGTGACGAGAAGATATGATCCATCAGCCGTGGCGCGTGGCTTCCCGCCACCACAAGATCAGCGCCGATTTCCTCGACAGTTCGGGCAAGAATGGAATCCACCTCTGCCGCCACGTCGTTTGAACGCACTGAAATCCCCTCGACTTTCACCCCCTCCGAACGCTCGGCAATCTTCTCCTCAACCCGCCGTGCCAGCATGACAACTGCTTCCGCTGCGGTCTCGCCGTCCAGCGTTTCGCCGGTATGGCCGCCCGTCACATTGACCAGCGTCAGCCGCGCGCCCTCTATACTGGCCAATTCCATTGCCACATTCATCGCCTTTGGCACTGGATCCGGCAGGCGCAGATCAATCGGCACCATAATATGCTTGAACATTTCACGCTCCTTACTACCTGGGGCGCATTTCCTGCCCTGCACGGTAGCAGCCCAATACCAGTCTGCCTTGATGTCCATCAAGGCGAACGATCAGGCTCCGGCCCGCTGCGTCTTGGCAGCCCCTTCCAGCAGCATCACCAAGGCGATCACAGACATCGCCACACCGATCAGCACAAGACCCGGTGGCGCGGTGTGGCCCAGCGCAATCTCCCACAGGATCACCCAGCTTGGCGTCAGATAGGTATAGGCCATCACCTTGGCAGAAGGCAGCCGCAGGGTTGCGTACTGCAGCAGCACAAAAGTTGCGGAACTGGCGCAGACGGCAAGGTAGAACAGGCCGGTCCACACGATCCAAGGCAACGAAAGCCAGCTGGTCGCCATGATGTCACCCCAGCCAAAAACCAGCAAAACAGCCGCACCGGCAATCAGCATGCCAAAGGTGAACGGCAGCGCTGGTTCTCCCCGGTTCAGCCTGCGCACCAGCGGCGTGTAGACGGCGTGCAGAACACACCCCCAGAAATAGATGATTTCGCCTTTGCCGATCTCAAAGGTCATCAGAACATCGAAATCACCGCGCACGATCACCCAAACCGCACCGGCCGCACCGATGGACAGGGCCAGCGCCATCCATCCTGACGTGATCTGCCGCAGCAAAAGCCAGCCAAAGACAGCACTCATCACCGGAACCAGGGTAAAGACCGCTGCCGCGCTAACCGGTGCAGCAGACTGCAGCCCGTAAAACATCAAAACAAAGTAAGCCGCGAACAAACCACCCAGAACGGCAAAACGCCAGGGCGCCTTGTAATCCTCGCGGCGAATGCCCCGTGTGGCCAGCACCGCCAAGCCGATGATGGCCGCGGCAATCAGGAACCGCGCAGCATTCAGGGCAGCCGGAGCGATTTCATTCGCCACCATCCCCCCCAGCGAGAACGAGCCGGCAACCAGAGCCGAAAAGGCCAGCATTGCCAGATGCCCGCGCAGCGCTTCGCTCACAACTGCCATACCTTGGCCTGTTCCTTCAGGAACTTCAGGAAGGTCTGCACCTTGGTGGTGCGGTGCAGGTCTACATGGGTCACCAGCCACAGCGTGCCTTCCCAGTCTTCCTTTGGCGCCATCATTTCCACCAGGTTCGGATTCTGCCGCGCCTCCCAGGCCGCCATAAAGCCGATACCAGCGCCGCTGTGCACCGCATTCTGCATGGTGAACCCGTTGGAGCAACGGAACGAGATCGCCTCTGTCGGCGCATTGGCCCGCAGCCAGCGCGAAAACGGGGCGCGGCTGTTTTCATCGTCATTGCCAATGAAGCGGTGGTTCGCCATATCCTCCACGCCCTGCAGCACACCGTATTTTTCGGCATAGGCCTTGGAGGCATAAAGCCCCACCTGCTGCTTGATGAAGGGCTGCACC
Source organism: Rhodobacteraceae bacterium (ex Bugula neritina AB1) (assembly GCA_001730095.1). Classification (GTDB taxonomy): domain Bacteria; phylum Pseudomonadota; class Alphaproteobacteria; order Rhodobacterales; family Rhodobacteraceae; genus Leisingera. The sequence continues at coordinate 105,335 of MDLF01000063.1, forward strand.
ACATTGTCCGGCTGATCCGGCGCATTACCGGCCCGCACGGCCACATGCGCTTCGCCGTATTCCAGCCGGAACAGCCGATCGCCGGTCAGGTAGCGGATGATCAGCCCGGGATGCATGTCCTGAAATTCTTTCAACGCCGGCACCAGCATTGGCGCAAAAGAAGCGAGCGAGGTAATCACCAGTTCCCCGGAAACGTCTTCGCCCTGCCCCTTCAACCGCCCCACGAGCTGGCTGAACTGGTCATCAGTCGCCTGCGCCACCCGCAACAGATCCTGACCGGCCTCCGTCGGCGTATAACCGCGTGCGTGGCGCTGAAACAGCTTCACTCCAAGACGCGTCTCGATCGCATCGATATGCCGTATAACCGTTGCATGGTGCACGCCAAGCACCTCGGCGGCTCCGCTGACCGTGCCCATACGGGCCACCTGATAGGCGGTGCGCACCTCGTCCCAATTCTCCATGACTGCCTCCTTGACTCGCATGCCGCATCTGCGCGATTTCGCACACCACCCACCAAAATGGCAGTGCTGCGTTCAAAAATGCAATAGCCCAGATCTCTATCAGCAACAAGGACAGGACCTTCACCAAGGCATATGCCATCCTCCACATCACCTCTTTCGCCCGCCGCCTTTGGCCCGGCGACCCGCGGCCTCTCTGCACAGGTCATATCCCGTCTTGAGACAGCACAGGTGATCCGCCATGATCTCGCCGCCCTACTGACTCTTCAGGACAAGGTCAGGATTGGCGGCAATTTCACCCTAGCCGATCAGCGCATTGACAGGCAAAACCAGCGACCCGCACGCAGCAGCATGCTGCGGCACAGGCAGCAAAGAACGGCCAACAGCTTTCTGTTTGCAACCCCCGCCGCCGTTTAGGCGGCTGCGGTAGGGACATTAGAGGGGAAAGAGAGTGGCTAAACCCAGTGCACTTCAACGCCGATCTTCTCAAAAAACGCCATGACGTCTGCGCGCGTCATCGAGACCGTGCGGTCATTGACCAGCGGATGCATAAAGATCACATCCGCGTCCTGCGCGGCAGCATCCATATAGAATGTCACGCCTTTCTCTGCGCCAGTGATCATCGCCAGCGGGCTGACCGCACCGGGGCGAATGCCAAGGTTCTCCAGCAGCCGATCCGCTGAGCCGAAAGACAGGTTGCCGATGCCCAGCTCAGCACCCAGGCCCTTGAGGTCGATCTCCCGGTCCTGCTCCAGCGTGACCAGATAGTTCCGCTTCTTCTTGTCCCGCAGGTACAGGTTTTTCAGCCGCAGCGCGTTTTCGCCCGGCACCATGAACTGACCCTCGACATTTTTGGCGTCCTCAACGGTGCGCAGCGGCACATGGGTGTGTAGGACATAGGGAATACCCCAGTCGTCCAACTGCGCCAACAGCGCGTCAGAGGAGACAGGCAGGCTGTCCTGATAAGCAGAAGAGGCGTCCATGATCTTGCTCCGCAAACCGTTGTCTGAATTGCCAAGCAGATCGCGCGGAACCGCAGGGAAATGCAAGGGGTCCAGCGCCCCTTGCAGGTTGTTTTGCGCCACACCGGGCCTCAGGCCTCAGCGAAATCAGCGCGGCGGGCTTCTTCATAATGGTCAAAACCGGTGCTGAACCAGCCAGTGCCGCGGGTATGGCTGGCCAGCGTGTTGCACAGCTCATCCTGCGCCGCCATCGGCAACAGGGTCTCGAACACATCCCAGCCCGCGACACCGTCTTCGGCTTCAAACCCCAGGATCTGCCCTTTCATGCCGCTGACCACCGGCACCAGCCCACCAGTGAACACCGAGGGCACATGGATCTGCACCCGCATGATCGGCTGCAGCAGCGTGGCGCCGGCCTCTGCCATGGCCTCCTTCACCGCGTTCTTGCCGGCTGTGCGAAATGCATAGTCGGAACTGTCGACTGAATGGTGCTTGCCATCCTTCAGCGTCACGCAGACATCCACCACCGGATGGCCGTTCAAGCCCTGCGCCAGCGCCTCGCGCGCGCCCGCCTCGACCGATGGGATATAGTTCTTCGGCACCGCGCCGCCCTTCACAGTTTCCTCAAACACAAAGCCACTGCCGCGCGGCAAGGGTTTCACCTCAACCACCACATCCGCAAACTGCCCGGCGCCGCCGGACTGCTTGCGGTGGCGGTGATGGATCTGCACCGGCTTGTTGATGGTCTCGCGCAAGGCGGGCGGCACCATCTCCTCTGTGACCTCGACCCCGAACTCTGCTTTCAGTGTGTGCTTGATGCGGCGCATATGCAGCGGCCCTTGCAGGCTCAGCAGCGCATGGCCGCTGGCCTCATCCTGGCCAACTTCCAACGCCGGGTCGATTTCCGCCAGCCGCTCCAAAGCGCCCGACAGCCGCGCGTCGTCACGCTCATGCATTGGGGTGATCACCCGCCGAAAGGTTGAGGGCCGCGGCTGCGCCCAGTCTGGCAAGGGCGCAGCACCGTCCGTCCCATAAGCAAATCCCAGGTTCAGATGGTCGGACTTGACGGCCTGCCCCATGTCCCCTGCCCCAAATGCGCCCTGCGCTGCCGCACCAATTGCCGTGAACGACCCCAGCGACGCGCCGCCAACCGCTGCGCCGTTGCCGACACCCGTGTCCATGGCCCGCACCATGATGGTCTTGCCCAGATGCTTGACCAGATCCGCCATGCAGCCGACCGCAATCACCTTGCCATCCTGCGAAAGGCGCTCCAATGCAACTCCCACATCCGGCGCCTCATGGCGCAGCGATTTCATCAGCCGCAGGATGCCGTTCTTGTGCTCTGCAGATCCCATCAACGCCGGTATCAGGTCATTGTGCTGCAAGACCTTAGTGGCCACCTCATAGACCTCCTCGGCCATCACCTTCTGATCCTCGATCAGCTCCTCCAGCAATGCATCGTCAAAATCTGCCAATGCCTCCAGCAACTCGGTGCGCGCCTCCTGTTCACGGGTATACATCGCCACCGGCAGCTCTATCAGCGCCGAAGGCTTGCCCTCCTGATACTGCCAGGCACGCTCCGAAATCAGATCCACAGCACCCACAACCTGGCCCTTCTCGCGGATCGGCACCTGCCGCAGAATGATGTTGTGGTTGCAATAGGCCTGAAGTGCCGCGACGATTTCCGCCACCCGGTCGGCTGCCTGGTCCATACGGTTGACAAAAATAAAGGCGGGGATGCCCGCCTCTTCCAGTTTGCGCAAATATGGCGCACTAAGCACCGCAGCCTCGGCATCAGCTGGGACGCATAGCACTGCCGCATCGCTGGCTGCCAATGCAGGGCCCGCCTGTGAAAGATTGTCGGCCCCGCCTGCAATGTCGACTGCGGCCCAGTCCTCGCCCATGAATGAAAAAGGCTGCAAAGCGGCGACACCTGCAACCTCCTGCCGTTTGCCTGCGGCATCGTCCAGATTGGCCAGCGCCGAAGCCAGCGTTGATTTGCCGGACTGCGACGGTCCCAGAATAGTGAAAACGCGCATGTTCTCAGATCCTCCCTTAGCTGATGCGAATGCCCGCCAAGGACCGCAGCCGCCAAGGGCGTGCAGCTTGCCTGCGCCAAAGATCTGCCTCGATGCTTTTCTGAGCGCCCCGTACCCTTGAGTGCAGTACGAGGCCATTTTTAATGTTGGCCAAGCGCCCCGCCCCGTGTCAAGCGCACAGAGGACGTAGCGGCGGTGCCCCACACATACTATTTGACGCAAAGCCCGCCATTTTCCCCTGAACGAACACCTTCCCTAAGGTAAGCTTGCATCATGAAAATCACCCGCAACACGCCCGAGCAATTGATCCTGTCCGACACGCCCTGGCTGTTTGGAATCATGCTGGTTCTCTTCATCCTCGCCTTTGTGGGCGCCGGTTTCGGCCTTGCCAGCGCCGGCGGCGAAAACATTTTCTTCGGCCTCTTCTTTGCCCTCATGGGCGGTGGAATGGGCTTTGCCGGCTTATGCATTTTCGTGCGCCGGGTACAGGTGATCCTGGACCGGCCCGGCGGCAGCATTGTGATCCGCCGCCAGTCCATATTCGGCTACAGCAAGGTGGAACACCGCCTGGCCGACCTGTCCCACGCCGAAGTGGAAAGCACCACCAGCCGCAGCTCAGGCCGCACACGCATGCTTTACCGCCCCGTCCTGATCCTGGACAGCGGTATGAGCGCCGGCCGCCACCCGGTGGTCGAGGCCTATACCAACGGCCGCGGCCCGCAGCGGCTGAGTGATGCGATCAACGCATGGCTCCCGGCCGAAAGCCCGGCAAAGGTTGACTCGGGCGGTCATTCCGCGTAACGCCTGCCTGAACATCCGGAAGCACTGAGTCTTCCGGTCCCTGCCCGTGCCAGGGATCGCCCCCCACCAGCGTGTTACGCCCGTGGGGGCAAACTCGTTTGGTTTGCCCCCACGACTGACACCGGATCTCGGGGACATTTGCGCATGGACCGCATGTTCCCTACATACGGGGGCGCCATATAACGTAACCGGCATCAGGAGGCCGCAGGCATGTTTGAAAATCTATCCGAACGCCTTTCCGGCGTCTTTGACCGGCTTACCAAGCAAGGCGCCCTGAACGAGGAAGACGTCAAATCCGCCCTGCGCGAAGTCCGTGTTGCGCTTCTGGAAGCCGACGTCTCGCTGCCGGTTGCCCGCGACTTCGTCAAGAAAGTGCAGGAACAAGCCACCGGCCAGGCCGTCACCAAATCGGTGACCCCGGGTCAGCAGGTGGTGAAAATCGTTCATGACGCATTGGTCGACGTGCTGCGTGGCGATGAGGACCCCGGCAAGCTCAAGGTCGACAACCCGCCCGCACCCGTGCTGATGGTCGGCCTGCAAGGCTCCGGTAAGACCACCACCACCGGCAAGCTGGCGAAACGGCTGAAAGAGAAAGAGGGCAAGAAGGTCCTGATGGCCTCGCTCGACATCTACCGCCCGGCGGCGATGGATCAGCTGGCCGTACTTGGCACCCAGATCGGCGTCGACACCCTGCCCATCGTGCCGGGCCAGAAACCGGTCGACATCGCCAAACGCGCCAAGCAGCAGGCAACGCTCGGTGGCTATGATGTCTATATGCTGGATACCGCCGGCCGCCTGCACATCGACGAGACCCTCATGCAGGAGGTCGAGGACGTCCGCAACGTGGTCTCCCCCCGCGAGACCCTGCTGGTCGTCGACGGCCTGACCGGCCAGGTTGCTGTTGAAGTCGCAGAAGAATTTGACGCCAAGATCGGCATCTCCGGCGTGGTGCTCACTCGGATGGACGGCGACGGCCGTGGCGGTGCCGCGCTGTCGATGCGCGCTGTCACCGGCAAGCCGATCCGCTTTGTCGGCCTGGGCGAGAAGATGGACGCGCTGGAGACCTTCGAGGCCGACCGGATCGCCGGCCGCATCCTCGGCATGGGCGACATCGTGGCGCTGGTCGAAAAGGCCCAGGAAACCATCGAGGCCGAACAGGCCGAGAAGATGATGAAGCGCATGATGAAAGGTCAGTTCAACATGAACGACCTGAAGATGCAGCTTGAACAGATGCTCCAGATGGGCGGCATGGAGGGCATGATGCAGATGATGCCCGGCATGGGCAAAATGGCCAAGCAGGTGCAGGACGCCGGCATGGACGACAAGGTGTTGAAACGCCAGATCGCCATGATCCAGTCGATGACCAAGAAAGAGCGTGCCAACCCCGCCCTGCTGCAGGCCTCCCGCAAGAAACGCATCGCGGCCGGTTCCGGTATGGAAGTCAGCGACCTCAACAAGCTTCTGAAGATGCATCGGCAGATGGCCGATATGATGAAGAAAATGGGCAAGATGGGCAAAGGCAAGATGCTGAAACAGGCCATGAAAGGCATGTTCGGCAAAGGTGGTGGCATGCCCGGCATGGAGGGCATGGACCCCAGCCAGATGGACCCCAAAGCGCTGGAAGCCGCGGCCAAAGCCATGGGCGGCAAAGGCGGCCTGCCCGGCGGACTTCCGGGTCTCGGCGGCGGCATGGGCCTGCCCGCAGGCCTCAGCGGTTTTGGTAAGAAGAAGTAACGTGACCGTCGCGCCCACCATAACCACTGCGCGTCTGACGCTGCGCCACCACGTGATGGCGGACTTCGCGCCGCTTCACGCTGTGCTGTGCAGCGAGCGCGCGCACTATATGGGCGGGCCGTTTTCGCTGAAAGACAGCTGGCAAACGATTGCGGCAGAGACGGGCAGCTGGTCCCTTTTGGGTCACGGCAGCTGGGCCGTTGAGCGCACGGAAGACGGTGCATTGGTCGGCCAGGTGGGCATCAACAAGCCGGCCCATTACCCCGAAGCGGAAATCGGCTGGATGCTGTGCAGCGGCTTCGAAGGCAACGGATACGTGACTGAAGCAGCAGCGGCAGCGCTTTTGTGGGCCTGGACCAGTATGGGCGCCAGCAGCCTGGTCAGCTACGTCACGCCGGGCAACAGCCGTTCAGCCGCGGTTGCCGAACGGCTCGGCGCCAAAGTTGACCGCGCGGCGCCGCTGCCTCTGGGTGAAACCCCGGACGACACCATTGTCTACCGCCATTATGCGCCGGACAGTGACGGCGGGATGGAGGCTTAAGCATGAGCTTTCATCAAATTGACCCGATATTGGCCGTTCCAGCGGCTGCAGACGCGCTCCGTTTAACCGAAAATTACACCCTCCGCCCAATACTCCATCATTGGATGGGTGAAATTCATGCCGGGCGGTGCGCCGCCCGAGCAAAGGGGTGTAACATGAACAACGAGCGAAAGCCGTATCCACGGCTTGTTTCTGAAAGGCTCTTGCTGGTGTCTCCGGCTGATCCGGAGTTTGACGCCAATGCGGCTTTTCTGAATCCGGGCGCGCCGCGTTTCATCGACGCGGCGGAAGATCCTGATTCTCTGTGGTGGTCGATTGCCACCATCATCGGCCATTGGCATCTGCACGGTTACGGTCTCTTTGCCGTGGTTGAACGCGGTACTGGCACGGCTGTTGGCCTTGTCGGCCCCTGGTTCCCTAAAGGCTGGCCGGAGCCGGAACTGTCCTGGCACCTGATGGAACCGGGACGCGGCAAGGGCTATGCCAGCGAAGCTGCGCAATGCGTGCTGGACTGGCTGTTCTCCGATGCAGGCTGGGAAACGATCGTTTCCTATGTTCCCGAAGAAAACGACGCCTCCATCGCTCTGGCCCGCCGGGTCGGCGCGCGACCGGAACGCCCCGTCTCCTTCCGCCTGCAGCCAGCGCCCAATATCCGTGCCTGGCGCCACATGCCGCCACCGCGCGTCTCCGGACCGCAGGCTGCACAGGGGTTCCTGCACTGATGTGCCGTCGCGGGATCATATCCCGGCCAAGTCGCGCCCTTCTGCCGGAAGGAGCGCGCTGATGCCGTTTGACATCCCGGTGACGGAAACCTCCCGCATGGCCGACGGCCAGCAGCCCGCAGCCTGGCCCGAACAAAGGATCGCCTGGATCATCCGGCCCTGCACCGCAGGCAGGGGGAATGCCCTGGAGGCTTCGCGCGCCGCACGCGGACATTTTTATTCAAATCCGGGCTGGACGGCTGCTCGCAGCTATATCGACCTCAAGAAACTTGATGCGTTTCGCCCTGATGCCGAAAAAGATCACGAGGCAGCCGCAATCGACGGCAATAATGCGGTCTCCTGCCACCCGTCGCCTGACCTGCGCTGCACGCCCGCTACGCTGCGCGGCGGCGCTGCACAGATGGTGCACGCGCGCTGCACGCATGACACCCCCTTGATGACACCCCGGCCTGCTGCATTGCGGAGAACCCGATGACAACAGATACACATGACCCCGTTGCCCGCGCAGCCGAACTGCTCAAGGGCCACCGCGAAAGCATCGACCGCCTGGATGCGATCCTCGTCTACACATTGGGCGAGCGTTTCAAGCACACCCAGGCCGTTGGCCACCTCAAGGCCGAACACGACCTTCCCCCGTCCGATCCGACCCGCGAAGCGGCACAGATTGCACGGCTTGAAGACCTGGCGGATCAGGCCGATCTGGATCCTGAATTCGCCAAGGCATTTTTGAACTTCATCATCGGTGAAGTCATCCGCCACCACAAAAAACACCAAGAATAACAACGACAACAGGAACAACCGGGGCATACCCCGGAAAACGCCATCAAAGGAGATGTACCCATGGCAATGAAAATTCGTTTGGCCCGCGGCGGCTCGAAAAAACGTCCCTTCTACCGCATCGTGGCTGCTGACAGCCGCATGCCGCGCGACGGCCGCTTCATCGAGAAGCTGGGCACCTACAACCCGCTGCTGCCGAAAGATTCGGAAGAGCGCGTGAAAATGGACATGGAGCGCGTGCAGCACTGGCTGGACCAGGGCGCGCAGCCGACCGACCGTATCGCCCGCATGCTGGAAGCCGCAGGCGTCCGTGCCAAGGCCGAGCGCAGCAACCCGAAAAAAGGCACCCCGGGCAAGAAAGCCCAGGAACGCGCAGAAGAGAAAGCTGCAAAGGCTGCTGAAGCCGCCGAAGCAGCTGCAGACGCGGAATAATTCCGTGGAGCTGCGGGGTGCTTTTCCCGAAGAGTTCCGCAGCCAGCTTAATCTGCTGATGCGGCTCCGGCGCGACGTGCGCCGGTTCCGCAGCGATCCGGTGGAAGAGGCAGTGCTGATGCGCTGCCTCTCTGCCTTTCACTTCGCCCCTTCCGTGGGCCTGAGCGAACCCTGGCGCGTTCTGCGGGTGCAAAGCGACACCGCCCGAGCCGCCGCCCTGAAGAATTTCGAAGCTGCCAATGCGGAAGCGCTTGCAGGATACTCTGGCGATCGCGCCGAAATGTATGCCGGGCTCAAGCTTTCCGGCATGCGCGACGCCCCGGTGCAGCTGGCAGTCTACTGTGACGACGAGACTGCACAGGGCCATGGCCTTGGCGCCGCAACCATGCCGGAGATGCGCCGCTATTCGGTGGTCACCGCCATCACCCTGTTCTGGCTTGCTTTGCGGGCCGAAGGGCTGGGCCTGGGCTGGGTTTCGGTGCTGGACCCGGAGCAGCTGAATCGCGACCTGAACGCGCCTGAAGGCTGGCAGCTGATCGGTTACTTCTGCATCGGCTATCCGGAACGGCTGTCGGAGATCCCCGAACTGGAACAAACCGGCTGGGAAAGCCGGATGGCGGATCTGCCGCTTGAAACCCGCTGAGGCCGTCGATGGGACGGTTGATAAGGCTTGTGTTTTTTGTTGCAGTGGCCTTTACCGCAGGCATCCTCTTTGAACGAAACCACCAAGGCGAACTCTGCGAACAATCCGGCGGCCAATGGCTGCGCGCGGGGTTCTGTGCAAAGGACTGACACCATGAGCAATCTGATCTGCGTAGGCGCTATTGCCGGGTCCTTTGGGGTGCGCGGCGAAGTGCGGCTCAAGAGTTTCTGCGCCGTTCCGGAAGAGATTGAGGACTACTCGCCGCTCAGCAATGAGGACGGCAGCCAGAGCTATTCCCTGACCATTACCCGTTCGATCAAGAACGGCTTTGCGGCGCTGCTGGGTGGCGTCGAAACCAAGGAAGACGCCGATGCCCTTAAGGGCCTGCGCCTGTTTGCCCGCCGCGACCAGCTGCCGCAGCTGCCGGACGACGAGTACTACCACACGGACCTGATGGAGCTGGAGGTCTACGACACCGGTGGTACGCTGCTGGGCACGGTAAAGTCGGTGCAGAACCACGGCGCCTCTGACTTGCTGGAAATCCACGGCCCTGGGTTGCAATCCACAGTGCTGCTGCCGTTTACCCTGGAGGCAGTGCCGACCGTGGACCTGAGCCAGGGCCGCATCATCGCCGACCCGCCCGACGGGCTATTCTAGCAGGGTAAACACGTCTCAGTCAGGCTCTTGCTCCAAAAACTGGTTGAGCACCTGCACGAGAAGCTCGCGCTGCCTTTGGCCTTTGTCTCCTTCGGCAAGGCCAGACGCCGAGTATCTGATCCAAGACTCCCAAAGCCGCAGGGCAAAGCAGAATTGAAACAACGGTTCACGGGTAAGCTGCCGTCCATACCCTGCTTCGAACGCATCCCAATCCGCCTTCGAAACCCCGCCAAACCCGGCATATCTACTCGAAGCTGCCAAATGGTCCAGGCCATTTGCGAGCCACAGATTGGCGATATCGTGTTCGGCAATTGGGAAACGCTGACTGGAGAAATCAACGAAGGAAACCAGTTCTTCTGATATCAGGATATTCCGGAAATGAAGATCACCGTGAACAAAGCCAGGCTGAAACCTAACACCTCTAGCACGCCTTCCGGCACGATGGAGGTAAGCACAAAGTCCCAGAAACCGCTTCGGTTTCAAAATTGTCAATTCTCCGCCCCGAACTGAACTAGCGATCCTTGATACTTTTTCCAGCTGCCGCTTCGGCCAGAAGTCCTGTTCTTCCGCGGTAGAGCAACAGTGCAATGCAGCAATGGCAGCTCCGATCCGCGTCAACAGCTGACTGCGGTTGCCAAGCCCAAACCCAGCCAGATTCAAAGCCTGAAAAGCTGTCTCACCAGGAGCGAGTTCCATTAGCATGAATTTGCGCTGGGAATCATGCCAAAGGACTTGTGGAACTGAAGCACCTGCTGTTCGTTTCAGGGTCTCAGCTGCAATTTGATGACGTTTTAAATTTACCTGATACTGACCAAGATAGCTCTCCGAAAAGTCGGCGCGCAAAACGAACTCCCTGCCGTCCAGCAAGGAAACCCGCAAGACACAGCATTGCCCCTCTCTTTTGCGGTTAACTTGCATCCTTCTAAATTTTGCACCAGCAGCCGGGAAACCAAGGTCCGAAGCAATGCCGGGCCACAAGGCTTCAGTCCGGCGCTGCGCAACCTCAAACCCGCTCTGTTGCTCATTGTGATCAGACAGAAATGTGCGGTTCGACTTCATCCAAACACCAAAGCTTTCTATTGCGTGAAATTCTGACTGATCTAAACAGCATCATTATGACAGCACCAAGCAAATCTCATGGCCGCAAGGCTATCCGACCGTCTCTGAAGCCGCGCGAGCTGATGACCCCGACGCCGGATCTGGCCGGTGTGTGGAAGGCCAAGATCATCACGCTGTTCCCCGATGCCTTCCCGGGTGTGCTGGGTGAAAGCCTGACTGGCAAGGCGCTGCAGGAGGGATTGTGGCAGCTGGAAACAACAGATCTGCGCGCGTTCGGTGTTGGCAAGCACCGGAATGTCGATGACACGCCCGCCGGCGGCGGGGCCGGCATGGTGCTGCGCGCCGACGTGCTTGGCGATGCGATTGAGCACACAATGGCGGGCATCCGCGGCAACTGGCCCCTGATCTACCTGTCCCCTCGCGGCCGCCGGATGGATCAGCAGATGATGCAGGGGCTTGCGCAATGCGACGGCATCACCCTGCTGTGCGGTCGCTTCGAGGGCGTCGACGAACGGGTGTTGGAACACTATGGCATTCAAGAGGTCTCGCTCGGGGATTTCGTGATGACCGGCGGTGAGCTGGCAGCACAGGCCTTGATCGATGCCACAGTGCGGCTGATCCCCGGCGTGCTGGGCAATCAGGCCTCAACCGAAGAGGAAAGCTTTTCCTCGGGCCTATTAGAGCATCCGCAGTACACCCGCCCGGCCGAATGGAAAGGCCGGGAAATCCCGGAGGTGCTGATGTCGGGCCACCACGGCAAAATAGCTGAGTGGCGGCAACAGGTGAGCGAAGAGATCACGAAGGCCCGTCGCCCCGATCTGTGGGACGCCTACAGCTGCGCCAAAGAGCGCAAGTAACCCTCTTTTCCGGGGTAAGTGATGCGCCAGCACCGCATTTCCCCTTCGAGAAGCCGTTGCCGCATTGGCAAAGCCGTGTTTAACTCCTCCTGCATAAATTAACTGACAGGAGTGAACAGGGTGGCTGGGAAATTTGAACTCTATGAGGATAAAGCGGGTGAATTCCGCTTCCGCCTAAAAGCGGGCAATGGCGAGAATATCCTTGCCAGCGAAGGCTACAAGCAGAAGGCCAGCGCAGAAAACGGCATCGCGTCTGTCAAGAAAAACGCAGAGGATGACGGCCGGTATGAGCGCAAGGAAACCTCGGCCGGCAAGCATATGTTCAACCTGAAAGCCGCCAATGGCCAAGTCATCGGCACCTCGCAGAGCTATGCCAGCGCTTCGGGCCGCGACAATGGCATTGAATCCGTCAAGAAGAACGCGCCCGACGCTGCAGTGGACGATCAAACGTCTTGAACCGCGTTCACAAGGCAAGGCCGGTTCAGGCGGCCTTGCCTGAACCGGCGCTTGTATCTGTCGGCAAATGTGCGGCTACGATCAGGGGATCTTGTTGTTCTTCCGCACTGTCAAATCCGCGCCTTTCTTGAATGTCACATCACCGACACTCTGGTTGCGCTCGGTTTCCCAGCCCATATCGCTGTCTTTGAGCCTGTCGTCCGGGAAATGGGTTTTGAGCTTCCAATCGCCGCTGGTTGAAGACCGGGTCAGCACCACCCGGTAGTGCGTTACCATCTTGACGCCGTCGCCGCCCGCCTTCTCGACCATCTTTACATTCAGGGCTTTGAACGTCTGATCCAGGGTCTTCGTGCCATTCTCGAACTCGCTAAGCGCCTTTTTGATGTCGACAAGATCCACCGCGTCCCCGTCGCGCTTGAATGCATAGCCCCACCCCGGCGCCGAGGCCGGTTTGCCCAGTTTTAGTGTCAGGTCTTTGAATTCCTGATCCACATTGCTGGCATCGGATTCATTGCCAACCGTCCAATGCGTGAAATCCTTGAATTTGGCCGCGATCTGCATTGCCCTGTCAAAGGCCTCTTTTTCAAGCACCGGGGTCGCCCACATAGACGTGTTGCCGCCGCTGAATTGCTTTCGGCTGAACACGTTCTTCACCTTTTCCAGCGTTTCATTCTTGCTGTCGATGACCCGCTTTCCGTCTTCTTCGGTATAGGTGATTTGGACCTTGTTCCATTCCTCGGTGACTTTGGCCGTGCCGGCCACATTGCCTGGCTGGTCTGGTGTCACACCTTTCTTGGAGGAGGCCCGCATTGCCTGCCGTTCCATGCCAGTCTGCGCCCCATGGCGGCCGGTGCCATGACCTTCGCCGCCCTCTTCCTTCTGCAGCCGTTCTTCCTGCCACTGCTGTGCCTCAGCCTGCTTGCCTATCAGTTCCGCGATCTGGCTGCGGGCCTGATCCACCGGCACACTGTCCAGCATTTCGTCCAATGCGGTAATGCGGGATTTGATATTGCCCAGTGCGGTGACAAATGCCTTTTCCTTTTCCAGCTTTTCAGCCTTCATCTCCTCAACATTCCTCAGCAACTGCTCCCGCGACTGATCCAGAACCTGCTTGGCCTTCTCCAGCCGGTCGGCGCTGGCATCGACCTGCTGCTTCTTCTTGTCTATGTCTTTGGCTTTGGTCAGCCCTGACAATGTGTCTTGCAAGCCCTTCAGCACCTCGGCTTCGCGGGTCACCGCCGCCTCCAGTTTGCCCAGCCGCGCAGTCTCTTCCTTGATCCGGCTGGCCAGCACTTTTGCCGCGTTGCCTGAGTCTGATTTTGCAAACTCCTGACTGCGCTTTTCCGCGTCCTGCTCGTCCGACGCCAATGCCGCCTTCACATACCCGATCATTTCCTTGTCGAGCACTTCCATCCGGGCATAGGCCTGCGTCCATTCACCTTTCTCGAAATGTTCTGCCACGGCGCCGAAATGCTGGCGCAATGCCTTGCGCTCATCATCCATGATCTTGCCCTTGACCTTATCGAACCGGGCGGTCGTGGCCTTCAGCCGGGTCTTGGCATTGGTTTCCTCCTTAGAGGCATCCTTGCCGCCGCCGATCAGCTTGATCAGTTCCTCCATCCGGGTGTTGAGGGCGATCAGGGTCTTTGCTGCCGCTGCCTGATCGGTGTCTTTCTGCTCTTCAATCCGCCCAAACAGGGTGCGCAGTTCCTTACGCTCATCATCAGTGATCCGGCCTTTGATCTTGTCAAACCGGCCTTCGACGGCCTGAAGCCGTTTCAAAAAGCGCTTGTCCGGATCTTTCTCGCCGCCAGCGTCAAGGTCTATGGCCACTAGATCGTAATCGAACTGGGTGCCTTTCATCAGCGGCTTCAGCTTCTTTTCGGGCATCCTGCCCTTCACCAGGCTGAGCTTCAGAGTACCATCCTTGACAGAACACTGGCCCACTGCCTGCTGCTTGGCCTTGGTCTTCAGCTCCTTCAGCAAAGGCGCCGTCACTTCGCCGACGATCAGGATGGACTGGGCTGCGCCGTTCAGCGTGACTTCGTCGTAGAAGTAAAAATCGCTCGGGGTGTCATCCAGCTTTTTGAGCTCTTTCTTCAGCTCGGCCTTGTAGCTCTGCTCACTGTTGAAAACATCGATCTTCTTAAATGGCATTCTGGCTCCCTCCCCGTTCTGAGGCATACGAAATTGACTGCCTGTCTTTTCACGAGGTAAATTTCTGAAATCTAACGGTAGCCGCAGATGCGCGGCCAATCAAAACAAAAGACCGGCGGCAATACGCCAGGCCAGCAGAATTCCCTTGAAACATTGATGCAACAGGCCTAAAAGCCGCTCGTCTGGCGCCGGGAATCGGCTCCGGGCCGCTGGCTGTTGGATCATGCACCTGAAACCTTCTTCGGTTCACTCAAGGGATCCATCCTCCGGCAACAAGGAACAGACGGTGTGATCTCTGGCGGGCGCAGACGCGGACCCGGTGAAGACCAGGAGCTCTCATGACGGCACAAACCTCTGTGGAAAAACCACAGGCAAATTAGGAGAGTTGCGATGGACCTGATCGCACAGCTGGAGGCGGAACAGATCGCCGCCCTGGGGAAAGAGATCCCCGACTTCAAAGCCGGTGACACCATCCGTGTCGGCTACAAGGTGACCGAAGGTTCGCGTTCGCGCGTCCAGAACTACGAAGGCGTCTGCATCAGCCGTAAAAACGGTTCGGGCATTGCCGGTTCGTTCACCGTCCGCAAGATTTCGTTCGGCGAAGGCGTGGAGCGTGTGTTCCCGCTGTTCTCGACAAACATCGACAGCATCACCGTTGTGCGCCGCGGCCGCGTCCGCCGCGCCAAGCTGTACTACCTGCGCTCGCGTCGCGGCAAATCGGCCCGTATCGCTGAAGACGCACACTACAAGCCCAAAAAAGCCTGAGGAGCGGTATCATGAAAAAAGACACCCATCCCGATTACCACTTCATCGACGTCAAGATGACCGACGGCACCATCTTCAAGATGCGCTCCACCTGGGGCTCCGAGGGTGACCAGCTGGCTCTGGACATTGACCCGACTGTGCACCCGGCATGGACCGGCGGCACCTCGCGCCTGCTGGATGCCGGCGGCCGCGTGTCGAAGTTCAAGAAGAAATACGAAGGCCTGGGCTTCTAAGCCGCCTGACGCATTTCGGCAAAATCCCGAAGGCTGCCCAGGACGGGCAGCCTTCTTTCTTTTTCTTCTGACGCTGGGCAGCTGCCCGTGCGGGAAAGACAGTTCTCCTCGTGAAACAAGCCCTGACAGACGCGCTGCAAGAACGCGGTTATGAAACCCTCACCCAAGTGCAGGAGGCCGTGACGCAACCGGACGTGAACGGCCGCGACCTGCTGGTTTCTGCGCAGACCGGATCGGGCAAGACTGTCGGTTTCGGCCTGGCGCTGGCCCAGGACCTGCTCGGCGAGGATGAAACTTTCGGCGACGCAGCGGCGCCGCTGGCGCTGATCATCGCTCCGACACGCGAACTGGCGCTGCAGGTAAAACACGAGCTGAGCTGGCTGTACCGCGGGGCCGGGGCAGTGATTGCCTCCTGCGTTGGCGGCATGGACATGCGCGACGAGCGCCGGACACTGGCTCGCGGCGCCCATATCGTGGCGGCGACTCCGGGGCGGCTGCGCGACCACATTGCACGCGGCTCCATCGATCTCAGCCAAGTTCGCGGCGTCGTCCTGGATGAGGCCGACGAGATGCTGGACCTGGGCTTTCGGGAGGATCTGGAATTCATTCTGGGCGAAGCCCCCGAAGACCGCCGCACCCTTCTGTTCTCCGCCACTGTGCCGCCAGCGATTGCCAGCATGGCCGAGACGTTTCAGCAGGATGCCTTGCGGATCAAGACCGCAGGTGAAACCAAGCAGCACGCGGATATCGAATATCGGTTGATGAGCGTGGCGCAAGCCGATGCGGAAAACGCGATCATCAATGCGCTGCGCTACTACGAGGCGCCCAGCTCCATCGTATTTGCCAACACCCGCGCCGCCGTGAACCGTCTGGCAGCGCGGCTGACCAACCGCGGGCTGCCGGTGGTGACCCTGTCGGGCGAGCTGTCCCAGACCGAACGCAGCCACGCGCTGCAGGCGATGCGTGATGGGCGTGCACGGGTCTGCGTAGCCACCGATGTGGCGGCGCGCGGCATCGACTTGCCAGGCCTGGAACTGGTGATCCACGCAGAACTGCCCTCGAACCATGAAACCCTGCTGCACCGTTCTGGCCGCACCGGTCGGGCCGGCCGCAAGGGTGTCAGCGCGCTGATCGCAACGCCCAAGACCCGCAGCAAGGCGCTGCGCCTTTTGAAATGGGCCAAGCTGACGGCCGAGCATTGCGAAGCCCCCTCTGCTGATGACGTGCTGGCTCGCGACGAAGAGCGCATGCTGGCTGATCCGGTCTGGCAGGAGCCCGTTGCCGAGAGCGAACAGGCAGGTGTTCAGACATTGCTGGACACGTTCACTCCCGAGCAGATCGCCGCCACCTATCTGCGCCTGTTCCGCAGCCGCCACTCGGCCCCTGAGGAGCTGCGTCCGGCGGATGCCCCGGAACCACGCAAGGAGCGCAAGGAACGCAAAGCCTTTGGCCCCTCGGTCTGGTTTTCGCTGTCTGGCGGCCGCGACGCCGGTGCCGATCCACGCAAGGTGCTGCCAATGCTGTGCAAGGCGGGCAATATTGACCGCGACGCCATCGGGGCGATCCGCGTGCAAGACAATGAAACTTTTGCAGAGATCAGCGCAGATGCCGTTGATGGCTTCCTGAAATCACTGGACGGTAAAACCGAGCTGGAGCCCGGTGCCGTGCTAACGCAATTGGCGGAAGCCCCGCAGCTGGCCCCGGCCCCGCGCCGCGGGCCCGGTGGGCCGAAAGGCGGATTCAAAGGCGACCGCAAGCCGCACCGCAGCAAGGATGACGGCCCAAAGCCTTACCGGTCCAAAGAGGATAGCCCGAAGCCCTATCGCGCCAAAAGCGACCGCTTTGACGACAGCCGCCCACCGCGCAAGGAGTGGAAGGACAAGCCGCAGCGGGACGAACGCCCCAAGCCGCGCAGTGAGGAGCGTCCTCGCAAGCCTGATCCAGCGGTGATCGCCAAGCCCAGAGGCGCCTCAAACCCGTCCAAACGGATGGTCAAACCCGGCGCGCCTGCGGACAAGCCGTTCAAGTCCAAAGGCCCCAAGCCGCCTGCCGGCAAACCGACCAGCAAGAAGAACAAGGCACGTGCAACAACTGGCTTCTCAGCGAAGGGTGGCAAAGGCGGCGACCTCCGCCCGAAACGCAAACCAGCGGGTCCTTCCAAACACAGGTAAGACACTAAGTTTACCAGCCTGCGCACGCCACTTTTCTTAGCCGGAACCAGAGCCTATACAGGGGTTCAAAGCGAAAGACGTGCGCACAAGCACGAAAAAAGGGACCGGTACATGGCGCATATCATTGTCGTCGGCAACGAGAAGGGCGGCGCAGGCAAATCCACTGTCTCCATGCATGTCGCAACCACCCTGGCCCGGCTGGGCCACAAGGTGGCGGCGCTGGATTTGGACCTGAGGCAGCGTTCGATGGGGCGTTACCTGGAGAACCGCAAGGATTTCTGCGCCAAGTCCGGACTGGATCTGCCTATGGTTGGCATGCACGAACTGCCGGAGATCGACCCGGCCAGCCTGCAGCCGGGCGAGAACATCTATGACCACCGGCTGTCGGCAGCTGTGGCAGCGCTGGAGCCTGGCCACGATTTTATCCTGATCGACTGCCCCGGATCGCACACACGTCTCAGCCAAGTGGCGCATTCGCTGGCTGATACGCTGATCACACCGCTGAATGACAGCTTTGTCGATTTCGATCTGCTGGCGCATGTGGACCACAAAGGTGAAAGCATCACCGGGCCGTCGGTCTATTCAGAAATGGTCTGGAATGCCCGCCAGCTGCGGGCACAGGCGGGCCTTAAGCCGATTGATTGGATCGTGATCCGCAATCGCGTCGGTACCCAGCGCATGGTCAACAAGGAAAAGATGGAACGCGCCATCAAAATGCTGTCCAAACGTATCGGTTTCCGGGTTGCTCCGGGATTTTCCGAGCGGGTGATTTTCCGTGAATTGTTTCCCCGAGGCCTGACGCTGCTGGATCTCAAGGACATTGGCGTCAAGCAGTTGAACATTTCCAATGTCGCCGCGCGGCAGGAACTGCGCGACATGATGAAAGAACTGAACCTGCCCGGGGTCGAGATCAGCATCTGATCCCGCCCCTTAGCCAAGCAGCGGTCTCAGCCGCAACTGCCGCGGTAGATGGTGTATAGCTCGATCGGATCGGCGACACCGCGCAGCATATAGCGGCCGAGCGACACCAGATCATGCTCGGTGCCCCTGGCGGCCTTCATCACCTCTTCGGACATGATGATGTTCTGTCCGACCGAACGGTGCATCCCTGCAATCCGGGCAGTCTGGTTCACGGTCTGGCCAATCACGGTAAAGTCCAACCGGTTTTGGGCACCAATATTGCCATAGAGAATATCGCCGGCATGCAAGGCGAGGGTAAATCCGGCCGTAGGCAGCCCTTCAGCCTCGCGTTCGGCGTTGAACGCACGAATTTTGCCGCAGAGCTCATTCGCGGCAGCAAGGGCCGCATGGGCATCTTCCTCGATGCTGCCAAGGTTGAACATGGTCAGCATGCCATCGCCCATGAATTTGAGGATATTGCCGCCATGGGCCTGAATCGTTGCAACAGCCAGACCAAAGTATCCATTGAGCATATCGATCAGATTTCCGCTTGGCAGCCGTTCAGCCAGCTCGGTGAAGCCTTTTAGGTCGAACAGGCAGATCACAGCATCAATTTCTTGTGAAGATCCCCGCCGGATTTCACCTGACAGCACCCGGCGGCCCGCGTCGCGTCCCAGGTAAATCTGCAGGAGATCACTGGCAATCTGCCGGTTGGACGACGACTTTAGCGCCAGCCCCAGATGCGGCAGCGTGGTGCGGATCAGATCCAGTTCGCGACTGGAGAAGCCACCTGTGCGGTCGGTTGTCCAGGAAACCAGGATACCTTCACCTGGACGGGTCGGATCCGTCGGTTTTTCCTCCAGCGAATGGAACCGCAGCCCGGCAGTGAAATAGTCGGTCGCACCGGCCTCATAGAGTTCATACAGGATCGGAAACTCGAACGGCGGGCCGCCTTCCAGTTGCACACGAATATCCGGCAAGCCCTGCTCCAGCATCCGGAAGAAAGGGCTGTTCAGCCATTCCTCCCCCGGGACATCCTGATACTCATAATGCTGACTGGTGATGCTCTCGCCACGGGTCCAGCGGATGCCGATACCACCGAACTCCGGATGATACGCACGCTGAGCCAGGTGAAAACGCATCAATGGCACACCGGCTTCGGTCAGTCGCCGGCAATAGCCATCCAGCAACTGCTGCTGGCTGCTGCCTTGCAGGCCTTGTTCCATAAGCCAGGCAATCAGCGGTCCGGAATTGACATCAATCTGCATCATGTATTCACCTTTTGTCCCGCTGCCTTATCTGGGTATTCCACCCTTGGATGTCTATGGGTCGATCTCTGCTAAATTGCGCAGCATACAGCGCAAAATTGCAACCTCGCCAGAGCTGAAGCGAGCACACATCTTTGCGTCAAACGCCAGCGCATGTTCCCGCAGGTCTTTGTATGCTGCTTCTCCCGCTGCAGTGAGTGCAAGATGTTCGGCACGGCGGTCGTTTTCATCGCGTGTGCGGGTCACAAAACGCTTTTCAGACAGCTTGGCCACCGCCCGGCTGATCTTGGTCTTGTGGATCTTGGCCCGGTTGCCGATCTCCTTGGCTGTCATCTGACCATAGTTGCCCAGATGGAACAGCACCCGCCATTCGGTGCGTAGCATCCCGTAGCGGTTCTTGTAATGCGTCTGGAACCCCAGCGAACTTTCCTCCGCTGCACGGTTCAGCAGGTAGGGCAGAAAATCCTGCAAGGCAAAATCATCTTTTTCGTTCATTTTCGTCCCCTCTCCCTTGTTGGTTACAAAAACAACTAATATCCCGCAAGCAGCAAGAGGAGAAACACGCGATGAATCGGCCCGCCGATCCACATGATATGATCCAGGCGCCCTCGATCACGGGGCTGCACGAGGGCTATATGCCCGGGTTTGCAAACGACTTTGAGACTGAGGCTTTGCCCGGGGCGCTGCCGCAGGGCATGAACAGCCCGCAGAAATGCACCTATGGCCTTTACGGCGAACAGCTGAGCGGCACCGCCTTCACTGCGGACCAGCCAGAGCGAACCTGGTGCTACCGCATCCGCCCGTCGGTCAAACATTCGCACCGTTATGAGAAAATCGACCTGCCGCATTGGAAGTCGGCGCCCTGCGTCGATCCGGATGTGATCTCTCTGGGCCAGTACCGCTGGGATCCGGTACCGCATTCGGAAAAGGGGCTGACCTGGCTCACCGGTATGCGCACGATGACCACTGCCGGCGATGTAAACACCCAGGTCGGCATGGCCAGCCATATCTATCTGGTAACCGAGTCGATGGTGGACAGCTA
Source organism: Rhodobacteraceae bacterium (ex Bugula neritina AB1) (assembly GCA_001730095.1). GTDB lineage: Bacteria > Pseudomonadota > Alphaproteobacteria > Rhodobacterales > Rhodobacteraceae > Leisingera. Next base: position 126,009 of record MDLF01000063.1, read on the forward strand.
CTTCTTCTCGGCCGACTCCGAACTGCTGGTGGTCCCGCAGGAGGGCCGTCTGCGTTTCGCAACCGAGCTGGGCATCATTGACCTGGCGCCACAGGAAATCGCCATAATTCCGCGCGGGCTGGTCTACCGTGTCGAGGTACTAGAAGGCCCCTGTCGCGGTTTTGTCTGCGAGAACTACGGCCAGAAATTCGAGCTTCCGGGCCGTGGCCCGATCGGTGCCAATTGCATGGCCAACCCGCGCGATTTTAAGGCGCCGGTGGCAGCATTCGAAGACCACGAGGTGCCTTCGACCGTGACCATCAAGTGGTGCGGCCAGTTCCATGAGACCAAGATCGGCCACTCGCCGCTGGATGTGGTCGCCTGGCACGGCAATTACGCGCCTTACAAATACGACCTGACCACTTATTGCCCGGTCGGCGCGATCCTGTTCGACCACCCGGATCCGTCGATATTTACCGTGCTGACCGCGCCATCGGGCGTGCCGGGCACAGCCAATATCGACTTTGTGCTGTTCCGAGAGCGCTGGATGGTGGCCGAAGACACCTTCCGCCCGCCGTGGTACCACAAGAACATCATGTCGGAGTTGATGGGCAATATCTACGGCCAGTATGATGCCAAGCCACAGGGTTTTGTGCCGGGTGGCATGTCCCTGCATAACATGATGCTGCCGCATGGGCCGGACAAAAATGCGTTCGAGGGCGCATCGAACTCCAACCTGGGCCCGGAGAAGCTGGAGAACACCATGTCCTTCATGTTCGAGACCCGCTTTCCGCAGCATCTGACAGCCTTTGCCGCCAAGGAGGCACCGCTGCAGGATGACTACATCGACTGCTGGAGCGATATCGAGAAGAAGTTCGACGGCACGCCCGGCCTGAAATGAAATGGTGAGGGGGCGCTGCCCCCTCTGGGCCGGACCGGCCCATTCACCCCCGGAGTATTTCCGGAAAGATGAAAAGGGTCTGCGGATCCAGAAACTGGAGACACGATGCCTCTGCTGAAATCCTGGGTGGCCTCGGCCAATGATGCGGCCCATCCGTTCCCGCTGAACAACCTGCCTTATGGCGTCTTTTCCGTTGATGGCGACGACCCGCGCTGCGGCGTGGCTATCGGCGACATGATCCTGGACATGCGAGCCGCCGAAGAAGCCGGTTTGGTCCGGCTGGGCGATGCGCCGCTATTCGACGTGCCCTATTGGAACGACCTGATGGAGGAAGGGCCGGCAGTCTGGGCCGCATTGCGCAACCGTTTGACGGCATTGCTGTCCCAGGGCGCAGCTGAGCAGGAGAAACTGGAACCTCTGCTGATTGCTGCAGAGGATGCCGAACTGCACATGCCCTTTGCGGTCAGTGAATACACCGACTTTTACGCCGGCAAGAACCACGCCTTTAACGTCGGCACCATGTTCCGCGGGCCGGAAAACGCACTGCCGCCGAACTGGCTGCATATCCCGATCGGCTACAACGGGCGGGCGTCATCCGTTGTCGTCTCCGGCACTGATGTGCGCCGCCCCTGGGGGCAATTGAAAGGCCCGAATGATGACCAGCCTAGGTGGGCGCCCTGTGCCCGGTTTGATATCGAGCTGGAGGTTGGCGCAATCGTCGGCACGCCCTCCGATGGACCCATCACAGTGCAGGAAGCCGATGACAACATCTTTGGCTATGTACTGCTGAACGACTGGTCGGCACGCGACATCCAGGCCTGGGAATACCAGCCGCTGGGTCCCTTCCAGGCCAAAGCCACCGCCACTTCGATCAGCCCCTGGATCGTCACCAAACTGGCGCTGGCGCCTTTCCGCTGTGCCACGCCGGAGCGCGAAGTGGAACTGCTAGAGCATCTGCGGGATTGCGGGCCGATGCTCTATGACATCGACCTCGAAGTCACCATGGCGCCGGATGGCAAGGACGCGACCACAATCGCGCGGACGAACTACAAGGAAATGTACTACTCCGCAGCGCAGCAGCTGGCGCATCACGCGACCTCAGGCTGCCCGATGAATGCGGGCGACCTGCTGGGTTCCGGCACCATTTCCGGCTCCGTGAAGGAAAGCCGCGGCTCGCTCTTGGAACTCAGCTGGGGCGGCAAAGAGCCGCTGACGCTGGCAACCGGCGAAGAACGCTCTTTCATCGCCGACGGCGACACACTGACCCTGAAAGGCGCGGCCAAGGGCGATGGCTATACCATCGGATTTGGTGATTGCACCGGCACCGTCCGCCCCGCGCTGGACGACCCGTTCAAGAGATAAGCTCCGCTTTTCATCTTACCCAAAATACTCCCGCCGGAGGCTCCCATACCCTCCTCCGGCGCACCGCTGAAAGGACAGGCACATGGCCAAAGCATTCGCGTCCCAAGGGGACTTGACGGAAAAGAAGACCACCTTCGACGAGATCGGCGAGGGACTTTTTGCTTTCACCGCCGAGGGCGATCCGAACTCCGGCGTCATCATCGGCGATGACTCTGTGATGATTGTCGAAGCGCAGGCCACCCCACGGCTGGCGAATAAGGTGATCGAATGCGTGCGGTCGGTGACAGACAAGCCGATCACTCATGTGGTGTTGACCCACTATCACGCGGTACGGGTTCTGGGCGCCAGTGCGTTCGGCGCGCAGCAGGTGATCATGTCGAATGCCGCCTACAACATGGTGCTGGAGCGCGGACAGGAAGACTGGGACAGCGAATTCCAGCGTTTCCCGCGGCTGTTTGAAGGCCATGAAAGCATTCCCGGCCTCACCTATCCCACCACAACTTTCACCGATCAGATGACCGTTTTCCTGGGCAGCCGCCGGGTTGACATCAAGCAGATCGGCCGCGCCCATACTGCGGGCGATGCGGTGATCCATGTGCCCGACCAGAACGTTATGTTCACCGGTGACATCGTCGAATACCACTCGGCCTGCTATTGCGGAGACGGCCATTTCGCCGATTGGGGCCAGACCCTCGACAACATCAAGGCCTATGACGTGGACGCGATTGCACCTGGCCGCGGCGATGCGCTGGTGGGCAAGGAGATGGTCAATGCCGCCATTGAAAACACCCGAGACTTCGTCGAGAGCAGCTACCGCCCGGTTCAGCGCATCGCCGCGCGCGGCGGCTCGCTGAAAGAGGCCTGGGACGCGGTACGCGCGGAATGCGACCCCAAATTTGCGGACTACGCAATCTACGAACACTGCCTGCCTTTCAATGTCGCCCGCGCCTATGACGAAGCACGCGGCATAGCACACCCCCGCATCTGGACTGCCCAGCGCGATCTGGAGATGTGGGACGCCCTGCAGGGCTGAGGCCCGTCTTGGGAACTGTCCGGGGAACAGTTTCAGAGCCGAAAGGGCGGAGCCCTGGCAAATTTGCATCCGGGGCGGTTTGATCCAGATCGTGTCGCCCCAGCAGAACCTGTGAGACGCTAGACCATCCTCTCGGCGCGCCCATGCCGGGAAATGGTGAAGCTGTGCCTGCGGGCACCCGGAATTTGGGAGGAGACCTGATGAACAAGATCTTTGAAGTCCCGTTGTACCCCTATGCACGCCATGCGGATCAGGATGCCGCGGCGCCTGTGCGCCGCAAGGTGGTGGTGATCGGAGCCGGTCCCATCGGTCTGGCGGCTGCTATCGACCTGGCGAGCCAAGGCACCGAAGTGGTGGTACTGGACGACAATGACAAGGTGAGCTTTGGCTCCCGTGCGATCTGCTTTGCCAAGCGCCCCTTGGAAATCCTCGACCGGCTCGGCTGCTGCCAGCCGATGGTGGACAAGGGTGTGCAGTGGAACGTTGGCAAGGTCTTCTTTGACGACCGTCAGGTCTATGACTTCAACCTGCTGTCCGAAGACGGCCACAAACGCCCCGCATTTATCAACCTGCAACAGTATTATTTTGAAGAGTATCTTGTGAACCAGGTCCGCGAGTTGCAGGAGCAGGGCGCACCGATCGAAATCCGTGGCCGTAACAAGGTCTCGGCCATCGGCACCCATCCCGGCCATGTGACGCTGGAAGTTGACACGCCCGAAGGCTCCTACAATCTGGAAGCCGACTGGCTGATTGCCTGTGACGGTGCCGGCTCCCCCACCCGGCAGATGCTGGGGCTGGATTTCGTCGGCCGGGTGTTTGAAGACAACTTCCTGATCGCTGACGTGGTCATGGAGGCGGATTTCCCGACTGAACGCTGGTTCTGGTTCGATCCGCCGTTCAACAAGGGCCAGTCGGCACTGCTGCACAAACAGCCCGATGGGGTTTGGCGTATTGACCTGCAGCTGGGCTGGGACATCGACAAAGAGCGCGAGAAGCGGCCCGAAAACGTGATCCCGCGGCTGCAGGCGATGTTGGGCGAGGATGTGAAGTTCGAGCTGGAATGGGTCTCGATCTATACCTTCCAATGCCGCCGGATGGAGCAGTTCCGCCATGGCCGGGTACTGTTTGCAGGCGACGCAGCGCATCAGGTTTCGCCCTTCGGCGCCCGTGGTGCAAACTCCGGCGTGCAGGACACCGACAATCTCTGCTGGAAGCTGCAGCTGGTGATCGACGGCAAGGCACCGGAAAGCCTGCTCGACAGCTACAATGCGGAGCGTATTCACGGCGCCGATGAGAACATTCTGAATTCTTCCCGCTCCACCGATTTCATCACGCCCAAGTCGGAAATGAGCCGGGTTCTGCGCGATGCGGTTCTGGACTTGTCCGAACAGTATGAATTCGCCCGCCCCCTGGTGAACTCCGGTCGGCTGTCAGTGCCTTGCACCTATGATGGATCTCCACTGAACTCAGCTGATGCTTTGGACGGGCCAGAACGGACCCGCCCCGGGTCTTCCTGCCCTGATGCACCGCTGGGCGATGGGTTCCTGTTGGACCGGTTGGGCGGCAAGTTCGTGCTGCTGACCATCGACGCCGACGCGCCCGATGAAATCGAGGAAGCCGGCATCAAAGTCACCCGTCTGGCATTGTCGGTAAAGGACGACAAGACCTTGGCGCTGAAGGAACGTTACCTGGGCAAGCATGAAAGCGGCGTCTACCTGATCCGCCCGGACCAGCATGTCGCGGCCCGACGCCCCAGCTTTGACGAAAACCAGTTCCGGCAGGCAATCCGCCGGACCATCGGCAAGGAGTGATCAAGATGACCAAAGACCAGCTGATCCTGACCCCGAACATCAATGGCGCCGATGATTTCTACGCCGATCTTCTGGCCGCACATGAAGGTCTTAGCAAAGCTGAAAGTGATGCGCTGAACGCTCGCCTTGTGCTGGTACTGGCCAACCACATCGGAAAACGCGCGGTCCTGAAACAGGCGCTGGCCGCAGCCGCGCTGAAACCTGGGGAGGATACCGCTTGAAGATAGAACAGATCCACCACGTCGCCTACCGCTGCAAGGACGCCAAAGAGACAGTCGAGTGGTACAACAAGATGCTGAAGATGGACTTTGTCCTGGCAATTGCCGAGGATCAGGTGCCGTCGACACATGAACCTGATCCCTACATGCATATCTTTTTGGACGCAGGGAATGGCAACGTGCTGGCATTTTTTGAGCTGCCGACCAAACCGGAGATGGATCGCGACCGCAATACACCTGTTTGGGTGCAGCACATTGCTTTCAAAGTGAAGGACCGCGAGACCCTGATCCAGTTCAAAGAGCATCTGGAGGCCAATGGCGTCGAGGTGCTGGGTGTCACCGACCATTCGATCTTCCACTCGATCTACTTCTTCGACCCGAACGGCCACCGGGTGGAACTGGCCTGCCCCGACCCAAAGGAAGAGGCGCTGCTGCAAAAGCTGGACACGGTGAAATGGGAAATGCTGGAAGAATGGTCCAGGACCAAGAAGGCTCCAAAACATGCCGATTGGCTGCACGCCAAGGAGTTGAAAAAGGCCTGATTGCTTCAGGCGTCAGGGCAGCCCGGCGGGCTGCCTTCTCAGCACGGGAGAATACTGATGGGCCGCACAATTCTTTATGACTATTGGCGTTCATCGGCCAGCTACCGCCTGCGCATCGCGCTGAACCTGGCCGGGATCGCATATATTTCGGTCCCGGTTGATCTGGTCATGGGCGAACACAAGACCCCGGCGCATCTGGCCCGGAACCCGCAAGGCCTTGTTCCAGTGTTGGAAATCGACGGCCTGCGCCTGACCCAGTCGCTGGCCATTCTGGATTACCTGAACGAAACCAGACACCTTGGCTTCCTTCCCGAAGATCCGTCCAAGCGCGCCATGGCGCGCGCTTTGGCACAGTCGGTGGCGGTGGACGTGCATCCGGTCTGCAATCTCCAGGTCGCCAAACACGCCACCTCCCTGAGCGGCGGCGCGAAAGACATGCCACAAGCCTGGATGCAGCATTTCATCCGCCCTGGTCTGGAAGCCTTCGAGGCGCTTCTCGAGAACGTCCCCCAAGCCCCCTTTTGCACTGGCAGCACGCCGGGCCTCGCCGACATCTGCCTGATGCCGCAGCTTTACAATGCCCGCCGCTGGGAGGCCGATTTCTCTGACTTGCCCAGAATCTGCGCAGTCGAAACGGCTTGCGCCGCCCTCCCGGCTTTCGCCTCGGCCTTTCCAGAGCAACCCAGCTGACCGGACGCCTGTGGCCGCCATATCAGCAAGATGTTTTTCCCTGCCTAGAAACAGGCGGGAGAAACACCGGCAGCCCTGCCATATTCTGAATATGCTGCTCTTCCCTCCTTGAGGGTCCGAGCAAAACAATGCGGGATCTCTTCCCGTTTCCAGGCCCAAACAGCCCAGCAGCGGGTCTGACGATTTGGGTACAGCAGGACATCGCTTGTGAACCGCCCGTCCAGTCAACCACGGAAATCCGCAGGGCTCTCAGCGGTCCAAGAGACGCCTTGCTCGCACACACTGCCCGCCTCACAGAACGATGCGCCGACCTCTTGGAAACACAAGAATTCCGATTGGCACGCATCAAGGATGTTTGCGCACTCGATAACTTCGGGCTGAAAAGCCCGCCTTCCTTGGCGGGCCTTCCTCTTTCTTTGGCACTTAGTGCACGACCTTTGGCATTTAGTGCACGACTGCGTCGTCGGGCTTGGGCCGGTCTGACGTGCCAAGCCGCTCACCAATGATCAGCCCATCGCTGCCGCCCGAGACCGGAACGGTGTCGCCATCCTTGATCTCACCGCCCAGCAGGGCTTCCGCGAGAGGGTTCTGCAAGGCGCGTTGGATCACCCGCTTCAACGGGCGGGCCCCGAACACCGGGTCATAACCTTCATCCGCAAGCCAGGTCTTAGCTGTCTCATCCAGCTCCAACGCAATCTTACGCCCCGCCAGCCGTTTCAGCAGCCGCGCCAGCTGGATCTCGACGATACCGTCCATGTCAGCGCGCGCCAGACGGTCAAAGATGATGGTCTCATCCAGACGGTTCAGGAATTCAGGCCGGAAATGCGCCTTGACCGCATCCATCACATCACGCCGCGCATCCGCGGCATCGGCGCCTTCGGGCAGCTGGCTCAGAGCCTGAGCGCCAAGATTCGAGGTCAGAATGATCAGCGTCTGCTTGAAATCCACAGTGCGGCCCTGGCCATCGGTCAGCATGCCGTCGTCCAGGACCTGCAACAGGACGTTGAACACATCCGGGTGCGCCTTTTCGACCTCGTCGAACAGCACCACCTGATAGGGCCTGCGGCGCACGGCCTCGGTCAGCACCCCGCCCTCATCATAACCGACATAGCCCGGCGGCGCACCGATCAGCCGGGCGACCGAATGCTTCTCCATGAACTCTGACATATCAATGCGCACCATCGCGTGCTCATCATCGAACAGGAAGCCCGCGACCGCCTTGGTGAGTTCGGTTTTGCCCACACCAGTCGGCCCCAGAAACAGAAAGGAGCCCAGCGGCCGGTTCTCGTCATTCAGACCCGCACGTGCCCGGCGCACCGCATTGGCCACAGCGGTAACGGCCGCATTCTGACCGATCACCCGGCGGTGCAACTCATCTTCCATCCGCAAGAGCTTCTCGCGTTCGCCCTCCAGCATCTTGGTGGTTGGGATACCGGTCCAGCGCTCCACCACCTCAGCGATCTGCGCAGGGCGCACGGCCTCTTCCACCATCAGACCCTTTTCCTCGCGGCCTTCGGCATCCACCAGCTGCTTCTCCAGATCGGGGATCACGCCATAAGACAGCTCCCCTGCGCGGGCCAGGTTGCCTTCACGCTTGGCGATCTCCAGATCAGCACGGGCGCGGTCCAGCTGTTCCTTCAGGTCGCGGGCCGAAGCCAGCTTGTCCCGTTCCGACTGCCACTGTGCGGTCATCTCTGCAGACTGTTCCTGCAGATCCGACAGTTCCTTTTGCAGCTTTTCCAACCGGTCCTTGGACGCCGTGTCATCCTCCAGCTTCAGCGCCTCTTCCTCGATCTGCATCTGCAGGATCTGCCGGTCCAGCGCATCCAGCGTCTCCGGTTTGCTGTCCACCTGCATCCGCAATCGGCTGGCGGCCTCGTCCATCAGGTCGATCGCCTTGTCCGGCAGGAACCGGTCGGTGATATAGCGGTTCGACAATGTCGCCGCCGAAACCAGTGCAGCGTCAGCAATCCGCACCCCGTGGTGCAGCTCGTATTTCTCCTTGATGCCACGCAGGATCGAAACCGTGTCCTCAACTGTCGGTTCGGTCACCATCACAGGCTGAAACCGGCGCGCAAGAGCGGCGTCCTTCTCCACATACTTGCGGTATTCATCCAGCGTGGTGGCTCCGACGCAATGCAGCTCACCGCGCGCCAGCGCCGGTTTTATCAGATTGGCCGCGTCCATCGCACCATCAGACTTACCGGCTCCCACCAGCGTGTGCATCTCGTCAATGAACAGAATGATTTCGCCCGCAGCCTCTGTGACCTCTGTGAGAACCGCCTTGAGCCGTTCTTCGAACTCGCCACGGTACTTCGCACCGGCAATCAGCGCGCCCATGTCCAGCGACAACAGCTGCTTATCGCGCAAAGACTCTGGCACATCGCCATTGAGAATGCGCAGTGCCATACCCTCGGCAATCGCGGTCTTACCGACCCCCGGCTCGCCGATCAGAACCGGGTTGTTCTTGGTCCGGCGGCTCAGCACCTGCATTGAGCGGCGGATTTCCTCATCCCGGCCGATAATCGGGTCAATCTTGCCTTCACGCGCCGCCTCGGTCAGATCCCGGGCGTATTTCTTCAACGCATCATAGCCTTCTTCAGCGGTCGCGGAATCAGCTGTGCGCCCCTTGCGAATGTCATTGATGGCTTCATTCAGCTTCTGCGCCGTGACGGCGCCAGCCTCCAACGCATCCTTTGCCTTGGATTTCACCATGCACAGTGCCATCAGAAGCCGCTCAACCGGCACAAAGCTGTCGCCTGCCTTTGCGGCAATCTTGGCGGCCTCATCCATCACCTTGGCGGTCTGACCGTCCAGATAGATCTGGGCTGCATCGCCGCTGACCTTCGGCTGTTTGGCAACTGCCGCTTCAACACTCTCAACCACACGCGCAGGCACACCGCCCGCACGTGTGATCAGGTTGCTCGCCAGCCCCTGGTCGTCATCCATCAATGCCTTCAGAATATGTTCCGGCACCAGTCGCTGGTGCCCCTCGCGCATCGCAATGGTTTGCGCCGCCTGCACGAATCCCCGCGCACGCTCCGTGAACTTGTTCAAGTCCATCTTGCTCTCCTTTTTCAAGCGCCCTTTGGTTTGGCAGCGCCCGCTTGGCGGCACGCCCCGGTCCGGGCCTCACATCTCAATGTGGGAAGCAAAGCCTCCGCTTCAAGATCATTGAACACCAAAAAGATGAGCATTTCACTGACTTGCGTCAACTTGGCCTAACAGCAGCTTCAAACGCAGCCGCGCCGCGCGCCCGCGCGGCGCCGGGCCCAAAATCAGCAATCGGCCCGGCAGGGCCTCTTCAGATGCGGGTGCCTTCCTCTTGCCGCACCTTGCCGAACCGGCCAACCCTGCGTATGAAACGCCAGTTTCACATCAACCCCGCCACAAGGACCACGCCATGACCCAAGCCACGCGCGCCGACGACCGTCTGATTGTTGCCATGGATGTTCCCAATGCGCTCACAGGCCTCAAGCTTGCTGAGCAGCTGGGCGATGCGGTGTCCTTTTACAAGATCGGTCTGGGTATGCTGACCGGCGGCGGGCTTGCCCTGGCCAATGAGCTCAAGCAGGAGCACGGCAAGCGCATCTTCCTGGACATGAAGCTCTTTGACATCGGCGCGACCGTGGAAAACGCAGTGCGCGGCCTGGCGCAGTTCGACCTCGATTTTCTGACCGTGCACGGCGACCCTTACGTGGTACGCGCCGCCAAGGAAGGGGCCGCAGGCAAAGACCTCAAGATCCTCGCCGTCACCATTCTCACCTCACTCGACCGCCAGGACTTGGACGGCGCGCTGGTCAAGGCGGGTGCAGTGCAGGATCTGGTTCTGGAACGTGCGGGCAATGCTTTCGCTGCTGGGGCCGACGGTGTCATCGCCAGCCCACAGGAGGCCGCATTGATCCGCGCTCTGCCCGAGGCAGAAGGCAAGCTGATCGTCACCCCCGGCGTGCGTCCGGTCGGTGCCGAGCTTGGCGATCAAAAGCGTGTTGCGACCCCGGCCAGTGCCATCTCGGACGGCGCCGACCACATCGTTGTGGGCCGACCGATCTGGAAGGCGGACAGTCCCCGCGCCGCGGCAGAAGCCATCCTGGCTGAGCTCGCAAGCGTAAAAACGTAACGATCCTGCGCACTGACCCAACCTGCCGTTTCAGTCTGCACACCGCAGTTCACCAGCTGCCCAAATCAGATTGCCCAAAAATTAGGCAGAAAATTGGAACGCGGCAAATGCATCATTTGTCGCTCTTTTCTGTCACATTAACGAAATGACGCAACGTCAAGCCACTCTTTTCGCTTACGAAACCGCTTTTGCACTGCGCTTCTGCGCCAAAATGTCCTGTGCCACAAAAAGCACACAGGATCAGGACACCGCTCCACTTGGAACTGCACTCTTTGCGAAACAGCTATCCATGCGCGATTCTATGTTCGAGACACTCCCCTGACGGGCTTTTCTTCCTGAGACCCGTCACCTTCCCCCGCATTCCAGCGGGGGATCTTTCTTTTCAGCCCTGCCGAACACTCTGATCAGGTCCGCTTTGCGGCCAAATACTCCACCAGCTGTTGCGCAAAATGTGGCACCGCCAAAGGATGTGCGCAATAGGCGTCTGGCGCCATCAAAGCCCAGCCCTGCCCTTCATTGCCGAACCGGATGCAGCCAGATGCCGCAGCGGGCAGATGCGCGGCAAAAAACCAGACCCGCCCATGCGGCAGCTGATAGGCCCGCGACCAGATCAGCAGCTCCTGCGGCAGCACCAGACCCACTTCTTCCCGGGTTTCCCGCAACGCGCAGGCCACCGGGCTTTCGCCTGCCTCACGGCCGCCGCCAGGCAGATCCCAATGCCCGGGATAGGGAATATCCGGCTTGTCATCCCGCTGGATGACAAGCAAATCCTGCCCCAGGAATACAGCCAGCTTCGCGCCAGCGAAATCTTCATCTGTTGATGTCATACACTGTCACTTGGCCAGTAACCGCGCTAAAGACAAGATCTCAGCCGCAAGCTAAGCTTGCTCAGCCAGCAAAACCGAACCCGCCGCATATGCATGCCCTCTGCCGAGATTGCCTGAGCCAAATTCCCGCCGCCCGGCGCTGCCCCAATTGCGGCAGCCCGCGGATCAAGGCGCATGAAGAGCTGTTCTCGCTCACTATCGCTCATATGGATTGCGATGCCTTCTATGCCAGTGTCGAGAAACGCGACAATCCGGAATTGGCCAGCAAACCGGTGATCATCGGCGGCGGCAAACGCGGGGTGGTGTCTACTGCCTGCTATATTGCCCGAATTCGCGGGGTACGATCCGCCATGCCAATGTTCCAGGCGCTGAAATTGTGCCCGGACGCAGTGGTGATCAAGCCCAGGATGAATGTCTACGTCGAAGTCAGCCGGGAAATCCGCAAGATGATGAACCAGCTGACCCCGGAAGTGGAACCGCTGTCTCTGGACGAAGCCTTTATGGACCTCAGCGGCACCGAAAAACTGCATGGCGCTCCGCCTGCTGTCATGCTGGCGCGATTGGTCAGACGGATGAAGGATGAGCTGGGCGTCACCGGTTCCATAGGCCTTTCGCACAACAAGTTTTTGGCAAAAGTCGCGTCCGACCTCGACAAGCCGCGCGGATTTTCAGTCATTGGCAAGGCCGAAACAGCGAATTTCCTGCAAGACAAGCCTGTACGGCTGATCTGGGGCATCGGCCCTGCAGCCCAGGTCAGCCTCGACAAGGCCGGCATCCGCACGTTCTCGGACCTTCTGCGTTGGGACCGCGAGGCCCTGCACAGCCGTTTCGGTTCCATGGGCGACCGGCTTTGGCATCTCGCCCGCGGCCAGGACCGCCGCCGGGTTTCGGCAAATGCCCCGATCAAGTCCATCTCCAATGAAACCACCTTTTTCGAAGATACCGCCAGCGCGGACGTGCTGGATGGCCATCTGTGGAGATTGGCGGAAAAGGTTTCTGACCGGGCAAAAGCGCGGGAACTGGCTGGCCGGGTGGTTACTCTTAAACTGAAACGCGCCGACCATTCGGCCTTGACCCGGCGTGTCACCCTGCACAGCCCCACCCAGATCGCAGATCGTATATACCGCACAGCGCGCGGCCTGCTGGATCAGGTTGGCGGCGAAGGCCCCTACCGGCTTCTGGGCTGCGGGATTTCGGACTTGGTGCCCGAATCGCAGGCCGATGACGGCGGCGACCTGCTGGACCCACAAGCCGGCAAACGGGCAGAGGCTGAACGCGCCACTGACGCCATCCGCAAAAGATTCGGAGATGGCGCGATTCTAAAAGGCCGTGCTTTGCGCTGATTCTCTGGGGTCGCCAGTTACTCTGCCGCCAGCGGCAGCTCCTCCCAGCCGATCGCCGCAATCTCCGCGATCACTTGGCGCAACAGCTGCTGAACCGCACTGAAATCCGCATTGGGCCGGATGTTTTCTTCATCCATGTAAAGTGCTCGGTCAATCTCGATCTGCACCGCATGCTGGTTCCGCGACGGACGGCCATAGGTTTGCGCTATATAGGCTCCTGCAAAGGGCGCGTTGCGTACAACATTCAGACCGGCCGCGGCAAAAGCCGCCTCAATACGGTCCACCACGGTGCTGCCTGCAGACGCCCCGAACCGGTCCCCCAGAACGACCTCCGGTTTTTTACCTTCCCGTGATGCCATCGAAGCGACCGCCTCATGTGGCATTGAGTGGCAATCCACCAGAATCGCCTGCCCGAATTGCCGGTGCGCCTGATCCAACAACCCCCTTAGCGCTTGATGATAGGGCTGCCAGCAAGCTCTGATTCTCCGTTCCGCCTCTTGCAAAGGCAGCTTACCGCTGTAAATCGCCCGGCCATTGGCCACCACCCGCGGAATCACCCCAAGCCCCGACGCCACCCGTGGATTCTGTCCACGTTTCTGCACCCCTTCGATCACGGCCGGGTCCAGCTCGTCAGGAGAACGGTTGAGGTCCAGATAGGCCCTTGGCTTCACTGCTTTCAGCAGCGGCGCACCAAATTCCGGTGCCGCCTGAAACAGCTGATCGACAAACGCATCTTCAGAGCTGCGGATCTCCTGCTGCCCCAGAATCGATTGCGCCAAAAAGGAAACGGAATAATCCGTGCCGCTGTGCGGTGAGGCAAAAACCACGGCCGAGGCCAGTTTCTGCGGCGAAATCACGGAAAACGCTGTATCAGGCATCCTTGCTCCGGTTCTTATGGTGCAAGAAACAGCATATCGCGGAAATTTCTGCGGTCAAAAGCTCTTGCACCCTCGGACGACTCTATTTATAGACCCCCTCACCGGCGCGGCACCCCGCCCTCTTTCACTTCTAAGGGGCAGGACGCAGCGCAGGCCAGAGTGGGCGATTAGCTCAGCGGTAGAGCACTTCGTTGACATCGAAGGGGTCACAAGTTCGATCCTTGTATCGCCCACCATTCATTCACTGCTTCGGCTTCGGCCTAAGCACCCGCTAACCCAGGCGCTGGTTCGCGCCGCAGACAAGGAGAGAGACCATGAAGGTCAAGAACTCGCTCCGTTCGCTGAAGAACCGGCACCGTGATTGCCGGGTCGTGCGCCGCAAAGGCCGCGTGTATGTGATCAACAAGACCCAGCGCAAGTTCAAAGCGCGTCAGGGCTAAGATCCACTACAGCGACATGCAGAAAACCGCATCATCCGATGCGGTTTTTTTGCGTTTGGAGATATGTTTGGCCGAGCGGCAGGAAGGCGAGGCACTCCCGCGCCCGCGGTATCTCGCGATACCTGGCGGCCTTGGGCGTGGCACCGCGCCCTGCGCGGTGCCACGCCCAACGGGAGCGGATCTTTCCGAAGATCCGGCGACGGGCGGGAGGGGCCTGCCAGCCTGGCCAAGCAGCAGCAGAGTGCGACCTTCTGACTGTTTCAGTCGGAAATTCATTGCATCTGTCGCCAGATGCTTTAATTGACTCTTTCAGTCGGAAAACTGATCTAACTAAGAACGGGACATCCCATGCTGAAAGCCACAACCGTACTGGCCGGCGCGCTGACTGCAGCCATTGCCACCACCGCTGCAGCCGAAGGCGAGCTGAACATTTACTCCTCTCGCCACTATGACACGGATGAGCAGCTTTACTCGGATTTCGAACAGGCAACCGGCATCACCATCAACCGGATCGAAGGCAATGCAGATGAGCTCATCGCCCGGATGAACGCCGAGGGTGAGAACTCCCCGGCTGACATTCTGATCACCGTCGACACTTCACGCCTGACCCGTGCCAAGGAGGCAGGTGTCCTGCAAAGCATCATCAGCGACGTACTGGAAACCCGCGTTCCGGCCTACCTGCAGGATGAGGACAACCAGTGGTTCGGCTTCAGCCAGCGCGCGCGCATCATCTTCTATGACAAGGACGGGGTCGCGACACCGCCGCAAACCTACCTGGATCTGGCCGATCCCGCCTACAAGGGCCAGGTTTGCATCCGCTCGTCCAAGAACACCTACAACCAGACCCTGCTGGCCTCGATCGTGACCCACCATGGCTCGGAAAAGGCACGTGAATGGGCCGAGGGCGTGGTTGCCAACATGGCCCGTGACCCGCAGGGCGGCGACACGGACCAGATGCGTGGCATCATTTCCGGCGAATGCGATATTGCCGTGGCGAACAGCTATTACTTCGCCCGTTCGATCCGCAAGGAGGTCAAGGGCGTGTCGGAGAACCGTGATCAGATCGGCTGGCTCTTCCCCGCCCAGAACACCGAAGGCGCGCATATGAACCTGTCAGGCGGCGGCGTGGCCCTGCACGCTCCGAACAAGGAGAACGCGGTCAAGTTCCTCGAGTACCTCTCCAGCGATTCCGCCCAGGCGTATTTTTCGGCTGGCAATGATGAATACCCGGCCGTGTCCGGTGTCGGCCTTGCCCCGTCGATCGCGGCACTTGGGCATTTCAAGCCGGATGACGTGAATCTGTCCGAAGTCGCCAAGAATCTGCCCGAAGCCCAGAAGATCTTCAACGACGTCGGCTGGAAGTAATCTTCGGCTAAAAATCTGCGGAAAGGCGCGGCAAAGGCCGTGCCTTTTTTGCTTCGACGCACCTCAAAAGCGATGACACGCGGCATTGTGACGCCAAGCAGCGCCACACATCTCTTTTACTAGACCCTCGGGCATCAGCACCCTATAGCTCCCCGCATCTGAATGAAGGGGTGGACTCATGCAGTTGCAGGCACACTGCGCCCAAGAGGCGTTTTTGTCATGAACAGGCTGCCGGTTACAATTGTCGGTGGATATCTTGGTGCGGGCAAGACCACCTTGATCAACCGACTCTTGGCAGAAGATCACGGGCTGAAGCTTGCTGTGATCGTGAACGATTTCGGTGCCATCAACATTGATGACGCCCTGATCCAGGACGCCGAAGGCGGCAAGATTGCCCTGACCAACGGCTGCGTCTGCTGCACCATGGACGATGACCTTTCCTTTGCCTTGCGCGAAATCCTGAACCGGCCGGACCGCCCTGACCACGTTATCATTGAGGCCAGCGGCATTTCGGACCCGATCGCCATCGCCAAATCGGTGCTGAATGAAGGCGGCCTCAGCTACGGCGGTATCGTCTCTCTGGTAGATGCAGAAAACGCCGAGGCCTTGCTGAACGACCCGCTGGTGGCCCCGCAGGCAGAGCAGCAGATCCGCGCCGCAGATCTGGTGATTGCGACCAAATGTGATGAACTGACTGCAGAGTTGTCGGCGCTTTTGGCCAAGGCGGGCGCCCGCACGCCCACGGCGCTCAACGACTCGCCGGTGGCAGAACTTCTGTTCGATGTGGTGCCGCTGCCCAAGGGCCGCGCGGTTGCCGCCCACCCCGCCTACACCACCTGGCAGCACCGCAGCCGCACCGTGCTGGACCGCCGGGCGCTGGGGGACAAGCTGGCAGAGCGGCCTACTGGTCTTTACCGGATGAAAGGCTTCGTGCTGACCACTGGCGGTTCGTATGAACTGCATGTCGTGGGACGCCATGTGGAGGCCAAGCGCTGTGAAGCTGAGGAAACCGTGCTGGTGGGATTGGGGCCGGCCGACCGGATTTCCCGCGAAGATATTGAGACCTGGTGGGCGGCATAAGCCGCTCCAACCCAGGTGCTTCTACCGCCGCCGCCCCACCTGACGGCAGATCAGAACCACCGGCAGCAACCCCACCGCCATGATCACCAGCGAAGGCACCGCGGCGCCCTCCAGGCGCTCGTCTGCGGCCAGCCGATGCGCTTGCACCGCCAGCGTATCAAAGTTGAATGGCCGCATGATCAGGGTCGCGGGCAGCTCCTTCATCACGTCGACAAAGACAATCAGCAGCGCTGTCAGCAGACTGGGCGTCAGGATCGGCAGATGCACCCGGCGCAGCATCCCCATCGGGCCCTGCCCCAGTGACCGCGCCGCCGCATCCATATTCGAGTGCATCGTCGCCTGCCCACCCTCATAGGCGCCCAATGCAGCCGCCATGAACCGCACGCCATAAGCCGCAACCAGCAGCCAGATCGATCCGGTCACCAGCAGCCCGGTGCGGAGACCAAAGACCTCCCGCATCCAGGCGTCCAGCGCATTGTCAAAGGCCGCAAAAGGCACGATCAGCCCTACCGCAATCACCCCACCCGGCACCGCATAGCCCAGCCGCGCAAAATAGGCCGCAGTGGCGGACAGCCGGCCTGGCCGCAGCCGCTGATAAAAGCCGAGGCACACTGCCGCCGCCACGGTCAGGACTGCAGCAGCTGTTGCCAATGTGATCGAATTGGTTGTGAAATCGATGTAGCGGCGGCTGAACAGGTTCTGCTCGGACTCAAAGCTCATCGCAAACAGCACCGCCACCGGCAGCAGGAACCCCAGAACCACTGGCACCACGCAAAAGAAGATCGCAACCGCTGCTTTGATACCACCCAGCCTGGCCGGCGGCATCTGATTGTGATGCTTGCCTGCATGATGGTACTTTGCCCGCCCGCGCGTTGCCCGCTCCACCACCGCAAGCGTCAGCGCAAAGCCCAACAAACACAGCGCCAGCTGTGCCGCTCCGCCCCGGTCGCCTAGTGAAAACCAGCTTGTGTAGATGCCCGTGGCAAATGTCTGCACCCCGAAGTAAGACACCGTGCCGAAATCCGCGATGGTCTCCATCACTGCCAGCAGCACGCCCGAGGCAATCGCAGGCCGCGCCATCGGCAGGCTGACCAGCCAGAACGCCTGCCAGGAATTCTTGCCCAACGCCCGCGCCGCCAGAAACGCCCCTGCGCTTTGCTGCATAAAGGCGGCCCGCGCCAGCAGGTAGACATAG
Source organism: Rhodobacteraceae bacterium (ex Bugula neritina AB1) (assembly GCA_001730095.1). Lineage (GTDB taxonomy): Bacteria > Pseudomonadota > Alphaproteobacteria > Rhodobacterales > Rhodobacteraceae > Leisingera. The sequence continues at coordinate 143,793 of MDLF01000063.1, forward strand.
GGGTACAGCACCAGCACCAGCATCGCCGCCGCCCCACCTGCAGAGCGGATCTCCGGGAACCAGTAGTCCCGCGGCCCCCATCCTGTCACCTCGCGCAGAATGGATTGCACAATGCCGGGATGATCCAGGATATGGGTATAGGCATACGCCAGCACATAAGCCGGAAAGGCCAGCGGCAGCACCAGCGCCACCTCCAGCAGCCGCACTCCCGGAAACCGGGTCATCGTGACCAGCCAAGCTGCTCCGGTTCCTATTGAGAATGTGCCAAGCGCTACCATGGCGACCAGCGCCAGCGTCGTCAGCGAATAGGCCGGCAGCACGGTTGCAGCCAGATGGCTGATCGTTTCCGTTCCGCCAAACGCCGCCGCCAGCGCCACAGCCGCCATCGGCAGCAGGCAAGACAGCGCAACCGCCCAAGCCAGAACCGCAAAAGCAGTGCCGCCGGCCTTGCCTGCGCGGCGGCGCCCATGCGGCGCGTATTCTATTGGGTCATGTGCAGCAGTCATATGCGGCGGTCAGGGTCCGGCAGAAAAGTTTCACCGCCCTATTTCGACTATTCCAGTCAGAAATTCCAGCCGGAAAGCGCAGCGGAGTTCTTTGTACCCCCAGACAAGCTACGGGCGCCAATCTCCGGCGCCCGCTCCCCGAGTTTCTGCAAGTGTGTCAGTCGTAGGCACGCTGATCTTCGATCACCAGCCCGTCCTTGGGCAGCGCATCCGGGGCAACAACTTCAATTTTGCCCTTCAGCTTCAGAACCTCGACCACCGAACTGGCATAAGCCGCGGCATCGCCGCCTACTGCCTCAATCTGCACCGTCATGGCATCCATCTCTCCGTCGCGGCTGGCAATGACCCGGGCCTTGACGATCTCGTCATGTTTCGCCACCAGCGTCGCCACCTGTTCGGGACGCACAAACATACCCTTGATCTTGGTGGTCTGATCTGCGCGGCCCATCCAGCCCTTGATCCGCATGTTTGTCCGGCCACAGGGTGAAACGCCCGGCATCACCGCCGACAGATCACCGGTCGCAAAGCGGATCAGCGGATAATCGGGGTTCAGCGTGGTCACCACGACCTCGCCCACCTCACCCGCGCCAACAGGGGTGCCAGTCCCCGGGGTGACGATCTCGACGATGACGTGCTCGTCAACGATCATCCCCGCCATCGCCGGGCTTTCATAGGCGATATTGCCAAGATCCGCAGTGGCATAGCATTGCAGGCAAAAAACACCGCGATCCGCATATTCCTTACGCAGCGAGGGGAACAGCGCGCCGCCACCCACGGCAGCCTTGGAGATCACCAGCTCGACGCCCATCGCGTCCGCCTTGTCCAGGATCACCTTCAGGTAATCGGGTGTCCCTGCGTAGGCCGTGGCGCCGACGCCCCGTGCAGCCGTCACCTGAAGCTCAGTCTGCCCGGTGCCGGCAGGCAGCACTGCTGCCCCCACAGCGCGCGCACCGTTTTCGAAGATCATACCGGCTGGCGTCAGGTGGTAGCCGAAGCAGTTTTGCACAACGTCTTCCTGACCGATCCCCGCGGCGTGCAGGAATCGCCCCATCCGCCACCAATCACCATCCACGCCGCCCGGCTCGTAGATCGGGCCAGGGCTTTGGAACACATGGGCAAAGCCATGCGCGGGCTTAACGGTAAAGCCGCCAAAGGGCGGGTTTTCTGCCTGCGCGCGGCTCAGTTCCGACTTGCGCAGCACGGGCAGCGCGGCCAGCGCTTCAACCGAAGTAACTGCCCGGGGCTCCACGCCATCCAACAGTCCGGCATACCCCGGAGCAGATTGGGCACGGGCGATCTGCTCCGGCAGCGCCTTGGCCAGGTCTGCGGCGCGTTCATCTCCGCTGCGGGTTTCTAACGTGTCAAAAAAGCTCATCACATCACCATCCCGCATCAGCTCAGCCACCGCTTGCGGCGGCGGTATGACCGCACGTCGCGAAAACTTTTGCGGCCTTCATCCGACATGCCCAGGTAGAATTCCTTCACATCCGGGTTTTCCCGCAGCTCGGCGGCAGGTCCGTCCATCACCACACGACCGGATTCCAGAATATATCCGTAATGGGCATAGCGCAGTGCCACATTGGTATTCTGTTCTGCCAGCAGGAAGGTCACGCCTTCCTGTTCATTGATCGATTTCACGATCTCGAAAATCTGCTCCACCAGCTGCGGCGCCAGCCCCATCGAGGGCTCGTCCAGCAGGATCGTTTCCGGCCGCGACATCAGCGCGCGGCCCATTGCCACCATCTGCTGCTCACCGCCCGAAGTGTATCCGGCTTGCGATCTGCGGCGCTCTTTCAGACGCGGAAAATAGTGATAGACCCTCTCCAGATCTTTCTGGATATCGGCACTGGCATCGCTCCGGGTATAGGCGCCGGTCAGCAGGTTTTCCTCCACCGTCAAATGTTCAAAACAATGGCGGCCTTCCATCACCTGTATGACGCCCTTTTTTACCAGTTCCGCCGGGTCCTGCTCATGTACATGGTCGCCCCTGTACTTGATTGACCCTTTGGTGACCTCGCCGCGTTCGGAATGCAGCAGGTTCGATATCGCCTTCAGCGTCGTGGTCTTGCCCGCCCCATTGCCACCCAGCAATGCGGTGATGCCGCCTTTGGGCACATTGAGACTCACGCCCTTCAGAACGAGGATCACGTGATTGTAGATCACCTCGATATTGTTGACCTCCAGCAGGGTCTCAGCCTGCACATCAGCAGGTTCGGCGGCGGTATTCGCTGCATCCAGCATAAAAGCGTGTCCTCATGCGGTCCGGGCAGGCCCGGCTGGTTCCGGTGGCGCGGCGATTTCCCGCCGCGCCGGTTTCTCTGCGCCCCCTCAAGGGCTGCTTCAGCTCATCAGTTGCAGCGCGGCTCGATGTTGTTTTCGGCCGCGTAAGCACCTGAATCCTCATCGATCAACTTGCCGATCACCTCTGTGTCCGTGGGGCCGAAGTCCGAAATCAACGACCAGGCCTTGCTGCTGGCATCCCACTGGGTCACCCCTACCAAACCAGGGCCACCATGGTTCTCACAGGTGACGTTGAAGGACGGACCGAAGTTCGGCATGCCCAGCGCTTCCATCTTGGTCTGATCAATCACCAGCGCTTCCATGCCGTCGCGCATCATCGCAGCGGTGATATCGGCTGTGCCATGCATTTCCTGGGCGGTCTTCACCGCTTCGGCTGCAAGCATCGCCGCGTACATGCCACGATTATACAGCACATTGCCGATCTGATCGCCTGAACCTGCGGCCAGGCCCTTGTCGACCACGTGTGCCTGGATGTCGTCAAACACCGGGAAGTCGCGACCGACGTTGTGGAAAGTCACTGATTTATAGCCATTAGCCTTGTCGCCCGCAGGCATCACGTCATGCTCGGCACCGGACCACCAGACACCAATGAAATTCTCCATCGGAAAGCGGATATTGGCAGCCTCCTGGATCGCCACCTGGTTCATCACGCCCCAGCCCCACATCACAACAAAATCCGGGCGGTCGCGGCGGATTTGCAGCCATTGGGACTTTTGCTCCTGACCTGGGTGGTCTACCGGCAAAGCCGTCAGCTCAAACCCGTGCTTCTTGGACAGCTCCTCCAAGGTGCGGATCGGCTCCTTGCCGTAAGCCGAGTTGTGATAGATCAGCGAGATTTTTTTGCCGTTCAGGTCTCCACCGTTTTCCTGCAGAAGGTAGTTCACCACACCCGATGCGCCGTTCCAGTAGTTCGCCGGGTAATTGAACACATGGCTGAACACCTCGCCATTGGCAGCCGAGGTCCGGCCATAGCCCATGGTGTGAAGCGGAATTCCGTCTGCGGTCACCTTGGGGATCAGCTGATAGGTGATGCCTGTGGACAACGGCTGATAGATCAGTGCCCCCTGCCCCTTGGTGGATTCATAGCATTCCACACCTTTTTCGGTGTTATAGCCGGTCTCGCATTCTATCACATTGGCTTTGACACCGCCGATGCCGCCATCCCGTTCGTTTAGCAGAGTGAAGTAGTCTGCATAGCCATCCGCAAAGGGAATGCCTCCGGCGGCATAAGGCCCGGTCCGATAGCTCAGCGAGGGGAACACCAGGTCCGCCATCGCCGGACCTGCAGCCATCACGGCGCTCAGCGCCAGAGTGGTCAGTTTCATTTTCATCGGCTATTTCCTCCCTTGGTTTTGTCCGATGTTCGCAAGATGCGGGGGCTCGTCTTGTTTTTCTCCCCGCAGTTTTTTCAGCCGTGCCCGCATCAATGCGGAAAGGGCCACAGTCTCAGCTTCTCCTTGGCCACGCGCCACAGCTGCGCTATGCCGTGCGGCTCTGCGATCAGGAAGACGATGATCAGCGCGCCCACGATCACCAGCTGGAAATGCGCCACGATATCAGTGGGCCAGCCCAGCAGATCCACGCCAACCACCTTCAGCACCACCGGCAGCAGCACCAAAAAGGCCGCCCCTGCGAAGGAGCCGAAAATCGAACCCAGCCCGCCAATGATCACCATGAACAACACCAGGAACGACTTGGTGATGCCAAAGGCCTCGCCGACCTCGACCGCCCCCAGATACACCGCAAAGAACAGCGCACCGGAAATACCGATAAAGAAACCAGATACGGCAAAGGCAGTCAGTTTGGCCTTCAGCGGGTTCACCCCGATAATCTCGGCGGCGATATCCATGTCGCGGATCGCCATCCAGCTGCGCCCGACCGTGCCGCGGGTCAAGTTGCGGGCAACCAGCGCGCAAAATGCCAGGAAAACCAGGCAAAACAGATAGGTGGCCCAGGCAGATGCATTGGGACCGGTGATAACGATGCCAAAAGTGTCGCGCTCCGGCGCATTGATCTGCCCCGAAGCGGAGTAGTTGTAGAACCACGGCACACGGTTGAACAGCCACACCAGAAAGAACTGCGCCGCCAAGGTTGCCACCGCCAGATAGAACCCTTTGATTCGCAGGGACGGCAGACCGAACAGCACACAGACGCCGGCAGTGATCCCGCCCGCCAGCAGCACGTGGATGAACATACTGACCTCGGGAAAGGCGGTCATCAATTTGTAGCAGGCATAGGCGCCCACAGCCATGAACCCGCCGGTGCCCAGGGAAACCTGCCCGCAATAGCCGACCAGGATGTTGAGCCCGATCGCCGCAATCGAATAGATCAGGAACGGCAGCAGGATCGCATTGGCCCAGTAATCGTTAATCAAGAACGGGATCAGCCCGAAGGCAACTGCCAGCACCACGTAGTAGCGATAGCGGTCGAATTTGATCGGAAAGGTCTGGCTGTCATCGACATAGGAGACTTTGAAATCCCCGGCTTCACGGTAGAACATGTCTCAGATGCTCCCTCTCTTCTGCAAACGGCTCCCTGAGCGGGCGCTTGTTCTGATTGTTCCAGTGGCAGTCATACGATTTGCCCCCATTGGGCCTGCGCCGCATCACGCTGCTGACGTGTCCTCCGTGCTGAGGGCCTGGCATAGCCGCTCCGCTCGCTGCTGCGGACCAGCCGCAGATAGGTTAAGATGCCGGTGATCAGCCCCGATGCCGCCAGCAGGGCTGCGGTCACAAGCTGTTCTTGCGAATAGCCTTCTGCCGTCAGCGCAAGAAAGCCAAAGGACCAGAACCCCGCCCAGGCAATCATGTTGATGATGGCAATTGCCTTTCTCATGCCTCGCCTCCGCCGTTAACCAATTTGGCAGAAATTCGGATTTGGACACATTTTGCCCATTTCTTTTTGCCACCCTGTGCCTGGGTAAAGTGAGTGGAACGAATGACCGCAATTCTGGAGGAAGTCCGGCGGCTGGAAGCTGCCCGGGAGAAAGGTGAAATTTCGGCGTCTGAATATGCCGAAAGCAAGGGCCGACTGCTCGAGTCGATTGAGGACGCAACCGTGCTGCCGCCGTTCGAGTTCGAACAACCGCCGCGCAGGGCTTCCAATGCGGCGCCGGGCCCATGGGGCCTGATGATGATCGGCCTTTGCGCAGCGGGTCTTTTGACCTTCCTTGCCGGGCAGTTGATCGGAGACCTCACCATCGCTTTCACACTGGTCACCTGCATCTTTGCCGCCATCGTCATTGCGGCCTTTCGCAAGCTTGAGGGCTGAACAGACCGTCCGGCGATCATATGAATCTCAGACCCGTTCAATGATTTTCTCCCCGAACAGGCCCTGCGGACGGAACACCAGGAAGATCAGCGCCAGCACATAGGCAAACCAGTTCTCAGTCGCGCCGCCGACCAGCGGGCCGATGGCAAATTCGAACAGTTTCTCGCCCACACCGATGATCAGCCCGCCGACAATGGCGCCGGGGATCGAGGTAAATCCGCCCAGCATCAGAACCGGCAGTGCTTTCAGCGCGATCAGCGACAGCGAGAACTGCACGCCAGACTTGGTGCCCCAGACGATGCCCGCAACCAGCGCCACGAACCCGGCCACCGACCACACCAGCACCCAGATGAAGTTCAGCGAAATGCCCACCGACAGCGCCGCCTGATGGTCATCCGCCACCGCGCGCATTGCCCGGCCTTGTTTGGTGTATTGGGCAAAGCAGACCAGCCCCGCCACCAACAGCGCTGCAATCACCGTCGCCACAATATCCAGATTGTCGATAAAGAAGCCGTAGCCGAAGATGTTGTAGGTGGTCTCGTCAATCCACAGGTTGATGCCCTGCGGCAGGCCCACATCCAGGGTCTTAATCTCGGACCCCCACATCAGATCGGCCACGCCTTCCAGGAAATAAGCGAGGCCAATGGTGGCCATAAACAGAATGATCGGCTCCTGGCCCACCAGATGTTTCATCACCAGAACCTGCACCAGCCAGGCCAGCAGAACCATCACCGCCACCGTCAGCCCAATCGCCACGACACCCGGAACATTCCAGCCGAAGTGAGTGATGTGGCCGCCAAAGACCGCATTGATCAGATGCGCAAAAGGCACTTGTCCCTGCATGATGCCGACCAGTGTCATGGCCGCAAACAGCGCCATCACGCCCTGTGCGTAGTTGAAGATGCCTGAGGCCTTGTAGATCAGGACAAACCCCAGCGCGACCAATGCATAAAGAACGCCCGCCATCAGACCGTTCAGCGTTACTTCCATCGCAAAGATGAGTTGTTCGGGCATTAGAGGCGCTCCTCTGATTTCTGCACTGCGGCGGTGCACAACGGGTGCACAGCGGATGGACGGACGTCACTCCTGCGTCGGCTGGTTCTGCTGTACTGCGGCTCAGTCATGGCTGACCCCCAGGTAGGCGTCGATCACAGCCTGATTGTTGCGCACTTCGTCCGGCGTTCCGTCGCCGATCTTCTTTCCGTAGTCCATCACCACGACCCGGTCAGAAAGATCCATGACAACACCCATGTCGTGCTCGATCAGGGCGATGGTGGTGCCGAATTCATCGTTCACATCCAGGATGAAGCGGGACATGTCCTCTTTTTCTTCGACGTTCATGCCGGCCATCGGCTCATCCAGCAGCAAGAGCTTGGGTTCGGCCGCCAGCGCACGGGCCAGTTCGACCCGTTTCTTCAGGCCATAGGGCAGCCGGGATACCGGGGTCTTGCGGATGTGCTGGATCTCCAGAAAGTCGATGATCCGCTCTACAAATTCGCGGTTCTCCGTTTCTTCCTTCTCCGCCTTTCCCTTCCACAAAGCCTGCGAAAACAGACCTGTTTTCATATGGTTGAGCCGCCCGGTCATGACGTTGTCCAGAACGCTCATGCCTTCGAACAATGCGATATTCTGAAAGGTGCGTGCGATGCCCTGGCGCGCCACCTCATACGGGCGCATTGGCGGGCGCTTTTTGCCGTGAAACAGCACCTCGCCTTCCTGCGGCACATAAAAGCCCGAGATCACATTCAGCATCGAGGATTTGCCGGCCCCGTTGGGACCAATAATGGCGCGGATCTCACCCTCGCGGATGTCAAAAGAAATACCCTGGATCGCCACCACGCCGCCAAACCGCAGGGTGATGTTCTTCATCTCCATCACCACGCCGCCGATGGTGCGGCCGTCGTCTGTGACATAGCTTAAGGAATTATCAAGCATAACAACCGCTTCCATATTTTTGCCGCATAGAAATTTTAAGCTTTCCTAGCGATACTTGTTCAAAACGAGCAGTAAGGAGACCAAAACAATGTTTGGCGAACTTGAGCACTCCTGCCTTCTGAAGATGGCGCTTGAATGCAAACAGATGGGCCTCAGCCAATCCGAGAGTCTGGCCTCGATTATCGAGCAGACACACGGGTTCAGCGCCCCGTTCAAAATTCAGCAGGTGGTCAACACGGCTTTCAACCCCGGCCTGAACCCCGACCTGATCTGAAAGCTCACCGGCCAGTCCGGCCCGGGGCAGATCTCGCTCCAGCGACAGGTGCCTCATTCCGCGGCCACCTTGTGAATCGCACCCGGCTTAACCTCCGCGTCGACAATTGTCAGCGTGGCACTGATAGAGCCCTTACGGCCATCCTCATAGGTCACTTCGGTTGTCGTCGAAATTTGCTCAGAACCGTCGTAAAGCGCGGTGATGATGTCGGCGAATTTCTCCTCCACAATGCGGCGGCGAACCTTGCGGGTACGGGTCATTTCCCCGTCATCAGCATCCAATTCCTTGTGCAGCACCACAAAGCGGTGCACCTGGCATCCAGACAGCATTTCATCCTCTGCAACTGACTGGTTCACTGCCGTCACATGCGACCGGATCGACTCCAGCACCTGCGGGTGGCCTGCCAGCTCCTGATAGGAGGCATAGGCAATATTGTTGCGCTCCGCCCAGTTGCCAACAGCTGTGAGATCGATGTTGATAAAGGCCACACAGCGGTCACGGCCATTGCCGAACAAGACCGCCTCCAGGATGTCTGGATAGAATTTCAGTTTGTTTTCAACATACTTAGGTGCGAACATCGCCCCATCTGCCATCTTTCCCACATCCTTGGCGCGGTCGATAATCCGCAAGTGGCCCGATCCTTCTTCAAAGAAGCCGGCATCACCAGTGGCCACCCAACCTTCTGCATCTTTGGTAGAGGCAGTGGAATCGGGATTGTTGAAATACTCAACGAACGTGCCAGGCGAACGGTAGTAGATCTCGCCATTGTCACCGATCTTGATTTCGACCTCTGGCGCCGGCACCCCAACGGTGTCGGCCCGCACCTCACCATCAGGCTGGACGGTGATGAATACGGTGGCTTCGGTCTGGCCGTAGAGCTGTTTCAGGTTGATGCCTAGGCTGCGATAGAAATCAAAGATCTCCGGCCCGATCGCCTCCCCTGCGGTATAGCCCACACGGATGCGGCCATAACCCAGCGTATCCTTCAGCGGGCCGTAAACCAGCACATCGCCCAGCGCATACTTCAGCCGATCCATCAGGCCAACTGGCCTGCCGTCCAAAATCTCGCCGCCAACTTTTTTCGCATGCGCCAGAAAATGATGGAACATCTTGCGCTTCAGGGCGCTCGAATCTTCCATCCGGATCAACACATTGGTCAGCTGACCTTCGAACACCCGGGGCGGCGCAAAGAAATAGGTCGGGCCGATCTCCCGCAGGTCGGTCATCATGGTGTCCTGGCTTTCCGGGCAGTTCACGCAGAAACCGCACCATAAGGCCTGGCCAATCGAAAAGATGAAATCGCCGACCCAGGCCATTGGCAGATAGGACAGGATGTTTTCGCCCTGCGTCAGATGGTCAAACTCAGCCGAATTCTTGGCGCTTTGGATCACATTGCGGTTCGACAAAACAACGCCTTTTGGCGTGCCGGTGGTGCCGGAGGTATAAAGCATTACGCAAGTGCTGTCGTAATCCAGCTTGGCCTGGCGTTTGGCCAGCTCGCCGATTAGTTCATCATAGGCGGCCCGGCCCTGATCCTGAATATGGCTGAACTGATGCAGCTGAGTGTGGTCGTATTTCCGCATCCCACGTGGATCGAGATAGATCATATGTTCGAACTGATTCAGCTGATCCTGAACCTCGATCACTTTGTCTGCCTGCTCCTGATCGCCCACGATCACAAAGCGCGCGCCGCTATGGCCCAGCACATAGGCCATCTCCTCGGCCGCCGCGTCCTGATAGAGCGGAACCGGAACGGCTCCGACCGCCTGAGCGGCAATCATCGACCAATAGAGATAGGGGCGGTTGCGGCCGATGATGGCGACGAAATCACCCTCGTTCACGCCTAGGTTGACCAGGCCAAGCGCCAGCGCCTCGATTTCCTTTGCCGCTTCGGCCCAGGTCCAGCATTGCCAGATGCCGAATTCCTTTTCCCGGTAGGCCGGCGCGTCTGCGAATTGCACCGCATTGCGTTGAAGCAGCGCCGGCAGGGATTGCATCCCCTCGGCGCCCATCTGCATCTGAGCCAACTTTCTTCCCTCCCTTTCCGGCGTTGCTGCCGGACCGGCCGCTGTTCGCGGCTCTGGCCCCGATTAGGGACAGCGGTAGGATAGCCCGTCAACTTTTTCCTGATGTTTTCCCAAATCTTACAAATTGTAACAGCCTAATTTCCTTTACTTTCAAGCCCGTTACATTCCGGCCCCTCAGCCCGGAACCGTGAAACTCTGCGCCGCACACCTCCCGCCCGCCCGTGTTTGTGCGGCATGCAACCAAATCGGCCATGTTTCGAATCAGGCCTGCGCAGGGCGTTTTGAAACAAGCAGGCCAAAAGGGTTTGAGACCGGGAATGTTCCAAAAATCCGGCCGACAATCAGAAGGCGACTACATGCGTTACGCGGCGGCAAACCCACCGCCGCGGCTGAATGGCAATTTGCCCCGCACCGGCCCCGGTGCTAGCCATAAACCGGGGAGAGCCATGAACCGGACCAGCAAACAGCACGCCGCCATGACCACCGCCGGGCTGAACCTGATCGCCCAGGCGCTGTCGATTTATGACAACGACCTGCGACTGGCAGTGTGCAACCGGCGGTTCCAGGAGATGTTCGACCTGCCAGACCATTTGGTGCAGCCTGGCGCGTCCTTTGCCGACACCATCCGCTATCTGGCCGAGGCAGACGAATATGCTCCGGAAACGGATGTTGAGGAAATCGTGCGGAGCCGGGTCAGCCAGGCACTGGATTTCGTTCCGCACTATCTGGAGCGCGAACGGCCCAATGGGCGGACCATTTCGATTGAAGGCTCACCGCTGCCGCAGGGCGGATGGGTTACCGTCTACACTGACATCACACGGGCCAAACAGGCAGAGCAGCTGTTGCGCTCGCGGTCTGAGGAACTGTCGGAAAGGCTGATCGCCCACACCGAGGACCTGTCCGCCGCGAACCGGCAGCTGGAGGCCACCAACACTGCGCTGGAAGAGACCAAGCGGCAGCTCACCGAAATCGAAGGCCGCACCCGCCTGACAACAGAAATGATGCCTGCCCATATCGCCCATGTGGATGGGGATGGGTATTATACATATACCAACCGCCGACTGAGCACAGTGTTCCCCGGCCGCCCGTCCGACATTCTGGGCATGCACATCTCCGACGCGCTGGGAGACAGAGCCTTTGAACGGATCGAGCCGCATCTCTTGGCTGCCTACAAGGGCAGCAGCCCGGTATTCGAGTTCACCGAGAGCCATGGCAGTCGCCGCATCCGGGTGGCCTTCACCCCGGATCAGCACGGCGGTGTCTACATACTGTCGATGGATGTGACCGAAGAAACCCAGGCCAGAGTGGCCTTGCAGCAGGCCCGCCGCCGCGAGATGGCGGCGCAAATGACCAGCGGCCTGGCGCACGACTTTTCCAATCTGTTGACAATTATTCTGGGCATGCAAGGCAAGCTAGAGAAAATGGCGCTGCCAGACGATGCCGGGACCCTGGTGCAGGGCACCCTGTCGGCAGCCCGGCGCGGTGGCAGGCTGCTGAACCGGATTGCCGAAATGACCAGCCAACGCTCCTTGCGCCCCCAGGCCACAGACATGCACGCCCTGCTGGATGAGCTGAAAGTGCTTGCCTCGCCATCCCTACCGCAAGGGGTTGGCCTCAGCATTCTCGACAACCTGCCAGATCAGGTGCTGCTGTTGGACGCTGGCAAGCTGCAGGATGCGCTTTTGAACCTCATCCTGAATGCGCGCGACGCTTGCGGCACCTCCGGCCAGATCACGGTCAGCGCTCACACTGTCGGCCTGACCTGGGTGGAAATCACCATCACGGACACAGGCCCCGGGTTCTCGCCGGAAGCCTTGGAGAAGGCACTGAACCCGTTTTTCACCACCAAGGGCAGCGAAGGCTCGGGGCTGGGGTTGCCGATGGTCTATGACATGGCCAAACTGGCCGGCGGCGACATACGGATTGGCAACGGGATCACAGGTGCGTCGATCACTCTGCGGCTGCCGTACCGCCCAGCCCCAGAAGCCGATGGTGGCATGGCGCTGCTGGTAGAAGACAGTGCGGAACTGCGCGCCGCCTTCCGGGATATGTTGATTGACCTTGGCTATTCGGTGATCGAAGCCGCAAGTGTGGACGAAGCCTGCGCCCTGACCGCTGATTTGCCTGACATCGTTCTGGTGCTGTCAGACATCAAGCTGGAAGGCCCGGCAACCGGTGTCGATCTGGCTGCACGCCTGGATGGATCCGGCCTGCCCTGCATCCTGATGACATCGCTTCCCGCAAGCGATCCGCTGTTTCGCAAGGCATTGAAATGCGGTCCGGTTTTGCACAAACCTTTCACCATTCACCAGCTCTCCGAGCTGATCAAACCGGAGCCTGCCGCATGACACAGCCCCTGGTCACGATTTTGGATGACGAGCCGGAAATCCGGCAGATCCTGACCGAAACGCTGGAAGATGCGGGGTTTCGGACCCAAAGCTTTGCCCGCGCCCGGGAATTCGAGGCGGCACTGAACCGGGTCACTCCGGATGTTTGCCTTGTGGACTTGTCACTGCCAGACACTGACGGTCTGGCACTGGTGCACCGGCTGGCGCTGGAACAGGGCGCTGCGGTCATCATCATCTCTGGCAGAGCGCAAGTGCAGGACCGGGTGACCGGACTGGAACTGGGCGCCGATGACTACATTACCAAGCCGTTTGATCCGGCAGAAGTGGTGGCCCGTGTGCGCGCCCGCTTGCGCAGCGGCCCCCGCTCTGCGGCTCCTGCCTGCGAAACGGCACGGTTTGCCGGCTGGACTGCGCATTTTGACCGCTACGTTCTGGAGGATGCCCAAGGTGTCGAAGTTCCGTTCTCCCACGCCGAGGGGGAGATTTTGCGGCTGTTCCTGGACAGTCCCAAACGTCTGATCTCCCGGGCGCAGATGCAGGAGATGCTGGGCGGGGCGGCTGGCGACAGTTTCGACAGGGCCATGGACGTGCGGATCTCCCGCTTGCGCACCAAACTGCGTGAAGACCCCAAAAATCCGCGACTGATCAAGACTATTTACGGCGCAGGCTACATTTTTTTGGGCGATGTGGATTGGGCTTAACCTCTCAAGACAGAAAACCGCAAACCTGCCCTGACTTTTTGACCGGATCAGGTTCCGCGGGCTGACACGGTTCGCCGACCCAGAGAGCATAGAGATTCTTGCCTGCGCGAATCACTTGTCGTAGAATCACCGCATGGCCACCTGTCTGCTCTACCGCCAAGTCCCCTCGCGCCCGGCACGGTTTTACCGCATTGAACTGGCGATGAACCTGTTTTCCGAAGTCTCCGTGCTGCGGGAATGGGGCGTGGCCGGCGGCAACGGCCAAAGCGTGATCAACAACTACGGCAATCTGCGCGAAGCTTCTCTGGCAGCTGACAAGCACCGCAACCGGATGATAAAACGCGGCTACGGGCGGGCCTGACCTGCGCCGCGCCAGCGGCGCCCGGCCCAACTGTGAAGGCCATCCCCCGGGATGGCCTGGAGCAGGCGGGAGTGCCCCCGTCTGCAGATTATTCCGCCAGCGCCCCGGCGGCGCGGTCCAGAACTTTCAGACCCAGCCGCAGATCATCTTCTTTCGTATCTTCATCAAAAGCATGGCTGATGCCGCCGATGGACGGAACAAACAGCATTCCCGTCGGCATGACAGCTGCCATGTTCGCCGCATCATGCAATGCGCCAGAGGGCATCTTCTGCCACGTTCCAGGCGCCAAGGCTTCTGCCGCCGAAGCCAGCTCTGCCTGAAACCGCGCATCCATTGCCGCAGGTTCAATTCCCATCACCGGCCCCATTGCCAAGGCCACACCGTGATCCGCAGCCGTTTCTTTGGCTGTCTCCTCGATGATGGCCGCCATCCTCTGCAGCCGGTCTGCCTCAGCGTCCCGCCACTGCATGGAAAATTCCACCCGTCCCGGCACCACCGACGGTGCGTTCGGATGCAGGTTCACATGTCCGATGGTCCAGACAGTGGCTGGCGTGACGACATTTGAAAACCTGCTGTTCAGCGCAATGCTGAAGGCAGACAACGCCTGAAACGCATCCCGGCGCAGATTCATCGGCGTGGTGCCTGCATGGTTCTGCCGTCCTTCAAAGATGATCCGCATATCCCGGATGCCGACGATGTCCGTCACAATCCCAAGCCCCAGACCGGTTTCCTCCAGATAGGGGCCTTGCTCAATATGCAGTTCCAGAAAGCCGGTGAACCTCCGGAGCGGCAGGAAGTCTCCCGCCAGATCTGCCAGCAGCTGCCGCATCTCTGCCAGCGTATTTCCATTGGTGTCAGTAAACCCATCCGCCTCCTGCAGTGTCAGCTTGCCGGACCAGATGTCCGAACCTGTCAGCACGCCGAACCGACCCTCCTCATCCTGAAAACTGACGCAGGAAATGGAGGGCCCACCGTCCTCCATGGCCGCGCGGGCAATTTCCAGGCCTGCGATCACCCCCAGCGCCCCGTCCAGCCAGCCGCCTTCAGGCTGGCTGTCGCTATGCGACCCCACCAACAGGCTTTGTTCGCCGGACAGTCCGAACACATTTCCCATCGGATCGAAATGCGGCGTAAGCCCCGCTTCTTTCATCCGCCCGGCGAGCCATTTGCGCGCCGCGATGTCAGCGTCTGAATATGCCTGCCGCACCACGCCTTTGCCATCCCCTGATGCACCGAAGCTGCGCAATCTGTGCAGGTCATCAAGGAAGCGCTGTGGATTTAAGGGCATGGCAAATCTCCAATCTGGCAACTGCACACTGCGGCAGGCTTCTCATCGCGGCAATGAAATTGATACATGCAACCCCAAACCCTCCCTTTACCTCTGCCCGGATCCTCTTCTAAGACTCGCCCGGTAACAACGGAGCCGCCCGCCAATGTCCCACATCACGCTGATCCGCCATGGCCAGGCCAATACCGGCGCCCGGGACGAGGCCAGCTATGACTGCCTCAGCGATCTGGGTCACCAGCAGGCTGTTTGGCTGGGCGACCATCTGCGCGGCAGCGGCAGCCACTATCCGCGCGTCTATTGCGGAACTCTCAACCGCCATATCGAAACCGCAGCATCAATCGGCTATGCGGATGTTGTCCGCGACGCTCGCCTGAATGAAATGGAGTATTTCACGCTTGCTGAGGCCATGCGGGACCAGCACGGCCTGCCCATACCAGAAGAGCGCGAGGGTTTTGTAGAGCATCTGCCCAAAGTCTTTGCCGCCTGGGCCGCCGGGGAGATCGCAGAACCCTACGAAAGCTGGGAAAGCTTCGAAACACGCACCCGGCAGGTATTGGCAGAGATCGCCGCAGGTGAAGGCCCGGCGCTGGTGGTGACCTCTGGCGGGCTGATCTCAGTGGCGATGCGGCAGGCTATGTGTCTGGACACTGCGGCCACGGCACGCGTTACGCTTGCCATCATGAACACTTCCATGCACCGGCTGTTCCCCATCGGCGGACACTGGAGCCCGGTTTTGTTCAATGCGGTGCCGCATCTGGAAGCGCCGGACCGCCATTTTGCCCAGACACATCTGTGACACACGGACGCGAGGAACAGACATGCAGCTTTACTATGCCCCCAGAACCATTTCAGTGGCTGTGGCCATCGCATTGGAGGAAGCCGGGGTCACGTATGAAACCGTCAAGCTCGACTTCGCCACCAAGGAACAGTCCGGGCCAGCCTATGCCCAGATCAACCCCAAAGGCCGGGTTCCTGCGCTGGCAGTTGAAGGCGGCATTCTGACCGAGACCGGCGCGCTGCTGGAGTATGTCGCCGATATGGCGCCCGAAGCTTCTCTGCGCCCGCAGGATCCGGTTTTGCAGGCCCGGATGCGCGAGGTCATGTTCTACCTCGCCTCCACCATGCACATAAACCACGCCCACAAACTGCGCGGCGCCCGCTGGGCCAAGGAGCGCTCCAGCTGGAAAGACATGCAAAAGATGGTGCCGCAGACCATGGCAGAGTCCTGCAGCTACCTCAGCCAGTATGGCCTGCGCGGGCCTTTTGTCCTGGGTGAAAACGTCAGCCTCGCCGATTGCTACCTCTATGTGGTTTGCACATGGCTGGAAGGCGACGGGGTGACTGTTGCGGACTTCCCGAAAATCCAGAACTTCATGACAGCTATGGAACAGCGCGATTCGGTGCGCAGTGTCTATGCCAAAGGAATGCTTTAAAGGACATGATGATGACGCATCTGTGGGTACGGGCCGAACAGCGCCCCAATGAGGACCGGGTCGGCCTGACGCCCGAAGGCGCAAAGGCGCTGCTGGCAGGCGGCATCAAGGTCACCGTGGAGGAGAGCTCGGTGCGAGCCCTCCCGCTGCAGGGATACATCGATGCCGGCTGCGAAATCGCACCGGAAAACTCCTGGCCCGGGGCACCTGCCGAAGCCATCATCTTTGGGCTGAAAGAGCTGCCGGAAGACGGCACTCCGCTGCCCCACCGCCACATCATGTTCGGCCATGCCTACAAGGGTCAGCACTCTGGCAAGGCGCTTTTGGACCGGTTCAAGGCGGGCGGCGGCACGCTTTATGATCTGGAATATCTGGTCGACGAGGCCGGCCGCCGGGTCGCCGCCTTTGGCTATTGGGCAGGCTATGCCGGCGCCGCGGTCACCCTGAAAACCTGGGCAGCCCAGCAACGCGGCGAAATTTGCGGCCCGGTTGGCGTCTACGGCGGCAAGGACACTTTGCTGGCAGAACTTGGTGCAGAACTGGACGCCCTGAACAAAAGCCGGCCCTCCGCCATCGTGATCGGCGCGCTTGGCCGCGTCGGCACTGGCGCTGCCGATCTGTGCGAGGCGATGGGTGTGCAGGTTACCAAATGGGATATGGCCGAAACCGCAAGCGGCGGCCCTTTCCCCCAGATCCTGCAGCATGACTTGTTCCTGAACTGCATCTTCGCGCGTCCCGGCACTCCGGTTTTTGTTTCCCGTGAAGCAGTGACTGAGGACCGTCAACTGACCGCCATCGGCGATGTCGCCTGTGACCCGGACAGCGATTACAATCCGGTGCCGGTCTATGACCGCGCCACCAGCTGGGAGGCTCCGGCCCTGCGGGTGGCAGACAACCCGGTGCTGGACGTGATGGCAATCGACAACCTGCCGTCGATGCTGCCGGTCGAAAGCTCAGAAGATTACGCAGCCCAGTTGCTGCCCTCGCTGCAGACTCTGACCGATCTGGACAACGGCGTCTGGGGCCGGGCCAGAGCCACTTTCCTCGAGCACCTGCCGAAGTAATGGCGCAATATGTCGGTTTCTTCGCCGCCATTCTCGGCACAGTCTGCTGGCTGCCGCAAGCTTGGAAAGCCTGGGCCAGCCGGGACACGGCTGGACTGTCGCTGCCCGCCAACCTGATGTTCCTGGCGACGGTTTCGCTCTGGTTCATCTATGGGCTCATGATTGGGGACTGGCCAATTATTCTCGCAAACTTCTGTGCCATCATGATTGTGACCAGCATCGTCGCGGCCAAACTGAAATTCGGATAAGGGAGAACTCTCATGACTATTCACTGGTGCGGCACCGGCCTGTCGGCAATCCCCGGCCTACGCCGCTTGCTGGAAGCCGGACACGACGTCGCGGTCTGGAACCGGACCTCTGACAAGGCGCGCGAGGCCGTCGGCGATCTGACCACCAACATCCATTCCTTCAGCATTGCCAACCTTGGCCAGATGCTCAGCCCCAAGGACGTCATCGTGTCGATGCTGCCGGGCGACTGGCACGTGCCACTGGCGGAATTGGCGATTGAGCACGGCGCGCATTTTGTCTCCTCGTCCTACATCGCACCGGAAATGCGCGCGCTGGATCAAAAAGCCAAGGATGCAGGCGTCTGCCTGATCAATGAGGTGGGCCTTGACCCCGGTATCGACCACCTGATGGCGCATGCGCTGGTGGCGGACTACAAAACGTCGGACGTCTATGACGCCGACAACGAAATCAGTTTCATCTCCTACTGCGGCGGCATCCCCAAAACCCCGAACCCGTTCCGCTACAAATTCAGCTGGTCGCCGCTGGGCGTGCTGAAGGCGCTGCGTTCTCCGTCAAAGTCGATCCGCGATTTCAAGGAGCTGGATGTGGCCCGTCCGTGGGATGCGATCTCCTCCTACGAGGCACCGCTGCCCGCGCCCGAAAGCTTCGAGGTCTACCCGAACCGCGACTCAATCCCCTTCATGGGCCAGTACGAATTCGGCGAGGACTGGAAGGTGAAGGAGTTCGTCCGCGGCACCTTGCGCCTCAATGGCTGGACCGAAGCCTGGGCGGATGTATTCAAGGAAGTCGAGACACTCGCCGGGCCCAAAGGCGACGCCCGCCTTAAGGAAATGTCCGACCAGTTCTGGGCCGAGAACGCCTATGACGAGGGTGAGCCGGACCGCGTCGTGCTTTGTGTTGGCCTCAAGGCTGAGAAAGACGGCGCCGAGGTCTGGCACAAGACCTATGTAATGGACGCCTGGGGTGACGCGCGTGGCACCGCGATGGCGCGTCTGGTCTCCTATCCTGTCTCCTTTGCCATCGAGGCCGCCATGAACAACAAGATCGCCACTGGTGTGCATGCCGCGCCGGGCGACCTGGTTTTGGTGGAAAAATGGATGGCTGAGATCGGCAAACTGGCCCAGCATCTGGAGATTGTCGACAGCAAGGCCTGATTGCCGTCGACAACGATCAAGGGCGCCCGATTGCGGCGCCCTTTTTTTACGGATGGTGCTTACGGCCTCAGCGACCGATCACATCATCCTCGACATCGTTCACATCAATTCCCAATGCGTCCAGCCCGGCTTCCAGATTGTCGGCCAGATGCGGTGTGCCCAGCAGGTAGTCGACGGTTGGCGTCGTGGCTTCCTGACGGGCCGTGTAAATCGCTTCACCCAGCTCCTCCGGCTCGAAACTGCCGCGCCCGACCCACATGATGCCGACCAGTTCCGATTGCTGATCCTCCCCCATGCGGTCGATAAAGGCCCGCAGTTCGCCCTCAGCCCGGCCCAGCTCCCGGGCCATCATCGCCACCTGTGCCACCTTGCGGACTGAGATCTCCAGCATTGCTCCATTCCTTCCGTTCGCTGCCTCAGCATATCAAACAGCAGGCAAAACACCTAAGTCTTTGATCTGAGGCAAACGGCAGGACACTCAGCCCGGCGCCTTTCCAAAGAGGGCAAGCCCGCTGCGGCGCCCGCGCAACAACTCAGGCGGCAGCGCAGTCCAACCGCTGCGCGCGGGCTCTGTTCCGGCCGCCTCCAGAACAGCTGCAGAAACGATCAATGCCAGCCCCTGCGCCTTGGTCAATTGCTCCAGCCGCGCAGCTGTGTTCACCGTGTCACCAAACACTGAGTACTCCAGCCGCTCCGGCGTGCCGGTCACGCCGGAAAACACCTCTCCCCAATGCACACCGATCCCTACGCCCAGCCCTGTATCTCCGGACTGTTCGCGCAAGCAGCGCCAGTCATGCATATGCGCAAGCAGCCCCTCGGCACAGTCCAGCGATCGTTCCGCCGCCCGGTCGCCCTCAAACAGAAGCATCGCAGCGTCGCCGATATACTTGTCTATCAGACCTTCGGTCCGGTCCGAGATCTCTTCCACCCGCTGTCTGAATTCAGTGATCAGACGGCTGACGTCCTGCGGCGCGCGCCCCTCGCACCAACTGGTAAAGCCGCGAATGTCGATGAACAGGACCGCCATCTCTTGCTGGCGACCTTCCTGCAGTGCTTCCAGCCCGCCGGACGCCAGCCTGCCTGCCAGCTGCCCAGGCAAGTAGCGGGTCAGATTGGCCTTCTGCCGAGCCTCCTCGATCGACTGGTGCAAAAGCCTCCGCATCCGCAGGGCCGCGACCACCAGTACACATCCTGCCAGCAGCACCATGAAAACACGAATCAGATTGGGCGGCGTTTCCATTACCAGGCGCACACGTTCGGCCGCTTCCACCGTGATCAGGACCGGTTCCCAGAAAATCAGCCAAAGGAACCCTGATGCCACCAGCATCACCTGATATCCAAGCAGCATGGGGTTGAACCGCAGGACCCCGAATGCCAGCACCAGCGGTGCCATCCAGGCTGAGGGCATGGCAAAGGCCAGATCGCCCGGGAGGCCCGAATTCGCCAGCGAAAGCCAGGTGTTCAGGAACAGGAACACGCAATCTGCAGTCACTGCAGCCCAGATCATCCAGCGCCGGAACACCTCCTTGCGGATCGCCGCAAATGTCAGCACACCAACCGCCATATAGGACAGCAGCATCACTGCTGCCAAACCGATCTGGTGCCAAAGATAGCGTTGATCCACGGTCTGCACCGCATCAACGGCCAAAACCAACGCAGCCAGCAATCCGACAGACACAGCGATCCGCAGCAGCGCCACAATGCCCTCGGCCTCAACCTCCGCCGCACGCAGCAGGACGGTTTCCCGAACAGGCCGATCACGCTGCAGCAGAAGGTCTCGCATCTACTCTTCTGCCAGCAGCGCCACCTGGCGCGGCTCGACCTCGACCTGCCCCGGATCTTCCAGCTCAGCCCCCTGTGCAACCACCCCCATTGCTTCGAACCGGCGGGCCGACGGCAGCACACGCGATTCGAGCGACCCAACCGCCTTGTTGTAATTGTTTACAGAAGAGGACAGCGACCGCCCGACAGATGCAAGGTTCTTTGAAAAGGTCGACAAACGGTCATAAAGCTCCTTGGCGGACTTCTGCACTTCCAGTGCGTTTTCCGCCATCCGTTCCTGCTGCCAGCCATAGGCAATAGACTTTAGCAGCGCCATCAAAGTGGTCGGCGTGGCGATCAGAACCTTGTTTTCAAAGGCATATTCGATAAGCCCTGCATCTGCTTCCACCGCCGCGGACACAAAGGTTTCGCCGGGGATAAACATCACCACAAAATCGGGAGCGCCAGCCAACGTGCTTTGATAGGATTTCGATGCCAGCTGGCGCACATGGGTTTTGACGTGGCCGGCATGGCGGGCCAGGGCTGCCTGCTGCTGTTCCGGAACCTCGGCTTCCAGCGCATCCAAATAGCCCTCCAGCGGGGTTTTCGCGTCGACCACGATGCTTCTGCCCCCCGGAATATTGACCACTGCATCCGGGCGGCGCAGCCCGTCGTCCGTATCAACGCTTTTTTCCAGCTCGAAATCCACATGCTCGGCCATGCCGGCCATCTCAAACACCTGGCGCAGCTGCATCTCGCCCCAGCGGCCGCGTGTCTTGGGCGCGCGCAGGGCCTGCACCAGCTTGCGGGTTTCGCCGCCCAGCGCCGCCTGCCCCTCCGCCAGATGCTTCACCTGTGTCTGGATCGCGCCATAGGCCTCATTGCGCGCCTGTTCGATCTCCTTGATCCGCTCGCCGAATTGGCCCAGTTTCTGATCCAGCGGCTTGACCAAGCCTTCGATCGCAGCATGCCGTTTTGCCAGATCCTCATCCGCCAGCTGGCTGTGGGCCTGAAAGCGTTCGCTGACCAGGCTAAGAAAGCTCTCGGAATTCTGCTTCAGCACGCCTGAGGCCAAAGCGGCGAACTTGTGCTCCATCTGCTGGTTCATATGGTTCAGCTCTTCCAGCCGCGCCGCATGTTCCGCCCTTAGCGCCTGCACTTGCGCCTCTGCCTGATAGCGGCCTGCGCGCTCGTTCTCATGCACTCGGCGCAGGGTTGCCAGCTCGTCCGTCAGCTCCGGCAGCCGCGCGACTTCAGCCTTCAATCCTGCAATATGGCTGCGCTGATCTGCATTCACCTGCTCCAGCCGCCGTGCCATTGCGCGAAGCCGCAACCCGGCCAGTGCCAGCAGCACGACCAGTCCGGCCAGCCCGTACATGGCCCACAAAGTTTGATCCGGCGTCCAAGCCTGCCCTAAAATCACTGCTCGTCCTCCCTTTACCGGGGGTTCTTGATCACGTGCGCCCGAACAGGCGCTCGATATCTGCCAGTTTCAATTCCACATAGGTGGGGCGGCCATGGTTGCACTGGCCGGAATGGGGCGTTGCCTCCATTTCGCGCAGCAGCGCATTCATCTCCTCGCCCCGCATCCGGCGCCCCGACCGGATCGAACCATGGCAGGCCACCCGGCTCAGGATCGCCTCGACCCTCGCTTGCACCAGCTGGCTTTCCCCCTGGTCCGACAACTCATCCAGGATGTCCTTGATCATCGCTTCAGCGTTGACTTCGCCCAGGATCGCCGGAGTTTCCCGCACAGCCACGGCATTGCCGCCAAAGGCTTCGATGCCCAGCCCGAATTTCGCCAACTCATCCGCTATGCTCAGCAGGCAGGCGCAGTCATTGTCGCTGAGCTCAACGATTTCAGGGATCAAAAGCGCCTGCGCGGCAACGCCATTCTCCGCCATCTGGCGTTTCAGTTTCTCATAAACCAGCCGCTCATGTGCTGCGTGCTGGTCAACAATGACCATCCCGTCGGCGGTCTGGGCGATGATGTAATTCTCATGCACCTGCCCGCGCGCCGCCCCCAATGGCAGGGCTTCGGCCCCGGGCGCGGCCCCCTCTGGCGCATCCGACGGCAGACCCGGGGCTATCGCAACCTCTGATGTGTCCGTCACCCGGCCGCTGTAGGCATCCGCCATTTCTGCAAAGCCGGGGGCCTCCGGCGGCTGAAAAGCGGGGGCAGGCACAAAACCCTCTGGCCGCTGCGCGGCATAGGTTGCCGTCCGCGCGCTGATCGAAGGCCGGTCCATCTGATAGACCCGCGGCGTGCCGGTTGCGGTCGGTTGCTCTGCCTTCATTGCTCCCAGCGTGGCACCTGCCACGGTGGTTGACGCCCGGTGCCCCGCCTCTGCCAGCGCATGGCGCAGAGAGGAAACGATCAGGCCGCGCGCCAGGCCCGGATCACGGAACCGCACTTCGGATTTCGCCGGATGCACGTTCACATCCACCAGTTGCGGGTCACAGTCGATGAACAGCGCCGCCGCTGGATGCCGGTCCCGGCTGAGGAAATCGAAATAGGCCGCACGCAAGGCGCCGGTCAGCATCTTGTCCTTCACCGGCCTTGTGTTCACGAACAGAAACTGGGCCACCGCCGCACCACGCGAATAGGTCGGCAGCGCCGCATAACCATATAGCCGGATGCCCTCACGCGCTGCGTCGATCTTCAGCGCATTTTCGGCAAACTCGCGCCCCAGCACCGAGGCCAGACGCCCGTGCAGCGCATCGAACAGATCGCCGGACAAGGGATCGGCACGAAATGTCAACCGTCCCTCGCCGCCACCAGAAACGTCCCGCAGGGTGAACCCCACTGAAGGCTCCGCCATCGCCAGCCGTTTCACCGTGTCCGATATCGCCTGCGTCTCGGCCCGATCCGTGCGCATGAATTTGAGCCGCGCAGGCGTTGCAAAAAACAGATCACGCAGCTCGACGATGGTGCCTGCCCGCAAGGCTGCAGGCTTCACCGGTTCCAGCCTGCCGCCCGAGACCCGGATCTGTGCCGCCTCATGGCCCGCTGCCCGGCTGGTGATGGTCAGCCGTCCGACAGCCCCCAAGCTTGGCAGCGCCTCGCCGCGAAACCCAAACGTGTGGATGTTCAGCAGGTCCGATCCGTCGATCTTGGAAGTTGCATGACGGCTAAGCGCCAGCGGCAGGTCCTCTGGGGTCATGCCACAGCCGTCATCCGTTACCCGGATCAGCGTCTTGCCGCCATCGGCAATCTCTACCGTGACCCGGGTTGCTCCGGCATCAATGGCATTTTCCACCAGTTCCTTGACCGCCGAGGCCGGGCGCTCCACAACCTCGCCTGCCGCGATGCGGTTGATGGCGCTGTCATCCAGCTGGCGGATAACGGAACGCGCCTCTGCCTGTGGTTTTTCGCTGATATGGGGGTCTGCACTGCTCATACCGCTAAATTTAGCATGTATGGGCGATTCTGCCACCGGAATGCGCAGCCGCCCTGCATCTGCAGCATTAAACAGGAAATGCCCCCAACCAAACCCTGCCCCAGCGGTGTTCCGTACGGGTTCAGGCCCGGCAGCTTACATTTTTTGTCCATTCAGTCAAAAAATATACCCACCCGCCGGGGTGCTCGCTTGCCAACATGCCGCACCCGTGCGATTTTCGCACGGAACTCTTCCGAGGATTTCCAATGGATAGCCACACCGCTGAACGAAGCGCACAGCTGCCGCAGCTGGCAGAGCCACGCAATCCGGGCATGGAGCTGGACCTGGACTGGGTCGTCGCCGTGCAGGCCAATACGTCGGCCATCGAACGCCGCTGTGCCACTCTGCCGGGCCGCCGCAGCGTCAAGAAAGACCACCAGGCCGCCTGGCTGTTGAAGGCGATCAGCCTGATCGACCTCACCACCCTGTCCGGTGACGACACCGAGGGCCGGGTCCGCCGCCTTTGCGCCAAGGCGCGCCAGCCGGTCAGCCCGGAAACTCTGCGCGGCCTGGATATGGAAGGTCTCACCACCGGCGCGGTCTGCGTCTACCACGACATGATCCCGACCGCCGTCAAGGCGCTGGAAGGCACCGGCATTCCGGTCGCTGCGGTCTCTACCGGCTTCCCGGCGGGCCTGTCCCCTTTCCACCTGCGGGTGGCAGAGATTAAGGAAAGCGTCAAAGCAGGGGCCGAGGAAATCGACATCGTGATCACCCGCCGCCATGTGCTTCAGGGCAACTGGCAGGCGCTTTATGACGAGATGAAAGCCTTTCGCCAGGCCTGCGGCGACGCCCATGTAAAGGCAATCCTGGCCACCGGCGAGCTGGGCTCTTTGCGCAATGTGGCGCGCGCCTCGCTGGTCTGCATGATGGCCGGCGCCGATTTCATCAAGACCTCCACCGGCAAGGAAAGCGTCAACGCCACCCTGCCGGTGTCGCTGGTGATGATCCGCGCCATCCGCGACTATTATGACCGCACCGGCTACCGTGTCGGCTACAAGCCCGCAGGCGGCATTTCCAAGGCCAAGGACGCTCTGGTCTACCTGTCGCTGATGAAGGATGAGCTGGGCGACCGCTGGCTGCAGCCCGATCTGTTCCGCTTTGGCGCTTCTTCGCTACTGAACGACATTGAGCGCCAGCTGGAACACCATGTCACCGGGGCATACTCCGCCGGCTACCGCCACGCGATGGGGTGAGGCGCGCCCGGAAATCGCTTTAGTGGAGCGATTTCAGCGCTGAACGGGCGACGCCCCGGGAAAGGAATAATGGCAATGACCATCAAAGAGATTTTCGACACCATGGACTACGGCCCCGCCCCCGAAAGCGCTGCTGAGGCACTGGCCTGGCTGGTCGATCAGGGCAGCCGTTTCGGCCATTTCATCAATGGCGAGTTCACCAGCCCGGGCGAAGGGTTCGACAGCAAGAACCCGGCAACGGGCGAGGTCCTGGCCACTCTGACCCAAGCTACGCAAGCGGATGTGGACGCGGCCGTCCAGGCCGCCCGCAAGGCGCAAACCGCCTGGGCCGGGCTTGGCGGGCATGGCCGGGCCAAACACCTCTATGCCATTGCCCGGCTGCTACAGAAGCATTCCCGCCTGTTCGCGGTGCTGGAAACACTGGACAACGGCAAGCCCATCCGCGAAAGCCGCGATATCGATATCCCCCTGGCGCAGCGGCACTTCTACTATCACGCCGGCATGGCCCAATTGATGGAGAGCGAACTGCCAGGCGCCGAGGCTCTGGGCGTTTGCGGCCAGATTGTCCCCTGGAACTTCCCGCTGTTGATGCTGGCCTGGAAGATCGCGCCAGCCATCGCCATGGGCAACACCGTGGTACTGAAACCCGCTGAATACACATCCCTTACAGCACTGCTGTTTGCCGACATCTGCCATCAGGCAGGCCTGCCAAAAGGTGTGGTGAACATCGTAACCGGCGACGGTGCCGTGGGTGAAATGATCACCGCAGCGGAGGTCGACAAGATCGCCTTCACCGGCTCTACCACTGTCGGCCGCAGGATCCGCGAAGCCACCGCGGGCAGCGGCAAGGCGCTGACGCTGGAACTGGGTGGCAAATCCCCCTACATCGTCTTTGACGACGCTGATATTGATTCAGCCATCGAAGGGCTGGTCGATGCGATCTGGTTCAATCAGGGCCAGGTCTGCTGCGCAGGCTCGCGCCTTCTGGTGCAGGAAGGCATTGCCGAGCGGTTCCACAGCAAGCTGAAAACGCGCATGGATGGCTTGCGCATTGGCAATCCGCTCGACAAATGCATCGACATTGGCGCCGTGATCGACCCTGTGCAGCTGAACACCATCAGCGAAATGGTCGCTGCCAATACCGCAGGCACCCTGCATCAGGCCCAGGTCGAAATGCCCACAGGCGGCTGCTTTTACCCACCGACGCTGATCGAAGGTCTCACCCCTGCCGATCCGTTGATGCAGGAGGAAATCTTTGGCCCCGTCCTGGTTTCCTGCACCTTCCGCACCCCTGCCGAAGCGGTGGAGCTGGCCAACAACACCCGCTACGGTCTGGCCGCTACAGTCTGGACCGAAAATGTGAACCTTGCGCTCGACATGGCGCCAAAACTGGCTGCCGGCGTGGTCTGGATCAACGGCACCAATATGTTCGACGCCGCAGCCGGTTTCGGCGGAGTGCGTGAAAGCGGTTTCGGGCGCGAAGGCGGCTGGGAGGGCCTGGCCGCCTATACCCGCCCCAAAACCAAGGCCAAACCGCAGGTCAAGATCGAAGCCTTCGAAGGCAGCGGCGCATCTGTGGACCCGCTGGACCGCACCGCCAAGATGTATATCGGCGGCAAGCAAACCCGTCCGGACAGCGGCTACAGTCAGGCCATCCACGGCAAATCCGGCGCACTGCTGGGGCACGTTGGCCTTGCCAACCGCAAAGACCTGCGCAACGCGGTTGAGGCTGCAGCAGGCGCAGGCAAATGGTCCGGAACGACCGGCCACCTGCGGGCGCAGATCCTCTATTACATCGGTGAGAACCTCTCTGCCCGGGCAGAGGAATTTGCGGCGCGCATCAACGCCATGACCGGCAAAAAGACCGGCGCGGCAGAGGTTGAGACCTCGATCCAGCGCCTGTTCACCGCCGCTGCCTGGGCCGACAAATACGACGGGCAGGTACATGGCGTTCCGATCCGCGGCGTGGCGTTGGCGATGAAAGAACCGGTCGGCGTGATCGGCGCGTTCTGTGCCGATGAAGCTCCGCTGCTGGGTCTGGTTTCCGCAATGGCGCCAGCCATTGCCATGGGCAACCGGGTGGTGCTGGCAGCTTCTGAACCCTTCCCGCTGGCGGCCACCGATTTCTATCAGGTGCTGGAGACCTCGGACGTGCCTGCAGGCGTGGTCAATATTCTGACCGGCAGCCATGCAGAGCTAGCCAAACCGCTGGCTTCGCACCTGAACCTGGACGCCGTCTGGAGCTTCTCCTCCTCAGATCTGTCGGCAGAGATCGAGACCGCATCCGCAGGCAATCTCAAGCGAACCTGGGTCAACAACAGAACTGCGATGGACTGGACCCAGGACCAGACCAAGCGCTTCCTGCAGGAGGCCACCGAGGTCAAGAACATCTGGGTGCCCTACGGCGAGTAACCCCGCAGGTTCATTGACACACCAAACGCCGTTCCAGTTGGGGCGGTGTTTTTCTTCCGGGGCAACCGCCCGCCCCCCAAGGCTTGGCTTGCGTCACGCAGCAACTGCCCGTGCGCAGCACGGGCCACGCCCAAGGCCAAAGGCTCCCCGGCGAAGCCGGGGAGCCCGCGGGCGCGGGAGCACTTCGCGGTTTGACGATGCTGGAAGAAAAGAAAACGCCCGCTCCTGAACAGGAACGGGCGCTGAAAATCCGGGTCAAGCGCGGATTAGCGGCGGATACCCAGACGTTTGATCAGGTCCTGGTAACGGGCCTCATCTTTGCCTTTGGTGTAATCCAGCAGCTTGCGGCGCTGAGCAACCATCTTCAGAAGGCCACGGCGGCCGTGGTTGTCCTTCTTGTGGGTTTTGAAGTGCTCAGTCAGGGTGTTGATGCGCGAGGTCAGGATTGCAACCTGGACTTCCGGGGAACCGGTGTCGCCGTCTTTGGTTGCGAATTCTTTCATCAGGCGTGTTTTTTCTTCAGCTGTGATCGACATCGGGGTCTCCTTCGTAAGGTTAGAGTGGATGGCGCAGGCCGGGATGTCGTCCAGCACAGGCCCATGGAGAAATCCGCCGCAGAATCGCAGCAGATGCGCGCATATATGATGTTTCCTCTACAAAGGCAAAGGATATATAGGCTGTAGCACCCAGTTGGCCCAGCCTATTGCGGCAGCATCCCGGCAGCTGCTGCCGATGCGGTGTCGATCAGCACCAAATCTGATGCCGTCATGCCTTCGGCCCCGGAAACACGTAAAACCGGTTCGCCACCCACCAGAATCAGCTGCTCATCTTCGGCGTCCGGGTTTGCCTGAACCTCCACCGAGGGCTCGGCGCCGTTCTCGAAATCCCACACCAGCACCAGCTGGTCCTCTGCAGCACTGTAATCCATCAGCTGCACAGTCTCTGCGGTGCCGGTCCAGCTGCCGGTTGCAAACAGATCTGCGCCCTCTCCGCCGGTCAGCACATCCCCCGCACCGGCGATCAGCGTATCATCGCCGTCGCCGCCGTTCACGAAATCCTGCTCTGCGCCGTCCCCAGCACCGGAGACCACATCGTCGCCGGTGCCACCAAAAAGCGCATCTTGGCCTGCGCCGCCATTCAGGCTGTCATCACCGTCATTTCCGTGCAAAGAATCCGCGCCGCTGCCGCCCTCCAGCATGTCCTGATCCTGGCCGCCATGCAGCACATCTGCGCCGCTGCCGCCCAAAAGACTGTCGGCTCCGAAATGCCCATAAAGGCTGTCCGCCCCCTCGCCGCCCTGCAACACATCGGCCCCCTCCTCGCCGTGCAGCAGATCACCGCCGCCACCGCCGAGCAAACTGTCTTCTCCGGTGTTTCCATGCAGTACATCGTTGCCCGCGCCGCCATCCAGCCAGTCATCGCCGCCGTAGCCGCCGATCTGGTCATCACCGCCGCCGCCGCTTATGCAATCCGCCTGCCCGCTGCCGGCCAGAACGTCGCCGTCGCCGGTCCCTGCTATTGTGTCGCCTTCGCTGACCTCGACCATCGCTGCATCACCGCCAGGCTCGATGAAATCATCGCCCAACCCGTCGCCTTCAGCCTCCGGAGGTAACGATGCTCCGTCGCCTTCGTCATCAGCGCTCCCAGTTTCTGTCAAGACCGCGCCACCAACCGCCACAAGTCCCAGCATGCCTGCCAGCCACAACATCGCTACTCACCCTCAAAACATCACACTCATTGGAAGCACAGTCTCATGATTGCACCGCACAGCGCAAAACAAAACAGGAACATCGGTTAATGGATCGATCCGGTCAGCAACCTTTTCATTCACGCCACAATTGCGGCTGCTGGCTGTAGGCGATGTATAACGGGTGTTTTGGATGGCCCGCCTTGCTGAGCCCAAGGTGATGAAGCTGCTTGCCTGTTGCCCGCAGCGCCTCTTCCACCCGCGCGCCCTGGCCGCGATGTTCGCCATGGGTGCCCCAGGCGCAGATAACCGTATCGGCCCATGCCATGCCTTCAAGGATGGCCGCCATGTTCTCCGACCCCTCGGGTTCGTCCAGCCTGCGCATTTCTCGCGGGTCGGTGACTCTGCAGGCAAAAATATTGGCTGCCCGGAACCCGCCAAACCCCAATGCACGGGCGCGGCGTTCGCAGCGTTCGATGGTTGGGTCGTTCTGCACTTCGGTTGCAGTCGAAGGATTCAGCATCACGAACAGCACCCGCTGCCCTTCCGGATCCCACACCCGGGTCAGGCTGTAGCGGTAGGTTTCGCAATCAGAATAGACCGCGGTTGAGGGCGCATCGCCCTTGGTGTGGCTGCGGATGATCATGGCAGCGGTTCTAGAACGGCCGGGTCTGTATTCCAACCTAGCTTCCCGCATCTTGAAACAGATTTTCGGGCACATGTTTGCCGCACGGGCTTCGACCTGACGGAGGTACGCGTAGTGGAACTTCTCATCTTTCTTGTACTTGCAGGTTCCACCATGGCGGCCGGTTTCGACGAGGCTGACAATTCTGATGAAGAAACCGGCGAACAAGCTGTACCGGAGAAGCAGGTCGAATCTGAAACACCCGTAGCCCCCGCTCCGCAGCCCGAAATCACCGCATTGTCCGGCACAGTCGGCACCTATGACATCCAGGAAGGCGGAGACGGGAATAGCACTCTGATCAGCATGGATGGCATTGCCTTTGTTACACTGCCCGGGGATCAGTCAGAGGTCAGTATTGCTTTATATGACGACCATTCCATTGATGAAAACCGCTGGAGGGATGCGCCGGGCAATGCGATCAGCGCAGAGGATGGCGCCCAAGCCAGTATCATTCTGACCCCGCAGAAATACTACGCCGTGTTCGGAAAATGGGTCGGCCAGCCCTGCGGAGCCAAGGTTGAGAGTCACCTGCGAGAAATAGGTCAGTCATGCTGCCGCAATGTTTCGCGCGCGAAACATCCGGTCACACATGCTGACCTGAAAACTCACACTCTGTTAACCATTATTTTCGCCCTGGTTGAACACCCGGCTGGGGTGCAGCGAGCCGGATTTGTAGACGCCAACCGCAACCGCCCGGCCATCCATAGACGCCCAGGCTTCATCGCCGTAGTCCACTTCATCGCCGCCCGGCATCACCATGCCCGGATTGCCGTTGCGCAGTTTCACTGCGCCCTCAGGGGTGCATTTCATTTCCGGCAGATCCGCCAGGCCTTCCTCCAGCGGGCGAATGTACTGGTCCAGATCCGGAGTGCGGGCCAGACGCTCAATCTCTTCGAGAGAAATGCCATCCTCAGCTGCATCAAAGGGGCCAGACCAGATCCGGCGCAACTCTTTCACATGGGCGTGGCAGCCCAGCGCCGCCCCCAGGTCGCGGGCGATGGAACGGACATAGCCGCCCTTGCCGCAGGTCATTTCCAGCACCACGTGATCAACGTCAGGGCGGTCCAGCATGATCAGCTCCTCGACCCAGAGCGGGCGGGCCTCAATCTGCACATCCTCGCCATCGCGGGCAAGCTTGTATGCGCGCTGACCATCAATCTTCACCGCAGAGAATTTGGGCGGCACCTGCATGATCTCACCCAGGAAGGGCAGCAGCGCTTCCTTGATCTGCGCATCCGCGGGGCGCTCGCTGCTCTCTGCGATCACCTCCCCCTCGGCGTCATCGGTGTTGGTCGCCTGCCCCAGCCGCACGGTGAACGTATAGGCCTTCAGCGCGTCAGTGATATAGGGCACGGTCTTGGTCGCCTCGCCCAGCGCCACGGCCAGAACGCCGGTTGCTTCGGGGTCAAGGGTGCCTGCATGGCCGGCCTTCTTGGCCTCCAGCGCCCAGCGCACCTTGTTCACGACCGCGGTACTGGTCAGCCCTGCGGGCTTGTCCACCACCAGCCAGCCGGAAATATCGCGCCCTTTGCGTTTGCGTGCCATGCATCGTCCCCATGTATACGTGAGGCGCGCCGGTTACCGGATCGCCGGGACAGTGTCAATTTAGCAAATGTTCAGGTTCCGAGGGAAGCGCCCATTGCCACATCACCGGCCCGTGCTTGCTCCCGGCACCATGTGGCGCTAGGCAGGCGCCCATGGCCGTATCAAGCGAATACACCCCGCCGCAGGAGCCGTTGGAGATCCTGCACCATGACGCCGAGCTTCTGGCCGTGAACAAGCCTGCCGGCCTGCTGTCGGTGCCGGGGCGCGGGGACCATCTGGCCGACTGCCTGATCAGCCGCATCCAGACGGTGTTTCCCGAGGCGCTGCTGGTGCATCGGCTGGATCGGGATACCTCCGGTGTAATGGTGTTTGGCCTGACGCCGCATGCGCAGCGCCAGCTGTCGATGCAGTTCGAAAAACGCAGCGCGAAAAAGGCTTATGTGGCGCGGGTGGCGGGCAGGCTGGAGCCGCGCAGCGGCACTGTCGATCTGCCGCTGATCGTTGACTGGCCAAACCGGCCAAAGCAGATGGTCTGTCATGAGACCGGCAAGCCAGCCGTCACCGACTGGCGGGTCATGAAGTATGAAGAAGACGCCACAAGGGTGCGGCTGACGCCGAAAACCGGGCGTTCGCACCAATTGCGGGTGCATATGCTGTCACTGGGCCACGCCATTCTTGGCGACCCGCTTTATGCCAGCGGTGCAGCACTGGAGCATCCGCGCCTGATGCTGCATTCCGAAGAGCTGCGGATCAAGCACCCGGACAGTGGCGAATCGCTGAAATTCCGGGTGAAGCCTGAATTCTGAAGCAGGCTCCGGGGGACGGCGGCGCCATCACCATCCTGGACTGCATGTCAGGCTGCAGCGCGTCATACTGATGCAAATGACCACCCGGGAACTGACCCGGCTTTCAGTTTGTGCGCGCCCCGCCCGTGCGCAGCACGGGCCACGCCCAAGCCGGTGGGCAGCCCGGCGCAGCCGGGGAGCTCTCAGGCGCGGGAGCATCACCGCTGTTAACGCCCTAAAACAGAAAAGCCGCCCAGGCAGGCGGCTTTCAGTCGTTTTCAAAACAGCGGTCTTACTCGGCAGCCCAGCCGCCAACGGCTTTCACTTCGAGGAAATCCTCGATACCCCATTTGCCGCCCTCGCGGCCCTTGCCGGACTGCTTCATGCCGCCAAACGGGGACCCTGCTGAACGGGACTGGCCATTCATCTCCACCATGCCGGAGCGCAAAGCGCGCGCCATGCGATTGGCGCGGGCGCCGTCCTGGGTCTGCACATAGTTGGTAAGACCATAGGGCGTATCGTTGGAAATCTCGATCGCTTCCTCTTCACTCTCAAAGGGAATGATCGTCAACACCGGGCCAAAGATTTCCTCGCGGGCGATGGTCATCTGATTGTTCACATCGGCAAAGACCGTGGGCTTTACATAGTAGCCTTTGTTCAGCCCATCCGGACGGCCGGTGCCACCGGCCACCAGCTTGGCACCCTCGTCGATGCCCGCCTGGATCATATCCTGGATCTTGTTCCACTGCAGCTCATTGACCACAGGGCCAATGTGGCGGCCTTCCCGGTCAGCCGGGCCGACCTCGACATTGGCTGCCACTTCCGCAGCTTCGGCAACCACGCGATCATAGATGCTGTTCTGCACCAGCATCCGGCTGGGCGCGTTGCAGCTCTGGCCGGTATTCTGCATCATGTGCAGCACGCCGCGCTTCACTGCCTTTTCATCGGCATCTTCAAAGACCACATTGGCGCCTTTGCCACCGAGCTCCAGATCCACCTTCTTCAGCGTCGGAGCCGCTGCCTGAGTGATTGCAATGCCTGCACGGGTGGAACCGGTGAAGGAGATCATGTCCACATCCGGATGGGTGGTCAGTTGCGAACCGACACCCGGGCCGTCTCCGTTCACCAGATTGAAGACACCGGCCGGGAAACCGGCCTCATCCATCAGCTCGGCAAAGATCATGGCGTTGAGAGGGCTCTGCTCTGAGGGCTTCAGCACCATGGTGCAGCCTGCAACAGCCGCCGCACCGACCTTGAGCGTCACCTGATTCATCGGCCAGTTCCACGGTGTGATCAGGGCGCAGACGCCCACTGCCTCGTGAATAATGCGGTCGTTCGGGCTGCGGTCGTTCAACGGTGCGTCAAAGGGAAACTCCTTGGCCGCAGTGATGAAGTTGCGCAGATGCCAGCTGCCGGCACCAACCTGCGACGCCCGGGACATGTCGATCGGCGCGCCCATTTCCAGCGACATCGCTTGGGCCAGATCCTCGGCCCGGGCTTCATAGACGTCGACCAGCTTTTCGACCAGCGCGATGCGCTCTTCTACCGGGGTGGCCATCCAGCCCGGCAGCGCGGCCTTGGCCGCGGCAACGGCCGCGTTGGTGTCAGCTTCGGCCCCCAGCGAGATCACTGCGCAGGGGTCTTCAGTCGAGGGGTTGATCACCTCAAAATCACTGGTGGCAGAGGGGGCGACCCACTGGCCGTTGATGTAAAAGTCGCGTTTCTCGATCATCTGGGCTCTCCCAATTCAGATGTTCTTGCCCGGCCCTCAGCCGGTTTGGCGGTCACTGTGTCACTAGGCCGACGGGGGGGCAAGAGGCTTTGGTTGCGTGATTTGATCAAATTATGGGCATGTCGGTCAGCACCGCATATTGGAACCTTGCAACAGCTTGCTGCATAAGGAATTTGCAGAATTTACGTGGCATCCCAGGCTGAGGACTGTATCGTCGCAGCAGAACACCTGGGACGCTTTTGAGCGACTCGAAAACCGCCAGGAAAAGAAAACAACCCGACACAACAACCTGACTAGGAGGAAAATGCCATGGGTTTGCGCATTAATGACGTGGTTCCGGACTTCACTGCTGAAACTGATCAGGGCAGCATTACCTTTCACGACTGGATCGGCGACAGCTGGGCGATTCTGTTTTCCCACCCCAAAGATTTCACCCCGGTCTGCACCACCGAGTTTTCAGCCGTTGCACAGCTGAATGACGAATGGGCCAAGCGCAACACAAAGGTCATCGGTGTTTCCGTCGATGGCGTAGAAGAGCACAAGGGCTGGAAGAAAGACATCGAAAGCTACGGCAATGCCGCAGCTGGCTTCCCGATCATCGCTGATGGCGGCCTGGAAGTGTCCAAACTGTATGACATGCTGCCTGCAGACGCCTATCTGCCTGACGGCCGCACCCCTGCAGACAGCGCCACCGTGCGGTCGGTCTTCATCATCGGTCCGGACAAGCAGCTGAAACTGTCGATGACCTATCCGATGACCGTAGGCCGCAACTTTGCCGAGATCCTGCGGGCGCTGGATGGTCTGCAAATGTCGACCAAAGGCGTGGCCACTCCGGCCAACTGGGTGCCGGGCGAAGACGTGATCATCCCGCCTGCCGTGTCGAATGAAGATGCCAAAGCGAAGTTCGGCGCGTTCGAAACCGTCTTCCCCTACCTGCGCAAAACAAAAGCGCCGGAATAACACGCTCAAACAGGCGGCTGCGCACGAGCTCCTGTGCAGCCGCCTTTGTTTCGACGGGACGCAGCCGTTTTAGACAGCCGGAAATCCCGGTGCTTTTTCGCGGCGGAGAGTTTCGGCTTCTTCGGTGATGGCAGCACCAAACGCCCCGTCCAGGCTGCGGGCAAAGCGGATGGTCGTTTCTGACCCTTTTTCGTCCAGCCAGCATGGGGATTTTTTCAGGAAAGCGGTTCCGAATAGACGGCGCATCAGTTCCGGTTGCACATAGCTGGCCCCCTGGAGCGCGACGGCAGTGAGCAAAAAATCTTTCAAAGCTTCAGCCGATGCCTTCTCTGCCAGAAGCCGGTCTCTGAGCGCGCTCAGCCGTGGGCGCTCCAGCAAAACCGCATTGCGGACAGCGTCTTGCAGCTCCTC
Organism: Rhodobacteraceae bacterium (ex Bugula neritina AB1); assembly: GCA_001730095.1. Lineage (GTDB taxonomy): Bacteria > Pseudomonadota > Alphaproteobacteria > Rhodobacterales > Rhodobacteraceae > Leisingera. The sequence goes on from MDLF01000063.1 coordinate 179,318, forward strand.
TTGCGAAAATCCGGCCAGATGCTGGTCCAGAAGGCCAGGATCGCTGGTCATGCCATGGCTGTAACCACTGGACGTGATCCACTGGCTCAGGCCGATTTCTCCGCGGCGCACCGTCACCTTCTTGTCACTGGTCAGCGGGAAACGTTGCCAGAATTTGACAAATTTGGGGTCAGCCATCAACCGGCCCGACATCATCAGCGCAAAGGAACAATAGTGGAAATTCCGATGGGAGGTGCTGTAGCCCCATTGGATGCCCCGGAAATCCTCTGGATCCACACGAGGATGGCCGTAATTCGATACCGCCCCGGTAAAGTCCAGCCCGGTCTTTTCCGCCTCCACCAGCCAGTCCTGCGCCCCTGGCAGCGGGAACCACGAAGAATCGTTGAGAAGAACCAGCCGGTCAATCTGCGCGGACCTCTCCTTTGCCAGCAAGATGCCGTCACGGTATCCACCAAAGTCGTAACCGTAATTGGGCCGTTCCAGGCACAGCCAGCACCGGTCCAGAATCTTGCTGCGGTCGCCGTCAGTAAGCGGCAAGTTTGAAACCACCAAAGGTGCATAGCCGCTGGAAACGAGGTATTTCAGAGCTTCGACATGCGACGCCAGAACACCCTGGCTGGGAAAAATAAGATAAACAGCAATCCGCGGATTAGGCGCCAGGCGGCCCACAGTGCACTGCGAGTTCTTGGCCAGAAACCAGTCGTAATACTTGTTGCCAAACAGGAAAGTCCCCACCCGGCTGGGCAAAAGCTTTAGCTGTGCCAGCGGGCGCTTCAGCTCTCTGGTAATCTTCCAAAGCGGGGGCAGTTTCATCTTCTCTGGCCTCTTATAGTCTTCCAGGATCTAGCGTTTTCAGGCCAGTTCTTAAATCCAGGGCGGCAGCCTGTCGGCAGTTTGAGCCTGGCAGCTGCTGAGGATCGCGCGAAAGTAATACCAAGCCTTCGCCCGCTTGCGCGCCGACAGGAGGTTGAGCGGCGATATCAGCTGCAACGCGGCCTCTCCAAGTGCCCGCAGGAACCCAAATCTCTGACCATGCTTGCGCGCCGCGTAGACCCGCGACTGCCCCATATACCACGCTTTCAGTGCCGCTGTTTTGGCGGAACGTTCGGTGGAATGCCCCAGCAAATGCCGGACTTGCGCAGCATAGACATACCGCAACGGACCGCACTCTGATTTCAGGCGCAAGCTCAGATCATCGTCTTCGTGAAACAGGAATATCTTGGGGTCGAACCCCCCAACCTGTTCAAAGGCGGAACGGCGCACCAACAGCGCCCCGCCGGAAAGAACCGGCACTTCCCCGTCCTGTTTGGCGGCATCGCGGCCCAGCCAAAGTGATCTGGGGATCAACTTGCTCCGGCGCTTGAAGAACAGCGACCCATCTCCTTTGATGATGCGTGTGTTGAACGCAGAAGCTTCCGGATGGATGTCAGCAGCCATCAGCAGTTGCTCCAGCGTGTCAGGAAACAGCTCGGCGTCCGGATTTACGAAAAACAGGAATTCGGTATCCGCCTGCGCAGCCCCCTGGTTGCAGGCGCGGCCAAAGCCGGTGTTTTCAGAATTGGCAATGAAGCGGGCGCCATGTTCGGCGGCCAGAGCCCGGGTTTTTTCCGCATCCCGTGACGCATTGTCGACCAGAACAACGGGGACTCCGGCTGGAATAGAGCGCAGCAGCTGCGCTGCGATTTCCGACGAATTGAACGTCACCGTGATGATGGAAATACGGGAAGTCATAAGCTGGCTCACAAGTGTCCCGGCAGAAATTGAATAGCCCGGGGCGCACTTCAGGCGCGCCCCGGGCTTATGTGCGGTCAGAGAGGAATTAGTCCTGCTCTGCCTTTTCTCTTTTCTCCGGCGCGATTTCTTCGCCAGTCTCCTGATCGACAATCTTCATCGACAGGCGGACCTTGCCGCGGTCATCAAAGCCCAGAAGTTTCACTTTCACTTCCTGGCCTTCCTTCAGGACGTCCGAAGGATGGTTCAGGCGGCGGTTTTCGATCTGGGAAACATGCACCAGGCCGTCGCGTTTGCCGAAGAAGTTCACGAAGGCGCCGAAGTCGACGATCTTCACAACCTTGCCGGTGTAGACCTGGCCCTCTTCCGGCTCTGCCACGATCGAATAGATCATGTCATAGGCCTTCTTGATGGCTTCGCCGTTCGGGCTGGCGATCTTGATCACGCCATCGTCGTTGATGTCGACCTTGGCGCCGGACACTTCAACGATCTCGCGGATCACCTTACCGCCGGAACCGATCACTTCACGGATCTTGTCGGTCGGAATCTGCATGGTCTCGATGCGCGGAGCGTGGACCGAGAATTCGGACGCTTCGGTCAGGGCTTTGCTCATCTCGCCGAGGATGTGGATACGGCCGTCTTTGGCTTGGGCCAGGGCTTTCTCCATGATCTCGGGCGTGATGCCTGCAACCTTGATGTCCATCTGCAGCGAGGTGATGCCGTTTTCGGTACCCGCCACTTTGAAGTCCATGTCGCCCAGGTGGTCTTCGTCACCCAGAATGTCGGACAGGATCGCGTAGGAGCCGTCGTCTTCCAGGATCAGACCCATCGCAACACCGGCGACCGGTGCTTTCAGCGGCACACCCGCATCCATCATCGACAGCGAGCCGCCGCAGACAGAAGCCATCGAGGAGGAGCCGTTGGATTCGGTGATCTCGGAGACCACGCGCACGGTGTAAGGGAAGTCGGTCGGAGCCGGCAGAACCGCCTGCAGCGCACGCCAGGCCAGCTTGCCGTGGCCGATTTCGCGGCGGCCCGGAGACCCGACACGGCCGACTTCACCAACCGAATACGGCGGAAAGTTGTAGTGCAGCAGGAAGTTGGATTTGAAGTTGCCATGCAGCGCGTCGATGAACTGCTCGTCATCGCCGGTACCCAGCGTGGTCACAACCAGGCCCTGGGTCTCGCCACGGGTGAACAGGGCAGAACCATGGGTCCGCGGCAGCAGGCCGGTTTCCGAGACGATGTCACGGATCTCGTCGGTCTTGCGGCCGTCGATACGCTTGCCGGTTTTGACAACGTCACCGCGCAGGATGCCGGCTTCCAGCTTCTTCAGCGCGGAACCGAGGTTCGCATCTTCCAGCTGTTCTTCGCTCAGCGCTGCCTTGATGGTTTCGCGGGCAGCGGCAACAGCGGCGGTGCGCTCTTGCTTGTCTGCGACAGCGAAGGCCGCGCGCATATCTGCGTCGCCTGCAGCTTTCACGGCTTCATACAGCTCGGAATAGTCCGGCGGAGTGAAGTCGAAGGGCTCGTTTGCGGCTTCTTCGGCCAGCGAGATGATCAGGTCGATCACCGGCTGGATCTGCTCATGCGCAAATTTCACCGCACCCAGCATCTCAGCTTCGGTCAGTTCGTAAGCTTCCGATTCCACCATCATCACGGCGTCTTTGGTGCCGGCAACAACCAGATCCAGACGCTGTTCGGGGTTCAGGCGCAGATCCTGCATGTCGTCGACGGTCGGGTTCAGCACGTATTCGCCGTCCTCGAAACCAACACGGCAGCCTGCGATCGGACCCATGAACGGCGCGCCCGACAGGGTCAGCGCAGCGGAGGCAGCAATCATCGCAACCATGTCCGGGTCATTGACCAGATCGTGGCTCAGCACGGTGCACATCACCAGAACTTCGTTCTTGAAGCCGGGGACGAACAGCGGGCGGATCGGACGGTCGATCAGACGCGCAGTCAGGGTTTCTTTTTCGGTCGGGCGCGCTTCGCGCTTGAAGAAGCCGCCGGGCACCTTGCCCGCAGCATAGTATTTTTCCTGGTAGTGCACGGTCAGCGGGAAGAAGTCCTGGCCAGGCTTCTGCTGACGGGCAAAGGTCACGTTGGCCATGACCGAGGTTTCGCCCAGGGTGGCAATCACGGAGCCATCCGCCTGGCGAGCAACCTTGCCGGTTTCCAGAGTGAGCGTTTCCTCGCCCCACTGCATCGATTTTTTCGAAACGTTAAACATCTAGCGTATCCTAATTGGGAGCACTCCCGGCCCTCCGGGTCTCCCGTTTGCGTGGCGGCTTCATTGCCGCCGGCCCCACCTATCTTTCTTTCGCGTGCCGGGGCCCTGGCACATCGTCTCAGACATGCCCGCCCTTACAGGAGTTTCAGATAAAATGGAAGGGCAAGCGGCAGCGCGCCGAAGCCCTAGGTGGCGGCGCGCAGTGCAAGAGCTACAGGCAGGCGCTGAACTGCGCCTGCACCGCATCAATTGGTGGATTCCAGGCCCTCAGGACGGCCTGCGATGGTAAAATGCAGCCCGTCCGGATCAAGGAAATCAGCGGCCAGCCGCTTCACGTCTTCCAGTGTGACGGCGTTTATCCGGTCATTGCGGGTTTTCACGTAGCTGATCGGGAGATCATCCATCTGCATGCCCGCCAGAATCGAAGCAATACGGCTGTTCCCATCGAACCGCAGCGGATAGGCGCCGGTCAGATAAGTCTGAGCATCCCTCAATTCCTGAGCTGTCACCCCGTCCTCTGCCATACGGCGCCATTCTGCGCGGATCACCTCCACAGCCTCAGCCATCTTGCCATTGGCAGAGGCAACCGACCCCATATAAACCGCCGCAAGATCGCGCGGCACGAGATAGGAATACACACCGTAGGTCAGCCCACGTTTTTCCCGGACCTCTGCCATCAGCCGGGTTTCAAAAGAGCCACCACCCAGGATCTGGTTCATCACAAAGGCGGTGAAAAAATCCGGATGCTCCCGCTCGATACCCTTTTGGCCAAACAGCGCAACTGATTGCGGGGTTTCGAAATCAACGACAGTCACGCCGCCCTCAATCATCACTTCTGCAGGGCCGGGAATCGGCGCGCCATTATCCTTTAGCGCGCCCAGAAGGTCGTCCAGCAAATCACCAAGCTCATCAGCTGTGATATCACCGACAGCACTGACATAGAGCCGGTCACGGGCAAACACCGCCTCATATGCGTCAAAGATGTCCTGGCGGCTCAGTGCTGCGACAGTTTCCAATGTGCCCTTGCCATTGCTGCCATAGGGATGATCACCATAGGCCATTCTGGCAAAAGCGAGGCCCGCAATGTCGCTTGGGCTTTTGGCATCAGAGCGAAGCCCCGCCAGCACTTGGGCCCGAACCCGGTCCAAGGCATCCTGATCGAACCGCGGCTCAAAAAGAGTCTGACGCAGCAGTTCAACAACATCGTCGCGGTTTTCCGTCAGGAAGCGGGCGGATATGGAAACCGAATCCCTGTCAGCGTCGTAACTGAACTCAGCCGCAAGGGATTCCAGCGCGCGTGCATACTCTTGCGCAGGCAGATCGCCAGAGCCCTCCTCCAGCAGCCCTGTCATCAGATAGACTCCGCCGCGTTTGCCCGGCGCATCCAGCGAGGTACCGCCGCGGAAGCCCAGCTCCAATGCGGCAAAGGGTATTGAGTGATCCTCTACCAGCCAGGCCGTAATGCCGCCAGGAGAGGTGACTTCCTGGATCTTGATTTCAGCCCAGGCAGGCAGCGCCAGAAGCCATGCGAACAGGGCAGCTGAGATGAACTTCAACAGGGTCATTGGGTCACCTCCTGGCTGCGCGTCATCCATCCCGTCACCGAGGTTTCCGGTCGCAGGACTTCATTTGCGGCGGCGATGATTTCGTCCGCCGTGACCGATTGGAGGATCTTCGGCCAATCCTGCACATCCTGCACCGTCAACCCGATGCTGAGCGCCCGGCCGTAGCGGTTGGCGATGCCATTCACGTTGTCGCGGTCATAAATTTCGGCAGCGCGCAGTTGCAACTTGATCCGTTCCAACTGGGCTTCATCCACGCCTTCCTCCAGGAAACGCGCAATAGTGCTGTCTAGGGCTGCCTCTGCCTGCTCCATGCTGGTGCCTTCGGCAGGCACAATCAGCAGGGTGAACGCTGTATCATCAAGCGTGCTGCCGGAATAGAATGCACCGGAGTAGACCGCAACCTGCTGGTCGAATTGCAGCGCATTCGCCAGGAAGGACGTATTACCGCCGCCCAGAAGTTCCGCCAGCAGGAACAGTGCTGCAGCTTTCTGCTGATCGCCACTGTCCCGTTCTGGCGCCAGATAGGACCGCTGCACATAAGGCTGTGCCACGCGCGGATCCTCATAGGTCAAGCGGCGCGCAGCTGTCTGCGGCGGCTCCTGACTGCGAAACCGCTCCGGCAGATCCGGATTGGCGGGGATCACCCCATAATACTTCTCGGCCAGTGCCTTGACCTCATCCGGCTGCACATCGCCCGAAACCACCAGAATTGCGTTATTGGGGGCATAGTAGGTCTGGTAGAATGACAGCGCATCCCCCATGTCCAGGCTCTCCATTTCATGGCGCCAGCCGATCACCGGCTGGCCGTACCGGTGGTTCAGGTACTGCACCGCCTGCAGCTGCTCTCGGAACAGCGCCACGGGATCGTTGTCTGTACGCTGATTACGCTCCTCCAGAATGACCTCGCGCTCGGTGACGATGTCCTCCTCGCTGAGGCGGAGATTGGTCATCCGGTCGCTTTCCATCTGCATCATCAGCTCCAGACGGTCAGCCGCGACGCGCTGGAAATAGGCCGTGTAGTCATAGCTGGTGAAAGCGTTGTCCTGGCCGCCATTGGCACGCACTGTCGCCGAAAGCTCCCCCGGGGCCAGCTTGTCGGTCCCCTTGAACAAAAGATGTTCGAGAAAATGCGCAACACCTGATTGGCCCGGCGGCTCGTCTGCAGAGCCTGCACGATACCACACCATCTGCTGTACTACCGGCACGCGGTGATCTTCGACCACAACCACATCCATACCGTTGCTCAGGGTAAAGGAAGTGACTGTTTGTTCGTCCGCCTGCGCGGGTGAAGACAGGGCTGCGATTACCGCTGCGGCGGCCAATGTGATCCTCTGGATCATCTGGCATCCTCCAAATTCTGCATCCTTGCCTTTGCCCAGGCCGGTGCTGTTACTGCTCTTTTAGCTTATAGCAGCCACAAATGGCTGCGCTTTGCCAGCAGAAAGACTGCTGTCAACCTACGCTGCTGCTGGCGTCTTGCAAGATTAGCTGGCAGAAAAGTGAGGATCAGGACTCTTCTTCAGGCGGGGAAGATGGTGTCGCTGCACCAGCCTTGCGAAATTGTTCGCTGACAGCAAACGGGTCGATGCTCTGTTTCTTGTAGAGCTGTTCGTATCGGTCAACAGGAACAATCTTAATCCGGCCAAGGTTGCGGTTGCGATGCCTGAATTTTGCATCTGCAGCAGACAGATTTTCCCGGATTTCCGGCTCAACACCATACCGGCTAGAGGCGGTGACAAGCGCGGCATCGCCCGACGGGATACCGCTTGTCGCAGCCAATGCAGCCGGTTTTCCGCCCAAAGCAACAACCGCCTCGCCCTGTGGGTTCGGGTCGGTCAGGTTGCTGCCGCCAGGCGTCGGTGTCGGCAGGCTGCTGTAGTTTTCCGGTGCGCTTAGCGGATTGGTTGGCAGGACCAGGAACTCATCCGGACCGCTGCCCGGCTTCTGAAGAACACGTAGTCCTTTCTTGGCACAGCCGGACACCGCCAGCGCGCAAGCCAGAACTATCACTCCGAACGGGATCTTCATCGCCCCAAAACTCCTGCCTGTTTCCCAGCGCTTTTAACGCAATTGCCCAGCGAGGTCTACGCAGGCTTTTCGCGGCGCCCGTCATAGAAAATCAAACCGGCTGCGCCGCCAAAGATGAAGACATCCGCAACGTTGAACACAAACGGATTCTGAATACCGCAGCAAGATGTGTTCAGAAAATCCAGCACATATCCGTAGAGCAGCCTGTCTGCGACATTGCCTAAGGCACCGCCGATCACCAAACCGGCCGACAGCTGCATGCCAATGGATTTGGTCTGCCCGCGCAGAATCCATACTGCCAGGGCAGAACAAATCGCCAGGGTCAGCCCGATCAGGATCCAGCGCGCGCTGTCATCACCTCCGCCGAACAGGCCGAAATTGATGCCTGTATTCTCGCCGTAGCGAAAATTGAGAAACGGTGGCAGCACGTCGATCCGGTGGCGCTGGTCCAGCCCCATCCAGTGGATCACCAGGTATTTGCTGGCCTGATCCGCCAGGAAAGAAAAGGCTGCGCCCCAAATCATCCAACGTGCTGCCATTGTTTCGCTCTGCTTAGTGGCGGAAGTGGCGCATGCCGGTAAAGACCATCGCCAGGCCTTTGTCATTGGCGGCCTTAATCACCTCGTCGTCGCGCATCGAACCGCCCGGCTGAATCACACAGGTTCCGCCTGCGGCGGCGGCTTCCAGCAGACCGTCGGCAAAGGGGAAGAAGGCGTCGGATGCCACTGCGCAGCCCTTGGTGAGACTTTCATCCAGCCCCAGTTCGGCGGCCATGCGGCCTGCCTTGGCAGCTGCCACATTGGCACTGTCCAGACGGCTCATCTGGCCTGCGCCGACGCCAACGGTGGCGTTGTCCTTTACATAGACGATGGCGTTGGATTTCACGTGTTTGGCAACTTTCCAGGCAAACAGCAGGTCCTGCATCTGTGCCTCGGTCGGCGCCGTTTCGGTCACTACCTTCAGGTCGTCCATGCCGACATAGCCGACGTCCTTGTCCTGCACCAGCATGCCACCGGCCACCTGTTTATAGGCCGTGATGGGTTTGCGCGGATCGGGCAGGCCATCAGTCAGCAACAGGCGCAGGTTCTTCTTGGCTGCAAAGATTTCTTTGGCTTCATCAGAAGCCCCCGGCGCAATCACCACCTCGGTGAAGATCTCGGTGATCTTGGCTGCGGTGTCCGCATCCAGCGGCTGGTTCAGCGCCACAATACCCCCGAATGCCGACGTACGGTCGCAATCGAACGCTTTCTGATAGGCCTCGGCCAGGGTCGCGCCCTTGGCCACACCGCAGGGGTTGGCGTGTTTGATGATCGCCACGGCAGCACTGTCAGCCGGATCAAATTCCGCGACCAGCTCATAGGCTGCATCAGTGTCGTTGATGTTGTTGTAGCTCAGCTCCTTGCCCTGCAGCTGCACGGCGGTCGCGACGCCCGGGCGATTCGAGCCATCTGTGTAGAAAGCCGCTTCCTGGTGGCTGTTCTCGCCATAGCGCAGGGTCTGCTTCAGCTCGCCGGCAAAGGCGCGGCGGCGTGGGGTCTGCTCTTCGATGGCAACAGCCATCCAGTTCGACACTGCAGCGTCATAGGCCGCGGTGCGGGCATAGGCAGTCTGCGACAGGCGCTGGCGGAAGGCATAGGAGGTCTGACCGTCGTTGGCGTCCAGCTCTGCCAGCAGAGCCTCGTAGTCCTGAACGTCGGTCACCACGTTCACAAACAGATGGTTCTTGGAGGCTGCACGGATCATTGCCGGGCCACCGATGTCGATGTTCTCGATCATCTCGTCATACTCGGCGCCACGCGCCAATGCCGCTTCGAACGGATAGAGGTTCACCACCAGCAGGTCGATGGCGCCAATGCCATGCTCGTCCATTGCGGCAACATGGGTGTCGTTGTCACGCAGCGCCAGCAACCCGCCATGCACCATCGGATGCAAGGTTTTCACTCGGCCGTCCATCATTTCCGGGAAGCCGGTCACCTCCGACACATCCTTGACCGTCAGGCCCGCATCACGCAGCGCCTTGGCCGAGCCGCCGGTCGACAGCAGTTCAACTCCGCGCGCAGCCAGCGCCTTGCCCAGCTCAATCAGGCCGGTCTTATCGGATACGGAAAGCAGCGCACGGCGTACGGGGTGAAGGTCGGTCATGGCAGGGCAGGTCCTTTAAAGGCTCAGTCAAACGTCTCGGGGTCGTCCCGGTTCAGGTCTCGCACGGCAACGGCAGTTTCCTGCGCTTTGCTGAGCGTCCACCGGACGCGGGTGGCATATCCCATTGCCCGCCCGGATAAAACGATCTGCTTTGCCGCACGCGGCTTCAAGCGGGTTTTCTCCAGGAAAACGCTTGGCTCCAGCCGCAGCTGGCAGGCGCCGTCATGGCGGAACACCCAGATTTCCCCGCTCTTAAGCGCCATGGATACTGCTGCGCCGCCCAAGTCAAGGGTTGCGTCCACCTCCGGGTGCAAATGCAGACGGATATCAAAGCTGACACCGCCATGCGGATTGCTGCTGCTGGCCTTGTCAAAACGGGCCTTGGCCGGATCTTCGAGCGCCAGAAGCATATCTTCACCTGCCAGCGCGCGGCCATCAAATGACAAATCAAGGGTTCTGGCATGCGTCAGGCCGAAATGCCCGGCATAGCCATTGTGCCCACCCTGAAACCGGAAACCATCCGCCAAATCGGAAACATCCAGCGGCACTTCATCCGGTGCTGCAATCAGCTGCTCGTGGCCAGTTGTCTTACTGGGCTCTGACAACCGGGCGCTGGAATGGCCTTCGATACACAGGGTGCTGTGTGACGGCGTCGCCCGCCCGGCGCGGCGCCATTCCACGCCAAAGGATTCGCCCGATCCGCAATTCACAATCAGCGGCCGCCGCCCTGAAGTCAGTTCAAACGCCAGTGTCGAAGCGTGGCCGTTAAAGGATGCTGCGCCCTTGGGCGGGGCCGAGGCGTCTACTATCACCGATGTGCGCCGTGCCGACAGCCGGGCAAAGCCCATTGCCAGCCCGTCTGCGTGGCGCTCTGCCACATGGCTGGCAGCCAGCGCATGATCCAGCCGCCCTTCCAGGCCGCGACCGCCGCCGTGAAACCGTGCCAATCCGCCATCACTGTGACGCAGAGTGCGCAATGTCGGCGCGATTCTTTCAATGGCGGCAAGATGGGCAGGCGGCACCATTCGCCCCGCTTCATTCAGAGCGGCGGCAGCCCAGGTAAGCAGAGTGAACACTTCCAGCAATTCTTCTGGGTTGCGGGTCGGCAGACCGCCCTGCCCGTCGATTTGCGCATCGCATTCCGCAGCCAGCGCCCGGACAGCCGGATCAGCAAGTTCCTCGCGCCCCTGCAAGGCCAGGCCTGCGTAGATCAACCCGCAGAGTGCCTCAAAACGCGGCAGACCTGGGGCTGCCCCTTTCCAGCGCTGCGCCAGATACCAGGTTTGCCGCGCCAGCGAACCATAAAACGCCTCGGTCTCTTCCCTATCCTTGCCGCTCAGCAAAAACAGTGCGTGGTTGATCCAGCGGATTACCCGCCGCCCCGTCAAATCCGGCAGCCAGGCCAGCCCGCTGCTGCGGCCATGCTGTTCAATCCAGCCCCAGACCCATTTCTGCGCCTTTGCTCGAGCTTTGAAATCCCCGACTGCCGCCAAATCGTCGAGCCAGGCAAATCCATGCCGTTCCGCGTCAAAGGCAGCGTCAGGCGGGGCAACTTCCCACAAGCCGGTATCGGGCGATTCGACCAGATAGCCGGCAAACAGCAAATTCCCCGCCACGAGCTGACGCCCACGGGCAAAACTGCCGATGGTGCGCGGCTCTGGCTGCGAAACAAAGCCGGTGGCAGCCGCCTGGCTGCGCGCACGCCAGGCGTAGTAGCGGTTCAGCAGCCGGGTGCCACGGCCGGCCATTCTGTCATAAGTGGACATGCTCTTCTGCCTCGCGCCGGGGATTTACCAAGGCGTTTTGGCAGGAGCATAGCGCGGGGTGCGGCGCAAGTCACCGGCGAATGCCGAAGGCGCCGCGGGGTCACGCCATTTTACGCAGAAGGGCCATGTAGAAACCGTCCATGCCGCCGCGTTCCGGCCAATAGTCCGGACGCAGGCGCAACCCGCCTTCTTCCGTGATCCATTCCGGGTCGACACCCGGCACCAACAGCGCTTCGCGGTCAGCCGCCATCTCCGGGAACATATCAAGCGCCTCTTCAACCTGGCACTCTCCCTCGTCTGGCAGCAGCGAGCAGGTACAGAACATCAGCCGTCCGCCGGGCTTTACCAGCGACCAGGCATGCGACAGCATCTGCGCCTGCAATTCGATCAATTCCCCAAACTCGCTGCCATCTTTGGCCTGCGGAAGATCCGGGTGCCGCCGGATGGTGCCGGTGGCCGAGCAGGGCGCATCCAGCAGTACGGCGTCGTACTGCCCTTGCTGCTCCAATGCGTCGCCAACAATCAGCTCTGCCTCCAGCTTGGTGCGCTCCAGGTTTTCCCTCAGCCGCGTCATGCGGCTTTCCGAGATATCAACTGCAGTCACCCTGGCACCTGCCGCCGCCATCTGCATGGTCTTACCACCCGGCGCTGCGCAAAGCTCCAAAACATGCTCGTCCGGCTGGACGCTCAAAATCCGCGCGGGCAGCGCTGCCGCTGCATCCTGAACCCACCAATCGCCTGCTTCATATCCCGGAAGCGCCGATACCTGGCCACCACTGGCGATTCTGACCGATCCGGACGGCAGGCTTTCCCCGCCGAGCGCGCTCAGATCTGTCCCGGGCTTGCCGGTGATATCCAGCGGCGCGCCCGCCGCATGGGCTGCTTCGATTCCCAGCATCGCCTCTGCGCCCCAGGCCTGCGCCAGCGGTTTGCGCAGCCAGTTCGGCAAGCGTGGTGTGCGCAGTTTTGCCCATTCTGCGGGGCCGGTTTCAGCCACTTTGCGCAGCACGGCATTGACCATCCCCTTGAGCTGGCCATGGCGTCGATGTTTGGAGACAATCGCCACCACGGCATTCACCACCCCATGCGCGGCGCCGCCAGAACACAGTTCCACCGTGCCCAGCCGAAGTGCGTTCATGACGGTCAGCGGCGGCGTTTTCTTCAGGTGCTTTTTCAGCACCCGGTCAGCGCGCTCCAAGCTGCGCAGGGTCTCTGCTGCCAGCCGCTGTGCCCGCGCGCGGTCTTCCGGCGGCAACTTTTCCAATGCGCCTGCAGCATAGCATTCCGCCAGAAGACGCCCCTCTCCCAGGACCTGATCCAGCAGGTAGACCGCGGTGCGGCGGGCGTGATTGGCATCGGACATCTGGCAACTCCTACAGGCGCCGGGTTGTTTGCGCCGGACAGGGGCGTATATCATGGCGCGAGCATAAAGGAACCCGCGATGAGCGACGAGACTTCACCCGAGAAAAAAGACCTGCCGCCTGCTGCCCTGCGGGCCTTGGCCGAAGCCGAAGAACGCCGCAAGGCCGCTGATGCGCAGGAGCCTCGCCCCAGGGAGCTGGGCGGTCGCGACGGCCCCGACCCTGCGCGTTATGGTGACTGGGAGAAAAAGGGTCTCGCCGTCGATTTCTAAGGGGTTCGGCGGGGGCCAGCCCCCGCACCCCCGGAGTATTTCCAGAAAGATGAAAACAGGGCGTTTCACTCTTTCATCTTTCCCGAAGTACTTGTGCCCACTGACCGTCAGACGGCGGTGACGGTGAGAAGAGTGGCCGCGGCGCCGAAGGGCCGCTTTTTCTTTTTAGAGCCCCAGAACATCCACCATATCGTACTGCCCTGGCCCTTTGTCCTGGCCCCACAGCGCGGCCTTCAGTGCACCGCGGGCAAAAATGGCGCGGTCTGTGGCCAGGTGGCGCAGCACGATCCGTTCCCCTGCAGCAGCAAACAGCACGTCATGCTCCCCCACGATGTCGCCGCCACGAATAGCGGTGAATCCGATATCGCCCCGCTTGCGGGCGCCGGTGATGCCGTCGCGCCCGGAATCACGCACATCCGCCAGTTTGACGCCGCGCCCCTCGGCGGCTGCTTCGCCCAGCATCAGTGCGGTGCCGGAGGGTGCGTCCACCTTGTGGTGATGATGTGCCTCTATCACCTCGATGTCGAAATCCTCATCCAGGGCCGCGGCGACCTTTTTGGTCAGCTGCACCAGAAGGTTCACACCCAGGCTCATGTTGCCCGCACGCACAATGACCGCATGGCGCGACGCCGGTTCCAGCTGGGCAATCTGCGCGTCCGTCATGCCGGTGGTGCCGATTACATGCACCGCGCGGGCCTGGGCCGCGAGTTTGGAAAAGGCCAGCGTTGCTTCAGGCGCAGTGAAGTCGATCACCGCCTGCGCCTTGGAGAATGCCGCCAGTGCATCCGCGGTCACGGTGACACCAACCGGCGTGCCGCCCATGGCGTCCCCAACGTCCTGGCCGACCCAGTCATGGCCCTCACGCTCCACCACTCCGGCCAGCGTGGCCTTGTCGCTTTCCAGCACAGTCTTGATCAGCATCTGCCCCATACGGCCCGATGCGCCGGTAATCACGATCCCTGGTTTGTGAGTCATTGGCCAATTCCCTTGTTCAAGCTGGATTTGTCCTACATCGCCGGGCAGTGCTTGGCAAAGCCTGCGATCCGGCATAGATCGGGAATATGGCTAAGAACAAATTCCACGACGGCCCCGGGCCTTCCCAGCGCCAGCTTCGCGTCGGCGAACTGATCCGCCGTTCATTGTCCGAAGTGCTTGCACGCGGTGATGTGCATGACCCGGACCTGAACCGCATGTCGATCACCGTTGGCGAGGTGCGCACCTCGCCGGATCTGAAAATCGCCACTGCCTTTGTGCTGCCGCTGGGCGGCAAGGGGCAGGAGGATGTGCTGAAGCTGCTGGCCCGCAACAAGAGCGAGCTGCGCCGCATGGTCGGCAAGAAACTGGGGCTGAAGTTCACCCCCGACCTGCGGTTCCGGCTGGACGAAACCTTCGACCAGATGGACGAAACCCGCCGGATGCTGTCCCAGGACGCGGTGCGCCGCGACGTGGAAGAGTGATTCGCCGGGCTGCTTTGCTGCTGGCTGCGCTTTGGGCTGCTCCGGCGGCTTATGCAGTGGAGTGCAGCGATGCGGCCTATGCTGGAAATCGTTACTCGATTTGCGAGGTTGACGCATCCAAGGAGCAGTTGCGGCTGTTCCTGAAAGATGGCGAGGGGCAGGTTTACGGGCATTTCTCCTCTTTGAAAGAGGCGCTGGCCGGGGAAGGCAAGGCACTGGCCTTTGCAACCAATGCCGGCATGTATCACACCAACCGCTCCCCCGTCGGCCTCTATATCGAGGAGGGTGGTCAGGCGATGCGACTGGTAACCAATGCGGGCCCCGGCAATTTCGGCCTGCTGCCCAATGGTGTCTTCTGCATCCGCAAAGACCGGGCTGATGTGTTTGAAACGCTGGCCTTTCAGGATCTGTCCCCTGTCTGCACCCATGCCACCCAGTCAGGCCCGATGCTGGTGATCGACGGGGAACTGCATCCGCGGTTCCTGCCCGATTCGGACAGTTACTACGTACGCAACGGTGTTGGCACCTCAGCGGACGGCAACCGTGTGGTCTTTGCCATCTCGCGCAATGCGGTGACCTTTCACCAATTCGGCAGCCTGTTCCGGGACCACCTGAAGCTGCCCAATGCACTCTATTTCGACGGCAATATCTCACGCTTGCACGCGCCGCAGCTGGGGCGCAGCGATGCGGGCTTTATGATGGGACCCGTGGTGGGAGTGGTCGAAGAAGCATCTTCGGACGAATAACCCCCTTTAACCTGCCCGTTTCCGCATCTGCCTTATCATTGACACGGTATAGATCACCAGCGCCGCCCAGATCATCGGGAAAGCAATCATCCGGGCACGACCAAATTCCTCGCCAAACAGCAGCACGGCGGCCAGCATGATCATTGTGGGCGGAATGTACTGCAGGATTCCCATTGTCGACAGCCGCACCAGTTTGGCACCATTGGCATAGAGGATCAGCGGCGCCGCAGAGACCACACCGCAGCCCAGAAGCAGCGCCGTATCGGAGAGAGACGTGCCGAGATTGCTGCTGCCGGTGACAGTAAGATACCCAAAGTAACCCAGCGCAGGCGGCAGTAGAATCAGCACTTCCAGCAGGAAGCCCTGATTGGGACCGATCGGCAGTGACTTTTTGAAGAAGGCATAAAACCCCCAAGTCAGCATCAAACCAACAGCCACCCAGGGCACCCGGCCGGCCTCTAGTGTCAGCACCACCACCGCGGCAGCTGCCAAAGCGACTGCAGCAAGCTGAGCCTTGCTGAGCCTTTCGCCCAGCAGCAGAGCGCCAAGCGCAATGCTGAACAGCGGGTTGATGTAGTAACCCAGTGCTGCATCCAGCGCCCGCCCGGCAGCAATCGACCAGACGTAGATCCCCCAGTTGATGGAAATCAGCGCTGCGGTGACGCAGGCCATCCCCAGCATCCGAGGGTTTTTCAGAGCCGCACGCAAATCCTTGGTCCGGCGCAGAATGATCAACAGCGCACCTGCCACCGGCACCGACCAGATCACCCGGTGGATGACAATTTCAGCGGCAGGAATATGCGAAAGCGCCTTTAGGTAAAGCGGCAGGAAACCCCACAGAAGATACGCCGAGATGGCAAACGCCAGTCCGCGGGGGGTGTCCATGTTTCCAGGGGATTGCTGTGTCATGCGGCGCTCCTGTGCATGGCACTGTTATGGCCGGTTTTGCGCGTTTTGGAACTTCGTTTTCTGTGATGTCCGGCATTCAGCAGAGTTATGGGTCACAGCACAGCATTCAAACAGCCGAGTGCGGACAAAAAACGGCTCCGGATACCGGAGCCGCAAGTCAGACTTTGGGGTGCGGATGCGCGTCAGGCTTCCAAGGACCGGCGCAGCATTTCCACGTCTTCGGCGATTTGGCCATCGGTGAGCTTCAGCTCCTCGATCCGTTTGACGCCATGCATCACTGTGGTGTGATCGCGTCCACCGAACCGGCGGCCGATCTCGGGCAGAGAGCGGCTGGTCAGTTGCTTACACAGATACATCGCCACCTGACGAGGCCGCGCATAGGAGCGCAGGCGCTTGGGACCGATGATGTCGGACATCCGGATATTGTAATATTCGGAGACCTTGCGCTGAATCTCCTCGACGGTGATCTTGCGTTCAGAGGCGCGCAGCACGTCGGCCAGACAGTCCTGGGTCAGATCCATGTCGATTTCGCGGCCTACCAGCGAAGCAAAAGCGAACAGCCGGGTCAGCGCGCCTTCGAGCACGCGTACGTTGGTCGAGATCCGGTGCGCCAGAAACTCCAGCACGCCATCGGCGATACGCAGGTCCGGATAGGTCTCGCGCTGCTGTTGCACTTTGGTCTGCAAAATACCCAGGCGCAATTCATAATCGGTCGGATGCAGATCCACCACCAAGCCGCACTGAAGGCGGGATTTCACCCGGTCTTCCAGATCCTTGATCTCACCCGGTGCCCGATCGGCAGAGATGATGATCTGCTTGTTCTGATCCACCAGTGCATTGAACGTGTGGAAGAATTCTTCCTGTGTGGAATCCTTGCCGGCAATAAACTGAACATCATCCACCATCAGCACGTCGACCGAGCGGAACAGATGTTTGAAATCCATCATCTTGCGCTCACGCAGGGCCTGCACAAAGCGGTACATGAACTGCTCTGCCGACAGATACAGCACATTCAGCGATGGATTCTTTTCCTTCAGCTCCCAGGCGATGGCATGCATCAGGTGGGTTTTACCCAGACCGACGCCGCCATACAGGACCAGCGGGTTGAAAGTGACAGGACCGCCCTCGCCGACGCGGCGCGCAGCAGCATGAGCCAGCTCGTTCGGCTTGCCGACCACAAAGCTGTCAAAGGTGAACCGCGGATCCAGCGGTGCCGCCTGGAGGGCCTCCAGAGTGTCCTTTCCAGAGGAAGTGGAACCCGCAAAGGCTACCGTTGAAGTCATGACGGTCGCGTTCCCATCCGCACTGCCAACCGAGCTTTCGGCTGTTGCGGGCTCGACCGGGCGGACCGGGCTGTTCGCCGCCACCCGGAACGCCAGACGCTGCACCTGCTCACCAGACATCGTCAGCTCATGCAGGATGAGATCGGCGAAATTCTGGCTTACATAGTTGCCCATGAAATTTGTCGGCACCTTGAAGACGGCAACCCCGCCATCAACGGCATCAAATTCCAGAGGCTCGATCCAGGTCGTAAAATTGTTCTGGCCGACCGTATTCAACAGCCGGTTTCTGAGCTGTCCCCATTTTTCTTCTGTCATGCTGCGCCTCACGCATCCCCAAAAAGCAGCGGCCCCTTTGCCGGGCCAATTCTATTCTTACCCCCAATCACCCGGGGGGCATTCACGCACAGGGTCACTGTGTGCGGGCCAGCAGTGGCCGCATTACCCGAAGGCTTGACGTCCGCCAGAAACAGCAAATGAAACCGCATAATGCGGCGGATCCGCCGTTACGAACAGTATCGCACACAATTGAGACAAGGCCGCTGACCATAACTGATACAGCAGTGGTTCCCGGCAAGAAGTGCGCAGTGAATGCGCGCTGTGCCGGGCAACTTGGCAACCTTGATGCCCGTCAAGATCGCCGCAAGCAGCCTGTCCCCCCAGCGAGTGAATCGCTGTAACAGTGGTAGCAATTCGAGGGGGTCAGCGGCAATGAAACTATGATATTGACTCTGACTTTGGCGGCAAAGAATCTCCTGCGCCCATCGAGTCCGGACAAGGGTTTTCCAAAAAAACAAGGCGCTGCAATCTGCAGCGCCCTGACAACTTTTCAACAGCCCGTGAGGCTGCTCAGCGGAGCGAATCTCAGGCCAGCGCCTTCACGCGTGCAGACAGGCGGGAGATTTTCCGGGAAGCGGTGTTTTTGTGATACACACCTTTGGTAACGCCGCGCATCAGTTCAGGCTGAGCTGCGCGCAGAGCTGCGGTTGCAGCTTCTTTGTCGCCGGAAGCGATCGCTTCTTCAACTTTACGCAGGTAGGTGCGGATGCGCGAACGACGGGCTTTGTTGACAGCAAAGCGCTTTTCGTTCTGACGTGCGCGCTTCTTGGCCTGGGGCGAATTTGCCATGGTATGTGACCTTATCTCGGGTTCTGTTTCGATCGGACGCAATGCCAGCCAGCCCCGGGTCAATTCACCGGTGTGATTCTAGCCTGAGCGGGCTGCACGCGCATGTATGGGGCGGCGTTTATCCAACTCCGCAGGGAATTGCAAGGCCGCCGACCCCGGCAGCATAAACGGCGCACCACAAGGCCCGCCGTTTGAAATCTGTTTCCGGCGCTTACTTGTCCCGGAATTGCGCTTCGCGCTTTTCAAGGAAAGCCGCCATGCCTTCCTTTTGATCTTCGGTCGCAAACATTGAATGGAAGACCCGGCGCTCAAACAGAAGACCTTCGCTCAGCGGCAACTCATAGGAACGGTTCACCGACTCTTTGACCGCCATCGCCGTCAGCAGCGATTTCTCAGCGATTTTCTGCGCCGCTGCGGTGGCTTCTTCGATCAGCTTCTTGGCCGGCACGACACGTGACACCAGGCCTGCACGCTCAGCTTCCTCAGCATTCATAAAGCGGCCGGTCAGGTTCATGTCCATCGATTTGGACTTGCCCACAAAGCGGGTCAGGCGCTGGGTGCCGCCAATGCCTGCGACAACGCCCAGGTTGATTTCCGGTTGACCGAACTTGGCAGTCTCAGCCGCGATGATGAAATCGCACAGCATCGCCAGCTCGCAACCGCCGCCCAGCGCATAACCAGCAACGGCTGCAATCACCGGCTTGCGGATTGCCGAGATCCGGTCATTAGCATCGGCGAACAGATTGGTGGAAAACACCTCGGTAAAGCTCATCTCCGACATCTCCTTGATGTCGGCACCGGCGGCAAAGGCCTTCTCCGAGCCTGTCAAAACGATGCAGCGCACCTTGTCGCTTGCATCAGCTTCCTCAAGAGCATCGCAGAGCTCGCCAATGAGCTCCTTGTTGAGCGCGTTCATCGCCTCTGGGCGGTTCAGCTTGATAAGGCAAACGTGGTCCTGCACATCGACGGTGATCGTCTCGTAGGCCATGGTTTCTCTTTCGGTTGTTCCGTTCAGCCTCAAGTCCTTACCAAAAGGGTTCCCCTGATCAAGCTATCTTTGGCACTTTACACAGTAGAAGGTAGAGCGTCCGGACTGGGTGATTCTGGCAATTGACCCCGCGCAACCCTCGCGCCTGCACGGTTCGCCTTCGCGCCCGTAAGCATCAAACGAGTGCTGGAAATATCCAAGTTCACCAGAGGCTTGCCTGAAATCTTTCAGTGACGAACCACCTGCGCGGATGGCGTCGTGCAGCACTTGTCGGATGATAGGAACCAGCGCCGCAACCCGATGCGCTGATATCTGCCCAGCCTTTCGGCGTGGCGAAATTCCCGCACGGAACAGCGCCTCACAAACGTAGATGTTACCAAGGCCTGCGATGATTCCCTGATCCAGCAATGCGGATTTCACCGGCGTGTTGCGCCCCCTGAAAGCCCCAAGCAGGTGATCCTCGTGGAAATCATTGCCC
This sequence comes from Rhodobacteraceae bacterium (ex Bugula neritina AB1), assembly GCA_001730095.1. GTDB lineage: Bacteria > Pseudomonadota > Alphaproteobacteria > Rhodobacterales > Rhodobacteraceae > Leisingera. The sequence continues at coordinate 199,402 of MDLF01000063.1, forward strand.
AAAGGTTCCGGCCCCAGTACCGACAATAGCTTGTGGGAGTCTGCCGTCGCCGACTCCAGCAGATCCATCGCCCCGAACCGGCGTGGATCATTGAAGGTGATGCGGGCGCCATTGTCCATGTCCAGCACCACATGGTCGTGCTTTTCCGTCTGTGGGTGCTCATGCACAAACTGCCCCAGCGGGTCGCCGGACACGGTCATCCTCCCGGACATGCCCAGATGGATCAACAGCGTCTCTTGCGTATCCAGATCCGCCAGAATGTATTTCGAGCGCCGTCGCAGACTGTTCACCCGCGCGCCGGTCAGACGTTCCGCCATTCGCTCCGGGAACGGCCAGCGCAGATCCGGTCTGTTTACCTGCGCATGTGCGATAACCGCTCCCTCCATCGCAGGCGTCAAACCGCGTTTCACCGTCTCGACCTCGGGGAGTTCAGGCATCAACGCTCTCCATCGATATGCCGACCCATAGCAGACACTATAATTTTCAGTTTGAGATCGCGCTCGGCCAACGCTTCCAAAAACTGCCTGTAACCGGAATTTCTCGCACGCACTCTCAATTGCCGGCCATCGCCGAAATGCAGCCTGACTCCTCCGGCTATCGTTTTGGCCATTGGGGTCACGCGCTCAAGATCAGTGAGGTCTGCAGCAAACGGCTTCGATAGCCAAGACAGGCGGGCAATCTTTTTGCCGTCAAACAAAATCCAGTCAAAGGAAATGGCCAAAAGCCAAAGGCTCATTCCAGTGAAGCCCACAGAAATTGCTACCACCAGCCAGTGCTTCGTCAGTTCATCAGGCTTTGGTTCAACGACGAATCCCATAAACCAGACGCCGCTTCCCCAGAACGCCAGCCCAAGCAAAGCAAGCCTGCGCATCCTCAGAGGCCGCATGATCAAGACACCTGAGGACGATACCTCCCCATCCTGCTTCCATCCCTCGAAATTGTCGCGCAAGGCTTTCTGCTGAGCTTTCGCAATCAATTGCCATTTGAAATAGATCAGCGCCACCCCGATGGTGAGACCAATCGCATAGGCAACAGGGTAGGCGCGGAACAATTCGGCATTGGCGCGCAAAGCATCTGTGATCGTCTGGAACACCTGTGATTACCGCCCGGATTTTGCCATTTGTATCATCCGGTCAAAGCCTATATCCCGGGCTCAACTGGAGCAAGGTGCGAAGATGGCTGACACATCCGACAACACCACCCATTTTGGGTTTGAAACCGTCCGCGAGGAAGAGAAGGCAGGCCGCGTGCAGGGGGTCTTCAATTCGGTCGCCTCAAAATACGACATCATGAACGATGTGATGAGCGTCGGCATCCACCGGGTCTGGAAAGACGCGATGATGGACTGGCTGGCACCGCGCCCCGGGCAGCGTCTCTTGGATGTGGCCGGCGGCACCGGTGACATTTCCTTCCGCTTCCTGAAACGGGCGGGCCACGGTCACTCCACCGTGTTCGACCTCACCCGCCCGATGCTGGAAGAGGGCCGCAAACGCGCCGACGCCGAGCAGATGGCAGACAGTCTCGACTGGGTGACCGGCGACGCAATGAAGCTGCCGTTCAAGGACAACACATTTGACGTCTACACCATCTCTTTCGGCATCCGGAACGTGACCCGTCCACAGGAGGCCCTGAACGAAGCCTACCGGGTGCTGCGTCCCGGCGGGCGGCTGATGGTGCTGGAATTCTCGCAGCTGCCAAACGACGGGCTGCAAAAACTCTATGATCTGTACTCCTTCAATGTGATCCCCCGGATGGGGCAGATGATTGCCGGGGACTACGACAGCTATCAGTATCTGGTGGAATCGATCCGCAACTTCCCGGACCAGGAGACTTTCCTGGGCATGGTGAAACAGGCGGGGTTCGAAAACGCCAAATACCGCAACTTGTCGATGGGCATCGCTGCCCTGCATTCCGGCTGGAAGATCTGAGCCATGCGCGGTCCCCATAACATCCTGCGCCTGATCCGCACAGGCGCCACATTCGAGCGCACTGGCGCCATGCATTCGGTGCTGGAGGCGTTTGAGGCGCCCAAACCGCTGCGCATCCTGGCCCGCACCCTGGGCTGGCCCTTTAAATGGCTGGGATACAAGGGCGACCCTGCCATGCCACCTGAGACCCGGGCGCTGAATGCGCTTGGACCGGCCTATATCAAGTTCGGCCAGGTACTCTCGACCCGGCCCGACGTGGTGGGCAAGGATCTGGCCAACCAGCTGCGGGTGCTGCAGGACAAGCTGCCACCGTTTTCCCGCGCCGAGGCGCTGGTCGAGGTGGAAAAGGAACTTGGGCGTCCCGCCTCAGAAGTCTTTTCGGATTTCAGCGACCCCGTGGCTGCTGCCTCCATCGCCCAGGTGCACCGCGCGACACTGGCTGACACCGGCGAGGAAGTCGCCGTCAAAGTGCTGCGGCCGGGCATCGAACGCGCCTTTAACAAGGATGTGGATGCCTTCTATTTTGCGGCTCGTATTGTTGACCTGTTCGCCCCCAGCGCCCGCCGCCTGAAGCCGATGGATGTCATCGAACATTTCGACGGCGTGGTGCAGGGCGAGCTGGATCTGCGGTTGGAAAGCGCCGCGGCATCTGAATTCGCCGCCAATACCACCGATGACGAAGGCTTTCAGCTGCCGCGGATCCGCTGGGGGTATTCAGCCCGGCGGGTTATGACCATGGACTGGGCCGATGGCATTCCGCTGGGCGACAACGGCGCGTTGGATGCGGCAGGCCATGACCGCAAGATCCTGGCCAATCGGGTGTTGTCACTGTTCCTGCGTCACGCGCTGCGCGACGGCTTTTTCCATGCTGACATGCATCAGGGCAACCTCAAGGTCGCATCCAATGGCGATATCATCGCCTATGATTTTGGCATCATGGGTCATATTGATGAATACACCCGCCGGGTCTATGCCGAGATTCTTTATGGCTTCATCAAACGCGACTACAAACGCGTGGCCGAGGTGCATTTCGAGGCAGGCTATGTGCCCCCCGACCGTGACGTGGATGAGTTCGCCCGCGCACTGCGTGCAGTGGGTGAGCCGATCTTCGGCATGGATGCGTCAAACATCTCCATGGGCCGCCTGCTGAATTATCTGTTTGAGGTCACAGAACGCTTCGGCATGGAAACCCGCACTGAGCTGATCCTGCTGCAGCGCACCATGGTGGTGGTCGAGGGCGTCGCCCGCTCGCTGGATCCGCACATCAATATCTGGGAAGCCGCGCAGCCCGTGGTCGAAGATTACATCAAGAAATCCATTGGCCCGCGCGCCGTGGTTTCAGACCTTTTGGATACCGCCAAGGTCATGTCCCGTTTCGGGCCCCGCCTGCCGGCGCTGGTGGAACAGGCACTGATTGCTCAGGCCACACAGCATAACCTGCGACCGCGCAGCAAGTATAGCTGGGTTGCGCCTGCGCTGCTGGGGGCTCTCGTCGCCACTGGCGTCTGCATTCTCATTGCTCTGCTAAGCTGACGCGGCGACATCCAGCAGGAGCAGCCGACCCAAATTGCGGGCGCGGATAGGCTCTGCCGGGCCACCGCGACCGGGGGGCCACTTCGACGCCCCTTGGGAATCCAAATTGCAAAAATAGAATACAACTTGCACGCAGCATACACGTTGACCGAAAATTAAAACCCACGCATGATGGCCGTGGACGCATGCCGACTGCTCAATCGGGAGTAAACTTCTGAAATCGCAAGATCATTCCGGTTGCCACCTAAAGTCCTTTTTGAATGTCATGACTGGAACTCTGGCTTTATCCGCCAACGCAACTACGGAACCAGATGATGAACAACCCGCGAAAAGTCCTGCTCGTCGAAAATGATGAATTCACCCGCTACATGATGCGCGAGATCATCATGGCGCTTGGTGTGGAAGTAACCATCGCCGAAAACGGGCAGATCGGTATCGACATGCTCAGAAGCGCTCCGAACGAATATGGGCTGGTGCTGATGGATCTCCACATGCCGCGGGTCTCCGGAATAGAGGCGACACGTCAGATCCGCGAAGCGCCGATGGATCCGCCCAGCAGTTTGCCTATTTTCGCTGTGACCGCGGATGTCGCCTATCACGACGATGCTATCATCAAGGGGCTGGGCATGGATGGGTTCATCCCCAAGCCTGTAACTCCGGGCCGCCTTCTTCAGTTGATCGACACATTCTGCGCCGCCGCGTAGAGCTCAGGCATCCCGTAGAAGTGCGCCGGATGTCCGCGGCAAAGGGGGCTGAAATCCGGTGCAGTCCAGCCCCCCACGCCAATCTCTGCAAGCCTACGACGAACCCAGCGCCTGTCGGCGTCAAATGCGTTCAATTGCCAGCGCAATACCCTGGCCGCCGCCAATACACATGGTGATCAAACCCTTGGCACCCCCAATACGTTCCAGTTCATACAGCGTTTTCAGGGTGATAATGGCTCCGGTCGCCCCGACCGGATGGCCGAGCGCAATGGCGCCGCCATTGGGATTCACAAGGGCCGGGTCCAGGCCAAGCTCTTTGTTCACGGCCAAAGCTTGCGCGGCAAACGCCTCATTCGATTCGATAACATCGAAATCGCCAGCGGAAAGCCCGGTTTTCTCCATTAGGTTCCGCACCGCAGGCACCGGTCCGATACCCATCACTTCAGGCCGCACACCAGCATGGGCATAGCCCAGAATCCGCGCCTTTGGCTTCAGCCCGGCCTTCTGCGCGGCAGATGCAGTAGCCAGCACCAGCGCCGCAGCGCCATCGTTAAGTCCACTGGCATTTCCCGCAGTAACCCGGCCCTCTTTCTGGAACACGGCCTTTAGCCCGGCCAGTTTTTCCAGGGAAGTGTCCTGGGGATGCTCATCCATGTCAAAGGGCACCAGATCGCGCTTTACCTTCACCGAAACCGGCGTGATCTGGGATTTGAAATGCCCTGCTTCGATCGCCGCCGCCGCGCGGGTCTGGCTGGCCAAGGCAAATTCATCCATCTGTGTGCGGGTGATGCCATGTTCATCCGCAACATTCTCTGCCGTGACGCCCATATGGCCGGTGCCAAACGGGCAGTGGAGCGCGCCCAGCATCATGTCGAGCGACCTCACATCACCCATTTTGGCACCCCAGCGGCTTTGCTGGATGATGTAGGGGCTGCGCGACATATTCTCGGCGCCGCCAGCCAGCGCAAACTCCGCATCCCCCATGGCAAGCGACTGAAAGACAGAGACAATCGCCTGCACACCAGAGCCGCACAGCCGGTTCACGTTCATCGCTGGAACCGCATCCGGGATACCCGCTTGCATCGCCGCCACACGACTCAGGTACATGTCGCGGGGTTCGGTGTTGATGATGTGGCCGAACACCACATGGCCGATCTGTCCGCCTTCGACACCAGAACGTTCCAGCGCCGCCTTGGATACGGTGGTTGCCAGATCGATCGGCGTGGTGCCTGCAAGGGCGCCGCCAAATGTGCCGATGGCGGTACGCGCGCCGTCCAGGATCACGATGTCAGTCATTGGCTCTTTCCTCCTCAGGTCCGGGATTACTATGCACCCGCAGCATGGGCCTGTCTGCCCGGACGTGCCGTCACTGCAACCCGGCGCCATTTTTCATGTCACCGCCGCCCCCCGGCGCACCGTAGCGGCGCATCATCCCCAGTCCTGAACATTTGACAAATCCGCCTCGGGGGCGCAGAGAATCCGTCATGACGGAAAACACAGACGATATCCTGACCCTCTTGCCCGCCCGCCTGAAAGAGGCGCGCCGCGCGCAGGGTTTAAGCCTGGAAGCGGTAGCCAACCTGTCGGGCGTCAGCCGCTCGATGGTGAGCCAGATCGAGCGCGGCGAAAGCTCCCCCACCATTGCGACGCTGTGGAATCTCACACGCGCGCTGCAGGTGGATTTTGCGGGCCTTCTGGAAGCAGGCGACTTGCAGGATCGAATCGAGATCTTGCGCGCGGCAGATGTGCCCAAAATCGAGAATATGGGCCAGGGCTGCCGCATCCGCATCCTGTCACCGCCGGAAGAGGCCGGCGGCCATGAGGTCTATGACATCCGGTTTGACAAGGGCGGCGCCCTGATCAGCCAGCCCCACACCCGTGGCACGCTGGAGCAGTTGACAGTGCTTGAAGGGGAAATCGCAGTCAGTTCCGGCAACGCCAAGGACCAGCTTCAGGCTGGCGACACGGCGCGTTATGCCGCCGATGTATCGCATGCAATCACCGCGCCCGATGGACCGGCCCGCGTGTTTCTGATTGTGAAGAATGCCTGAGCCGACCCGGCGGTAAGCCCCAATGAACTTCTGACTTTAGCCCCTGTCCGGTTCATCAAACCCCCATCAAAAAAGGTGCATTCACCAGGGTCGGCGGCTTACTGCCGCAACTTGACAGATATTCCCCTTGAAAGACTCAGCTCCACGGCCCATATGTGAACCGCTAACGTTATTCTTGTCGATCCACTGTCTCCCGTTTTTGCGGCGTTTTCAGTCTCTCGATCCAGACCGACTACGCCAGGCTGCCGCACTTACGCGGGCAGCGAACATTAGGAGACTACGGATATGGCCACCGGCACCGTAAAATGGTTCAACACCACCAAAGGCTTCGGCTTCATCGCACCCGACGGCGGCAGCAAAGATGTGTTTGTGCACATCTCCGCTGTTGAGCGTTCCGGCTTGACCGGCCTGGCGGACAACCAGAAAGTCACTTTCGACATCGAAGCAGGCCGTGACGGCCGCGAGTCGGCAGTGAACCTGTCGCTGGACTAAGCTTTCTCGCTTAGCTGACTTTGGACGCGGTCCCCGAAAGGGGGCCGCGTTTTCTTTTGGAACTCACTTCTAGCTCTGCCCCCAAGACCTGGGCTCCCCCAATACGGCCCTTTCGCCCTGTGCTTTGAAAACACTCCGTCGATACCTATGCACCTGGCCATTGCACATCCTCTCTGTTGCCGGGGCAAATTTGACGGTTCAGAGGATTGCTGCCGCAACGTCCGGTTTCACGGATTTTTTCCGCAATGATGAAATCCTGTATTTGGGAAATACATCCGTTATGATAGATGTGCGACTCGAGACACCAAGGAGTTTGCGCATGTCCACTGCATTTCTGACCGACATCTCCAACACGCTGGCCCAGATCCAGGGCGAAGGGCTGTACAAGCGCGAGCGAATGATCACCTCCCCACAAGGGGGTGAAATCACGGTTGGCGGCCGCGAGGTGATTAACCTGTGCGCAAACAACTACCTGGGTCTGGCCGACCACCCCGCCCTGATCAAAGCTGCCAAAGATGCGATGGATCCGAAAGGATTCGGCATGGCATCGGTCCGGTTCATCTGCGGCACCCAGGACATACACCGGGAGCTGGAGCAAAGGCTGGCCAAGTTCCTGGGCAAGGATGACGCGATCCTGTTTGCCGCCTGTTTCGACGCCAACGGCGGCCTGTTTGAGCCGCTTTTGGGACCGGAAGATGCGATCATCTCGGATTCGCTGAACCACGCGTCGATCATCGATGGTATCCGGCTGTGCAAGGCCAAGCGCTATCGCTATCTGAACAGCGACATGAACGACCTGGAGGCTTGGCTGAAACAGGCCCGTGAGGATGGCGCCCGGCATATTATGATTGCGACCGACGGCGTGTTCTCGATGGACGGCTATCTGGCGAAACTGCCGGAGATCCGGGCGCTGGCGGACAAATACGACGCGGTGGTGATGGTGGATGACTGCCACGCAACCGGCTTTATGGGCGCGACAGGCGCCGGAACGCCGGAGCATTTCGGGGTGGACGTGGATATCGTCACCGGGACATTGGGCAAAGCACTTGGGGGGGCCATCGGCGGTTACATCGCCGGGCCGCAGCCAGTGATCGACCTGCTGCGGCAGCGGGCGCGGCCCTATTTGTTCTCCAATTCGCTGCCGCCATCGATTGTTGCTGCCGGGCTGGAGGCGATCCGGCTGGTTGAAGAAGGCGACGGGCTGCGGGCGCAGCTGTTCGAGAATGCCAGGTACTGGCGCGCAGGGCTGGAAGAGCTGGGTTTTGATCTGTTGCCCGGTGAGCACCCGATCATCCCCGTGATGCTGGGCGAAGCACAGCTGGCGCAAGACATGGCAACGCGGCTGTTTGACGAGGGCGTCTATGTGTCCGGCTTCTTCTTTCCGGTGGTGCCGCGCGGGCAGGCACGCATCCGGACACAGATGAATGCGGCACTGACACGGGATGAACTGGACCGCGCGCTCGCGGCTTTTGGCAAGGCTGGCAAGGATTTGGGGGTGATCTCATGAGCCTGCCGAACACGATGAAAGCGCTGGAAAAGAGCCATCCGCAGGAAGGCCTGTGGATGGTGCAGGCGCCAGTCCCGGAGATCGGGCCGGATGAGGTGTTGATCAAGGTCAACAAAACCGGCATCTGCGGCACCGACATCCACATCTGGAACTGGGATGACTGGGCCGCGCATACGGTGCCGGTACCGATGATCACCGGGCATGAATTTGCCGGCGAGATCGTCGAGATCGGCAAAGATGTGACGGGTTTGGAGATCGGCCAGCGGTGTTCGGGCGAAGGGCATCTGATCGAACATGATTCCCGCCAGAGCCGCTCCGGAAAGTTTCATCTGGACCCCGGCACCCGCGGCATCGGGGTGAACGAACAGGGCGCCTTTGCCCAGTATCTGCGCCTGCCAGCCTTCAATGTGGTGCCGCTGCCGGATGATATCCCGGATGAGATCGGCGCGATTCTCGATCCGCTGGGCAATGCGGTACACACGGCGCTGAGCTTTGATCTGCTGGGCGAGGACGTGCTGATCACCGGCGCAGGCCCCATTGGCATCATGGCGGCCGCAGTTGCGCGCCATGCATCGGCCCGCAATGTGGTGATCACCGACATCAACCCGGACCGGCTGCGACTGGCCGAACTGGTGGTGCCTTCTGTACGGGCCGTGAACGTCGCTGAAGAAGACCTGAACGACGTAGCCCATGCGCTGGGGCTGAAGGAAGGCTTCGACGTGGGACTGGAGATGTCCGGCAGCCAGGCAGCGCTGGATCAGATGGTGGAAAGCCTGGTGATGGGCGGCAGGATAGCCCTGCTTGGCATTCCGCCGGGAAAATCCCCGGTAGACTGGTCGCGCATCGTGTTCAAGGCTATCACCATCAAGGGGGTCTACGGCCGCGAGATGTTCGAGACCTGGTACAAGATGATTGCCATGCTGCAGAACGGCCTGGATGTGAGCAAGGTCATTACCCATCGGTTCGGTGTGGATGATTTTTCTGAAGGTTTTGCAGCAATGAAATCCGGTCAATCCGGCAAAGTGGTGCTGGACTGGACCTGACAGGTGGATAAGGGGGCTTTGCCCCCTCGCGCCGCTGGCGCTCCCCCCAGAGTATTTATGACCAGAAAGAAGCCGTAAGCTTCAAGGAGCGAGCAGCTTCCGGCTCTGATCCGTCAGCAGCCAGCACTCGCTGCCTTCGAAGACGGCTGCCGTGAGCGGGCGGCCATAGCCCGCGCCGCTGTCGAGGTTGATGCGGTTCACGCAGTGCACAGCTTGCTTGTTCGGCGTGTGACCGTGCACCACCAGCCAGGGATGGGTGCGCTCATCGTTGAGGAATTCCTGACGAATCCAGATCAGGTCATCCTCGCTTTGGCTCTCCAGCGGCAGGCCGGGACGGATGCCTGCGTGGGCAAACAGCAGGCTGCCCTCCTGATGATACGGCTTCAATTCACCAAGGAAATCCAGATGCGTCTGGGGCACAGCAGCGCGGGCGCGTTTGTGGACCTGGAAGATTCGGTCGCCCTCTGACACTTCGACACCATAGGACTGCAGGGTTTCAATGCCGCCGATGCGTTCATGCAGCCAATGATAGCCGACCAGCAGACGGGTATCATTGCGCGGATACTCCTCCAGGAACATCGAAAACATCCTGTCGTGGTTGCCTTTGAGGAAGATCCAGTTGCGACCCTCTGATTGGCCCTGCAGCAACCGTTCAACCACCCTGCGGCTGTCCGGGCCGCGGTCGATGTAATCCCCCAGAAAGACAATGCGAGCGTTCTCGCCGCCGTCAGCCTCAATCCGCTGCAGCGCCTCTTCGAGCATGGCAAGCTGCCCGTGGATGTCTCCGATGGCGTAGAGTGGGGCGGTCATGGCACGGTTCCTGTCTGCAGCCTGGAAGACTGTGATGGCGCATCGCGCCGGAGGGCTCAACCCGGAGAGCTGCAAATTCAGGGCTGGCAAAGCCGCCCGAAGAAAGCATGTTATACCTGACGCTGCTTGCAGCACCGATAAAAAGGGAGGGGCATTATGACGGGAATTGCGCGATGGTTCATGCTGATGGCGGTGGTGTCGGCTTTGGGCGGCATGGTTTGGGGTATTCAAATGTCGGCCAGCCAGGACCACCTGATGTCGCCGGCCCATGGGCATTTGAACCTGCTTGGCTGGGTCAACTGCTCAATCTACGCTTTCTATTATCATCTGCTGCCTGACTCTGCCGCAGGCACATTGCCCAAGCTCCATTTGGCGGCGGTCATTCTGACCCTGGCCCTTCTTATTCCCGGCATCCCGCTGGCCATCCTTGAGCGGACTGAATTGCTGGCCAAGTCAGGGTCGCTGGCAGCGCTTGCCTCCATGCTGCTGTTCACTGTGGTGGTTCTGCGCAGCCGCAGCTGAGAAATGCAAAAGCGCCGCCGCAGACAGCGGCGGCGCTTGAAACAGCACGGCTGAGAGATCAGGCGACGTCGAACTCCAGCGGCTTGATCTGATTGAACAACCCGGTTTCGGCCAGTTTGGCACGGGCTTCGGCCGGAACCAGCTCATCCACATAGAGAAGCGCAATGGCTTCGCCGCCCGCCTCAGACCGGCCCAGGGTGAAGTTCGCGATGTTGACGCCGTGATCACCCAGCGTATGACCCAGCGTACCAATGATGCCGGGCACGTCCTCGTTGGTGGTGTAGAGCATATGCGCCCCCACATCCGCGTCGAGGTTGATGCCCTTGATCTGGATAAACCGCGGCTTGCCGTCGGAGAAAACAGCACCCGCCACAGAGCGCTCGCGTTTTGAAGAGACTGCCGTCACCTTGATGTAGCCATCAAAGGTTCCCGACTTGTCCTGATTGGTCGTCGAGATCTGAATGCCGCGTTCCTTGGCGATGACTGGCGCCGAGACCATGTTCACTTCCGGGTTGGCCTTTTTCATGATCCCGGCAACCACCGCGCAATTCAGGGCCTCCAGATTCATACCCGCAGCCACACCATCATACAGAATGTTGATCGCCTTGATCGGTTCATCCGTCATCTGTCCCACAAAGGAGCCCAAATGGTCCGCCAGCTTGATCCAGGGCCCCATGACCTTGGCCTCCTCGGCGGTGACGGACGGCATGTTGAGCGCATTTTCAACAGCGCCGGTCAGCAGATAATTGGACATCTGCTCAGCCACCTGCAGGGCAACGTTCTCCTGTGCCTCGGTGGTGGCGGCACCCAGATGCGGGGTGCAGACCACATTCGGCAGGCCGAACAGAGCATTTTCCTTGGCCGGTTCAACGGAGAACACATCAAAGGCCGCGCCTGCGACATGGCCGGAGGTCAGCAGTTCTGCCAGGGCGCCCTCGTCCACCAGGCCGCCGCGGGCGCAGTTGATGATCCGCACGCCTTTTTTGGTTTTCTCGAGATTTTCCTTGGACAGGATATTGCGGGTCTGGTCAGTCAGCGGCACATGCAGGGTGATGAAATCGGCGCGGGACAGCAGCTCGTCCAGCTCAACCTTTTCGACGCCCATCTTGTCGGCTTTCTCGCTGCTCAGATAGGGATCATAGGCGACCACTTTCATCTTGAGACCACGGGCGCGGTCACAAACGATGCCGCCAATATTGCCCGCCCCGATAACCCCCAGGGTTTTGGCCGTCAGCTCCACCCCCATGAACTTGGACTTTTCCCATTTGCCGGCATGGGTGGAGGCCGAGGCCTCCGGCAGCTGGCGGGCGGTGGCGAACATCATGGCAATGGCGTGTTCAGCAGTGGTGATCATATTGCCGAAGGGCGTGTTCATCACAATGACGCCGCGCTTGGAGGCGGCTTCCTTGTCGACATTGTCAGTGCCGATGCCGGCGCGCCCGACGACCTTGAGATTGTCTGCCTTGTCCAGGATCTTTTCGGTCACCTTGGTGGCGGAGCGGATGGCGAGGCCGTCGTACTGGCCGATGATTTCTGCCAGCTTTTCCTTGTCCTTGCCCACGTCGGGCAGGAAATCAACATCAATGCCGCGGTCACGGAAGATCTGGACAGCGGTTTCCGAGAGCTTGTCGGAGACGAGTACTTTGGGAGCCATGTGGTTGGTCCTTTTGCGGGGGCCTGTTCTGGCCGGAAGTTGAAAAGCGTGCCCTTGCGGGGCAAACGACGCTCCGGAGTTTCCGCCCCGGAACAGCCGTGTCTCAGGCAGCCTCGGTCTGGGCCGCGATCTCGGCCTCAAAGGCCCATTTGATCCAGGGCATCAGCGCGGCCACATCCGTGGCTTCCACTGTGCCACCGCACCAGATGCGCAGTCCCGGAGGCGCATCGCGGTAGGCGCCGATATCAAAAGCCACGCCTTCGCCCTCCAGCCGTTTGGCAACAGCCTTGGCAAAGGCGGCACCGTCCTGGATGCGGGGGTCAGTGAACTTGAGGCAGACAGACGTGTTGGAGCGGTACTCTGGCTGTTCAGCCAGGAAGGCGATCCATGAGTTGTCCTGTACAAAGCTTTGCACCGCAGCCAGGCTGGCATAGGCGCGTTCGCGAAGGCCTTCCAAACCACCGATGGAGCGCGCCCAGTTCAGCGCCAACAGGTAGTCCTCAACCGCCAGCATCGAGGGCGTGTTGATGGTGGCGCCCTGAAAGATGCCATCGATCAGCTTGCCGCCCTTGGTCAGGCGGAAGATTTTCGGCAGCGGCCAGGCGGGGGTGTAGCTTTCCAGCCGTTCCACCGCGCGCGGTGACAGGATGATCATGCCGTGGGCCGCTTCGCCGCCCAGCACCTTCTGCCATGAGAAAGTGGTCACATCCAGCTTGTCCCAGGGCAGACGCTGCGCAAAGGCGGCGGAGGTCGCATCGCAGATGGTCAGCCCTTCACGGTTCGCCGGGATCCAGTTGCCATTGGGCACCCGCACACCGGAGGTGGTGCCGTTCCAGGTGAAGACAACGTCATTTGCGAAATCAACAGTGCTAAGGTCGACAATCTGGCCGTAGTCAGCGGTTTTGACGGTGGCGTCCAGCTTCAGCTGTTTCACCACGTCGGTGACCCAGCCAGCGCCAAAGCTTTCCCAGGCCAGCATCTCCACCCCGCGGGCACCCAGTAGGTTCCACATCGCCATTTCCACCGCGCCGGTGTCTGACGCGGGCACAATACCGATCTTGTAATCGGCAGGGATGTTCAGAATTTCGCGGGTGCCTTCGATCGCCGCCTTCAGGCGCTCTTTGCCCACTGCCGCGCGGTGCGAGCGGCCCAGCGGCGCGCCAGCAAGTTTGGCAACATCAAAGACGGGAGGTTTGGCGCAAGGCCCAGACGAAAAACGCGGATTGGCCGGCCGCGATGCCGGTTGTTCAATAGCCATCAATGCTATCCTTCCAGATAAGCGCCCCTCGTTGGGGAGGGGTGTCCCGCCATCAGAGCTAGGCCGCTGCAGCGCGGCATGCAACAGTAAATTCAGAAAAATACGGCGATACATATGCTTTTTGCGACACGTTTTTCCACCATCGGAAACAGTTGCACCGAAATGGCCGCAAGCTGCATACCTTATTATGCACCCGGTTTTTGACAGGTTCCGGCAGGCTGGCCGATCCGACAACAGGCCGTTATGACAAAGGGAATTCAAACGGAATGGAGCCCGCCGATGTTTGTTGCCACCCTGCTTTGCAATCCGGCCCACCCGGTGCTGGAGCCTGTGCTGATCGAATCGCTGCGCAATGCCTGGGGCGGCGGCGAGGCCGAATGGCTGGCTCTGGGCATTGCAGCGGAGTTTTCGTTGGAGCAGATGCCGGATAACCGCTGGGGCGTCTGGGACGACCTGCAGCAGATCGGCGTTGATCTGGTCATACAGGCATCTGAGGGGCGCAAAAAGAAGATGCTGCTGGCCGATATGGATTCCACCATGATCCAGCAGGAATGCATTGACGAGCTGGCCGAGGAGGCGGGTGTCGGTGCCCGGGTCAAAGAAATCACTGCGCGGGCGATGAACGGAGAATTGGACTTCGAAGGCGCGCTGACCGAACGGGTCGGGCTGCTGAAGGGGCTGCCGGAAACGGTCATTGCCAAGGTGCTGGCCGAACGAATCACCCTGATGCCTGGCGCCAGACGGCTGCTGGCCACGATGAAGGCGGACGATGCGTATGCGGCACTGGTCTCGGGCGGGTTCACGGCCTTTACCACACAGGTTGCGGCAGAGTTGGGGTTTGATGAAAACCGCGCTAACACCCTGCTGACTGAAGACGGTAAACTGACCGGCGACGCAGGCCGCCCGGTCCTGGGGCGAGAGGCCAAGGTGGAGGCTCTGCAACAAATCACCGCCCGGCTGGGAATCGCTGAGGCGGAAGTGATGGCTGTGGGGGACGGCGCCAATGATCTGGGCATGCTGAAACGTGCGGGTGCCGGAGTTGCCCTGCACGCCAAACCTTCCGTTGCAGCGGAATGTGATATCCGCATCAACCACGGCGACCTGACTGCTCTACTTTACATCCAGGGATATGCCCAAAACACCTTCAAGGGCTGAACCTCTTTCGGATCCCTCAAAGAAGAAGCTCTCCCGCGCCCGCAGGTGCGGCTGCTGACACAGCCACCCCTTAGCGGCCTTGGGCCAGGCTCAGCGCCATGGGCGCTGAGCCTGGCCCAACGGGAGGAAACCTGTTCGCAGAACAGGCTGACGACGGGCGGGAGCACTTCGACTGCCTTCTTTGCACCTGACAGGGACCGACGGGCAGTCCGGACAGGGAAATTTGACCTTTCGCTAATTAACAAAATCATTAATAATGAAGGCATGACACCGCTTCTGAAATCCTTTGCCGCCCTGTCGGACGGGACCCGCATGTCGATCGTCGATCAATTGATCACCCAGGGCGAGCTGCCTGCCGGTGACCTGGCCCCCGGCGCCGGAATCTCGGCGCCGGCAATCTCACGCCATCTGAAGGTGCTGCGCGAGGCCGGGCTGGTCAGCCAGCGAGTCGACGGCACCAAGCGGATGTATTCCGCCCGGCCGGAGGGGCTGCGGATGATTGCGGAATGGACGCATTCGCGCCGCGCCTTCTGGGAGGGCAGCCTGGACCGGCTGGAAGCGTCATTGATGGAGGATGGTGAATGAGCGGACTGCAGTTGCAGCGCATTTTTCCGGTCAGCCCGGAAAAACTGTTTGCCTGGGTCACCAACTCAGACAAGCTGCTGACATGGTGGGGGCCTGAAGGGGTCACCATTCCAGAGCATGAATTGGATCTCAGCCGCACCGGCCCCTGGCATTCGGTCATGCAGAACAGCGACGGGAAGCGTTTCCATGTTTCCGGCCAAGTCACCCATGTAGATGCACCAAAATCCGTCGGCTTCACATGGGCCTGGCATGATGAGGATGGTGTCCGCGGTTCCGAAAGCCATGTGACCTTCACTGTCACCGCCGCGCCAGGCGGCGCCATGCTGCTGATCGATCACCGCGATCTCGGGGATGGCGAGATTTCCGCACGTCACGAGCAGGGCTGGAGCTCCACCCTGCGCAAGCTGGAGGCACTGCTCGGCACTGTCTCGTGACCCGTCATACACAACAAAGGGAGAAGACCAATGCCACAGTTCATTTTTGCGTATCACGGCGGCAAGACACCGGAAAACGAGGAAGAGGGCGCCAGGGTCATGCAGGCCTGGAAGTCCTGGTTCGAAGACATGGGCGATGCTGTCGCCATTCCCGGCAACCCGGTTGGAATGTCAAAGACAGTAAGCGTCTCGGGCGTGACTGATGACGGCGGCGCGAATCCGCTTGCCGGCTTTACTGTTGTGGAGGCAGCCGATCAGGATGCCGCTTGTGCAATGGCCAGAGGCTGCCCGATAGTCCTGGATGGCAGCGGATCAGTGGAAGTGGCCGAAGTGATCGAACTCGAAATGTGAGAGAGTGCCCCGGGACATTTCCGGGGCATCTTGTTTCAGAACAGCAGGTCCGCTGCGGGCCGGATCGAACCGCATTCCAGACCGCGGCGGCTGTAGAGCAGCTTGCTCATGTATTTTCCGGTTGCTGGGTGTTCTGCATCCAGAACACCCAGGCTGACCATCAGCGCAGCAATGGCGCATTCGCTGGCGCGGGTTGTTCCGTCCGAGATCTTCAGCGCCACGCCCAGTTTCTGTTCCGGCAGAATGGCGATGAATACCGCTTCGGCCCCGGTCTTGATCGCAACCTTGCCACCCATGGCCCGCATCAGATTGGTGCAGCAGCGGGTTTCACCAGCCACAAGTTCGGGATGCGCGGTCATTGCTGCAACCAGCTGCCGCGCGGCTTCGGACGGCCGGTCGGAGCGGTCTGAAGCACTCGCAAACCAGGCCATTGCACGAGCCAGCCCGGTGACGGTAGTGGCAAAGTTCGGCGCTGAGCAACCGTCGATACCATAGCCGGGACTGTCCTGGCCGGTGGTTTCTTCAAACGCAGCCAGGCAGGCCTGCTGCACTGGATGGTCGACTTCGATATATTCCGCGCCACCACCCAGAAACTGGTTCAACGTCAGAAAACCCGCGTGCTTGCCGGAGCAGTTGTTGTGAACCTGGCACGGGCTGTTGTCGGTCTTGATCAGCTCATTGCGGGCCGGGATGTCGTCCGGCAACTGCGAGCCACAGCGGAAGTCGTCGTCTCCCAGACCCAGCTGGCCCAGCCAGGTGTTCACCCGGTCCGTGTGGATATGGGCGCCGTTGTGGGAAGCACAGGCCAGCGCCAGCTGTTCAGAAGTCAGCCCGTAGCGCGCAGCAGCGCCGGACGTGATCAGCGGCAGCGCCTGGATCATCTTGGCTGAGCTGCGAGGATAGATCACTGCATCCGGATCGCCCCAGCTGCGCACCACCTGGCCGCTGCTGTCACAGATGACAGCATGGCCAAGATGCAGGCTTTCCAGAAGCGGGCCGCGCCAGACTTCTGCCATGGGCACAGGATTCGGCATTTTCTTCCCCTTCGTCTTTGCGTGCGGATTTCTGGGCGAAATCCTGCCAAAACACACTTTCGCCCGTGGTGCTAGTTACGTTAGTGTGCTTGTGTAGCGCAAGCGAGGGGATCGGGACCAGATGGCGGACGAACGCTGCGGGCCCTTGGCTTGGTTTGAGGTATGAAAGAACAGTCTTGGAGTCGGGACAAATGGCATTGAAACTCGCCCGCGTAGCTGCGGGCCTGTGTCTGGCAGCATTGGCAACCGCAGCAACTGCACAGGAAACGTCGAACAACCGGGTTGCGGCCAAGGTGGATTGGAGCGTTTTCGAGGGCAATGACCCGAATGAATGCTGGGGAGTTTCCGCGCCAAAGGAAACCGTGAATACCCGTGACGGCCGTGTCGTGGCCGTGCGCCGCAGCGAGATCCAGCTGTTTGTCACTTACCGCAGCAGCGATGCACCCAAGGGCGAGATCAGCTTCACTGGCGGCTATCCTTTTGCACCCGGTTCCACCGTGAACATGGGAATCGGAGAATCCGAGTTTGAACTGTTCACCGAAGGCGAATGGGCTTGGCCGGCCACTCCGGCGGATGACGCCAAGATCATCACTGCGATGAAACGGGGCGCCAGCGCTGTCATGACAGCACGATCGGCACGGGGAACTCAGACCAAGGACACTTTCTCGCTGCTGGGCTTTACCGCCGCGGTGGAAGATGCGGAGAAGCGCTGCAGCAAGTAAGCCTGCAGGCAGAAATCAGACCAAACCCCGGTTCGCGCCGGGGTTTTCTTGTTCTAAGCATGCAAGCTGCGTAGCATGGCGGTCAGGAGGTGACTGCCATGCAACATCCGGCAATTCTTCAACCCGCCTGCCTTGCGGTGATGTTTCTAACCCTTCCTGCTTTTGCTGATCCGGCACTGGAATGTGGCCAGGGCAGCCAGGAGGAAATCGGATCCTGTGTTGCTAATGGCGAAGAAGGGGTCGAAGCGGCGTTGCTCAATGCGCTGGAGGCCGCCATGGTTTCCGCAGCCGAACAGGACAACAGCTTTGGCGGCACCGAAGTAGAAGCGGCTTTGATGGAAAGCCAGACTGCATGGGAGGCATTCCGGGCCGCCCATTGCGCCTTTGCCGGCGCAGTGCACCCGGTACGGGAAGATGCAGGGATTGCGACGCGGGCCTGCTGGACAACATTGGGCCGGGCCCGCGTCCGGGAACTGGTGCGTTTTGCCAAATAGCACCCGCCTAGCCACATCCCCGGCTGGTCCAGCCAGGATTCCTTTTGATCTTCCGGCGAAATCCTATATAGAGCCGCATCTGCCCTCCAGCATCCGAGTCTAAACCATGACCGCCAGCGCGCCGATCACCCAGGACGTAATGACCCTGCCCCGGAAAGACCCCGAGGGCGGCAAGATCAACCTTGTGGGCCTGACCCGCGAACGCATGCGCGAAGTGCTGATCGAGCACGGCACGCCGGAAAAGCAGGCCAAAATGCGGGTCGGCCAGATCTGGCAGTGGATCTACCAATGGGGCAAGCGCGAGTTCGCGGATATGACCAACCTGGCCAAAGCCTATCGGGCGCAGCTGGCGGAGACATTCGAGATCCGCATTCCCGAAGTGGTGAGCAAACAGGTTTCAACCGATGGCACCCGCAAGTATCTGGTGCGTATCAATGGCGGCCATGAGGTTGAAGTCGTCTATATCCCCGAGGATGACCGAGGCACCCTGTGCATCTCCTCTCAGGTGGGCTGCACTCTCACCTGTTCCTTCTGCCACACCGGCACCCAGAAGCTGGTACGCAACCTTACTCCGGCTGAAATCGTCGGCCAGGTGATGATGGCGCGCGACGATCTGGAAGAATGGCCGGTACCGGGCGCGCCCAAGGAGGAAACCCGGCTGCTGTCGAACATCGTGCTGATGGGCATGGGCGAGCCCCTGTACAACTTTGACAACGTCCGGGATGCGATGAAGATTGCGATGGACCCCGAGGGGATTTCGCTGTCTCGCCGCCGCATTACATTGTCCACCTCGGGCGTGGTGCCCGAGATTGCCCGCACGGCACAGGAAATCGGCTGCCTGCTGGCGATTTCCTTCCACGCCACCACCAATGAAACACGCGACATGCTGGTGCCGATCAACAAGCGTTGGAACATCGATCAGCTGCTGCAGGCCCTGGCGGATTACCCGAAGGTTTCCAATTCAGAGCGGATCACCTTTGAATATGTGATGCTGGACGGGGTGAACGACACCGATGAGGACGCGCACCGGCTGATTGACCATATCAAGCGCTACAACATCCCGGCCAAAATCAACCTCATTCCGTTCAACGAATGGCCTGGAAGCCCCTACAAGCGGTCTTCCAACAACCGCATCCGGGCGTTTGCCAACATCATTTATCAGGCAGGCTATGCCTCACCGATCCGCAAGACCAGGGGCGATGACATCATGGCTGCCTGTGGCCAGCTGAAATCGGCAACCGAACGCGCCCGCAAAAGCCGCAAACAGATCGAGGCCGAAGCCGGGTTGAAATAACCTGGCTTCGCCTCCCGCGCGGCAGGATTCCCAGCTTCCTTAACTGAAAATGAAATCGTCAGCAGTCAGCTCTCCGGTGTATCCGGTGAGCTCAATGTCGTGATTGCCATAGTAGTTGATCAGCGTGTTGCCGTTCTGCTGAGTGATCGTCAGGTCGCTGAAACTGTCAGGAATAGAACCGGAAATTTCGATCCGGTCGCTGCCAGTACCGAAATCCGTAATTCGGTTCTGTTCCCAGTAGTCGGCAGAAACGAAGACAAAAACATCGGCGTGCTTACCACCTGTCAAAACATCGGATCCGGCTCCGCCAACCAGATAATCCTGACCAAGGCCGCCACGGAGGATGTCATCACCGTTGCCGCCATAAAGCCAGTCTCTTCCGCCATTGCCATAGAGTATGTCATTCTCGCCGTTCCGGCCAGAATAGACACCTTCGTCCACGCCGCCGATGAGGGTATCTGCACCGCGCCCCCCTTTCAGCGTGTCTTCTCCGTAGCCTCCAAGGACATGGTCCTCACCGCGCCCTCCTGACAAAACGTCATCAGCTTCACGCCCTTTGACCGTATCATTCCCGGCAAAGGCGTAAACCCTGGTATCCTGACCCGTTGCCAGAACAATCTCCGACCGACCGCTGGCCTTGATGACAACTTCGCCGCTGCTGTTGACGTAGGTGTTCCAACCCTGGCCCCCTTCTGCATCTCCATAGAGATGCTGCAGGGCTTCGGCATCCAATTCCCCCAGTTCCGTCACGTTGTATCCACCGTAGGTATACGTCATGACTGTATGGGCCTGATCGTCCAAGTGATCGGCCAAGGTATGGTCACCATCATGTGGATGTTCCAGCCCCACGGCATGACCGATCTCATGCAGGACTGTCTCATATCCGTAGGTGCCCGGCGCCATGCTGCTGCTTTCAATCGCCAGATCGCCGTTCCCGGTGTAATAGTCACTGGCCCAGGCATAGTTTGCCCAGCCGGCGGCTGAACCGCCGTCGTAACCGAACACATCAATCATCGCTGGGCTGTCGATCTCGACGAAAATCAGGCCCGAGATCTCTTCATATTCGGCAAGAGCCTGTCGGAAATAACTGCGCTGGCTATTGTTAAAAGACCAGTAGCTGGTTGCGCCGTAGGGATCATCGGCCACATCGTCCAGTTCGCCGCTGCCAACAAAGCTGTATGTCACCACAGTCTGAGTACCCAGTTGAACCTGGCTGTTCCAACGGTAATTGCTGTTCGAAGTATAGGCCAGAAGCGCCGTATAGTCTTCAACTTCGGACATCGGGTCCCTCCACTTTTCCACCACTGGTAAGTTTTTGTTTGGGAATGTGGCTAAGATTGGCCGATTTTCGGGTGCAACCGGCGCAAGCAGAAGAGACTTTTCGGTAAATCGTTAGTTTCGGCGCATCCCTGAACAGGGAAAAACCCGGCTGTTCCTCCCGGAGCCAGGCCGTCTGCCCAATGAATACTTGATTGCTAGCAATGTTTTATTTCAACAGGCTCGGATTTCACCGCAGCACAGGCTGCCCCATTTTTTCCCAGATCCGGCTCAATTTCCGCCACTTGGAACAAACAGTTTCCAGATTACAGACAATTCAATTTTCGAAAGGAATCGCAAATGGCACCGATGGAACACAAAACTGCCCCGTTAGACCCAGGTGTCCTGGATCTGATCCGCAATGAACGCCAAAAGGCGCTGAGCCCGCGCGAGTGGCAATTTCGCCTGCGCGGCTACGGCTATGCAGTGAAAAAGGTAGATGGCGCGCAGGTCCTGACCCAGCTGACGACTGGAGAAGAAATGGGAACATTGCCGCTGGAATTTTCATAATCCAGCGGCCCCTGCAGCCAGTGTTCAGCCTTCGCGGCCCGGCAGGCTGTCGCGCGGCGGAGCAGGCTCCCAATTCTCAATGATCCTAACCGCTTCTTGAGCGGTATCGACCACACGGAACAGATCCAGATCCTGATCAGAGATGGTGCCGGCATCGGCCAGCGCCTCCCAGTTGACGATCTTGTTCCAGAATTCCTTGCCAAACAGCAGGAAAGGCACCCGCTCCATGCGACCGGTCTGAATCAACGTCAGACTCTCGAACAGCTCATCCAATGTGCCGAATCCACCCGGGAACACGGTGATTGCCCGCGCCCGCATCAGGAAATGCATCTTGCGGATTGCGAAATAGTGGAAATTGAAGCTCAGGTCCGGGGTCACATACCCATTGGGCGCCTGTTCATGCGGCAGCACAATCGACAGGCCGATCGAGTGGCCGCCCGCATCCACCGCGCCGCGATTGCCTGCTTCCATAACGCCAGGGCCGCCGCCGGTCACAACCACATTGTGACGGCCACCGCTTTCCTTTGACTTTTCGGTCATCAGCCGCGCGAATTCGCGTGCCTCGTCATAAAAATGCGACAAGTCCGCCAGCGTCTGGGTCCGCGCCTGATCCTTATGCGCAGGATCCGGAATGCGGGCGCCACCGAACATGACGATGGTGCTTTCAATGCCATGCTCGTTCAACATCAGTTCTGGCTTCAGCAGCTCCAGCTGCAGGCGTACAGGACGCAATTCCTCACGGCACAGAAACTCCTCATCCGCAAATGCCAGCCGGTAGGCAGGCGCCTGGGTCTGCGGAGTCGCTGGCACATGTTCAGCGCGGTCCCGGTCGGAATGCGCATCGCGGAAACGGCTGTGGCGGTCTTCGGTCATGAAAAATCCCAATCAATCAACAGGACTTCCTTTGTAACCTTCATCCGCTGTCAGCGCCAATCAAGAATGCAGAAACACGCCGTTTGCCTTGCACCCGCTTGAGGCGCCGCTAAGGTCCACCCGCAGGCAGAAACAGGGAGACAGTTGCATGGACTGGCAGGAAGAGATTGCAGCAGCCGCCAGGCGGATACGGCCCCATGCGCTGCAGACACCGGTTATACAGGTACAGGGCTTCGAGCTTGATGTCCCTGTCGAGCTGAAGCTGGAGCATATGCAGCATACCGGCAGCTTCAAGGCGCGCGGAGCTTTCAACACGCTGCTGAGCCAGCCCGTGCCGGCCGCAGGCCTTGTTGCGGCTTCCGGCGGCAACCATGGAGCAGCAGTTGCCCATGCCGCCCGGGAACTGGGACACAGGGCAAGGATCTATGTGCCCGAAATGGCCGGCCCCGCCAAGATTTCATTGATCAAACGGTCCGGCGCCGACTTGCAAGTGGTGCCCGGCGCCTATGCCAACGCGCTGGAGCAGGCCCAGGCTTATGAGGCAGAAACAGGTGCCATGCAGGTCCACGCCTATGACGCGCCCGCCACAGTGGCGGGCCAGGGTACGTGCTTTGCCGAATGGCAGGCCCAGGGGCTGGACGCCGACACCCTTTTGATCGCTGTTGGCGGCGGCGGGCTGATTGCCGGGGCGCTGGCCTGGTTTCAAGGCGCAAAGAAATTAGTCGCTGTAGAGCCGGAAACTTCCTGCGCTTTGAAAAACGCCCTACAGGCCGGCATGCCGGTTGATGTCGACGTTTCCGGCATTGCCGCCAATGCGCTTGGTGCCAAACGGATCGGCACCATTTGTTTCGAGCTTGCCGCATCCCAGGACCTGCTCTCGGTGACGGTTCCGGACACTGCGATATCTGACGCCCAGACCGCCCTTTGGCAGGAAAGGCGAATCCTTGTGGAACCGGCCGGCGCCACGGCCTTGGCCGCGTTGATGAGCGGTGCCTACCATCCCGAGCCCGGCGAACGTGTTGCGGCTCTGATCTGCGGCGGCAACATTGCCCCGGACCCCTTCGGGTAATCCTCGATAATCCTTGCAGGCTGCAGACAGCGCCGGTATCGCCAAGACATGTCCGAAACAATTGCCGATACCATCTATCGCTCGTTAAGCGAGCGCATCATCACCGGCAGTCTGGCCGCAGGAGAGAAACTGCGCCAAGACCATATCGCGCGCGCGTTCGATGCAAGCCATGTACCGGTGCGCGAAGCCTTGCTGCGGCTCGAGGCGCACGGGCTGGCTCAATCCGAGCCACGCCGCGGCACACGGGTCAGCGCATTGGACCCTTCGGAAATCCGCGAAGTGATCGAGATGCGGGTGTCGCTGGAGGTGCTGGCCCTCACCCATGCCTTTGCCCGGATGACCGAGACGGATATCACCGCCGCCGACGAGGCCCGGCTTGCCTGCGATGCGGCGGAAGATATGGCCAGCTGGGAGCAGCTGAACCGTGCTTTTCACAGGGTGATCCTTGCTCCTTGTGCAATGCCGCGGCTGCTGGCTTCGATTGACGATCTGCACATCGCCGCCGCCCGGCATTTGTTCGCCAACTGGCAGCATCAGTGGACCCGCCGGGTGGACAGCGACCATGCCGCAATTGTCCAGGCCATGGGCCGCCGCGATCCTGCGACCGCTTGTGAAATTCTGCGCCGCCACCTGCGCCGGGTGCGCTAATCGACTGGAATCCGGCGCTACGCCGTCGGGGGCGGTGTTTTAGACGCAATCCGGACATGACCTTCGGTCGGTTTGCCGGTATGAAGCTGCGAATCTAACCGATGCCGGAGGAACATCCATGTCCAACGCCCAGCTGGAAGCAGCAATCGAAGCCGCCTGGGAGGCGCGCGACACCATCACTCCCGCCACCACCGGCGAGCAGCGTGACGCTATCGAAGACACCCTGAATGCATTGGACTCCGGGTCCCTGCGTGTTGCGGAAAAACAAGAGAACGGCGACTGGCATGTGAACCAGTGGGCCAAGAAAGCCGTGCTGCTGGGCTTCCGCATCAAGGACATGGAAATCCACGAAGGCGGCCCGCAGGCTGGCGGCTGGTGGGACAAGGTCGACAGCAAGTTCAACGGCTGGGGCGAGACCGATTGGAAATCCGCAGGTTTCCGCGCTGTCCCAAACTGCGTCGTCCGCAAATCCGCCTATATCGCTCCGGGTGCGGTTCTGATGCCCTCCTTCGTAAACCTCGGCGCCTATGTCGATGAAGGCACCATGGTTGACACCTGGGCCACCGTCGGCTCCTGCGCCCAGATCGGCAAGAACGTGCATCTGTCGGGCGGCGTCGGCATCGGCGGCGTGCTGGAACCGATGCAGGCCGGCCCCACCATCATCGAGGACAACTGCTTCATCGGCGCCCGTTCCGAGGTTGTCGAAGGCTGCATCGTGCGCGAAGGTTCGGTTCTGGGCATGGGCGTGTTCATCGGCAAGTCGACCAAGATTGTCGACCGCGAGACCGGCGAAGTGATGTACGGTGAAGTGCCGCCCTACTCGGTGGTTGTGGCAGGCTCGATGCCGTCCAAGAACAACGTCAGCCTCTACTGCGCCGTGATCGTGAAACGCGTCGATGAAAAGACCCGCTCCAAGACCGGTATCAACGAGCTGCTGCGCGACTGATCTGCGCCGCATCGCTGAACACACGGAACGCGCCCCGCCCGGGCGCGTTTTTCGATTCCGCCCACCCGCTTCTTTCTGGTCCAAATACCCCGGGGTGAGGCCGCCAGGCCGAGGGGCAACGCCCCTCCTCTCTAAAACTCTTGCCGCGGAATAAACCTGCGGCTATTGAGATTACATCTAGACATAAGAGGGTCAGATGCAGACAATATTTGCGCAGCACGCCCGCCTGCCCGTGGGATGGGTCGAGAACCTCCGGCTGACAGTCGAAGACGGCCGGATCACATCTCTGAAAGCCCGGTGCCAGCCGCAGGCCGGGGACCTGCGGACAGATGTCCTGCTGCCCTCACTCGGCAATCTGCACTCTCACAGCTTTCAGCGTGCAATGGCCGGGATGACTGAATACCGCGCAGCCGGCAAGGACAGCTTCTGGACCTGGCGCGAGCTGATGTACCGCTTCATGGACCGCATCACCCCAGAGCAATACGAGGCCATCGCTGCACTGGTGTTTATGGAAATGCTGGAAGCCGGTTATGCCTCGGTCGGCGAATTTCACTACGTGCACCATCAACCGGGCGGCACGCATTTCGCATCCATCACGGAACTCAGCGAACGGGTCTTCGCTGCAGCTGGTCAAACCGGTATCGGCCTCACCCATCTGCCAGTGCTCTACTCCTATGGCGGTGCAGGAAAGCAGGCTCTGAATGGGGGCCAACAGCGGTTTGGCAATTCGGTTGCGGAGTTTTCCGAACTGGTTGCCCGCGCCCGGGAAATTGCCAAGCAGGAGTTGCCGCAAGACACCCGCGTCGGCATTGCACCACATTCATTGCGGGCCACCTGCCCTGAGGACCTGGCAGAGGTTCTGCAAGTCCAGAACGATCTTCCAGTGCATATCCACATCTCCGAGCAGCCCAAGGAAGTGGCTGACATAAGCACTTGGCTGGGGGCCCGCCCTGTCGAATGGCTGCTGAACAACGCCGCAGTCGACAGCAAATGGTGCCTGATTCACGCCACCCATATGACCAGCGCCGAAACTATCAGTATGGCGCGTTCAGGCGCCGTGGCCGGCCTCTGCCCAATCACTGAGGCCAACCTTGGCGACGGTCCGTTCAACGGGGTGGAATACCTGGCAAATGACGGCACCTTTGGTATCGGATCAGACTCTAACATCCGGATTTCCCTGCCAGAAGAGCTGCGTACACTGGAGTACTCCCAGCGCCTGCGCGATCTGGCTCGCAATGTCCTGGTCCCGGGCGAAGGATCCGTTGGCGAGACCCTGTATATCAGCGCTGCAAAAGGTGGTGCCCAGGCTTTGGGACGCGATGCCGGGCGGATCGAGGAGGGCGCGCTGGCAGATCTGGTCGCGATTGACAGCAGCATACCGGCCCTGTGCGCGCTAAAGCCCGGACAGATGCTGGACGGGCTGTGCTTTGCGGCTGGCGACGACAGCGTGACCGATGTCTGGAGCGCCGGGCGCCATATTGTGCAGCAGGGCCGCCACATCGCCCGTGACAGCGTCATTGCAGGCTATAGAGCGGCAATCAATGAATTGCTGAACAGTCTCTAAACAGGTTGGAACCACACATGAATGACAGCGCCGCCACCCGAGACAGCTCCGCAGGTGGCGCCGTCTGTTGCCTGCCCCTCTCCGGGGCCGTACCGGCCTTGTTCACTTAGGTCCAAACTTCCGGATACAACAAAGAAAACTTGGCTGCCTGTGACCTCGGGCAGCTTTCCATCCCTCAGAACCCTGGCCTGTGCCGCCACAAGCTCAGGATCGTAGATCACGTTGAAGGCCTTACAGGCTCCGCCGCGCAAGCGGCAGTCCAGAGCCAAATTGCCGTCAAAGGTAAGCGGCTCCAGAAGACTGGCCTCCAGGCG
Organism: Rhodobacteraceae bacterium (ex Bugula neritina AB1); assembly: GCA_001730095.1. Lineage (GTDB taxonomy): Bacteria > Pseudomonadota > Alphaproteobacteria > Rhodobacterales > Rhodobacteraceae > Leisingera. Next base: position 226,214 of record MDLF01000063.1, read on the forward strand.
GGTTTCCGCGTTGGACAGAACATGCCCTGGCCCCTCGACAATGCAGTGGATACGGGCAAGACCGGGAAAGGCAGAAAATGCGCCGTCCCGGGTGATATCCGCCAGGCTGAGGCGCCAGACCTGCCGACCGTTTTCTTTTTGCACAGCCAGCTCGCGGGTCACGCCGCCGCCGTTCTTCCAAGGCACCGGCGCGGCAGTGAAAGCGGAGAAGCGCATGGGGGGACCTCGCGGGCAGGGACAAGCCTAGAGATAATGGCCAAGCACGGGCCGCTGCAAGCGCCAACTGCAGCAAATGGATTGACCACCCCCCTGCTCCGGCGCTATGGCGGCGGCATGGAAAAGAAGAAACCTTCCCGCCAACAAGTCTATACCCTGCTTGTCCAGATCGGCCGCAAGGACGGAGACGGACTGCCTGATGGCGCCACAGGTGCTGCGCTGATGATTTATGCCTCAGGCATTGATGAGGCCGAAGCGGTGCGGGAAACCGTGGCAATCCTTAAGCAGGCCGACACCGCGCCTCTGGACGTGACCGGATACGGCACACTGGAAGAGCGCGAGGCCGAAGGGCATGAGATCGGCGAAGAGGAGCGCGCTTTGATGCAGCGGGCGCTGGAAGAAAACGCCGTGATCGTCGCCCAGATGACTCCGTTCTTCGACGGCGAAGAGCTGACTTGCCACTAGCCCCAAGCGTCAGTTCTGACTGCCGAACCATTTGCGGTACAGGGCGTCATAGCTGCCGTCTTCCTGCATCGTCAAAAGAACCTGGTTGACCTCTTCTACCAGTGGTGAGCCGGCCGGGAACACCAGCCCGTAGTTTTCGCGCAGAAATGGCTGACCAATGGTTTGACCGTATTTGTGCCCGCCCTGCCGCTCATAGAAGTTCAGAACCGGCGCATCAAATACGACAGCCTTGATCTGCCCGACCTCAAAGGCTGCCAGCATCTCTTCCAGGCCGGAATAGGTCGCAAAGTCGATCTCGCGCCGCTCCAGAAATCCGGCTGCCGTAGAACCGCCTATGGTTCCAACCGACCTGCCATACAGGTCATTTACCGAATTCACAGACCCGCTGATCGCCTCAACTGTCATCACCGCTGTGATTTTTGCAACGAAAACCGAAACGATAAACAACGACGAGACAACCAGCACCACGCCAAACATCCGACCGATGGGCGTGCGCGGCACCCGCTCTTCAAACCCGCCGTTGACCACAAGGTTAAGCGCCCACCAGAAGGAGGGGAACCAGGCCTCTTTCAAGGGGCGGTCGAAATAGGGCTGCGCGCGACGTTCAAGGACCCACATCAGCATGCCGCCGCCAAACAGAAGCAGAAAGGCGATGCCAATGGCAGCCGCCAGATCCCACGACAACAGTGCCCGCAGCAGCGATGGCTCGCGGATGTCGTCAGACTGTACCATGATCTGCAACCCGCTCTCAAAAATCGGATGGCTGAAGTCCATCTGGATTTCGCGCGATGCGGTGATCGAGATATTGGCGGCAGCCAGATCTGCCTCGCCACTGCGGACGCCTTCCAGCATGCTGACAAAGCTGTCAGTGCGATTGACCCGGTATTCCCACTCCATCCGCTCCGCCATGAGCTTGAACAGCTCCAGTGAGAAGCCAGTGTCGCGTCCCTCTTCCACCATGGAGAACGGTGGCCGTGTAACGGTGTTGACCGTCAGCACCTGCGCAGCGAGCAATTGCCCCCAAAACATGAATAGAACGGCTGGGATCAGACGAAGGTACAGCACGGAAACGCTCGGATTGGCCACTGACTAGGGTTTCAACGTCCTTAGGCGGATCGTGCTTTTCACGCAAGCGCCGAGACATCGCAAGCTTATGTTGGGGAAAAACTGTGTCGAGCCGTCCGCCATTTTGCCGGAAAAGCGGTTTCAATGTCTCTCTCCACCGGAAATTCCGGAAGACTGCACCACCCGCCGTTCACAGCTTTGAAACCGCTGCTTCCGGACCATAACTTCGGCTTGGCCTGTGAATTGCGCTCCGATCCGATCCGCGCTAGGCCTGTGCCGAACCGAACCTGAGGAGCCAGCAGATGCCGCAAACCGATCCCGCCCGCCTGACCGCTGAGCTGATCCGCTGCCCCTCTGTCACGCCGGAAGAAGGCGGCGCGCTGGTTCTGCTGGAGAAACTGTTGAGCGCAGCCGGCTTCAACTGCACCCGCGTCGACCGCGGCGGGGTTTCCAACCTGTTTGCCCGGTGGGGAGCCAGGGGCCATGCCAAAACCTTTGGCTTTAACGGACACACGGACGTGGTGCCTCTGGGTGATGAGAATGCCTGGAGCATGCCGCCGTTCGGGGCCGAGGAGAAAGACGGCTTTATGTACGGGCGCGGTGCAACCGACATGAAGTCGGGGGTTGCCGCCTTTGCCGCTGCCGCCATGGATTTCGTACAGGAAACCCCGCCGGACGGAGCCATCATCCTGACCATCACCGGCGATGAGGAAGGTCCCGCCCTGGACGGCACAACCGCGCTTTTGGATCACATGGACCGTGAAGGCGAACAGATGTCAGTCTGCCTGGTGGGTGAACCAACCTGCCCCAATGAGATGGGTGAAATGATCAAGATCGGGCGGCGCGGCTCGATGACAGCCTGGTTCACAGTGACCGGCGTGCAGGGGCATTCAGCCTATCCGCACCGCGCCAACAACCCGCTGAACGCCATGGTGCGGCTGATGGATAGGCTGGCAAGCCATGAGCTGGACAAGGGAACCGAGCATTTCGACGCCTCGACACTGGCGGTGGTCACTGTCGACACTGGAAACCCAGCCACAAACGTAATCCCCGCGCAGGCCACCTCTGCCGTGAACATCCGCTTTAACGACGCTCATTCCGGCGCCGGCCTGACGGATTGGCTGCAGCGTGAATCGAACAAGGCAGCCTCGGAATTCGGTGTCGAAATCAAGGTGGATGTCAAAATCTCTGGCGAAAGCTTCATTACACCGCCGGGTGCCTTGTCGGATTTGGTCTGTGCCGCGGTTGAGGCGGAAACAGGCCGCAAACCGGAATTGTCGACCACAGGCGGCACCTCGGATGCGCGTTTCGTAAAGAACCACTGCCCGGTGGTGGAGTTCGGCCTTGTTGGAAAAACCATGCATCAGGTGGATGAACGGGTGGAGGTGGCCCAGATTCACCAGCTGAAGTCCATCTATGCCCGTATCCTGCGCGACTACTTTGCCACTGCGTGATTTCACGTGAAACGCACTCTGATCATCATGGTCAAGGAGCCGCGCCCAGGCCGGGTCAAAACCCGGCTGGGCAAAGGCATTGGCGTGATCCCGGCCACCTGGTGGTTCCGCCACCAATCCGCCGGGCTGATCCGACGCTTGCGTGACCCGCGCTGGCAAATCGTGCTGGCCGTGGCACCGGACCGTGCAGTGACCTCCAGAGTTTGGCCTGCGGATTTGCCCCGTCTGCCGCAGGGTCATGGCGATCTTGGGCAGAGGATGAAGCGGATGCTCCAATCCTTTCCCGGCCCTGTCTGCCTGATCGGTGCAGACATTCCCGGTATCACCTGCAGCTGTGTCGCCCGCGCGTTTTCGGCGCTTGGCGATCACGACGCTGTTTTCGGCCCTGCCGATGACGGCGGGTACTGGCTGGTCGGGGCCAAACACCCCGCGCGTTTGCCGCGCAGGCTGTTCGAAAATGTCCGATGGTCAACGGAGCATGCATTGGCTGATACGCTGGCCACACTGCCCGGACAGCGCGTCTCTCTGATCGATACCCTACAGGATGTCGATACAGCTGCGGATCTGGCCAGACGCTGACGTGCTTTTCACCATGACGCCGCCCGTCCGCCGTGATACGCGGGGAACATGAGCCGTATTCCCTCCAAGGCCGAAATCCTCGACTGGATCTCCGCCAACCCGACCCATACCTCCAAACGCGACATTGCCAAGGCTTTTGGCATCAAGGGCGCCGACCGCATCGACCTCAAGCGTATCCTCAAGGAGCTGGAGGCGGAGGGCCATTTGACGAAGCGCAAGAAAACCTATCGCGACCCGGACCAGCTGCCGCCGGTGACTGTGCTGGAGGTGAAGGCGCCGAACGGTGATGGAGACCTGTATGGTCGGCCGCTGGAATGGCATGGCGAGGGTGTAGAACCCATCATCCTGATCCTGCCCAAGGCCTCGGATCCGGCCCTGGGCCAGGGCGACAAGCTGCTGGTCAAGCTGCAACTGGTAAAGGACGAGGACCACAATTACGAGGCCCGCCTGATCCGCCGCATCGGCAGCAACCCGAAACGGGTGCTGGGCATCTTCCGGGCCGGTTCCGAAGGCGGGCGAATTGTGCCGATCGACAAGGCCGCTTCAAGCGAATGGATAGTTGCCCCGGATGCCGTGAACAACGCCAAAGACGGTGAGCTGGTCGAAGCGGAACAAGCCGGGCCGAAAGGCCGCATGGGCCTGCCGCGTGCCCGCATCGTGGAACGGCTGGGCGACCCGACCGCGCCCAAGGCCGTGTCGCTGATTGCCATTCACCAGCATGGCATTCCCGATCACTTCCCCGATCCGGTAATGGCTGAGGCGGATGCCGCCAAACCGATGGGCCTGAAAGGCCGCGAAGACCTGCGCGAACTGCCGCTGGTCACCATCGATCCGGCGGATGCGCGCGACCATGACGACGCCTGCTATGCCCATGCTGATGACGATCCCAAGAACCCGGGCGGTCATGTGATCTGGGTGGCGATTGCCGATGTCGCGGCCTATGTGCGCCCCGGCTCGGCGCTGGACCGCGAGGCCAGAAAACGCGGCAACTCGAGCTATTTCCCGGACCGGGTAGTGCCGATGCTGCCGGACCGGCTGTCGGGCGATCTGTGCTCCCTGCACGAAGGTGTGCCGCGCGCCTGTATTGCAGTGCGGATGCAAGTGGACGCCGAGGGCAACAAAATCGGCCACACGTTCGTGCGCGGGCTGATGCGCTCCGCCGCATCGCTGCATTACGCCGAAGTGCAAGAGGCGCAGGACGGCACTGCTAACGAGAAGACCGCGCCGTTCCTCGACGAAGTGATCAAGCCGCTTTATGCTGCATATGCGGCTCTAACCAAGGCAAAAGCTGCGCGCGAACCGCTGAATCTGGACTTGCCGGAGCGCAAGATCGTGCTGGATGAGGACGGCAATGTGACATCGGTCGCCTTCCGCGACCGGCTGGATGCGCACAAACTGATCGAAGAATTCATGATCCTCGCCAATGTTGCGGCAGCTGAAACGCTGATCAAGAAGCGCTCGCCGTTGTTGTTCCGGGTGCATGAGGAACCGGCGCAGGAAAAGCTGGAAGCGCTGCGGGAAACCGCCCAGACCGCTGGACTCAGCCTGGCCAAGGGGCAAGTACTGCAGACGCGGCATCTGAACTCATTGCTGAACCAGGCGGCCGGAACAGATGATGCGGAACTCATTAACATCTCCACCCTGCGGTCGATGCAGCAGGCCTATTACAACCCCGAGAACTTTGGCCATTTCGGCCTGGCGCTGCGCAACTACGCCCATTTCACCTCACCGATCCGCCGTTACGCGGATCTGATCGTGCACCGGTCGCTGGTGTCTTCGCACGGCTGGGGCGATGACGGGCTGGACGCGGCGCAGATTGAGCGGCTGGAAGACACCGCCACCCATATTTCCGACACCGAGCGGCGCTCCATGATAGCTGAACGGGACACCACCGACCGGTATCTTGCCTCCTTCCTGAGCGAGCGGGTGGGCAACGAGTTTGAAGGTCGGATCAGCGGCATTGCCCGCTTTGGCGCCTTTGTGAAACTGGATGAAACCGGGGCGGATGGTCTGGTGCCCGTTCGCTCAATCGGGCGGGAGTTCTTCCATTTTGATGCACAGGCCGGGACATTGATGGGCGCAGACACCGGAATGACGCTGGCCATTGGCCAGCGGGTGGCTGTGCGGCTGGTACAGGCAGCACCAGTCACTGGTGGGCTGGAGCTGGAACTGCTTTCCATCGAAGATCAGGAACTGCCCGCCGGCGGCGGCGGAGGTCGCAAGGGTGGGCGGCGCAGCCCAGCGGGGCGCACTGTCAAACGCAAAGCAGCCAAGTCCAAACACAAGGCCGCTAAAGTAAAACGCAAAGTGGAACGCAAGCGGCGGAATTGATCGTCTGCCCCGCCCCGGGCAGACCAACATTCTGTCACACTAGGCATCCAGCGGCGGGCGCTTTTTGTATATCAGCGCCCGTTTCACCAGCCAGCCGTGTCGCAAAGGCTCCACCTGCCGGGGATCGTCGAACAGTACCGCGCGAGTTCCCTCTAACCGGTCCCAGGCTGGAAAAACCTTGGCAAACTCCGGGATCAGTTGGCTTTGGCAATGCACAAAAAGCGCAAAACGCGCAGCTTTTGGCACTCCCAGCCGGATCGTTGAACCGATCTTGGTGTCAGGCGTGATGTAGGATGGCTGCCCCCAGCGCAGCACTTCCTCCACTCGCCCGGCCTCTGGAGTTTCGGCAACGGTATCAAGTATCAGCCGTCGCAGCCGGAGCAGCCCCTCTTGCGCGAGCGGATCTGAAACCGCAAAAGCGGTCTCAATCTCTGGTCCGGCAAAATCAGGTTTCATGGCAAGGACACGGTTTCGAACACCCGGCTCAGATATGCGCATAGTATCTTGTCGTCGCGCAAGCGTTTACTGACCGCAGAGGCTTTAGACGTTTCCAGCATCGAGACCAGGAACGGCGCGATGCTCAGATCCGCAGAAGAGATCCTGTCCCCCAAAAGAAAGGGATTTGCAGCGGCAAGCTCGGCGATAGGCTGCAAATCCTTTTCCAGCCGATGCATCCGTTCCGTCTCAGTAAATCGCGCAAGGCCTTGCCACTGCAACCCGGCCTGGATTTCTGTCCTGACTGGCGCGCTGACCTCTTCGCGCACAGCCTCCGGGACCGCTTCAAAGATTTCATCCCGCACTTCCGGCCAAACCGCATCATCATTCCAACGCATCTGCAACAAGTGCAAACCCAAGTGGTTTTCTGCCAACCGCACCCAGGCGCGGGCATGAGCGCGCGCCGCTGTATTCAGTCCCTGGTCAAAATCCGCCCCTTCTCCTTCCAGCCAGTCTCGAATGCCCTCGCTGTCTGCGATTTGGCCCAAAGGTGTTTCCAGAACCGGCAATTTCTGGTGTGGCATTGATGTCGGATCCAACATGTCGCTGCGGCGCCAGGGCTGACCAGACAGCACCAGCATCATCGCAGATTTGATGCAGAAGGGACTGATGCTGAACAGCCCGAAGCCTGCGGGGAAAGTAAGGAGAGAAAGCATTTTTGAAATCCCGTTGATTGCATTTACTGGTTCTTTCTCTAAACTCGCCTAATGACAAAAAGTGTCATCAGCGCATAAGATGATCAGCCATGTCCCGGACCCACCGTCTTTTTCAATTAATGCAGGCCCTGAGACTAGGGCCCGGCCCACATACGGCTGCGCGGCTGGGTAATGAACTCGGCGTGTCGGCCCGCAGTATCCACCGTGATATCGCCACCCTGCGCGAGATGGGGGCGGTTATTGATGGCGAAGCGGGCTATGGCTTTACCTTGATCGAGGACAATGCCCTGCCGCCGATGGGGTTTCGCGATACAGAGCTGGAAGCCCTGGTGCTGGGCCTGCGAGAGGTTGAGCAGATTGGAGACCCGGAACTGGCCACAGCCGCCTCTGAAGCCTTGCGCAAACTGCAGGCCAGACTGCCGCCCCGGCAAGCACACCGTCTGCGCCATGCAGTTCTGGCACCATACCGTTTTGACCGGCCAATCCCGCCCGCGATTTCTTCGCAGGACTTGCGGCAAGCCGCCTGGACAGAAGTCGAAGTGCGTTTTGGATACACCGATGGCCATGGTGCTGTGACAGAAAGGCAAGTGAAGCCGCTGAGCGTGGTCTATTTCGACCGTTCCACAGTTCTGATTGCCTGGTGCGGCCTGCGCGAAGCGGTGCGGGTGTTCCGGCTGGACCGCATGTGCGACCTGGAGGTGACGGACCAAAGTTTCCGCCCGCACCGCGTACCAATGCTGCGGGACGCTCTGGACCAACTTCGGCAGAAACACCATTGAGAACGCGGCCAAGGACCCCGGCAGGCGGCCCCCCGCACATGAAATGACTGGCCTCTTTACCCGGGCTTAGCCGCCGTTAGACTGGTGTTGAGCAGTGAACAACGAGGGGCATCATGCGTAGATGGGTAACGTTTTCGATGGTGATGGCAGGCAGTGCAATGGCAGCGGAGGCTGCGGCAGCCAATTCCTTGGCCGCTTCAGAGCGCCCGGACACCATCAATGAGGAGGGGCAAAATGACAGCTTTCAGCTGGCTTCAGCCACATCCTTGAGACCGGCCGCCAAGCCTGTTGCGCTTCAAGCGAGAGCTGTGGAACAGGCCGCGGCCGAAAGGGACTTCAAAGGGTGGATCACGGACTTCAAAGGCCGCGCCATGACGCAGGGGATCAGCCCGCCGGTGCTGGACAAGGCCTTTGACGGCGTGGTCTACGATCCCGAAGTGATCCGTCGGGACCGCAATCAGTCGGAGTTCACCAAGACAATCTGGGATTATCTGGACAGTGCGGCCTCGGCCCTGCGGGTGAAGAACGGCAAGGCAGCATTGCGTCAGCAACAGGCGCGGCTGGCGCAGATCGAGGCGCAGTTCGGCGTCGAGAAAGAGATTGTCGTGGCGATCTGGGGGCTGGAGAGCAGCTATGGCGCCTTCCGCGGCAAGATGAATGTGATCCGCTCGCTTGCAACGCTCGCCTTTGACAGCCGCCGTGGTGCTTTTTTCGAAGGGCAGCTGCTGGCGGCGCTGAAGATCCTGCAGGCCGGAGACGTCCCCGCCCGCGAGATGACCGGAAGCTGGGCCGGTGCGATGGGACATACCCAGTTCATCCCGACATCCTATCTCGACTACGCCGTTGATTTTACAGGCGACGGCAAACGGGACATCTGGTCGGACGATCCTGCCGATGCACTGGCCTCGACCGCAGCCTACTTGAAGCAGTTCGGCTGGGTAACCGGCCAGCCATGGGGAGTCGAAGTGGTCTTGCCCAAGCATTTTGACTACACGCTGGCCGACCGGGAAATCGAGAAGCCGCCAGCTGATTGGGCCGCCTTGGGCATAAGAGGGCTCGACGGCCATGCGGTGCAGGACCACGGGCCCGCTTCCATTCTGCTGCCGGCTGGCAGTGAGGGCGCGGCTTTCATGATCTTCCGGAATTTTGCTGTGCTGGAGCGTTACAACACGGCGGACGCCTATGTGATCGGCGTCGGGCATCTGGCCGATCGGATCAAAGGCGGCGCACCGATCAAGTCCGGCTGGCCACGCAGCGACCGCGCATTGTCTTTGGCTGAACGGGAAGAGATGCAGACGCGGCTGACCCGGGCGGGTTTTGACACCGAAGGCATTGACGGCAAGATCGGGCCTAAAACCATCGGTGCTGTACGGGCCTATCAGGTTGCAAATGGACTGACACCAGACGGCTATGCCTCGCCGCGTCTGCTGGAAAGGCTGCGGTAGATAGGCCGGGCCAACCCATCCTGGCCTGCGGCCCATTCCTCCCCGGGATGCTTCCACAGCAGGAAATGCAAAAGGCCCCGCTTTTGGCGGGGCCTTTTGTTTGAAATTTGCCTTGGGTCAGGTCGGCGACATGCCACGCAACCGTTCGGAACGGCGGCGCAGCATTTCGACCGTGGCAAGAAGCATGATGGAGATCGCCACAAGAATGGTCGCCACCGCCAGAATGGTCGGTGAAATCTGCTCGCGCAGACCGGTGAACATCTGCCAGGGCAGGGTTTTCTGGCCGGCTGAGCCGACAAACAGAACCACCACAACCTCGTCAAATGAGGTGATGAAGGCAAACAGTCCGCCGGAAATCACGCCGGGCAGGATCAGCGGCATCTGCACCCGGAAGAAAGTGGTAACTGGACCTGCGCCCATGTTGGCCGCGGCACGGGTCAGCGAATTGTCGAAACCCACAAGCGTTGCGGTCACCGTAATGATCACAAACGGAATACCAAGGACAGCATGCGCCAAAACCACTTTGACATAGCCGACAAAGGACTTGGGCAGGCCCAAAGAGCCTTCCAGCCAGTTGCCGATGTCTGAGTAGAAGAAGAACATGCCCGTTGCCGAGATGATCAACGGCACGATCATCGGTGAAATCAGGACCGCCATGATCGCGCGGCGGAACGGCACATGGCTTTGGCTGAGGCCGATGGCCGCCAAAGTGCCCAGGCTGACCGAAATGACCGTGGCAATCGGTGCGATGATCAGCGAGTTCTTAAAGGAACGCTGCCATTCATTGTTGTTGAAGAAATCCTGATAGTGCTTCAGCGAATACCCGGCGGGATCCAGCCGCAGCATTTCCGGCGTGAAGGTGAAGAAGTCCTGTGCATTGAAGCTGAGCGGCATCACCACAAGGATCGGCGTGATCAGGAAAACAAAGATCGCGCCGCAGATCACGCGAAAGCCATAGTGCCACAGCACCTGTTTGGGCGTCAGATACGGCAGTAGCCGGGCGCGGTAGCGGCCCTCATACAGCCAGTAGATGAACCAGTGATAGAACCAGCCCGCCAATGCGCCAACGATCATCAGTGCAATCCCGCCAAGCAGGAAGCCGACAACAGCCATGCTCGCGATGGTGATCCACTTGGCCAGCGCTTCGTTCTTCAGAACGAAGATATAGAAGGCCGCCAAACCTGTGATGATCGCCGCCCCAAGGACAACGCCCAGCAGGCCAGAGCCGTTGGCCGTGCCGAGGAAGAGGCCGAAAAAACCGCCAGCCGCTGCCGTCACGGGCAGTACCATCGACATGGGTTTGCGGGAGATAGGTGTCAGTGCCGCCATGATGCTTAACCCAGTTTCACGTTGTCGATGCCCACGATTTTGTCATAGGCCCAGTAGAGGATCAGAACCACCGCCAGCAGGATGGCGCCAAGCGCCGCAGCGAGCCCCCAGTTCAGAGAGCTGGAGATGTGGTAGGCGATCCGGTTGGAAATGAAGACACCCTTGGTGCCGCCGACGATTTCCGGCGTGATGTAGTAGCCGATCGCCAGAATGAAGACGAGGATCGAGCCGGCGCCGATACCCGGAACTGACAGCGGGAAATAAATCCGCCAGAACGCGGTCCAATCGGTGGCGCCCATGGATTTTGCGGCACGCACATAGGTCGGCTTGATTGTCTGCATCACCGAATACATCGGCAGGATCATGAATGGCAGCAGGATGTGGGTCATCGCCACGATAGTGCCGAACTGGTTGTTAATCATGACCAGTCGGGCGTCATCGGCAACCAGGCCAACCCAGACCAGAACTTCGTTGATGACGCCTTGTTGCTGCAGCATGACTTTCCAGGCGGAAGTCCGCACCAGAAGAGAGGTCCAGAAAGGCAGCAGCACAAGGATCATCAGCACGTTTGCAGTGCGGGCAGGCAGGTTGGCCAGTATCCAGGCAACCGGGTAACCCAGAACGATGCAGGAGGCCGTGATGACAAGCGACATGATCAACGTACGCTGGAACAACGTAACCAAAATCTGCTTGTCTTCGGGCTGTGCCTGCGCGCCTTCGGGCGTGCGCCGCATGTCAATGGCATTCAAGAAGTATCCATTGGTGATGCGGACAGAATGGGTCTTTAGCACCTTCCAGGTTTCAACGTCGCCCCAGTCCTTGTTGATGCCGATCAGCGTATCCTTGAACGGAGCGTCGGCGGCCGGATCAAGCTTCTTGATCTTGCGGCCGGACTTGCGAAACAGCGATGACATACCTGTCTGTTCATAGTTCAGCCTGGTGCCCAGCCTTGTATGCCGCTTGACCGCAATCGCTGCCACCATATCGGTCACAAAGGCGGCATATACAGGTTCATCCGGAAGCTCACCGCTTTCAGCATCCCAGCTTTCCAGCGCCACAACCGTCAACGGCAGCGTGTCTGCAACAAGGTCGTTGGCCACGGAACGGGACAACATAGTGCCAATCGGGATGATGAAGGACACCAATACAAAGATCAGCAGTGGCGCGATCAGGGCAAGCGCACGCAGTTTCTGGATGCGGAGGGCCCGGGCGAGGCTTTTCTTGAGCGGCGTGCCGTCCGCTGCAAGAACTGGCCCGCCGGTGGCGGCAGTATCGGTCATGTCTTCCCCGTTGGTCTTGTTGTTCCGGTCAAACGATCAGTCATTTACCGGTGGAAAGGGCCAGCAGGCCCTTTCCAATCTTCAGATCAGCCGATTACTTCGCCAGCCAAGCCTGGAACTTGGTTTCGATGTCATCACGGTAGTCTGCCCAGAACTCATAGTTGAAGAGGAAGGTATTCTGAGCGTTGTTCGGATCAGTCGGCATATGCGGTGCCATGTCGATACCCAGTTCCGCGTGCTGGCCAACCAGCGGTGCAGAGGACGCTCGGGCCGGACCATAGGAGATATATTTGGCCTGGTCTGCCAGACGCTGGGTGTCGGTGGCGAACATGATGTAGTCAAGCGCACGAGCCTGACGCTCCGGGCTCAGGCCTGCTGGGATGATCCAGCCGTCCAGATCGAACACCTGCGCGTCCCACAGCATGGCAACCGGCTGTTTCTGCTCTTCGATCACCGAGAACAGACGGCCGTTGTAGGTCGAGCCCATCACAACTTCGCCGTCAGCCAGAAGCTGCGGCGTATCAGCGCCTGCAGACCACCAGATCACGTCGTCCTTGATGGTGTCGAGCTTCGCCAGTGCGCGGTCCTGGCCTTCAGAGGTTTCCAGAACGTCATAGACGTCTTCTTTGGCAACGCCATCGCAGATCAGAGCCCATTCCATGTTGTTGATGGAACGCTTCTCAAGCGAGCGTTTGCCCGGATAGGCTTCGGTGTCGAAGATCGCGCAAACCGAGGTCGGAGCATTGTCGCCCACCATGTCGGTGCGATAGCCGAAAGTGGTCGAGTAAACGATCTGCGGAATGAAGCATTCCGAGACCAGCAATTCACCGAAATCTTCGGACGCCGAAGTGCCGTCGGGCGCCGCGGCCAGTTGCGTATCCGCGTCGATTTCCAGCGCCAGGCCTTCGTCGCACAGGCGCATGGCGTCCGCCGCCACAACGTCCACCACGTCCCAAGTCACGTTGCCCGCTTCGTTCATGGCACGCAGTTTGGCCACGGCCTCAGCAGAGCTGTCGTCATTGAGGATGGTCACGCCGGTGTTTGCCGAATAAGGCTCATGATAGGCTTTCAGCTGGGACTTGGAGTAGGCGCCACCCCAGGACACGATGGTCATTTCATTTGCCATGTCCTCTGCAAACGCCATCGGCGCGCACAGCGCTGTGGTTGCAGCCAGGGCAGTCAGTTTGGTGAGTTTCATGAACACTCTCTCCTTGTTGAATCGATAGTTATTGCAGTGCCCTCCGATCATTGGTCCGCCGGAGGTTCAGCGCGCGCCAGAATTTAGGCGTCCAGCGCGCGGCAATCTTCAGGCAGCCAGCCGATTTCGATCTGCTGGCCGGGCTGCAGCCGGATCTGATCCGGTGCATTCCGGGTCTTGATGACGAATTCATCGTTGCCCGCGACCCGAAGCCGGGTACGGAAGATGTCACCCATATAGATGAACTCCAGCACTTCGGCCTTCAATGTGTGCACGCCTTCCTGCAGGCGTTCCTTGTTGTATTCCACGCGTTCCGGACGGATGGAAACACGGGTGCGCTCGCCGGGCTTGCTGACATTCACCGGCTTGCAGTCGATCAGCTCACCACCATCCAGCTGAACCAACGCAATACCGTTGTTGATTTCCTTGACAGTGCCTTCCAGCGTGTTGTTTTCACCGATGAACTGAGCAACGAAGCTGTTTTCCGGGCTTTCATACAGCTGATCCGGCGGCGCAATCTGCTGGATGCGGCCGTCGTCGAAGACGGCAACACGGTCCGACATCGTCAGCGCTTCGGTCTGATCATGTGTCACATAGACCACGGTGATGCCCAGACGGTGCGCCAGGTGGGTGATTTCGAACTGCATCTTTTCGCGCAGCTGCTTGTCCAGCGCGCCCAGCGGCTCGTCCATCAGAACCAGTTCGGGTTCGAACACCAGCGCACGGGCCAAAGCGATCCGCTGCTGCTGACCGCCCGAAAGCTGGGCCGGGCGGCGGCCGCCAAAGGCGCCCATTTCCACCATATCCAGCGCCCGCTTCACCTTTTCCTCACGCTGGGATTTGCCCATCTTGCGGACTTCCAACGGGAAAGAGAGGTTTTCCGCAATCGTCATATGCGGGAACAATGCGTAATTCTGGAACACCATGCCGATCCCGCGCTTATGCGGCGGAATGTTGTTGATCGACGTCCCGTCCAGGCGGATATCGCCGTGGGTCGCCGTTTCAAAGCCGGCAAGCATCATCAGGCAGGTGGTTTTTCCAGAACCAGATGGGCCAAGCATTGTCAGGAATTCACCTTTGGGCATGGTGAGGTTGAGATCTTTGACAACGAGATTTTCGCCATCATAGCTCTTTTGGACACGTTCGAATTCAACGAACGCGTCAACGTTTGACACATCAGCCAAAGCAGGCTCCCCGTAGTTTTGTCTAGGCGGCAGATTTGCTCTGCACTTGTTTAAAGTTAATCACAGCAACGCTATCAGGCGCTAGATATGAAAAAAATATTCTTTCCACCGAGAGAGTACGAAATTCTTACTTTCGCGTTCGACACAGGCGGATATGAATATTCTTTAGCAACTGTAGTCACGATTATGCAGGCTAGACCGGACTTTTTGCGACGCAGCTTGCGTATTTTGCGCCGCTTTGACTGAAGAAACACCTCAAAAACGACTATTCCCACCTCAGATCCGAACAAAAAGGCCCGACAAATACATGCCGGGCCTGGTCGAGTCGTCGGAAAACACGCCGCATCTGCGGCATTGGGTAAAATGTTCAGGCGCTGTGCAGCAGGTCCTGCGTTTTCAGTTCTGCATAGCACTCATCCAGCGACTTCACGGCACGCTCAATCAGCACGTCAATCTGCTCAGGCGTGATCACCAGCGGCGGAGAGATGATCATGCGGTCGCCCACGTGGCGCATGATCAGATTATTCGCAAAGCAGCGTTCACGGCAAATGTAGCCGACATGTCCCGCTTCCGACGCAAAGACCGCGCGGGTCGCTTTGTTGGGGGTCAGTGCAATGGACCCCATCATGCCCACGATCTTGGCCTCACCCACCAGCGGGTGATCAGCCAGCGCTTCCCATTTCTCTTTCAGATAAGGCGCGGCCACATCACGCACATGGCCCGGGATATTCTCCTCTTCCATGATGCGCAGGTTCTCCAGCGCCACAGCGCAAGCCACCGGATGGCCCGAGTATGTGTAGCCGTGGTTGAATTCGTCGCTCGCGATCACCGAGGCAACCTCGTCGCTGACGATTGAACCACCGATGGGTGCGTACCCGGAGCTGAGCCCCTTGGCGATGGTCATGATATCCGGGCGAATGTTCAGGGTTTCGCTGCCAAACCAGCTGCCAGTGCGCCCGAAACCGCAAATCACCTCATCTGCGATCAGAAGGATTTCGTACTTGTCGCAAATGCGCTGGATTTCCGGCCAGTAGCTGTCCGGTGCGACAATCACACCGCCTGCGCCCTGCACCGGCTCGGCAATGAAAGCCGCGACGCGGTCTTCGCCCAATTCCAGGATCGCCTCTTCCAATTCACGCGCACGCTGCAGGCCAAATTCCTCTGGCGGCATGTCACCGCCCTCAGCCCACCAATTGGGTTGATTAATGTGGTGAATATCCGGGATCGGCATGCCGCCTTGGGCGTGCATGCCGCTCATGCCGCCCAGGGATCCGCTGCCAACAGAAGAACCGTGATAGGCATTCTTGCGGCTGATGATGACGGATTTCGACGGTTTGCCTTTCAGCGCCCAGTAATGGCGCACCATGCGGATGTTGGTATCGTTCGCTTCGGATCCGGAGCCCGCAAAGAACACATTGTTCAGATCGCCCGGTGCCAGTTCGGCAATCTTGGCAGCCAGCGCAATGACAGGCACGTGGGTGGTCTGGAAAAACGTATTGTAATAGGGCAGCTCTCGCATCTGGCGGGCGGCAACCTCGGCCAGCTCGTCGCGGCCATAGCCGATGTTGACGCACCAAAGGCCCGCCATCGCATCCAGAATCTGGTGCCCCTCGCTGTCGGTCAGATGCACGCCGTCAGCACGGGTGATGATGCGCGCGCCTTTCTGCGACAGCTCGACGTTGGCGGTAAAGGGATGCATGTGATGGGCGGCGTCCAGCGCCTGAAGCTCAGCCGTCGGCATGTGGTTGGTGATAACGGTCATGGGACACGCTCCTGAGAATAACTGACTGATGCCAGAATATGATCAAATTATCAGGAGTCAATCGAATCAGTTCGCGTCCCGAACTCCTTCAACCACGTGCTCCATGCCCTGACAGACGTCCCGCTCCATCGCCAATGCCGCCATTTCCGGGTCCTTCTTCCGAAGCGCATCCAGGATGTCCTTGTGACGGTCCGGAAAGCTTTGGGTTCCGAGGCGTCCGCTAACCACGCGCAATGACGGTCCAAAACGCAGCCACAGCCGGTCGGCAATGTCACTGAGAATAGGCGCGCCGGCATGGGAATAGAGCACCGTGTGGAAGCTGTAATTTTGCACCAGATAGCCCGCCACGTCGCCGGTCGCGATGGCTTTGTCGAGCGCACTATCGATGGAGGCCAGCTCCTCAATACCAGCGACCCCAATCTGAGATGTCGCCCGGCGTGCCAGCTCACACTCAATTGTTTGTCTGGCAAAGATCAGTTCTTCCAAGTCTTGCGGTCCCAGCAGAGGGACTGACACCCGCCTATTGCCCTGGAAAATCAGCGCTCCATCCGAAATCAGCCGCCGGATTGCCTCACGCACCGGAGTCATTCCGGCGCCCAGCGTCTCCACCAGCCCCTGAATAGTGACCGCCTGTCCGGGTACCAGTTCGCCAAATAGAATCTGCGCCCTAAGTTTCTGATAAACGATCTCATGCGCGGGCAGTTTGGCCGGGCTTTCCTGCCCCGCTGCGGGCGGTGAAGTGGTCTCGGTCACCTGGGATTTTCCTCCTCGATTTTGGGCAGCTTGCACCAGTTTTGAGCAAGTGAAAACATAAAGAGTATTGCCCGACAGAGCAAAACTTGATCAAATCTCACCACAGCCGGGCTTCGAAACCGGCACGCACAGGGAGAAATTCATGACACTTAAGACGATGACCATGACCGCCGTCGTTGCACTGGGCACGGCCGCAGCCGCATCTGCTGAGGAAGTGCGCGTTTACAACTGGTCCGACTATATCGACGAAGGCCTGCTGGAAAAGTTCGAAAAGGAAACCGGCATCGACCTGATCTATGATGTCTTCGACAGCAACGAGGTTCTTGAAACCAAGATGCTGGCAGGCGGATCCGGCTATGATGTGGTGGTGCCATCCGGCTCTTTCATGGCGCGCCAAATTCAGGCCGGCGCCTTCCAAAAACTAGATCCTTCAAAATTGCCAAATGCCGGCAATATGTGGGACGCGGTCAAGGAGCGCACCGCCCTGTATGACCCCGGCAACGAATACTCCATCAACTATATGTGGGGTACGACCGGCATCGGCGTGAACGTCGCCAAGGTCAAGGAAGCCCTGGGCGATGATGCCCCGATCGACTCGCTGGAACTGCTCTTTAACCCGGCCAATATGGAAAAACTGGCAAGCTGCGGCGTGCATTTCCTGGACGCCCCGGATGAAATGATCCCGGCCGCACTGAAATACATCGGCGAAGATCCCAACAGCATGGACGCGGATGTGGTTGCCAAAGCGGAACCGGTTCTGATGGCCGTGCGCCCCCACATCACCAAGTTCCACAGCTCCGAATACATCAACGCACTGGCCAATGGTGACATCTGTGTGGCCTTTGGCTGGTCCGGCGACATCCTGCAGGCTCGTGACCGCGCCGCAGAAGCGGAAAATGGGGTTGAGATCGAGTACAACGCACCCAAGGAGGGTGCTTTGATGTGGTTCGATCAGATGACAATTCCGGTCGACGCTCCGAATCCGGAAGGCGCCCACAAGTTCCTGAACTTCATCATGGACGCCCAGAACATGGCGGCTGCGTCCAACTATGTCTACTACGCCAATGGAAACCAGGCGTCCCAGGAGTTTCTGGAAGAAGATGTGATCGGTGATCCCGCGATCTATCCGAGCGAAGAAACCGTCAAGAACCTGTACATCAAAGAAAGCTATCCGGCGAAAGTACAGCGTAAGGCCACCCGCATGTGGACCAAGGTAAAATCCGGCACTTGATCTGCCGCATATGACCTGCGGGGCGTCATTGATGCCCCGCATACCCTGACGCGCCTGGAGAATACCACGCGCGGCCCTCCGAGACATTCGCGCGACGCATCGCAGAAGAGGCCCGGCTTGAATACTTCCGCTTTCGAACCCTGGAACGATCCAGAGGCAAAGCCTTTGATCCACTTCCAGAACGTCACCAAACGCTATGGCGATTTCACCGCCATCGACGATCTGACCATCGGCATTTACGAAAAAGAATTCTACGCCCTGCTGGGGCCGTCTGGCTGCGGCAAGACCACGCTGATGCGGATGCTGGCGGGCTTTGAAACCCCGTCCGAAGGCACCATTCACCTGGCCGGCCAGGATATCGCCCCGGTGCCGCCGAACAAGCGCGCGGTGAACATGATGTTCCAGTCCTACGCGCTGTTCCCGCATCTGTCAGTCTGGGAAAACATCGCCTTTGGCCTGAAGCGCGAAAAGATGCCCAAGCACGACATCAATGACCGCGTCGAAGAGATGCTGCGGCTGACCCGGCTGGAGCAATTCGCCCGTCGCAAACCGCATCAGATCTCCGGCGGTCAGCGCCAACGGGTTGCGCTGGCACGCTCGCTGGCAAAACATCCAAAGCTGCTGCTGCTGGATGAACCGCTCGGTGCGCTTGACAAGAAGCTGCGCCAGGAAACTCAGTTTGAGCTGATGGACATTCAGGAAAAGACCGGCACCACCTTTGTGATCGTGACCCATGACCAGGAAGAGGCGATGACAGTGGCGTCCCGCGTGGCGGTTATGGATCACGGCAAGATCATACAGGTGGCCACACCGGACCGGATCTATGAAACTCCGAACTCTGTCTATGTGGCTGACTTCATTGGCGATGTGAACCTCATCGAAGGCACTGCCAAACCCAACGGCAGCGACAGCTATGCGATGTCCTGGCACGAAGGTCATGAGCCGCTCGCGGTGCAGTCGCCCAACGGGTTTTCCGACGGGCAAAAGTGCCAACTGGCGATCCGGCCTGAGAAAGTCTCGATCAGCGCCGTCAAGCCTGAGACCGCGGACAATGCCGTTCAGGGTAAAATCCTCGACATCGCTTATCTTGGCAATATCTCCACCTATCATGTGGAGCTGCCGACTGGCGCGGTGATCAAGGCACAGGCTGCGAACACCCGCCGCATCGCCCGCCGCGCGTTCACCTGGGAAGACACTGTCTGGCTGTCCTGGACCGCCACGGCAGGCGTTCTGCTGGCAGACTGATGCGCCGGTATTTCCTGATTGCCATCCCGTACGTGTGGCTTTTGGCACTGTTCCTGGTGCCCTTTGTCATCGTCCTGAAAATCTCGCTGTCGGATGCGGCAATTGCCCGCCCGCCCTATTTTCCCCAATTCGACTGGGCCGAAGGCATCCGCGCCTTCTTTGCTGAGCTGGACTTCGAAAACTTCATCTTCCTGACCGAAGACGACCTCTATTGGAAAGCTTACCTGAGCTCGCTGAAAATCGCGCTCATCTCGACGTTCCTGACGCTGCTGGTGGGCTACCCGATGGCCTATGGTATGGCCAGAACCCCCGAAGAGTGGCGCCCTACCCTGATGATGCTGGTGATCCTGCCGTTCTGGACCTCTTTCCTGATCCGCGTCTATGCATGGATGGGAATCCTGTCGAACGAAGGTTTCCTCAATCAGTTTCTGTTGTGGACCGGGATAATTTCCGAACCGCTGACCATCCTCAACACCAACTCTGCAGTCTATATCGGCATCGTCTACACCTATCTGCCCTTCATGATCCTGCCGGTCTATTCGGCATTGGAGCGGTTGGACGGATCGCTGATCGAAGCTGCCGAAGACCTGGGCTGCTCGCGGCTTTCTGCCTTCTGGCTGGTGACCATTCCGCTGTCCAAAAACGGCATTATCGCCGGCAGCTTCCTGGTTTTCATTCCGGTGCTGGGTGAGTTTGTGATCCCCTCGCTGCTGGGCGGCTCCAACACACTGATGATCGGTAAGGTTCTGTGGGAGGAGTTCTTCTCCAACCGCGACTGGCCGGTGGCATCTGCGGTGGCGGTGATTCTGCTGTTGCTTTTGGTGATCCCGATCGTGCTGTTCCAGCGCAACCAGCAGAAACAGCAGGAGGCAGAGCAATGAAACGTTTGAGCTGGTTCAACGCGGTATCGCTGACCCTGGGCTTTGCTTTCCTCTACATTCCGATGGTGATCCTGGTGATCTTCAGCTTCAACGAAAGCAAGCTGGTCACTGTCTGGGCCGGGTTTTCGACCAAATGGTATGGCGAGCTGATGCAGAACGAGGCATTCCTGAATGCCGCCTGGGTCACGATCAAGGTCGCCGTGTTCTCCTCTACTATCGCGACAGTGCTGGGCACCATCGCAGCCTATGTGCTGGTGCGGGGTGGGCGGTTCATGGGGCGGACACTGTTTTCAGGCATGATCTATGCACCGCTGGTGATGCCAGAGGTGATCACCGGCCTGTCTCTGCTCTTGCTGTTTATCGGCATCGGGCTGGACCGCGGCGTCTTTACCATCGTTTTGGCCCACACAACATTTGCCATGTGTTATGTCTCAGTCGTGGTGTCCTCTCGCCTGGTGACCTTCGACCGGTCGCTGGAGGAAGCCGCGCTGGATCTGGGCTGCTCGGCATCCGAAGCGTTCCGGCTGGTCACCCTGCCGATCATTGCACCTGCGGTGATTTCCGGCTGGCTTCTGGCCTTCACCCTGTCGTTGGACGATCTGGTGATTGCTTCCTTCACCTCAGGTCCGTCGGCCACCACCCTCCCGATCAAGATCTTCTCGGCCGTGCGCCTGGGCGTCAGCCCTGAAATCAACGCGCTGTCGACGATCATGATTGCCATTGTCACTGTCGGTGTCATCACCGCTTCGCTGGTGACCAAACGTCAGGTGGCAAAGCAGAAGCGCGAGGAGATGGAAGCGGTGCGCAACTGATGCGCCGGATCTTCTCTGACTACGCCTATGGCCCCGGACCGCGCAGCAACTGCTGGTGGGATGAGACCATTGCAGCACCGGACTGGCCGGTGCTGCACGGCGAAGCTGAGGCCGATGTCGCCATTATTGGCGGCGGTTTCACCGGGATGTCAGCCGCCCTGCATCTGGCGGAGTCTGGGGTCTCGGTTGCACTGCTTGAAGCGGAGACAGCAGGCTGGGGCGCCTCGGGGCGCAATGGCGGTTTCTGTTGCCTTGGCGGCTCAAAGCTCTCAGCCAGCAGCATGCGCCGCTTCTTTGGAAAAGCTGCCGCTGACACTTATGGCGCCAGTGAAGAAGCCGCAGTGCATCTGGTGCGGGACCTGCTGAACACCCACGGAATTGATGCCGACACCCATTCACAGGGTGAAACCCAGCTGGCCCACAGCGCAAAAGCGGCAGCCCGTCTTTCGGCTGAAGCCGAAGCGATGCGGCAGCAGGGGGAAGAACCCGATTTCCTGACCCGTGATCAGCTAAAGGACAAGGGGCTGAATGGTAGCTTTCATGCTGCGCTGACAACGCCGTTAGGCTTTGCCCTGAACCCACGCAAATACCTGCTCGGCCTGGCCGCCGCCGCGCAGAAGGCCGGAGCAAGGCTGTTTCAGCGCAGCGCCGCCCTGGCCGTTAGGCAGGTCGGCGACAGGCATCAAATAGAGACGAACAACGGAGTGTTGCGGGCGTCCAAAGTGATCATCGCCACCAATGGCTATTCTTCCGAGAACCTGCCAGACTGGCTTGCCGGGCGGTATATGCCGACGCAGTCCACGGTTATGGTTACCCGCCCCCTGTCAGAGCAAGAGCTGCAGGCGCAGGGCTGGTTCTCGCACCAGATGGCTTATGACACCCGCAACCTGCTACACTATTTCCGTCTGATGCCGGACAAGCGGTTCCTGTTCGGAATGCGCGGCGGGTTGTTCGCCTCACCACAGGCCGAGGCTGGCATCCGGCGCAAGCTGCGGCGGGATTTTGACGCGATGTTCCCAGCCTGGAAATCTGTGGAAACCACCCACTGCTGGTCCGGCATGGTCTGCTTGTCACGCAATCTGGTACCGTTTATCGGCCCGGTGCCAGGCCACACCGGCATGTTCGCTGGTCTTTGCTATCACGGCAACGGTGTGGCAATGGGCAGCTATTCCGGTCGGCTGCTTAGTGATCTTGTACAAGGGCGTACGCCAGAGCTCCCATACTCTCCGGTAGTGCAGAAAATGGCGCGTTTCCCCTTTGGCCGGGGCCGGCGGGTTCTGATGCCGCCAGCCTATGCGTTTCTTGGCCTGACCGACTGAAGCGCCGTACATTCCAGCTCATAGGCCCGCCAGTCTTTCTCATCACCCCGTTCAGCACGCCACAGACAATATGCTGCCATGCGCCAGTGGAACCAGGGTTGCAGCGCCAGCGCACGCCCGGCAATGCGCGGATCAGGGTAAGCTTTCAAAAAACTGTCTTCTTCCGCCTTCGACAGTGGTGTTCCCCGGTACGTCAGTTGCATCGCCGGAGACAGGAACAGCGACAGATCCTCTGCCGGATCGCCAATTTGCGGACATTGCCAATCGATCAATGTCAAAGTGCCGTCATGCGCCAATAGATTGCCCGGCACAGGGTCGCCATGGATGAGCTGTAACTGCCGTACTGGCGGAATCCGCCCCAGCGGGCGTAGTGCAGTCAATACTTCCCGATCCTTGCAGGACTTCAGAATGCCCATGGTCTGCATTTCCAACGCAATACTGCCATTCACGCCGGTCGGCAGCCCCGGCGGCGGTGAGACGTCATGCAATCGCCCCAGCAGCCGCGCCACATGTCCGGTGTTTTCCTGCCAGGGCTGACCGTTGACATGAGCGTAGCTTAACCATCTCCAACCTTCGAAAACCCCGGTCTGCACCAACGGCGGCACCATACCGGTTCCCGACAGGGCCGTCAGAACCGCGCTTTCCCGGGCCGGGTCATTGGCAAACAACGGGTTGGCGCCATCCGCAGCGTAGAGTTTGATTACCAGCCCGCCTGCACGCCAGACATGATTGGACCGCCCTCCGGTTAACCGCCGAGGGGCCGGCACATGCAAACCCATTGCGGACAAATGTGCAAAGAAACGGGCTTCAAACTGATCAGACGGCAGTTGCAGGGCGGCCTCCGGTGTTAGTCCGCCCTGCTCTTAAACAGTTTTTCCGCTTGCGCCTACAACAGGATTAGCCCTTTGGGTCGCGCAGCGCGCTGACAGAGGACGCCAGAACCACTGAACCGCCTTCAGAAACCAGCCCCACTTCGCTGCCTTGCATCTGGGTTTCGTTCACCTTGAAGTAAATCTCGGCGTATTCTTCAAGCAGCAGATCGTCGCCCTCGTGGCTTTCGACCGAGAAGATGTATTCACCTGTTTCCAAAGGAGTCCCATCACTATCCAGGCCATCCCATTCATACAGGTCGGCAGACACTGGCAGGTCAATTTTCTGAACTTCTGTTCCGTTGGAATCCCTGACAACCAGCGTCACGGAATCAGCGGCAGCAGCCGGGTTTGGTGCAATGGTGATCGGGTTGGTACCGTCAAAATACCCAGGAGCGACAGCGCGGGCTTCCATGCCCACCCAACCGGACAGAGCAGTCATGCTGGCCGCCATGGTGGACAGACCAAGCTGAGATTGCAGTTCTTCCAACAAGGTGTTGGTATGTGTTTGCTGTTCAACCATTGAGAATTGCGCCAGCTGCGCTGCATATTCAGTCGAATCCATCGGCTGAAGCGGATCCTGATTGGTCGCCTGTGCTGTGAGCATTTTTACGAATGTCTCGAAGTCCGACGTCAGCCCAGACGTTTGCTGCGAAGCTGCTGGCGGGAGATTGGATTGCGCGGCGGAGCTGGCCGCCGAACTTACTGCTGTTGTCATCTATTCAGACCCTCATATCTACGCCGGCGCTTCCAAGCCGGAGATTTTGTGTTGCTTGCGTGCCAGCAGTCTCGTCCCCAGACTGCGAGCCAACCACACCGGCAGATTGTCCGGTTCCGTCATCTGCATTTTCGTCGGTATTTTCACCGCCGGATTGCCCCCCGCTAAACTCGAACGAGATATCCTCATACCCCATGCGGCGGAATTCCTCCGCCAGTTCATGGATATGCCGACGCATCAGATCACTGGTTTCAGGACGCTCTGCCTGAATGATCATTGTGATGCCCGTTTCGCTGGTCACCACGCGCATCTTGACCTGCCCCAGTTCCTGCGGGTTCAGGCTAACTTCCACCTTTTGCTCGCCCTTGGCTGCAAAAGCTTCGGCAATCTGCGACGCGATCATCCGTGGCAATTCCGGCCGGTGCGCCGCTTGCGTCCCGATAGAGGCTTCCGCCAATAGCTGGCTCAACCCCGGTGCTTCTCCTGTCAGGCCAAGTGACAGGGTGTGCGGGCCAGTTTCGGCAAGAGCCTCGCCGCTTGCCAGCATAGGCTGGAAAATTGTTGCAGCCTGCTGCGCAGCCTGAGACGGAAGCGCGGTTTGAACAACCTGCCCGCCAGCTCCGGCTGGTTTAGATTTCTTCTCGACAAGGGCTTCAGCCGCCGCATCCTTTGAAACCTCTACACCGGCAGCTGCAAGCTCTGCCCTATGAGATTTTTCCTGATATGCAGAGGGACCAGCCGCCAGCGACTGCACTGCAGCGAGGACGCTGGAAGAAGCTGTACGGGCCACGCCGTCCGGCTGCCGGGCAGCGATTTGCTCAACTGCGCGTTCATTCGGAGCAGCGGACATTGTATTGGTGCTGCCTGCCCCCTCTGTTTTGAAAGACTTGGGTTCTCTCGATTGCCCTGCTGCCACTAAGCCTTCACCGCCCCCTCTGGAGGGTTTCGTTGTTTCAGTGGCTCCGTTCTCTGCAGCCTCGGGGCTTGGCAAAACACGCGCCTCGCTTGCCCCAGTGTTCTTGGACTTCGTTTCACTGCCTTCGTTCACTCGACCATCAGCGTGGCTTGCCGCGTTTCCAGCAGCCAATACCTGTTTCACTCCTTCACCAGGAAGGCCTTCCCGAGGAGACACGCCTTTTTCCGGCAGATTGCCAAGGTCTGAACCTGGTTCCTGCATTCCCCTGACAGGCTGTGCATCAACCCGGGAAACTTTCTCGTTCTTGACGGAGCCGACTGATTCTTTGTTTCGCGCAGCCTCATTCACATCAGCACTACCGGCCAATTGCGCAGCGAGACTATCTGCGGTTTCCTCTGCGTCTACCTGAGCCTGCTCAGGAACTTCCGACGCTGTGTCTGAAGTGGTTTCAGACACAGCAACTTCCACCGCTTGGACAGTTTCGTCCGTTACGTTCTCGCTCACGCCTGAAGGTTGTGCAGGATGTTCTGAAGCCTCGTCTTCCGCATTTGCGGCAACAGATTCGCTCGCAGTTTCCGACTCTTCTCCAGCAGGCGTGCCTCGTTCAGTCTCTGCAGCCATGAAATCCGAAAATTCATTGGATTCACTGGTTTTTTTCTGACTTCCCACTGGAGAAGACAGGACTTTCCCAGCCGCGGCGGGCTCAACACCAAGGATCGAATTCATCATCATGTTCTGTTCCAGACATTCTATCTCGACAGGAACAGCACTAACGCAAAGCGGTTACGGTAATTTTAACCGGTTCTAGCGCAGTCTCAGAAAATTCGATGGAATTCGAGAGACAACCGGAGAACCGGACATGCCAGAAATATTACCTGCCCCGCCCCAGGCATTGCCTGCAACCACGCCCGTACGGCCTGCTGCCAAAGACCCCTTGAGGGAAGCCGCGATCGAACTGGAAGCCTCATTTCTTGCGGAAATGCTGAAGTCTGCAGGTCTGGGAGAATCCAGCGAAGCCTTTGGAGGCGGCGCCGGCGAAGAACAGTTCTCCAGCTTTTTGATCCGCGAACAAGCCAACCAGATTGCCCGCTCCGGCGGCATTGGCCTGGCCGAATCACTTTATCATGCTTTGAAGGAGACCCAAGGTGAGTAACACAGCCCCCCAGCAGCTCATCGATGAGCTGGACCAGATCCTCGATCAGGAACGAACTGCCCTGGTGGCAGGCAATCTTGAAAAGATGGAGAATCTACTGGCCAGGAAAGAGAAGATCATCGGGCAGCTGAACTCGATATCCGAATTGGAGCGCCAGCCGCTGGAATTGGTGCAGAGCAAGCTGACCCGCAATCAAGACCTTTTGGACAGCGCCATGCAAGGAATTCGCTCGGTCGCAACCCGGATGGCCGAATTGCGGCGTATCCGCAAAGGCCTGGACGTCTACGACCAATCCGGGCGCAGAACCCGCTATGGCACCCGCAACGGAGCCAAGCTGGAAAAACGGGCGTGATCGCAATTTGGGGAAAATTCTAAAAAACCAAATTCTGCCATTAGCACTCCCTTAGCAACTACTGCGCCAAAGTCGCCTTGCACCTGATAACGGGTGGCGCGGAAGCCGGACGGCGGAACGCACAGTCAGAAAGACGTCACACAGCGCCCCCGTGGGGCAAGTAAATCAGGGGCCAAAGGCCCGAAGCTAAAGGAAAAAGCTATGACCAGCATTCTGACCAACAACGGCGCAATGGTTGCTCTGCAGACTCTGAAAACTGTGAACAACAGCCTGGAAGACACCCAGAACCAGATCTCGACCGGTAAAGAGGTCGGGATGGCAAAAGACAACTCCGCTGTCTGGGCCATCTCCAAGTCGATGGAATCTGACATTCAGGCCTACGAGGCGGTAAATGACGCCCTGAACTTCGGCGAGGCAACCGTGGCTGTTGCATCCTCCGGGATGGAGCAGATCGTTGAAACTCTGAAAGAAATGCGTGAACTGGTGGTGTCAGGCGTTTCCCAGAACGTGAGCCATGATCAAATCCAGGCTAACCTTGTTACCAAGCAAGACCAGATTGAATCGATCATCGACTCTGCGTCCTTCAACGGTGCGAACCTGCTAGATGACGCTGTTACAACCCAGCTGGACGTGCTTGGCGGTCTGGATCCTGCGAATGACGTCATCACCGTCTCTGCGATTGATTCTGCAAACAGCCTGAACGCCAGCGGCATAACCGCGCTGACTTCAACAAACGCAGCAAATGTTCTGGATGAAATCGATGACATGCTGGCCTTCGCGATTGACACCGCTGCAACCTTTGGTTCGGCCAGCAACCGTCTGGAAGGGCAGAGCGACTTCGTGTCGAAACTGACCGACTCTCTGAAATCTGGCGTCAGCACTATGACCGACACCAACATGGAAGAAGCCTCGGCCCGCCTAAAGGCGCTGCAGACACAGCAGCAGCTAGCGGTGCAGTCGCTGACGATCGCGAACCAGTCGCCGTCCACTCTGCAGCAGCTGTTCCAATAACAGCCTGATCCGGGGCGCTGATGGCGCCCCGGTCTTCCCCTCTCAGAGAACCTGAAGAATAATACGTTAGGAAAACACGTGAATGCCCTTCTGAAGGCGAAGAGTGCCTATTCGGCGGCAAAGGCCCCGACCCGGACAGCTAAGAATTTCGAGTATGAAGTGATCGCCCGCGTCACCCGCCGACTGATCACAGCAACGCAGAAAGGCCGCAATGAATTTAGCGAGCTTGCTGCGGCTCTGAGCGACAACCGCAAGCTGTGGTCAATTTTCACCACAGATCTCGCGTCAAAGAACAACCCGCTGCCGGACGACCTGAAGCAGAACCTTTTCGAACTGGCGGAATTCACGCGACAACACACCACCAAAGTGCTTCAGCGCAAGGCCGATGTCCGGCCACTGGTGGAAATCAATACGGCCATCATGCGTGGCCTCCGCAGCGGAGCATCCTGAATATGAGCGGACTTGTCCTGAAACTCGCCCCGAAAGAGCGCGTCCTTGTGAATGGCGCAGTGATTGAAAACGGCGACCGTCGTAGCCGCCTGTCCATTGTCACTCCGGATGCCAATATCCTGCGTCTGCGCGACGCAATCCACCCGGAAGAGGCCAATACCCCGGTACGCCGTGTATGCTATGCTGCGCAGCTGATACTGTCGGGTGATGCAGACCCGGAAGAAGAACGGCTGCCTATGCTTCGCAGAATTGAAGAGCTTAGCCAGGTGTTCACCGACCCAGACAGCCGTGCGTCCATTTCCGAAGCCACTGATGCTCTTATCAGCAACAATCATTACCGTTGCCTGAAGGCTCTGCGCACATTGCTGCCTCGGGAAGATCGGCTCTTTGCCGTCCGACCCTCGTGACCTTTTTGCCCGCCTAGCCGACAAGGGCCAGGGCGGGCTGAAATCTTCGCTCTTCTGAATGTCTACATGCCGACCTGTACCAGGTTGCCTCTGACGGTTTGAGTTCAGGCAACTGGTAAAAAGCACCGCTCAACCTTGAGCACCGGATTTTTCTAAAGTTCTGCAAAGATGCGTACAGGGCGCCGACAATCCCGGGATAGTCTGAAAAACTGATTGTCTGACACCGGCCTGATCGATTTCAGAACAAAGCTGCTCTGCCCCCCTGAGAACTGAATGGTATCAAGCTGAAGTTGTCCGCTAAGTTTCCCTGACCGGGAACGTGAGGCGCATCAGAGAACAGTCCAGAAGGCTGTTGACCCGCCAAACCGGCTTTGCACGAAGGTATCGAAGTGCAAGGAGGCGCAGAAAGGACTTCGACCTTGACCTGCTTGCTTCGCGAGGCAAACGCCGCATCCCGACTGATGAGCACTCGCATTCCCGGCTCCGCCCTACAGCCGTTCCAGGCTTTAGCTATCGGTTCGAAAATGGCCTACAGACGCTCAAACGGGTCGGCTGGCAGACCGGCTAGACAGATACTATTTCATGGTGAATGAGTGTGTTTGGGGCGAGTCAAAGTCAACATGGACCTTGTGCTGCCCCGCTGACGAACAATTTTTTCTGTCCGTCAGTGCACGAACTCAGAAAACCTGCCGGACAGACAAAAGAATGCAAGCACAGAAACACTTAATTGCCCTGCATCATTCCCGTGCCAAGCCTATCCTGGCCCGGCTTCCGTAGAAAGGTTCAGCGTCCGGCCTTTGCCCGGCGCAAAAGCAAAAGCAAGCGGTTGAAACTGCTAGTGATGCCTTCCGAATCTTCACGGCCAAAGAAAGAATCCAGTTCGGGCCATAGTTTTACTGCTTGATCCAGCACCGCATCATTGCCTTCAGCATACAGTCCGGCACGGATCATGACTTCTGACTGCTCATAAGCGCCCAGGAATTTGCGCACATCCTGTATCGCCTCATTTTCATCAGGGGTAGCCGCGGCAGGCAGGCTCCGTGACACCGATCGCGAGACGTCAATCGCGGGAAACCGCCCCCGCTCGGCAATTTCTCGGTTCAACACGATGTGCCCGTCCAGAACACCGCGCAAAATATCTGCAATCGGCTCGTCCATATCCGACCCAGCTACAAGAACACTGAACACCGCAGTAATGTCGCCCTGCCCTTCTCCGCCAGGCCCGGCCCGTTCACACAACCCGGTGATCAGCGGCGTCACGGACGGGGGATATCCACGCAGCGCCGGGGCCTCACCGGACGCTGCTGAAATCTCGCGGTGTGCTTCAGCAAAACGGGTGACCGAGTCGGCCAGGAAAAGCACGTTCTTTCCTTGGTCACGGAAGTGCTCCGCCACCGTCATGGCTGCCCAGGCACACCGGCGGCGCACCAGTGCCGACTGGTCAGACGTCGCTGCCACTACGATGGCCCGGCGCATGCCTTCGGGCCCCAAAACCTGCTCAACGAAGTGATTCACCTCGCGCCCGCGCTCGCCGATCAGGGCCATAACGACGACATCTGCATCCATATTTTGCGCCAGCTTCGCCAACAGAGAGGATTTCCCAACCCCGGAACCGGCAAAAAGACCCACTCGCTGCCCCCGTACAATCGGGAGAATCGTATTCAGAACCGCTTGGCCGGTATCCAACCTCTCACCCATTGACCGACGCCCCGCTGCCTTGGGCGGCGCAGCCATCAAGTCCCGAGGAGTATTGCCAGGGAGCATGGGCCGGTCATCCAGCGGCTCCCCAAAGGGATCAATCACCCGCCCAATCCAATGGTCACTGGGGGCAAACTCTGGTGACGGTTTCAGCAGAACGGGATCCCCGATAGCAGCACCATCAGGCGCCCTATCTGGTAACATGCTGATATTGCTACCGTTAATCTTCAGAACCTCGCCGTGCAAATCATTCTGCGGGTCGCGGCGTAACACCAATCGGTCACCGATCCGTGCCGCGGCCGCCAACCCGCTGATTTCAATCTCTCCGCCTGAAATCCCTGTCACCCTACCTACCTGGGTTGCCAGACTCTTGCCGGCGATTTGACGGGTCAGTGCTTGCAGCTCTGCTTTCATTGCAGCGGCCTCCCTTGCTGTCCTGAAAACAATTTCTAAAGGAATCGGGGTTAAGTCTTGATTGAAATCGATCAAGGGAGAAGCCCTGGTGTTCACAGAATTGAACGTATTCAAAATCGCCTATTCAATGGCGACCCATGCCGGCAAACGTCAGGCACTGGTTTCCCAGAATATCGCCAATGCCGATACACCGGGTTACCACACCAAAGATATCAAGCCTTTCAAAGAAATCTTTGCAGCCAGCGCTCATCCGACTGGCATGATTGCAAGCCGCGGCAGCCATTTGAATGGCGCAGCAGGCAACGAGATGAACTGGGTTGTCACCTCTTCTGATGACGGCAGCGACCCCAATGACAATTCTGTTTCCGTCGAAACCGAATTGCTGAAAGGGGTTGAGGTCGCACGCCAGCACAAACGCGCCATGGCAATCTACAAATCCTCCATGAACATCCTGCGCTCCAGCCTGGGCAAACAGTAAGGGAATATGCAATGAGCGAGTTTTCGAGAGCCCTTTCCGTCACCGCCAGCGGGCTGAAGGCGCAAGCTTCAAGGCTGCGCCACGTGTCTGAGAACATCTCCAATGCGGACACCCCAGGGTACCGGCGCAAAACAGTGCCGTTCGAATCCGTGCGCGAATTACAAACTGATGTCGAGCATGTCCGCACTGGCAGGATTGCCTTGGACCGCCGTGATCTGGAGGAAGTCTATGACCCCTCGCATCCCTTGGCGGATGAAAGTGGCCACTACAAAGGGTCGAACGTCGATCTCATGATCGAGATCGCGGACGCACGAGAAGCCCAGCGCAGCTACGAGGCCAACCTGAAAATGTTCGAACAGACCCGGTCGATGTCGACTTCGCTTATGGAACTTTTGAGACGTTAACTGAAACTATTGGAGATCCAGAATGGATATTCGCAGTCTTTCCGCCGCTAGCGGCTATACCGCCGCCCGGCCCGCCACCAAGGCAGACCCCAATCATGACGCCGTTGGCGCTGGCGCCCGTCTGAAGGAGAGCTTTGAAAGCTTCGCCGCAAACTTGCAGCACAGCGAACAGGTATCTGTACAGGCCATGACCTCGCAGGCCGATCCGCATGCTTTGGTACAGGCGCTTGCTCAAACCGAACTGGCCGTTGAAACCGCCGTCACTGTTCGCAACAAGGTGGTCGAGGCCTATCAGGAAATCCTGAGAATGCCGGTCTGAGCCATGATGAGTGAAAGCCTTTTCTACGACACCCTGCGCCAGGCCATATGGGCCGCCGTCACCATGTCGACCCCGATCCTGGTTGTGGCGCTGGTTGTCGGTCTGACCATTGGCCTGTTTCAGGCACTCACATCGGTGCAGGAAATGACGCTGACGTTTGTCCCGAAACTGACTGCGATCATCGTCGTTTTCTGGATGACCATGGGCTTTATGACTCAAACCCTCGTGGCCTTTTTTGATGGTCACGTCGTTCCAATGATTGCCGGAGGACTGTAATGGAAACAGCAGGTTACGCCACGCTTTCCCGTCAATCGGGATTGATGCGCGAAATGCGTGTCATTGCAAACAATATCGCAAACTCCGCCACGTCAGGCTACCGGCAGGAAGGGCTGGTTTTCTCTGAGTTCGTACAGACATCCCCAGGGCAGCAATCTCTGTCGATGTCGCGTGCCAACATCTTCAACACCTCAATGGAGCAAGGCCAGCTCACAAAAACCGGCGGGACATTCGATTTCGCTGTCGAAGGCGACGGTTTCTTCATGGTGGAAACTCCCCAGGGTGAACGGCTGACCCGCTCAGGCGCCTTTTCTCCCAATGCTGATGGCGATCTTGTGAACATGGATGGCTTCCGGGTTCTGGACGCAGGCCGCGCCCCTGTTTTTGTACCTCCGGATGCAGGCAAAATCGAAGTTGGCGCAGATGGCTCCATCAGTGCAAATGGACGGCTTCTCGGTCAATTGGGCGTCTTCAAACCAATGGAAAGCCACACGCTGGTGCGGGAAGACGGGGTGATGTTCCGCGTCGACGGCGAAATCGAGGATTCCTTGGACTCAAAAATCCTGCAAGGGTTTCTGGAAGGTTCCAACGTTAATGCGATTTCCGAAGTAACCCGGATGATCGAAGTCCAGCGCGCCTATGAGATGGGCCAAAGCTTCCTGCAGACGGAAGACGAGCGCATCCGCAATGCAATCAAGAACTTGATCAAGACCTAGGAGAATCCAGATGCGTGCCTTGAAGATCGCCGCGACCGGCATGAGCGCTCAGCAGTTGCGGGTGGAGACCATCTCCAACAACCTCGCGAACATGAACACCACTGCCTACAATGCACGGCGGGCTGAATTCGCCGATCTGCATTACCAGCAGGTCTCACGCGCGGGCACAGTAAACGCGTCAGACGGCACAGTGCTGCCTACCGGTATCCAGGTCGGCCTTGGCGTACGCCCGGCTGCAGTATCGGTCCATCTGTCCCAGGGCGCGTTGCAGCAGACCAACAACGATCTGGACATTGCAATCGACGGCAAAGGCTACTTGGAGGTCACCCTGCCTTCTGGCCAGAATGCCTATACCCGCGACGGTGCGCTAAAACGGACGTCCGAAGGGCTTATCGTGACTTCAGACGGTTACGCGGTATCACCAGAGGTCACTATTCCTGATGATGCCACCGGCATTTCGATCAATGCCGAGGGTGAAGTTTACGGCTACTTCAACGAAACCACCGAAGGCCAGCTGCTGGGGCAGCTCACTTTGGCTGGCTTCACAAACCCGAAAGGGCTTGAAGCAATCGGAGGCAATCTGTTCACCGCGACCGAAGCCTCTGGCACCGCAACTGTTTCTACCGCTGGCGAGGACGGGCTTGGAACTTTCCGCCAAGGCTACCTGGAAGCCAGCTCGGTTGATGCTGTTCGCGAAGTGACAGAACTGATTGAAGCCCAGCGCGGTTATGAAATGAATGCCAAGGTCATCTCGGCTGTCGACGAGATGATGGGCGCAACCACACAGGTACGCTGATGAAACATGCTCTTGCCTGTCTGATTGCCGCCGTGCTGTGTGCCCCGCCTGTCTGGGCGGACTACCTGGTTCCGACACGCACAATCCGTGCGAAAGCAATTGTAAACGCCGAAGACCTAGCCCTGAAGAAGGGTGAGATTTTAGGTGCGCTGTCCATTCCAGGCGACGTTATCGGCATGGAAGCTCGTGTGGCTCTTTATGCAGGCCGGCCCTTGCGCCCTGGCGATATCGGTCCACCTGCCATTGTCGAACGCAATGACCTTGTGACGCTGATTTTCCGCCAAGGCGGGCTTTCCATCGCTGCAGATGGACGCGCGCTTGGTCGCGGTTCGGCCGGTGAGGCTGTCCGGGTCATGAACCTTTCTTCCCGCACCACCGTCACTGGCCGGATTACCGAAGACGGATCCGTAGAGGTAAACTGATGTCTAAGAAATTTTCTCTTGTAAAACCGATGCTGTACGGGCTTGCCCTGCTGGGTGCCTGCGGCCGGATGGATCACCTGGGCAAAGCCCCTTCCTTCACACCGGCAAACGAAACACCCGAGCATGTAGCCATGCTCTATCAGGGACTGCCGGCCCAAACCCATGCCCGGCGTACTGTCGACGGCGCCTCGCTTTGGAGCGGTTCGCAGCAGTCTCTTCTGGGTGACCGTCGTGCAATCAAGCGCGGGGATATCCTGACGGTCGTGATTGAAATCGATGAAGAAGCTGAAATTTCCAACGATACCCAACGGTCCCGCTCAGGATCAGAAACCCTGAACGTACCGCAGCTGCTGGGACTGCCGCAACGACTGGATCAGAAGCTGCCTGATGGCGCCTCGTCGGCAGAAGCAGTTGAACTTGGCAGTTCAAGCGCCTCCGGCGGAAAAGGATCTGTCAAGCGCAGTGAAAAACTTGAACTGCGGGTTGCTGCAACGGTGGTCGATGTGCTGCCCAATGGAGTTCTGGCAATCAGCGGCACCCAGGAACTGCGCGTGAATTTCGAACTGCGCGAGCTTTTGGTGACCGGCTATGTCCGCCCCCAAGACATCAGCCGACAGAACGAAATCACCTATGACAAAATTGCTTCCGCCCGAGTGTCCTATGGCGGCCGCGGCCAAATCACTGACATGCAGCAGCCGCGCTATGGCCAGCAGCTGCTTGATGTAGTCCTGCCATTCTGAGAGTTATCATGCTATCAAAACTCCTGCCTATCATCCTGCTGCTCCTCGGAACCGGAGGCGGTATCGGCGCCGGCATTATGCTGGCGCCCGCACCTGAAGAAAACCACGCCGCCGCAGGAGAAGAAGCTGCCCATATGCCTGCTGAGGACGCGGAAGAACCCGCCGAAGAAAGCGAGGAGGACTTACGGGAGTACATCAAGATCAACAATCAATTCGTGGTGCCGGTTGTCGATCGCGACCAACTGACGTCCTTGGTCGTCATATCCCTCAGCCTGGAAGCGGCAACAGGCACCAGCGAAAAAGTAAGGGCTTATGAACCAAAACTGCGTGATGCCTTCCTGCAGGTTCTTTTCGATCACGCAAACATGGGCGGCTTTCGCGGGGCTTTTACACGGTCTGATGTCTTGGAACCGCTGCGCACCGCCTTGCGGGAAGCCGCACAGAAACATGTCGGCAAAGGCGTTTTTGATGTGCTGATCATGGATATCTCACGGCAGGACGTCTGACCTAACAATTTTGACAAACTGACAATACCAGGCCGGTTCCGCAGAACCGGCCTTTTTTCGGCCTGAGCCATACGCTTCAGCTGTCCAGAAGCTTGTCCATCAGCATCTTTGCCCGCGCGGTCTTGCAGCGTTTACGTTCAGCGGCAGCCATTGTTTCAACGGCTTGCTTACGTCCGAATGCCTTGCGCAATTCATCCATCATCCGCAGTTTTTGCGCCGTGGCTTTAGCCAGATCCATGTTCAGCTGGCGCCGTGTGCGGGTATGCCATCCCTGCCAGAGTAGATCCGCACCAAGGGCTTTCAGTGCATGGTCGCCGTCTGTCAGCGCGCGTGTCGCTTGGACCTGGTCATTGAGCCTGGCCAACTGACCGCGCAATTCGGCTTCCCGAGCCAATGCCGGTTGAATTTTGGCATGCTCTTGCATGTATTGTGCAGCTGTCACTGCCGCCATTTGGTCTAGCATCTTTTGCTTCATGTAACCTTCCCTTTGGCACGCCTGCGCATTTCTTCGGCAAAGCGGATTGCTGCTGCCACCGGTGCATAGTGTTCTTCTAGAATTTCATCACCAATCTCAGTTGCTGCGTGCAAGGCCCGAGCGGTCGGCGGATCACTGTGTATGGGAACCGCATTTTCATTGGCAACCCGCCGGATAGCCGCGGCGACCTCATCAACCCCTTTGGCAACACAAACCGGTGCAGCCCCCTTTTCGCGGCTCCATTTCAAGGCCACCGCATAATGGGTCGGGTTGACGATCACCACGTCCGCATCCGGCACAGCCGCCATCATCTGACCCATCGCAATTTCCTGGCCGCGCTGGCGCCGTTTGCCCTTCATATGAGGATCGCCTTCAGCGTCCTTAATCTCATCCTGGATTTCTTTTCGCGACATCATGTTCTTACGGTGATGTTCAGCATGCTGAAAAACCGCATCCACAACCCCGATGGCCAAGGAAATGATCAGCGCGAGAAACAAAAACTCGAGCGCAAGCTGCGATAGCATCAGAACAACAGATTGCGGCCCAGTACCCGACGATGAGATCATGTCAGGCAGCCGGTAGTTCAGATAGACGCCCAAACAAACGGAATAGAGAGACAGTTTCAGAAAACTCTTCAGAAACTCAAACAGGCCGGAACGGCCAAACTTGTTTTTTGCATTAGATATGATCGAGATTCGCGACAGTTTTGGTTCCAGCTTACTGGGGGCAAAAACCAAAGCGCGCTGGCCCACAATAGACAGCAAAACCAGGACAAACGGCACCAGAAACCACGGAAGAACCGGCCGCAAAACACTGGTTATAAAGCCGCCTGTAGGGGCGGCAGAAGATCCATCGTTAAAAAACATCGCAGCCAGCCGATCGGGCTGGTCCAAAAACGCCATCAGCGCCGAGCCCATTCCCTCAACCCCGGAGCTGCCTGCCGAGTAGAGCGCCACAATCAAGCCGAGATAGGCTGCAGACACGGACAAGTCCGTGGATTTTGCCACCTCGCCCTTTTCTCGGGCTTTGCGGAGCTTCTGTTCCGTAGGCTCAAATGACTTGTCGGAATCGTCGTCCTTGTCGCTCATGGCATTCCGCCCCCAGGATTGGAGAGGAACGCCATCAGCGCACGGGACCATACATCCAGGATCATTGGACTGCCGACCATAAGGATGAACAATCCAAGAAATGTGATCAACGGAGCGCCAACCATGGCAACCATTAGCTGCGGCATTGCCCTGTTAATAACGCCAAGCGCCAAATTGTAGATCACTGCAGTGATGACAAAAGGAGCGGCGAGAGTGAACGCCATCGAAAAGCTCTCTGATATCCGGTACACACCCCACTCTGTCAGTCCCGCCGCTGCAGGAAACTGCCCGGCAGGAAACATCCGGTAAGAACCGATGAGAAGCTCAGCCACTCGGATATGCAGCCCAAGCATGACCGCCAGTGTTACACCTGAGATCATGAGAATTGCCCCAAGAGCGGGCATTGGTTCCGCGCCAATGCCGCCCAGAACCTGTGACAATGACGTGCTTTGTGCCGCAATCGTTCCGGCCGTCTGCAAGGCCAGTACAAAAATTCGCACGCCAATGCCTAACGCTAGACCGATAATGGCCTCTGTCACTGCAAAACGCGCATAGCCCATGACACCGTTTGGTTCGGGATAAGGCGGAAGCGCTGGAGCCACGATAAAGGTAAAGGCCAGGGCGATTGCCAGTTTGACCCGAGCTGAAACATAAAGTTCGCCCACGGCCGGCAAGACCGACACCATGGCGGAAACACGCAGAAAGACGATAGCTGCGTGCCAGAATCCTGCTCCCAGAAGCAATACCAGCTCCGGCGGCAGAAAATTCATATTCATGCCTGAACCATTCCGACCAGAGCCGGCCGTGCCTCGAGGCCGATTTCCTCGAACGACAGAACTGGATTGGTAATGCCCCGCGACTTCAGGATTGTCTTCAAATACCGGCGGCGGCGGGTTGACGTTACAACTGCGGCAAAAATGCCCTGATCAGTGATTGTTACCAGCTTGTCGCTCAACCCGTCTGCAAGCCGATTAAACAGGTCAGGCGGTAACGCAATATCCAGGCCGGCACCTTGAGCATCCACCTGGTACGTAGAGAATTTATCCTCCCATTCCGGTGCCAACTGGATCAGCGGAATGGTGCCGTCCTCGCGCTTCATTTCGGCCACCAGCTGGAAGCCTAGGCGCTGGCGCACATGCTCGCAAATCAGTTCTGGCTGGGTTGTGTGCATCCGCGCCTCAGCAATCGATTCGAGGATCAGAGGCATGTTGCGGATCGACACCCGCTCCTCCAGCAGAAGCCGCAGAACTGCATGCAAGGTATCCATCGGCACCTTATCCGGCACCAATGCATCCAGCAGCTTGCGGTTTGCTTCAGACCTGAAGCCATCGGACAGCTGTGTCATCTCGTCCAGCAGTCGGCGCAATGATTTGAGTGTCAGCAAGCGGGAGAAGTTCTGCTTTATGATCTCAAGAAGATGGGTCGCCAAGATTTCCGGCGGCGTGACCACCGTGGCGCCGGCCAGCGCGGCTTGCTCCTGAGCCTTGGCTGAAATCCAGCGAGCCGGTGCGCCATAGACCGGTTCAGTCACATCAGTGCCCGGCGGAAGTGTGTCATGATTGTCAGGCATGAGCGCCAGAATCATATCCGGGTGCAGCGTACCGCGGACCTGCTCCACTCCCTGAACCTTGATGACATAAGTGCCTCTTTCCAGATCATGCTGATCAGTCAGCCGGATTTCCGGCAGGATCAAACCGAATGTCGTGGCAATGTGGGAGCGCATGTTGGCAATTCTGGCATCCAGCCCGGTGCCGGCATCAAGCACCATGCCCACCAGATCCGGCGAAAACTCCAGATGCAGATCATCCAGGTCCAGGATATCGCCCAGCGGCCGTGTTGCAGCCGGGTCCGCGGCTTCCTCGATCTTTTCCTCGATCTCCGCTTCGGCATCATCCCTTTTCCGTTTGGCCATTCTAAAGGCCATGTACCCCAGCACGCTGCCGCCGGTCACGAACGGCAAAAAGGGCAAGCCCGGAACCAGCGCGAACATCACCATCAGCACGGCAACAGTGGTCAGTGCAGCAGGATGACGGCCGAATTGTTCAAACAGGGCGGTGTCTGTGGCACCGGTAGTACCGCCACGGGCCAGCAGCAGCGCCGCAGCAATGGAAATGATTACCGAAGGGATCTGCGAAACCAGACCATCGCCTACGGTCAAGATTGCATAGGTCTCAAAGGCACTGCCAACCGGCATGCCTTGGACCAGGACTCCCATGATCAACCCCATGACTAGGTTCAGCAAAGTGATCAGCAAACCAGCAACGGCATCGCCCTTGACAAACTTCGAGGCACCGTCAAGCGAGCCGAAGAAAGTGGTTTCCTGCTGGTCACGTTCCCGGCGCTCCTTGGCCGTTTGGTGATCAATCGCGCCGGCCGACATGTCGGCGTCAATCGCCAGCTGTTTGCCCGGCATACCATCCAGAGCAAACCGCGCGCCGACTTCAGCCATTCGCGCCGCACCCTTGGTGATAACCATGAAGTTGACAATCAGCAGAACGCCAAAAACCACAAGGCCGAGGAAAACACTGCCCCCCATGACGAACTGAGCGAAGCCTTCGATCACATCGCCCGCCGCGTCGGTGCCAGTATGCCCCTGTCCGATGATTAGTTTGGTCGACGATACATTCAGCGACAATCGCAGCATTAAGGAGGCCAGAAGTATCGTTGGAAAAGACGAAAAGTCCAATGGCCGCTCAATGAACAATGTGATGGTGAAGATCAGGATTGCCAGTCCAAAGGATGCCGCTAGACCGACATCCAATACCCAGGCCGGCATCGGCAGGATCATCATTACAATGATGGCCATCAGCGCAAGCGCAAGCAAAACCGTCGGACTGAAAAGTTGTTCTATTGTCAGCTTAGGCACTGGTCAGGCCCCGCAGTTTATGTTTCCCGAACTGCATGGCGCCCAGACGCCCCGCTTCTGTTGACGGCTTGCGCATGATGGTGATCAAGCCATTGAAATATGGCCATTTCTTCAAGGCCAACACAAACTGAACAGCTTGCAGACAGCATCGAATTTGCCGCAGCAAATGTCCCCTTCGCAGACCGAAACGGAAAAGAAATGTTGAGTAGAAAGATGGCATGCACATGCACCACAGACCGGCGGCCATGCACCCATGGTCTGCTGCACGCAAAACCTGCCCTTTCGGGCAATTTGTTATGTATTTGTCCGGCATTCTGCCCGTTCCAATTCAGGATTCACCCGTCTGTCACGTTAGCGGCCGCTGGTTGACAAAATGTTATCAGAAAATACAACGGCCGCCTTTTAAAAGGCGGCCGGAAAATCAGGAGATCCCAGTCAGGCTTACTGGTCTTCTTCAGGTTTGTCCAAACCTGCTTCGATCTGGTTCAGCAGGTCCGCAATGCCGCCGCGGGTGCCTTCGCTGCTTTCCACCAGTGCCCTCGCGTGTGCAAGCGGAGCCAACCCTACGGGATCCTGCGCAGTTTCTCCTATTTGCGTCGTGACCGAGGCAACGGAGCCAAAACGTATTTCGGCCCTTTCATCTATGGCCTCAATTGCCTCAAGATCTTCTGAATGCCAGAATCCCCGGGCAGCTGCGCCTGTCTCGTCTTCGCCAAGCAGATACTCACCTGCCCGGCTGTATTCACCGTTGCGCCATAAAGCCTGCGCTCGCATTTTGTTGGCAGCTGACCCTTCCAGCCCCATCAATTCGACAAGTGCCCGATGCGGTTTTTCCAATTCCAGAGCAGCCTCTGCCATCAACAGACGGCGCGACTCGTTTTCCGGCTCCAGTGCAAGTTTGGTCAGAAGATCTTGCGCCTGCTGCGCAAAACCTAACTCCAGCAGCCGGCGCGCCACCTGTTCTGCCACAGGCGCGGCCTCAGCCGGAGTCGCCAGCTCGGCAAACATCAAGGAATGCTGCAGGAAGGTTACGTCGTCGGCTCGCTCTGCCAAGAGCAGCATCAGCGGTTCCAGTGCGGCGGCCCGCGCAGCTGGGCCATCCCTTTCAGTCACGCTCTCCAATTCTGTGAACGATTCGTGGAATTGCCCCATCAGAGCCATTGCAGACACCAAAGCAAAACGGAGTTCGGCACCAAGTTCAGTTTCGCGGCTCTCCAATTCATAAGACGCAATCAAATCAGGAACATCAGGCGAAATCGCTTTCCTCTCCTTCACGCTCAAGGCAACCAGTTCGATCAATGCAGTCGGCGCATTGCCCGTTCTTTCAACGACTTCGCTCGTCAGCTCCTCAGCCATCCTTTCACTGTCGCCTTCCAGCTCTGCTATTGCCGCTTCGGCCAGATTGATCTCAGGAACATCCTCTACTCCGGTCCGGTCCACAGCCCGCAAAATCGCCTCTGCGACGTGATGGTTTCCTGCTTCGGCAAACATCTTGCTGACACGCGGGCCCAAATGCACACGCAGATGAGCTGGCAGCTTGGAGAACGCCTGCTGGATGGCGTCGGTGTTGGCGCTCCTCTTGACTTCGCCGTCAGCCAGGACGCCCCACAGGGCACTGTCGCTATCACAGCCTTGCTGACTGGAAAGCACATGATTGACCGGCAGATCGATACCATCCATCAGGACTGCCATTGTGTCCAGAAGGGCGGCTTCAGAACTGCTCTGCTGCTCAGGAGGCAGCAGCGCTTTGATCGAGCGTGCTTCCGCACCAAAACTGAAGTAAAGATACAGCCGGACAAGCGCATAGACATTAGCCGGATTCACATCATCAAATTCCTGCACCAAAGCGCTGCGCAAAGGTGCCAGCTGGTCAGCAAACGGACCTTCTTCACCCCAGGTATGAACAGCGAGATCCCGGCTTTTCAGGCAATGAGACTCCTCGCCGCGGTCAGCGGCCAAAGCCGCAATCAACCCGGTTTCACGATCAATCGCAGAGGTCACTGAGATATGGTCGAGCGGATTGAGAGGCCTGTCTGCCGCGCCAAACGGGTCAAGGCCGACGGTGTCTTCCTCAACAGAAGGATGTTCTTCTGATACAATCACTAGGCCTTGGTTCGCTGCCCGGCTGATCTGCTGTAGGAGCCGCTGTTCGGACAGGTCAACTGCAGCAGCACGTTCAGAATCCTTCAAATCAATCATTAAGGATG
This sequence comes from Rhodobacteraceae bacterium (ex Bugula neritina AB1), assembly GCA_001730095.1. Taxonomy (GTDB): domain Bacteria; phylum Pseudomonadota; class Alphaproteobacteria; order Rhodobacterales; family Rhodobacteraceae; genus Leisingera. The sequence continues at coordinate 267,974 of MDLF01000063.1, forward strand.
TTTCGGGAATGCTAACAGGGCGCTCTTCCAGAACAGCCTCATCAAAGGGTTCGGCTTCTTGTACAACTGCGATATCGTGGCGGCCGTCCAGCGGCAGGGTCAGCCCGTTGATCTGCGACAAAAGTTCATTCTCAACTGCTGACACCGATCCTGCGCCGGCCTGGACCTGTGTCTCCTGGGAGGGGGCCGCCTTACCATTGTCACCTGACACGGCATTCGCCGCCGCAAGCTCGAGCGCCAGACGTGCATCTGTTGCAGCCGTTTGGGAAAAGCCAAAACGGTACCCGGACTGCGGCATCTGTGGTGTGAGCGGCAGAACACTGGACGCGGCATTGAATTGCGGCTTCGCGGAATGTTTGCCGCCATCCCGGATATCGACCACCAAGTAGCCGTTTTTCTGCAGGTAGGAAGAGACAGTGCAGCTACAGGCCAATTGCAACCGAAGTGGTTGCCCTGGACCATTCTGAGCTAGAGATTGCAGCCTTGTTCGGGGGATCAAATTAAACACACGGGAGGTGTCAAATACAGCTTCCGGCGCATCAATGTTTATTGTTGCGACTGTTCCGCTTTGCGTCAGCGACCAATCAGCGTCAGCAGGCAACCGCATAACCAGCCGCGTAAAACCCTTGTGCTCACCCGAGCGGGTCACAATGGTCTGCGCTTGTGCTGCGCCCGCCGTCAGCAGAACAGCTGCAGTGGCAAATGCCCGCCAGATCATGCTGCGTCCTGCTTCACCGATTTGAGGGCTTCTTCAAGTTCCGAAAAGCCCGGACGGAAGTGGGAAGGCGTATTCTGGCGACCAACCTCAATGCAAATCGCAGCTGCATGATTGTGCAGGTTTGCGACCAGAACTTCCCGGATCAACTGATAGAAATGCGCGTCATCCTCAACCACGTTCTTCACCTTTCCGGCAAAGGGAGCGGCCAAGCAGTAGGCCAGGAAGATGCCCAGGAAAGTCCCCACAAGAGCACCACCAATCATCTTGCCCAGAACCTCGGGCGGCTGATCAATTGAGCCCATGGTCTTAATCACGCCAAGAACCGCGGCAACGATCCCAAGTGCCGGAAGCCCGTCTGCGAGAGTTTGCAAAGCATGGCTGCCATGCAGGGCATGATGATGGTTCGCTTCTATCCGCTTTTCCAGCACCTCTTCCACCTGATGCGGATCATCATAGTTCATCGATGCCGAACGCATTGTGTCGCAGATCAGGTTCACAGCTTCCTTGTCCGCCAGGATTTTAGGATACTTGTTGAAAACGGAGGAATTCTCTGGGTCTTCGATATGCTGTTCGACTTCAACCGGGTTGGCACGGGCAATCCGGATCAATGCAAACAGCAGGCACAACAGATCCCTGTAGTCATCGGGTTGCCATTTAGGCCCCTTGAAAACCTTACCAACATCCTTGAGCGTGTGTTTTATCCCGCCCATGTCATTGCTGATTAGGAAGGTGCCAACTGCGGCCCCACCGATCATCATCATTTCAAACGGCAGCGCCTTAATGATGATCGCCAATTTGCCGCCGGCCAGAAGGTATCCGCCAAAGACCATGGCAAAGATCACCACAATGCCCACAATCCCGATCATAGGTTCACTCCGAATTCCGTTGGTTTTTACTAGTTTAGGCGAGTCTCCCTAAGGAAAGACTAAGCCGCTGCGCCCAAGTTATTCCTTGGGCACAGATCCGTTGCGCCCAGCCAGCACCACACTGATGGTATAAGCCGCTTCAGGGCTGAGACCGGCCATTATTCCCGCAGCGGCCTCAGGCTGCATTCGGGCCAGGAATCCTGCCGCAAAGGCCGGGTCCATTTCCTCGAACAACGCGGATGCATCCTTGGGCTTCATTTGCTCATAAACCGTCGTCAGGCGGGACACATCTGCTTCTGTCGCGCCATCCGCCAGAGCGAGAGTTGCACGCAGATTTTCTTCTGCCTGCTCCAAGGCCGCGAGTTTCTTCTCGATTGCCTGGTCAGCGATTTCCAGTGCTTTCATACGGTCCTGAATTTCCGCTTCACGCGCGGCCAAGACCTTTTCACGCTGCTGAAATGCGGCAAGCATCGTTTGAAGCTCGGCAGTGTCGGGCATCGCCCCTCGCTGTGTCTCACCTTGGTGCGCAGGCTCTTCTTGGCCACCTTCTTTCAAACTTGCGACTTCACGGGCTATGGCAGGGCCTGCTTCAAGCCCCAGCCGCACGATGGCAGACCCCATCAGCAGCAAAGCCAGCATCATCAACGTTCCGCTGCGCCGGAACCGTCTGCTTTTTCCTGCTCCTTTTGCCATCACGCCACCCGGTTTTGGCTGCGATTATGGCGCACAAACATCAAACCAGAAGACTTTGCCTCCTCCTGGGTCTCAGCAGCGGCATCTAAAGCAGCGGCCATTGCGGCATCCTCGTCCGCAGCCGCGGCTGAAGTCGGCGCGGCCTCGGCTTCAGGAATATCATGCATCGAAGCCATCATCAGCTCCAGCCGCTGCGCCACCGATTCGGCACGCCCTGTCAGCTGCTGCAGCGCTTTGCTGGAGCCATCCGACACCTGCTGCGCTGATTGCAGTGACTTGTTCAAATCATCAACCTGCGCAGACAAGACGGCCACCGCGCCGCCCACTCCTTTTTCCAGGTCATTAAATCGCTTCAGCCGGCGCGACAGCACCAAGCAATAGAATCCGGCACCCAGCGCTCCGGCCGCAAGCAGGATATCAGCTATAATGTCCATCCTGTCCTCCTAGTTCAGTACGAAATCCATAATCAGCAGATCGCGCACCCGGCCTTGGCCGGTTGCGATATTGATCCGCCGCAGCATTTGCGCCCTCAGTTTTGGCAACGCCATCGGATCGGACAGATCCTCTAGCTCCAGTGCTCTTAGGTAGCTGTTCAGGACATCGACAACCCGCGGGAGGACTTTTTCGACTTCGGCCTGATGAGCCAAGCCGACCTCTAACTGGGCACGGAACCGAAGATGTTTCAAACCACTGGCTTTGCGCAGGGTAATCATAATCGGATCCATTTCGATAAAGGCAAGATTGGCAATATCTGCTGCCGACTCGCCGGTGTCCACGCCTTCTGGCGCCACTTCGGCCGCGTGCACCGGTTCTGGTGCCGCTTTTTGACCAAAGGGAAGAAGGCCTGACTGAACGGCAAAGAATCCACCGCCCCCTCCAACCAATGCCAACACCACCCCGATAATCAGAGGTAGTTTGCTTTTCTTGGCCGGAGCTTCTGCTTCGATATCTACTGCAGCGTCTGTCATGGCTATCCCTAAAACGTCGTGCAGCTTCTTCATAACCTGTGAGGAACTAACCGAATGTTAAGGCCGATGCGTCAAAACGGTTGCATGCCGGAGAGAACGCCGGTGCGACGGAGGTTAATGTGCAGCAGATCAAGAATGTCTGGGCAGAAATGGATATGCGGAAGCGTCTGATTGCCGTGGGGGCCACGGCCATCATGATTCTCAGCGTCATCGCAATGTCCCATGTGGCAAGCAAGCCAACAATGACACTGCTCTATGCCGGGCTGGAAAGTGGTTCGGCAGGAGATGTAGTGCGGTCGCTGGAACAGCGCGGCACTCAATTTGAGGTGCGAGGCGGCTCGATTTATGTGCCTTCCACCCAACGCGACGAACTGCGAATGACACTCGCCAGCGAGGGCCTGCCTGCCAACGGTGGCAAAGGGTATGAATTGCTTGATTCGCTTAGCGGATTTGGCACCACCTCTCAAATGTTCGATGCAGCTTACTGGCGCGCAAAAGAAGGGGAATTGGCCAGAACCATTGTCGCCAGCCCCCATGTGAGCCAGGCGCGGGTTCATATTGCCAACACCGGATCGAACCCTTTTCAGCGCACGGTTGAGCCGACGGCTTCGGTCTCTATTGTGCCGATGGGGTCTCCGATCACCCCAGCCCAGGCGAATGCCATCCGCTTTCTGGTGTCATCAGCCGTTACTGGTCTGCCCGTAGAAAACGTCGCAGTGATCGACGCGAACGGAGCTTTGGTTGGCTCTTCGGATACAGCGGCAGCGGCTGGCGCCGGCGTTGATGACCGCTCCCAAACGATTCGCGAACGTGTCCTGCGCCTGGTGGAAGCCCGCGTCGGCCAAGGCAACGCCGTTGTCGAAGTCAGCGTGGAGAGCGTCACCGACACCGAATCGATCCGCGAAAAACTGGTGGATCCGAAAAGCCGTGTCGCGGTCAGCACCGATGTTGAAGAACGGGCCGATTCCTCGACCAACCAATCAGGAGAAGTCACAGTCGCCTCCAACATCCCCGATGGCGATGCGGCTTCCGGCCAAGGATCAAAGGCCAACACAAGCGCAACCCGGGAGCGGATCAACTATGAAGTCTCGGAAACTGAAAAGGAGATTCTGCGCGGCCCCGGTGCGATCAAGCGCCTGACAGTAGCGGTCCTGATCAATGGCACCGGCGTCACCAATGACACAGGCGAGACCATCTTCCAGCCCCGACCGGACGAGGAACTGGCAGCCTTGCGGGAACTGATTTCCGCAGCTGTGGGGTTCAATGCAGACCGCGGCGACGTAATCACTCTGAAGTCGATGGAGCTTCCTGCGGTGGAACCTCAAGGCACGGTTGTGACCTCGTCTTTCATGGATCAGCTCAATTTTGACGCCATGTCATTGGTTCAAATCCTGGCTCTTGCCATTGTCAGTCTGATCCTCGGTCTGTTCGTGGTGCGCCCGATTCTGTCGAACCAGGCGACTCCAGCCCTGGAAGCTGCCGGTTCGGGAGCAGATGCCTTGGCAAGCCTGCCCGGTATGGGCGGTGACAGTTTCATGACTGCCCCCGATCTGGGAGCGAATCTCGCGCTGGATGGCGAGATTGAAAACAACGAAACCGGGCAATTCGAACCATTGGGAGACCTGCCGGCCATGGGAACCGGCGGAGATCTGATGGGAGCTGCCGGTTTCGGCGGAATGGGCGGCGGAATGGATGACCCGGTCGACAGGCTGCGCAATCTCATTGGCGAACGGCAAGAGGAAACGGTCCAGATTCTGCGCGGCTGGCTAGAAGAGAACAAGGAGCAAGCCTGATGACAATTGCCCATTTACTCGAAGATTTTGGGATGAAAACGCCTGTAGAGCCCATTTTACCGGCAATTTCGGAAGAGGTCATCGAAGAACAGCGGCTCGCATCCTTCGAAAACGGTTACAGCGCCGGCTGGGATGACGCGGTGTCAGCAAAAGATCAAGAGAACACCCGTATCTCAGCCGAACTGGCCAGCTCTCTGGAGGATCTGAATTTCACCTATCAGGAAGCCCAAAGCCAGCTTCTCGACTCACTGGATCCGATGTTCAAAGTACTGACCAGCGCTGTGTTGCCGGATGCAATGGCGGCTTCCTTCGGTCATCACATTGTCGACCAGCTCGACGGTATGGCAAAGGGGCAGACTGATCAGCCAATGCAGATTGTGGTTGCACCGGGAGAAGGTCCCGCCGTGCGCAGCCTTTTGCCAGAGAAATTTTCAGTGCCCGTAACGGTGAGAGAAGACAGCGTGTTGTCACCTGGTCAAGCCTACCTGAGCGTTGGCAGCACTGAGTGCGAAATAAACTGCGATGCCCTCCTCGAGTCGATCCATGAATCGATTGAGGCCTTTACCTATCACGCAAATGAGGACAGCCACTATGGATGACGCTGCCGATCTCAACATGAAGTCCGCTGACACAAGCAACCCATTCGTCTCAGTTCCCGTCGAAGTGGTTGTATCGGTCGGAAAAGCCCGTCCCTTGATCCGCGACTTGGTCAGCCTCGGAGAAAACGCCGTGCTGACATTGGACAAACGGGTTGAAGACCCCGTGGATCTTTACGTCGGTGACAGGCTGGTGGCCCGCGGTCAGCTGGAAGAGCTGGAAGGCGACCAAGCCGGCCAACTGGCCGTGCGTCTAACGGAAATTGCCGATCTTCAAAGCGGTTTGGGATGACACATTCGACATTTGTGCGGGCGGCTTTTGTGTCAGCAATTCTTCTGACGCTGCCGCACACCGCCCTGGCTCAAGAATTGAGCCTTTCACTGGCAGACGGGCAGTCGATCTCAGCCCGCTCAATCCAGTTGATCCTTCTGATTACAGTGCTCAGCATGGCCCCCGGCCTGCTGATCATGATCACCTGCTTCCCGTTTCTGGTGACTGTCTTGTCAATTCTGCGCCAGGGTATCGGCCTGCAGCAAGCGCCGCCAAACATGCTTATTATCAGCCTGGCGCTTTTTCTGACCTATTTCATTATGGAGCCGGTCTTCACCGAAGCCTGGGCCACCGGAATCAACCCTCTTTTGGAAGAGCAACTTGAACCCGGCGAAGCGATAACCCGCAGCTTGGAGCCATTCCGGGTTTTTATGGCCAACCGGCTGGATCCGGACACGTTCTATGCAATTGCTGACCTCAGACTCGAAACGCAAGGCTTGGACCCTGCCCCTGAGGCACCGCTATCTGCTCTGGTGCCGAGCTTTCTGCTCTCAGAAATTTCGCGTGCTTTTCAGATCGGATTTCTGGTTTTCCTGCCATTCTTGGTTATTGATCTCGTTGTGGCCGCCATTCTGATGTCAATGGGGATGATGATGGTCCCGCCAGCGATTGTGTCTCTGCCGTTCAAACTGGCATTCTTCGTTGTAGCCGACGGCTGGAGTCTCATCGCAACTGCGCTGGTGCGCAGCTACTACCCCTAAAACACAAAACTTCAGAAAAATCGCTCTGGGCACAAACCAGTGCCCAGAGCTTTTTTCTGTGGGGCCTGGACAAGTAAAAGCCCGTTTCCAGAAAGAAATTCCAAACCATTTGGATAGCGGCCAATTTCGCTTTTGCCGCGAAGGCCTCAGCACTGAGCTGACGCAAAGGTTTGAGCAGCCCTATCAGCGAGATGAAGGCAATGGCCGGAGAGAATTGGCAGCTGAACCGCATGTACGCCGACGTCAGCATGCAGAATGACTTGCTGAAGTAGGCTGTGGGATTAAAATGAACGGCCAGCTCAGCGCCAAGAGTTGGCCGTGAAAGCGGTGGAGATGAAGAGGGTCAGCAAAGCACTGGCTGCCGGGGCGTTCGGCATCAGTGAGACATACTACAGGTACAGCCCAAAGCTGGACGCCGAGAATGAACAGATCGCCGACTTGCACCCTGGACTGACGACGGCGAAGAAATGGCTTTAGTCTGTTCTTCCTGTATCTGCGCGATCTCTAGAGTCACCGATGGAACCACACGGTAGCGGCGCCCTTATGGTTTCGCGGACGGCATAAAAGTCGGCCATTCTTGCCCTCTCTGTTTTTGGAGAGCTTGGGGGAACCGAATTTCGAAGACATCAACGACCTCCTAGATGAGGCTACTGGCATGTGGTGATGCGTGACAGACGCACCGGAACTATTGTTGGCCCATCACCTCAAAACCCTCCGCCTTCCCACATTCCTACGCGAACAGGACAATCAAACACGTAACTGTTCCGCCGCGGGCGTAGGTAATGCGCGCTACTTGGCGCGGCTGACCCAATCCACAGCTAACCGCCTTGCACCGAGCTGCAACAGATTTTCCAAGCGCTTCCTTTAGCGAGGCCACCTCGAGCATAGGTTCCGGCAGCATCTTCGTGCTTCTTCGCGTTCGCCGCCTTGAGCGCTTTCAGACCTTTGACTTCGGACACTTCCATGCTGCCACAAATCAAGCGCCGCTTGTGGAACGCGCCATCGCTTAGGCCCTGCTCCCGGCAGCACTCCTTGGTCCCTTTGCCAGCTTGGCGCTCCTGTGGGATGCCCAATGATCTGCACTGCGCTGAACTGGCTTAGCGGACCACAAATTCTGCATGCAGGGCTCCGGCCGCCTTCAAGCTCTTGAGAATGTCAATCATGTCCCGCGGCGACACCCCCAAAGCGTTCAACCCTGCGACGACTTCGGAAAGCGACGTGGTTTCTGGGACTTCCGCCAGTTGAATGCCTTCCTCTTCCTCTATGGCAGCACCTGTGCGAGGCACGACTACGGATTCTCCGTCAGAAAACGGGTTGGGCTGAACAACCAGCGGCATTTCCTCAATCCGCAAAGTCAAATTGCCCTGAGCCACAGCTACGCGGGAGATCCGCACATCACTGCCCATGACAATCGTGCCGGACCGCTGATCCACAACAACACGTGCCTTTCTCTGAGGCTCGACAAGGATGTTTTCAATCCGCCCCACCGCATGGGCAGTCGAGCGAGTATTGGTACGGCGGATGTCTACTTCAACCGTGCCGGAATCACGCATCAGCGCTACGTTGCCGCCGAATTCGTCGTTGATCGCGCGCTCAATCCGCCCAGCAGTTGTGAAGTCAGGTTCCCGCAGCGCCAACCGCATCGAGTTGAGTGACGAAAGGTCAAAATCAATTTCCCGCTCAACCCGCGCACCGGAAGGAATCACCCCAGCTGTTGGCACCCCTTGGGTAACGACCGCGGCTTCGCCTTCGGCTACCGCACCGCCGGCTAAGATTGTACCCTGAGACACTGCATAGATCTGTCCGTCTGCTGCATTCAGTGGGGTCATGATCAGCGTGCCTCCTAAAAGGCTTTTGGAATCGCCGATCGCAGACACGGTCACATCAATCGTGCTGCCAACCCGGGCGAACGGTGGCAATGTCGCAGTCACAAAGACCGCTGCGACATTCTTCGGCCGGAACTGCTCTCCCGTCACGTTGACGCCGAGACGCTCCAAAATGTTGGTCATGATTTCTTCGGTAAAGGGCGAGTTTCGCAACCCGTCACCGGTACCATCAAGACCGACAACCAGACCATATCCGACAAGATCATTACCGCGAACCCCGTCAAATTCTACCAAGTCCTTCAGGCGGATGGTATTTGCCTGCACAACTGCAGGCATCAAAGACAGGCATACGATGAGGAAACGAAGAATTCTGATCATTAGATGTACTGCAGCAAGGAAAGCTGCGAACTCCGCGAGGTAATTGTATAGATGCCTTCAAGCTGTGTCTGTGCTTCCTGAAGCCGGGTGTAAGTCTCATACGGATCGGCGGAAACCAGGTTGTTCTTGACGATGCTCAGGCTGGTTTTCGAAGCTTCGTTGCGGGTGCTGATTGCATCCAGGCGCCCTTCGATAAAGCCGACATCGGCCTGCACTTTGATCAAACGGTCTTCACTGACTGACAGCTCGTTGCTGGCCTCTGTAACCAATTCGATCTTTACATCTTCAGTCAGCCCCAAGCTGGGTTCATCAGCCAGCGCCGTAATGACATAGCTTTGCAGCGTGTGTTTGAGACTGGGGTCATCGGCTTGAATACCCAAAGAGACTTGTTCGCCCTCACCCACTGTCACCGGCTGCAAGGCTGTGGCCGAGCCCTGGTACATCACCGTGTCAAAGCCTGTCGGATCATCGAACCAGTCTTTCACCGCCTGGACGATGTCGCCACTTGTTGTCAGTCCGGACACTTCGGTGAGGATCGCGGTCATGAGTGTACCGGAATCACTTAGCGGTTTTGTGTCCGTAGCAGTGCCAGCAAAAATCGTCCTCCCGCCTACCGAAGTGTTCAACAAATTGATGGCGCTCGCCATTCTTTGTTTGGCTTGGCTGCCAAACTGTTCAGCATTGTCTTCGTCGATTGCTGGCGACAATCTTAGAATATCATTGCGCAATGCCTGCACTTGGTCCTGAACCTTTTCAAGACTGCCCTGCATTGTGGTTGCGAACAGCTGCACTTCGCTGTTGGTCACCATGTAACTGTCAAGCCGGTTCAAATTGCTTTCCAGATCAGCCAGGTAAGTAAAGTCTCCGCCCAACCTATCAGTCAGGTTGGAGGATTTTCCTGTAGCAAATTCTTCGGACAGTGTGGTGACGTTCTCCTTCAAGTCTGCATTGCGGCTGCGGAGAAAGAGGTGCTGCGCCATATCACCATAAGAGTTAACAATCATACGTCAGATCCCCAAAAGTGTTTCCATAAGCTCATCGACAACGGAGATGACCCGAGCGTTGGCGGCATAGTATTTCTCCACCAGCATCAGGTTCTGAAGTTCAGCGTCGGTATCCACTCCAAGCGCCAGTTCAGCCTGGCTCAGTTCATTGAAGCTTGTGGCCGCAAAGGCAGAGCCGCGTGCAGCAGTTTCGTTGTCTTGGGCAAAGCGTGACAGCAAATTTGCACTTAGAGTGCTTGCCGTAAGGTCCGAAGTGCCAAGACCAACGGACGTCACTGTACGCGTCGTATTCAGTGCATCCGAGTAGGCCTGCAGCAAGCTTGAGTCGCCTGGATCACCCGGCGCAGCGACATAAAGACCGTCGCGGAACCGCCACGTTTCCGCGCTGCCGGTTAAGGACACAAGACTGTTCAGTTCAATCCGGTTGGAGATACCGACCGTGTTGGCAGCATCAAAAAAGCCACCGTCGTCGGTAAATATGCCGGCATCGGTCACACCGATCGAGGCATCCAGCGCCGGGTCCTGAAACCGTTCGATAAGATCGCGGGCCATTGCGTCCAGATCTTCCTGAGCTTCCACAGCAGTAACGTCGCGGATCTCAAACTGCGCAGTCAGCGCGCCGCCGCGCAAGGGTCCATCCGGTCCCGTGTCAATTACCCTGCCGTCGACCTCCAAGCCGGAAATCATGCCGTTTCCAAGCGTCATATGCGGCATGATATCCCGTGACGGGCTGAAGCTCAGCTCGGCGGCCTTACCGTCAAGCAGCATCACGCCGCCAACAGAATACAATGTCACTTGCCCATTGTCGCGCCGGACTACATTGACCGGAATGATTTCGTTCACTTGGTCAATCAGCTGGTCCCGCTGATCCTGCATCGAGACAGCATCCATGCCGCCAGCTTCAACCACCATGATGCGTGCATTCAGCTTCTCAATTTCTTTCAAAGCCTGGTTCACGGTGTCAACATGGCTGTTGATCGCGCTGTCAGCGCTTACCCTCAGGTCGCGCAGCCCTTCCGCTGTACGTGAAATCGTGTCCGCCAATGTTTCCGCTCTGACCGATAAGTCATTCAGCCGAGGCTGTGAATCCGGCCGCGAAACAACTTCGATCAGTGAAGATTCAAACTCCGAAAGCTGCGATGCCAGGGACATATCATCATCCACGGTACCAACTAAATCCGACATCCGGTTAAAGAAGTCAGCTTTAACCTTGGCTGCACCAAATTCAGCTTCGGCAACCCTGCGATTGGAAATCACCACCGGATCGTTCAGGCGCTGGACACTCCCGACCCGGACGCCAGGAACACCGGCACCCGGACTGTTCAGATCCAGAACCCTGCGCGAATAGCCTGGTGTCAGGGCGTTAGCGAGGTTTTCGGAAACGATTTGCGAAGACCGGCTAGCCGCGGTCAGACCGCTCATCGCACTGTTGAGGGCGGAATAGAGGGACATTTTCAGCCTGCTTTCATGAAGCCAAGGTCAGGGAGTCATCAAGCGCTTTAGCGCTTGATGTTGGTGGTTTCCTGCAACATTTCGTCAACCGTCTGGATGACTTTGGCATTGGAAGAATAGGCTCTCTGTGTCTGGATCATATCCGTCAACTCGGTGGCCACATCCACGGCAGATTCTTCCTGTGCATACCCCAGAATCTCCCCTGTCGGCCCGTCGCCGGCATCCCACAGGTAGACGTCACCGGACTCATCCGTTGGCAGATATGTCTGTGAATCCAAAGCCCGCATGCCGTTCACATTGGACACATCCGCAAGCGGCACCCTGTAAATCACACGCTGATCGCCTGAGTCATATTCTGCAATGACTTCACCGGTTTCATTCACTTCAACAGACACAAACGATCCCACAGCATTGCCGTCCTTGACCGTAGTGCCCGGAACAAAGTCATCGCCAAGCTGGCTCATGCCGGATTGCTCGCCTATGACACCGACGTTGATTTCGATCGGTCCGCCGGCCACATTGATAGTCACCGAACCCGCGGTAGGATCATAGGCGCCACCGGTGGTTGTCGCCACGCTTTGCAGGGTGCCTGCGGTGGAAGCCGCGTCATCAAAAGTCAGAGTGTAGTCGCCAATAACCGTAGTTCCGGTGGCGGAATCTACAATCTCCATCTGCCACTCATTCGTGCCGGAGGTTGCAGGCAAAACTGCAACGGTAGGCGTGTAGGTAATGGTCAACTGTTCAGACCGGCCCATGTTGTCGTAATACTGGACAACCTGCTCAACCGGTGTGCCAGTTGCCCCAACATCCGTCGCAGATGCCGGAAGGTTTGCAGTCAGGCTGATTTCGGTTGTCGGGGCTGCCGACAAACGATTCAAATCGATCCGGATCGGCTCAAGCCCACTGCTGGTATCGCGTGCGACATCCGGGAAAGTGCCATCAGCATTTGCCGGCCAGCCCATCAGGACCAGACCGGATTCCGTGGACAAATACCCGTTTGAATCTGTGCGGAACGACCCCGTCGTCGTCAGCATCATCGAAGGGCTACCGCCTGCTTCGACTTCAGTCCGGGAAGCAACCGGAAGCATACCGCGGCCGCGCACAGCGAGGTCAGTAGCATTGCTGGTTGAAACCAGCGGGCCACGTTCATCAATCAAGCGGACATTTGTGGCGCGCACACCACCCGCCGAATAGGTACCGCCAGAGCCGGACAATACCATGGAATGGAAATCCGTCTGTACCCGCTTATACCCGCGGGTTGAGGAATTAGCGATATTGTCGGAAATGGAAGCCAACCGGCTAGCGTTGGCGCTCAATCCTGAAACGCCCGCGTTCAGCGACGAAGAAATGGTCATAGCACGCCTTTCTGCTGCATCTAATCATTCTGGATGCAACAGCTAGCGCAGGAGCGATTAACGGGCGGCTAACAGATAAAATATGACTTATCTGCCAGACGCCGGATTGCTTGTTTTCAGCATGTTACTCGCGCAAAAAGATGATTTCGATCCGGTCATTGCGGGCTGCCATCGGATTTCCGGTGACCAGCTTGCGGTCTGCATGGCCAGTTACCCGGTCGACACGGGCCGCCGCCAAGCCCCCCGATTCGAGCAGCTGCCGAGTTTCATCGGCACGGTCATGGGAGAGTTCCCAAACCGGGTTCTTTGCAAGCACCACGGGATGCGACCTGATATGGCCACCGACAGCAATGTTATTGGTGACGCCTTGGGACACGCGCGCAATCATTCTGACCAGATCCCGGAACAAAGCTGTCGGTTCTGCCAGCCCTTCTTCGAACAAAGGTGCATCATCGCTTGCAAACAGCTCAATGATCAGGCCTTCGTCCGTGACACGGGTCACGATGTGGCGCGCCATCACGGTAGAGACCATGCTCTCCCCTCCGCGCCCCGACAGTTCTTCCTCGATGGCGCGGAATTTGTCGTCTTCCTGCTCGCGTTTTTCGTCCGATTCCACACCGGTATCACCCTGCGCCTTTTGTGCGTCTGCCGGATTTACATCCGTTGCACCGGTGCCGGATTGTGGCTGGATGTCTTCAGTAAACATACTGTCTCCCTGAAATGCACCATTGCCGCCACCGGAAACCCGGCTCAACGGAATCGACGGCGAGAAATAATCCGCCAGCCCTTTACGTTGCTTTTCCGTCGTCGCGTTCAGAAGCCACATCAGCATAAAGAAGGCCATCATCGCGGTCACGAAGTCAGCATAAGCCACCTTCCATGCACCACCGTGATGGCCATCGCCACCACCTGATTTTTTCTTCTTGATGATAATGGGCGCCACATTGCTTTGTGCGCTCATATCCACCACCATAATTTTCACCCACCTCTGGAATAGCAGGTGGCGCGTTAAACTAAGTTTAACAGTTAAACTTGCCGGCAGTTCCCGTGAGCTGCCGCAAGACCGGCCTACGGCTGAAAACCATGCATGTCCGACCCTCCCCTGCCTCAGCTGCAGGGAAATCAGCGCAGGTTGTTCAAGAGCAACCTGTCGCTGCTGTGTCCCAGTTAAAATTGGGCCAACAAAACAGATGGGCCACTAAAAGGAGAACATCATGCTAACCCGCAGAGCCGCACTGATGGGGGCAGCCGGCGTAGCAGCGCTGCCAGTACTTGCCAAAGCCGCCAAAGCTGAGAGCACAACGGTTCACGAAACCGCCGCGCCGGTGGATCTGTCCAGCCTGCAGCGCATCAAACGCGATCTGGTCGCCCCGCCCTTTGTACATGCGCACGAACAGGTAGCGCCGGGTGCCCCCAAGATCATCGAATTCGAAATGAAAATCGTCGAAAAGGAAATCGAAGTCGACCAGGACGCCTATCTGCAGGGCATGACATTTGACGGCTCCATTCCTGGCCCAATGATGGTGGTCCATGAGGGCGACTATGTCGAGCTGACACTGATAAACCCCCCGGAAAACATGCTGCAGCACAACATCGACTTCCATGCTGCAACCGGCGCCTTGGGGGGCGGCGCCCTGACCTTGGTGAACCCCGGTGAAAAAACCGTGCTGCGTTTCAAGGCCACCCGCCCCGGCACCTTCGTCTATCACTGTGCACCGGGGGGGCCCATGATCCCCTGGCACGTGGCCTCAGGTATGGCTGGCACCATAATGGTTCTGCCGCGCGATGGGCTTAAGGATCACAACGGCGAACAGGTTCTTTATGACCGTGTCTACTATATCGGTGAAAATGAGTTCTACATTCCGAAAGACGAAAACGGAGACTATATCCGTTATGAGGACGTCGGCGAAAGCTATCCTGATACACTGGAAATCATGAATGGCCTGATCCCCACCCACGTCGTGTTTAACGGCGCGGTCGGCGCGCTGACCGGCGAAAACGCCCTGACAGCAAAACAGGGCGAGAAAGTGCTGTTTGTGCACAGTCAGGCCAACCGCGACAGTCGTCCGCATCTGATTGGAGGCCATGGTGACCTGGTCTGGGAAGCCGGAAAGTTCAACAATGTACCTGACCGCGATCTGGAAACCTGGTTCATCCGGGGCGGCTCTGCCGGAGCCGCACTGTACGAATTCCTGCAGCCAGGTGTTTATGCGTATGTGAACCACAACCTGATCGAAGCCGTGAACCTTGGCGCAACCGCGCATGTGGTGGTCGAAGGCGAATGGAACAACGACCTGATGGAACAAGTCGTCGCCCCGACCGAGTACTCCGGATCCTGACTTGCGACCGGAGGCCAAGCTGAACTGGGCGGCTGCAGGATACGCGGCCGCTCCTTTTTGCAGTGAAGGGGTGCTGACATGAAAACGGAGCTGATTGTCGCCGGTCTGGTCGCCATCCTTGGCATCCCTGGCCTCTGGCTCTCAACTGTCAGGGACCCGGCGCCACTGGCCGAAACTGTTTTCATCGCCGCAGACACCATCGCCTACCGTCCGATTGGAAACTTCCACCAAAACGGCAAAAGCGCGGTGCCACCGGAACAGCAACGCGTTGTAGCCGCCTTTGAGATCATGAAACACCAGGTCTCCGGTGCAGAATACGCTGCCTGCGTCACAGCAGGAGCCTGCAAAAAGGCAAGCCGTTCCCCGGCTGAAGACAGCCAAGCACAAACCCATGTCAGCTGGCATGATGCAACTGCCTATGCTCAGTGGTACTCCAAAGTAACAAAAGCCAGTTGGCGGCTGCCGGACGAAGCAGAATGGCAGCTGGCTGCAGCGGAAGTCTTTGGCGACGAGGCCGTGGAAACGGAAAATGGCGACCCCGCACAACGCTGGCTGCAACAATACGCCCGTGGTGTTACGTTGCGCGGCCTGCCGGGGCCCACGCAAGCCCCCAGAAGCGACCCCGGCACGAACAGCAACGGGCTGACCGGCCTTGGCGGCAATATCTGGGAATGGACCAGCGGCTGCATGCAGAACGGAGAGGTCAAAGAGACCGGCGACCTGATACTTGGCGACCCATATTGCAGCGCCCGAATTGCTGGCGGTCGCCATCGGGCAGTGGTTATTGACTTCATCCGCGACGCCAGCGTTGGTGGCTGCGCCGCTGGACTGCCGCCCGACTATCTGGGCTTCCGATTGGTGAAGGGCAGCTGACATTTCCACCTGCCAAGCATTGCCTTGCCTAAGCCCTGGCTCGAAAAATTACAAACGCTGGGTCGCTTGGGCTTTGTTGATGTGACCGCCCCGATGGCATTGAAGTGCCAAGGTGCGTTGGCAACGATCCACCAAGGTGAGCAGTCACATCATCAAGGCTATGGTCTGGTAAAAACTAGGGGAGCAGAGCATTGTAGTCTGCATTACCCATCACAAAATTGCCACTCCGCTCACCGCCCAAACCCATGACCAATCTTTCGGCAGGATACCCGGTGCCAACTGGAGAAACGCTAGAGTATCCGTCTTGCGTCAAGGCTAATTGAAAGGGCTTCTAGAGCCATTTGAACCTCAGCAATCTGCATTAACGGTTTTGGCACAAAGCTTTCGTACGTTCGCAGTTCGAAGGTGTGTGGCCCAGATAGACTTGGAGTAATCGAGATGTTCTTCAAAAGCAGGAAAACTGCGGATTCAAAACAGCCGGATACGAATGCCATCATTGCTGGCATGGTTGACCGGACACAGGCAACAATTCAGTTCCACCCCGATGGAACAATCATCACAGCCAACCAGAATTTTCTGAACGCACTTGGCTATGATCTCGAAGAGATCCAGGGAAAACATCACTCCATGTTTGTTGCTCCTGAGCTGGTTGCCTCTGAAGAATACAGGACATTCTGGTCCGACCTCGCCAGCGGAAAGGCATTTACGGATCAATTTCCCCGGATGACAAAGTCCGGCGAAACCATCTGGATTCAAGCGACGTATGCGCCTGTCGAGGATGACACCGGCAAGGTCGAACGAGTTGTGAAGGTTGCTTCAGACGTGACCGAGCGCCGCCGCGGGCTGGAAGCAATTGGGGCTGGCCTGAAGGAATTGAGCGAAGGCAACCTTGCCTACAGAATTGAAGCATCCAATCAGCCGGACATTGCTGCTCTTGGAGAAGCCTTCAACCATTCTCTGGAGCAGATTGCCACCACCGTTGGTGCCGTAAAGCAAGTTTCTGCGGCAGTTGGGCGGACGTCGGATGAAATCGCCCAGGCCGCCAATGATCTTTCCCAGCGCACAGAAAGCCAGGCGGCAACCCTTGAAGAAACGGCTGCAGCGCTGGAAGAATTGACAGCAACAGTCAAAGCCTCGGCAAACGGCGCGCGGAATGTCGAGGAGATTGTGACTGACGCCAGGGCCTCTGCGGAACGCAGCGGCGAGGTTGTGAGCAGCGCTGTTGATGCGATGTCAAAAATTGAAAACTCTTCGGAACAAATCTCCAAGATTATCGGTGTGATCGACGACATTGCGTTCCAGACCAACCTGCTAGCTTTGAATGCTGGCGTGGAAGCTGCACGGGCAGGTGAGGCCGGCCGCGGTTTCGCAGTTGTTGCATCGGAAGTCAGAGCACTTGCCCAACGGTCTTCTGATGCCGCAGGAGAGATCAAGCAGCTGATCAGTGAAAGCAACCAGCAAGTAGGTAATGGTGTGAGCCTCGTCGGAAAATCCGGGGAAGAATTGCAGCAGATCATCAAGAGCGTGGCAACGATCTCAGATCACATCCGTGAAATCGCTACAGGAGCCTCTGAGCAATCAACGGCTTTGAGTGAGATCAACATGGGGGTTTCCCAGCTTGATCAGGTGACCCAGCAGAATGCAGCAATGGTTGAGGAGACATCTGCTGCAAGCCAGATGCTGTCGAACGACGCCAGCCAGCTGACACAGGAGATATCCAAGTTCAAAGGAGATGCAGCTCCGCCCGCGGCGGCTAAATCCTTGCCTCAAGCGCATCCTCCGATGCCAGATGCTGACGCAGCCTTTGATGACTTTGATCAAGAGATGCTTCCGGCGGCGCAGGGCTGGGATAACTTTTAAACACAA
This sequence comes from Rhodobacteraceae bacterium (ex Bugula neritina AB1), assembly GCA_001730095.1. Classification (GTDB taxonomy): domain Bacteria; phylum Pseudomonadota; class Alphaproteobacteria; order Rhodobacterales; family Rhodobacteraceae; genus Leisingera. The sequence goes on from MDLF01000063.1 coordinate 285,733, forward strand.
AGTGTCTGCTATGGTAGGTTGGGCAAGAGGAATCTAAGATATCAGCTCCTCTTACCCGTTTCATGTCAATTGATCTGAGAAAGCAACGCGGGGTTCCGGACCAAGTTCCGGACACCGTGCGCATGTGTTTCCGAAAACGGGTTGTCGCCCAGCCAGGCGTCAACTGAATGGATATCAAGCTTGAGAACTTTCGGCCGGACATTCCAGGTAACCTGGAAGGGAGATCCCTTCTCGTTATAGGCCGGGCCCGTGGTTGATCCTGTGTAGGTCACCGGTGCCCCCAAATCGGTCGGCAGGTTTGGAAGCTGGTTCAGCCCGCCAGTTTCCTGGATCCGCGCCAATTCGGTAAAGTCTGCGCCTCCCTCAGAAACAAGGACTGCAACAACAGCTTCCACCCGCAATTGGGGGTTGCTGGTCGCTTCACCAAGGCAGGTGCCCAATCCATTTCCAAGCGTTGCCTGTGCGGTTGAATAAACGAAATGGGCTTCGATTGTGTCGCCAGGCACCAGGTCTCCATGCTCGCTGGCTCCAACCGCTTTGCCGGCAGAAGCTTTCTCGGCTGGTGTCAGTTCTCCGGAGAATTTGTAACCTGTTCCGTATCCATGGCCATCACCATTGCCGGCATAAGTGGTGAACTCTCCCCCACGATGCTCAGCGTTCTCATGAAAATGAATATCGCAAAGAGTCATCCCTGTAACAGCTGGCGCCTTGCTGAACGCGCGCGGGTTGGTACCTTCCGCCTGTCCAATATCACGCGGGGATTGGGGGCCAAAACCCGTCCCTTCCGTTGCAGTGGCCAAAGAGGCGCGCTGCGCAGCAATAACCTCGTCTGGTACCGGTTCTGCACTGCTCTCAGCGATCGCCATTGATGCACCCGCAACGGCGGCCGCACCCAATGCCAGTGCCCATTGTTTTAAGTTCATCATTTGGATCAAACTCCTGCAATGTGTTAACGAAACCGAAGTCTTCTTCACTTATAAGGAGAGTTGAGATCGGTTCCTCCATCTCAAATACTCTAGGCACACCATGATGGGCACCTTCATCTCGCGATGAGGGTGCTCACTTTCGGTTGAAAGCAAAACACTCTGAACCTGTCCTTGAGAAGGAAAGGCCGCTGTCGAACAGGAAAGCCCTTAGCAGTGTTCACGGTCATTCACCCATCTGCGGGTCATGCAGCGAGCCTCATTGGCACTTACCAGGTCCGGGTTGTGCATCCAGTAGACGTTGCCATTGCCTGAAAAGTAGCCGGCACTGCGGGCAATTGGTTGAGAATAACCGGCCAGCCGAAGATCAGAAATTATTGCGTCTCCATGATCTTTGAACGCGATTGCACCTAGGCTCTGCTCGTCGTTGACATATCCATCTTCAAGCAGCCTCAACTTCATAGCCCTGATTTCCTCATCGTCGAAGTGCATCGCGTCTCCAATATCCTGAAATTCCGCTCGGGAGAATCAACCTAAGCGGTACTGACGCTTGGAATACTGTATTGATCTTTTGGAGGCTAGAGGGCAGGGCGATTCTCCCAAGGCCTGTCAGCCTTGATCAGGACATTGGCTAAAACAATCAGCTTCCGCATCACCGCTGTTATCGCAACCTTGGCTGGCTTGCCGGCTGCAACAAGCCGTTCATACAGGGCGCGCAGGTCCGGGTTATGACGGGAGGCGACAAGTGCAGGCATATACAGAGCGTGCCTCAAGACCGCCCTTCCGCCCTGAATGAAGGACTTTCCCTTCCACTTTCCGGATTCCCGCGTCATCGGCGCAAGGCCTGCCAGGCTGGCAACCTGCGGCGAAGAAAGTGTCCCGATTTCCGGCATCTCCACCAATACGGTGAAGGCAGTAACATCCGAAATGCCAGGAATGCTGATCAGGATTTCCTTCTGCCGCTTCAACTGTCTATCTGCCTCGACAGTGTTACGGATCTCGGCATCCAACTGCTTCACCTGCCGCTCGATCTGGCGCAACTGGGCCGCACACTGGCGTCTCAGCAGGGGGTGGGTCAGCACCTTCTGCCTATTCAGTGTTGCTGTGCGCTCTTTAACCAATCCCCGTCTGAACATCGCCAGCTCACGCAAGATGGCAACCAACTCCCGCTGCGGCTGCTGTGGCTCAAGGTCCAAGGCAAATCCCATCCGTGCCAGCATAGCTGCATCAACCCGATCGGTCTTGGCCAAGACACCAGCGGATTGCGAAAACCGGCGCGCATACAGTGGGTTCACCTTACAAACGGGGATCCCTGCCGTGTGCAAAGCCTGTTCGAATGCTCGATGATAGGAACCTGTCGGTTCGAAGACGACGATCTCCGGCTCCAGCTTCCGAAGCCATCGGATCAGCTTGGGAAAGCTGCCTTTCCTGTTCTGGATCCTCACTTCCTCTCCTGAAGGCAATGCGTGAAGGTCCAAATGGTCTTTTGATATATCCACGCCAATAGTGTGTCTGGTCATCTTTCCCTGTCCTATGCTTGTCATACGGGGCGGGTTCTCCCCCGCGTATCCGTTCAGGCCCCATGGAAATTGACGGGAACGATCCCACTCTAGCACGGTTCCGAGAACCTGCGCGGTCTCGATCCATCCCCGCCACTGCCCGGCATAAATGCCGTGCCAGGCAGTGGCTCCAGTTTGCCATTGG
>MDLF01000064.1 GCA_001730095.1 Rhodobacteraceae bacterium (ex Bugula neritina AB1)
CATGCCGGTCCAGATGAGCAGGCAACGGCTTGCGGCTGTGCTGGCGCGGAGGCTTGTCTTCAGCGGACGGCGTCTCAGGTTGCGCCTGTTCAGATGCGGCCTCGGCAATCGCCTCATCTTCTTCGAAGGTCAAATTGAGCGGATCCAGGCTCTCGGAACGCACACCAAACCGATGACGGCTCTGGCCCGCCAGTTGGTGCTTCAGCTTCTCGATCATCAGGGCCTGCGACTTGACCTCATCCGCCAATAGACGGTTCACAGCCCGCAGTTCTTCCGGGTCATCGGGTGTGATATCGAGGTCCTTCAGCATCGCTGATCCTATATCGGATCGGGGACAAAACGTGAATCTCGAAAGTGCTCAAGACATTGTATTTGTTGAGTTACCCGACACGCAAGGGACGCCATGTCTTTTGAGGCATCCGCCAGTCAACCCCTTCCAGCAGCATCATCGACAACTGAGCTGGCGTGACGCTGATCTTGCCGTCCTTCGCAGCGGGCCAAACAAACCGACCCTTCTCCAACCGCTTGCTGAACAGGCACGCGCCCTGCGCATCCCACCAGATAATCTTCAACAGATCGCCACGTCGTCCACGGAAAACGAACAGGTGGCCGGAGTAAGGGTCAAGTTCCAGAACCTTCTCTGCCTGCGCGGCCAACGTGTAAAAACCCCGCCGCATGTCCGTGACACCCGCCGCCAGCCAGACGCGTGTATTTCTGGGAACCGGGATCAAACCGCCAGACCTTGCACCAAGCTGACCACAGCGGCCAGCGCGGTCGGCCCTTCGATCAGGAGGCGCCGTCCATCCGACAAAGTGATGTCCACTCGGCTGGCCGACAGAGAGGCAGATGGAGACGGCATTGGCACGTCGATGGGCCGAGGTTCGTGGGTAACATCAGCCTCGATCTCAATCGGCAAAAACATCGCTTCTTGAGCGGACGCATCAGCCTCTGGCGCAAACCGCGGATCCTTTAGCCATTAAAAAATGAGGTTCGTATAGACCGCATAGCGACGCGCCACCTGCGCAACCGACATCCCCGGCGTAACCGCCTGCGCACAAATCTCGCGCTTCTCCTCATCCGCCCAAAACCGCTTCTTCCGCCTGCTCATAGAGTGCCTCACAGTGTCCACTATCGATGGTGGACACTTAGCCCCCGCTGGCGGCAAGCGTTAGGTCGGGTTCATCGGACGCTTACGCTATGGTTCGCATCGAAAAATCTTCACCTTTGCGGCCATTTATTACCAACCGACCTCCGCGTTGAAGCGTTCATGGCTCCTGCCATTGGCAACCTGATGCAGCGTTCACTAACAGCAGTAACTCGTGAAAGAACTGCCGCGAGTTGCGGTTCCTGATCCCTGGTCAGACACATTTTTGCATCCGGTTTGAACAGGTTAGATCTCTGCTCAGGAGCATCTGGTTTCAATACATGTGCCAGCTGCCTGATGCCTACCTAATAACCTATGGCAATTGTTGGCGTGGTGGGCCAGCAAGGGAACAGCGGTTCACAAGCCTGGTTTTTATGCAGACTGACCGGCCTTCTGAACTGCCTTCGACCATTGCCATCAATTCGATCGCGGCCTTGCGCCCCATTTCCCGGTGGGGGACATGAACCGTGGTCAAGGCCGGGCTGACGATTTCGGCCAGCTCAATGTCATCAAAGCCTGTGACTGAAACTTGCTCGGGCACATTTATTCCCAGCCTTCCTGCTTCGCGCAGTGCGCCCGCCGCAAGGACATCGTTGCCGCACATGACAACCGTCGGCCTCGGGGTCAGCGTCATTAGCTGTTCAAAGGCCTCTGCGCCCTTTTCAATCTCATAGTCCGTTTCAATCAGCGTCAGGGCATTTGCATCGAGGCCGTTTTCCCCCATGGCGCGCCTGACGCCGTCAACGCGGCTTTGCGCCCGGTCGTTGCCCAAAGTCCGACCAGAAATCATCGCAATACGCCGGTGCCCGGCCGAAATCACTTTCTGTGCCAGTTCTCCCATGGCTTCTGTATTGCTGAACCCGACAGATGGCCGCGTTGCCGTCGGGTCATAGGACCAGGCCACCATTGAAGGGACCTGATGGCGTTCCAGATACTGATAGATTTCCGGATTGCGGGCATGACCGATCAGCAGCAGGCCATCAGCCCCGCGGGCAACAAGTGTGCGGATCTGCTCGCGCTCCATCTCGGGATCATAAGCGGAGCTGGACACCAGCAACGTATAGCCGCTCTCGCGCAGCTGGTTCTGAAACTCCTGCAGGCCACGGGCAAAGATTGCATTGTCCATCGTTGGTATTATGGCGCCAATGGTGAAACTGCGGCGGGCGGCCATAACCTGGGCCGCATAGTTCGGCGTGTAGCCCAGTGATTCGACAGCTTGCATCACCCGCTGGCGGGTTGCTTCAATTACCCGCTCTGGCGCGTTCAGGCAGCGCGATACTGTGGCGGTGGAAACTCCGGCCGCCTTGGCAACATCGTTAAGTGTCGGAGCTGAACGGGTTTTTCCCATGTGACGCCTGCCTTGTCCCTTCTTCATTTCATAGCACAAAAAGAACGGCTTGCCATCTGCTTATGTAAGCGCTTGCATTTGCGATGTAAGCGCTTACAAATAGGTTCGAGATAACAAACCGGGATCTTGTGATGTTCCTTTGGACTGCCGCCGCCGTCTTTGCCGTGTTTTTTGCCAATGTTGCTTTGGGCGCCTTTGGCGGCGGCGGGTTTTTGGGGGATGTCGGAGAGATGCTGGTTCTGTTTGCCGCCGCAATCCTGTTTGTGGCGGCCATTCTCAAACGCGAAGCTGACCAAAAAAACAACAACGGCAGCTGATGGATTTTCAAGGGAGGAAGACAATGACGAATGGCAAGGATGGCCTCAAATCTGCTGAGCGCCGGAACTTTCTGAAACTGGCCTCAGCCGGTTCTTTCACCGCAGCGCTGGTGGCTGGCGCGGGCGGCATGCTGTGGTCATCCGAGGCAGCTGCCCAGACCGCCAAAGAAGAAAAAGAGCGTGAGCGCGCGGCAGAGCATATCATGACCGTTGCCACCGCTTATGTGCTGGGCGCGTCGCGCAGCTATCCGATCATGCAGCTGGATCTGAAGGAAAACATCCAGAACGCCACCAATGGTAAGGTCTATGTCAAACTGGCGCCCGGTGGGCAGCTGGGCGCAGGCGGCGCCTTGGTGCAGAAAGTGCAGGGCGGCACCATTCAGGCGGCACAGCATTCGCTGTCAAACTTTGCCCCCTTCGCCTCTACCGTTGATCTGATCAACATGCCTTACCTCTGTGGGTCCAACCAGCGGTTCACCAATCTGGTGAACTCGGATTTCTGGAAGGCGGAGGTGCATCCCAAGGTCGAGGCCAACGGGTTCAAGGCGCTGTTCTATGTGAACATCGATCCCCGTGTGGTTGCTGTGCGCAAGGGCGGCAATGCGGTGACCTCACCCGGTGACATGGCAGGCGTGAAATTCCGCGTGCCGGGTTCGAAGATGCTGCAGCAGTATTACCGCATGGTCGGTGCCAACCCGACGCCGGTCGCCTGGGGTGAGACTCCTTCGGCGATCAAACAGGGGGTGGCGGATGCGCTCGATCCCTCCGTCGGTGCTCTCTATGTCTTTGGTTTCAAGGATATCCTCAGCCATGTGACCTTCACCCAAGCCGTGCCGGACAGTCAGGTCTATTCCTGCAATCTGGAGTGGTTCAACTCGCTGCCTGCCGACGTGCAGGAAGGGGTGATGTGGGGCTCTGAACTGACCGCGCATCAGAACCTGGCCAAGGTGCCCTCGGCCCGGGCCTATGCAATGGCGGAACTGGCCAAGGCCGGTGTCGAGTTCCATGCTCTCAGCGATGATCAGCTGGGCGAGTGGAAAGAGGCGGGCGGCTATCAGCGCAGCGAATGGGATGCCTTCAAGACGGAACTGGCAGGCTCCATGGATAATTTCGCCAAGCTGGAAGAGGCCGCTGGCACGCAGGGCAAATATTACATCCACGACGCCTGAGGCTTGTAGTGCGGGCGCCGGTTTGCGGCGCCCGCCCATTTCCAACAGCCACCTTTGCAACAGCCTGACCGGCTGACTGCACAGGTGTGCCTGAACCACGGGAACAGCAATGAACTTCCTGCGAACCCTCGACAAGAACGCAGAGCGCTGGCTGCTTCTGGTGTTCTACGTGATGCTGGTCATCACCATGGCGATTGAGGTGATCCGGCGCGAGCTGTTTGCCTTTTCCTCGATCTGGGGCGAGGAGATCGTCCGCTATTCCTTTATCTACCTGGCCTGGATCGGTGCCGCAGCAGCGGTCAAGGAACGCGCCCATATCCGTATCGACGTGATCCTGCACTACCTTGGCCCGCGGCCCAAGGCGCTGATCTATATCTTTGGCGATCTGGTGATGTTCATCGTCGCCCTGGTGGCACTCTACTGGTCGTTCGAAACTGTGCTCGTCTCGGCCAAATTCGGATCGGTCAGCCACGGGCTGCGGATCTCGATGGTGTGGTTCTTGATGGCGGTGCCCGCGGGCTTTGCGCTGATAGTCTGGCGCCTTTTGCAATCCTTTTTGCGCGACTGGCGCAGCCTTCGCGACGGCACGCCCGTCTTTGAAGGCGACAAGCTGTTTGACTGAGGGGCCTTAAGCAATGCTGTGGAATACACTCAATCAAACGGTCGAGCTGGGCTGGGACTTCTACCTTCCGGTAATCATGTTTGTAGGGCTGATCGCGCTGGCGGTGCCGGTCTGGGCCGCGATTGGCGCCGCTGCCATCACCATGCTGGTGATGTCCGGCGACCTGCCGCTGAGCGCCATCGGCGAAAGCCTGTTCACCGGCATTGATGCCTTTGCGCTGACTGCGGTGCCGCTGTTCATCCTGACCGGCGATGTGCTGGTCAGAACCGGGCTCAGCAAAAAATTCCTCGATGTGGCCGAGGCGCTGACCTGCTGGACCCGTGGCGGCTTTGGCTCGGCCACGGTGCTGGTCTGCGGCATGTTCGCGGCGATCTCTGGCTCTGACGCCGCCGGCGCTGCGGCTGTGGGCCGGATGACCATCAACCGGCTGGTCGAAAGCGGCTATCCGCGCCCCTATGCCTGCGCTTTGGTGGCGGCTGGCGCCTGCACCGGCATTCTGATCCCACCCTCCATCGCCTATATCATCATCGGCCTGGTGCTGGGCATTTCCGCCTCCACCCTGTTCCTGGCAGCGCTGATTCCGGGGATTGCGATATTGGTGTCCATTCTCGTCACCAATATCATCATGAACCGGCTCTATACCTATGAGACAGGCGGCAATATGGGGCTGAGCGAATGGCTGGGAAATCTGGGCCAGGCGCTGAAGTCCGGCTGGTATGCCTTCATCGTGCCGGGCATCATCTTTTATGGCATCTTCTCGGGCCGCCTGACCCCGACCGAGGCCGGCGCCACGGCAGTTGTCGTTACCATCCTGATGGGCTTCCTGCTTGGCACCCTGAAGCTGGCGGACTTCCCGGCGATGCTGGTCAGCTCGGCCAAGGTGAACGGGGTGATCCTGCCAATCATCGCCTTTTCAGCCCCGCTGGCAGAGGCACTGGCCATCATGGGCGTGCCACAGGGTTTCGTGACGGTGGTGACAGGGCTGACCGATGATCCGTCAATGCTGATCCTGCTGATGATCTGCATTCTGATTGCGGCGGGCTGCGTGATGGAGACGACGCCAAATATCGTGATCCTGGCGCCGATCCTGAAGCCGCTGGCTGACAACATCGGCATGAACGAAATTCAGTTCTGCATCATGATGATCACCGCCTTGGGCGTGGGTTTCATCACCCCGCCGCTGGGCCTCAACCTGTTTGTGGTCTCCGGCATTACCGGCGAGTCCATCCTCAAGATTGCCGCCCGCGCCATTCCGTTTGTGCTGACCATGCTGATCGTGGTGCTGCTGATCGCCTACATCCCGGCGATCTCGACCACGCTGCTTCCTGATATCTACAAGTAGGACCCCCTGAAATGACCCGAGAATACCTGAAGAAGGCTGCCCTGACCCCCAAGTCGGATGCTTCTGAGACCCACAGGATTGTTCAGGATATCCTGGACGATATCGAGGCGGGTGGCGACGCCAAGGCATTGGAATATGCCGCCAAATTCGACCGTTACGAGGGTAATGTGCTGCTGACAGCCCAGGAGATCGAAGCGGCCTGCGCGCTGGTGCCCGAGAAGCTGAAGGCGGATATCCGGTTTTCGCACGACAATGTACGGCGCTTTGCGGAGCTGCAAAAAAGCACGATGCAAGACGTGGAAACCGAAATCTCTCCTGGTTTCATCACCGGGCAGAAGGTGATCCCGGTGGATGCGGCGGGCTGCTATGTGCCGGGCGGGCGCTACAGCCATATCGCAAGCGCTATCATGACCGTGACCACTGCCAAGGTGGCCGGCTGCAAGCATATCACTGCCTGCTCGCCGCCGCACCCCGGTGTGGGTGTGGCCCCTGCCATCATCTATGCGGCTCATATCTGCGGCGCCGACAAGATCATGGCGATGGGGGGCGTGCAGGGGGTTGCGGCCATGACCTTTGGCCTTTTTGGCCTGCCCAAGGCCAATATCCTGGTCGGCCCCGGCAACCAGTTCGTGGCAGAGGCCAAGCGCATCCTGTTCGGCCGTGTCGGTATCGACATGATCGCGGGCCCCACTGACAGCCTGATCCTGGCCGACGCAACAGCGGATGCGCATATCGTTGCCACCGATCTGGTCAGCCAGGCAGAGCATGGCTACAACTCGCCGGTCTGGCTGGTGACGGATGACCGCAGCCTGGCCGAGGAGGTCATGCGGCTGGTGCCGGGGCTGATTGGTGACCTGCCTGAGGTCAACCGCGACAATGCCGCTGCGGCCTGGCGCGATTATGCGGAAGTCATCCTATGTGCCGACCGCGAAGAGATGGCCGCCTGCTCCGACGACTATGCGCCTGAACATCTGACCGTGCAGGCTGAGGGTCTGGATTGGTGGCTGGAAAGGCTCACCTGCTATGGCTCGCTGTTTTTGGGCGAAGAAACCACGGTGTCCTATGGCGACAAGGCGGCGGGCACCAATCACGTGCTGCCAACCTCGCGCGCGGCCAGCTATACCGGTGGGCTCAGCGTTCACAAATACATGAAAATCGTCACCTGGCAGCGCGCCACCCGTGAAGGCTCCAAACCGGTGGCCGAGGCCACGGCGCGGATTGCCCGGCTGGAGGGGATGGAAGGCCACGCCCGCGCGGCTGACGTGCGGTTGGCCAAGTATTTCCCGGATGAAACCTTTGACCTGACCGCAAATGGCTGACCCGCGCGCCCTTTTCGACCTGTCGGGCCGCACTGCCTGCATCACCGGCGCCAGCTCCGGGCTGGGGCGCCGGGCGGCGGTGGCGCTCACCGCTGCAGGCGCACAGGTGGTGGCGGTGGCACGGCGGGCGGAGGCTTTGGAAAGCCTCTGTGCAGAGATTGGAACCGCCGCCGCATATGTCACGGCGGATGTAGCAGACCGCAGTGCATTGGACGGGCTGCGGCAGGCAGTCTGCACCCCCTTTGGGGCGCCAGACATCCTGATCCATGCGGCGGGGGTGAACACGCGGCAGGCGGCAGATGAGGTCACCATTTCCGAATGGGACCAAACGCTGGCGCTGAACCTTTCCGCCCCGTTCTTCCTTAGCCAGGCATTGGTGCCTGCGATGAAGGACCGGGGCTGGGGGCGGGTCGTCAACTTCGCCTCGCTGCAGACAACCCGTGCCTTTCCCGGCGGCATCGCCTATGGCGCCAGCAAGGGCGGGGTTGCCCAGCTGACCCGCGCCATGGCTGAGGCCTGGTCGCCCCATGGCATCACCGCAAATGCGATCGGCCCGGGCTTCTTTCCAACCGAACTGACCCAGGCGGTATTCAACGACGAACAGCGCGCTGCCCGAAACGCGGCGCAGACCTGCATCGGCCGCAATGGTCGGCTGGAGGATATCGACGGGCCGCTGCTGTTCCTGTGCTCAGAGGCGTCAGCCTATGTCACCGGGCAGGTCCTGATGGTCGACGGGGGGTTTACAGCGAAATGAAGGCCTTGGTCTATGAAGGAATAGAAACGCTGGCGCTGCGCGATGTGCCAATGACGGTGGCCAAGCCGGGTGAACATCTGATCCGGATACATGCCTCAGGCATCTGCGGGTCCGACATGCATGCCTACCTGGGCCACGACGACCGCCGCCCGGCGCCCTTGATCCTGGGGCATGAGGCCGCCGGCATCATCGAAGACGGGACACAAGCGGGACGCAGGGTGACCATAAACCCGCTGGTCACCTGTGGCAGCTGCGCCGCCTGTATCTCTGGCCGTGAAAACCTCTGCGCCAGCCGTCAGATCATTTCGATGCCCCCGCGCGAAGGGGCCTTTGCACAGTTCGTGGCTATGCCAGAACGCAATCTTGTGACGGTGCCGGATGACGTGTCGCTGGCCAAGGCAGCACTGGCGGAACCGTTGGCTGTCAGCTGGCACGCCGCCCGGCTGGCGCTGGGCGCGCTGCACCCGGCCACGGAGCGCTGCGCGCTGGTGATCGGCGGCGGCGCCATCGGGCTGGCGGCTGCACTGGGACTGCGGGCGATGGGGGTGGAGGATGTCACAATCCAGGAACCCAACGCTGCACGCCGGGACTATCTGAACGCCTGCTGCGGCCAGCAGGCCGTGGCAGAGTTTGGCGGCATGGCGCCTGTGGTGATCGACGCCGTGGGATATGCCGCCACCCGCGCCGCCGCGTCGGCCATTGCTGCGCCCGGTGGGGTGATTGCGCATGTGGGACTGGGCGAAGACACCGGGGGCTTGGATGTCCGTCGCCTGACGCTTCAGGAAATCAGCTTTATCGGCACCTACACATATACCGCGCAGGATTTCCGCGACACCGCGCAGGCTATTTTCAACGGCCGCTTAGGTCCGCTGGACTGGTCTGAAATGAGGCCGCTGTCGGACGGCGCCGCCGCCTTTCGCGCGTTGCGGCAAGGCGTGGTGGCGGCCCCCAAGATCATCCTTGACCCCTGGGCCTGAACTATCTGCCCAAGTAAACGGAGAGAACCCATGTATGACAACATCCTGGTTCCTATGGCTCTGGACCATGGGGTTTCCGGCACAACGTTGAAGGCCGCCGCCACCCTGTGCAACCCGGGCGGGCGCATCACAGCGCTTCATGTCTACGAAGCGCCGCAAGGCTCTGTGAACGCCTATTTGGACGAGAAGGCTGTCCGCGAAGGCTTGGAAAATGCCCGGCAGAGATTGGCCAAGAAAACCGCCGACTATGGTGATGTAGACGCGCAAATCGTCAAGGGGCGGTCGTACCGTGCCATTGTTGAATACGCGGAAAAACACGGGATCGATTGTATCGTTGTCGGCTCCCATAAACCGGGCCTTAGCGACTTTTTCCTGGGCACAACGGCCGCCCGGGTGGTCCGCCACGCATCTTGTGCAGTCCATGTCTGCCGCACGGCCTGATCCTGAAAAAAGACACCCGAAACAAAGGCAACCGACCATGAATATAGACAAGAGGATCGCAGACGATCTGGCCGCCAACGGCGTCTCTTTCGTCACCACTGTGCCCTGCAAGCAGCTGGCCGGGGTGATCGAGGAGATCGACCGGCGCGACGACATCTTTCACATCCCCTCCAACAAGGAAGACGAGGGCATGGGGCTGTGCGCCGGCGCCTGGATGGGCGGCAAGCGCCCCGCCATCATCATGCAGAATACTGCCATCGGGGTGACGATCAACACGCTGGCGACGCTGATCCAATACTACCGGATGCCGCTGCCCATGATCATCTCCTACCGTGGCGAGCTGCGTGAGCCGGTCGCCTGCCAAGTGGAAATGGCGGTGCACACCAAGGCGCTGCTGGCCCAGCTCAATATCCCGACCTATCACTTTCACTGGCAGAAGGATGTCGAGGAGCTGGACAACATCCTGAAATACACCTTCATGTGCAACAAACCCGTTGCCATCCTGACCGATGCCAATTTTTGGGGAGGCTATGGCGACCAATGATCCGTTCTGAAATCCTGAGAGAAATCGCCCCGATCCTGCGCAACGAACTGGTGGTCTGCAACATCGGCATTCCCAGCCAGGAGCTGCATGCCATCGACGACCAGCCGAGCAATTTCTATATGCTGGGCACCATGGGGCTGGCGTCCTCCATCGGGCTGGGCCTTGCGCTGGCGCAGCCGAAACCTGTGATTGTGATTGACGGTGACGGTTCGATCCTCACCAACCTCGGCACCCTGCCCACCATCGGCAACAACGCGCCCGGCAACTACATCCTGATGATCATCGACAACGGCTCCTACGGCTCCACTGGCGACCAGCCGACCTATACCAGCCAGCGCACCGATCTGGCGGGCATGGCCCGCGCCGCCGGCTGCGCCCGAGTGGTCGAGGTGCAGGACAAGGATACCGGCCCGGCGCTCGAAGACGCGCTGGCCAGCGGCGAGGCCACGGTGCTGGTGGTCAAATGCGACAGTGGCAACGCCAAGATGCCGGTGATCACCATGGACCCGGTGGTAATCCGCGACCGGTTCATGCAGGCCGTGGCCGGCTGATGGGGGCAGGCGCCATCCATTCGGCCAAGGATGCCCGCCGCTTGGCCCGGCGGCGGCTCCCTTGGATGGTCTTTGACTATATCGACGGCGCCGCCGGGCAGGAAACCGGAGCAGCGCGCAACCGTGCCGCCCTTGATGCCATCACCCTGCGGCCCCGCATCCTGCGCGATGTCAGCCAGCGGTCGCTGACCACGGAAATATTTGGCGCCGAGGCAGACCGGCCTTTTGGCATTGCCCCCATGGGCATGTGCAACCTCGCGGCGCCCGGCGCCGATCTGATGCTGGCCCGGCTGGCGGCGCGCTATCGGGTGCCGCATGGGGTTTCCACCGTCGCTTCGACTCCTTTGGAAACCATCCTGGAGGCGGCAGAAGGATATGCTTGGTTCCAGCTATATTTCAGCGGTGACGGCAGCGGCGCTTTCAAACTGGCCGAGCGCGCCAAGGCTGCGGGCTATCAAACCCTTGTACTGACAGTGGATGTGCCCGAAGTCGGGCGCCGCCCGCGCGAGCTGCGCCATGGTTTCACAATGCCCTTCCGTATCGGTCCCAGCCAGTTCTTTGACTTTGCCATGCATCCGCGCTGGTCCCTGAAGACGCTAATTGCAGGCAGGCCGGACATGGCGAACTTCAAGATGGAGGGATATGATTTCGACCGCACCGAAAGCCGGGCGCGGGCAACCTGGGACACGCTGGCCCGGCTGCGGGACCTCTGGCCCGGGAAACTGGTGGTGAAAGGTGTTCTGGACAGTGAGGACGCCCGCGCACTGGTTGCAGCAGGCGTTGATGCCATCCAGGTCTCAAGCCATGGCGCCCGGCAGCTGGAGGCCGCCCCTGCTCCGATAGACATGCTGGCAAAATTCCGCGCCGAACTGGAGCCGGATTTTCCTCTATTCTATGACAGCGGGATTTTGAGCGGAGAAGATATTCTTAGAGCCCTTTCAGTTGGAGCCGACTTTGTCTTTGTCGGAAGGATACTGCAGTTTGCTATCGCAGCTGCCGGAGAGAAAGGGCTGCAACAGCTGTGGGAGGTTCTTAGTCAAGAGCTGAGTATCGCCATGGCCCAAACCGGGCAGATTAGCCTGAATGGTGACAATTCGCGCTGGTAACGCGAGGGTGACTTTTGGGCATTGAGCCCCGACAGGGCGGCGTCGTTTGCTGCGCGTCAAATACACGCCCACAAGCCCACATTGATTTGTCAGACATCCGAAATCTCTTGTTTCAAGGTGTCTGGATGCACGGCCAATTTGCCCGCATAGGCCCGCGATTGAATCAGCAGGATCCAGAAATAGTTGCGCCGACTTCAGCCGCTGACACCGGTGCACGAGCCTAGCGGCCCGTTTGTTCGCGCTTATCTATACCCATGGAGGGACGTTGGAATTCTTCTGTTGCTCGGCAGTTTATTTACCCCGGTTTGATCCGGATCAAACTGGCCTTTGCGCGGATGGGGTAGAACTGCAGGTGAAAGAGATTGCTGCCTGGCTTAACAGCCCTCCTGAGCAGCATGATATCCCGCAAGGCCGACGTGCAGGCTGAGCGGGGCATGCGCCGGTTTTCCGATCTGTTCGCGCGTTTCCTGGAAAACCGGCGCTTTTTCCGTCAAATCCTCTGCGGATCAATGCAGCGGACCTTCATGGGCCTGCGGTGCAGCCATGCGGTGAGCGCGGCCATCAGACCCGGAGCGCGGGGTGGCGCCTGATAGGAGCTCGGCAGCGGTTTGGCGGGGGCAGATCACGCAGCCGCACACAGTCCTGGCGGGCGGCGGTCATCATCGAGCGGGCGTAGATATCGGTCATCATGTCACGGCTTCCTGTGTTTTCTGTGTGTTCCTGACACTTGCCTGAAAGCGTGATTCCTGCGAGTTAAGAAGACTATCATTATGTAAGGAATGATTACATATGGATTGGCTGCACATGCCTCCGCTCGCGGCACTCCGAGCTTTTTCTGCGTTTGCAGAGGCCGGAAATGTTGTGCAGGCGGGTGCGGCTCTGAATGTCAGCCACGCTGCCATCAGTCAGCAGCTTCGCGCGCTGGAAGGGCATCTGGGCGCTTCGCTGCTGGACCGAAGCGGCCGGGCGCTGGAGCTGACTGCAGATGGTGCGCGCCTTGCCCGAGCGCTGCAGCTGGGGTTCGACGCAATAGAGGCTGCGGTGCGAGAGATTTCTGCCGCTGGTGCGGCCCGGCCGCTGCATGTCACCTGCACGCCCATGTTTGCCGCTCATTGGCTGATGCCGCGGCTGGCGGAGTTTCAGGCGGCGCATCCTGAGATTGACCTGGTGCTGGATCCCCGAGGCGAGATTGTGGAGCTGAAGCCGGGCGGCATCGATCTTGCCATCCGGTATGGTGACGGCAGCTGGCCGGGAATGGAGGCCCGGATGCTGCTGCAGTCACCCATGGTGGTGATTGCTGCGGACAGTCTGTTGAGAGGGCGTAAAGTGGTGGCGCCGGAAGAGTTGCTGGAGCTGCCTTGGCTGGAGGAATTGGGCACGACGGAGGCGTCTCGCTGGCTGCAATCACGGGGGGTCACGGACAGCCTGCGTGGCCCGCGGACCCTGCTGCCCGGGAACCTGCTGATGCAGGCGGTCAGGTCAGGGCAGGGCGTTGCGGTCGCTGTCCAGGCCTTTGTCGCCGAGGACCTGCAAGCCGGCCGACTGTGCGCCTTGTTCACCGAAGGCGAGGGCAGGGGGTATTATGTCGTTACCCGAGCAGGCGTGCTCCGTCCGGAAACCCGGAAGTTCTCAGCCTGGCTCAGCCGCCATGCTAAAAGCTGAAGTACTTGCAGTGGATGCAGCCTGTCTTTTCCACGCTCACCAGTGTTGTGTCCATTGGTGTGAAGGCTGGTGGTCGCGCGGGTCTCGTCAGTTAGCGCGCAACGGATTGTGTTACACCCTGTGTCACAGTTTCGGCCGACTGAGATACTTTGTCTATTGTGAGCTTGGGAAAGCTCTTTTTTTCTCAACTTGTCATGAAAAATGGCTGGGGTGGTAGGATTTTCTGTAAGGCATTGAAAGGAATGGAAACCTTAGAATATTGCGCCACGATTGTGCAACGAAAAAAGTGAGTTTGACTCCCTGTATTACATTTGTTGCCTTCATGACCTCGCATCTATGAGAGGTAACTCAGCACCGAAGAAGGGCATCACACAGCAGTCAGCAATCTCCCGGAAACCCTGATAGCCGCCATCTTGTCATCCAGCGCGCGCTTGGTGCCACGCAGCTGCCGCCATCGCCAGGCGAGATTGATGAGATCAATCGCTTTCGCGTCGAAGATCTGCTCGGTCTCGATATTCTGGTGCAGCGCTCGATCACCCAGGCCTTCACGATACTGGTTGGTGAATTTTCTGATATGCTCACCCAGCAGTTGAAGGCGATCCTCATCCAGTTCCTC
The DNA here is from genome assembly GCA_001730095.1 of Rhodobacteraceae bacterium (ex Bugula neritina AB1). GTDB lineage: Bacteria > Pseudomonadota > Alphaproteobacteria > Rhodobacterales > Rhodobacteraceae > Leisingera. The sequence goes on from MDLF01000064.1 coordinate 13,913, forward strand.
CAATCCGCGTCGCTCTTGGAGGTTCTGCAGCAGATCCTGAGTGAGTTGTTTCGTTGTGCCCAGAGGCACGAGCCCCGTTTCCTGCCATTCGCCGGCAAGCAGGCGACCATGGTAGATTGCCGCCAGCGTCAGTTCGTGAACCTCGCGTTCGGTTTCGATATCCATATTGGATCCTCCAGTGGGTGAGGCCGCCCCATGCGGCCTCTCAAGACGCCGGTGGGAGGAGGACCCCACCGGCGGGTGCGCTCAGGCGGCGCAAGGGAACTCCAGCCGATCGTTGAGCCGGTGCAGGACATCCTGGAGTGCTTCGGTCAGCAGGCACATGTCCTCGACGTAAGGGGCACTGGGGTCGAGATCCGCGAAATATGCTGCTTCCGGTCGGTTTGGATCATGCACATGCTCGAGCGAGAGCAGCTCCTGAAGCCGCACCAGGCCCTGTTGCAGACGCCGGCTGAGCACTGGGGCATTGCAGACATCGTCGATCAGCGTGATGCTCGCCTTCAACGCAGGTTTGCCGCCGAGCAGGAGCGAGGCGTTCTGCAGGGCTTCGGAATGGAACCGCAGGAAATCCTGCAACTCGTCGTGGGGTCGGTTAGTCAGGTCGAACATCACGTTCTCCTTTGTTACCGAACGCAGGACGCGCGCGGCTTCAAGACCCGGCTGGGTTTTCGAGCTATCCCGGACCGGCCTCGCATGACCGGCCCGGGCACCCACACTCTCGAAACGAGGAACCGTTTTACCCGGCCCCTGAGGAGCTTGCGTTTCCGGTCGCGCCCTCGGCCCAAAGGGTGCGACCGGAAATGCAGGATCCATCAGGGTTTGCCCGACCATCCTTGAAGTCCTCGGGATTCTTTCCGGACACGTCTGTGCCGGCGCTGTTGCCGCGGGGCTGTCCGCCGTAGGCTTCTTGTCCCGATTGCTCGTGGCATATGTCGTTGGGGAGGTGGGTGGGCGCTCTTTTCTCCCCCTGGCGGGGCCAGGGCCGCTGGCTACGCCCCTGAAGCGGGCACGGACCTGTCCGGCATCACACAGCCTCCAGAACAGGGAGCATTCCAGCGCGTTTCAGCTCGTAGAACTTGGTTCTCCCGATGCCGAGTTTTTCCCAGGGTTTTTCACGTGAGGCATTGTTTTTTGCCAGGTATTCCTCCCGGGACACGGCGCCATTGTCAGAGCGACGCTGCCGTTCCGCCTCCGCCTTACGACGCCTTCTTTCCAAAACCGGGATGACCTGCTGCAGGCCAAGACGGCGCGCCATTTCCGGCGTGACGCCGAGTCCATCTGCGATCGTCGCACCTTTGTAATGATATCGACCGTCACCCCAGACCGACGCCGTTCTGGTGAGCCTGGCCTTCTTCTCGGCCTGTCTGGCGATCGCATTGACTTCCCCGGGCTTCAGTCCGGGCGTTGCCCTTGCGGCCATCTTCTTCACTTCCCCTTCGATATCCCTGATGCCGGGAATGTGCGTGAGACAAGTCGCGTGGAAATGCAGCCAGGAGTTCCGCAAGCCGGTCGGGATCACGCCGCCATGGGCATTTCTAAAGACTTCCAGATCATCCAGGATCAACTTGAAACGCTTCGCCTGCGGCAGCCCCTTGGGCACTGATATGCCACTGGGCCGCTTCTTCCCTTTCTTCTGCCTTTTACGCTCCTCCAATTCCTCGCGGGTCGGTCTGCCGCTGGCCGTGAATAATTGATCTGCCAGGGCATCAAAGCCGTAACGTCTTCCGGTGCCGCCCGAGATACGGACCTCCTTGCCGGATTTTTCATTGATGGTGCCGGGGATACGAAAAACCCTTGTGGCATCCCTGCAGGCCTTATCCGCCCCAAAAGATGTGGAGAACTCGATCAGGGCGCGCATCGCCCCCTGCCAGCGCGGAAGCGCCGAAACCGGGGTTTGCTCGATCAGCCAGATTGCCGCCAGGCCCCGGCCGGTGTGGATGAAGATGGAAGGCTGTGGCATTCCTGAAACCAGCAGATGCGCTGAATATGCTGCCTGCACCTCGTCTTGTGATTTCCCACGCCATTGCGGGGCGTTGAAATAGTCGAGATCTACATAGAGCGAGTTCAGCGCAGCCAGGTGCCTGCCTTGTCGCCCCTTCCAGAAGCGGTTGAGGGTCAGAAAGCTGGTTTGATCGAGAAACAGCGGCATCTGCATGATCAAGCCTGCATGTTCGAGCGAAAAGTTCTCCACTTCGTCGCCGCCTTGTTTGCACAGAACCGCCGCACGCCCGCGGGAGCCTTCAGGGTGCAACAGGCGAAAGTACTCCTCGGCAGAGAGGTCTGAAATCTGGTCGAGCGGGGCGAATTCGCTGGGATCTGAATGCTTCATCCCAGGGAATTACGTCCCTTGCGGAAAGCACGGAAAAAATCGGCTTGAATTGGTTTTCAGGCTGAAACCAGGGCCAGGCAGCAACGCGTCCGTATGCCTGTCAGCGACATTCAGACAAACTTATCTGACTTACTTACTGACAAACTTTCCGACTTTACTAACGAACAAACATACCTATCAACTTAGGGTCAGGACTCATAGCCAATAGATGACCATTGCTGCGAGGGCGATTGCTGATAGGAAGACCTTCGGGCACCTATCGTATCGGGTCGCCACGCGCCGCCAATCCTTCAACCTGCCAAACATGATCTCTATCCGATTGCGGCGTTTGTAACGGCGCTTGTCGTGTTTCACCGGTTTCTTCCGCTGTTTCCGGCCGGGGATGCAGGCGCGTATCCCTTTGTCTTTCAACGCTTCTCGGAACCAATCAGCATCATAGCCTCGATCTCCCAGCAGCCATTCCACCCTTGGCAAGCTGCCCACCAAAGCGCGGGCGCCGATGTAGTCGCTGACTTGCCCAGCCGTAACGAACAGGTTCAGCGGGCGCCCCTGGCTGTCGCAGATGGCGTGCAGCTTGGTATTCATGCCGCCTTTGGTTCGACCAATCAGGCGGCCACGCCCCCCTTTTTGACGCCCAAACTGGTCGCTGTGCGGTGTGCCTTCAGATAGGTCGCGTCGATCATCACAGTCTTCTCTTCGCCGTGTTCCGCGGCCAGACCGGCCATCATCCGGGCGAAGATACCCTTGTCGCTCCACCGTTTCCAACGGTTGTACAACGTTTTGTGCGGGCCATAGGCAGCCGGAGCATCGCACCACCGCAAGCTATTGCGATTAATAAATATAATACCGCTCAACACCCGCCGGTCATCAACACGTGGCTTGCCGTGGGACTTGGGAAAGAAGGGTTCAAGACGCGCCATCTGCGTGTCGCTCAACCAGAAAAGATCAGACATATCACCGCTCGTTTTTTGAACCGTGAATCACGCAGGCAACCGGAAATCAATGGGTCCTGACCCTACTGACATTCCTTGCTTTTCAAGGTCAGATAAAAAGTTAGAAAGTTTGTTTCTCCGTTTTTGGAAACGGACCCAAGTCCCTCCTGCAAACGGCAAAAACAGGAGTAAGTCATGCCTCGCACCCCTCTCAATTCCGATGAGAAGATCATCGAAACCGGTGAAATCCTGGAGAAAAAACTCGGTCGAGAGATCACCGCCACAGACATTCACAAAGCCTTGGAAGGCAAGGGCAACTACGCCCGGATTCGCAGGGTCTGGGAAGATCATCTTGCAACGAAAGGTGAAGAACAGCCCCAGGACACCCCGCTGCCAGACGACACACAAGAACAGATCAGCAATGCGGTGACTGCACTTGAAGCGAGTGTGGAGACCATCGTTCGGGGGCAGATCGCTCGAATGACAGAACAGAGTGTCCGGCAATTCGCTCTCCGCGAACGCGACTTTGCCATGCTGGAGTCCGCACATGCGAAGAAAGTTCAGGCGCTGGAGGAGGAGATCGCATATTTGACCGACTGCCTCGACCGGATTGAAGCAGAAAAAGTGCTCACATATGTCGATGCCCCCGACGTCGTACCCGCACAACCTGCGGCGTCAAAACCGGCTCCGGCTGCGGCCGCCCTGGCGGAGTCTCGTAAGCGTCCAAATCGACCTCTGAAGAAAACTCATCCGACGGCTCGCAAGACGGCTCTTTCACTCCCGTCTGCGCCGAAGAAATCGCCATCTCCCACATCGAAGCCGACCTGACGCTGTCGAACTGCGCGGAAGTTTCGACGACGGTCTCCGCTTCCGCAGCAGTCCTTGCATCCTGAAGCCGACGTTTTTCAGCGTCGGCTTTTTCCTTTCTTGCGGCTTCCCGTTCCGTTGCAATCCGGGCAGATTCTTCCAACCGGTCCTGTTCGCGCTGCAAGGCCCGCAGTTGCAGCCAAGTGCGCCAGAGCTCATGATTGTGCTCCCGGATTTCGGCCCTGCGTTGCCCTGCCGTGCTGGTATCGCCTCCATCTTCTTCCAGACGGCGCGACCTTTCGGCCCGGCGAGGACCAAGATGATCCTGAGGAATGAGACCGGCCGGGGCATCCCCGGCCCTGGCCATATCTTCATAGGAGCGCAGATCGACCCGTGCCGGCGAGCCGATCCGTTTCAGCGCCGCATTGGTCCGTTTTTGCCACTCCTGACGAATGCGAAGGATCTCTTCGGGGCCGGTCTTCTTGTCATCCAGAATCCTGGTCTTGTCGCCGAACGCACCGGTTTCCGGGCAAACCTTACGGGTCGTGAGCAGCATGTGCGCATGAAAATTCCGATTGGTCCGCGTCGGGTCGAAAAGCGCCGCCAGGTATTCCTCGGCATCCGTCGCCAGCTTGCCGGCGTTGTGCCGCCGTTCCTGGTCCCGATCCAGAAATCGGGGCGCATGGATGTCGGCTTGGACGGCAACGCCATATTCGTCACGCAGCCACAGTGAAAATCCACGAACAAGCCTCACCTGTTCGGCGAGCGGTAGATCGGCCGCCAGTGATGGGCGCAGTTCCCTGATGACCCGGGCATTGCGCCGAGTCTCTGCACGCTCTGCGGCGTTCCAGAGAGCTTCGGCATCGCCGGTCCAGTTGATGAGTTCATGCGAGAGAAGCCCGCCACGCTTACCTGCTCGAAATCGCTGCCCCAGCCGCTCGTCTCGGTAGGACGTGCGGGCGGTATAGGCGGCAGATTTGACGGCAGATCTACCATCGGCCCTGGAATGAATAACGACTTCGAGGCGGCTTGCTGGATGTATCATCCAAGGAATGTCGGGCCCGAACTCGACTTCCGCTCTTCAGCCCCGCCGGCCAGGCGCGCAGGCTAACCTCCGGTTTGCGTAACTGCGCGCAGCCCTTACCGGAGGCATGCGAGGGGATCTTTGAGTTGCCCGCGCAGTGCCCTGAAAACTTTTCTGGAGCAAATGCAGATACCGGGAGCCATTTCCTCTTCAGTGAAGTGCAAAACGGAGCGGAAAATTGGCAGACCTCGAAACTCAAATTGAACAGGCGCAGCAACGCCTTCGGGACCTCCAGGCGAAGGTACGCAAACAGAAGCGCAAGAATGAGACCCGAAGGCTGATTCTCTACGGCGCGGCCGCCCTTGCGATTCTGGAAGAACTTGAGGGCGATCAACCTGATCGCTTCCTAACAAGGCTGCACTCTAAAATAACACGCAAATCGGATCGTGACTTCCTGAACCTGTGAGAAAAACCATCTTTCGTGAAATTGGTGTTTTTGGTTCCGCTCTCACAAACCCATGTCCCTCCCAGGCCCAGAACAGCCTTAGGCAGAAGCCACACAACCGAAAGGAAAAAACATGCTTCGAATGATCGAAGGACCGAAACAATACCTCAGCTCTCGACCGGATGGGCCGTACGCCTTTTGCGCGGCATCCGAGTTAGACGCCTACAACGCTACCGAATGGCTCTTTGAATACGCGAAGGATGCAGTGGAGACGCATGGAGCCTCCTGGCACGATTTTGGAGATGCTCAGGGTATACTTTCGTCCTACGTTATCAAACACGAAGACGATGAAACCGGCGAGATTCAAGAACAGGAACTGCAGGCGGCGGATATCACCCTGCGCGGTGTTGCCATTCTGAACGCCGCCGCCAACGGCCATGAGGTTGAAGAGCTATTCGCGGCCTGGCGCAGTGATCTCTACGACGAGGCAAATGCCCCCGGGTGATATTGCGTGTTAATTGAACCGTGCCTTGGTGTGGCTTCCGCCCGGGGCACGGTTTGTTTTTCTTCAAGTGAAAAT
>MDLF01000065.1 GCA_001730095.1 Rhodobacteraceae bacterium (ex Bugula neritina AB1)
GCTGTTTGACGGCGGCGTATTACTGCCCGTAGAGGTGCCCGCGCCCACGCCCGACCCGCTGCAATTTCGCGACCAAAAGAAATACCCCGACCGCCTGAAAGCTGCGCAAAAGCAGACCGGTGAGGAAGAGGCCATGATGGTGGTCACAGGCGAAATCGGGCGCACCCCGATTGTGGCTGCCTGTCAGGACTTCTCCTTTATGGGCGGGTCCATGGGGATGTATGTGGGCAATGCGATCATCGCCGCCGCGGAAGAAGCGGTAAAGCTGCACCGCCCGTTGATCTTGTTTTCTGCCGCTGGTGGCGCGCGCATGCAGGAAGGCATCCTGAGCCTGATGCAAATGCCGCGCACCACCGTTGCCTTGCAAATGCTGAAAGAGGCGGGGCTGCCTTACATCGTTGTTTTGACCCACCCGACGACCGGCGGGGTTACGGCCTCTTATGCGATGCTGGGCGATGTGCAGATTGCGGAACCCAACGCGCTGATCTGTTTTGCCGGGCCACGCGTGATTGAACAGACCATCCGTGAAAAGCTGCCTGAGGGCTTCCAGCGGGCCGAGTATCTGCTGGATCACGGCATGCTCGACCGGGTCACCAAACGCACTGAGATGCGCGATGAGCTGATTAACATCACCCGGATGCTTCTGGGCCTGTCCCCGGCAGTGCGAGGTGATCTGCCCGCCCCGGCCGAGGACACCACGGCCGCGCCGGAAGAGTCCTCCGCCGAGGCTGAAGCCGCAAAATGACCCAACCCGCGTCGGACGTTATCCTGGAACGGATGATGGCTTTGCACCCGAAAGTCATGGACCTGGTGCTGGACCGCATGTGGCGGCTGTTGAATGCGCTGGGCAACCCGGAGCGGGATTTGCCCCCGGTGATCCATATCGCCGGCACCAATGGCAAAGGCTCCACCCAGGCGATGATCCGCGCGGGGCTGGAGGCTGTGGGCAAAAGCGTGCACGCCTATACCTCGCCGCATCTGGCGCGGTTTCACGAACGTATCCGGCTTGCCGGAGAGCTGATTGATGAAGACGCCCTGACAGCAGTGCTGGATGAATGTTACGCCGCCAATGGTGGCGAAACGATCACCTATTTTGAGATCACAACCTGCGCCGCCCTGCTGGCCTTTGCCCGCACCCCGGCGGACTACACCTTGCTGGAGGTGGGGCTGGGGGGGCGGCTGGATGCCACCAATGTGGTGGACAAGCCCGCGCTCAGCATCATCACGCCGGTCTCAGTCGATCATCAGCAATTTCTTGGTGAAACGCTGGCAGAGATCGCCAGCGAAAAGGCAGGCATCATCAAACGTGGGGTGCCCTGTGTTGTGGGCCCGCAGGAAGAGGCCGGGCTGGACGTGATCGAAGCGGTGGCGGCAAAGAACGCCGCGCCGCTGCTGGTTTACGGGCAACACTGGCATGTGGCGCTGGAAGCCGGGCGGCTGGTTTATCAGGATGACACCGGATTGCTGGATCTGCCCCTGCCCAATCTGCCCGGCGCGCATCAGGTGATGAACGCAGGCGCGGCCCTGGCGGCGCTGCGCCATCTGGGCTGTGATGAAGCGGCCTGTGAGGCTGCCGTGACACAGGCCTTCTGGCCCGCACGCATGCAACGGCTGAAGGCCGGACCGCTGGTTGAGACCGCCCCGCAGGCGGAGCTCTGGCTTGATGGCGGGCACAACCCGGCCGCGGGGGAGGCGATTGCGCAGGTCCTGGCCAGCGGCGCTGCGCGTCCGACCTATCTGATCTGCGGCATGCTCAACACCAAGGATATCGCAGGCTACCTGCGCCCGATGGCCCCTCAGACGGAGGCGCTTTATGCGGTGTCCATTCCCGGAGAGATGAACACGCTGCCCGCTGCCCAAACAGCCCAAAACGCGCGTGAGGTCGGCATGCAGGCCCATGAGGCAGACTCGGTCGAAGCCGCGCTGGAAATGATCCTTCAGAAAGACCCGGCGGCCAAGGTGCTGATTTGCGGATCGCTCTACCTTGCCGGGAATATCTTAAGAAAAAACAGCTAAAAATTGATGTACATATTGCGGTTCGCGGTTCATCTCTCACAAAATGTTGTGTAGTCTTGGGGCATCCAACCGCGATATTTCCGCGGTCGGAGGAAAAGACTGGGGAAGACTTATGAACACCAATGTTAAGGGCAAAACGTCCATGCGCAGTGAAAACGCCAATTTGGGGCGGTCGCAGGCCATCTTCATTGCCGTAGGGCTGGCCATCATTATTGGCGGGATCTGGCTGCTTTACACCGGCAGCGGGCCGTATCACCCCTAAAGGGGGATCACTGCCCCCAGCCCTCCGCCTGCATTTCCCGCAAGCGGGAGGCCGTGCGCTCAAACTCGAACGTGCCTTCGCCTTCAAGGTATAACATCTCTGGCGAAGACGCTGCCGAGCAGATCAGCCGCACACGCGCCTCGTAGAGCGCGTCAATCAAGGTGACAAAGCGTTTCGCTTCATTGAAATTGTCGCGCCCCAGGCGCGGGATGTCATCAATCATCAACATCCGCACCGCCTCAGCCAGTGCGAGGTAATCCGCGGCCCCCAACGGCTGCCCGCAAAGCGCGTGAAATCCGGCGCGGGCCATGCCGTTGTGAAAGGCGGGGATCACAACCTCGCGCCCTTTGACATGCAGCGTCAGCGGCGCGCCGGGTTGTCCGGCCAGGTCATGCCACACCGCATCCATCGCCGCGCGGCTCTCTGCGTTTACGGGGGTGAAATAGACCGGGCTGCCCGCCAGGCGGTCCTGACGGTAATCTGTCGGGCTGGCCAGTTCATGCACCACCATGCGCTCTTTGATCAGCGCGATGAAGGGCATGAACAGGTTACGGTTCAACCCGTCCTTATACAGATCATCCGGCAGACGGTTAGAGGTGGTGACCACAACCACCCCATCGGCAAAGAGTTTTTCAAACAGGCGCCCGACAATCATCGCATCGGTGATGTCCGTGATCTGCATTTCATCAAAGGCCAGCAGCCGGACAGAGGCCGCAACCTCTGCCGCCACAGGCGCAATGGCGTCATCCACCCCGGTCTTGCGCACCTCGTGCATCTTGGCGTGGATTTCCTGCATGAAGGCATGAAAATGCACGCGCCGGGCGGGGATACCTTCCAGATGGTCCACAAACATATCCATCAACATGGATTTGCCGCGCCCCACGCCGCCCCAAAGGTACAGGCCCTTGGGGGGAGCGGGGGCCTTGCGAAACAGGCCTTTCTTGACGGGGGTCAGCAGCGCGGTGCGCATGCGATCAAACTCCGGCAGCACCGCGTCCTGTGCCGGATCGGGTTGCAGCGTGCCATCGGCTATCAGGTGATCAAAGGTCTCGCGCAGGCTGGTCATGGCAAAGGCATACTGGGGCATCGCGACATTGAAAAGGACTCGCTTTCGTCAAATCAACGGATGTTACACCCGCATCACAAGGGATGATTTGACTGCGCGGGGCGGAGGCGTAAAGTCGCGCGACGTCAAACGCAGGAACACCCCATGGAACAGCGCATGCCTCTCTTTACGCCGGTCTTGATTGTCGGCTGCGTGATCATCCTGGTCAGCTTTGCCGTGCGCGCCTCCTTTGGCGTGTTTCAGATCCCGATTGCAGAGGAGTTCGGCTGGCTGCGGGCGGAGTTTTCCATGGCGATTGCCATTCAGAACCTCGCCTGGGGGATTGGTCAGCCGATCTTTGGCGCGATTGCCGAAAAGATCGGGGATCGCCGTGCGATTGTCATCGGCGCAATTGTCTACGCGGCTGGCATGGTGCTGAGCGCCTATTCCACCACGCCGCTGGAGCATCAGAGCTATGCCTGGTTGGTGGGATTTGG
>MDLF01000066.1 GCA_001730095.1 Rhodobacteraceae bacterium (ex Bugula neritina AB1)
CCTGACCTGGCTTCCACAGAATCGACATCAAAGACACCGCCAATCAATTAGACCTTGAGTGAATTATTATTGGTACTTACCAGAAAGTCAATCGAGATATTATTGGAGAACTCTAGGCGTGGGGGATTGCTATCCGTGATCAGTAACCGCCTTTCATATGAATAACTTCCATCAGATTTTTGAGCTGCCGGAGCTAGCCCGCTTCTGGCGCGGCACCCGACCAATGTGCCAGTTCCACAGTTCGGTCACTGGCCGATGAGAGTTTCGGCGTCGTCGTCGTTGAAGATTGCTGTGCGGCGGGAACGACTGATCCTCACGAACTCGAGCTTGAAATCATCAACATGATCTATCGCCATGTTGTGCAACTTGAAGACGTGAAGGAGTTGCTGGAAATATGATGTTCAGGATCAGCTCGAGATATTCCCTGCCTCAGACCCGATTGGAAGGTGTGGGAGGAGCAGAAGATATTACTTTGGCGGCAGTAGCTGTGAAAGCTTGGTTAGACACTGAAGGTCATGGTTTTATATTAGCAACCGATTATGCAGAAAAGCACCGGTGAGAGTTTCGCACTGTTTCTAGGGCGTTCATTCAGAGCTTTGCTTTTAACATAAGATAGATTATACGCATTTAGTTAATAATATAGGCACATTCTAAACTGGGTTGCGAAATTTCCCCTATCTTGCTGGAAAGCAAGGAGAATGGAAGATGGCGCATAAAGAACTTAACCTACGCGAACGACGCACGATAGAAGATATGTTGAATGCCAAGATCGCTGTGCGTGAGATCGCAGCACAGATCGGCAGGCATGTTTCGACGGTGTATCGGGAGATCAAGCGCAACTACTACAACGATGAAGAGATCCCTTATCTGAATGGGTATTACGGCGTTAACGCGCAGGACTATGCCACGGCTCGACGCGCTCGGCGGCGCAAGCTGGTGCGTCTTGTCGGCTTGAGAAAGGCCGTAATCAAGCAGCTCAAAGAAGGATGGTCGCCAGAGCAGATCGCAGGCCGCTTGCAGTTTGAAGGTCAAACCGTGCGCGTGAGCCATGAAACGATCTACGCCTATGTTTACGGCCCAGATGGGGTCTGCTCCGGCTGAGTGCAGAATGACACCTTAAGCGCCGAGCACACGTTTTCCATATTCTCGCAGGTTGCCTTTGGGATCGACGTATCGGTAGAGGGTGACGGGTTTTATGCCCAACTCACTGCACAGCTCTGAAACGGATGTGTCTCTTTTGGCCATTGCGGCCTGTGCCATACGGACCTGGGCTTTGGTGAGTGCGAACTTTCGTCCGCCTTTGCGACCTCGAGCACGGGCGGCTTGCAGCCCCGCCATTGTGCGCTCGCGGATCAACTCGCTTTCAAATTCCGCGAGCGCTGCAAAGATGCCAAATGACAATCGACCGGCAGCGGTGGTCGTGTCGATCTGTGCCCCTTGGCCCGTAAGCACCTTCAGGCCGACACCTCGCTGTGACAGCAGGGTCGTCGTTTTCACCAGATGGTTGAGGCTGCGACCCATCCGATCAAGTTTCCAGATGACTAGGACATCACCTTCACGCAGGGCCTTCAGACAAGCTTCGAGACCCGGACGGTCGTCTTTCTTGCCTGATGCCTGATCGGAATAGATCTGCCCCTTCTCGACTCCAGCGGCGGTCAGTGCATCCTTCTGAAGATCAAGGGATTGGCTGCCATCGGCTTTTGAGACGCGCACGTATCCGATCAGCATGTTTCACAAACGAACGTTTGTGGTGTGTGGAGGAATTCCCGGCTTTCGGCCATCTCAATTATTCCTTAACCCATATCACAATCATCAATAAGCAAACCTCTACAAGAAAGCAAAAGAAACATGGCGCATCGCACCATTTTGACAGAGCGCCAGCGTTCGGCGCTTTTCGACCTGCCGACTGACGAAACCTTAATGTTGCGGCATTACACGCTGGCAGACGACGATATCGAACACATCAACGAACGGCGACGGCCGGAGAACAAGATCGGCTTTGCCCTACAGCTTTGTGCCCTACGCCATCCTGGTCGGCTGTTGTCGTCTGGTGAGGTCATCCCGGAAAAGGTATTGCGCTTCATCGCGGCCCAGTTGGGTCTGACCGGCGACGATGTCTTACCCTATGCCGCACGTCGGCAAACCCGTCAGCAGCACTTGCATGCCCTTCGTGAGATTTACGGCTTCAAGATGTTCTCTGGTCAAGGCGCTCGCAGCCTCAAGACTTGGCTCGAGAATGAAGCTGAAACTGCCCGATCCAATGAAGACCTGGCGCGCCGATTTGTCGAAGAGTGCCACCGGTCACAAGTAATCCTGCCCGGCATCTCGGTCATCGAGCGGCTATGCGCGGATGCCCTGGTATCGGCAGAACGCCGGATCGAAAGCCGGATCGCGGCCAAGCTTGATGGTCAGACAAAGGACCAGCTGGACGCATTGCTGACAGAGATCGCGGATGGCAATGTCACCAGGTTCATCTGGCTTCGGCGCTTTGAGGTGGGCGGCAACTCGGCAGGCGCATCGCGGCTATTGGATCGGCTGGAATTTTTGCAGGGCCTGGGCGTCTCACCGGACATTCTGGCCGACGTACCACCACACCGTATCACCCGCCTGCGCCGCCAGGGCGAACGGTATTTTGCCGATGGTTTGCGCGACATCACCAGCGATCGGCGATTGGCAATCCTCGCGGTTTGCGCGGTGGAATGGAAGGCGGCCATCGCCGATGCCGTGGTCGAAACCCACGACCGGATCGTCGGCAAGACCTGGCGGGATGCGAAAAGGCTATCCGATGCGCGCATCGCGGATGCAAGATCTTCGCTGCGTGAGACATTACGTTCTTTCAAGGATCTCGGTGCTGCCCTGCTGGAGGCAAAGGCAGATGGCGTGTCCCTTGATGCCGCCGTCGAAGTTGCGTGTGGCTGGTCTCGCCTCGAAAGCTTGGTGACAACCGCGGCCGAGTTGACCGACACGATGGCGGCTGACGCCTTGTCTCATGTCGTACATGGATATCACCGGTTCCGGCGCTATGCCCCAAGAATGCTGCGGGCGCTCGATATCTGCGCCGCCCCGGTGGCGGCGCCCTTGATGCAAGCGACAAAAATTATCGCCCAGGATCAAACTGATGCGCCCCGTCAGGTTGGCTTCTTGCGCCGAACCTCAAAATGGCATCGGCACCTCAATGCTCAGGACCCAGGTGACAACCGGCTCTGGGAGGTCACCGTGTTGTTCCAGGTGCGCGAAGCCTTCCGATCCGGCGATATATGGCTGCCCCATTCCCGGCGTTACGCTGATCTGAAACAGGCCTTGGTACCGATAGAAACAGCCAAGGCGTGCCCTCGCCTGACGATGCCATTCGAACCTGAGATCTGGCTCGATGATCGCAAGGCAAGGCTGGCAGAAGGTATGAAGCGTTTGGCCAAGGCTGCCAGAGCTGGCGCGATTCCCGGCGGATCAATCGAGAACGGCGTTCTCAAGGTTGATCGTTTGACGGCTGCAATCCCGGCGGATGCTGATGGCATGGTGATCGATCTCTATGGCCGCCTGCCTGCCGTTCGGATCACCGATCTGCTGCAGGAAGTTGATGACGATATCGGCTTCACCGAAGCCTTTACTCACCTGCGCACCGGCGTTCCCTGCAAGGATCGCATCGGGCTGTTAAACGTGCTGCTGGCCGAGGGATTGAACCTTGGCCTCAGCAAAATGGCCGAGGCGACCAGTTCACATGACTACTTCCAACTCTCGCGTTTGTCCCGGTGGCATGTTGAAAGCGATGCTATCAACAGGGCGCTCGCCAAGGTGATCGAAGCGCAGACCAATTTGCCGATGGCGCAATTCTGGGGCGGCGGCATGACCGCATCCAGCGACGGTCAGTTCTTTCCGACAACTCGGCATGGCGAGGCGATGAACCTCATCAACGCGAAGTATGGGCAGGAGCCCGGTTTGAAGGCCTACACCCATGTCTCTGACCAATTTGGCCCGTTTGCCACACAGAACATCCCCGCGACCGTCAACGAGGCCCCATACATTCTGGACGGGTTGCTGATGAACGAGGTGGGGAAGAAGATCAAAGAGCAATACGCCGACACTGGCGGCTTCACAGATCATGTCTTCGCGGCAACCGCACTCCTGTCATATCGCTTTGTTCCCCGCATCCGCGATCTGCCTTCAAGGCGGCTCTATCTCTTCGACCCCGTCGCTGCGCCGAAGGAAATCCGTGCGCTGGTCGGTGGAAAGATCAGAGAAAAGCTGATCACGGAAAACTGGCCTGACATCTTACGCGCCGTCGCCACAATGGCGGCAGGTGTCATGCCACCCAGTCAGCTCCTGCGGAAGTTCGCCTCGTACCCGCGCCAGCATGAACTGGCGCTTGCCCTACGAGAGATCGGACGCATTGAACGCACACTGTTCATTATCGATTGGCTGCTGGACGCCGACATGCAGCGCCGTGCACAAATCGGCCTGAACAAGGGTGAGGCACATCATGCGCTGAAAAACGCCCTACGCATCGGGCGTCAGGGCGAAATCCGAGACCGAACCTCCGAAGGACAGCACTATCGCTTGGCCGGGCTGAACCTGCTGGCCGCGATCATCATTTATTGGAACACCAAACATCTTGGCTACGCTGTGGCAGCCCGAAAGTGCGCAGGTCTCGACTGTTCACCTCAACTCCTGGCGCATATCTCGCCACTCGGATGGGCACATATCCTGCTTACAGGCGAATACAGGTGGAAAACTCGGTGATATCTGACCTTAGGGTGTCATTCTGCACTCAGCCGGAACAGACCCCCAGATGGCCAATCTGCTGAACTCGCACGCTACCTTCCCAACCGGCGCAAGAAACGGCGTCCGCACCATGCGCGCAGGCCCCGCGGCCTTGTATTCCCGCCGGATCGTTCCATCCACGAACGACCAGATTACGTTGATACCCGCGCGACATTTGGCGAATGGGAGGGCGATCTGATGATCTTTGAACGCGCTCAGGGCAAGATGAATGTCGCCTCACTGGTCGAGCGCAAGACCCGCTTTGCCGTTCTGTTCCGCAACAACGACCGCAGCACAACGCATCTGATGAACCGGTTGATGGGCGTGATGGAACCCCTGCCCCAACCGGCGCGCAAGTCGATCACTTTTGATCGTGGCATTGAGTTCAGGAACTGGCGCAAGCTCAAGCCTGGGATCGGTACGGAGGCATGGTTCTGCGATCCGCAAGCTCCGTGGCAGAAAGGATCGGTGGAGAACCTGAATAAACGGGCCCGTCGTTATTTACCAAGAGATGCGCCTGTGGCCACGCTCTCAAATCGAGATATGAAGTCGATTTGTGACCGCTTGAATGGCACGCCCAGAAAGTGCCTCGGATGGCGTACCCCGACCGAAGCGTTCAGGGAAGAACTGATGAAACTGAGATAGCGGAAACCGTCGCAACGACCCTTGAGAATCCAATATTAAGAGTTGCAATAATATACTAATGAAGTCATGCTGATTACACCCTACCCGATAGGATGCTTCACATGCTTCGCACATTTCGAAAATACTCAACTTTGATCGTACTTGCACTTATTGGTTTGTCCGTAAGCCTTGCCAATCGTGTTCAGGCTCAAACTTACCAGATCGACTGCGCAATTTTACTGTGTTTGTCTGGCGGTTGGCCAGCATCAGTTCCGTGCGCCCGTGCACGCGCCGAATTCATCCGCCGGATCACGCCTTGGCCCGTTGAGCCGCCATTGCAGATTTGGAGGTGCCCGATGGGCGCATCCTATGGTCCAGTTAGCCCGTCGGATAATCGAGGTCGTCTCTACGATATTTTGTTCACTTCTCAGGATCGCCCGCGACCGCTTTTATCGAATGCAACCGAATCTCTGCCTTCTGAAAACGCCGTTTTGAATATCGCTGGACCAAAGCCTAACCTGCTTCCGAAAGGATTTGCGCTTCAGTTGGTCCAAGACCGCGCAGACATCGACATCAGCGGCCCCGAATTCAACTTCGTCCGCTCAATCCGGGTTTATGACGTCCGATATGCACGCCAAAACGAGTCCGGCCGCGACGGTGACTGCAACCGATCTGCTACCATTTACATCGGCACCTATGGAATCCAAGGTGATTTTTCATGGGCTCGATCTGCTCCAGCAGCTCTACCCCAGGCACATACTGGCCTTGAAAGATGGGGGTATAATTGCCCGCGTATTTACCATCGATCGGTCTTCGTTGATTGGCGTGGTTACGAAGGAAATTACGGCTTCGAACAGGTCAATTACTGACAGTTTGTAAGGTTCATTGGGTTAAAACTAAACCCTGAATGAAAGACCTAGAAGCAGTGCGAAATTCTCACCGGTCCTTTTCTGCTTAATCCGTTGCCAGTTTAAAACCATGACCTTCAGTGTCTAACCAAGCTTTCACAGCAACTGCCGCCAAAGTGATATCTTCCGCTCCTCCCATACCGCTGTCATCGAGGCCACCTTTGACGACCGAGACCCGGACATCGCCAAATGGCAGTGCGGATGCCACGGCTTCTTTGTCCACTTTGTCCGGCTCTGGAACACCAACGGTCACATCGACTCGCATCTCGGAGGGGTGTTTGTAATTATAGAAAATTGTCAGTGAACTATGTCGGATAGCATCGGAAATACCTCGCAATGCGGCTTTGGTATAGTCGTGACCATGTACATCGGCGCCCATTCCAAGCTCACAGATTAGTGGTTTCATGACGGCATCTCCAAATCGTAGGATACGGTGACGATTGCATTCGCAATCAGGGTCTTGTTACCCAACATCTCAACTTCAAGACCGCCTTTTACTGCTTCAGCAGAGACCTTACCCACCGGGGCCTCGGCCTTGACGACTTCCAGGTCAACAGCATCCGGATCGGCAACACCCACACGGATATCGACGATCATTGCGTCCAAGGGCAGGTCGAATGCCGCGCCCGCAACCAAAAAGTTGCGGTGCAAGGCATCGTGCACCGCGCGTGCGGCGGCCTTGGTGTAGTCCCGACCCTTCAGGTCAGTACCCATACCCATTTGTACAGCAAACTGCGTCTTTGGCATCGTCGTCTCCTTAGGTGTTCATTCGGTTTTCGATGAGATCGTCGACGACAGCTGGTTCTGCGAGCGTTGATGTGTCACCCAACGAACCGTAGTCGTTCTCTGCGATCTTGCGCAGGATGCGTCGCATGATCTTTCCGGAGCGTGTTTTTGGCAGTCCAGGGGCCCACTGGATAAGGTCAGGTTTTGCGATCGGGCCAATTTCTTTTCTGACCCAATCTGACAATTCTTTGCGCAGCTCGTCTGTATAGGCCTCACCTGCCATAAGAGTGACATAGGCGTAAATGCCCTGCCCTTTAATGTCGTGTGGGTAGCCTACAACCGCAGCTTCAGCGACTTTAGAATGGGCAACAAGTGCGCTTTCAACTTCAGCGGTGCCCATCCGGTGGCCTGATACATTGATCACATCATCGACGCGACCCGTAATCCAGTAATAGCCATCTGCGTCACGACGACAGCCATCGCCTGTAAAGTAATAGCCCTTATAATCCGCGAAATAGGTCTTAACGAAGCGGTCATGATCGCCCCAACAGGTCCGCATCTGTCCGGGCCAGCTGTCTCTCATGCAAAGGACGCCTTCCGCTTCTGTACTCGTGATTTCTTCACCCGTTTGAGGGTCGAGGATCACTGGTTCGACGCCAAAGAAAGGCGTTGTTGCAGAGCCAGGTTTAGTGGCGGTGGCTCCTGGCAGAGGAGTTAGAAGATGGCCACCTGTCTCTGTTTGCCACCACGTATCGACGATCGGTGCTTTGCCTTTGCCAACAACTTCATTGTACCAGTTCCAGGCCTCTGGATTGATTGGTTCGCCTACAGTGCCCAGCACCCTGATTGTCGAGAGGTCATATTTGGTGACGAATTCGTCGCCTTGCCCCATCAGCGCGCGGATCGCAGTTGGCGCAGTATAGAACTGGTTCACCTTGTACTTTTCGCAGACAGCCCAAAAGCGCCCGGCGTCGGGATAGGTGGGCACGCCTTCAAACATCAGCGTGGTGCCGCCATTGGCGAGCGGACCATAGACAATATAGCTGTGACCTGTCACCCAACCGACATCTGCGGTGCACCAAAAGATGTCTCCGTCGTGATAATCGAACGTGTATTGGTGGGTCATCGCTGCATAGACGATGTAACCGCCCGTGGAATGAACAACTCCTTTCGGCTGCCCTGTTGAGCCAGACGTATAGAGGATAAACAACGGGTCTTCGGCAGCCATTTCCGCTGGGACGCAAATTTCTGACGCCTCAAGCCGCATTTCATTGTAGCCGAAGTCCCGCCCGTCGACCCAAGTCGTTTGACTACCCGTCCGCTTGACGACCAAGCATTTGCAGTCGTGCACAACGTGATTAAGCGCTTGATCGGCATTTGCTTTGAGGGCCGTCATTCGGCCGCCTCGGGGTGCCTCATCGGCGGTGATCACCAGCTTGGCGTCGCATCCATTTATTCGTGCAGCCAGGGCGTCGGGTGAAAACCCGGCAAACACAATTGAGTGGATAGCTCCAATACGCGCACAGGCCAGCATCGCATAGGCGGCCTCAGGGATCATCGGCAGATAGAGAACAACGCGATCGCCGCGCCGAATACCAAGTTTCTCCATAATATTGGCCATGCGGCAGGTTTCGGCGTGAAGTTCCTTGTAGCTGATATGTTTGGCCGTCTCATTCGGATCGTCGGGTTCCCAAATGATCGCAGTCTGATCGCCACGCGCCGCGAGATGCCGGTCAATACAGTTGGCACTGACATTGAGCGTCCCGTCCTCGAACCATTTGATCGACACGTCGGGATGATCGTAAGAGACGTCTTTTACGTTTGAATAAGGTTTGATCCAGTCAATACGCTTGCCCTGCTCGGCCCAAAACGCCACTGGATCCGCAACGGAAGTAGCGTACATCGCATTGTAAGTAGCCTTATTTGCGTGCGAATTCGCTGCGAAATCAGGTGAGGGTTCGAATAGTTCTTTGGACATGGGTTTTCCTATTGCGAGCTTGCGGCTCTTTTTTCTTGTCGAGAGATCTTGAGTCGGTCGAAGTCTTCTTCGGCGTGATAGCTTGATCGGGTCAAAGGACTAGCCGAAACCATGGCAAACCCTTTGGATCTGGCAACACGCTCCAGCGCGTTGAACTCATCCGGGGTGACGTATCGCTTAACTGGATAGTGCTTTGGCGTGGGTTGCAGGTACTGGCCAATTGTTAGAAAATCGACGTCAGCGGCCCGAAGATCATCCATCACCTGCAAAATTTCTTCTTGAGACTCACCCATCCCCAACATCAGCCCTGATTTTGTGGCGACGTCAGGGTCTAACTCTTTGGCCCGTTTCAGAAGGAGGAGCGATCCGAAGTACCGCGCGCCCGGGCGGACCTTTTGGTAAAGGCTGGGGACTGTTTCGATGTTGTGGTTAAAGACATCCGGCTTGGCGCACATCACCGTCTGGAGCGCGTTTTCGTCAGACATCCGAAAATCAGGCGTCAGAATTTCGATTGTGGTTTCAGGAGATCTACGTCGAATAGACCGCAAGGTTCTGGCAAAGTGTTCGGCCCCGCCATCGTCCAAATCATCGCGATCCACAGACGTGATCACCACATGGCGCAGCCCCATCTTGGCGACCGTATCGGCTATACGCACTGGCTCAAAGGTATCCAGCGCGTCTGGTCGGCCCGTGGCCACATTGCAAAATGCGCATCCACGAGTGCAGATCTCGCCCATAATCATGAAAGTCGCGTGGGATTTCGACCAGCATTCACCAATGTTGGGGCATGCAGCTTCTTCGCAGACAGTTGTCAGCCGCTGGCCTTTAATCTCAGCATTGGTTCTTTCAAAAACATCACCGCTAGGCGCGCGAACCCGAAGCCAAGGCGGTTTTGGCAAGGGTTTCACCGCTTCGGTGTTCTGTTTCTCAGGGTGTCTCATCCGTTGCGTCGCTGCGGCCACGCTGCCCTCCCATTTGCGCATCTATGCATATCGTTAAGCAACAATTGTGCCATTCAATGTGGCGCGCTACTTGGCCTATATTTGCCGTATAAGGACAGTACTGTGTCTGTGTTTTTCCGGTTACGGAAACCCGCGGTCCAGCGTCTTTTCACACAGTTTATTGACGCTTGCGTGCAAGAGAATTGTTAAAATGGCCAGGACAATAAGTGCAGCGAACATCAAGTCGGTCTTCGCACGGCCATTTGCCAAAAGCATCAGGTATCCAAGGCCGCGCGAGGCCCCTACCCATTCACCAATGATCGCCCCAATGGGGGCATAAACCGCGGCAAGCCGTAAGCCGCTTGCAAAGCCGGGCAAGGCTGACGGCACGCGAATGCGCCACATAATGCGCCAGGGCGTTGCGCCCATAACATGCGCCATACCAATCCAATCTTTGTTGGTGCGCATCAACGCGTCGAAGAACGATGATGTGACCGGGAAGTAAATGATGATCAGCGCCATGGTAATCTTCGACCACAATCCAAAGCCCAACCATAGGGTCAGGATCGGAGCCAGGGTAAAAACCGGGATGGATTGCGAGAAGACCAAAATGGGTTTCACAAGGGCACGTGTAGAGGATGACGAAGCCAAACCGATGGCCGAGATAAAGCCAAGCACGGCGCCCAATGCCAGCCCGATCAAAACCTCAGCCATGGTGATGGCGGCATGTTCCGCCAAAAGCGCCCGATCATCCCAAATGGTTTCAAAAACCAATACGGGTGGCGGTAAGATAAAACGTGCAACACCTGTGGTCCAAACCACAACCTGCCAAATGGTCAGGGCCAAAAGCGTGGCTGCTATCCCTGCCCGCCAGCCGCTCATCTTTGCACCTTAAATCCGATCCAAGCGGCATCAAAAAACGCGCGCTCCAACGCAACCGCCTGAACGAACAGTTCCTGAACCTCATCGCGGGCTGTTTGATCTAAACCTTCCCAAACGCTGTCCAATTGCCCGCGCAAATAGGCAACCACGCCTTCGAAGCCATCGCCTGAGTGCAATGTGATCCATTCTCCAAACCAAAACGGCAGGTCATCAGCGCAGTCTTCAAAGGGGCTTGCCCATTCGAGGTAGACCCATTCAGCCACCACCAAGACAGCAAGCATAAGCTCATAGCGCCCCGAAAGACGAGCATTGCGCATCATGGTTTGAAAGGCAACGGTTTCCGGGGCTGGCGTCGCGATTGCGGGTACATCCAAGGCCTCCATTGATCGCAAGAAATAGGTATTTTCCGGCCCGCAAATCTGTCCCAAAAACTGGGCCCCTGGCACGCCATCGGCCAACGTGGGGGCATGGGCCACGGCAGAGGCAAGCAGACGCACAAAACCATCAATGAACTGATAGTCTTGCTGCAGGTAACCGGCCATTTTCTCCTTATCCAGCGTCCCTTCCACCAATGCATTGGTAAAGGCGTGCTTGGTCGCCGCATCCCAATCGGCTTTGACCTGTGCTCTTAAAAATTCAGTGGCCCACATCATGTATTCCTTAAACGTAACAGCAGTTCGGCTTGGGTTTGCAAAACATTTGGCGCCTCCACCGGGCGCGGGATGGCGCCTGATGGCGTGTCTACCCCACTCAACCCATCTTGGGTCATAATCAATATGGTCTGGCCTAGGCGCGCCGCCTCGCCCGGATCATGGGTAACCAGCAAAACGGTGCGGCCCACCAAAAGCTCTGCCGTCAATTCCTGCATCTGAGACCGCGTCAGCGCGTCCAGCGCCGAGAAGGGTTCATCCAGCAGCACAACCGGACGGTCTTCCATCAGGGTGCGTGCCAGGGCGACCCTTTGGCGTTGGCCTCCCGACAATTCGCCAGGGCGTTTATGGGCATGTTCGGCAAGGCCAACACGGCCCAGCACACCATGGGCGCGGGTCTTGTCTGCAACTTCTCCCCGCAGCCGTGCGCCGATCAGCACATTATCCAAGGCCGATAGCCAAGGCAGCAACAGATCATCCTGCGCCATCAATGCGACATTGGGGTCACCAGTCATCTCCCCAGCCAGATCAATGCCGTCGCCCAGCCCGGCAAACAGACGTAAAACCGTGGATTTCCCCACGCCGCTTGCCCCCAAAAGACAGGTCCATTCCCCCGCCGCAATTTTCAGGTCCAAGTCTTCAAAAATCAGCTGATCGCTAATTTTCGCACTACCTGACAGATGCAATGCGGGGGCTGCGGTCATGGGCGCAGGCCCATATCCCAAAAACCAACCTCAAGCTTGGTGGCCATTTCAAACCGATGGCAAAGGGCTGCCCATCTGGGGCTGGTCTTGGGCTCGCTCCCAAGCCGCCGACGCACCGCATCATCAATCAAAGCACCCACATCGCGGCATACTTGCTGATACTCATCGCCCGCATAGGTGTGTATCCACTCGGCGTAAGTCTCTGACGATTTTGAGGAAGCCAGCGCCGCACCAATCTCGCCGTATCCCATCACACAAGGGGCCAAAGCGGCCAAAAGATCCAATAAGTCGCCCGAATGCCCCGCATCCAGCACATAGCGGGTATAGGCCAGGTTTTCCGGGCGCTCTTCGGTCGCAAATAGCTCTGCTTCAGTGATCCCCGCCTCGGCGCAGGTTTTAATATGCAGGACGATCTCATCATTGATCAGTGCATTCACCGTGCCCGCCGCCAGACGCATTTCTTCCACCGTTTCGGCCTTGGTCACCGCCAAAGCCCACGCGCGAGAGAAGTGGATCAGGAACACATAGTCTTGCTTCAGGTAATGCAGGAAAGCTTCGCG
>MDLF01000067.1 GCA_001730095.1 Rhodobacteraceae bacterium (ex Bugula neritina AB1)
ACCCGTCAGCAGAATTAGTTCCTTAACCGCTCGCAGTAAGTCTTTTGGGATTGGTCAGCACTGCCCTTCTTCTCGCCAAAAACTAGGTCATGTTGCCAAATGGCAAAACCAGAGACGGATTGACGTGATGTCGATGATCGACATGCTGCGGCAGAAAATTGTGACTTTCAAGGCAGTAGCGGTTGTTGGATCGATTCAAACCACCGCTGCGGCGCGAACATAGGTCCGGTCCGAATTGGCGAACGGCAAGTACCGCCCGCCAACATGGTTCAAATGTCGATTTGCTCGGCGATGCTCAGCGCATCTTCAAGTTCGACGCCAAGATATCTGACTGTGCTGTCAACCTTGGTATGTCCGAGCAGAAGTTGAACCGCTCTGAGATTTCCGGTTTTGCGGTAAATCTCTGCTGCTTTGGTCCGGCGCAGCGAATGGGGGCCGTATCCACTGGGTTCCAGCCCGATCGCGGCCACCCAATCCCGCACAAGCCGGCCATATTGGCGTGTTGAGATATGCGGGCGGTCATGAAACCTGCTGGGAAACATGAAACGGCAGCCGATCATTTCCGGTGACTTGACCCACGAGGCAATCGTATCGCGCGTGTTTTCAGAGAATTCGAACTGAACGGGCCGCTTGGTTTTGCTCTGGATCACAGACACGCGTTCGCGAAGGCGATCATCCCTCACTAGGTCAGTGACGGCCAGTTTGACCAAATCGCATCCGCGAAGCTTGCTATCAATTGCCACATTGAACAGTGCCAGATCGCGCAGGTTGCCAGCCAGTTCGAGCCGTGCGCGGATCGCCCAGACCTGTTTCGGCAACAGTGGTCGTTTCTGGCCGATGATCCGGCCCTTGTTCCAGGCTCTTCGTTTCGGGGTGACAGCGGGAAGTTGGACTCTTGGCATGATTTGCCCTCCAATCCTTCCGCCAAACCCAGACATCAGCACAGCGCTGACGCCTCAGTCTACTGGTGGTTTGAATGGCCGCTACGGGTTGCTTATGTATCATTGGTCAGAAAATCCCGGAGCTTCTTCGTGGATTGAGAAAGCGGCGCATTTTCCTTGCAGCACAAAAAGTAGGATTTCTTGGGGGTCAGGCCAACTTCACCAATTCTGACAAGCTTGCCGGACTGAAATTCAGTTTCAAGCAAGTCCGAATTTGCCAGAACGATGCCTTCGCCCTTGAGCGCCTTGCCGACCGAATGAACGTAGCTGTTGCACGGGATTGTTGACCATGCGGATATGTCGGCAAAACCCGTTTGCCTGAGCCAAATCTGCCAGTTGATCCAATCTGGTGTGAGGTTCGCGTATTCCAAAAGCGCGGGTTCATCGCCTGTCAGCGCGGCTCCATCAAACATTGCTGTGGTTTCCGCCAGTTTTGCAATCTCCGGCGTTGCAGCAGGTACCAGTTCGCCGCTTAGAAGGGTGATGGCGTCCCAGCCCGGCACCTTTCCGTCGCAATAGACGATCGCAAGATCATGGGTTTCCGACAAAAGCTCGGCTGTGCTGTCAGTTGTCGACACGCTGACATTGCAAGACACATCGCTGAGCGAGAATTCTTTGAGTTGCCCGTATAGCCAAAACATCGAGACCGCCGCATTCGCCGCAATGCGCACCACGGGCTGCTCCGGGGCTTTGACCTTGTCGATGGCGCGTTCAAGGAAATCGAGCGCAATTTCGACATCCGCTGCCAGACTGGTGCCTGCTTCGGTGATCTGCAAGGCACGCCCATCGCGGGAAAAAAGTGGCGTTCCAAGCCAGTCTTCGAACCGTTGTATGCGTTTGCTGACGGCGGCCTGCGTCACAAACAGCTCTTCTGCGGCACTGTTCAGGCTGCGATTGTTCGCGACCGCGTTGAAAAACAGCAGGCTGTCAAGCGGTGGTAGGGATCTGCGATATGATTTCATTCCCTGAGGTTATGTATTTGGCAGACAAATACTAGCGTTTTCTATTCCTGAGGAAAACATGAAGTATAGTCTTGTTGAGCCGATGGGAGGATAACGCATGTCCACAACTGATAAGCACCTGAAAGCGGGTTCTAGCAAGGAATGGAACTGGCATCCGGACCTGCCGGTTGCTGTCACACCGCTGTTTTCCTGGCCGCCGCAGCCTGTGGCAACGCTGCGCTGGTTTGCGACCAATTGGCTGCCGATGACCGAATACCTGATCTATGCGCTGATGGCCTGGGCTACGTGGGCGTGGCTGGTGCCTCCGCTGGAGCAGATGCAAAGCCTAAGTTGGGGCTGGGTGCTGCAGCTATGGGCGCGCAACCTGATCCTGATGACCCTTTTTGCCCAAGGGCTGCACCTCTGGCTGTACGGGTGGAAGAAACAGGAGGACGATTACAAGTTTGACCGGCGCGGACTGGCCAAGAACGCGCGGATCTTCCTGTGGAATGATCAGTATTGGGACAATGTCACCTACACGCTGCTGTCTGGCGTCACGATCTGGACGTGCTACGATGCCGTTGTTTGGATGGGATATGCCAATGGCTGGGCACCGATGATCACGGTGGAGAGCAACCCGGTCTGGTTCTTCGCCCTGTTCCTGCTGATGCCCGTCTTTCAGTCCTTCCATTTCTATTGGCTGCACCGCGCGCTGCACATCCCGTGGATCTACAAGCGCGTGCATGCGGTGCACCACCGCAGCGTTTCAATCGCGCCATGGTCCGGGTTTTCGATGCACCCGATCGAACATATCGGCTATATGGGGCTGCTGCTGATCTTTCTTGTTGTTCCCGCGCACCCCATACATTTCATCTTCATGGGCTATTGGCTGGCGCTGGCGACGGCCACATCCCATGCCGGGTTCGAAAATCTGGTGCTGAGGGACAAGGCCCATCTGAAGATCGGATCGTTCCACCACCAGCTGCATCACCGGTATTTCGAGTGCAACTACGGCAATCCGGAAATGCCCTGGGACAACTGGTTCGGCAGTTATCACGACGGCAGCCCCGAGGCGACGGACCGTGTGCGCGAAACCAAGAAACGGATGCACGGAAAATGAGTGTCTTGCTGTCCCCCCAGGGCGCCCGTGTATTGATCTGGAATGCGTTGACCGGCAGCGGCACCGCGCCAGAGAACGCAGGGTATTTCACTGACGCCATTCTGGATACCGAACTGTCCGGATTGGAGGGCCACGGGTTCTACTGGCTGCAATATTACTGCGCCCATCTGCGCAGCGGCAAGGTGGATGGCAAGGTCGTCCCGCAGATCGAGGCGCTGTCCGACACCAGCTTTCGCGTGGATGCGCGGCACGGGTTCGCCCATCCGGCGATTGAGGCCGGGTTCAAACATCTGATCCCGGCGACCAAGGCGCATGGGGTTGCGGCGATGGGCGTTCATAATTCCTATAATGCTGCAACTTTGGGATTTCACACCGGGTATCTTGCGCGCGCAGGCCTTCTGGCCATCGGTGCAACCAATGCTGTTCCTACCGTTGCGCCGGTCGGCGGCAAGACCCCGATCATCGGAACCAACCCCATTTCCTATGCAGTGCCTGCTCCGAATGGCGGGATAGCCTTTTTGGTTGATCAATCGGCAACGCAGGTGGCCTGGACCGCGGTGAAACGTGCTGCCGAAGAAGGCGAACCGATCCCCCTGGGCTGGGCGCTGGATGCGAATGGCGATCCCACAACCGACGCCGGAGCCGGGCTTGACGGATCGATGGCACCCGCGGGCGGCGTCAAAGGGTTCAGCATCGGGCTGTTGGTTGAGGTGCTGTGCGCCGCCCTTGCCGGGGGCAAGCTGGGGCCGGATCAGGGGTCATTCACCGACAATGACGGCAAGCCGATCGATAACGGCCAGTTCTTTGTGGCTTTTGATCCGGGTAAACTGTCTGGCGGCGGTTTTGATCAGACGATCACTGCGCTTGTGGCCTCCATCACCGAACAGGACGGCGCCCGTCTGCCAAATGCGCGGCGCGAGGCGAACAAGCAGCACCTTGCAAAACAGGGCATTCCGATTGAGTCAGAGCTTTATGAAACGCTGAAAGGGTTCGCATGACCGAGGTGGAGTTGCGGGACTTCCTTGCCAAGCAAGGGTTGGCAGATAGCAGGGCGGAGGTTCTCAAACTCAAAGGCGGCTATCTCAATAGCGTCTGGCGCGTAACTGCCCCGGACCGATGCCTTGTTGCCAAGGAGTTTGCCAAGCCCATGACCGGCACACTCTTTCCGAACCTCCCCGAAGATGAAGCAGAGGCCCTGCGCCGCCTTGCTGGGCTGGACGTTGCCCCTGATCTGGTCGGGTTCTGGCCGGAAGCCTCGCTGCTTGTCTATGACTTCGTCGAGGGGGACATGTGGGACGGCGACATGGCAAGCGTCGCGCGCCTTCTTTTGCGCAAGGAGGTCGCTGATCCGGCAGGATTTCGCACTGTCCCCCTCGCTCCCCGGGACATCATTGCCGAAGGGGACGCCCTGTTTGCCCGCTGCATCTCGCCGCCAGATGTCATCCCACCACCACAGGCCAAGGTGCCGCCACCTCAAAGGCTCTCACTGATCCATACGGATATCGGCGTGAACCTCGTTGGCGCGGGGTCAGGCCTGCGCCTCATTGATTGGCAATGCCCGGCTATCGGCGATATCTGCGAAGACATATACAGCTTTCTATCGCCCGCATTCCAAATCCTCGGCGAACGCGCGCCCTTGACCGATACACAGGCCCGTGACTTCTGGGATACCCTCGCGCGCCCTGACCTAGAAGAGCGATACGCCTTGCTACGGCCCGCCTATGCCTGGCGCTTCGCGGGATACTGCGCATGGCGGGCGGACGTTCTGGAAGATGCCGCTATATGCGCCCGATACCGACGCGCGCTCGCAGAAGAATTGATTTACATGGGGCATCAGGCATGATCGTTGAAACCACAATCCACAGTTTCAGCCTATGGCATCACTTTGCCCATAAGCCGGATTTTGACGCCATCGCCTTTGCCGAACTGGCAAGGTCAATGGGATTTCAGGGCATCAGCCTATCGCTGAACAATGAAAACTACCGCCATCTGGGCGGGCGTGAGTCTGAACGGATGGATCGGCTGCGCGCCTATCTGACAACCCACGGTATGAGCCTGGAGGTGGACACCTCGGGCACGGCCCCTGCACATATGTCGGAGATGCTGAACGTCGCCCATCGCATGGGAGCGACTTCCCTTCGTACTTACACTCGCCATGGCGGTGCGGTGGGGAAGATGATGCAAAACACGAGCGATGATCTGGCGGCGGTCATGCAAGAGGCCGCCGATCTGGGCGTGATCATCGTGCTGGAAAACCACGAAGATTTCACTGGCCCGGAATTGGCGAAAATCGTCGAACAGGTGAGCCACCCCAATCTGAAAATCCTCTACGACTACGGCAATTCACAGATGGTTCTGGAAGACCCAATCGCAGCACTCGACGCGGTGTTGCCCCATGTCTATTCCGTCCATTTTAAGGATCACGTGATGATCCGGGCGGAAGATGCAGGCCAGCTTACCGTTGCAGGCGTTCCGGTGGGCGACGGCTTCCTGCCCCTGACCGAATTGACCCGCCGCTTGCTGGATCAGGGCTTGCGGCGCTTCACGTATGAAAACGTCTGGGCCTACAGCGCACCCATTCAAGAGGGTCGCAAGGCGCTGAATGGTGTGAACCTGGGAGAGGGTGCATTTGCCTATCTCGATCCACCCTTTAGCCCGGCGCACGCCATATTGCAGCAATCCGTATTCAGCCCGCAAATGCTCGTTGATCTTGAATTACAAGCCCTGCACCGGGGGCATGAAGGCTTTCGGCGGGTTCTGAGAAAGCTCGGCGCAAGCGGAGACTGGGATATCCGGGAAATCTATTGACACTATGGGCCAGCGGAATCGCCAGACGTCTCGATTTGGATGGAAAACACATCATTTGAAGGTCCGCTTGCAGATGTTACGTACTTTCGTGGCGCTGTTGCACAAATCAGCTGATGAGCGCAGTTCCCCTTTCCCGAACGCACTTATCCCAGGGCCATGGTGACCGTGATGCCGAGGGCAGTGAAGCGGTTCATGACCGCCGCACGGATCTGAACTTCGGCAACCTGGCGGTCGAAGTCGCGGGACATCAGCCTCTGTCCGCGCAGCTTCACGCAGTTCATTTTCGTCTCCACCCTGCTTCGTCGGTGGTAGCCGCTCCAGTTCCGCCACAGCGTCCGACCAAGATGCTTTGACGTCCGCAGGATCTCGTTCCACGCCCAGGCTCCTGCCGTGTCCGGCTTCCAGGGCCTTGCGTTGCGGCGGGGCGGGATGATTGCTGCCGCTCCGCGGTCGGCGACGGCGTCATGGCAGGCGCGCGTGTCGTAGGCACCGTCCGCTGTCACGGTGGCGATCTCCTGATCCGGAGGGATCTGGGCAAGCAGGCCCGGCAGCATCGGCGCGTCGCCGACATTGCTGGAGGTGACCTCGACCGCCCGGATCTCCAACGTTTCCTCATCAATCCCGAGGTGGATCTTGCGCCAGACCCTTCGTTTCGAGCCGCCATGCTTGCGCGTGTGCCATTTATCAACCGGCAGGTGATGTTTGCATCACCGAGAGGGGGCCTTCGCCTTCCACCTTGATGCCGGTGCTGTCTACGAGCAGATGCAGCTGCCCCTTGGAACCGCGATACGGGATGGTCACGTTCAAAGTCTTTTGGCGACGTGACAGAGTGCTGAAGTCCGGCACGGACCAGCCCAGCCCGGACAGTTCGAGTAGGCTCGCCACGAAACCTGTCGATTGGCGGAGCGGCAGCCCGAGGAGGGCCTTGAGGGTGAGGCAGGCCTGGATTGCAGCGTCGCTATAGGCCTGCTGACGGCCACGGCGCCCCGACGGAATGGCTTCCCACTGCATCGAGGGGTCGAACCAGACGGTCAGCGATTCACGCTGCCTCAATGCTTGATTGTAGCTTTGCCAGTTGGTCGTCTTGTAGGTAGTCTTCGGAGGTCTGCTCATGCCTTCCGGCTACTACATTGGACTCACGAGGTGAATCCCTCACCCCTTTGTGCAACAAGGCCGCTGTAGCGTCATCGCGGCGTGCAGTACGCAGGCGGAGAATACCGCAAACTGCTCGGGGCGGCACGCATCACGCAATCCATGAGCCGCACCGGAGAATGCCTAGATAACGCACTGATAGAGAGTTTCTTTGCTTCACTGAAAAAGGAACTGGTTCACCGGGAGCGCTTCAAAACGCGCGTCCAGGCAAAGGCTGCGATCTTCGAATACATAGAGGTCTTCTACAATCGCCAACGGCGTCATTCCGCCATCGGCTACCAAACACCCGCGCAAGCATACGAAACCATGACTTGGAAAAGCGCAGCATAGGGTCAATAATCAAACTGTCCGGATATCGGGACGAACTCCACATTCATCGGTGTAAAATTCGGCCAAATCCAAACCGCCCGTTCGCCGCGACCGGGATCGACCATCGAGGAGCGGACGAAGATGCGGTTCTTCGGAGGCAGCTGCGTGTCCGCTTCTGAGCTGCTTCAATTCGTGATTTCAATGCCGTTAGTTTTAGTCCAGTGGTCAAATGCCACCACGATCTTCCCGTCCTCAGCCTCAAATTCTGAAACTGCGTCGCGAGAACCCACATATTGTACTACTTCCAGAATTGGGGTTCCGACATACATTCCGTTAGCCATGTGCTTTTGCGTTCGCTCTAGGATTTCTTTTTCATCTTGAGGACTATGATTAAACTCACATGAC
Source organism: Rhodobacteraceae bacterium (ex Bugula neritina AB1) (assembly GCA_001730095.1). Lineage (GTDB taxonomy): Bacteria > Pseudomonadota > Alphaproteobacteria > Rhodobacterales > Rhodobacteraceae > Leisingera. The sequence continues at coordinate 7,677 of MDLF01000067.1, forward strand.
CCGTATCGGCCCCAGTTGTTGAGAATGATCGAACATAGGTGATTTGGATCTCTCACAAGTGTGTCATCTCCAAGCCAATGTCCAAGCCCTTCAACGTCAAACACGCGCGCTGCAGTTCCTTTGTCGCATTTCTCCTGGGTCAAAATCCAAGACAAGACTTTATCTTCATGATCGTAGTTCCATGTCATTACTACACGGTGCCAAGTCTCCGGTGTTTGTTTAGTCAACCAATCAATGATTGTGTCGGGCTGCCCTGCCTGCACGATCACCTAGTTCGGATCTTCCCAATACTTGAAGAGCGCATCCATCTTTTTCATGTCATCGACCAATCTGCTTTAAACGGTTTTTAAGCCACCCAACTACAGCGGCTCAGCGCCCTGATCCGGGTTATTCGTTGAGGCCGACATTGGTTGCATCGCAGTAAATGGTCAAGAAGGACTATTTTGGCATCTTCGCTGCCTTCTGCATGAACGTTCGTTTTCTGGGTTTGGGTCAGAAATCTGACAAGAAGGTCAGCTTTGCTTGGCATTTTATAGGTAAACTCACCGCGAAAGACAGGGGGTTCAGATGATCCGGGCTTTCCGCAACCTGATCGAACGGCAGCTTGCCAAGGCGCAGGTCGAGGGCCAGCTGCAGGGGCTGGAGGGCGCAGGCAAGCCCCTGCCCGACCGCAGCAGCGAAACACATGTGGACGCCGGGCTGGCGGCAGGCCTGCGGATCATGGCGCAGGCAGGCGTGGTGCCACAGGAGTTTACACTGAAGGAACAACTGGCTGAGGCGCGCCGCAATTACACCGGATTGACGGTTCCCGGGCAGCGCAAGGCGGCAATGGCGCGGATCTCGGATCTGGAAATGCGCTACAACATGGCGCGGGATGCGCGGAAATCCTTCTTCCGTTAGCGCAACACCCCGTTGTCTCCTGCGGGATTCGCGCTATAGACAGCCCCAAGACAGACCATTCCAAAGAAGAGTGACGCATTATGGCAAAAGACGCTTCTGTGCAGCAGGCACAACTCGACCGCATCGCCTCCGGCAAAGGCTTCATCGCTGCGCTGGACCAGTCGGGTGGCTCCACCCCAAAGGCGCTGGCGCTTTATGGCGTGACCGAAGACGCTTATTCCGGCGACGAGGAGATGTTCGCCGAAATCCACAAAATGCGCACCCGGATCATCACTTCGCCGAGTTTCACCCAGGAGCGTATCCTGGGCGCGATCCTGTTCGAGAAAACCATGGACGGCGAAATCGAAGGCAAGCCGACCGCGGATTTCCTGTGGGACAGCTGTGGCGTGGTGCCGTTTCTGAAGGTGGACAAGGGTCTGGCCGATGAAGCCAACGGCGTGCAGATGATGAAGCCGATGCCGGAGCTGGGCGCGCTGCTGGCGCGCGCGGGCGACAAAGGCATTTTCGGCACCAAGATGCGTTCGGTCGTCAAGGACGCCAATGCAGCAGGCATCAAGGCGGTTGTGGCCCAGCAGTTCGACGTGGGCCAGCAGATCGTTGCGGCCGGCCTGGTGCCGATCATCGAGCCGGAAGTGGACATCAACTCTGCCACCAAAGCCGAGGCCGAAGAGATCCTGAAGGCGGAAATCAAGGCGCAGCTGGACGCTTTGCCGGCGGACGCCAAAGTGGCGCTGAAGCTGACCATCCCGAGCCAGGCGGGCCTCTATGATGATCTGGCCGACCACGCCAATGTTGTGCGTGTTGTGGCATTGTCCGGCGGCTACACCACCGATGACGCCTGCGCACGCCTGTCGCAGAACGCCAAGATGATCGCTTCTTTCAGCCGCGCGCTGACCGAAGGCTTGAACGTATCGATGTCCGCTGCGGAATATGATGCCGCCCTGGGCGCCAATATCACCAAGATCTACGACGCCTCGCTGTAAGATTTCCGGACCCCGGAAACGAAGAGGCCGCGCATCTGCGCGGCCTTTTTCGTTGAGGTCAATACCCGTTCCGCCCGGCACAGCAGACGGCCAGCACCAGACCGGCGCCGCTGAGAAACGGCAGCCAGAAAAACCGCAGCGCAGTGAGGGTGAACCAGCCTGGCTGGTCTTCGGGCGCCTGACCCGCACCGCCGAGCCAGACCCAGAAGACCAATGCGGAGGCCGAGATCAGCACCCCGCATATGGCCAGCAGCCAGCGGACTGTGCTAGGCATCCGGCCTTCGGGCGGATAGGGGCGCTCTGCTGCCCGGCTGGCGGCAAGCCATCCGCTCACGCCGCTTCGGTCAGCGATGGGCGCAGGCCGGTGCAGCTGACGGTGTTTTCATTGACCGCCAGATACTGCTGCGCCGCCTCCCGGTCGCCAAAACTGAGCGCCTCGTCATAAAAATAGGTGATCCGGTCCCCGGTCCGGGACAAGAGGGCGCCGCTTTCAAACGAGATAAACCATTTCTTCTGCACCAGTTGCATCAGCCTCACTCCTTTCTGAAGCCCGGCAGTGGCCCCTGACCACCACCGGTTCTATTGCAGTTTTCCAGGCCGCTCCCTGCCGTCCGGCGACCCGTGCTGGTCCGTCGACTGCAGATTTCCAGAGACTGGGTTGGTCACTTTCGCGCCCTGTTGAAGGCAGAATTCGCCCGCAGATGTTACCAATAGGTTAACGGGAATTGGCGTTGATTTTACGCGGCATTTTCCCGCCGGCGGGCGGCGGTTTCCCGCCTGCATGAGCGGATTTACGGACAATTTGGCGAAATTCCGCTGTTGCAGTCTCCAAAGAAGTTTCCGGAGTGCGAACCGCTGCTTGGCCCGCCGCCGACGGAGCCGTGCGGCAGGCAGCGGGCATGGGTATTTTTGACCAGAAAGAAGCCGGAGGGCGCGGGTCAACCGAAATCGGGCGGGCGTTTTTGCAGCCCTGCTGCCACGGCCTCGATCTGGTCGGGCTTGCCGATCAGGTCCAGCTGTTCGGCGCTTTCGCGCAGCAGCACATCCGCCTGCGAGGCGCCGCTTTCGACATAGGCAATCAGCCGTTTGGCGGCCCGCACGGCAGCGGGGCTTTTGCTTGCGATGTCCAGCGCCAGCTCCTGTGCGCGGCTGAGCGGGCCGGGAGTCAGCTCTGTCACCAGCCCCCAGTCCAGCGCCTGCGCCGCGTCGACCTTCTCGGCTGTGTAGGTCAGGCGGCGCAGCACGTCTGAGCGCAGCAGGTGCGGCAGAAGCGCCATGCCGCCCATATCGGGGATGAGTCCCCATTTCATTTCCATCACCGACAGCTGTGCCTCTGGGTGGGCGATGCGGATGTCAGCGCCCAGTGCGATCTGCAGCCCGCCGCCGAAACAGGCGCCGTGAATGGCCGCGATCACCGGCATGGGCAACCGGCGCCAGATCATCGCCACCTCCTGAAAGGCATTGGCGTCCGTGTGGGTGCGTTCCATGATCAGGGAGCTGAGGTCGCGCTGCGCAAAACCCGCCAGTGCCGCCATGTCGAGACCCGCGCAGAAGCTTTTTCCGGCGCCCGACAGCACCACCGCGCGGGCGTCTGATGTGGCCACCTCCTGCCCCGCGGCGATGATGGCTTCGATCATCTCCTCGTCCAGGGCGTTGTGCTTGTCCGGGCGGGCAAGCGTAACATAGGCAATGTGGTCCTTGTAGCCGATGGTGACTTTCTTCATGGCTGCTCTTCCTCAATCCGGTTTGCGCTCAGCGTGCCCCGGGCGCGGCGGAGATGCCAGCCCTACCTGAAGTCAGGGCTGCAGCGGCATCCGGGCGAACCAGGGCGAGTCGAGGGTCATGACATAGAGTTGCCCATCCATCACCTTGCCGCCGGTGGTAACGCCGAGGCGCCCGTCCGGGTCCTGCAGGCTGCGCAGGATGTTGCCCTGCCCGTCGATCTGGATCAGCATGCCGCGGTGGATCGGCGCCGGGCGCACCAGCGGGCCGAGGCGCCAGATGATTTTCCGCACAGCCGGGTACGGCATCAGTTTCTCTGAGGGCACCCGCGGGCTGGCGAAGGCGAGCCAATAGGTGCCGTCGCCCTGGGCCTCCAGATTGTCCGGATAGCCGGGGAGATTGTCGAGGAACACCTCCTGCTGGCCTGCACGGTCGCCCTTGAGCCAGAGCCGGTGAACGCGGGCGCGACCGGTTTCGTTGATCAGCAGGAATTCCTCATCCGGCGACAGGGCAACGCCATTGGTATAGACAAAGCCGGTGGCGATTTTTTCCGCCGTGCCGTCCGGATGGATACGGGCCACATAACCGGTGTTTGACTGTTCCCAGATAGTCAGGATCGAAGTCGGCTTGGTTCCGCCCATGGTTTCCGGGTCGAACCGGTCTGAGGAGTTGGAGAAATAGATGGTGCCGTCCTGTGCCACATCCAGCTGGTTTGCATAGATGATCGGCGCGCCTTCGAGGGTTTCCGCCACCGGTTCCAGCGTGCCGGGGCCGGTCCAGCGCAGAATGCCGCGGAAACTGTCGGCGATGTAAAGCGCCCCGTCCGGGCCAGCCTTGAGCCCCAGCGGGCGGCCGCCGAGGCGGTCAGCCAGCACCGGCTCCTCCCCGTCGATACGGTAGAGGCTGCCGGACAGGCTGGTGGTGTAGATGGCGCCATCCGGGGTTCGGGCGATGTCCTCTGGCCCCAGTTCGCCGTCTGGCAGATGGACCAGAGCAGCCGCATCCAGCGCGTTGTTTTCTGCGTAACTGCCGGTGAAATCAGGCGCTGCGGGCGGATCATATGCGATGGGATCAACCGGCACCGGCCAGAACAGGATGTAGCCAAGGGCGACGGTCAGCAGGGCCAGGGCAATGCGCATGAAGGAATTCCTTTGAAATCTGCGCGCAGGTTGCGCCGGCCGGAGCGGCAACGCAAGCCTTGCCCGGTGTGCTTGCATAGGCTTATCTGCGGCAATGACTGGTCCCCGATATACCCCGCTTGCACATTCCCTGCCTGCCACCGTGCCGTTTGTCGGCCCCGAGACACAGGAGCGTGCCCGTGGCCAGGGTTTTGCCGCGCGGCTGGGGGCAAATGAGAACATCTTTGGCCCCTCGCCCAAGGCACTGGCGGCGATGGCACAGGCCGCAGCAGAGATCTGGAAATACGGCGATCCGGAAAGCCATGATCTGCGCCATGCCTTGGCGGCGCATCACGGTATCAGCCCAGCGCATATCATTGTCGGCGAAGGCATCGACGGGCTGCTGGGCTATCTGGTGCGCCTGCTGGTGGGCGCGGGCGATGCGGTGGTGACCTCGCTGGGGGCCTATCCGACCTTCAACTATCATGTGGCGGGGTTTGGCGGGGTGATCCACAGGGTACCCTACAAGGATGACCGCGAGGATTTTGAGGCGCTGTTTGCCAAGGCGGCGGACGTGGATGCCAAGATCGTCTATCTGGCCAATCCGGATAATCCGATGGGAAGCTGGCACAAGGGGGCGGATATCGCGGCGGCGCTGGACCGGCTGCCTGCGGGCTGCCTCTTGCTGCTGGATGAGGCCTATGTGGAATGCGCGCCGCAAGGCACTGCGGCGCCAGTGAGTGCGGATGACATGCGGGTGATCCGCATGCGGACCTTCTCCAAGGCTTATGCGATGGCGGGGGCGCGGGTGGGCTATGCCATCACCCACCCGGAGCTGATCGCCGCCTTCAACAAGGTGCGCAATCATTTTGGTATGAACCGGGCCGCGCAGGCAGGCGCGCTGGCGGCGCTGCAGGATCAGGCGTGGCTGGCGGAGGTGCTGGCGCAGATTGAAGCGGCGCGGGTGCGGATTGCTGAGATTGCAGTGGAGAACGGGCTGACCGCCCTGCCCTCAGCGACCAATTTCGTGGCCATTGACTGCGGACAGGACGGACGTTTTGCCAAGGCTGTGCTGGACGGGCTGGTGGATCAGGGGATCTTTGTGCGGATGCCCTTTGCCGATCCGCAAAACCGCTGCATAAGGGTGAGCTGCGGGCCTGCGAGGGAGCTCAATGCCTTTGCTGCGGCGCTGCCCCAGGCGCTGGCGACAGCACGCGCCGGCTGATTTCTGCCGGCAGCCTGTTGATCGCGCCGGTTTTACCGGACATTCACCCCTCCCGGCCTACTATCGAAGGATCTCACCGGGAGAATTGTCATGCGGGACCCTGAACTGCCGGACGCCATGCCGGATTTCTTTACCGCCGCGATCATGTTTGTCGGCATCAACCTGATGTGGATCTTCTTTGTTGTCTGGGTGCTGTACGGTCTGGTGCCGGTTCTGGTGCTGGCTGTGCTGATCAACCACTTCATCACCCGGCTGGAGATCAGGCTGAACTCGCAAAAAGCGTAGACACTGCCGCCGACGACCTGGCCCAAGCCTGCTAGCGGCCTGCCAGCACCTTTGTGGCGGCCTCCAGCGCACCACCCCCATGCGGGATGTCCAGCGCGGTGAGGCCGGCTTCAATGCCGCCCAAAAGACCCATCACCATTTGTCCGTTCACATGGCCCATATGGCCAAGCCGGAAGTATCCGTGCCAGTCCGGGCTGCCCGATGGCGCCATGCCAAGGCCGATGCCCAGCGTAAGCCCCATATTCTGCTCGACCCAGCTGCGCAGGCGGGTGCCGTCCGGTGCGCCGATGTCCAGAGCCGTCACCGCGTGGGAGCGTATGGGCCGGTCCGCCACGTTCATCCGCAGCGGGCCGTCTGCCCCCCAGGCTTCACAGGCGGCCCAGATGGTTTCCGCCAGATGAACATGGCGGTTCCAGGTATTCTCAATGCCTTCGCCATGGATCATGTCCAGCGCCGCGCGCAGGCCATAAAGATGGTGAGTGGGCGCAGTGCCGCCGAAATACTGGTAGAATTCCTGCGGGTTGGCGCGCGGCTCCCAGTCCCAGTAACGGCTGACGCGCGGCAGTGCGCGCCGCGCCGCGGCGGCTTTGTCATTGAAAAACACAAAGCTGATGCCCGGCGGCATCATCAGCCCCTTCTGGCTGGCGCTGACCATGACATCGACGCCCCAGGTGTCCATCTCGAACCGTTCACATCCCAGCGACGCGATGCAATCCACCATCAGCAGCGCCGGGTGGCCGGCCTCATCCAGCAGGCGGCGCAGGCCTGCGATGTCATTCCGGATGGAGCTGGAGGTGTCTACATGCACGCCCAGAACCGCCTTGATGCGATGCGCGGTGTCGGCGGCCAGAGCCTCAGCGACCCTTGCCATGTCCCAGGGGGCGCTGGTGCCGAAGTCGAGAACCTTGGTCTCAATCCCCAGACCCTGGGCCATTTCCGACCAGCCAATGGCAAACTGCCCCGAGGAGGGCACCAGCACCAGATCGCCGGGCTGCAGGGTGTTTTGCAGTGCCGCCTCCCAGGCGCCGTGACCGTTGGAGATGTAGATGGCGGCGTGGTGATCTGTGCGCGCCACCCGGCGCAGGTCCGGAATGAGACCTGCGGTCATCTCGACCAGCGCGCCCGCATAAATATTGGGAGACGGGCGGTGCATTGCCTGCAGCACCTGATCGGGGACCACCGACGGGCCTGGTATGGCCAGATACTGACGCCCGGTCGCTACGTTCACTGATCCGCTCATGTTTGATGATACCTAACTGGGCACGGCCCAAAATTTGCCGCGGTTGAACCATAGCGGCACAGTAGCGGGACTGCCTGCGGCGTCAATTCCCGGCGACGTAAGGTCACGGCGAAGTGCTTGCGCCCTGCCGCCCACCTGCTTAAATGGCGCAGGAACGACAGGGAAAGGCCCGCAATGACACGAATTTCCTGCCGGGAAGCGCTGACATGAGCCAGAAACCACACAAGTCCTCAAAAGAACTGTTTGGCTGGCTGTGGCGCGGATATCTGCGCCATTACATCGGTCTTCTGGGCATCGCCGTGATCTTCATGCTGATTGAGGGCGCCACCATGGGCGCGCTTGGCTACATGATGCAGCCGATGTTCGATCTGGTGTTTGTCGCAGGCAACTCCACTGCACTGGTCTGGGTCAGCCTGGCGTTTCTGGCGATCTTCACCCTGCGCGGCATCTCCAGCGTCACCCAGAAGGTGCTGCTGAGCAAGGTCTCGCAGACCTCTGCCGCGCATCTGCGCAAGGACATGCTGGCGCGGCTGATCCGCCAGGATCCGGCGTTTCACCAGCAGCACCCGCCGGGGCTGCTGCTGCAGCGGGTGCAAAGCGATGTGGGCGCAATCAATTCGGTCTGGCAGGCGGTGATCACCGGCGCAGGACGCGATCTGGTGGCGCTGGTCGCGGTGCTGGGCGTGGCCTTCAGCATCGACTGGCGCTGGACGCTGATCCTGCTGGTCGGGGTGCCGGTCCTGCTGCTGCCGATCTCCACCATCCAGCGTTATGTGCGCAAGAAAGCGTCGCGCGCGCGTGATCTGGGCGCCGATCTGGCCACCCGGCTGGACGAGATTTTCCATGGCATCGTGCCGGTCAAGCTGAACCGGCTGGAAGATTACCAGACCCGCCGCTTTGGCGAACGCCAGGACGAATTTGTCAAATCCGAAGTAAAGGCGGCTCTGGGCACCTCGTCCATTTCGGGGATGACCGACATCATGGCCGGGGTCGGCTTTATGGCCGTGCTGCTTTATGGCGGCAATGAGATCATCGCCGGGGAAAAGACCGTGGGCCAGTTCATGAGCTTTTTCACCTCGATCGGGTTGTCGTTTGAACCGATGCGGCGGCTGGCCAATATTTCCGGCGTATGGCAGAGCGCGGCAGCGGCGCTGGAGCGGATCAAGGAACTGCTGGATGCGCCGATCCTGCTGAGCGAACCTGCGGAGCCGAAGCCGGTGCCGGAAGGCTTGCCCGCGATCCAACTGGAAGCTGTCGAGCTGAGCTACGGAGAGGCAAAGATCCTGCACGGGTTGAACCTGGTGGCTGAGGCCGGCCAGACCACCGCGCTGGTGGGGGCATCAGGGGCGGGCAAGTCGACGATCTTTAACCTGCTGACACGAATGGTGGACCCGCAGGGCGGTGCCGTCAGCGTCGGCGGGGTCGAGGTGCAGGATCTGAACACTGCCGATCTGCGCGGACTGTTTTCCGTCGTGACACAGGAAGCGCTGCTGTTTGACGAGACCCTGCGCGAGAACATCGTTCTGGGGCGCACCGATGTCAGCGATGAGGAGCTGCAGGCCGCGCTTGATGCCTCACATGTGGCGGACTTCCTGCCCAAGCTGGAACATGGTCTGGAAACACGGGTCGGGCCGCGCGGCTCGGCGCTGTCGGGCGGTCAGAGGCAGCGGGTGGTGATTGCCCGCGCCCTGCTGCGCAACACTCCGGTTCTGTTGCTGGACGAGGCGACGTCGGCATTGGATGCGCAGTCGGAAAAAGTGGTGCAGCAGGCGCTGGACAAACTGGCCGGCGGGCGCACCACGCTGGTGATTGCGCACAGGCTGTCGACGGTCCGCAATGCGGATAAGATCGTGGTCATGGATCGTGGTCGGGTGGTGGACCAGGGCAGCCACGGTGAATTGCTGGAGCGCGGCGGCATCTATGCCGATCTCTACCGGCTGCAGTTCCAGGACGGCAAGACCGTGGTGGACAACGCCGGGGTGGCGGCGCAGGTGCCCGAAAACATCCGCGGCAGCGACGCCGAGGCCGGCTGGCTGCGCCGCTTTGCCCGCAAGGTGTTCGGGTAAACTGTTGCACACCGAGAGCTCTGCCCGGCCAACTCGCCGAGCAGAGCTGTCTACTTCTGATACGCTTTTACCAAGTTTTCAGGCGCAACACCCAGAAAGTACCGCATCAGCGTCCAAAGGTTCCGGCCCCCGCGCCGCAGCCAACCAGCGCGCTGATAGCGCGCGGCGCTGGTCAGGGCGGCACAGGACAGCACAGCGATCCCTTGCAGGCGGCGGACCAGAGCCACATCCTCCATCAGCGGCTGATCGGGGTACCCGCCTGCGGCCTCATAGGCGTCGCGGCGGATCAGCAGGGCCTGATCACCATAGGGCAGCGCAAACAGGCGCGTGCGCAGATTGGCCCAGCCTGCGACCCAGGCAGGCATCACCCCGCGCGCCCGAAAGCGCAATCGGAAACAGGCAGGACGCCCCTGCCCCTGCAGCAGATGGTCCGACACGGCTTTGGCCCAGCCGGGTTCCAGATGGGTGTCCGCATGCAGAACCAGCAGCCAGTCCCCCCGGGCTGCCGCGCAGCCCCGGCGCAGCTGACCGCCGCGCGATGGCGCAGCGGTGATCCACTCAGCGCCAGAAGCTTCGGCAATGGCGCGGGTGGCGTCGGTGGAGCCGCCATCGGTCACCACCAGTTCCCGGATCAGACCCGCCGCCAGCCCCTCCATCAGGTGTTCCAGCGTGGCGGGCAGCTCTTCTGCGGCATTCAAAACCGGGATCACGATACTGACAGGCGCTGGCATAGGCTGGTCCTTTGCGGATTTGCTGTTTTCTTCCGCCCTGCTTCCTATATCACTGGGCCAGTCAGTGAAACGCCGTAGATGGCAATCCGGAGACCAGACATGAGCGACCGCCGCATCCTGCGCCTGAGTGGCGCCGACACCCGCAGCTTTCTGCAGGGGCTGGTGACCAGCAATGTGGAGCGTTTGGGCGACCCGGACAGCGGGCTGGTCTATGCCGCCCTGCTGACCCCGCAGGGCAAATACCTGGCGGATTTCTTTCTGGCAGCAGAGGGAGATGCGGTGCTGCTGGACGTAGAGGCGTCGCTGGCAGATGGGCTGATGAAGCGGCTGAACATGTACCGGCTGCGGGCCGATGTGCAGGTCGGGATGACGGACCTGCAGGTGAAACGCGGCACCGGCACAGCACCTGCGGGCGCGCTGGCGGATCCACGCCATGCAAACATGGGCTGGCGGCTGTATGGGGCCGAGGGCGGTGACGACGGCAGCGACTGGGACGCGATCCGGGTTGCCCATTGCATCCCCGAAACCGGCATCGAGCTGGGGCCGGACAGCTATATCCTGGAAGCCGGGTTCGAAGCGCTGAGCGGCGTCGATTTCCGCAAGGGCTGCTATGTCGGCCAAGAGGTGACCGCGCGGATGAAGCATAAGACCGAACTGCGCAAGGGCTTGCGCAGAGTTGATGTTGCAGGCGTTGCCCCGGTGGGAACCGAGATCACCGCAGACGGCAAGGCAGCAGGCACATTGTTCACCCAATCGGGCGGCAAGGGTATTGCCTACCTGCGGTTTGACCGCGCCAAGGGAGAAATGCAGGCGGGTGATGCCCGCATTACGCTGCAGGCGTGAACAGGCTGAACGATACCGATCAGTTTCTGCTGGGTGCAGAGGTTGCCCATGCCCGCCCGCTTCATGGCGGCGATTTGTCAGAAGGGCAGCTGCAGAAGCTGACTGATGACCGCCAGACTGTGGCCAAGACCACCCCGCGGGCCGGGTGGGTATCCAGAATGCTGCAGGCGATCGGTACGGCTGGGCAGGCCTGGCGGCTGACAAGCCTCTGTTCATTTCCTCGCGCTAGGGTCGCGGGCGAAACCTGCGGATGATCTGCTGAAAGGATATCAGGATGCGACTGATCATGGGTCTTTGCCTTGCGGCGCTGGCAGCCTCGCCCGGCTGGGCAGAATATTGGAGCTATAAGGACTGGAACGTTTCAGTTGAGCCGCATGAAACCGAGCAGGACAGCTATCTGATCTGCCGCGCCTGGACCGGTGGCGATGGCGATCCGGTTCTGGAGGTCTCGGCCTTCTCCGGCGACGCCGGGCCGCCGGATTTCTACCCGATGGCCAAGGTGCAAGAATATGCCCCGCGCCATCACCCGACGCTGATGCAGCAGGGCGGCACGGTGGATTTCCTCTTTGATTTCGACCGCAGCTTTTCGGTTGAGGCCGGGATCAATTCCTGGATCAGCGAGGAGGGGCTGGCCGAGGCCGAAACCGCGCTGCGGTTCCAGGACCATCTGCCGATGCTGCAGGCGATGCAGCAGGGCCGCTGGGTCGAGATCTGGACCGGCAGCAATATGTTCTACGAGGCTTCGCTGAGCGGGTTCACTGCGGCCTATGGCAAAATGATGGATGAATGCGGCTTTAGCCTGGCGCTGCCTGCCCGCTAACAGCCTGCAGCGCGGAAAACAGGAGCGGCCCGGTCGGCCGCTCCTGTATTGTTCTGCTGCCTGCGGCGCAGATCAGAGCTTGATGCGGAACGCGGCAAAGCCGCCCTCGCCGTCCCCGGCGTCCTCAAGCGTGACACCTTTGACACTGTCTGCATAGCCGCGGGCCTTGGGGCCGGTTTCAAACAGAACAGTGGTGTCCTGAAGCGGGGCAAAGGACCAGTTGGCATCCGCCTTGGGGTCGATTGTGCCGCGTTCGAGGATGTAGCGCACGATCACATCCCGGTTGGTATCTGGCGCCTCGAACACAATGGTATCGCCTTTGGCACCCGGGAAAGCACCGCCGCCCGACGCGCGGTAGTTGTTGGTGGCAACGATGAATTCCATCGTGTCCTCCAGCGGCGCGCCGTTGAATTCCAGGTTCACGATCCGTGCCGCATCCGGGTTCACCACTTCACCCTTGGGACCAAAGCGCGGCGGCTGCGACAGGTCGATCTGATAGGTCACCCCGTCCATCACATCGAAATTGTAGGACGGGAACGACGGGTTCAGCAGCGCTGCATCCTTGGAACCGGGCGTGATCTGGTTGAACATTCCGGCAGAGCGTTCCAGCCAGCCGCGCACCTGGGCGCCGGTGACCCGCACGGCCCGGACCGTATTGGGATAGAGATAGAGGTCGGCAACATTCTTGATGGCCACATCGCCAGCCGGAACATCGGTGTAATACTCCGGCCCGCCCCGGCCGCCTGCCTTGAATGGTGCAGCTGCCGACAGCACAGGAAGACCTGCGTGCCCGGTCCCTTTCAGCATCTCTTCGACATACCATTTCTGCGCAATCGAAACGATCTGCACCGAAGGATCATCCGCCACCAGCGCAAAATAGCTGTGCAGCGGCGCTGATGTCTTGCCGACAGCGCGGCGGACATATGCCAGGGTCTCTTCGTGCTCGGCAGCAACCGAGGCAAGCACGGCGTTGTCGTCTTTGGCCAATGCGGTGATGGAGCGGTCCTCGTTGCGTTTGGAAATCGGCCGGGCCTCTGCCGTGGCGGTGATCACGCGCCATTCGTTGCCGTCGCGTTCCAACAGCAGGTCCATCACGCCCAGATGGGACCCCCAGAACCCGCCCATAACGGCCGGCTTCCCCATCAACGTCCCGTTTTCAACATCAACTCCCGGCCGACCGTCAAAGGCCGGAGACGGAAACACCAGGTGATTGTGGCCTGTCACCAGCGCATCAATCCCGTCCACGGCTGCCAGGGCGACCGACGCATTCTCCATCCCGTCGCTGTGATCGGCCTCTCCGATCCCCGAATGCGACAGAGCAATAATCAGATCGCAGCCGCGCTCCTTCATTTCCGGCACAAAGGCTTTGGCGGTCTCGACAATGTCGCGGGCCTGGACCTTGCCTTCCAGGTGCTTGCGGTCCCAGTTCATGATCTGCGGCGGGGTGAAACCGATCACCCCCACCTTGATCGGCAGCTTGGAGCCATCGCCCATTTCCATCTCCCGCTCGAGGATGGTGTAGGGCTTGAACAGAGGTTTGTCGCTGCGCGGGCCGCTGCCAAGCTCTTTGGCAACATTGGACAGCACAACAGGGAAATCGGCGCCAGCCAGAGCTTTGTCCAGGAAATCCAGGCCGTAGTTGAATTCATGGTTGCCGAGTGTCGCCGCATCATAGCCAATGGTGTTGAACGCGTTGATCACCGGGTGGCTGTCGCCGTCTTTCATGCCGCGCTCATAGGCGATGTAATCACCCATTGGATTGCCCTGCAGGAAGTCACCATTGTCGACCAGCAGCGAGTTGGCGGCTTCTGCGCGGATATCGTTGATGATCGAGGCGGTGCGGCTCAGCCCGACGGTGTCGCGCGGCTTGTCGGCATAATAGTCATAGGGGAAGACATGGACGTGAATATCAGTGGTTTCCATGATCCTCAGATGGGCTTGGTTTCCGGCGGCGGCAACTGAAAATGGATGCAGCGATATCAATGCGGCACCGGCTGTTGACCGGGCAAGAAACTGACGGCGCGAAAGGGCTGAACTATTGGGTTTTTGCATGGGATCTAATTTCCGAAGTTGCAGAACATCTCATCTCAACCGTTTTGCCGCGGGTGGGCAATACAAACATGACAGCTTGCCGCTTTTGTGTTGGCAGAGCGGCAGTTCCCCGCCGCTGCAGCACCTGCCAAACAAAAAGCCCCGCGCGGTTTGCACGGGGCTTTGATCATTGGGGAACATCGGATCCGGCAGAGGTTCAGGCGCGCTCGGAATATTCCATGGTCTCGGTGTTCACGACGATCATCTCGTCCTGGCCGACGAAGGGCGGCACCATGACCTTGACACCATTGTCCAGGATCGCGGGCTTGAAGGAATTCGCCGCGGTCTGGCCTTTGACGACCGGCTCGGTCTCGACGATCTTGCAGGTGACTTTCTGCGGCACGGTCGCGTTCAGCGCCTCGGCCTCGTAAAACTCCACCACGATGGTCATGCCGTCCTGCAGGAACGGGCGGCGGTCGCCCAGAAGCTCTGCGGGCAGTTCGATCTGCTCATAGGTTTCGGCGTCCATGAACACCAGCATGCCGTCGCTCTCATAGAGAAACTGCTGGTCCTTCTGCTCGAGACGCACGCGCTCCACCTTGTCGGCGGAACGGAAGCGTTCGTTCAGCTTGGAGCCGTTGCGCAGGTTGCGCATCTCGACCTGGGCAAAGGCACCGCCCTTGCCGGGTTTGACGTGATCGACCTTCACCGCCGCCCACAGGCCATCGTTGTGTTCCAGCACGTTGCCGGGACGGATTTCGTTGCCGTTGATCTTGGGCATGGGAAAATGCCTTTCGGATGGTTGTTGAAAACTTGCAAGCCCCTATATCTGGCAGGCTGATCGCTGGCAAGACAAGGATATGGTATGGAGGATCTGTGAAGAAGATATGCGCAAATTGCATGAAAGCTATGCATCTGCGCTCTATCCGAATCGTCACACTTCCGTCATAAGCAGCCCAACGCCGAAAATTGCAATAGCAAGAACAACAAGGGATACGAGATGCGAGATTTCGTAGACGGCACCGCTTACAATAACGAACAGGGCAACCGTGCCCGCAAACTGTTTGCTGCGGTTGTGCTGGCCGCGCTGGATGATGCCATCGCCGACGACAAGAAATACGGCAATGGCCCGGAACAGATCGCCCGCTGGGCGCGCTCACGCGATGGTCGCGAAGTGCTGTCCTGCGCCGGTATCGACCCGAACGAACGGGTTGTGGAAGGCTTGATGGACTTTGTGGGCCGCGGTGTGCGGACCTCTGTTGCTCTGTCGCGTGAAGAAAGCGAACGCCGCAACGCTGCGCAGGCTGAAGCTGCTTAAGGCTTCCCTTGCGCATTGCTGAAAAGCGCGCCCTTAGGGGCGCGTTTTTCTTTTGGCAGCCACGGGTTCCGTAAGGTCAGCTTGTCGCGCTGCAGCCGCTGTGGGACGCTTGCGGCACAGCCCCCATGGACGGCTGCGTCTAACCTGCTATGCAGGCCCGTGAAGTGCGGGACACAGGCAGGGAGCGGTTGATGGCACGTGCAATCATGATCCAGGGCACCGGCAGCAATGTCGGCAAGTCACTGCTGGTGGCAGGGCTGGCGCGGGCCTATGTGCGGCGCGGGCTGCGGGTGGCGCCGTTCAAGCCGCAGAACATGTCCAACAATGCCGCCGTCACCCCCGAGGGCGGCGAGATCGGCCGGGCGCAGGCTTTGCAGGCCCGAGCAGCCAGACGAGCCCCCCATACCGATATGAACCCGGTGCTGTTGAAGCCGGAAACCGACACCGGCGCCCAGGTCATCGTGCAGGGCAAGCGGCGCGGCACCCAAGGCGCCGGATCCTTCATGCGCGACAAAACGGGCCTGCTGGAGGCGGCGCTGGAGAGCTTTCACCGGCTGGCGGCGGATGCCGATCTGGTGTTGATCGAGGGCGCGGGATCCCCTGCTGAGACCAACCTGCGCAAGAACGACATTGCCAATATGGGCTTTGCCTGCGCCGCCAAGGTGCCGGTAGTGATTGCCGGCGACATCCACCGCGGCGGGGTGATTGCGCAGATTGTCGGCACCCATGCCGTGCTTGAACCGCAGGACCTGGAACGGGTCGCAGGCTTCATGGTGAACCGGTTCCGCGGCGACATCAGCCTGTTTGACGCTGGCCGCGATGATATTGCCGCACGCACCGGCTGGCCATCCTTGGGCGTGGTGCCGTGGTTCTGGGACGCCTGGAAGCTGCCGGCCGAGGACATGATGGACATCGCCTCGCGCAAGGGCGGCGCCTGCAAGGTGGTGGTGCCGCAGCTGGAGCGGATGGCGAATTTCGACGATCTGGATCCGCTGGCGGCAGAACCTGCAGTGACAGTGGAGATCGTGCCGCCCGGCCGCGCCCTGCCCGGCGATGCGGATCTGGTGATCATCCCCGGCAGCAAGTCGACCATCGGTGACCTGGCCTATCTGCGGGCACAGGGCTGGGACATTGACATCCTGGCGCATTACCGCCGCGGTGGCCATGTGCTGGGCTTATGCGGCGGCTATCAGATGCTTGGGCAGACCATCGACGACCCCGAAGGCGTCGACGGACGGCCCGGCAAGGTCGATGGGCTTGGTCTTTTGGACGTTCACACGGTGATGGCGGGTGAGAAACGGGTCACCCTGACCGAAGCGGTCACGCGGGACGGCAATCTGCCAGTCAATGGTTATGAGATCCACATGGGCCGCACCGAAGGCGCCGATTGCAACCGCGCCTGGTTGGACATTGACGGTCGGGCCGAAGGCGCGGCGTCAGCTGATGGGCGGGTCAAGGGCTCCTACCTGCACGGTCTGTTTTCCGCAGATGCCTTTCGTGCCAGCGTGCTGGCAAGCCTCGGGGCAGAAAGCCAGGCAGGCTATGAAGACGGTGTCGAGGACACGCTGGATGCGCTGGCGGACCATCTGGAGCGCCATATGGACCTGGACGGCCTGTTGCAACTGGCCCAGGACGTTCGGACATAACAGCAGCAGCGGAGCTTACGGCCTTCGACGTTCTCTGCCGCCTTCGCGTTTGCCCTTGCTGATGCCAACAACTGTCGAGCCGGGTGCCGTGTCATGGCTGTACCGCCATCGCCGACTCGCAGCGGCCTTGATGCAGGGTCCGCTGTGACCCAGGCATCAGTTCAGTTGGTGAAAGCGTCGGGAAAGGGGCAGATCCCCCTTTTTTGTTTTGAGCGGTGTTTAGAGCAGAACGCGGGTTGCAGACCCCGCTCTGCACAGAGTCCGGATCAGAGCAGATCGTTGGCTGCCAGCGCGCGTTGGATTTCGCGGCGGACCAGTTTGCGCACGTTTCGAGTGATACGCTCCCCCAGCGGTCCTTGCAGTTCTTCGCGGACGATGGACGCCACCAGATCACGCAGGCTGTCCTCGTCAATATACCCGTCGCTGCCCTCTGCCAGCGTTTCCAGCGTCCCGCCTGTGACTGCGTCTTCCACCACAGTTTCAACCGAGGCACCGGCCAAATCCCGCTCCGGATCCCAGTTCTGATCCCCGGCCTGATCAACGCCCTGTTCACGGGTCTGATCAACGCCTTGTTCACTGGCCTGATCCCAATCAGCAGCCTTGCTGTCCCTGGCAGCGGCAAAGTCTGGCTCCGCGTCCAGCTCTGGCTCCGCAGCGGCGACAGCATCATCGGCATGGTCGTCTTGCCGAGGCTCAGGACGTCGCCGCAGAGGCGCGTCGCGCCATTCGATGGTGTCGGGGCCTGCAAACGGCGCCTCGGTCTGGCTGTCCGGTTCCCACTGCTGCTGGACGCTGTCTGCCGCGGCAGAGCTGCGCGCTTCGAGCTCCGCGATTTTACGCACAACAGAGGCCGCGCGACCGCGCGCGGTACTGTCCCCAAGGCTTTCATCCTTCAACCGGACAGGTGCAGCTTCGGCAGGTGAAACTTCGGCAGGCCCAGTTTCAGCAGGTACAGCTTGGGCGGGTGCATCTTCGGCGAGCGATGCGTCTGAAAACGCTTCTTGCGCCTCGGTCATTTCTGCGGCACCGGGGTCGGCGACGGCAGCAGCAGCAAACAGGGTGGTCTCTGGGTCGCCCCAAGGGGCCTGGTTTTCGGCCTGCGCTGCCTCTTCGTCTTTCACCGCGTCTTCAGTTTCGCCGATGTCCAACTGTTCAGCGCCGCTCAGCTCCATACCGGCAGGCGCAACCTCCAGGTCTTCAGCATCATCCTGCCCGGAATTTTCGGCGAACCGTTCACGGTGATGCCGGAAGGCCAGCGGCGGCTCTTGTGCCAGCATTTCTGCAGGCTCGGCAAAATCAGCTGCCCTGTCGCCTGCGGCCGTGCCTGCATCGGTCGGCTCAGCCTTGCCTGCGCCGGGGGCATCTGGCTGCGAATCAGCTTCTGCTTGTATTTCCGGCTGCACGGCAGCCTCTGTCGCGGCTGCCACCGGGCGACGGCTGGCGACATCTGGATTCTGCACCCGCAGGGCTGGTGTCAGCATCAACCGGGTGGCAGGATCCGGCGTTGCCGACTGGCTGCGGGTGTCTTCGCTCACCAAGCGGCGGATTGAGGACAATACATCTTCAATCTCAGCATGGGTAACTGGGTCGGACATTATCTAATAACCACTCTTGCCTCTTGCAGAGGAGTGTAGCGGCCTTCCCGTCGCCGCACAACAGATAGGATGAGTTGTCAGTTCCGCCCCAAGGCCTTGAGTACACGGTCAAGATCCTTGCCGCGTTTGCTGTGTTGGGCTGGCGCGTCCTTGACCAGGTTATAGTAAAGCGTGGGATCATAGATCTCCACTGCCAGGCCAAGATGTTCGGCGGTCAACAGGCCCTGAGACTGCAACAACTGGTAGGCCGCGATTGCCTGGCCGGCGCGTGAGTTCACCTGTTCGGTCTGGGCATCCAGATATTCCTGCTCTGCCTGCAGCACGTCCAGCGTGGTCCGGGCCCCGAGGGTGGCCTCTTCGCGGATACCGTCAAAGGCGACCTTGGATGCGCGCACCCGTTCACCGGAGGAAATCAAGCTGACCCGAGCCGTTTCAGCGTTGTAAAAAGCGGCACTGACGGCCTGTCGCACCGAACGCTGTGTGTTGATAAGGGCACCGCGCTCTGCATCAGCGCTGGCAATGGCGCGGCGCCGTGTGGCGGCATTGCGACCGCCGGTATAAAGCTCCTGGGTCATCACGACCGACGCCGTTGCAGTCGAGCCGATGCCGTCGCCATCATTGATGCTGTCGCTCAGCCCTGCGGTGGCACTGAAGGTGACATCTGGCCCAAGGGCGCGGGTTGCCGCCTGCACCAAAAGATCCGCCGCCTTGACCGCATGCTGCTGGCTCAGAAGATCCGGCTGGTTGCGCAGTGCGATGGATTGCGCCTGATCAAGTGATGCCGTGCGCGACGGCAGGCGGGGCTGGCCTGCAATGCGGCCAGGCGCGTGGCCGACAATCTGCTGATAGGTCGCGCGGGCGGTCAGCAGAACGCCCTCGGAATCGGTCAGATTGGCACGGGCGGCAGCCACCCGGCTTTGGGCAAGCGCCACATCGGTGCGGGTCACTTCTCCGACTTCGAACCGGTCCTGAGCCGCTTTCAGTTCTTCTTGCAGCAGGCGCAGGTTGTTGCGGCGCAGGGCCACATTTTCCTGCCCCTGCAGGACACCGACATAGGCCTGCACCGCGGCCAGCAGCACCTGCTGCTCGATACCAAGGAGTTGCTGGCGAGTGGCGAGCACCAGTGCCTGAGCAGACTCCTTGCGCAGGCGGGTTTCGCCGCCGTCATACAGCAGCTGGGTCAGTTGCAGCTGGGTGCTGATGTCATTGTCTGTCAGCTCATTAAAGCCGGAAAACTGGCCGGACCCACGGGAGTAATTGTGGCTTGCAGTCACCGTCCATGCGATCAGCGGCCGCAACCGCGACAGCGCGATGGCGACATCTTCATCTGCGGCGCGCAGCAAAGCCCGGTT
Organism: Rhodobacteraceae bacterium (ex Bugula neritina AB1); assembly: GCA_001730095.1. Lineage (GTDB taxonomy): Bacteria > Pseudomonadota > Alphaproteobacteria > Rhodobacterales > Rhodobacteraceae > Leisingera. Next base: position 27,552 of record MDLF01000067.1, read on the forward strand.
CTGCTCCAGAAGGCCGCTGGTCTTATAGGCGCCGATCATTGCATCGGACAGGTTGTCGGCCGCTGCCTTCAGCGGCATCAGGGCCGTGGCTGCGACACCACCGGCAAACACAAAAGCCTTAAACACACTCGCAGGAAATTTCATTCGCATCGGTTGCCTTATCTTTTGCCGCGCCGCCAGCCGCGGAGAGTTATTCACAGTTCCAGGCCCCGCTTTGCGCTGCGCCCGGTCAATCTATATCTATTGCGACTTTGCCCCGCCGCAACATCCGCCCCGGTTTCTCAGAGCACGAATTCCTGTGCAGCAGCAAAGCCCGGCAGCACCGGTGCGCTGGCATTGAATTCAAACCGCCAGGAGATCCGGCCGCCGGTCTTGTAGCCAATCTTCACTTCGCCCAGCGCGCCTGTCACCATCAGCGCAGCAACACGGCCGCCGTCCTTCAGCTGGTCCAGCAGCGCGGCAGGCAAATCCTCGACACCGCCCTGCACCAGGATCACATCATAAGCCCCATGCTCCGCTGCGCCTTCGGCCAGCGGGCCAGTGTGCACAATGGCATTGTCGGCGCCGGTCTCAGACAGCAGTTCCTGGGCTTCCGCTGCCAGTGTCTCATCTTCCTCGACACCAATCACCATCTGCGCGATCCGTGCGGCAACAGCCGTGGAATAACCCAGCCCGCAAGCCACATCGAGCACCAGTTCGTCGTTCTGCAGATCCACCGCATCCAGCATCTTGGCCAGAGTGCGCGGCTCCATCAGCACCCGGCCGCCACCCAGCGGCACATTCTGGTCCGCATAGGCCGCCTCGCGCTGCGCATCAGGTACAAATGCCTCCCGCGGAACTGCCAGCATGGCATCGATGATCGGGTATTTGGTGACATCCGAGGGACGGATCTGGGTATCCACCATCATGCGGCGGCGCTCGGTGAAATCTGGCATCTGCTAAACTCATTTGTTCAGTCGGTCAGGCCGGTTGTGGCATATCCCGGCAACCACGGCAACGGGGCCTTTGCGCTGTAAGGGCCAAAGTGGTGCACCGCTGCTGCGGCGCAACTGGTCCTTGCAGGGCGCCGCAAAAAGGCCAGCCCCCCGCAGGGTGCTGGCACTGGAAAGATCAGGGGCAGCGCTGCAGCAGACGGCAGCACCGCTGAGCTGCAGCAAAACTAAAGCGCGCAGGACTTGCAGAAAGGAGAGGCCGGGCGCTGATCCAGCCAATCGTCGCCCATGTCGTCGCCGCAAATCCGGCAATAGCCGTAGGAGCCGTCGCGCAAGCGCGTCAAGGCCGCCTCGATCCGCTGCAGTTCCTCCAGGCTGGCCTGGGGCAGTACCTCGATCCCACAGCCAGCAGAGCGTTCTGATTGCGGCTGCCGGTGTGAGCCCATGCGGGCCGCATCGGGCACCTCAGCAGACCGGGACAGCAGCCCGGACAGCTGCAGCCGCCGCGCTTCAAGCATTTGTTCTCTGGCGGAAAAGTTCATCGTCCATGCCCTCCAGTTCAGGTTTCGCGCTTTGTTGGTCCCCGGTCAGTTTTATCTCGTTGCCCGCAATCAAGGTACTCGCGATTTAAGGGGAGTGCACTACCCCTTAAGTTGCAAATTTCAAGTAAATCCCTTCTGAAACCCCATTCACCCCTGCCCCGCCGCTACCCCGGCACAGGACTTGCAGAACGCCGCCGCAGGCAGCAGATCAAGCCGCGCTGCGGATACCTGCACACCGCAAGCAGTGCAGATCCCATAGGTTCCCGCCCGCATCCGCTCCAGCGCAGCACCGATCCGGCGCAGCTCGTCCTGCTCTGCCTTGCCGAGGCTTTCCAGCACCTCGTCACCCTGGCGTTCAGTCGCGCGGTCCTCCCAGTCCTGCGGCATCGGCGCATCCAATGAATGCTCCACCATGTTCAGATGCGCGATCAGTTCCGCGCGGCGCGTCTCCAGCGCCTGTTTGCGGCTGGTTAGATCCATGTTTCCGCCCTCCATTTGCTATGTGCCAACAGGGTAGCCCCACTGGCTGGCGGCGGCCTTGACCTTGCTCAAACAGGCGGTGCGCAATCTGCTGGTGCCCTTTTCCCGGCCTACAAACCCCTTGGCCTTCGACGCTTCCACCTCTCAATTCCTCTGGCCTGAACCGAGGCGGCTTGCTAGACAGCCCGGCAAGACAAAGCAGACTTGAGGAGTTTCGGGGATGATCCGGATTGCTGTATGTGCGCTGATGCTGCTGGGGCTGGCAGCCTGCGAGACCGCCAAGGGCGCGGGGCGCGATATTTCCAAGGCCGGCCAGGCGATCAGCGGCGCAGCACAGGACGTGCAGGACGCGCTGTAAGGTTTACTGGTTCCGAGAGACACGCCCGGTCTTTGCACCGGGCCTTTTCTTTTGCGAGGTCATTCAATCCCAAGCATCCTCTTCGCCTCGGCCAGAATGGCAACCGAGGACGCATGATCGCCGCCGTCATGCAGGCTTTGCCCCTCGGCGCGCAGCTCCTGGACTGTGGCCAGATCCGCGTCGCCGAGGCTGGTTCCCGCCGCAATCGCGGCGTCAATCTTGGCCATATCTGCCGGACACTGTCCGGCGAGCGCCGGGGACGCCAGCAGGCACAGAACTGCTGCCAAGGTGGAGAGTTTCGCTGTTTTGGGTGTCATGAGGCCATCCTCCGCAAGTTTGCCTGAAACGTCAGACTGGGCTGAGGATAGCAGTTTTGCCGCAGGGTTTCAGCCGGGGCAGCGGCGAGAGGGGGGAACCGGCGGAGCTTGGCGCATGGGGTTCGGCGGGTTTTGGCCGGAGTGATCAGAGGCGCCCTCTCGGCGGCGGGCAGGATTGCCCGCCCAACGGTTCGATGCAGGCGGCCGCGAGGACGCGATAACTGGACCTGTCGGACCTGTGCGCCCGTCAGATCCGCCGCGGAGATTTTGAGACTTTCGTTCAAGTCACCGCAGCGGCCAAAGGCCTGCACGCGGCGCTGTAGCTATTCCGCGATCACCCGAAAACCACCCGCCAAAAATGGCATCTGCTGCACCGCGGGGTCGATCATATGGCTTTGAACCAGCCGCCGTACCGTCTCAGCCACATCGCGCGGCACACGGTCGGCCCAGTCGGCAGCGGTGAACAGGGAAATGGTCCGCGACATCTCGCCAAAGGGCAACGGGAAGGCGTCGATCTGGTCATGGAAACGCGCAGCCCGCATATAGCCCAGCGGCGTGGTGACAGCCCAGCCGATCCGCCGCGCCACCATCGCCATCAGCGCCAGATGCGAGCCGACTTCAAACCGGTCCTCGAACTCCAGCTTCTGACGTACCAGCAGCCCTTCGATCTGCTGCGAGATCAGCTGCTCGCGGGCGTAGCGCAGGAAAGGCAGCTCGCGAAGCTGCTCTGCGGCCTGCGCCGCATCGGATACCGCGCCGCGCGGCGCCACCAGAATGAAGGGATCGCGCACCAGCGGGTATTCCACCAGCCCTTCATGCAGGCCGCCGGCGGTGGCGGCCACGGCAATATGCAGCTCCCGTGCCTCCATCGCCCGCACAATGTCATGGCTGGAGGCGGTGATCATCTTGAAGCGGCACTGGGTCAGGCTGTCGGCCAGGATGGTGGCCAGCCGCGGCGTCAGATCATTGTCGAAATCATCGATCAGCCCGATCGACAGCGCCTGCAGATGGGTGAGATCCATCACCGTCAGCTCGCTCTGCGCCAGCCGCAGCTCACTCAGAACTGCCTCAGTTCGTGCCAGAAAACTGCGGCCCGCAGCCGTCAGCACCATCGGGCGGCGGCCATGGTCGATCAGCTCGCTGTCCAGCGCCTTTTCCAGGTTGCGCATCTGTTGGCTGACGGCGGGCTGGCTCAGCCCGGTTATCTCTGCGGCCTGCGCCACTGACCCGGTCTTGGCCAAAGCCTCAAACACTTCCAGCCCGCGTAAGGAAACACCTTTGATCAACATGCAATCGCTCCAATACCTTAGGCCGTTCTTTGCGGTTTGAGGATGCGCGGGTCAAGTGTGGCAATCCTGCGGGTTTTCCCCCTTGCGAAAATGCCGCAGAGCAGATGCATTATTTGCCAGCAGAGGCGCTGGCAGCGCATTACCCCCCGGACGGACAAAACCGCCAGGCCATCGCGCGATTGTCATCCAGCCAACCCAAAAAGGCGCCCCGCAGGGACGCCCTCCATCACCATGACACTGGGTCGGTGCTGGGCCGGTGGCTCAGCCGCAGCTGCGCGTCGCGTGATCGCCAAACGCCTTGTAGCGCTCCCACAGGCGTTCGTCGCTGTGGTTGCTGGACTGGCGCACCACCTGTGCCTGATGCGGATCGGCAAACCATTTGGAGACGGTTTTCCGCTCTGACCGTGTCAGGCTGCGGTTGGCAACTTTCTGAATGCAGTTGCACAAGGACGGCGAGGCCGCAGAGCGGTCCGACTGGCGGCAGGCGCGTTCAATGGCGCCGGCCTCGGCCTCTGGTGGCGCCATCAGGCCCAGGGTTCCTGCGCATAGCGCGGCGGTCAGGAGAAATTTCATCCGGCTCGAGCCCCATTTTTTTGAAAAGCGGGTCTGATGCCCGCGGAACTGGGAGCAGTATGGCGCAAGCCGGCGCGCGATTCAATCTTGGTAAACGGGGCCTTTACAGAGACGGGCAGGCAGAGGCTGGAGCGCTGGATTGCCCGCCCCAGCCTCTGCCGGTTTCAGGCCTGGTTCGGCCCGCGCATCGCACGCACGGCCTGGCGCACGGCTTTCCAGTCCGCGGCCTCACTGTCCTTGCCGGCCTCTGCGCAGGCTCGCATCTTCTGCGCCGCCTCCGCTTCGGCCTTGCCGCCATGCGCGGCATAAAGCGCACGGGCATATTCACTTGCTTTGATGGCATCCATGCGGGTTGTCCTCCTTTGCTTGTGTCACCCACCAGAGGGTCGCGCGTCTCGCGGAATAAGAGCAGTATAGCGCATTTTGGCGCGGCCTGCAGGGAGTGGGGAGAATTTGAGATGTTTGGGAGGCGCGGGAAAGGCAGTACAGATTGTTCAGGTGCCAAGCAGTGGCCGCGATACGCGGAGGGCAGTGCCCGGTCCGAGGGCGGGTGCATAGCGCCCGCCCGTGGGGGCGGATCGGGCGCTGCCCGGCGTTCCGCCGGGCGGATCGTTAGATTTCAATAGGGTTTCCCGCCAGTGCCATTGCGTTTGCAGGAGCCTCTATGGAAGGCGACGATACGTCACCGAAAATTATGTTCCGGTAATTGGAGATGTTCTCAAGTCGGCGCTGCATGCCTTCGATATCTCCGCTCACGAACCACAGGCCGGTGCAAAGAGCCGCGTACAGTTGCCAGCCGCCCAGGCTTGTGCCCAGTTGTTTCTTGAAAGCGTCGGAGAAAACCGAGGGTTTAGCGGCACTGGCTTTCTGAAGTTCGTTTTCAAGCTGAGCAACTTTTGCGTTTAGTCGGCCAATTTCGGCGCGAAGCTGATTTTCTGTTTCACTCGCAATGGCCCGGTCGCTGGGGGCATCCTGAATTGTTGAATTCACTGCCAGCAGCAGAGCAGGCAAAGCCGCCAGAGGCTCCAGCGCTTCAGGGAGCGCATTGGCACCGGTTTCCGCATGAAAGCGTTCGATACTCTGGATGACTTGCGCGGCGAGGCCTTGCAGGCTTGAAGAGGCAATAATCCGGTTTTCGAATAAGTGGCTTACGGACTTGGGTTCGAGTTCAGCATATCTCTCTTTGGCAGGCGTAAGGTCATAATAGTCCTCGCAAATGCGTGCGATTTCGTCGGCGACAGTTACCGGTCCAGCGTTCCAGACTGAATCATCGATCAGCGCAACCCGGCGCTGGAGGTCCCAGTCGAGCGGTTTTCCATCTAGGAAACCTTGGTACCAATCTATCCAGAAACTCCACGTCGCGGGCGTGTGACGAGTTAGCGTTACGGTTTTCCACAGGGTTGCAGTAGGCATGTAATGTGAAGCTGCCTTTGCAAAGAGCCTATCCGTCAGCAGGTATTGTCTTCCACCTTTTAAGGCGCTGCGTGTGTCACGGAGATGGGAGCCGAGCGAAACCAGCATTAATCTTGCAGTTGGATCAAGTGCTTCATCCGCCATTGCAGGTGGAGAGAATAACGGGGATGTAGATGCGGCATTCTCGACTTTGAACGCATGATCGAATGTCCAAGTACAGCTCGAACCCACGTCACGGGAAACCCTAAGAGACATCAAGGCGAACAAGATTGCTGAGGCTGCTTCATAGCTGGGAGACAGATGGCCAACATTGCGCGTTGCCGCCTGCAGCCTATTCGACATTCCTTCCCAGTTAGTGGTGTTGTCTGACACTTGGAAGTAGCAGGAAACTGAAGCGCGCAAAGTTGCTTGGCAGCAAAGCAGCACGAACTCTTCGAGTTTAGACTGGAGCTCAGTCTTGTCGTCGAAGTCCTCCGGAAGATGAAGGAGTTGTGTAAACACGGCTGGCAGCGTGTGTAGTGCGCCCCGTGTAGCAATTGTCGTAGCCAGTTCCGGAACGTTGGTCTCGAGCCAGTTTCCCAACTCGGAAAACGACCTAATATCGTCAAGTTCGTCCAATCGAGTTTACTCACCCTAACAAAATTGTACCGCGAACCTACACGTCCGCTTGACCAAGGCAACAATCCAAATCATATGCCGTACCATGACTGACCTCGCCAAAATCCGCAATTTCTCCATCGTCGCCCATATCGACCATGGCAAATCCACCCTCGCCGACCGGCTCATCCAGGAGACCGGCACGGTCAAGGACCGCGATATGAAGGAGCAGCTGCTCGACTCGATGGACATCGAGCGCGAGCGCGGGATCACCATCAAGGCCAACACCGTGCGCATCGACTATCAGGCGGACGACGGTGAGACCTATGTGCTGAACCTGATCGACACCCCTGGCCATGTCGATTTCGCCTATGAGGTCTCCCGCTCCATGCGCGCGGTCGAAGGCTCGCTTTTGGTGGTCGACAGCTCGCAAGGGGTCGAGGCGCAGACGCTGGCCAATGTGTATCACGCGATGGAGGCCGACCACGAGATCGTGCCGCTGCTGAACAAGATCGACCTGCCGGCCTCCGACTGCGACCGGGTGGCGGAGCAGATCGAGGATGTGATCGGCATCGATGCCACCGGCGCCATTCAGGTCTCGGCCAAAACAGGCCAGGGCATCCGCGAAACGCTGGAGGCCATCGTCACCGAACTGCCCGCGCCGCAGGGCACCCGCGATGCGCCGCTGAAGGCGATGCTGGTGGATTCGTGGTACGACGCCTATCTTGGCGTGATCGTCCTTGTGCGCATCATGGACGGCACCCTGAAAAAGGGCATGCGGGTCAAGTTCATGTCCAACAACACCCTGCACCACGTGGACCGCATCGGCGTGTTCCGCCCCGAGATGCAGATGATCGACGAATTGGGCCCCGGTGAGATCGGTTTCCTCACCGCCTCGATCAAACAGGTCCGCGACACCCGCGTCGGTGACACCATCACCAATGACCGGGGCGGCTGCGAGGTGGCGCTGGACGGCTTCAAACCCGCCCAGCCGGTGGTGTTCTGCGGGCTGTTCCCGGTCGATAGCGCTGAATTCGAAGACCTGCGCGACGCCATCGACAAGCTGGCGCTGAACGACGCGTCCTTCTCGTTCGAAATGGAAACCTCCGCCGCACTTGGTTTTGGCTTCCGCTGTGGTTTCCTGGGCCTGTTGCATCTCGAGGTGATCCGCGACCGGATCGAGCGCGAGCATGGCATCGAACTGATCACCACCGCACCCTCGGTGATCTACCACATCTACATGAAAGACGGTGAGAAGATCGAGCTGCACAACCCCGCCGACATGCCCGATCCCTCCAAGGTCGACCACATGGAGGAGCCGCGCATCAAGGCCACCATCATGGTGCCGGACGAATATCTGGGCGATGTGCTGAAGCTGTGCCAGGATCGCCGCGGCATCCAGGAAGATCTCACCTATGCAGGCTCGCGGGCCATGGCGGTCTATGACTTGCCGCTGAACGAGGTCGTCTTTGACTTTTACGACCGCCTGAAATCGGTGACCAAGGGCTATGCCTCCTTTGACTACCAGATGACTGGCTACCGCGAGGACAATCTGGTCAAGATGTCGGTGCTGGTGAATGACGAGCCGGTGGACGCGCTCTCCACCATGGTGCACCGCGACCGGGCTGAGATGCGCGGCCGCGCCATGTGCGAAAAGCTGAAAGACCTGATCCCGCGCCACATGTTCAAGATCCCGATCCAGGCGGCCATCGGCGGCAAGGTGATCGCGCGTGAGACCCTGTCGGCGCTGCGTAAGGACGTGACCGCCAAATGCTACGGCGGCGACGCCACCCGGAAGCGCAAGCTGTTGGACAAGCAGAAAGCGGGCAAGAAGAAGATGCGCCAGTTTGGCAAGGTGGACATCCCGCAGGAGGCGTTTATCTCCGCCCTCAAAATGGACAGCTGAGCACTGTCCAGGAAACGCTCCGGGGGCGCGTTTCAGGTGCCAAGGCGCCGAAGCCCTGTCGGCTGGCCTCAGGCCGCGCGGGCGAAAGCGGTTGGCACAGCCAACTGCATGCCCACCCGGGCCTGTTCTGCGCCGGAAACACCACACATTCAAACGCAACCGACACGGGGCCACGGCCCCGTTTTTCATGTCTGCAATTGCTAAAATACCCTAGATGGCCCACGTCCGCCATCGCCTGACGACACGTCTTCGCCTTCCGCTCCGCCGCAGACGCCCGAGACCCCGCCGATACCGCCCCACTTCTGACCCGCTGTGCCGAAGTCGATTTCCGGGGTGGGACGTGTTCGCAGGCACCCTATGTCTCGGCCACCGACGCCAACACGCGTCTTTGCAAGAAATCATCGGGAGCAGGCGCGATGCTGCGCATGTGGCGCTGGCACGGCTGCAGGCAGCGCATTCAAGCGAAGTTATGATCGCGACCCAGAATGTGGATGGGCTGCACAAGACCGGTGGCGCGCAACATGTTCTGCATAGGCACGGCACGCTGGCGGGGGCCTTTTGCGCCACCTGCAGCCACCGCAGGGCTGCCGCCGACAAAAGATGCAGACAGGCCAACCCTGCCCTGCCTGCGGGGCGGCGCAATGTGGTCTGGTTCGGCGAGATGCCATATTTCATGGAAGATATCTGCGTGCCTCTGGCAGCGACGGGCATCTTTGCCACTATCGGCACCTCGGGCGTGGTCTAGCCCACCGCGACCTTTGTCGATGAGGCGCATCTGCCCGGCACCCATACGGGGCGTCTGAGCCTGCACACGTCCGCAACGGCTTCCCGCTTTGCAAAATGCCGTTCCGACCCCGCCAGAGAGGCAATGCCTGCCTGGATGGCAGAGCTGCTCACCTAGTCCCAGGCGGCAAAAAGCCCGCCGCAGGGGCGGGCTTTGGGCGCGAAGGAGGGCTGCAGCGCAGCCTGACGCCGCGCCCGCCCTGCCCTGTCATGGATCAGTTGGAATGGCCGGAATGATCGCCACCATGGCCGGTGTGTTCACCATGGCCTTCGGCCTTGCGCTCCAGATCAACCGGAACCTCGATCTCGATCTCGCCCGCCTTCTCAAACACCAGCGTGAGTTTCACCGCATCGCCGTGGCTCAGCGACTGCGTTAGCCCCATGAACATCACATGATCACTACCGCGCTTCAGCGAATGGGACCCGCCCGCAGGCACCGCAAAGCCTTCCTCAACATGCATCATCTTCATGACGCCATCGCCGCTTTCCTTGTGAGTGTGCAGTTCAACCCGTGCCGCCACGTCGGAACGCACAGCGATCAGCTGGTCGTCCGCTGCACCTTTGTTCATGATTTCCATGAAGGCCGCGCCGGCCTTGGCCGTCGGGGAAGACACCCGTGCGTATGGGTCATGGACCATGATCATGGCATCGCCCGCAAAGGCAGAGGTGGCAAAGGCAGCGGCAGCCGCGGCTGCAAAGACAACAGACTTCAGGGACATTTCCTGTCTCCTCATAGGTGGTTTTCAAATTTCAAACAGATGGTATGCGAGGCCGCTTAGGCCACAGGCGGCGGCGCGCGGGCGCAGGCGTCCGGGATGAACTGCACCGTGGCCTGGGCAGCATCAAATTCCGTGCTTGCCGTGCTGCAGCCCCCTACCGGCAGACCCAGGGTCACCGGCGGCGTCACCGCGTCCAGCACATGCATCATGCAGTCGGGGCAGCTGTGCGGCGGCGTGACCGGCTGGCCTTCGCTGTCCACATAGATGGCCACAGGGCCTGTGCCGGTGCAGATCACGATCCGCCCGGCAGCATCACGCTCGCCCTGCCGGGCCGCCGCGCTGTGGGCTGTCAGAGCGACTGTCAGGGCCAGGATTAGGCCAAAGAATATGCGCAGAGTATGCATCATCACCGGCAGATATGCCCCCAAGGCGCGGCACCTGCAAGGCCCGGATCTGCGGCAGATTGTGCAAACGCAAACACCGTGCAGGGTTTCCCCTGCACGGTGTCCAAAATCCGATCCGGTGAAGGGATCAGGCCAAGCCGATCAAGCCTCTGCGGTTTGTGCCTTGGCGATCTCTTTCTTCACTTTCAGCGCTGCCGCTGACAGTTCTTCGTCCTTGGCTTTGGCCAGGAACGCGTCCAGACCACCACGGTGGTCGACCGAACGCAGCGCAGCAGCGGAGATCTTCAGTTTGACACCGCGGCCCAGGGTCTCGGACTGCAGGGTCACATCATTCAGGTTCGGCAGAAACCGGCGGCGGGTTCTGTTTTTGGCGTGGCTGACATTGTTGCCAGTCATCGGGCCTTTTCCGGTCAGTTCGCAACGGCGCGACATATCTTCTTCCTTCGTTTCTGTAGGGCCGGAGCAGATCCGGACCAAATCACAAGGGGCGCCGCCATTGGCTGCGCCCGAAAACTGGTCCGCTGCTCTTACGCTCAACCGGCAACAGCGTCAAGTGATTCAACTCAGCTTTCTTGCGGGCGTTACTGCCCCTTTTTGGGAGCCGCCGCAAGCCTCTCCAGCCCGGCATCCGCAGCCGCCCCAAGCAGTGGCCTGCGGCGCTGGCGGGCCACACGCGCCAGCCTTTGCCAATAGGTCGGCGACTGGCGCCGCCGAGACCGGTGCAGCTGCAGAACCCGCGCCGCAGTCAGCGGCCCCTCGCGCAGCAGCGATTGCAGGTCCCAGAAGCTGCCGCCCTCGCGGATAACCTGGCTGGCCGGATGGCCCCCGCAGGACAGGCGGCACAGCTGAAGGTCCGAAAACACTGCCTGGACAAACAATGCATGGCTCAGATCCATCTTGCGGAACGGGTCGAACAGCACCACCCCCTGCAAGTCATGGCGGCCATAGCGGATCAGATCACCCAGCGCCTCATCGAACCTCTCAGCCTCCTTGCGGCGCCGGTCATGCGGCACCACACCCCGGGCGATGGTGTACTGGGGAGAAACCGCAATCAGCCGTTTCAGGTGCAAGGCCGTCGAAAACCGCAGCGCACCGTAACCGCCCATGGAAAACCCCATGGCGCAGACGTCCTCATACCCTTTGGTCAGGTCCTTCAGATCGCGCGACAGCGCCTTGGTTTCGCCATTGATATACCAGTCGTTATAGCGGGGCTGAATGTGCAGATGCGCATAGCCGTGCCGGGTCATGTTTTTCACCGGGCCACGGTCTTCGAACTCTCCGGCGACGGCTACCCGCTGACGGAAGGTCACAAACAGGCGGTCCGCGCCCGGATTGAACAGCGAGGCGCGCAGCTTTTCACCGTCAAAGACCCGGGTTTCCTGCATCAGATCTCAGCCTTTCAAATGGTCCTGCAGCATCTGCTGCGCCGCCGCTGCCGGTGTCAGCGCGCCGCCGGCAACCTGACCGGACAGATCAGCCATAGCGGCCTGGGCACTGGCGGTGTGCAGCCGCGCCAGCAGCGCCTGGCGCACCTCCTGGTCGAACCAATAGCAGGACTGATCGGCGCGGCGGCGGTCCCAGTGGCCGTTTTCGCGGCGCCAGGCCGTCAATGTCTGCATTTCCTCCCAGGCCTGTTCCAGCCCGTGCTCCTCCACCGCCGAGACCATCAGCGCCTTCGGGAAACCTTCGGGGTCCTGCGGCCGCTTGCGCAAAAGACGCAAGGCGCCGGCATAATCGGCGCAGGTGCGGGTGGCTACGGGTTTCAGCGGGCCATCAGCCTTGTTCACCAGAATGAGATCGGCCATTTCCATGATGCCGCGCTTCACCCCCTGCAGCTCATCGCCGCCGGCAGGCGCCAGCAGCAAGAGGAACAGATCCGACATTTCCGCCACCACGGTTTCCGACTGGCCAACGCCAACGGTTTCGATAAGCACCACGTCAAATCCCGCTGCCTCGCACAGGGCAACCGCCTCGCGGGAGCGGCGGGCAACGCCGCCCAGATGGCTTTGGCTTGGCGAAGGCCGAATAAAGGCGTTGCGTTCACGGCTGAGCCGTTCCATCCGGGTCTTGTCGCCCAGAATGGACCCGCCCGAGCGCGCAGAACTGGGATCAACCGCCAGCACGGCCACCCGCAGGCCAAGACCGGTCAGCTGCATGCCAAAGCTTTCAATGAAGGTGGATTTGCCCACGCCGGGCGTGCCCGACAAGCCGATGCGCAGCGACTGGCGCTTGTGTTTTGCCAGCTCCGACAACAGCTCTCCCGCTTTGGCGCGATGATCCTCGCGGCCGCTTTCCACCAGGGTGATGGCACGGGCCAGCGCCCGGCGGTCGCCATCAAGGATCTTCTGTGTCAGCTGTTCGATGTCCATGCGCGTCTTCCTGTCGTAATGGGCGGACCTTGGCGCAAGCCGCACCGCAAAGTCCAGCCCCTGCTATCTGCCGCGCAACCTACATCAGCCAAGGCCGCAGAAAAGGCGGCAAATCCGCCGCGCTTGGTGCAGTTTGCGCAGTGGGAGTAACGGATCGACACCCCAAACGCGCTGCAAAAACTATCACGCAAACGGACTGGTCCGCCCGGCGGCACGCCGGGCAGCGCCCGTCCGCCCCCATGGGCGGGCCCTGCCCTTAGCGCGTTTTTCCGAGGCACGGCTCCGTACACACCGCTAGACCTCTCCCGCGCCTTTGGCGATAAGGCAGGGATGACCAGATTGCCGATCGAAGACGCCCTCCCCGAACTTTTGGACGCCCTGCGCGCCCGCGGCCGTGCCGTGCTGCAGGCGCCACCCGGTGCGGGCAAGACCACGCGGGTGCCGCTGGCGATGCTGGAGGCTGGGCTGACCGCAGGCAGGATCGTGATGCTGGAACCCCGCCGCCTTGCCGCCCGTGCAGCTGCCGAGCGGATGGCGGAAACGCTGGGAGAACAGCCGGGCGAAACCGTTGGCTACCGGGTGCGCGGCGATGCGAAAACATCCAAAGCCACCCGCATCGAGGTGGTGACCGAAGGCATCCTGACCCGGATGCTGCAATCGGACCCGGATCTGCCAGGCGTGGGCGCAGTGATCTTTGACGAATTCCACGAACGTTCGCTGAACGCTGATCTGGGCCTTGGCTTATGCCTGGAGGTGGCGGGCGCGCTGCGCGAGGATCTGATGCTGGTGGCGATGTCGGCAACGCTGGATGCAGCCCCTGTCGCGGCACTGATGGAGGCGCCGCTCGTCACATCCGAGGGCCGCAGCTACCCGGTGGAGACCCGTTGGCTGGAGCGCCCCCTGCCCGCGCAAGCGCGCCGCGTGGATGCGCTGGTCGATCTGGTGGTGCAGGCGGAAAGAGACACCAAGGCAACCGGCGGCGGCATTCTGGTGTTCCTACCCGGCGAAGGAGAGATTCGCCGCGCCGCCGGCGCTTTGGAGAAACGCCTGCCAGGCCACTGCCATATCCGACCCTTGTTCGGCGCCCTGCCCTTTGCCGAGCAGCGCGCAGCGATCCAGCCCGAAACACAGGGCCGCAAGGTGGTGCTGGCGACTTCAATCGCAGAAACCTCGCTGACCATTCAGGACATCCGCGTGGTGGTGGATATGGGGCAGGCACGGCGGGCGCGCTTTGATCCGGGTTCCGGCATGTCGCGGCTGGTGACCGAGAAGGTGACCCGCGCCGAGGCCACCCAGCGCCAGGGCCGTGCGGGCCGGGTCGCGGCAGGCATCTGCTACCGGCTGTGGACCAAGGGCGAGGAAGGTGCGCTGATGGCGTTTCCGCCCGCCGAGATCGAAAGCGCCGATCTGACTGCGCTGGCGCTGGAGCTGGCGCTGTGGGGCGCTGTGCCGCAAGACCTGTCGTTCCTGACCCTGCCGCCTGCCGGTGCGATGGCAGAGGCGCAGGCGCTGCTTGCCATGCTGGGCGCGCTGGATGGGCAGGGGCGGATCACCCGGCATGGCAAGGCGTTGTCGGCATTGCCCGTACACCCGCGCCTTGGCCATATGCTGCTGCAGGCAGGGTCCGCCGCTGCGCCTCTGGCCGCGCTATTGGGTGAGCGTGATCCGCTGCGCGGCGCACCTGCAGATCTGTCGCTGCGGCTGAAGGCACTGAAAGATCCCAAAGGGTTTGAACGCAATCACCCCTATCAGCTGAACCGCCCGGTGGTGGAGCGGATCAAGAGTGAGGCGCGGCGGCTTGAGAAACAGGCAGGCCGCAGGGATGCGGGGCTGTCCGCCGCCACCATGGCGGCGCTTGCCTATCCCGACCGCGTGGGCCAGCGCCGCCGGGGCGACGCCCCCCGGTTCGTGCTGTCAGGCGGCAAGGGCGCGGTTCTGGATGGCGGCGATACGCTGGCGGGGGCGCCTTTCATCGTGGCACTGGACACGGACGGCAACCCGCGCGAGGCACGGATTCGGATGGCCGTGCAGATTTCGCCAACGGACATACGAGAGCAGTTTGCCGAGCAGATCGCCTGGGAGGACAGCTGCGAATGGTCCAAACGCGACCGCCGGGTGGTTGCGCGCCAGCAGGAGCGGTTCGGAGCCGTGGTGCTGGACGACCGGATCTGGAAGGACGTGCCTGCGCAAACTGTGGCAGAGGCCATGCTGGACGGCGTGCGCGACCTTGGCCTGCGGCTCTCGGGGGCGGCAGCGCGGCTGGCGGCGCGGGTGGAACTGGTGCGCGCCGAAGGCCATGACCTGCCGGACTTTTCAATCTCCGGCCTGACCGGCAGCCTACAGGCCTGGCTGCTGCCGATGCTCGATGGTGTGAAATCAGCCGAGGACTGGAAACGTTTCGATCTGCTGCCTGCCTTGCAGGCCGCGCTCAGCTGGGAGCAGACACAGGTGCTTGACCGCGAAGCGCCGGGCAGTTTTGTTACCCCGCTGGGCCGCAAGATCCCGATCGACTATGCCCTGGAAGTGCCGGAAATCTCCGTCCGGCTGCAAGAGATGTTCGGCGTCAGCCGCCATCCTTCGGTGGGCGGCGTGCCGCTGAAGATCACCCTTTTGTCCCCTGCCCAGCGTCCGATCCAGATCACCCGCGACCTGCCCGGATTCTGGGCCGGTTCCTATGCCGATGTGCGCAAAGACATGCGCGCGCAATACCCCAAGCACCCCTGGCCCGAAGACCCGACCGAGGCCGACCCCACGCTCCGGGCGAAACGGCGCAAATAGAACGCCCGCAGCGCGCCGCAGGCGCGCTGCCCGGCCCAACGGCCGGCCGGGCATCTGTGATGCCCGGATCGGCGGGCGGGAGACCCGGATCCGGGTCAAACAGCTGCTGCGCCTGCCTTGCAACTCCGGGCAAGCGGGCGTAGATTTCCACAATTGCACACAAAACACGGGACTATCCCCAACAACAAAGGCAGCCCTCATGACAACCCACCTGACCCGCGCCTGGGAAGAGATCATCAAACCAATGCTGCAACGGCCCGCCCGCGTGCAGGTTGCCGCCCTGTGCAGCCGCTCCGGCGCTGACGGCAAGGAGGTTCTGATGATCACCAGCCGCGGCACCGGCCGCTGGATCCTGCCCAAAGGCTGGCCGATCGAGGGCAAGGACGGACCGGAATCCGCTCTGCAGGAAGCCTGGGAAGAAGCGGGCGTAAAGGCCAACGGCATCTCGCCGCAGCCGGTCGGCGAATACCATTTCACCAAGCGCCACGACAATGGCACAGAAGAACCGGTGACCACGCTGATCTTCGAAGCCGAGGTGGCGCAGCTTGAGGATGATTATCCGGAATCCAGCGAGCGCACCCGCCAGTGGATGAAACCGGCTGAGGCGGCAGATCTGGTCGACGAGCCTGAATTGCAAGAAATCCTGCGCCGTTTGTAACAGTTGTATGACATTTTTATGTCAGATGCTTGATCCGTTTCCAAAGCGGGGGTAGGCGCGTGCGCAGACCCCGGAATCAGGAACGCGACGATGAGCAACGAAGATCAGCGCCCGCAATGGAACACGCTGGATAAGGATCTGAACAGGATCTCCCAGCTGGAACTGGCCACAAGCTATGCCTCCCGCCCGCTGGTGGCGCCCGGCATCGCGCTGGCCTTCATCGTTTTGGCGGGCCTCGCGGCCGGCGTTTTCTTCGGCGGCTCAGCGATGAGCATGGTGGTGATCGCCGCGGCCGCCTTTGGCGCCTATATGGCGATCAACATCGGCGCCAATGATGTGGCCAACAACATGGGCCCCGCAGTGGGCGCAAATGCGCTGACCATGGGCGGCGCCATTCTGATTGCCGCCATCTGTGAAAGCGCAGGCGCGCTGCTGGCAGGCGGCGACGTGGTTTCCACCATTTCCAAGGGCATCATCGACCCGGCAGCGGTGTCCAGCAACAGTATCTTCATCTGGGCCATGATGGCAGCGCTGATTTCCTCGGCGCTGTGGGTGAACCTTGCGACCTGGGTCGGCGCGCCGGTCTCCACCACCCATTCGGTTGTGGGCGGCGTGCTGGGTGCCGGTGTCGCTGCAGCCGGGACCGCCGCGGTGAACTGGCCCACAATGGGCAAGATCGCCGCCAGCTGGGTGATCTCGCCGGTGCTGGGTGGTGTTATTGCCGCGCTGTTCCTTGCCTTCATCAAGGCCAAGATCATCTATCAGGATGACAAGATCGCCGCCGCCCGTCGCTGGGTGCCGGTGCTGGTCGCCGTCATGGCCGCCGCCTTTGGCGCTTATCTGGCTCTCAAAGGCCTGAAAAAGATCATCAAGATCGACCTGCAGACCGCGCTTTTGATCGGCGCTGCCGTCGGTGCGCTGGCCTATGTCATCACCGCGCCGCTGATCAAGCGCCAGTCCGAGGGCATGGAGAACCGCAACAAATCGCTGAAGGCGCTGTTCGGCCTGCCGCTGGTGATTTCCGCAGGCTTGTTGTCCTTTGCCCATGGCGCCAATGACGTCGCCAATGCGGTCGGCCCGCTGGCCGCCATCGTGCATGCCACCGAATTCGGCGATTTTGCTTCCAAGGTGGCGATCCCGACCTGGGTGATGGTGATCGGTGCCTTCGGCATCTCCTTTGGCCTGTTCCTGTTCGGCCCCAAGCTGATCCGCATGGTTGGCAGCCAGATCACCAAGCTGAACCCGATGCGCGCCTATTGTGTGTCGCTGTCCGCAGCGATCACCGTGATCGTGGCCAGCTGGCTGGGCCTGCCGGTCTCCTCCACCCATATCGCGGTTGGCGCGGTCTTTGGTGTCGGTTTCTTCCGCGAATGGCACATGGAGCGCCGCCTGAAAAAGACCGCCGCAGGCCGCCCGCCGGAAAAACGCATCGCGCCGGAAGAACGCCGCCGCCGCAAGCTGGTGCGCCGCAGCCATTTCATGACCATCGTCGCTGCATGGGTGATCACCGTGCCCGCCGCAGCACTGTTGTCGGCCGTGATCTATCTGCTGCTGAACACTTTCGTCGGCTGATCCGCACGGCTTCCGCTGACAGGCCCCCGCAGCAACTGGCTGCGGGGGTTTTTCTTTGCCAGACGCTGTTTCCTAGAAGCGCTCTACCCAGGGCCGCAGCACCAGCTCATCGCTCCAGGCAGAGCGGTGCTGATGAATCAAATGCATGTATTCCTGTGCAATCGCATCCGGGTCCAGCATGCTGTCGGGGTTGTCCGCTGCCTCCACCCGCTCCGGACGGGCAGCGTTGCGGATGCCGCCGTCGATATTGACCCAGGCCACATGGATGCCCTTCGGGTGCAACTCTCGTGCCATTGCCTGCGCCAGCCCGCGCTGCGCGAATTTTCCCATCGCAAAGGGCGCCGATTGGGCAAAGCCCTTTACGCCAGCTGAGGCGCCGGTGAACAGGATAGTGCCGCGCCGCCCGTCTGCAGGCTGCTGCGTCAGCATCCGCCGGGCCGCCGCCTGCCCCAGCAAAAAGGCGCCATAGGCGGTGATATCAACCGCATTGCGCACCGCCACCGGGTCCAGTTCTGCAACAGGCCCGCGCAGCCGTGCGGAAGGATTGTAGCAGGCAACTCGCAGATCGCCTGGCAGGCCCTCAACCAGCTGGCTGATGCCGTCTGCATCGGTGCCGTCCAGCTGATGCAGCGCGGCGCCGGTTTCGGCGGCCAGCGCGTCCAGCTTGGCTGTATTGCGTGCGGTGAGATGCAGCGCATAGCCCGCTCCCGCCAGCGCCCGGGCAAAGGAGGCCGACAGCCCGGCGCCTGCCCCTATGATCAGAGCCTGCGGTTTTGATGACATGTCTGCCATTCGCCCTCTCCCATAATTGCCAGATAGATGCTGACGGGAAACCGGACATGGCACAAGAGGCTACCAGAGCTGGCCCGGCCAGGGTAGGCAAGAGTGAGCAAGGCTAGCTTAGGCCACAAAGTGCTTACTTGCCTCGGCTCCTCAAGAAGACTGACTGCAAATCCCCGGCCTTCTGCGGGGTTTTCAGTATGATTGGCGCAATAGGCTGGCCATCTTTTGAAAGAGCATGCTGCATGAAAACCGGTGTATCTGCAGGAATGAGCGTTTCGCTGCGGGCCGTCTCCAGAAAGATATGCTTGCTGTTCTGAGGTTGGATTTCCAGCCAGCCCGGATCATCCAGTGTGCCACTGAATACTCCCACAGCCCCCTCGAAGCGTTCAAAAGTCTGAAACAGCTTGGTGCCGCAGGCCTCACAAAATCCGACTTGTATCTCCATGCCGCTGCCCGCAGAGATATGCGTAAAACGCTTGGGATCGCCTTTGATCAGCCTAAAGTCTGCAGCAGCAAACGCCGGTTGCACCATATAGGCAGCCCCTGTGGCACGTTGGCAGTAAGTGCAATGGCACATGGTCACCCCGGTCGGCTTGCGCGCGGCCTCATACCGGACCGCCTCGCACAGGCAGCCGCCTTCAATTCCTGGCATGGAAACACCCCCTGTCCATGAAACCCGTAGCTATAAATGGCAGAGCCCGAGGCCCGGCGCGCCGAGGATAGACCATCGACACGACTGCGGCCCCATTTATCGACCTAAAACAGTCTCCACCTGATGGCCGGCTGCGCGCCAGGCGGCCTCTGCCGCATCCAGCTCAGCGTGCCGCACCAGCAGATAGTCGCGGTAGAATGTCGAAATGGCAAAGACCCCCAGCCCGGCGTCCGAAACCGGCCGCACTGCGGACAGAACCACCCCCGGCGCATCGAAATCATAGAGGTCGGAAACCTGGAACGCCGTCCAGCCGCAGGAGCTTTCGGTATCTTTCACCACTCGCTCCGCCAGACAGACCACCGAGATTTCATCCTCGGCATGGGTCACACTCACCAGCCCCGGTCCGCCGACCCACGCGGGCACAGCAGCACCAGGCGCGAGCCGTGACACGGCGTATTCTCCGGTCAGCTCGCGCAGCAGAAGTTTCAGCTTCATTGCCTCAGCCGGTCTCAACCACCCAGACACCAGCGCATGACAGCCTTCTGCGCATGCAGGCGGTTTTCGGCTTCGTCAAAGATCACCGATTGCGGGCCGTCCATCACGGCGGAGGTCACCTCTTCCTCGCGGTGGGCCGGCAGGCAATGCATGAACAGAGCGTCAGGTTTGGCTGCGGCCATCAGGTCATCATTCACCTGATAGGGACGCAGCATATTGTGGCGGCGTTCCTTGGACGACTGGCTGTCATGCATCGACACCCAGGTGTCGGCCACGATCAGATCAGCGCCCTCTACTGCTTTGAACGCATCCCGTTCAATGGTCACCTTGGCGCCTGCCTTGCGCGCCAGGCCGATGAATTCCTCCTCAGGATCCAGCTGCGACGGGCCGGCAAATGTGAGATCGAACCCGAATTGGCCGGCTGCATGGATAAAGGAGGCGCAGACATTGTTGCCGTCGCCGCACCAGACCACCTTTTTGCCCTTGATCGGGCCGCGGTGTTCCTCGTAGGTCAGCACATCAGCCATGATCTGGCAGGGATGTGTGCGATCTGTGAGGCCGTTGATGACCGGCACGTCCGAATATTCGGCCATCTCGGTCAGAACGGTTTCATCAAAGGTGCGGATCATGATCATATCGACGTAGCGCGACAGCACGCGGGCGGTGTCTGCGATGGTCTCGCCATGGCCCAGTTGCATGTCTTTTCCGCTCAGCACCATGGTCTGGCCACCCATCTGGCGCACGCCGACGTCAAACGACACCCGGGTCCGGGTCGAGGGTTTTTCAAAGATCAATGCAACCATCCGGTCCTTCAGCGGCAGATCATCATCCAGTGCCGCCTTGGGGCGGCCAAGGCGGGCCTGCTTTGTGGCTTTGGCCTGATCGATGATGCTGCGCAGCGCAGCGGGGTCGGTTTTGTGGATGTCGAGAAAATGGTTCATGACTGTATCGCTTGTTTCTGGCGAAAGCCGGGGGCGCCGCCCCCGGACCCCCGGAGTATTTTGCAAAGGTGAAGATCAGGCGGATTCGATCTGAGCCGCCGTTTTGTCCAGCCGATTGACAGCCTCGGCGATGTCCTCGTCCGTCAGGGTCAGCGGCGGCAGCAGGCGGATCACATTGTCCGCCGCCGGAACGGTGATCAGCGCATTGTCATAGCCGGCGTTCACCACATCGATGTTCGCTGCCTTGCATTTGAGGCCCAGCATCAGACCGGAGCCGCGCACCTCCTCAAAGATCTCCGGATGATCGGCACTCAGCCCTTCCAGCTTCTGCCGCAAGAGGCCCGCCTTACGGTTCACCTCTGCCAGAAAATCCGGATCAGCCACATGATCCATCACCGCGCAGCCCACCGCGCAGCCCAAGGGGTTGCCACCGTAGGTGGAACCATGGGTGCCCGCAGTCATACCGCTGGCGGCCTCCTCCGTGGCCAGCACCGCGCCCAACGGGAAGCCGCCGCCGATGCCCTTGGCCACCATCATTATATCAGGGGCAACCCCTGCCCATTCATGGGCAAACAGCTTACCGGTCCGGCCCACGCCGCATTGCACCTCATCCAGGATCAGCAGCAGACCGTTTTCATCACAAATCTGGCGCAGCGCCTTCAGCTCAGCATCCGGCACCACACGGATGCCACCCTCGCCCTGCACCGGCTCAATCATGATTGCGGCAGTTGTTTCCGAGATGGCATTGGTCACGCCGTCCAGGTCACCAAACGCCAGATGCACAAAGCCTGGCAGCAAGGGCCCAAAGCCCTTGGTCATCTTCTCGGAGCCTGCAGCGGCGATACCGGCAGACGAGCGGCCGTGAAAGGAGCCGTCGAAAGTGATAATCTCAACCCGCTCGGGCTGATCTTTGTCATAGAAATACTTGCGCGCCATTTTCACTGCCAGCTCACAAGCCTCGGTGCCCGAATTGGTGAAGAACACGGTGTCGGCAAACGTATGTTCCACCAGCTTATCCGCCAACGCCTGTTGCTGAGGTATGTGGTAGAGGTTGGACACATGCCACAGGTTTTGCGCCTGCGCGGTCAGCGCATCAACCAGGGCCGGATGCGCATGTCCCAGCGCATTGACCGCAATACCGGAGCCCAGATCCAGAAAGCGTCGTCCATCCGCCGCGATCAGCCAGGCGCCTTCGCCTTTGACGAATTCAAGCGGTGCACGGTTGTAGGTTGGCAGAACGGACGGGATCATCGGGATCATCCTTTTGGAAAGAGCAAGCCAAAGCTGTGACGCAAGCCTGGCCTGAGGTCAACGGATTTGGAAAGGAATGTGCCACCTTCAGGCACAGCAGATCAAAGGGCCGGTTACGCCTGGCGGCGTCGGCGTCGCAGAATGGTGATATATGCGCGTTTGATCATGGAGAGGTTCCATAGTGGAGGTTTTGGCAAAAGAAAACCCCTTTTGTACAACCATGCCGCCAATCCGGATCCGGCACGGCTTTCTCCTTCCCGACTTGCTTCTTTCTGGTTTGAAATACCCCGGGGTGAATTGGCCGCAGGCCAAGAGGGGCAGCGCCCCAGTTCCTTCAAACCTGCAACGCCAGACGACGTCTTTCCTCTTGCATCCTGTGGCGGCTTGCTCCACCGCATGGAAGCATGCGCATCGCCACTCAGCAGAACCCCGCCCTGGCCGCCGCCCTGATCCTGGCGGCAACCACTTTCATTGCTGCCACCACCCTGCTGGCCAAGGCATTGGGTACGGATGTGCTGGGCACGCCGCTGCACCCGATGCAGATCAGCCATGGGCGGTTCCTGTTTGCCTTCATCGGCATCTCAACCGCCGTGCTGATCCTGCGACCCAGGTTCATCCGTCCGCACTGGGGCTACCATATCGGCCGCACCTCCTTTGGCTGGGCGGGTGTCACGCTGATGTTTGCCTCGGTTGCCTATATCCCGCTGGCCGATGCCACTGCGATCACCTTTCTGAACCCGGTTTTCGGCATGCTGCTGGCGATCCCGCTGTTGGGCGAACGGGTCGGACCCTGGCGCTGGGGTGCTGCGCTGATTGCGATGATCGGAGCGATGATCCTGCTGCGCCCCACTCCTGCCAGCTTTCAGCCCGCAGCACTGCTGGCCCTGGGCGCGGCCGCAGTGATGGGGCTGGAGCTGATCTTCATCAAGAAACTGGCTGGCCGTGAAGGGCCGCTGCAGGTCCTGTGGTTCAACAACCTGCTGGGCGTGATGATCGCCAGCGGCGCGGTGCTTGCGGTCTGGCAGATGCCAACCCTCGCGCAATGGGGCGCGCTGGCTGCGCTGGGCCTTCTGATGGCCTGTGCCCAGGCCTGTTTCATCAATGGCATGGCGCGGGCCGATGCCTCTTTTGTGGCGCCGTTCAGCTATGCCACGCTGGTTTTTGCCGCACTCTACGATTTCCTGGGCTTTGGCGTTGTGCCGGATCGCATTTCCATGTTTGGCGCCACGATCATCCTGGCGGGCGCTGCCATCCTGGCCTGGCGCGAAGGCCGCCAGAAGCCCCAGCCTGCCGCTCCAGCAAGCAGCGACCGACCATCCGCCTGAAGAAAGTTTTCCCGCAACAGGCTCCGGAACGACGCCCGCGTCGAAAACCGGCATTTTCCGGGCATGTTCCGCTCTCATCCTGACGTGCAGGAAAACAGGAGCGGCAGATGCACGAACGGCGGATTCCTGATTGGCTGCGCCACGCACCGGTGCCTTCGGTGCGGGATTTCGGAATTCTGGCCGGGCTGGAAGCGATGGTCCGCGGCATCCTGATCTCTGTTTTTCCGCTGATCATGTACCGGGCCTTGGGAGACGCCGGGCTGGTTTCGGCCTCTTATCTTGCGGTGGGGGTGCTGTCACTGATCGCCGGGCTGATGGTGCCCGCGCTGATCCGGCTGGTACCGCGCCGATGGGCCTATAGTCTGGGCACGCTGATGTTCGTGCTGTCAGCAGCCTGCGCGATTGAGGGCAGCCCGGGTTCAGTGCTGGCCGCCCTGGCGCTCAACACTGTTGCGGCCGTCACCACCTTCATCTGTTTCAATGCCTATGTGCTGGACTACATTGCCCGGGTCGAACTGGGCCAATGCGAGACTTCACGGATGTTCTACTCAGCCCTTGGCTGGACCGCAGGGCCGATGGCCGGGGTGCTGCTGCTGGAGTGGTGGCAGCCCGCCCCTTTTCTAATCTCCGCCGCTGCTGCCCTGCTGATGCTGGCGGCCTTTTGGTGGATGCGGATGGGCAACGGCAAGCAGATCACACGCGCCCGCGGCCCGGCTTCCAACCCACTGAAATACCTGCCGCGTTTCCTGGAGCAGCCGCGGCTGATCACCGGCTGGCTGTTTGCGGTAATCCGGTCGGCGGGCTGGTGGATCTATGTGGTCTACCTGCCGATCTTTGCCATCGAAAAGGGTCTGGGAGAGGAGCTGGGCGGCATCCTGCTGTCAGCGACCAACGCCTGCCTGTTCGGCGCGCCGCTGCTGCAGCGCTGGGTGCAGCGGCATTCCATCCGGCTGGCCGTGCGCAGCGGTTTCCTGACGGTCACCCTCTGCTTTGGCGCTGCGGCTGTGTTGCAGGGCTGGCCTGCGGTGTCGGTTGGCCTGCTGATGGCAGGTTCAGCGGCGTTGATCCTGCTGGACATCTGCGGTGGGCTGCCGTTTCTGATGGCGGTAAAACCCTCCGAGCGCACCGAGATGTCGGCGGTCTATTCCAGCTACCGGGACATTTCAGGCATTCTGACGCCGGGAGTGGCCTGGCTGGTGCTGATGGTGTCGCCGCTGGCCGGTATCTTTGCCGTCGGCTCCGCCGCCATGTGGGGGGCCGCCCTTTTGGCAGGCAAGCTGCACCCGCGGCTGGGCCGCAAGAAACCTGCAGGTGCCGAAACCGGGGAACCGGAGGCCCGAAAGCTGGCCGCCGAATAGCGGCGTCAGGGCTTCAGCCGGTAGCCTGTCCGCAGCATGCCCCAGGCCAGCAGACAAACCGCAAAAGTGGCGCCGCTGCACACTGCCAGCCCCAGCAAAGGCGGGCTGTCGGAGGTGCCGATCACTCCGAATCGCACACCATCGATCAGATAGAACACCGGGTTAACATAGCTGATCGCCTTCAGAACCGGCGGCAGGGCCTCGACCGAATAGAAAGTGCCGGACAGGAAGGCCAGCGGCGTCACGATGAAATTGGTGATTGCCGCCATCTGGTCGAACTTGTCGGCAAAGATTCCGGCCACGATGCCCACACTGCCCAGAAACGCCGCCCCCAGCACGATGAACACCAGCGCCGTCAGCGGATGCGCAGGCACGATCTGAAGCACGGCCATCAGCCCCAGTCCGATGGCCAATGCAACCAGCGTGCCCCGGACCACCGCGCCTGCCAGATAGCCCAGCAGAATCTCCAGCCCCGACAAGGGCGGCATCAGCGTATCAACGATATTGCCTTGCACCTTGGAAATCACGATGGATGACGACGTGTTGGCAAAGGCATTCTGGATCACCGTCATCATCATGATGCCCGGCGCCAGAAAAGTCAGGAACGGCACCCCCATCACATCGCCGCGCTTGGGGCCGATGGCGATATTGAAGATCATCAGGAACAGCCCCGCAGTGACCAGCGGCGCCAGCAGGGTCTGGGTCCAGACCGCCAGGAACCGCTTCACCTCGCGCCAGGCCAGCGCCCTGAGCCCCAGCCAGTTCACCCGCCCAAACCGGCGCGCACCCAATTCCACCTGATAGCCTTGATCCGCCATGCTGCCCCCTGTACTTTCGTTGCCCGACTGCATAACGGCTGGGCCAATAGGCGCAAGATGCCTTGTAACTCCGCCCGCAGTGATTAGAATAGGCGATTACACGGAATTTGATGGCGGCCGCAGAATCCCTGGGGCCGCTATTAGCTTGGAAAGGCAACAGATGTCCTGGACAGACGAGCGCGTCGAACTGCTCAAGAAAATGTGGGGCGAGGGCCAGTCGGCCAGCCAGATCGCCAAGGAACTGGGCGGCGTCACCCGCAATGCCGTCATCGGCAAGGTGCACCGGCTCGGCCTGTCCAACCGCAACAGCGGCTCAAAATCGGCAGAGCCCAAGGAAAAGGCAGCACCGGCAGCCGCAACGGCAGCCGCCGCGCCCAAACCGGCGGCCGCGCCCAAGCCCAAGCCGCAGCCCAAGACCGAGCCGGCGCGCCCGGCGGCGGCCCAGCCTGCTGCAGAGGCCAAGCCCGCAGCACCAGCACGCCGCCAGATCATCCCGGCCGGCCAGCCGCTGCCGCCGCAGCCCTCGGCCAATGAAATCAGCCCCGAGGCGCTGGCCAAGGTCAATGAGATCGAGAAGAAGGCCAAGAAGCTGACTCTGATGGAGCTGACCGAGCGCACCTGCAAATGGCCGGTGGGCGACCCCGCCACCGAGGACTTCTGGTTCTGCGGCCTGCCCGCCAAACAGGGCAAACCCTATTGCGAGGCACATGTGGGCGTGGCCTTCCAGCCGATGTCCTCGCGCCGCGATCGCCGCCGCTGACCGGCCCACCCTGAAAATTCCGAAGCCCCGGCACTGCGTCCGGGGCTTTTGTTTTGGAAGACCCGTCGTTTGGCCATTGGGCCTTCCGTTTGGCAATTGGGCTTGTGCCGCGAAATTCGTTGACCATGTCCAGGCGCATCCAGCGGTCAGCTTCTGCTGTATGGACCAAACACTCAAGACAACATTGCTGCGCGCCGCTATCCCGCAGGCAATCGCCAATTGCGGCAACTGACTGGACTGGCATCCGCCGCCTGAAACAAGCACTGTTTTCAGCTTCTCAACCGGTTTTTGATTGCTCTTGGTTTTTCCGCCCGCAGCGCCGCTTCACGAGGTTGATGAAGGTTTTGACGACCAAATTCGGCTCCACGCCGCGTTTGGAGACCAGCTTGATCTCGGATGTCAGATCATACTTGCCGTTCCCCACCGACCGCATCCGGCCCTGGCGCACCCAGATATCGGCAAAGCTTTCAGGCAGGTAGCCGATGTAGCGGCCGGTCAGAACCAACATGGAAACGCCTTCGATCTGATGGGCGCTTGCATTGGATCGCAGCCCCCGTGACACCGGTGCTACCAGTTCTTCGTTCAGATAGGCGCGTTTGCAAAAGTTGATCTCCGGCAGCAGCCGGTCGACTTCGGCCTGTGTGTCGGCCTCAAACAGCGGATGGCCGCGAGCGCAATAAAGCGCGACTTTCTCCTCTGCAAGCAGCTCATACACCAAGCCGGGCTTATGCTTGTGAAACACCCCCACACCGATAGCTACACGGCCGTCCTGAACGTCCATTTCAATGTCATCCGGGGCCAGCGAGTGCAGATCAATGCTGACATCCGGCGCCAGGTCGGCAAAGTCCCTGAGCGCGTCCATCAACGGTGCGGCGTCGTTGAAGACACAATTGTCTACCGCCGCCACAGTCAGCCGCCCCACCAGTTTGCCACGAGTGCCGTCCACCGTTTCGCCAAACTGGTTCAGCGCCGCAAACAATTTGTGCGAGGCGGCATAGACGATCTCACCCTTGTCCGTCAGCCGGAAACCCTTGCGGCCACGCTGGCACAGGCGCATGCCCAGCCGGGTTTCCAGATCCGAAATCTGCCGCGAGATGGTGGAGGCCGAGACATTCAGGCTGATCTGCGCTGCGGAAAACCCGCGCGCTTCCACCACTGCGCAGAACACATAAAGCAGGTGCATATCGGCTTTGGAGAAGGCAGGCGGCAGCATGAGAGCACTGTACTTGCACAATTACTAAAGTTAAATCCCTTAGTTTGTAATTTAATAAAAGATATAATTCGGTCAAGCCTGTCACCCAAGAACGCCGTTTCTGGGAGGCCGAGCAGGATGGACGCAAGCACTCCGACAGCCAAGCGCTGGGGGATCAACAATGACTACGCCAAGCTGACGGATGTTCTTCTGGGCAAGCCGGAATATTTCAAATGGGTCGACGCCGGTCCCCTGATCGGACGCACCCTGGCAAATGCGCATAAGACTGGCGTGCAGTTCGACCTGCAGCTGGCGATGAAGCAGCACGCGGAGATGGTGTCGATTTACGAAGACGCCGGCGTGACCTGCCATTACCTCGACAGCGACGAGGTGCTGCACCGCAATTTCTTTGCTCGTGACAGTTCCGCAATGACGCCCTGGGGCGCGCTGATCTGCCATATGCAGCTGAAATGCCGCCGGGCGGATTATGCCACCGCAATCAAGTTCTATCAGGACAATGATATCCCGATCTGGAAATTCGCCACCGCAGGCCATTTCGAAGGCGGCGATTTCAATATCATCGAGCCGGGCCGGGTTCTGATTGGCTATTGCGGAGAGCGGTCCGAGAAAGAGGGGGCTGAACAGGTGGCCGGGTTTGTCCGCGCCGAGGGCTGGGAGGCTGTGGTGGCCCCGATCAGCCGCGAATTTGTGCATATGGACGGGCTGATCGTGCCGCTGGCGGACAAACTGGCAGTGGCCTGCATTGACGCGATGGAGCCCTGGCTGGTGGATGTCGTCAAAGGCTGGCGGATTGAGATCGTCGATGTCTCATATGCCGAGGCCAAGAACCTGGGCGTGAACCTGGTGGCACTGGGGGACGGCAAGGTGCTGTCGATGGCTGGCGCCAAGAAATTAAATGCAAAAATGCGGGCGCTGGGGTTCGAGGTCTATGACCCGGACATGTCGATGTTCACCCTTGGTGGCGGCGGCGTGCATTGCCTGAGCCAGGCGCTGTGCCGGGAAGATCCCGCAACCGCAAGCCGACGTACAACTTCCATTCGTGAAACCCCGGCATCGTGATCACGCGCCGGGTGCTTAAACCCAAAAATCCAAAGTGATCATCCAACAAGGGAGACTGACATGAAGACAGCAAAAACACTGGCCGCTGCCGCATTGACTGCCGCCATCGGCGGCACCGCCATGGCGCAGGATGTGGTGATCGGAGTGCCGAACTGGGCCTCTGTCCGCGGCACCGCCCATATCCTGAAAGTGGCGATGGAGGACAACCTGGGCCTGTCTGTGGAGCTGCAGAACGGCACCAATCCGATTATTTTCGAAGCGATGGATTCCGGCGCCATGCATGTGCACCCGGAGGTCTGGCTGCCCAACCAGCAGAACCTGCATGACACCTTTGTCACCGGCAAGGGTACGGTGGTCTATAACCCGAATGCGGTGCTTTCGGATCAGCAAATCTGCGTCACCAAGGATACCCAGGAGCGCACCGGCATTTCGGCGCTCAGCGATCTGACCGACCCGGATATGGCAGCCAACTTTGACACCGATGGCGACGGCCGTGGCGAGATCTGGATCGGCGGGGCGGGCTGGGCCTCAACCAATGTCGAAAAGATCCGTGCCAAGTCTTATGGCTACTCTGAAACCATGAACCTGATGGAGATGGATGAGACACTGGCGCTGGCCCAGGTCGACAATGCGGTGGCGCAGGGGCAGAACATCGTCTTTTTCTGCTACACCCCGCACCACATGTTCTCGCTCTATGACCTGGTGCCGCTGACCGAGCCTGCCTATGACGCGGCTGAATGGGATGTGAAACAGCCGACCGATGATCCGAACTGGCTGGAAAACTCCAAGGCCGGCACCGCCTGGGACGCGGCCAAGCTACATGTGTTCTATGCCGCTGGCCTGGCCGACAGCCAGCCGGAAGCCGCAGCGATGCTGGGCAAGGTGGCGCTGACCACAGAGCAGGTGAATGCTGTGGTCTATGCGCTGTCGGTTGATGGCCAGGATCCGGCCGAGTTTGCCCGCAAATGGGTCGATGAGAACGCCGATCTGGTGGACTCCTGGTTCCAGTAACATGCCCAATCATATGTCCACAGGTGGGCGGCAGAACCGCCCGCCTGTGGACATGCGGAGACTGCTCTCATGACTGACAATGTGATCACGCTGGACGGCGTATGGAAAATCTTCGGGGCGAATGCCGGTGCCGCCATGGCAGCGATCCTCGAACGCGGCCTGGGCAAGGCTGAGGTGCTGGAGGAATTCAACTGCGTCGTCGGTATTGCCGATGTGTCCTTTGAGGTGAAGCGCGGCGAAATCTTCTGTGTGATGGGCCTGTCGGGCTCCGGAAAATCCACCATGGTGCGCCACCTGAACCGGCTGATCGAGCCCACTGCGGGCAGTATCTCGGTGCTGGGTCGCGACATGCTGACCCTGTCCGACGGAGCCTTGCGGGAAATGCGGGCGATGAACATTGGCATGGTGTTCCAGCATATGGCACTGCTGCCGCACCGCACCGTACGCGACAACGTGGGCTTTCCGCTGCAGGTGCGCGGTGAACCGAAATCCACCCGCTGGGAGATCTCGCAGCGCTGCCTGGACAAGGTGAACCTGACCGGGTTCGAGGACCGTTTCCCGCGCGAACTGTCGGGCGGCATGCAGCAACGGGTCGGCCTGGCGCGGGCGCTGGCTTCGGACCCGGATGTGCTGTTGATGGATGAACCGTTTTCGGCGCTGGACCCGCTGATCCGGCGCCAGCTGCAGGACCAATTCATGAAGCTCTCGGCTGAGCTGAACAAGACCACCGTCTTCATTACCCACGATCTGGACGAGGCGATCCGCATCGGCAACCGCATTGCCATCATGAAGGATGGCCGCATCGTGCAGATCGGCACTCCGGAAGAGATCGTCACCCAGCCCGCCGACGATTATGTGCGCGACTTTGTCGAAGGCATTTCCAAGCTGAAACTGGTGTTCGCCCATTCAATCATGGTGCCGATCAGCGAGTATAAGCCCACCCGGCCCGTCAATTTCGACGAAAGCCCGCGGGCGCATCACGGCACCGACCTGGATCAGCTGATCGATATCGCCACATCAACCGAAAACGTGATTGTCATCACCAGCGATGATGGTGCCGACATCGGCGTGGTCGACCGCGCCACGCTGTTGAAAGGCATTCAAGGAGGCAAGGCATGAAAGATACCACGTTCCAGTCGCCTGACCTGAGTGTCGAACAATTCACCGTTGACAACAGCTCCTATTACGTCCGCGAATTTGCCCGCATCCAGGGCAAGACCGGCTTTGCCTGGTCGTGGAACACCATGGCCGCTGTCTGTGGCCCCCTCTGGGGAGCTGCCCGCGGTGCCTGGGGATTCTTCTGGATGTTCCTGGTGCTTGAGCTGTTTGCCCTGGTGCAGATCGGCCGGGGCCTGTGGGGTGAACTCGGCGCTGATCAGCTGACCCGCTATGAGCGCCTCCTGACCAATATCACCAAGCGCGAGGCGCAGGCGGCAGACCTGACCGCCGCAGGCGACGTCGCAGGGGCAGCTGCCAAGCTGAAGATCGCCGACAACCTGCGCGCTGCCGCCGACAAGGCGCTGGAGGCCGCCAATGCCGCCAACAGCACCGCCCTCGCCATTCTGCTCACTGGTCTTGCCTTGATGGCAGTGATCAAACTGGCGGAAGGTTTCTATGCCAACATATCTTACGAGGCGCAGTATCTGCGCTGGCGCTCCGGTCAGAAAGCCCAGTCAGGGATGCGCCGCAGCGGGCTGATCTTTGGCGCCATCGGCCTTGTGGCGATCTGGCCGCTGACCCTGGTGCGCTTCACCGTTGCCAAACCGGATGAGGCCGTGGCCAGCGTCACCGGCGGGCTGCTGGGCGAACGGCTGCCGATCACCGAATTTCCGATCGGCAAGGAATATTTCGCCGCGCTGTCCAAAAAGGGCGATGCCGGGTTCGATTGGCTGGCCAACAACTTTGGCGATGTGTTCGACGGGGTGACCGCCGGCATCCGCTGGGTACTGGACGGGCTGGAGGTGCTGCTGATCCAGACGCCCTGGCCCGTGGTAATGTTCGTGACCGTAGTGATGGCGCTACGCCTGGCCGGGCCGCGGGTGGCCGTTTTCACCGCCGCCTCGCTGGCCTATCTGGCCTTCATGGGCCTGTGGGAACTGGCGATGATCACAGTGGCGCTGATCGGCGCCGGGGCCTTCCTGTGCGTGGCCATCGGCATTCCGCTTGGCATCTGGTTCGGCAAGTCCAAACGCGCCTATGCCATCGCGGAACCTGTGCTGGACTTCATGCAGACCATGCCGGCCTTTGTCTACCTGATCCCGATCATCGCCTTTTTCGGCACCGGCAAGCCGCCGGGCGTATTGGCCACGCTGGTCTTTGCGATGCCACCGGTGATCCGCCTGACCGCATTGGGCATGCGCGGAGTGCCCGAAGCCACCAAGGAAGCCGCCGTTGCCTTTGGCTGCTCGCGTCGCCAGCTGCTGTTCAATGTCGAACTGCCCCTGGCGCTGCCCTCGATCATGACCGGCATCAACCAGACCATCCTGATGTCGCTGTCGATGGTGGTGATCGCCTCGCTGATCGGTGCCGAAGGTCTGGGCGCATTGATCCTGGAAGCGCTGCAATACGCGGCCAAAGGCCAGGGCCTCTTGGGCGGTCTCGCAATTCTGTTCTGTGCCATGGTCATCGACCGGATCGCACAGGGCGCCTACCGCAGAAAAACCAGCGAAAGCTGACCCCTCCCCCGGGGTGATCCCGGACTGCCCCGGTGTTGAAGATCCGGCATCGGGGCATTTTTTAAAAACAGGCAGGGATACCTATGGCTGATGAACACCTGAAATCCATGATGGAAAACCTGTATTGGTGGGGCATCCCCACCATGTTCCGCTGCCCCAATGAAGGCCCGGAAAATCAGGACATTGCCTTGGTCGGCGTGCCCCACTCCACCGGCAATGGCACAACCGAGCGCGACCAGCATCTGGGGCCACGCGCGCTGCGCAATGTCTCCGCCGTCGGGCGACGGGTGCATGGAGCGTTTCGGCTGAACCCCTGGGAGGTCGCCAAGATCGCCGATATCGGCGACGTGCCCTTCCCCCGCGCCAATGACAACGAGGACTGCATCGAGCAGATCACCCGCTTTTATCGGCAGATCGACGCAGCAGGCGCCCGCCCCGTCTCTGTCGGCGGTGACCATTCGATCACCGGCGGCATTGTGCAGGCAATCGGCTGCGGCAAGATCACCAAGGGTGAGCCAGTCTGCTTTCTGCACTTTGATGCCCATACGGATGTGTTCACCAAGGTCGACCACTTCCTGGGCGCCAAGAAATCCGCGGCCCATTGGGGCGCCTATCTGGCGGATCAGGGCGCGGTGGATCCGCATCATTCAATGCAGATCGGCCTGCGCGGCCACCCCAGGACGCTCGACTGGCTGCAGCCCTCTTATGACTATGGCTACAACATTGTTACCATGAAGGAATTCCGCAAACGCGGGGAAGAAGACGTGGCCGCGCAGATCAAGGATGTGATGGCGGGACGTCCGGTCTACATCACCTTTGATCTTGACTGCCTGGACCCCACGATTGCGCCCGCGGTTTCCAACCTGGAGCCGGGCGAAAAAGGCTTTGATATCGACGAGGCGGTCGCCCTGCTGCACAGCGTGCGCGGCATGAACATCGTCGGCGGCGATATCGTCTGCATGATGCCGACCAAGGACAGCCCCAATCAGATCACCGCCCTGACCGCCTCGGCAATCATGTTCGAGATGATTTCAATGATCGCAGAAAATGTGAAGAACGGAGCAATTGCATGACCCGAACAGGCGACATCTTCTTCCAGCCGGTATCCGCCATGGACCTGCCCCGCTTTGCCGGTGTGCCGACCTTCATGCGGTTGCCATCGATGACCCCGGATCACCCCCGCTACGGCGAGGTGCAAATGGGGCTGATCGGGGTGCCCTGGGACGGCGGCACCACCAACCGCCCCGGCGCCCGCCACGGGCCGCGGCAGCTGCGCGACTGCTCCACCATGATCCGGGCAATGAACCCGGTTACCGGCGTGAACCCCTTCACCGCCGTCAATTGCGCCGACCTGGGTGATGTGCCGCCCAATCCGGTGGACATTCAGGACAACTTGGACCGCATCACAGCCTTTTACAGCAGCCTGAAACAGCAAGCTATCACCCCGATGACCGCGGGTGGTGATCATCTGATCACCCTGCCGATCCTGCGGGCGATGGCGGCGGATGGCCCGTTGGGGTTGGTCCAGTTCGACAGCCACACCGACCTCTTCGACAGCTATTTCGGCGGCTACAAATACACCCATGGCACCCCGTTCCGCCGCGCGGTGGAGGAAGGGCTGGTCGACCCGAAACGCTTTGTTCAGGTCGGCATCCGCGGCACCGCTTATAACTCCGAGGACATCGAGTGGGGACTGGAGCAAGGCATCCGCATCATCCGTGTGGAAGAGCTGTTTGACCGCGGCATCAAGGATGTGATGGAAGAGGTGCGTGGCATTCTTGGCAGCAAACCGGCCTATTGCAGCTATGATATCGATTTTGTCGATCCCACCTATGCGCCCGGCACCGGCACGCCGGAAGTCGGCGGTCCCAACAGCTTTCAGGCGCAACAGGTGATCCGCGAGCTGGCCGGGGTCAATCTGATCGGCGCCGATCTGGTCGAAGTAGCGCCGCCCTTTGACGAAACGGGCGGCACCGCCTGGCTGGGCATCTCGCTGATGTTCGAACTGATGTGTGTGCTGTCCCAAGCGAGGGTCCGGCAAATGGGATAAGCCGGACCGCCCCCCAAAGTTCACCCCCATGATAGAACAGGTTCAATATCAGAAGCCTATCCTATAGGGCTCATTTGTTCATAACTGCCGCTGTTGATGGCTGCCCAAAGCCAGTTCAACCGTCCTTCAGCGTAACTGGCCGCAGAACTCCCCCGAATTTGGCCGGGACCTGACAGTGCCCCAGCAGCCGCTGAATGTAATCGGCTTCAGGCAATACCCCCGCCGGTGAAATTCTCAGGAGGACAGTTGGCAGACGGCTTGGACGCCAAGCCTGCTGCCTGCCAAGACAGTCTGAGGACTGGATACAGCCCGCATATATGCTGGGCTGGCCAGTGCCGGGCATATGTTCAGCAAGCCCCTGTCAGCTACATATTCAGTTGCCCCGGCCGTCTTCCCCTGCGCTGGCGCGGACTGTCTCTTGCCGCATGTGGTGATTGGCCGACAAACCGAGCGTAGCCTGCGCCAAGCATGGCCTTGCAACATTCCCGTTTCCTTGACCTGCATGCAGGGTTTTCCGGATGTTTGCCATCAGCCAACAAATGGCCGGCGTCCTAATTGAACCTAATTTCAGGCGCGATGAGCTGGCTGATCAGCCCACCAGTGTTCACCGCGCTATAAGTAGACCTCGGCGGGCGGGCCGCGCCGTCTACGCTGCGGCAGACCCAGCGTCTTGCCTCCATGGATTTCAATGATTGAGACAACGCCCGGTCCGTTATCGTCGGCAGGTTTCGCTTGATGTCGCTGAAATGGCTCGGAGTGTGGAGCGATGTCAAAATTGGCAACGTCCATGAACGGCGCAGCAGAGGCTGATCCTCCTGCGTCGACACTTCATAGACCTTATGGGCAATGGCTGCCGCTGAAACTCCCAACTGTGTAAGGCGGAATTCAGGGCGCAGCGGATGACCGTACCCTGGGTTGCGTTCAATCAATCCAATTTCAATCAGGTGGTCCATGCTTTGCGCAAAGGCGGTTCTACCGGCACCGGTCGCAGCCAACAAGGGCGCCTGCCGTCCGGCCACGCCCGAATGCAGGCACGAGAGTATGGGCATTGCCCAAGCCTTTGATGTGACGTTGACAAGCATCTCAATGTACATAAAGTATAGTTAGTATATTTTAAATCATGAGGAAAGCCCATGTCACTGGTTGAAGTCGATCAAACCATCACCATCGCAATGTCGGTCAAAGATCGCCATCAGAGCGCAAAATGGTACGAAACCATGCTGGGATTTGAGCTGCTCTACCATGCCGATGAGGCGGGCTGGTCCGAGGTTCGGACGAATACGCCAGGTGTCACCATCGGCCTTGGCGAACACACCAAGCCAGCCCCGGGCAACTGCGTGCCAGTTTTCGGGATCGCTGATCTGGAGTCGGCACGTCAGAAACTGGAACAGGCCAAAGTCGTGTTTGATGGTGAGACGGATGTCGTCGAGGGCATGGTCAAAACCGCGACTTTCTACGACCCCGACGGCAATGCGCTGATGCTTGCGCAGGATTTGACCGGCGCAATTGCATAACATGCAGATTTTTTAAGGTATCCACGGCGCGTCTGCTTCTGGCAGGCACCGCGCCTGCTACAACTCGCGCCAATTTGGAGACTTGCGTTCGACCGCAACCAACAGCCTCGCCGCAGGCATGTAAGTATCTATATTAATTACTGAAATAGAAAAGTTACTTAGAGCGCTTTGCAGGCAAGGCCGTCGCCTTGCCTGCAAGTTTCAATCAGTTCGCAACAGGCCCTTCAGACGTGAATTTGGGGATCACGCTGTCTGAGGCCGCTTTCCCCTCAATCCCCGGCCAGTTGCCTTCGGCCAGATTGATGTTGCTGGGGATGTCTTCTTCCCAGAAACCGACCACCACATCGGTGATGTTCAGATAGAGCTTGTCGTCGACAATGCGCCACAGATGCGGGTTGGCCGGTACTTTGCCCCCCTTGGAGACGCCATAGGCGCAATGGCCGTCGTACTGCGGCGCATAGTGGGCCGGGTTGGCCGCAAATTTATCGCGGTTCTCAGCCGAGGAGAACGCCCAGGTTGCGCCGTTGTAGTCCGCTGTGAATGCCGCATTGCCGCGGACCGGAGCGGTCTGAGGCGTGCCAACCGGCTTCATCTCCAGGCTGTGGTAGGCCACAACATCATAGCCCGACACCGCATAGCCGGTGCCGTCGACATACTGCTCCCCGGCAAAGGCCGGCAGGGCAAAGGACAGCGCTGCCGCAGCAGCAAATGCAAAACGCTTCATGAAATCATCCCTTTCATCGGTGATCGCTTCAAATTGGGCACCGGCAAATGATCCGGCCTTGCCCTGACATTACTGCTCTGGCGGAAAATGCGAAGGGGGGTTCACGGCTCTGTGTCCTGGGACGAGAGGATGTGAGCGGATTGTAAAATTTCCGCGTGCAGACCTTCCAGTCATTGGAATTTTCAAAACATCTCTTATTTGTGGCAGAGCCGGTCGCGGCGCCGACTGCGATTGACCCGGCACAGGAAACAATCAAAGCAAGGTCCGACAGATGAGCGACACCCCCTACACCCCGCCGAAAGTCTGGAAATGGGAAGAAGGCAACGGCGGCGAATTTGCCTCGATCAACCGCCCCACCGCCGGAGCAACCCATGACAAGGACCTTCCCACAGGCAAACATCCCTTTCAGCTTTACTCATTGGCGACACCGAATGGGGTAAAGGTCACCGTAATGTTCGAGGAACTGCTGGAGGCAGGCTGCAAGGACGCCGAATATGACGCCTGGCTGGTCAACATCCTCGGTGGCGACCAGTTCGGATCCGGTTTCGTCGGGGTGAACCCGAACTCCAAGATCCCGGCGCTGATCGACAACAGCGGCGCAGAACCGGTGCGGGTATTCGAGAGCGGATCAATTCTGCTGCATCTGGCCGAGAAATTCGAAACCTTCCTGCCCAAGGAAGCCGCGGCCCGCACTGAAGTGCTGAACTGGCTGTTCTGGCAGATGGGCAGCGCGCCCTATCTGGGCGGCGGTTTCGGTCATTTCTACGCCTATGCGCCCGAGAAATGGCAGTATCCGATCGACCGTTTCACCATGGAGACCAAGCGTCAGCTGGATGTGATGGATCGGCAGCTGGCAGAGCATGAGTTTATCGCGGGCAGCGAATATTCGATCGCCGATATCGCCATCTGGCCCTGGTACGGCCAGCTGGTGCTGGGCCGCAACTATGGTGACGCTGCTGAGTTCCTGGATGCCGCCAGCTACAAACACGTGGTCCGCTGGGCCAAAGCCATCGACGCCCGCCCAGCGGTGCAGCGCGGCTGCATGGTCAACCGTACCATGGGTGACCCCGCCAAGCAGCTGCATGAGCGCCACGACGCCAGCGACTTTGAAACCCGCACCCAGGACAAGCTGGCAGGGGCAGAGTAAACAACCCACCTGAGGGCCTTCAGGTTCCAGACAGTCAAGGCGCCCGTCTGCTGGACGGGCGTTTTTTACAGCCTAGCATCCCGCCCAAGTGTGCCCGGGCAAGCCCGCCACTTCAGAATTTCGTCATGTGGCGAACCTTTGCCCCATTAAAATCGCGCACATAGACGCGCCCCAAGGCGATCTTACTTCCTCATCGTGCAGGTTTCCGGCATCGACGCCAGTCGGCCCATGGCATTGTAACCAGGCTTGCCCAAAAGCGGCCCCGCCCCACTTGCAACGTCAGTTAAGGCGCCAATTGCTATTTCAGACGTGGCGGCGCGGCCGGATCGCCGCCCGGCATGACGGGTTTGAAGTCTTGCGGCGCCGTCGGCTGCGGCAGATCAAAGCGCAGACCCGCGCGCGCCAGGCTGGCTGCAGCCGGTTCATCAGCGCCAAAGAACGCAACATCCATTGCCCCTGCTTCAATGCCGGAAAAAGTCAGCGCCTCGCCCGCCGCCTTGGCCAGCGACGGCTGTGCAGCCTCCTTGGCGCCGACAAAACCCAAAAGATGGCCGCGTCCACCATCGGCATAGCGCACACCGGCCAGATAGGCCGCCGCCGCCAGCCCGCCAGCAGTGGCAAGTTTCGCATCCAGCGCCGTCAGCAGCACCTCCGGCAAACCAGCAGGCGGCAGAAATTCCGTGATCCCGGCCTCGACCTCCTCGGGCGCATGGCCAAGCGTGTGGTTCAGCCAGCCAACCGCCTCTGCCGGGATCAGAAAAGCCGACGGCGCAACCTCAAGATTCAGCCCCAGCCCGATCCCCTGCCCGGCCAGCATCTGCGCGACAACCCGGCCCGACAGCGCCGCATAAGGCACCGGTTGTCCGGCGAATTGCGCCAGCCGCTCTTCGCGGTCGAAAACCAGAACGAAGTCTCCGTCCGGTGTTTCAAACAGCTCGGGAGATATCTGTTCTCCCTCGGCCTCGGACGCCAGCATCAGGAACAGTTCAGCATCGGCCAGCCGTTCATAAAACCGCAGCCGCGCCGCATCGTCCGACGGCGCCGCCTGCATCGCGGCATGAGCCAGATCCAGCGGGGTTTCATCTCTCATCACATCAGCTCCTTCACCCGAGCCTGCAGAACCGGCAGCAGGTCCGCCTCGAACCAGGGGTTTTTCTTCAGCCATCCGGTATTACGCCAGGAAGGATGCGGCAAGGGGAAGACCTGCGGCGCATGAGCCCGCCAGCTCTGCACCAATGTTGTAACAGGGCCTTTCAGCCCCAGGTGAAAGCGCTGCGCATAAGCCCCGACCAGCACCTTCAGCTGCACTTCCGGCAATTGCGCCATGACCTGATGATGCCAAGTCCTGCCGCAGACCGCCGGCGGCGGCAGGTCGGCTTTCTTGTGGTTGTAGCCGGGAAAACAGAACCCCATCGGCACCACGGCCACCCGGTCCTGGTCGTAAAATTCTGCTTCCGACAGCCCCAACCAGGCCCGCAGCCGGTCGCCCGAGGGATCAGTAAAAGGCCGGCCGCTTTCATGCACCCGCGCGCCGGGGGCCTGGCCTGCGATCAGGATCTGCGCTGACGGACGAAACCAGACCACCGGCCGCGGCGCATGCGCTGTTGCGGTGGCTGCAAAGCGGTCGGCACAGATCCGGCAAGCGCGAATCCGCTCCTTCAGCTGCTGGCAGCCCGCCATTGTTTCGAGACTGGAAACAGACACCCACCCCTCCTTTACCGTCCGTACGCCTTAAAATTAACGTCCCTGCGCCCAGATGCAGAGGAAATTGGTTAACACATGGTTGCTGATTTATGTCACAATTCGACATAATAAGGCCAAATTGGCCGCGTAGGCCATTAACACTCCTTTGATAGGAAAGAGCCATAGGCGCGCTGTACGCGTCTGAGCAACGAGGCACATGAGAGAGCCCGCCACAGGGCCACACAGGCAGCACCGGAACCAGCGCGATGCTTGAGTTTGAAAACGTCAGCAAGTCCTTCTGGACAGGAACCCAGCGCAAGGTGATCCTTGACCGCGTGTCGTTCCGCATCGAACCCGGCAATTCGCTGGGCATACTGGCTCCGAACGGCACCGGCAAAACCACACTGATCAACATGATGGCCGGGTTGGAGAAACCCGATGAGGGCGAGATCCGCCGCCACTGCAAGGTCTCCTTTCCGCTGGGGTTCATGGGCGGCGTCATCAGCCGACTGTCAGCGATGGAGAATGCCCGGTATATCGCCAAACTGTACGGCCTTGACCCGGACTATGTAGAAGCCTATTGCCGCTGGCTGTGCGGGCTCAAAGAATACTTCGACCAGCCGGTCGGCACTTTTTCTTCGGGCATGCGGGCGCGGTTCAGCTTTGCATTGATGCTGGCGCTGGATTTCGACATCTACCTGATCGACGAAGGCATGCCCAGCACCACCGACACAGAATTCAACCGCAAGGCCGGCGAAGTCCTGCAGGAACGCTTGCAGACCACCACGATTGTCATCGTCTCGCATCAAGCCCAGACGTTGGAAAAATTTGCCCGTTCAGCTGCCGTCCTCCTACAGGGGCAGCTGCACATGTTTGACACTTTAGAAGAAGCGAAACAGCTCTATGACTATGAAACCGAGAGCTAAGAAGTTCCGCATCCGCCGCACCGGGACTGCCGACGGCAGCGCGCCCCAGCCGCAGGCACCGGAGCAGACCGTGGCCGCATCCGCCGCGCAGGCTGCCGCCACTGCTGCCGCACAGCCTGCAACCGCCGCTGCCGGGCAGGCTGCAACCGCCGCTGCCGCGCGGCCTGTCCCCGGGCCTGCGCCCGCCGGTTCCCCGGCTGCGCCGCTCTCTGGCATGGTCAGTTCCGCCCAAGAAGCCAAGATGGAAACCGATATTGACGCGATCCGCCACGAAGGCCTGACTGGCCGCCAGCTGCGCCTGGCCCGGCGGATCGCGCAAAAGCACAACCTGCCCGCCACTTCGGATTTCGAGGCGGTGCGGATGCTGCGCGAACGCGGCATCGATCCGTTCAAACATGCCAATAAACTGGAACTGGTCGTGCCACAGAACACGGCGCAGCCTGCAGGAAGCCCGGCCGCTCCAGGCTCCGTCCAGTTGCCGCAAACTGTGCCCGCGGGCAAAACCACGCTGCCCTCAGCAGAGGTGACACCGGCAGAGCGGCGCGCGCGGGAAATTCAGGACATTCAGCGCGACATCGCCCGCCGCCGCCGCCGGAAATTGTCGCTTCTGGTGGCCAGGCTGGCCTTCTTTGTGATGCTGCCGACCCTGGTTGCGGGCTATTATTTTTATTCGGTGGCAACGCCGATGTATTCCTCCAAATCCGAATTCCTGGTGCTGAAGGCTGACAGCGCCGCTGGCGGTGTCGGCGGGCTTCTGTCCGGCACCCAGTTCGCCACCAGCCAGGATTCGATCGCCGTTCAAAGCTATCTGATGTCCAAGGAAGCCATGATGCGCCTGGACCGGGAAGCGGGTTTCAAGACCCATTTCACACAGGACTGGCTGGACCCGATCCAGCGGCTCGAAAACGGCGCCACCAACGAGGAGGCTTATGCCACCTACAAACGCAATGTGACGATCGGCTATGATCCGACGGAAGGCGTGGTGCGGATGGAGGTATCTGCCGCCGATCCCGAAGTGGCCGCGGAATTTGCGCGCAAGCTGATCTCCTACGCGCAGCAGAAAGTGAACAACCTCTCCCAGCAGAAACGGGCCGATCAGATGTCCGAGGCAGAGCAGGCCCTGACCGATGCCGAGGCAAAGCGGCGCTCTGCACAGGAACAGCTGGTGGTGCTGCAGCAACAGGGCTCCGTGCTGGACCCCGAGGGCGTGGTTGCCGCTCTGCGCTCGCAGATCAGTACCTTTGAAATCCAATTGGAAAACAAACGGCTGGAGCTGGCTGCTCTGCAGGACAACAGCCGCCCCAACCGGGCCAAAGTGTCCGGTGCCGAGGCGGATATCAAGCGACTGGAAGCGGTCATTGCCAGCCTGAACAACCGTATGGTTGACGCCTCTGCAGGTGA
This sequence comes from Rhodobacteraceae bacterium (ex Bugula neritina AB1), assembly GCA_001730095.1. Taxonomy (GTDB): domain Bacteria; phylum Pseudomonadota; class Alphaproteobacteria; order Rhodobacterales; family Rhodobacteraceae; genus Leisingera. The sequence continues at coordinate 69,028 of MDLF01000067.1, forward strand.
AAACTCGCTGGCCAGCCTGCGCATCCAGATCCAGATGGCCCAGGCCGATCTGGCGACCCGGGACCTGATGCTGCAATCAGCCCTGCAGCAGGTGGAAACGACCCGTCTGGAGGCCAACCGCCAGGTCCGTTACCTGACCACCGCCGTAGAGCCGGTGCCAAGCGACGAGCCCTCCTATCCGCGCAAGTTCGAGAATACCATTTTGGCATTCCTGATCTTTTCCGGTATCTACCTGATGTGTTCGCTCACCGCGTCCATCCTGCGAGAGCAGGTGTCATCGTAAATCCATCGGAAGCCACGATCGGAAACCCATGAAAAACGTATCTGTCGCCGATTTGAATATCGGCAATGACCGCCCCTTGACCCTGATTGCAGGGCCCTGCCAGCTGGAAAGCGCCGATCACGCCCAGATGATTGCCGGCGTGCTGAAGGAAGCCTGCGACAAGGCCGGAGCGCAATACGTCTTCAAAGGGTCCTTCGACAAGGCCAACCGCACCTCGCTGAACGCCAAGCCCGCCCTGGGCCTGGACAAGGGTCTTGAGGTTCTGCAATCCGTGAAGGACAGCATTGGCGTGCCGGTGCTGACCGACATTCACGAACCGGCGCATTGCGTGCCCGTGGCCGAGGTCTGCGACATCATGCAGATTCCGGCCTTCCTGTGCCGCCAGACTTCGCTGCTGTTGGCAGCAGGCCGCACCGGCGCTGCGATCAACGTGAAGAAAGGCCAATTCCTGGCCCCTTGGGACATGCCCAATGTGGTTGCCAAAATCGAAAGCACCGGCAATGAACGTATCCTGCTGACCGAGCGCGGCGCCTCCTTCGGCTATAACCGGCTGGTGGTCGACATGCAGTCGCTGCCGGAAATGGCGCGCACCGGCTACCCTGTGGTGATGGACGCGACCCATGCGGTGGCGCAGCCCGGCGGCCTGGGCGGCTCCTCTGGCGGGCAGCGCGAATTTGCCCCGGTGCTGGCGCGGGCCGCCGTTGCCACCGGCATCGGCGCGGTGTTCACCGAAACCCATCAGGATCCGGACAACGCACCTTGTGACGGGCCGAACATGATCTATCTGGATCAGATGCCGCACTTGATTGACACGTTGATGCGCTTTGACGCCTTGGCCAAAGCCAATCCGATCAGCATTTAAAGAAGAGAATTCGAGACATGAGCAAACCGCTGCCAGAGGTGACACCGAACACCTGGAGCTTCCTGCGCGACGCGATGATCAAACCCACGGGTTTTCGCGAATATGACGCACGCTGGAAATACCCCGAGGAAATCAATCTCCCCGGCATGACTGCCTTGGGCCTGGGTCTTGGCACCCAGATGCGCAAGCGCGGCATCGACCCGGTGATCGCGGTCGGCAACGACTACCGCGACTATTCGCTCAGCATTAAAAACGCCCTGATCCTGGGCCTGATGCAGGCGGGCATTCAGGTCAAGGATATCGGCCCGGCGCTGTCGCCGATGGCCTATTTTGCCCAGTTCCATCTGGATGTGCCCGCGGTTGCCATGGTCACCGCCAGCCACAATCCGAACGGCTGGACCGGCGTCAAGATGGGCTTTGACCGCCCGCTGACCCATGGCCCCGACGAGATGGGCGAATTGCGCGATATCGTGTTGAACGGCGAAGGCCAGCCCGCTGCCGGCGGCTCTTATGAGTTCGTGGACGGCGTCAAGGAAGCCTACCTCGACGATCTGGTCGGCGATTTCAAAATGACCCGCCCGCTGAAGGTGGTCTGTGCCACCGGCAACGGCACTGCCTCGGCTTTTGCACCGGAGCTGTTCAAGCGCCTTGGTGTCGAGGTGGTCGAGAGCCACAACGAGCTGGACTACACCTTCCCGCATTACAACCCGAACCCGGAAGCCATGGAAATGCTGCATGACATGTCAGCATCAGTAAAAGCCTCCGGCGCCGATCTGGCGCTTGGCTTTGACGGCGACGGCGACCGTTGCGGCGTGGTCGACGACGAGGGTGAGGAGATCTTTGCCGATAAGGTGGGCGTCATCATGGCCCGCGATCTGTCGAAACTCTATCCGAATTCCACCTTCGTCGCAGATGTGAAATCCACCGGCCTGTTTGCCTCCGACCCTGAGCTGCAGAAGAACGGCGTCACTGCGGATTACTGGAAAACCGGCCACAGCCATATGAAGCGGCGGGTCAAGGAAATTGGTGCTCTGGCGGGATTTGAGAAGTCCGGCCACTACTTCCTGGCCGAACCGGTGGGCCGCGGCTACGACTGCGGCATGCGGGTCGCGGTTGAAGTCTGCAAGATGCTGGACCGCAACCCGGACCAGTCGATGTCAGACCTCAGGAAGGCGCTGCCCAAGACCTGGTCGACCCCGACCATGTCGCCCTATTGCGCCGACACCGAAAAATACGAGGTTCTGGAGCGTCTGGTGCAGAAGCTGGTGGCCAAGCATGACGCGGGCGCGCAATTTGCAGGCCGCGCCATCAAGGAGGTTGTCACCGTAAACGGCGCCCGTGTTATTCTGGACAATGGCTCCTGGGGGCTGGTGCGCGCCTCCTCGAACACGCCGAACCTGGTGGTGGTCTGCGAAAGCTCTGACAGCGAAGCAGAGATGCGGGCGATCTTTGCGGATATCGACGCGGTGATCCGCACCGAACCGCAGGTGGGCGAGTACGACCAGACTATCTGATCCCCGCACAGATGAGGGATTTCGCCTGCTATCGCAGGCGACCGGCGCCCGCCTTTGGCGGGCGTTTTCATTGCTGAGAAGCGATGTAAGGGCAAGTCTGCCCTGACATGCGCCAATTCCAGTTTATGACGCCTGCTGCCGCGTCAAGGACACGCCGGGCTGCGCCCGGGGGCCTCGCGGCCCTCCTTGACTCGTCCTCAGGCTGGAAGATGGGATCAGTCGCCGCCCAGCAACCTCAACAGCTGGTCGCGGGCCTCCTGTTCGATGCGCTGTTTCAGCACATCGTTGATGTCCTGCTCCGGTGCAATTTCGGTTTCCAGATCCAGCTCCTCTGCCAGCTTCTGACGCACCCGGTCCTTGGCTTCCTGCTCAATCTCGTCGATCTTCGGCTGCAGAGCCTGGCCCAGGTCCGGACGGATATCGGGATTGTCCCAGCTGCCGCGAATGCGGACCGGGATGGTCAGCACCTGATCGGTGCCTGCCCGCACCAGCTGCGGCGAAAACAGGTAGTCCACATCCCGCGCACCAAGGCCAATCCGGCCTTTTCCTTCCGCTCGGAACCCTTTGAGCAGCACCAGCAGGTCCTCATTGCGCAGGTTGCCGCCTTCGATCGTGTAACTGGCTGTCATCTGGTCAAACACAGTGCTGCCACCATTGCCGCCCGAGCGCATCAGCTGCTCCAGATCGAAACCGGTAAAAAACCCTTTGCCAGCCTCCAGCCAGCCCTTGCCGCTGAGCGACTGCATGATGGCCGCTACCGATGTGCCGGAGCCGAGGAAATCCAGCGCGCCCAGCGCCTCGCCGTTCAGCCGGTCATAGCCTGCGGTTTCCCCCAAAGCGCGCTCCAGCCGGATGCCGTTGAAGGTCAGGCTGCCGCCCACCGACAGCCCATTGCGGTTGTTGGCAACCACCTGCCCCTGCACCTGGCCGCCGAACATCGCCGCGGGCAGGAATTTCAAAACCGCCCGGCTGCGCTCCACCGTCAGGTTCAGCTGGCTGGCACCAAGGGTCACGCCACCAGTGCTGAGACTGTCAAAGCTCAGATCCACCACAGCATTCGCCAGGCCCAGTGCGGAGGCATCGATCACCTCTTCAGGCCAGCCGCTGTCTGCGGAACTGCTGCTGCTGCCCGGATCGCCTGGCCCTGCGGTGAAACTAGAGAAGTCCAGCGCCCCGCCCTGCAGCTGTGCGGTGATTTCGGGGCGATCCCCGAATTCCACATCCGCGGCACCGGTCAACTGGTTGGTACCCAGTTCCACCGCCAGATCCCGCATCGACAGGCGGCCATCAGCGGTATAGGTCACATCCCCGGCAAACACCGCCTTCTGAGCCAAGGCATCAGGCAGGAACAGGCCCAACGCCGCACCGGTCTGGACGGCGTTCTCCGCCCCAAAGGTCAGCCGTCCGCCTGCTTCACCGTTGATATCGGCATGGCCGTCAAACCGGCCCTTGCCACCTGGCGCCCGCACCGTCGCCCCAACCGACGACACCTCCCCTGCCAGGAAGGCCGCAAATGTGCCAATCTCGGCGTTCACCTCCACCGGCTCGCCCGCTGGGCGCAGCACCGCCTTGGCGTTCACCGTGCCCGCCGGGTCCGGCCACAGCAGGCTGAGATCGATGTTCTTCATCTCCACCGGCGCTTCGCCATGCGCCGCATAGCGCAGCGAGGCGCTGGTCAGCTCAACCGCTTCGATCCGGAGCGGCAATGCACCGCTGCTGCTGGCCGCCGTCTCAGAGCCACTCTGCGCCGCGCCGCTGCCGCCCATGACCCAATTGCCAATACCTTCTGCATTGGTGGCCAGGTTCAGATGCGGCAGGATCGCGGACACCTCGGTGACGCGCACATCGCCCCGCATCAGGTCGGCGGCAGAGACGCCGATGGTCAGCCGTTCGGCCTGCAGCATCGGTTCCGGCCCGGCCCACTCCGCATTGGACAGCGTGACCGCATCCGCCTTGACGCCCAATGTGGGCCAGAAGCTGAAGCGCACCTTGCCGCCAAACGCCAGCTTGCGCCCGGTCTGCGTCTCCAGCTGATCAGCAGCCAGCCGCGCGATCTTCTCGCCCGGTAATAGCAGCACCAGCCCCGCCAGCAGCACCACCGCCAGCACCAGCGCCGTCACAATCCGGATTATCAGCTTCATTTGCCCACTCCTCTTGCCGTCCCTCCCATTCACTCGGAGGTTTCTGCCAGATTACCCGCTGCAGAAACCTGCGCAATCCAAGAAGCTGCGATATTCCGGCGCCGCGCGTCCTGTCAGCACAGAGTTTACCGCAGCCGGGAGGGGCGGCGCAGTCCAATAAAGAACAACAGCGGCAGGTTGGCGGCGGTCTGGAACCCTGAAAAGAATTTAAGCACCGAAGGAAGAGCTGCAAGGAGATCCTCCAGCCCCCCGAACCCGAGCAGCAAAAACAGGTTGGAAAAGCTGAGCGCCATCGCCACCCCAATCGGGCGCGCAATCACGCCATCCGGCACCGACATACAGCAACCGGAGAGATCACCCCAAAGGGCGGCAAAACCGCTTGGAAGGCATCATGGAGAGACGCCATCATTTATAACAAGGAGAGCCTGCGCGTCTTTTTCCAGTGTTTCCCGACAACTCTCAAGAGGGGCGGACGAGGCATTGTTACAGAAAGGCCTCTTGAGGCGCGCAATACATAGTGATCTCTTTGTTCGGATGACTTGGCCTGGACGCAGGCAAGGCACCACAGGCTATCTTTAGGTGATCCTCCCCCCCCACAAGTCGTATTCCCCGGCCTCATCCACCTTGACTGTCACCAGATCACCCGCCTGCAACCCGTCCGTTCCCTCATCAATGAACAGGTTGCCGTCGATCTCCGGCGCGTCAGCCTTGGTGCGGCAGGTGGCGATGCCGTCCTCGTCGATGTCGTCCACGATCACCTGCAGGGTCTGGCCGACCTTGGCCGCCAGCTTGGCCTCGGAAATCGCCTGGGCCTTCTCCATGAACCGCTCCCAGCGCTCCTGCTTCAGCTCTTCCGGCACATGGTCCGGCAGGTCGTTCGACCGCGCGCCGTCGACGTTTTCGTATTTGAAGCAGCCGACCCGGTCCAGCTGGGCCTCGTCCATCCAGTCGAGCAGATGTTGGAACTCTGCCTCTGTTTCGCCGGGGAAGCCGACGATGAAGGTAGAGCGCAGGGTGATATCCGGGCAGATGTCGCGCCAGGCGTTGATTTCATCCAGCGTCTTGGTCGCCGCCGCCGGGCGGGCCATGCGGCGCAGCACATCCGGGTGGGCGTGCTGGAAGGGGATGTCCAGATAGGGCAGCAGCGCATTGTCAGGATCCGCCATCAGCGGCACCAGGTCGCGCACAAAGGGATAGGGATAGACATAATGCAGTCGCACCCACAGCTCATCCGCCGGCGCCAGCTTGCCCAGTTCACGGCTGAGATCCTGAATGTGGCTGCGCACCTCGCCGTCTTTCCAGGGATGCGTGGAGTATCTACGGTCCAGCCCGTAGGCGGAGGTGTCCTGGCTGATCACCAGCAGCTCGCGCACACCTGCATCCACCAGCCTCGAAGCCTCGCGTAGCACCGCATGCACCGGGCGCGACGCCAGAAGCCCGCGCATATCCGGGATGATGCAGAACTTGCACTTGTGGTTGCAGCCCTCTGAAATCTTCAGGTAGCTGAAATGCCGTGGAGTGAGCTTCACGCCCGCCGCGGGCAGCAGGTCCACATAAGGGTTGGGGCTGGGCGGCACTGCGGAATGCACCGCGTCCAGCACCTGTTCATACTGATGCGGGCCGGTCACCGCGTGGATGCGCGGGTGATGCTCGCGGATGTAGTCCGGCTCGGCGCCAAGGCAGCCGGTGACAATGACCTTACCGTTTTCCTTCAGCGCTTCGCCGATCGCCTCCAGGCTTTCGGCCTTGGCACTGTCCAGAAAACCGCAGGTGTTGACGATCACCGCATCGGCGCCCGCGTAGTCAGGAGAGATCCCGTACCCTTCGGCGCGCAACCGGGTCAGGATCCGTTCGCTGTCCACCAGCGCCTTGGGACAGCCGAGCGAGACCATGCCAAGGGTCGGCTGGCCGTCACGGGGTGTGTCGCGGAACTGCGGTTCCGGAGCAAGGTCAGGACGAAGGCTGGGCGGGTTGCTGGACGGGGAACTGGTCATCCGCGCGCATATATCAGGAATGCGGCAGGAGGCAAGGAAAACAGGGGGTGCTAGCCGTGCACCGCTTGCATCCCTTTACACCGCGAAGGCGCAAATTCCCTTTGCCCGGCAACAGGCCGGGCGGCGCCCGACCTGCGCATCAGACCGAAAGCTATTTCTGGCAAAACGAGAAGGCGCGGCCCTCCGCTAAGTGTGGCAGGTGGTGTCCAAAAAGCCCGCAGCATTTTTTACTGCGCCCGCAGTGCTTCCACCTCAGCTTCCTCTTCAATTGACTGGACACTGGCGTCCGTTTGTGGCTCTCGGATTCTTGGTGCAGGTTTCCTCCAAGATGAAAGATCTTGGCCAATATCGCGATAGAACTTTGGGATAATCTCCTCAAGCTCTGCAATAAATTTCGTTTGCTGAGTGAATTTTGCCCCCAACCGCTTTGCTACATAGATATGAAAACTGACGACTTGGAGCCCATTTTTGTCCTTTTCACAGAGATCAGGATCAGAAATCAGTTCAACCACAGGAAACTGAGTGTCTTCACTGCGGCCTGGCCAAGTCATTCGAACAAAGAGATCATCATTGACCTCGTTCTTCAACTGGCGGAGCAGCCAATTCAATCGTGCCTTAGATGACTTCTTATCTTCGGGTGCTCTGATCGTCATCCCTGCTTCAATCGTCCGGCGATTTAGATCCGCCACGACTTCCAAATTTGCCGCAGCATCTGGTATTTCAAAGCTGACCTGCAGTTGGTGATCTTCTCTTAGCTGGTTCAATTCATCTTTGTGCCGGTCAGCTGGGTTCTTAGTATGTTTCCGATTCAAACGCTCTCTTACGCTTGTTTCCGTCTGCCTGCTTAAGATTAAAGACAGATCTTTAGTTTCCTGATGCCACGCTTCCAATACCGCAATCGCTTCTGAAGACTTTGCAAGTATCTTGCCTCCTGCGGAAACAAGCTTGTTCAGTTCGCTCCATTCTGGCGGCATGCGGTCGAATCCGCGAATACCTGCGCTTTCATGAGTTAAGAAGCGCCTCAATTCATTCAGCAACACACGCTGATCGTTGTCGGCGACACCGTCATTACTGATCAGCAAGTCAACCGTTGTCAGAACGAACATCCATGACCAGTGGAAAACTGGGATCTTTGAGCGGCTTCTACGGACTTCTTCCAGCGGATGGCTTGCAGGCAGGGTCGCAAACTGGTTGGAAATTGTTATGACACAGTCAATCCTGTTTTCCTTCGCCAGACTGCGATATTTTTCTATTTGCTCTGCAGTCAGGGGATTATTGCCAATCTTGGCTTCCACTATGGCTCGCCATTCTCGAGAACCGTTTCTCACGACGATCAACCCGTCAGGACGATCTTTGCTCGCCTCCTTCTGACCATCAAAGACGACTTCCGTGAATGTTTCTACTGTGGTGCGCTTTCCTGTTCGTTGCCCCAAAGACGCCAACAACTCTGCAGCAAGCTCCTCAACTTTGGAGAGGCATGCCAAAATAATTGAGGTCGTCCGTCCCTCTTTGGAGTTATTGGACAGCACCGGGAAGAGGCGCGCAGGCTCCCCTTGTTTTAGATTTTCTGGTCTGTCCATGATGCCCTCCAAGCCCCTCTTACAAGTTCAGTAAAGCCCTAGGGGCCACAATCCTGGAGTGATTTTGCACAACTTATAAGATAATGCAAAGATTGTGGTAGAACTGATCATTGTGGCGGAAATCTAAAAACGAACATTTCGCGCCCTGTCTGCTACGCTCTCTCCTAACCTCAACCAGCCAGGCTTTATCCAGCCAATGGTTCAGACGCATCGGCCTTTCAGCTGCATCAGCTGGTCGGCGTTGCAGCAGCCCGGCATCGGAGCCTGTGCCTGTTCATTGGACGCCAGAAAGGCCTCACATCGGTTCGGCGCAGCACAGGCACGGCAGCGGGTGATCATTGCCGCCCAGTCCTCGTGGCTGATTTCACCCAATGCAAATTCTGCAGACAGATCAACACCAACGGCCCGGCTCATCCCGGCCATCAAGCGCAGATGAAACAGAGGATCACCCAATGGCTTCATAGTATCCGCTCCTGTCACGCCTGCCGTTCGTTCAGATAGCCAAGCAAGTCACGGTTGCGGCAGAAATCCGGCGCGTCTGCTCCTGGGCGCGGCCCTTCTGCCATCCATTTTTGACACGCGCCGACACCGCCGCAGCGGGTGCAGCGCAGCACGGCCTCGGGGATTTCGTCGAAACGCAGGGTTCCGGCCACTGCCTCTTCCTCCAGATCCAGCCCAACGGTGCTGGCCATCCGGTCAAACAGTTCCGCGTGGGTTTTCAGTTTGGCTTCGGCGGTCATCGTGCAATTCCCCGTAATCATGCATTACAGGGGCAGCTTAGTCGCAGACCGAAAGACCGGATTTGACACAGGTCAATCAGCGGCACATTTCACGCGGTCTTGCCGGTCTGCCGCTCCAGATAGGTGCGCACCGCGTCCTGAACCCGGCGAAACCGGTCGCCGCCCAGCTTCTTGCCGCCGTACCAGCGGGTCACGATGATGATGTGGTCCTTGAGCCCCTCGCGTTCCATCATGCGCAGGATCACCATGCCGGCGCCGGACTCGCCGTCGTCGGCCTTCAGCCCGCCAGAGGGCAGCATCGCGGCCCAGGTGTTATGGGTGGCCTTGGCATAAGCGCGTTCAGTCTTCAGCGCCGCTAGAACCGCATCAACGTCCTCGCGCGAGGCAACCTGTGCACCGCTCACAGCGTATTTCGAACCGCGGTCGGTCAGCACCACGCCGAGCTTTTCCAGCACGGGAACAGAGGGGTCTTCGGCTGCCATGGTCAGTTCAAATTGTGGCGCGCAATAGTTGCCTGCACCACCTGCACCCGGTCCGGGTTGGCCGGGTGGGTGCCCAGGAACCGGTCGCCCGGGTCCGGCAGCCGGTTGAAGAAGCGCACGCCGATGCTGGGCCGATAGCCAGCCTTATGTGTGATGATGGTGCCCAGTTCATCCGCTTCCAACTCGAAGTCCTTGGAATAGCTGCGGGAGCCGACAAAGCCGCCAACATCCTGGGCGGTGGAAACAGTGGCGGCGCTGCCGCCAACCAGCGCGGTGATCAGCCCGGCCCCGACGCTGACCAGCGCCGAGTTCTGCGCCTGCCGCGCCAGATGGCCACGGATGTGGTGGGCGGCTTCATGCGACATCACAAAGGCCAGCTCGTCATGATTGGCAATCTGCCCCAGCATCCGCCGGGTGAAGGTGATCACCGGGCGGCCGTCGCGTTGCAGGCTTTGATAGGCATTGGGGGCTGCGTTCGGGTCCGGATCGATGCGGATCAGAAAATCGCAGTTCAAACCCTGGGTGCGGCTGCGGCATTCGCGCTCCGCCACTGGCTCCACCCGGCGACTGACGGCGGCAAAGGCGCCCTGCACCTCCCCCGGCGCCAGCCCTTTGACCGGCTGCCGCTGTGCGGTCGGAACGGGTTGCGGCGCGGGCTCCGCCACCATGTTGCAAGCGCTGGTAGCAAGGGCAATGAGACACATAAAACGGCGCATGGCACATCCTTTTGCAAATCGCCTGCACTCTACCGTGCACACGCGGGGAATGGCAATTGCCCGGCAGCGGATCCTTGCCGCGGGGCCCTGATGAACACCAATGTTTGCAAGCTCTTGCCAGCAGCCGCGTCCCGGTGCAGGCTGGAGGTATGTTTACCATCGAACATGAATTTGACTCGACGGTCATCACCCTGGTGGACGAGGACAGCACCCCGCTCAACGAGGATGTGATCATCAATTCCTTTGCTGAATGCGTGACGGTCGAGCAATACGACTCACGCACCGACAGCATGCATAAAATCACCCTCTCGCACATTCAGGTGCGGGACTTGGCCGCCGCGCTGGACCTGCCTGAAGGCGTCTACAGGCTGGTGGCTGACGACAAATAGTCAACGGTCTGCCAATCTGCAGGTTGCTGTCAGGCCGGACCGGTGTAGACAAACAGCTTGCTGCGGGAGGTTGAACCGTGGCGCAGCTCCAGATTCGAAGCTGCGGCACCCATGGCCTGCGCCAGCAGCTGGCGGACGGCACCGTTTGCCTTGCCGTTTTCTGGTGCCGCCGTGACGAATATCTTCAGATAGCCGCTCGCCTGCACAATCGCATTGCGGCCCGCCTTGGGCGCAACCCGGACTGCAATCTCCATGCCTGGCATACGCAAATGGCTCAGATCCGGCAGGTCTCTCTTCTTTGGCTTTCCCATACCGCCGCATATGAACTGGGCGCAGCAAAATTTCCATAGACAATGGCGCCGATCCGCCGCTCTCTCACCGGCTGAAAACCCCAGCTCGCCGCCCTGCTGCAATCACGGCACACTTGTGGCCCGCAGGGCCTTTTACCTCTTGAAATAACATCCCAAGCTGCCGAGATAGGCAGCAAAAGATGTAAAAAGGTTTCACATATGCCTGCACGCAATGACGCAGCCCTTGAATTCCTGCTGTCGCGCCGCTCGCGCCCGGCCAAAACACTGGTGGCGCCCGCGCCTGCGCGGGATCAGCTGCTGCCGATCCTGACCGCCGCCGCCCGCACGCCCGATCATGGCAAGCTGCAGCCCTGGCGTTTCATCGTGGTTGAAAAGGCCGCAATGGGACGGCTGGCCGGTCTGACCGAGGAAACCGGTCGACGCCTGGGCAAAATCCCCGAAGATATCGCCAAAGGCCGCAGCCAGTTTGACCAGAGCCAACTGGCCGTGGTGGTGGTCGAAGTGCAGAAAAAGAGCCCCAAGATTCCGGCTGTTGAACAGACGTATTCGGCCGGCGCCGTCTGCCTGGCACTGCTGAATGCGGCGCTGGCGGCGGGCTGGGGCGCCAATTGGCTCAGCGGCTGGGCCAGCCATGACCGCGATTTCTGCAAAGCGGCTTTCGGCCTGGCTGAGAACGAGCGTATCGCCGGCATCGTCCACATCGCCACCGAAAGCTCCGCCCCGCCGGAACGTCCGCGCCCGGACCTGGACGCCATCACCACCTGGATGACCGCATGATCTTCTCTGCCTTCTTCAAGACACTCGGCCAAACCGGTGATCCGCGTTTCCGCAAGGTGCTGTTTCTGGGGCTGGGCCTCAGCGTCGCGCTGCTGTTTGCCGCCTATGCGGCCTTCCTGATGCTGATCCAGTGGCTGGCCGGGCCGGAAGTGACACTGCCCGTTCTGGGCAAGGTCACCTGGATCGATGACCTGCTGTCGTTCGGTTCGCTGTTCTTCATGCTGTTCCTGTCCATCTTCCTGATGGTGCCGGTGGCCTCGGCGATCACCTCAATGTTCCTGGATGAGGTCGCTCAGGCGGTGGAGGACAAACACTATCCCGCCCTGCCCCCGGCTGCCAAAGTGCCGTTCTGGGACGCGGTCCGGGACACGGTGAACTTCTTGGGCCTGCTGATTGCAGCCAACGTTCTGGCGCTGCTTCTCTATGCGCTGTTTCCGCCTGCGGCCCCGTTCATCTTCTGGGGGCTGAACGGCTTCCTCCTGGGCCGGGAGTATTTCACCCTGGCCGCCGCACGCCGCGTCGGCACCGCCGAAGCCAAGAAGCTGCGCCGTCGCCATTCCGCAACCATCTGGGCCGCGGGCACGTTGATGGCGATGCCGCTGTCTGTGCCGCTGCTGAACCTGGCGATTCCGATCCTCGGCGCGGCCACGTTCACCCATATCTATCACGCGCTATCGCGCAGATAGGAGCGCAACCGCGCCGCGCGCCAGCGCGGCGCCACGCCCAACGGAGAGGGCTGCATGTCAATGCAGTCAAAACCGGCGGGAGAGCCTGACTGCCCGGAAAACCGGAAATGACAGGCTTACTGCTGCTCGGGAAGCATTCCCATCCAGTCAAAATCCCGGACCGAAATCACACCAGACAGAATGATGCCGCAGATGACGGCCCACAGCAGTGCGGCCACCCCGGTGGTGATCCAGGCTTTCTGCTTCAAAAAATGCTGTTCCGGTGCGCCTGCATGGGTTCCGGGCACCACCTCTCCCTTGTCGCCCTGCGTCTCGAGCCGGATCGGAATGACCACCAGAAAGGTCATGAACCAGATCACCGCATAAAGAACGATCGCAGATGTAACGCCCATGGCTCAGGCCTCCAGTGGTTTCCCCTACCCCGCAGCCGGGACAGGGTGCTCTTACTCTCAAACTTCCTCGAGTTCCACCAGGCAGCCGTTGAAATCCTTGGGATGCAGGAACAGCACCGGCTTGCCATGGGCGCCGATCTTCGGCTCGCCGCTGCCCAGAACCCGGGCGCCTTCGGCCTGAAGGTGGTCGCGCGCAGCCAGGATGTCCTCGACCTCATAGCAGACATGGTGGATGCCGCCGGCCGGGTTCTTTTCCAGAAAGCCGTTGATTGGCGAGTTTTCCCCCAGCGGGTACAAAAGCTCGATCTTGGTATTGGGCAATTCGATAAACACCACAGTGACGCCGTGATCCGGCTCATCCTGGGGGGCACCAACCTTGGCGCCCAACGCATTGCGGTACTGCGCCGAAGCCGCCTCCAAATCCGGAACAGCTATGGCAACATGGTTCAGTCGGCCGATCATCTCTGTTGTGCTCCTCTCACAAACATTCCTCCGCCGCGGTTATGGGGTCTTTGCTGCGCCGCGGCAAGTGCGCCAATCCGCACGGGCAGCAGCAGCCGGGCAGTGGCGCACGCGCCGTTAACGACTAATTAGCCTCGAATCCCTAGCGTCGGAACATATCCCGCAAGGAGCATATGTTATGGACGATTCGGAACTGTTTGCAGCGGCCCAGCGCCTGCCCACCACCCGCCGCCCGCTTTTGGGGCTGACCATTCTGGTCGTGGAAGACAGCCGCTTTGCCTGCGAAGCACTGCGCCTCCTGTGCCTGCGAAGCGGGGCCCGGATCCGACGCGCTGATTGCCTGAAATCCGCCCGGCGGCATCTTCAGGTCTACCGCCCGTCGGTGCTGATCGCTGATGTGGGCTTGCCGGACGGCTCTGGCCTCGACTTGATTCGCGAACTGGCGGACGCCAGCCCGCGCCCCAGCGTGATCCTGGCCACCTCCGGAGACCTCAATATGGCGGATGCTGCAGTCGAAGCAGGGGCCGCAGGCTTCCTGGAAAAGCCAATCACTTCGCTGGCAGCCTTCCAGCAGGCGGTGCTGACAAACATGCCCGCCGACCGCCAACCCGCCGGGCCGCGCGCGCTTAACGATGAAACCGTAGAACCCGACCTGCTGGCCTATAGGGACGACATGGCCCATGCGGCCGAGGTGATGAACATGGATCAGGAAGAAAAGACCCTGGCCTATCTGGCGCAGTTCCTGGGCGGCGTTGCCCGCAGCGCAGGCGACCGGCCGCTGGCCGATGCCGCCGACCGCCTGGCCCGCTCAAGGCAGAAAGGCCAACCGTTGACCCAGGATGCCGCCACTCTGGCCGGCCTGGTACAGGAGCGGCTGCAGCGCCGCGCGGCTATCTGACATGGCCGAAGTGTATCTCATTGCCCTCGCCACATTAATCATTGTGCTCTATGGTCAGGTCCGGCTGGAAGCCCGGACCATACGCCGCAACCGGACCAGCACTGCTGCGGGCCGCTCCCTGTTTCTGCAACGGCGCCAACAGTAGCCTGCCCGCTGCCTGCCCGCCGCCTGCTCGCTGCGGCCCTCAGGGCGGCCCGCTCTCGCGGCCACAGCCGGTCGGCATCTGCCAGCAACAGACCACCGGCCAGCAGGGCCCGCCCTGCCGCTGTCTTGCGCTTGGCGACCCTCCGCATTGCTGCGCTGGAAAGAAATCCCACATGCACCAATCCCTCCCGCGCCCGCAGCTGCCCGGCTGGCGCCGTGCCGCTTGGCGGCCTTGGGCCCGGCACCGCCCGCAGGGCGGTGCCGGGCCCAACGGAGAGGATCGTTCCCTGAACGGGCCGAACCGGCGGGAGCCGCTGCCGGTGCCAGCCATGTCCTGCTACAACAGCAGCCCCAAGTCGCTTCCCATCTCCAGGCCGGGGAATACATTGGCCTCCAAACCACCCTTGCCGACTCCAGTCAGCCCATGCAGCAACCAGGCCAATGACCTGCGCACATCCGCAGTTGGCATCAGATCGCGGCGGTCATAGAGATCCGCCTCTGCCAGCCCCGGCCAACGCCCCAGCACCCGGCCGCCGCGGATGGCACCGCCTGCCAGCAACATCGCACCGCCCGTGCCGTGATCAGTACCGCCAGTGCCGTTCTCCCGCACGGTACGCCCGAACTCGGTCACCGCAGCCACCGCTGTCTTGCTCCAGACGTCCGGCCCCAGGCCGTTCTGCAATGTCAGGATCGTCTCCGACAGCCGCCCCAGCGCATTTTTCAGCCCATAGGCCTGCCGAGAATGCGTGTCCCATCCGTTGATCGAGAAGGCAGCAATCCGCGTGTCGCCGCGCAGCTGCTGTGCAGCATAGGCAGCAACCTCGTTATGCACTTTGCCCTTTGGCGCGGTCATCATGGACATCATCATGTCTTCGTTTCCAGCTTCGCCACCGCCCTGCGCCGCCTCCAGATCCATGTCCTGCCGGGTCAGCTCCAGCGCCTCGTTCAGGGCAGCGTGGAACAGCGGGTCATCCTCCATCAACAGCGCCGCCAGCCGTTCCGCCTGCGGGCTCATCATCAGCCCGGCACCCGGAGCCCATTGCGACACTGGCGCGCCTCCCTCCGTCAGCAGCATCCGCTCCTGGCCGATAGCAAAAGCCGTGCGTGCCTCTGCTCCCGGCATCTGCTGCAGCAGTCGGTTCAGCCAGCCGCCCTCCGCCTGTCTCAGCCCGGCAGTGCCCGCCTCCAGCAAATCCTGGCCATCGAAATGGCTGCGCCGACCGCGGTAAGGAGTAGACACCGCCTGCACAAACGCCAGTTCCCTTCCGCGCCACAGCGGCAACAGCGGCGCAAGTCCCGGGTGCAGCGCATAAAATCCGTCCAGATCCGCCGCCCCTGCCGCCGGGCCGCCTCTCAGGCTTTGCCGCAGCCCGGCATAGTCAGGATCGCCATAGGGCTGCACCGCATCCAGCGCGTCCATGCCGCCGCGCAGGATGATCACCACCAGTCTGGTGTCCCATGGGGCCGCAGCAAAAGTGACCGGTGTCAACAGCGGACTGGCCGCCAGCGAACACCCCAGAGCGGAAGAATGGGTCAGAAGGGAACGGCGGGTCAGCTGCATCTGCAAGATCTCCTGTGCAAGGCTTAGCGGCTCAACGGCGCTGAAAGGCCGGAGAGGACAGCACCAGGCCGACCCCTTCAGTATGCGTTTCCGCCGCGCTGGCAGCGAAATGGACCCGGCCGTTGGCATAGCCGCCCAAGGCAGCCCCGGCAAAGGCACGCGGATCCGGCAGCTGCGCCAGAAGCCGCTGCGGTGCCGCCATGGTCCAGCGCAGCCGTGCGGCCAGCGCTTGCGGCGTGACCCAGGCGCTGTCTTCCTCGGACCATCCGTCAGGTCCGACGGAAAACTCCCAAACCTGCCCCATTGGTGTGAGCGGCGCCAGCAGCAGCCGGTTGATCTGCCCAGGCTTCATGGCCTCCAGATGTGCGGACGGCACCGCCAGTGCCCGGCACGCAGATGCCACGAAATCAAACGGCGGTTTCACGTTGTTCAGGTCAGGCGCCCAGGCTGCCGGATGCTCCAGCAGCGCGGCATAAACCGCCGACAGCTCTCCCCCCGTTTCCAAATAGCGGGACGCCAGATGATCAACCAGCGCCGCCTCCGGCGTGTCAGAGATGAAATGCACCGCCAGTTTCCAGGCAATATGGCGTGCGGTGGCGGGGTGCCGGCCAAGGTCGCGCAGAGCCGCCAGAACCTGCTGCAGCTTCGGCTTGCCGCCGCCATAGGTTTCCCCCAGAACGGTTTCGGAACCGGGTTCGGACATGCCAGGCCTGAACACGAACCCTGCCTCTTTCGACAGGCTCAGCCCTGTGAACAATTCCGCCAGCTGCTGCACGTCCTGCTGGCGATAAGGGCCATCCACCCCCAGCGTATGCAGCTCCAGCACTTCGCGAGCGAGGTTTTCGTTCAAGCCTTTCAGACGCTTGCGCCGCGCCGCCGCCCGGCTGCCCGGACCGGAGGAGCGGTTCTGGTCCAGGTATTGCAGCATCAGCGGGCTGGTCACCGCCGCAATCAGCATGTCTTCAAAACGGCCCGCCACATGCTGCCTAATCGCGGTCTCGGCATAAGACGCCGCCAGGAACCGCCACGCCCCTGACTTGCCCTGCGCTGTAAAATGGTCGGCCCAGAACAATGCCAGCCTTTCACGGAAGGCATCCTTAGAATGGGTTATCCGAAGCAGACGCTGGCTGTGCCAGCCGATGCGGAGACGGTTCAGGGACCGGCGGTAGCGTATGAAAGCTTTTTGCGCGTCCTCGGCCCCGGCTGTGTTCTGCTGCTGATTGCGCGCCCGGCGCAACCGGCGGTATTCCTGAACACTGGCTGCAGCCTCATCAAAACCGCTGACAGGAAACCGCTGCGCCATTGTGTCCGGGCCGTGCAGGCGCTCCAGCATCTGCTCTGCTGAGGTCGGCGGCGGCAGCAACGGTGACAGCCCTGCACCAAAGCGGATTTCAGCCAAATCGCCGTTGAACTGCATGGTTTCGCGCTCTCCCCGGAATGTCTTGCCGTGGGCAGGTTAGAGCATCACCGCCCGCGCCCACAGGTGAAATTACTCTGATACGCAGGTTTTCGCGCGTTCCACCGCTTGTGCCACAACTGGTTCAAAAACTTTCCCGGCGCAGGACGCCTCCTGCCAAACAGATCCGGATTGCTCGCAAAAGCCCGGCTCACCGCCCCCCCTCAATGCAAAAGGCCCGAGCTATTGCCCGGGCCCTTGTCAAACTTTGCAGCACTTACTGATCCTGCGGGATCACGCGCAGACCCAGTTCCATCAGCTGTTCGCTCAGCGGTTCGGACGGTGCCGACATCATCAGGTCTTCGGCACGCTGGTTCATCGGGAACATGATGACCTCGCGGATGTTGGCCTCGTCGGCCAGCAGCATCACCATACGGTCGATACCGGCTGCACAGCCGCCGTGTGGCGGGGCGCCGTATTGAAAAGCGTTGACCATGCCGCCAAAACGCTTCTCGACCTCTTCCTTGCCATAGCCTGCGATTTCGAAGGCCTTGAACATGATCTCCGGCTTGTGGTTCCGGATCGCGCCCGAAACCAGTTCATAACCGTTGCAGGCCAGATCGTACTGGTAACCCTTGACCGCCAGCGGATCGGACAGCAGCGCGTCCATACCGCCCTGCGGCATCGAGAACGGGTTATGCTCGAAATCGATCTTGCCGGTTTCCTCGTCCTTTTCGTAGATCGGGAAGTCGACGATCCAGGCAAAGGCAAACCGGTCCTTGTCGATCAGACCCAACTCTTCACCGATCACGGTGCGGGCGCGGCCTGCAACGCTTTCAAAGGTCTTGGGCTTGCCGCCCAGGAAGAAGGCCGCGTCGCCCACGCCCAGGTCCAGCTGCTGGCGGATTGCCTCGGTGCGCTCGGGGCCGATGTTCTTGGCCAGCGGGCCTGCGGCCTCGATGCCTTCGCCCTGGTCGCGCCAGAAGATATAGCCCATGCCCGGCAGGCCTTCGCCCTGAGCAAATTTGTTCATCCGGTCGCAGAATTTGCGCGAGCCGCCGGTGGGCGCCGGGATGGCGCGGATTTCGGTGCCTTCGTTTTCCAGAAGATTGGCAAAGATCGCAAAACCGGAGCCGCGGAAATGCTCAGAGCAGTCCTGCATCTTGATCGGGTTTCTGAGGTCCGGCTTGTCGGTGCCGTACCATTTGGCGGCATCCTTGTAGGAGATCTGCGGCCAGTCGGCGGCGGCATCCACTTTGCGACCCTGCCCGAATTCCTCGAACACGCCTGCCATCACCGGTGCGATGGTGTCAAAGACATCCTGCTGGGTGACAAAGGACATCTCCAGGTCGAGCTGGTAGAAGTCGGCGGGCGAGCGGTCGGCGCGCGGGTCTTCGTCGCGGAAACAGGGCGCAATCTGGAAATACTTGTCAAAGCCCGACACCATCATCAGCTGCTTGAATTGCTGCGGCGCCTGCGGCAGCGCGTAGAACTTGCCCGGATGCAGACGCGAGGGCACCAGGAAGTCGCGCGCGCCCTCGGGAGAGGAGGCGGTGATGATCGGCGTCTGGTATTCGTTGAAGCCCTTGTCCCACATGCGCTTGCGGATCGACTGGATCATATTGGCACGCAGCACCATATTGCGCTGCATCTTCTCGCGGCGCAGGTCCAGGTAGCGGTAGCGCAGACGGGTTTCCTCCGGGTATTCCTGTTCGCCGAAGACCATCAGCGGCAGTTCCTCGGATGTCCCCAGCACCTCGATGTCGCGGATGAAGACTTCGACCTCGCCGGTCGGAATTTTCGGGTTCACCAGGCTTTCGTCGCGCGCAAGCACGTTGCCGTCGATACGGATGCACCATTCGCTGCGGACCTTCTCGATCTCGGCAAAGACCGGACTGTCCGGGTCGGCCATCACCTGCGTCACGCCGTAGTGGTCGCGCAGGTCGATGAACAAGAGGCCGCCGTGGTCGCGGACGCGGTGGACCCAGCCCGACAGGCGGACGGTTTCACCGACGTTGGATTTGTTCAGTTCGGCGCAGGTATGGCTGCGGTAGGCGTGCATGGCTCGGCCTTTCGTTATGCGGGTCGCAGGTCCTTGGGGACCGTCATTCGGGAAATGCGCAAAAGGGCGCGGAATTCGTCCGGGGTGGTACACTAGGTTGCAGCGCGCTTGTCAAGCAAACAGGGTCAATTCAGTGCAGTCAGTCGTCTGAAACCACGGGTTTGCTTCCTCAGCGGGGATCTCCCGCCCCTTACTCGCCCCATCGCTGGCGCGATCAGGCGGTACGGGTTGGGCCGGGCGCCGCGCCTGCGGCGCGGCGTGCAGCGCACCGCAGGTGCGCTGCCGGGCCCAAGGGCAAAGGTCTGCTGGCCCCAGCCAGGAGACTTGTTGTCCGCGGGAGCGCTGTCTCTCAGACCAGCCGCACCGGGATCAGCCCGCGCAGGGAATTGCCCATGTGGATGGCTTTCGCGTCCTTCAAGTCCTGCAGATCAAGAACAGCCTCCCGACACTCCCTGCGCTCCAGCTTCACCTGCCGCAGGATGCCCGGCAGCAGGCCACAGCTGAGCGGCGGCGTCACAACCCGGCCATCCGCCTGGGTCACAAAGAGATTGGTGATGGTGCCCTCACAGACCTCGCCAGATTGATTGAGGAACAGCAGCTCATCCACCCCCTCCGGCAGATCCGCCCGCGCGGCATCATAGCGCGCGCGGCGGGTGGATTTGTGCCGCAGCCAGATATCATCAGCCTGCAGCCGGGTCTCTGCGATGCCGAGCCGCCATTCTGAGGGGCTATTTCCCAAGGGTGATGTGGTCAGCGCCAACTGCCCCTGTGCATCCAGGGTCAAACGGCAGCGCAGCGGCAGAGCGCCTGTGGCCCCTGTCAGGAGTGCCTGCGCTTGCGCCGTATCAAAGGCGATGCCAAACACCGCCGCACTGCGCCCCATCCGGTTCAAATGATGGGCCTGATGCCGGAAGCCTTCGCCCGGGTGCCAGCCCAGCGTTTCGATCAGGCGGAAAGCGGGATCGTTCTGGATGGCGTCACACGGGCGAACCGGGCTTTCCATAAGGCTTCCTCATATTCCGATTCTGCAGTGCTGTCCCAGACCACGCCACCACCCACATTCAGCGTCGCGCGGCCGTCTTCCAGCATCAGGGTGCGAATTGCCACATTGAACTCGGACGCGCCATCCGGCGCGGCCCAACCGATGGTGCCGCAATAGATATCACGCGCCCAGGGCTCCAGCTCTGCCAGGATCTCCATAGCGCGGATCTTGGGCGCGCCGGTGATCGACCCGCAGGGGAACAGTGCAGTAAAAATATCTGCCAGCCCGGCGTCGGGCCGCAGCTTTGCCCGCACCAACGAGACCATCTGATGCACGGTGGCATAGCTTTCCACTGCAAACAATTCCGGCACATGCACCGAGCCGGTCTGCGCCACGCGGGAGATATCGTTGCGCAAGAGGTCCACGATCATCAGGTTCTCGGCGCGGTTCTTTTCGTCCTGACGCAGGAAATCCCGACGGCGGGCGTCCTCGACAGGATCGTCGCTGCGAGGCTGGGTGCCTTTCATCGGGCGGGTCTCGATCACGCCGTCCGCGTCAGTTCGAAAAAACAGCTCCGGCGACCGCGACAACAGGTCCGGCAGCCCGGCCTGTTCCACCAGAACGCCATGGCCGACGGCCTGTTTGGCCTGCAGCACAGCGTAAAGCTCTTCTGCGGTGCCGTAGGCCTCCGCATCAATCGGAAAGGTCAGGTTGGCCTGATAGATGTCACCTTGGCCGATGTTGCGGTTCACTTCAGCGAAGGCCTCGGCGTAACGCTCATAGCGCCAGCGGGGTGTAATGCCTTCCAAACCGGCACAGCCCGGCTGCAGGCCGGGCAGCGCCCGACCCTCCCTACGGGAGGGCGCTTTTGCCCCCTCCAAGGGCCGGGCGCTGCCCTCTTCGTTCTGCGGCAGCGGCGCCGCATAAACCCCGAAACACAGCAGCGGCAGCCGCCGCTCCTCTGGCATCTGCATCGCCAGTTTCGGCTCCAGCGCATAGCCCAATTCATAAGAGGCATAGCCTGCCAGCCAATGCCCGGCATCCCGCGCCACATCCAGCGCCGCCAGCGCGGCAGACACCTCTTTAGGACCGTCCGCGCGGATCACGCGCAGCGGCTGGTCAAAACATAAGCCGGCCCCTTTGGGCCCCTGATCAAAACGAATCCGCACCGGATTTGACTCCCTGAGGTCTTGGCCTCACATATAACTGTTCGCTATGCGAACAAAAGGGGGTGGATGCGGCATTTCCAATTCCGTTTCCGATACCCCTTGAACCTTTCGGCGCGGTCCCTATAACGCAGGACAATTTGGGCGCATGCCAGCGCCCGTGATTCAAAGCTGCCCGCACGTCAATCAAAGGAATATGGCCATGCCTAAAAGAACCGACATCCAGTCGATCATGATCATCGGAGCCGGTCCGATCGTCATCGGGCAAGCCTGCGAGTTCGACTACTCCGGCGCCCAGGCCTGCAAAGCTCTGCGCGAAGAAGGTTACCGGGTCATCCTGGTGAACTCCAACCCGGCGACCATCATGACCGACCCGGGCCTGGCCGACGCCACCTATATCGAGCCGATCACTCCGGAAGTGGTGGCCAAGATCATCGAGAAAGAGCGCCCCGACGCGCTGCTGCCGACCATGGGCGGGCAGACCGGCCTCAACACTTCTCTGGCACTGGAAGAAATGGGCGTGCTGGAGAAATTCGGCGTTGAGATGATCGGCGCCAAGCGCGACGCCATCGAGATGGCCGAAGACCGCAAGCTGTTCCGCGAAGCGATGGACCGGCTCGGCATCGAAAACCCCAAGGCCACAATCGTCACCGCCCCCAAGAAAGAAGACGGCTCTGCCGATCTGGACGAGGGCGTCCGGATCGCACTGGAAGACCTGGATGAAATCGGTCTGCCGGCAATTATCCGCCCCGCCTTTACCCTCGGCGGCACCGGCGGCGGCGTCGCCTACAACCGCGACGACTACATCCATTTCTGCCGCTCTGGCATGGATGCTTCGCCGGTGAACCAGATCCTTGTCGATGAAAGCCTTCTGGGCTGGAAAGAATACGAGATGGAAGTGGTGCGCGACACCGCCGACAACGCCATCATCGTCTGTTCCATCGAAAACGTCGACCCGATGGGCGTGCACACCGGCGACTCGATCACTGTTGCACCTGCGCTGACGCTGACTGACAAAGAATACCAGATCATGCGGACCCACTCGGTCAACGTGCTGCGCGAAATCGGCGTGGAGACCGGCGGCTCCAATGTGCAATGGGCGGTGAACCCCGCCGACGGCCGCATGGTGGTGATCGAAATGAACCCGCGCGTCAGCCGTTCCTCGGCGCTGGCTTCCAAGGCCACCGGCTTCCCGATTGCCAAGATCGCGGCCAAACTGGCAGTGGGCTACACCCTGGACGAGCTGGACAACGACATCACCAAAGTGACCCCGGCATCGTTCGAGCCGAGCATTGACTATGTCGTCACCAAGATCCCGAAATTCGCCTTTGAGAAATTCCCCGGCTCCGAACCCTATCTGACCACCGCCATGAAATCCGTGGGCGAGGCAATGGCGATCGGCCGCACCATCCATGAGAGCTTGCAAAAGGCGCTGGCTTCGATGGAATCGGGTCTCACCGGTTTTGATGAAGTCGCCATCGACGGCGTCGGTGTCGGCGCATGGGAACCCGCAGGCGATAAGGCTCCGGTGATCAAAGCCATCGGCAAACAGACCCCGGACCGGATGCGTACCATCGCCCAGGCGATGCGCCATGGCCTGTCCGACGATGAGATCCATGCCGTCACCAAATTCGACCCCTGGTTCCTGGCCCGCATCCGCGAGATCGTCGAAGCCGAAGCCGGTGTCCGGGAAAACGGTCTGCCGTCGGATGAAGCCGGCCTGCGCGCACTCAAGATGCTGGGCTTCACCGATGCCCGCCTGGCCATTCTGACCGGCGCAAGCGAAACCGACATCCGCAAGGCCCGCCGCGCGGTTGGCGTCAACGCGGTCTTCAAGCGGATCGACACCTGCGCCGCCGAGTTCGAAGCGCAAACGCCCTATATGTATTCGACCTACGAGGCCCCGGCCTTTGGCGACGTCGAATGCGAGGCACGGCCTTCGGACAAGAAGAAAGTCGTCATTCTGGGCGGCGGCCCCAACCGGATCGGCCAGGGTATCGAGTTCGACTACTGCTGCTGCCACGCCTGCTTTGCGCTGACCGGCGCGGGTTATGAAACCATCATGATCAACTGTAACCCGGAAACCGTGTCGACCGACTATGACACTTCGGACCGGCTGTATTTCGAACCACTGACATTCGAACATTTGATGGAAATCCTGCGCGTCGAACAGGACAATGGCACCCTGCACGGCGTCATCGTGCAATTCGGCGGCCAGACCCCGCTGAAACTGGCCAATGCGCTGGAAGAGGAAGGCATCCCGATCCTGGGCACCTCACCGGACGCCATCGACCTGGCCGAAGACCGCGAGCGGTTCCAGGCACTGGTCAACCAGCTGGGCCTGAAGCAGCCGAAGAACGGCATCGCCGCTACCGATGAACAGGCGCTGGCGATTGCCGAGGACATCGGCTTTCCGCTGGTAATCCGCCCGTCCTACGTGCTGGGCGGCCGCGCAATGGAAAT
This sequence comes from Rhodobacteraceae bacterium (ex Bugula neritina AB1), assembly GCA_001730095.1. Lineage (GTDB taxonomy): Bacteria > Pseudomonadota > Alphaproteobacteria > Rhodobacterales > Rhodobacteraceae > Leisingera. The sequence goes on from MDLF01000067.1 coordinate 93,029, forward strand.
CGTCCGCGACATGGATCAGCTAAAGCGCTATATCGCCGAGGCGGTGGTGGTTTCCGGCGACAGCCCGGTGCTGCTCGACAGCTACCTGGCCGGCGCCGTTGAACTGGACGTGGATGCGCTTTGCGATGGCAAGGACGTGCATGTGACCGGCATCATGCAGCACATCGAAGAGGCTGGCGTGCACTCGGGCGACAGCGCCTGCAGCTTGCCGCCCTACTCGCTCGAAAAAGACATGATCGAGCAGATCAAGGTCCAGACCAACGCCCTGGCATTGGCGCTGAATGTGGTTGGCCTGATGAACGTCCAGTTCGCGATCAAACCCAATGAAGACGGGAAGGAAGAGATCTTCCTGATCGAGGTGAACCCGCGCGCCTCGCGCACCGTGCCGTTTGTGGCCAAGGCCACCGACAGCGCCATCGCCTCCATCGCCGCCCGGGTGATGGCAGGCGAGCCGCTGACCAACTTCCCGATGCGCGCGCCTTATGAGCCGGACGCAGGCTATGACGTCAACACCCCGATGGCGGACCCGATGACGCTGGCAGACCCGGACATGCCCTGGTTCTCGGTCAAGGAAGCGGTGCTGCCCTTTGCCCGCTTCCCGGGCGTCGACACCATCTTGGGGCCGGAAATGCGCTCCACCGGCGAAGTCATGGGCTGGGACCGCTCCTTTGCCCGCGCCTTCCTCAAGGCGCAGATGGGCGCAGGCATGGTTCTGCCCTCCTCTGGTCGCGCCTTCATCTCGATCAAGGACGCTGACAAGGGTCAGCTGATGCTGGAAGCGGCGCAGATCCTGGTGGAACAGGGCTTTACCCTGGTCGCCACCCGCGGCACCCAGACCTGGCTGGACAGCCAGGGCGTCGCCTGTGAGCTGGTGAACAAGGTCTATGAGGGTCGCCCGCATGTGGTGGACATGCTGAAGGACGGCGATGTTCAGCTGCTGATGAACACCACCGAAGGCGCACAGGCGGTCGAGGACAGCAAGGAAATGCGCTCGGTCGCGCTGTATGACAAGATCCCCTACTTCACCACCGCGGCCGGTTCCAATGCTGCCGCCCGCGCGATCAAGGCGCAGGCCGAAGGGGACGTCGAGGTGAAAAGCTTGCAGGGCTGATCACACCCCCGTCCGGCGTCACACCCGGACACCGAAAGACAGCAAAAGCCCCGGAACACCCGGGGCTTTTGCCGTTGGAGAGAGCGGCGTGAAGGAACGAGCCGCTCCTGGGACATCTCCAGTGAAATCAGCCTGCCCTGCGCATCAACGCCTGCAGCGAATGCCCCAGCGGCGCAGCCAGCGAAACACCCCTGCCGCCCATCCGTGCCCGTGAAGAGATCACCGACACCAGCTGCGGCGCGCGGCCCGGGCGCAGTTGCAGCACCGGAGACCCCGAAGCGCCAAAATCCACTTTGCAGGTTGTGATCAAAGATGCCTGCCGCGCCACCAGCACCTGGCAGGCGCTCTGCAGCTTCGGTCTGGTGGCATTGCGGTGGGAATAGGACATCACGTCCACCCGAGCGCCCTGCACCGGCGCTGCGGCCAGCACCAGCGGGCGGATGACGTCGGAACTGATCGGCTTCTCCAGCCGCAGCACCGCCAGATCGGTGCCGGTGCGGAACTGGCTGACCTGGCCATGCCGGTAATCCGCATGGATCGCCACCTGAACAACCCGCCGCACAGCCTTGGAGCGGCGGCCATTCAGCCCCGCCTCAAACCGGATGCTGAGCGGCTTTACCGTCCGGCCACTGCGGATGTCATACATGCAATGCGCAGCTGTCAGCACCAGATCCGGCGCTATCAGGCTGGCCGTGCACATGCTGCGCCCGCCAATGTTCAGCCGCCCTACGGCCTCCCAGCCATCAACAGATTGCGCCCCATCCGCGGCGACTGTTCCAGCGCTACAGGCGAGCAGCGCCGCAGCGGCAATTTTTGCCAGATATCTCATGATCCACTCCATGTTCCCACGAAGCCATCCTCAGAGATGCCTGAGGCCGGATTGCGGCCCGCTGTGGAGCCGCTCTGTCAGAAAGATGTGGAGAATGAGACAAAGTTAACAGAGGGTTAACAACCAGTCTTCAGGCCGCAACCCGGTCGCCTGAAGCCCCTTATTTTGTTAACACACCCGAACAGATTTCGGAAAAAACCCTTAAAAACCCCGGAAAAGCTTAAGAGCTATGTTAGGAGCTTCGCATAAGTTTTCCCCTGTTTCCGCAGGGTTTCTTCCCAAGGGCGGTAACTTCGCGACCCAAATGCGGCACAAATGAGCCTTAACAAACGCCTAACCGCCGCAGCAGGCGCCGCCCAATTCTTTAACAGGGTCAAACCCCATTTCATGCCGCGAACCTGCAACGGGTCTTGTCGGGGCCCCTGCCCCGCGGCATAGTCACCCAGGACCCGAGCAGCAAAAAGGAGCGCCCGAATGCGCCTGCCCATTCTCCTGACCGCCCTGCTGGCACTCGCCGCCTGCGACGTGCCGCTGATCCCGCTGATCTGAACACCAAAGCCCCGGCCATCCGGGGCTTTTTTCATCCGGCTACGGGCAGAGCGATCTGCTTTGCCGCCCCGTTGGCGCGCTTCTGCGACATTCTCCAGAGTTTCAGAACACCAGCTTGTCGGATGTTTCGCGCAGCCGCGCACCAGTCACGAGACTTGCGCCTCCGCCAGCATCTTGCCAAGGGATGGCCTGCCGCGCCGACATTCTCCTGCAAAAGCAAGCCGGGTGCATTAGCAGGGCTGTCTTTCACAGCCCAAGGCGTCCAGCACCCGCGCCACCGCCTCAGCTGCCATTGCGGATATTCTGCCATTTACGCAAGGCGCCCTCAGGCAGCAGAACGCACGGCGGTAGGACCGGAACGCCCAGCCGACCCGCAGGCCTGCGATTGTCTTGTACAGATGACCTTAAGCAACCCTCGGCAGATCGCTCTAGCCCGGCATATCAGCCGCTTTCTTCTTCCAGATGCAGCTTCATATCCAGGAGCACCTGCTGCAGCAGCACCGTTTCCCGCAACAGACGCTTGACCTCATTCACGGTGATGATACCATCTTCCATGGCGGCCTGGTATTCGCACATCAACTGGGCAAACCGCTGGCTCAGCGCAATCACATCGGCATTCACCCCGCCGCTGCGGCCAGTTTCCTCGGCACTGCCGTTGCCATTGTAGGACAGCGTGATGTTCTTCAGATCCGCCAGTGCCGATGTCACATGCGGAAACGAAGAAGCGCTTTCCAGCTTGGCCACAGCATCAACCGGCATAAACCGGTCGGCATGTTCTGCATTATCCGAATAGTAGCGCCCCAGCGTCGCTTTCGACTTGCCGGTGATCTGGCAGGCGGCTTCGATACCGACATCCTTCACCAGCGCTTCGGTGTGCTTCTTCAGATACGTCCCGATTTCAGCCATATACGTCCCACCTGGTTGCCCGCCGCCCCTTAGGGGAACGAACTGATTGTTTTCCCATTTCTGACTTGTAGAGGAATTGCGATACCTTATCCATCCCTCAGGTTTTCAGGGATTTAGCAAGTGACATGGTGCAATTTGGCATCTGTTGTCCAGTGCAAGGCAGGATGGGTGAGTGACGTCCTGCCGGCAGGGTAATTGGTCTGCCCGGAACTTGTGCTCTCCGGGGCGAATGGCGATGGCCGCCAAAAGGGGTTTTGTTCCACCCTGGCCGCGTCTGCCCCGGTGAGCCTCATCGGACCCCGCAGGTCCTGCCACTCTCCCAAGAAAGCAGTTTCCCTGACGGCCACACACAGGTAAACCGCCCGCCATGGCCAAGCTTTACTTCAACTATTCGACCATGAACGCGGGCAAATCGACAGTGCTGCTGCAGGCATCGCACAATTACCGCGAAAACAACATGGAGACCTATCTGCTGACCGCCCGGCTGGATAACCGTGCCGGCACCGGCAGAATCGCCTCGCGCATCGGCATTGGCGAGGAGGCGGACATGTTTGCCGCAGGAGACGACCTGTTTTCCCGCACCGAGCAGCGCCTGGCCCAACGGCCGCTGGCCGCGGTTTTTGTCGACGAGGCGCAGTTCCTGGAGCCGGATCAGGTCTGGCAATTGGCCCGCGTGGTCGACGACCTGCGGGTGCCGGTGCTGTGTTACGGCCTACGGGTGGATTTTCAGGGCAACCTCTTCCCCGGCTCCGCCACCCTGCTGGCGCTGGCAGATGAGATGCGCGAAGTGCGCACCATCTGCCACTGCGGCAAGAAGGCCACCATGGTGGTCCGTCAGGATGACCAGGGTCGGGTCCTGACCGAGGGCGACCAGGTGCAGATCGGCGGCAATGAAACCTATGTCTCGCTCTGCCGCCGCCACTGGCGCGACGCCACCGGCGCCTCCCAAAATGACAAAACAGCCACCACCTAAGGCCGCTGCTTCTTTCTGGTTTCAAATACCCCGGGGGTTCCGGGGGCAGCGCCCCCGGCTTTGTGCCAGAGCAGCGCCTCAGACCCGGTTCGGCAGCGCAGCACCGGTCAGACAGGCCGCAACATTGTCCAGCGCCATATGGCCCATGTTGCTGCGCACCTCCTCGGTGGCGGTGCCCAGATGCGGCAGCAGGGTGGCGTTGTCCAGATCAATCAGTGCCTGCGGCACTTTGGGTTCGAATTCATAGACATCCAGCCCTGCACCGCCGATACGGCGGTTTTGCAGCGCCTCGATCAGCGCCGCCTCCTCAACCACCTCACCGCGGGCGATGTTGATCAGATGCGCATGGCTCTGCATGGCGTTCAGCACTTCGGCGTTGATCAGGTGATAGGTTTCAGCCCCGCCCGGAACTGCCACCACCAGGAAATCCACTTTGCCGGCCAACGCAATCAGGTTCTCGGCGCGGTCAGCCGGGAAGTCCAAGTCCTTCGCCGAACGCGCCACATAAGACACATCCATGCCAAATCCGAAATGGCAGCGACGGGCAATGGCCTGGCCGATCCGGCCCATGCCGGCAATGCCGACACGTTTGCCAGTGGCATGCTGCCCCAGCATCTGGGTCGGGTGCCAGCCTTCCCAGCCGCCCCCTCGCAGCATCCGCTCCCCCTCGGAGGCGCGGCGCGCCGACATCAGAAGCAGCGTCATCGCGATATCGGCTGTGGCATCGGTCACCGCGCCCGGCGTGTTGGTCACCTCGACGCCCGCCGCCCGTGCGGCCTCTACGTCGATATGGTTATAGCCGACACCGAAGTTGGCCAAGAGCTTGCAGCGCGGGCTGCCTGCCTTGGCAAAGATCTCCGCCGTGAACTTGTCGCCCAGCGTCGGCACCACGATGTCGAACTCGGCCAATGCCCGCAGCATCTCCGCCTCAGACATCACCGCGTTGCTCTCGCGGATTTCCAGATCCTCAAATGCCTCGCGCGCGCGGGCCTCCACCGCTGCCGTCATCGGCCGCGCAATCCAGATTTTCATCTCAGTGCATCCTCCCGCCCAGCGGGACCTGTCCATCAGGTCCGGCCAGGAATATTTCTCCATCCTCATCCGGCAGGCCCAGCACCAGGATCTCTGACATGAACGTGCCGATCTGCCGCGGCGGGAAGTTTACGACGGCCAGAACCTGCTTGCCCACCAGCGTTTCCGGCATGTAATGCGCCGTAATCTGCGCTGAACTCTTTTTTACGCCAATATCCGGCCCAAAATCGACCCAGAGCTTGATTGCAGGCTTGCGCGCCTCGGGAAACGGCTCTGCACGGATGACCTCACCGACCCGAACGTCAACTTTCAGGAAGTCGTCAAAACTGATCTCAGCCACGCGCCAGCTCCTTGGAGCGGGTGGTTGCCGCCGCCACCGCCCGGTTCAGCAGTGCCGGGAAACCGTCGTCGTCATCCATCAGCACGTCCAAAGCGGCCTGGGTGGTGCCGTTGGGGCTGGTCACATTGATGCGCAGCTGGCTGGGGCTGTCCTCTGCCGTCTCGGCCAGCGCACCGGCGCCTGCAACGGTGGCCTTGGCCAGCTGCATCGCCAGCTCCGCAGGCAGCCCCTGCGCCTCGCCCGCAATCGCAAGCGTTTCGATCAGGTGGAACACATAGGCAGGGCCAGAGCCGCTGACACCGGTGACCGCATCCATCTGGCCCTCATGGTCCAGCCGCACAACCTGCCCCACGGCCTTCAGCAGCCCCTCGGCACGGTTCAAATCGGTATCCGTTGCATGGGTATTGCCGATGATCGCAGTGATCCCGCGCCCGACAGCGGCCGGCGTATTCGGCATTGCCCGTACGATCGGGGACTGCGCGCCCAAAACATCTTCGAAGGTTGCGATCGAGGTTCCGGCAGCCACAGAGATAAACAGGGTGGCACCGTTGCCATAGCTCTGCAGTACCGGCAGCGCAGTGCCCATCATCTGCGGCTTTACCGCGATCAGCACGATCCCCGGCGCCGCAGGCAGCTCTGCATTGATATGAACGCCGGTGCCCTGCAGCCAGTCCGACGGGTTCGGGTCAATCACCCAGACCGAGGATGCGGGTAATCCGCCCTCCAGCCATCCGGCCAGCATCGCCGACCCCATCTTGCCGCAACCCAGCAGTACCAGCCCGCGCGCGGCTATCTCTTGCATATCCATCAATCGCCCCTCCCCAATACCTCAGGTTCAGGGCGAAGTCTTACGCCCGGCCGTAAGCCTCTGCAATGGCGACCTGCATCGCCTCCTCGGTGCTGCGCTTGCCCCAGACTGCCAGCTGGATCGCCGGGTAATAGCGTTCGGCATTGGCAACCGCCGCATTGATCATCGCGTCGATCTGCTGTGGGCTGGCCATCTGGCCGCCTGCCAGCATCAGACCGTAACGAAACAGCATCAGTTTATGATCGGCCCAATAGGTGAAAGAGCCTTCCCAGCACTGATCATTCATGCTGTTGATCAGCTCATAAAGCCGCGGCAGCTCCGCCTCCGGCGGCTCCATCTCAAAGCTGCAGACCAGCCGCAGGCATTCCTCATAGCCCGACCAGGCCAGCGTCAGCGAATAGGTGCGCCACTGCCCCTCCACCGACATCGCGATCTGATCGTCTCCGACCCTGTCGAAATCCCAGTCATGGTGCGATGCCAGATGCTCGACGATATCTATGGGGTGAACATCTTCTTCCAGGTGAAGCTCGGATAGTGCCATGGTGCCACCTCTCTTTTTGCCTAGCGCATGAGGCAGAACAGCTCCCAATATCTAGGTTTTTTAGCTACAGGACGGGGAGTGATCCCCGCTCCCATACTAGATATGGTGGAGCCGAAAAGGTGATCTGGCAACCCTTTATTTTGGGGATATCTGCAATAACTTGTGGATGAACTATCCACAGCCCCCTAAATGCCGGCTGCGTGACTATGAAACGGGTCACAGCAAAGGTAAAGTCCGGACAACCGCCCGCGCCCAGTATTTTGCGCCTCAGGTTGCAGCATGTGAATTGCCCGGATCATGTCTGCGGCGCCCAAGGACACCGGCCAGAATTGCGATAGGCCCCTGACAACCTCCGGTTCAGACGCTTCTGACTGGCGCCCGCGCGGTCAAAGGCCCGGCCCGGAGTATGGCGCAGTTCGGCCGCGTCCGCTTCGTTGAGGCCCGCCCCGCGTCGCCTCCAAGTTTCCAGACCCGCAGCCCTGTCCTATGACGGCCGATGGGCACCGCACTGCGGCCTGGCATAATAATGGGAGAGCTTACGGCAAAACGCGGCATGAATGGCGGCCCCGGCCCGTCAAAGCCGGCACGCAGGCCGGAACTATAAAATCGGCAGAATATGGTTTTCTCGGAACACGGGCCGTCTTCGATACAGCCGACCAAGACAAAAAAACCTGCGGCAGATTGCGCTGCTGCAGGTCTAGGGCCGCTGAAGGGCGGGCAGCTTGCCCCGCCCGGTTCAGGCTTTGCGCTTACTTTTGTGCAGCCTCCAGCGCGTCCAGACGCGCCTTCAGCGCCTCATTCTCTTCGCGCGCCTTCTGGGCCATCGCCCGCACCGCGTCGAATTCCTCGCGGGTGACAAAGTCCCGGTCGGCCAGCCAGCGGTCGATCATGCTTTTCATCGCAGTCTCCGCCTCGTCCTTGGCGCCCTGGGCCACGCCCATCGCATTGGTCATCAGCTGGGAAATGTCATCCATGATCTTGTTGCGGGTCTGCATGTTCTTCTCCGTCTCGAGGTTACCCCCTATATGGGCAAGCACAGGCGCGGCTGCAAGCCGTTGACTTCCCCTGAAGAGCAGAGGCATTCAGACGCATATGCAGGCCATGATCCAATTCCCCGACCTCTCGCCCGAGATCTTTTCGATCTCAATCGGCACTTTCGAATTCGCCCTGCGCTGGTACGCGCTGGCCTATATCACAGGCATCGTCATTGCCTGGCGCCTGGCGGTGGCGGCCCTGCGCCGCCCCGCGCTTTGGCCCGGGCAGCAGCCACCGATGAAGCCCGAACAAGTAGAGGATCTGCTGACCTGGATCATTCTCGGCGTGATCCTCGGTGGGCGGCTTGGTTTTGTGCTGTTCTACCAGCCCGCCTATTATCTGGCGAACCCTGGCGACATCCTGAAGATCTGGCAGGGCGGCATGGCCTTTCACGGCGGGTTGATCGGGGTGATCGCTGCCTCCTGGATCTATGCGGCGCGTCACGGCATTCCCCGCCTGCAGATGGCCGATCTGGTGGCCCATACCGTAGCCCCCGGCCTGCTGCTGGGGCGGCTGTCGAATTTCATCAATGCCGAGCTTTGGGGGCGTCCGACCGATTTGCCCTGGGGGGTTGCCTTCCCCGGGCAGGCGGCACAGGACTGCGGCCAGGCGCTGGGAGCGCTTTGCGCCCGCCACCCTTCGCAGCTGTACGAGGCCTTGATGGAGGGGCTGATCCTGGGCGCCCTGCTCTTGTATCTCGCCTGGCGCCGTGGTGCCTTTTTCACCCCGGGCCGCCTCCTGGGCGTGTTTCTGGCAGGCTATGGCTTCGCCCGTTTTATTGTCGAGTTCTTCCGCCAGCCGGATGCGCAATTCGTCACCCCCGGCAACCCGCTGGGGCTGGCCTGGCAGATTGACGGCTTCGGCCTCACCCAGGGGCAGGCCCTGTCACTGCCAATGATCGCCATCGGCCTCTGGTTCCTGATCCGCGCCCGCCAATCCGACCGGAGCGCGGCATGAATCTGCAAAACCACCTGATCGCCCGCATTCAGGCGGGCGGCCCGATCCCGGTTTCGGACTACATGGCAGAATGCCTGCTGCATCCGCAGCTTGGCTATTACACCACTCGCGACCCGCTGGGCGCCAAGGGCGACTTCATCACCGCACCGGAAATCAGCCAGATGTTCGGCGAGCTTCTGGGCCTTTCGCTGGCACAGACCTGGCTGGATCAGGGATCGCCTGCTCCTTTTACCCTGGCAGAACTTGGCCCCGGCCGCGGCACCCTGATGGCGGATCTTCTGCGCGCCACCCGCGGCGTGCCCGGCCTCCACGCCGCAATGCAGCTCCATCTGATCGAGGCATCGCCCACCCTGCGCGCAGTCCAGAACAAAACCCTGGAAGCCTACGCGCCCGAATGGCTGGACAGCGTGGATGCGTTACCGGATCAGCCGCTGTTCCTGGTCGCCAATGAGTTCTTCGACGCCCTGCCCATCCGCCAGTTCATCCGCACAGGCAACGGCTGGAGCGAGAAGCAGGTCGGTTTGAAGGACGGCGCCCTCACCTTTGGCCTTGGCCCCGCCGCGCCGCAGCCCGCATTGGAACACCGGCTGGCCGACACGCAGGAGGGCGATCTGGTCGAGCATTGCGAAGCCGCCGTCCCCGTCACCCAGGCCGTCGCCACACGAATCGCTGCCCATGGCGGCGCCGCGCTGATCATCGATTACGGCGACTGGCGGGCTTTGGGGGACACTCTGCAGGCCCTGCGCGCGCATGAACCCGCCGATCCTCTGCAGGCCCCGGGCGAGGCCGACCTGACGGCGCATGTCGATTTCGAGGCACTGGCCCTGACTGCAAAAACCGCAGGCTGCGCCCATACCCGCCTGACCCCGCAGGGCGTGTTTCTGGAACGGCTTGGCATCACGGACCGCGCCCGCGCCCTGGCTGCGCCGCTTGCTGGTGAAGGTCTGGAAACCCTGATCGCCGCACATCGGCGGTTGACGCACCCCGATGAAATGGGAAACCTGTTCAAAGTGCTTGGCCTCTATTCTTCACAGGCCACCCCTCCGCCAGGATTGAACCCATGATGGCTAACAATGACGCTTGAAATCCTCACGTCCGATCTGCTTGGCCCGGTGCGGCACGGATTTTTCACCCGCAAAGGCGGCGCCTCCTCCGGCATCTATCACGGGCTGAACTGCGGTCTTGGCTCTACCGACCAGCGCGAGGCGGTCCAGATCAACCGCACCCGCGTGGCCGCAGCCATGGATGTCGAGCCGGAACATCTGGCGGCAGTGCATCAGGTCCACAGCGCCGATGTGCAGGTGGTAACGGAACCCTCGCAGGACCGTCCGCGGGCGGATGCAATGGTCACCAATGTGCCGGGTCTTGCGCTGTCGATCCTGACCGCAGACTGCCAGCCGGTGCTGTTCTCCGACCCCGAGGCCGGCGTCATCGGCGCTGCCCATGCCGGCTGGCGCGGCACCTTGGACGGGGTGCTTGAAGCCACGCTGGAGGCAATGGAAGCCCTCGGCGCCCGCCGCGAAAACACGGCTGCTGTGATCGGCCCGTCAATTTCCCAGCGCGCCTATGAAGTCGGACCGGAGTTCTTTGAAGACTTCATGATGCAGGACGACGCCTATGGCCGCTTCTTTGCCACTGGCGAGAACGGCCGCTATCTCTTCGACCTGCCCGGCCTCGGCCTGCACAAACTGCGGCAAGCCGGTGCCGGCAATGCTGGCTGGACACGTCATTGCACCTATTCCGACCCCGATAAATTCTACTCATACCGTCGCGCGACCCACGCCAGGGAAGCCGACTATGGACGGCTGATTTCCTGCATCCGGCTTTAAGGGTCTGTTAACCAAAGCAATTGTGGCGGATGTTTTTCATTTCCGCCGCATTCGCTGCTGACGCCGCTCTGTTCACATATGACCCCACGTCATTTCCCTTGAAAACCAACCACCTGCAGCAGCCTGCAAGTGCTCTGGCCCAGATTGCGAAGTGCAGTTTCCAGGACTGAAAATGCCCCCTGCGGGCCATATTCAGGGCGCAAAGATTACCCATAAACAGGTCAGACCAACAAAAACAGCGGCAGTCCGACAGCACGGATGCAGCCGCCGGGCGAAGGACAGACTGACCATGAAAATGAACAAACGATTCATTGCCTCAATATTGCGCTCCGCAAGGAGCGAAACCGTAACCCTGCCCTGGGTTGCCGCCCGCCGCTTCCGCGGCCAGGCGCGGCTTCAGCCCATGGCACGGAAACTGGGTTAACGCCGGGGACGGATGCCTCTGAAGCGGCCCCACTGACGCCTGCGCGCCAGTCCGGTCAGCCGCCAAAGGGGCATCCAACCGGCCTGTTTTCGCGGGCCGCTTGCACCAGGGCGGCCCCGCGTCCCGAGTTAACCAGTTTGCTTCAGATTTTTTGACAATTTGAACCAACTGCAACCAAACTGGGTATATTAAATCGTTCAAGCACGTCTGTGTTGCCGGTGGGGGCCGATGCAAGCGGGCAGTTTGAAAGGAGAGGTCTGCTGTCATGACCATCCCACAGTCGCTGCACAGGGCAGCAGCCAACGCCGTCGAGGCCACTGCAATCCTGCAGGATCCTGCCGCGCTGCGCAGTGTGAACAAACCGCAGCTGCGCCGCTATGAGGTCAGCTGCCTGCTGCCTGGTGGCGGTGTTTCCGAAACCCGCCATATCGCCCCGGCTTTGCCGCTGTTCGAAGACGCTTTCAGCGCCTTTACGCGCGGCTCGCTGGTGGAAACATCCCAAGGCCCCATTGCGGTTGAGGACCTGCTGCCCGGTGATGAAATCCTGACCTTCGGTGGCGGCAGCCAGCCCTTGCAATGGATCGGCCGCACCACCGTGCTGCCGACACGCTCCAACACCCGCACCCTGACCAGCTTTATGGCGGACAGCCTGGGACTGCAGAAACCTGCATCTCCGCTGGTGGCCGGCCCGTCGGCGCGTCTTCTGCGCACGCCGCCGCACCTGCAAGGGGCGGGCGACGAAAAGCGCCTGACCCTGGCGCCCGAATTCCAGGACGGCATGAGCATCTTTGAAACCGCGCCGCCGTCGCCCGTAGACCTCTACCACCTCTGCCTGCCGCGGCATGCGGTGATCACCGTGGGCAGCCTGCCGTTTGAGACCTTTCATCCGGGGCCGGATGCGCTGAAGCTGGCCAGTTATGCGATCAAGACGCTGTTTCTGAACTTGTTTGCGCACACCGACAGCATTCAGGGTTTCGGGCCGCTGTCCCATCCTCGGGCCGACAGTGTGAGCCATCCGGGGACGGCCATTTTCTGACGGCAAGTTCAGGCGCACTTGCCCCGGCAGGTAGCTTGTGATCGCGCCAAAGGTCCCTTTCGGGGCCTTTGGCTCAGCACGTTAGGAAAATCTAGAAGCGCTAGGGGACCGCAGCGGCCTTGTTGCACAAATCAAGTGAGGGATTCACTGCGTGAAACCAGCATGGTAGCTGGGATGCATGCGCAATTGGGCCCCTACGATATACAAGACCACGAACTGGTCATCTTGCACTGAAGTACTGAAGCAGCGCGGATCTTTGACCATCAGGTTGGATCCGAGGATGGTCTGGAGACCGCTGCCAACTGGCAAGCCGCGATCGCCGGAGGCGCGGATATCACCGCAAAATCCGGGCTGAGGCAAAGAGGAACTGCATCAAGCTGATTAAACAATCCCTGATGGCAAAAGACTTCGCACGCCAGATCGCGGAACTGCACCTTCGTATCGCCATACTGAACGTCTGCACGGCGCCTGGTATACCTGTCACAGTTTCTGTAGGGTACAGTCCGACCGGGGAGAAACGAACTGCGGCTAGACCCGGAGTTGTGCAACAACACCGCTCAGCGCAATTTCTGCAGGTCAGGCCTCGCGCGCCAGCCGCTCTTCCAGCACTTCAAACGGAACGCCGGGCTCGTCCTTGGCACCACGGATCACCAGCGAAGTCTTGACGCTTGCCACATTCGAAGTGGTCAGCAGATCGCCGGTCAGGAAGCTCTGAAAGGTGCTCAGATCAGGCGACACGCATTTCAGGATGAAATCCACTTCGCCGTTCAGCATGTGGCATTCACGCACCAGCGGCCAGCTGCGGCATTTCTCTTCGAACGCACTCAGCTCTGCTTCGGCCTGGCTCTCCAGCCCCACCATCGCATAGACCTGCACCTCAAAACCCAGTTCGCGGGAATTCACATCCGCGTGATAGCCGTGAATCAGCCCGGATTCCTCTAGCGCCCGCACCCGGCGCAGGCAGGGTGGCGCGGAAATCCCGACCCGCTTGGCCAGCTCCACATTGGTCATGCGCCCATCGGCCTGAAGCTCCGACAAAATCTTGCGATCAATCGGATCAAGACGGGTTGTGACCATGCCAGAAGCTCCTGTGAGATTTGCGTTTCTTATAGCACCGCCGCCGGGCTGCGCAATATTGTTTCATCTCTGCGCAATATTCTTTGCAGCTGAGCAGCGCAAGACGCAACGCGCAGATCCATGGCACTTTTGCATCCTGCCGCATGCAATGCCTTGGGGGTTTAAGCCTGCCCGCCCTGCCGCTATATGCATTGCCTGACGGCGGCACGCCCGCCAGGCTGCATTACGTGGGGACACAACACATGAGCGAGACGCGCCACACCAAGGTTCTGATCATCGGTTCCGGGCCTGCCGGCTATACTGCGGGGGTCTATGCTGCCCGTGCCATGCTGGAGCCGATCCTGGTTCAGGGGATCGAACCCGGCGGCCAGCTGACCACCACCACCGAGGTCGAGAACTACCCCGGCTTCACCGAGGTGCAGGGCCCTGATCTGATGATCAAGATGCAGGAGCACGCGGCGGCGATGGGCACCGAGATCATCGGCGATATCATCACCTCACTTGACACCTCGTCCCGCCCCTTCACCGCCAAGGGCGACAGCGGCACCACCTATACAGCGGATGCGGTGATCCTGGCCACCGGCGCCCGCGCCAAATGGCTGGGCCTCCCATCGGAAGAGAAGTTCAAGGGCTTCGGCGTCTCGGCCTGCGCCACCTGCGACGGTTTCTTCTATCGCGGTCAGGAGATCGTGGTGATCGGCGGCGGCAACACCGCCGTGGAGGAAGCGCTGTTCCTCACCAACTTCGCCTCCAAGGTGACCCTGATCCACCGCCGCGACGAGCTGCGCGCCGAGAAGATCCTGCAGGACCGCCTGATGAAGAACGAAAAGATCGAAACCCTGTGGTTCCACACGCTCGAAGAGGTCGTCGGCACCGACACCCCGCTGGGGGTCGAGGGCGTTGTGGTCAAGAACGTGCAGACCGGTGAAGTCAAGGAGATCCCCTGCAAGGGCGTCTTTGTTGCCATCGGCCATGCGCCCGCCAATGAACTGGTCAAGGACGTGCTGGAGCTGCACAACGGCGGCTATGTTCAGGTCAAGCCCGGCTCCACCGAGACCTCGATTCCCGGCATCTATGCTGCGGGCGACCTCACCGACCACAAATACCGCCAGGCGGTCACCTCGGCTGGCATGGGCTGCATGGCTGCGCTTGATGCCGAGCGTTTCCTGGCCGAGCAGGAGTAACCGGGATGCCGCATGATTTCACCGCACAACGGGCCGAAACCGTTGCGGCATTCGACGACCTGCAGGCCGAACACGGCCTGCCCGAGGTGGCGGACGTGGATTACTTCTTCGTCCCCGCCCGCGACGGCGCCGATTGGCACCCGCTGGCCGAAGAGCTGAGCCGCGACGGCTATGCCTGCGCGTTCATGGAGGCCGAAGGCAAAGACCCCGCCTATCTGATTGCCACCCTGCCCGAGCAGATCATCTCTGCCACCGGCATCTGGATCGGCGAGGAAGTGGCCACCCGCGCGGCTCTCTCCCACGGCTTCGCCCCGGACGGCTGGGGGCTGGAGGGCTGAGACGCCCCCCTCCTCTTCTGCCCTTTTCCGGCGCCGTCTGGAGAATTCTTCTGTTATCGCATGCAGACGCGCCTCTGGCCCCTGCCCGCGCGCCCGAAGGGCGGTTTCACCATTCCGGCCAGGCCGCGCTTTACACGTCTCTCACCCCCGAAGGCTGCGCTGTCGCCATCCGGCGATATGTTTCCCAGGCCAATGACCCGCGGGTCATCCAGCCGATCCGTGTATGTGCCAAGCGGATTGCGGACTATCGCGGAAACCCTGAGGCATCAGTGGTCTGGCAGGACATCCGCGCCACTGGTGCGGCAGCCCCGACCTGGGTTTTCTCAGATGCGGCCCGCGCCGCCGGGGCACAGGGGCTGCTCTATTCTTCCCGATCGCGCCCGGAACTCTCCCACCTTGTGATGTTTGACCTCTCTGGCGATGCGGTGCAGGCCCTCGGCCCCACGCGCCCCTGGCAGCCCCCCGGCTAAGCCGCAAAACAGCCACAAGCTGTCTACCGGCACCCCGGCAATTGTTCTTGCGCCTTCAGCCGACTGACGTCTCCTCGCTCCGCCGCACTCAGCGGCACTTCGCCCGCGCTCATGCCGGGACTGCAACCTGCATAGGAGAATGCCGCCTGTCCGCGCGCGCTTTGAAAGCAGTAATCGCGGCGTGCAAAAATCGAATTGCGCTGAAACCACAGCGCATCGCACCGCGTTCGGCAGGTAGGACGCGTTTTCAGTGTCTGAATTGTCCAGAGCCAGGGCGATCCGGCGCCTCGCCTCTGCTATTGAGGACAACCCTGCAAACGGCCCCAGCGCCAGCATAAAACCTTTAGCCAATTCAAAACCATGTGAAATCCCCGACAAATCAATTCCGCCTGACCGTGGCACAGGCCCGAAACCGCGATCAAGACAGTCTCCCGCTTGACCCCGCCCCTTTGGCCACGCAGTCTGCCCGGAAAACCGCAAACAGGAGGACCGGGGTGGCAAGTGCGCTCTGGCAAGGCAACTGGATCACCCGCACCCGGATCGTCACCGGGCTGGTGCTGCTGGTCTTTGCCTTCTTTCATTTCATCAATATCGGCGTAGGGCTGCTCTCGCCTGATTGGATGGATGAGTTTCAGGACGCCCGCCTGCTGATCACCCGCAGCCTGCTGGGCAGCCTGATCCTGGGCACGTCGCTGGTGCTGCACGCAGGCATCGCATTGTGGAGCCTGGCCCGCCGCCGCAGCCTGAAGATGCGCTGGGGCGAAGCCCTGCAAACCTTGCTGGGCCTCTTGATCCCGCTGCAGCTCACGGCTCATCTGGTCTTCACCCGTTACGCGCATGAAGTCTACGGCACCAATGACGAGATGCCCTATCAGATCATCCTGATGTGGAACTCGCCGGAGATCTGGCAGCAAAGCCTCTTGCTGCTTGCGGTGTGGATTCATGGCTGCATGGGGCTGCACCACTGGCTGCGGCTCACCCGTTGGTGGCGCGCGCTGTTTCCCTGGATGACAGGCCTTGCCGTCTTCATCCCCGCCTTTGCTTTTGCCGGCCTCCTGACCGAAGGCCGCCGCATCTACGCCCTGTTTGCCGAAGGTACTGAACGGGCGGCACTGATGGAGGGTTTCAACTGGCCCAGCCAACAGGCATTTTCAGAGATGTTTGCCGCCGAGCGCATTGGTCTTGCCATTTTCGGCCTGCTGCTGAGCCTCGCCGCGGCAGCCTTTCTGCTGCGCAAGCTCCTCCTGCGCCGTCGCGCCGTCACCATCCGCTATGCCTACGGGCCGGAAATCCGCGCCGAACGCGGCATGACACTGCTGGAGATGTCGCGTTCTTTCGGCATTCAGCATACCTCACTTTGCGGCGGCAAGGGTCGCTGCACAACCTGCCGCGTAGTGGTGGAAAATGGCGGCGAACACCTGCCACCGCCGGACCCGTCTGAGGCCCGCAGCCTGGCCCGGGTTCAGGCCCCGGACAATATGCGGCTGGCCTGCCAGATCCGACCGCAGACGCCGATGACCGTCACCCGCATGTTCCGCCCCGACGGCCGCCCCGGCCGAGCCCATGCCAGCCAGGGCGAAGAGCAACAGCTGGCCGTGCTGTTCCTGGATATCCGCGGTTTTACCGCCCGCACCGCAGGCCAGCTGCCTTATGATGTGGTGTTCCTGCTGAACCGGTTCTTTGATGCCATCGTGCCCGCCATCACCCGCGCCGGTGGCACTGTCGACAAATACCTGGGCGACGGATTGCTGGCCTTGTTCGAGACCTCCACGCCGCAACGCTCTGCCCGCGCCGCGCTGCAGGCCGCGACCGCCATTGGTGAAGCCCTGCAAACCTTCAATGCAGAGCTGGCTGCCGATGGCGAGCCCGAGGTCCGCATCGGCATCGGCATCCATCTGGGCGAACTGGTCCTGGGCGAGATCGGCAGCGCCGCCCATGCCCCGCGCACGATCATCGGCGGCAGCGTCAACACCGCCAGCCGACTGGAAGCCAAAACCAAGGAACGGCGCGTGGAACTGCTGGTCTCTGCAGATGCGCTGGAGGCCGCAGGATATGAGTCGACCCATATGGCACTGGAAACTTTCCAGCTACGCGGCGTTGACCGACCTTTGGCCGCGCTGCCGGTCGAACACGCAGCTGCCCTGCCGCGCCTGCTCGCCGGAGAACAGCGTTAGCCCCGCAGCCCGCCGCGCAAAACACATGTTTCCCACACCGCACCCGCCACCGCCGCTCATCCGACGCAGCACGCCCAAGGAGAACAAGCGACCGCCCCACCCACAGCCGTTTCGCAAGAGCAACGCGGCAAAAAATCGCCGGCGGCGGCCATTTCTCCCTTTGCTTTCACGGCAAACCATGCAATGCGTTCACGCGTGAACATACTTTTAACCGGTTGACCGTACTGCTGCCCGCCATGAGCGACACCGCATCTATACCCAGCCCGAACAGCGAAGACCTGCTGTTCCGCCTCCTGCGCCAGCTTGACGCCGCGCCGGGCGCCTCTCAGCGCGCAACTGCCGCTGCCCTGGAAATCTCACTGGGGCGGCTCAATACCCTGTTGCGCACCGCCGCCGACAACGGGCTGATCACCATCAGCGACCGTCCGGGACCGGACAAACGCCAGCGGTATGCCTACTCGTTGACCACCCGGGGTGCTGCGGAAAAACTGCGCCTCACCGATCAATTCCTTGCCCGCAAATTTGCGGAATACAACGCGCTGCACGCGGAACTCACCGGCTCCGCCAGCGGCCTCCCCCCTCTCAAACACAGGACCAACCCGATGCAAAGCAATCTGGCTCCCATCCCTGAGCTTTATGTTTCCTACGAAAGCGCCCAGAAACTGAAGGTCGAAGCCGCCGACCTGGTCAGCTGGGATCTGACCCCGCGCCAGATCTGCGACCTGGAACTGCTGATGAACGGCGGCTTCAACCCGCTCAAGGGCTTTCTGTCCCAGGCCGACTACGACAGCGTTGTCGACACCATGCGCCTGACCGACGGCAGCCTGTGGCCGATGCCGATCACCCTGGACGTCTCCGAAGACTTCGCCGCATCCCTGGAATCCGGCCAGGACATTGCCCTGCGCGACCAGGAAGGCGTGATCCTCGCCACCATGACCGTCACCGACAACTGGGTGCCGAACAAGGCAAAAGAAGCCGAAAAAGTCTTTGGCGCCGATGACGACGCCCACCCCGCCGTGAACTACCTGCACAACACCGCAGGCAAGGTTTACCTGGGCGGTCCGGTCACCGGCATCCAGCAACCTGTCCACTATGACTTCCGCGGCCGCCGCGACACCCCGAACGAACTGCGCGCCTATTTCCGCAAGGTCGGCTGGAACAAGGTTGTGGCCTTCCAGACCCGCAACCCGCTGCACCGCGCCCACCAGGAGCTGACCTTCCGCGCCGCGCGCGAAGCCCAGGCCAACCTGCTGATCCACCCGGTGGTCGGCATGACCAAACCGGGCGATGTCGACCACTTCACCCGTGTGCGCTGCTACGAGGCGGTGCTGGACAAATACCCGGCCGCCACAACCTCGATGAGCCTGCTGAACTTGGCGATGCGCATGGCCGGCCCGCGCGAAGCCGTCTGGCACGGCCTGATCCGCAAAAACCACGGCTGCACCCATTTCATCGTCGGCCGCGACCACGCAGGCCCGGGCAAGAACTCCGCCGGCGAAGACTTCTATGGCCCCTATGACGCGCAGGAGCTGTTTCGCGAGCATCAGCCGGAAATGGGCATCGAAATGGTCGACTTCAAGCACATGGTCTATGTGCAGGAGCGCGCCCAATACGAGCCGAACGACGAAATCGAAGACCGCGATAACGTCACCATCCTGAACATCTCCGGCACCGAACTGCGCCGCCGCCTCGCCGAAGGCCTGGAAATCCCCGAGTGGTTCTCCTTCCCCGAGGTGGTGGCCGAGCTGCGCAAGACCAAACCGCCGCGCGCCGAGCAGGGCTTCACCGTGTTCTTCACCGGCTTCTCCGGCTCCGGCAAATCCACCATCGCCAACGCGCTGATGGTCAAGCTGATGGAGATGGGCGGCCGCCCCGTGACCCTGCTTGATGGTGACATCGTGCGTAAGAACCTGTCGAGCGAACTGGGTTTTTCAAAAGAGCACCGCGACCTCAACATCCGCCGCATCGGCTATGTTGCCTCCGAGATCACCAAGAACGGTGGCATCGCCATCTGCGCCCCGATCGCACCCTACGCCGCCACCCGGCGCGCCGTGCGCGAGGACGTAGAAGCCTTCGGCGCCTTTGTCGAAGTGCACGTTGCCACCTCGATTGAGGAATGCGAGCGCCGCGACCGCAAGGGCCTGTATAAACTGGCCCGCGAAGGCAAGATCAAAGAGTTCACCGGCATCTCCGACCCCTACGACGTGCCGCAGAACCCCGAGCTGTCGGTCGAGACCGAAGGCACCGACGTCGACAACTGCGCCCACCAGGTTCTCTTGAAGCTGGAAAGCATGGGTCTGATCAAGGCCTGAGCCTGACACCCGTAAAACAGGAACGGCCCGCCATTTGGCGGGCCGTTTTTCTGCCATCCTCAGCCCAAATTTTCCAAACGCCAGCTGCATTACCCCCTTGCCTTACCCTCCTTATGACGACAATCCCAGCCCGGTCAGAGCCAGTAGTTAAGCAATTCTGCACACTCCGCACTGGACTCCCGCAGCAGACACAAACAGGAAGCTGGGAGAAATAGATGTCAAGCCTCGATGACCTAGCCGGTTGGGAAAGTGAAATAGAAGATTATAGAATATCTGATATTGCCTTTAAGGTACCAAATAGAGTGAGCCTTGATTCTCAGAGAAGAATCCCCAAACTTCCTTACGAAGTCCCAATCAAGTTAGCGGAGCTAATGCTAAATGATAAAAGGCTTCGCACAGCCCTAGAAAAGAAACTA
Source organism: Rhodobacteraceae bacterium (ex Bugula neritina AB1) (assembly GCA_001730095.1). Taxonomy (GTDB): domain Bacteria; phylum Pseudomonadota; class Alphaproteobacteria; order Rhodobacterales; family Rhodobacteraceae; genus Leisingera. The sequence continues at coordinate 113,370 of MDLF01000067.1, forward strand.
GAGTGGGATCTTCTTCTAGAAGAAAACCCAGACATGGGCCCAGATCACCCGGACTGGACCCAAAAACCATATGAAGCGCACAGATTAATTTCCAAATTCTCCGACTGGTACGCGATCAAAGTAAGTGCCCCGCATAGAATTAAAGTTTGGGAGGATTGCGCAGTCGGGATTGCATTTTCCGTACTACGTGGAGAGACCACATCTGTTCGCTCAGAACAGACAAAAAGCTACATAAAAGACTTTTATAGGGAATTTTTCTCCGAGGAGGGAGACCATTGACACGAGTCATTCTGATAGATCCATCACAAGTCAGCCGCATCATTAAACTCTCTGGAGTAGATGGACTGAACGACTACCGGCTGGCGCCGGTAGGATCAGCGATATGGTTTTCAAGGTACT
>MDLF01000068.1 GCA_001730095.1 Rhodobacteraceae bacterium (ex Bugula neritina AB1)
ACCCGGATGCCCAAGGTTCTGGAAGAAGTCACCAAATTCTTTGGCAAAGAGCCGCATAAAGGTGTGAACCCGGATGAGGTTGTCGCCATGGGCGCGGCAATTCAGGCCGGTGTTCTGCAAGGCGACGTCAAGGACGTTGTTCTGCTGGACGTCACACCGCTGAGCCTCGGCATCGAAACGCTGGGTGGCGTGTTCACACGCCTGATCGACCGGAACACCACGATCCCGACCAACAAGAAGCAGGTCTTCTCGACCGCCGAGGACAACCAGAATGCGGTGACCATCCGTGTGTTCCAGGGTGAACGTGAAATGGCTGCAGACAACAAGCTGCTGGGCCAGTTCAATCTTGAGGACATTCCTCCGGCACCACGCGGCATGCCTCAGATCGAGGTGGCTTTTGACATTGATGCCAACGGGATCGTGTCCGTTTCCGCGACCGACAAGGGCACCAACAAGGAGCACAAGATCACGATCCAGGCATCCGGCGGTCTATCCGATGAAGACATCGAACAAATGGTCAAGGACGCCGAAGAAAACGCCGAAGCCGACAAAGAGCGCAAAGAGCTAGTGGAGGCCAAGAACCAGGCTGAAAGCCTGATCCACGGCACCGAAAAATCGCTCGAAGAGCATGGTGACAAGGTCGATCCAAGCACGGTTGAGGTGATCGAGCTGTCGATCAAGGCGCTGAAAGAGACGCTGGAGACTGAAAACGCCTCCAACATCAAGGCGCGCAGCCAGGATCTGACCGAAGCCGCCATGAAGCTGGGTGAGGCGATCTACGCCGCCGAACAAGCCAAAGGCGACAGCGAAGAGCCGGTGTTCGACAGCGGTGAAGATGGGCCAAAGGGTGTAGACGAAGACATCGTTGACGCCGATTTCGAAGACCTGGGCAAAGACGGCCGCTAAGGCAGGGTCGAAAACCACAGCCAAAAGGGGCCGGACCGCATGGTCCGGCCCGATTTGTAAGGAGCCATGATGTCAAAGCGCGATTATTACGAGCTCTTGGATGTCGCCAAGGGCGCCTCGGACGCAGAAATCAAAAAAGCCTTCCGCAAAAAGGCTATGGCGCTGCATCCGGACCGGAACAAGGACAATCCAGACGCCGAATCTCAGTTCAAAGAAGTGAACGAGGCGTATGACGTCCTGAAAGACGCCGAAAAACGTGCGGCTTACGACCGGTTTGGCCACGCCGCCTTTGAACAGGGCAGCGCCGGGCCGCAAGGCGGATTCCATCGCGGCGGCGGAGACTTCGCCTCGGCCTTTTCCGACGTGTTTGACGATCTTTTCGGGGATTTCATGGGCGGCGGCGGTCGCGGTGGCGGCGGACAACGGGCCGCGCGCGGGTCCGATCTGCGCTACAACATGCGTGTTACGCTGGAAGAGGCTTTTGCCGGAAAACAGGAAACCATCTCAGTCGAGAGTTCGGTCACGTGTACCGGCTGCGATGGCTCCGGTGCCGAAGGCGGGGCCGAGCCGATGGGATGCCCGACCTGTTCCGGGCTTGGCAAAGTCCGCGCACAGCAAGGCTTTTTCACCATTGAACGCACCTGCCCCACCTGTCAGGGGCGCGGTCAGGTTATCACCAACCCGTGCAACACATGCGGCGGCGGCGGTCGACAGCAGCGCGAACGCTCATTGGCGGTCAACATTCCGGCCGGCGTTGAAACCGGCACACGCATTCGTTTGTCCGGTGAGGGCGAAGCGGGCATGCGTGGTGGACCGTCCGGCGATCTGTACATCTTTATCGAAGTGGCGGATCATGCGCTTTTTGAACGCGACAACGTCAATTTGTTCTGTCGTGTGCCCGTCGGCATGACGACCGCAGCGCTGGGTGGTGAGATTGAGGTGCCAACCATCGACGGCGGAAAATCCCGCGTCCGGATTCCGGCGGGATCTCAGTCTGCCAAGCAGATGCGGTTGAAGGGCAAGGGCATGCCTGCCCTGCGCGGCGGAGGCTCTGGCGATCTGTTTCTGGAACTGGCCGTTGAAACGCCGGTTAACCTGACCAGTCGCCAAAAGGAACTGCTGCGTGAATTTGAGGAGCTGTCCGAAGACAACTCCCCTGAAAGCGAAAGCTTTTTCGGCAAGGTCAGCAAATTTTGGGACAGCATGAAAGGCTGATCCGATCGCGGTGGCGGACACGCCACCGCACTACCTTACCCCAGATCGCAAGCGGCCATTACCGCCATGTTCAGAATGTCTGTAACGGTCGAATTCGTCGCACACATCTTGATCGGCGCATTGATCCCCGACAGAATCGGACCGATCACAGTTGCTCCTGCCATCTCCTGCATCAGTTTCACCGAAATCGATGCCGAGTGGCGCGCTGGAACGACCAGAATATTGGCTGGACCCGTCAGGCGACAAAATCCATACTGCGCCTGCGTTTCCGGATTCAGCGCCACATCGACTGTCATTTCGCCATCGTATTCGAAATCCACACCGCGCTGGTCCAGAACCATTGGCGCAAGAGCCATCTTTTCAGCACGTTCTGAATGCGGATAACCAAAGTTCGAAAAGCTGACGAAGGCGACACGCGGCTCAAGTCCCATATTGCGCGCCACATCCGCTGCCCGCTCGGCAATGTCGGCCAAATCTTCGTCCTCTGGCCATTCATGCACCAGCGTATCAGCAACAAACACCACGCGCCCGCGGTGCAGCAGAGCCGTCACGCCGACTGCGCCATCACCCGGTTTCGCGTCATACACGTGGTTCAACAGCTCCAGGATCTGGGCGGACTTTCGCGTTGCGCCGGTAACCATCCCATCGGCATGCCCATGTGCCACCAACAAGGCGGAAAACACGTGTCGATCGCGTGAGGCCAGCCGGTGACAATCCTCGAACGTGTATCCTTTGCGCTGCAACCGCGTGTAAAGAAAATTTCGATAGTCATCGAGATGGTCAGTCAGGGCCGCATTGTGGACTTCAATCACGTCCATGGCATCGGCAAGGCCGGCGGCTTCGAGCTTTTTCTTCACCTCATGTTCACGCCCAATGACGATAGGCCGCCCCAATCCGTTTCGCGCATACGCCACGGCAGCCCGCAACACACGCTCGTCATCGCCCTCGGCAAATACCATCCGCGCCTGTGCATTGCGGGCACGAACATAGAGCGATTGCAGAACACTCGCCGTTGGATCAAGCCGCGACCGCAGATCCATTTCATAGCGGTCCATATCAATGATCGGCCGTCGCGCAACGCCCGTGTCCATGCCCGCCTTAGCCACTGCCGGGGGCACGACATGAATCAACCGAGGATCAAACGGGGTCGGGATGATGTAGTCCGGCCCGAACTGGAGCTTTTTCCCATAAGCCATTGCAACTTCGTCAGGAACCTCTTGCCGGGCAAGCTGCGACAACGCCCGCGCGCAGGCGATCTTCATCTCGTCATTGATGGCACGCGCATGAATGTCCAGTGCGCCGCGAAATAGATAAGGAAAGCACAGTACATTATTGATTTGATTGGGGTAGTCCGACCGGCCCGTTGCAACGATAGCATCTGGACGCACGGCGCGCGCCTCTTCCGGGGTGATTTCCGGATCGGGATTCGCCATCGCAAAGATCACCGGGTTCTTGGCCATGCTTTCGACCATTTCGGGCGTGACCGCGCCTTTGACCGACACACCCAAAAAAACGTCAGCGCCGTCCATCGCCTCGGCCAGCGTCCGTTTGTCGGTGGACACGGCGTGGGCCGACTTCCACTGGTTCATTCCCTCGGTTCGGCCCTGATAAATTACGCCCTTTGTGTCACAGGCAATGCAGTTTTCATGCCGCGCGCCCATCGCCTTGATCAATTCGACACAAGCGATCCCGGCAGC
>MDLF01000069.1 GCA_001730095.1 Rhodobacteraceae bacterium (ex Bugula neritina AB1)
CTGCGCCGCCGAACAGGGTGTTGTTGCCTTCTCCATCGATGTCGAAGGTGTCGATGCCAGCGCCCAGGCCGATGGTGTTGTTGCCGCCGCCGGTGACGTTTGCGGTGTCGCCCGCGTCATCGTCTGCGCCCGCCCAGACAGTGTTGTCGGCATTGCTCTGCAGATTGAAGGTGTCAATACCGCCATTGCCGACGAAGGTGTCGGAACCGTCACCGTCGGTCAGGGTGTTGGCGTTGTTGTCGCCAACAATCCGGGTGTTCTGGGTCACGCCCAGGGCGTCCAGGTCGATGGTCGCGCCTGCGGTCATGTCCAGAGTGAACTGGATGTCGACCAGTTCGCCGGTGCCGGTGTCAGTCACCTGCACGTCCAGAACTTCATCGGTGACGGTTTCACCGATTTCGATGTTGGACTGCGGTGCCGCAGTATAATCGAATGTCCAGTTAGTGCCATTATGGGCGATTGCCACGGAGCCGCCGCCTGCGGAAGTGTAGGTGTCGCCGGCCATGTAGGTGGTGCCGTTGATCACGATGCCTGCAGCAGCCGTGCTTGCGCCAGCGCCGTCAAAGTCCACATCGCCATCGGTTGCACCGTTATAGCTTGCAACAACCAGAGCCTGCGCGCCGGATGCAGCTGCACCGGCAACATCATCTGCAAGGCTCTGATCCAGAGCGAAGACCGCGTCTTCGCCTACAGTCAGGACGAAGTCGTTTGCATTGCCGATCTGGAAGAATTCGACATTGCTGACATTGTTGACCTGACCGCCGATGATGGCGCCCGCGTCGTTCTCCAGATCGTCACCGTCAACCAGGTCTGCAATCTGCACGGTATCGTCGTCGTCGCCGCCGTCGATGATCTGGGTGCCGGAACCTTCTTCACCATCGCCAAGGATGATCAGGTCGTCGCCAGCACCGCCCAGGATGTTGTCGTCGCCGACGCCGCCGGTGATGGAGTCGTTGCCGCCGGCACCGTTGATGGTGTCATTGCCAGCCAGGCCGGTGATGACGTCCGCATCACTGGTGCCCGAAATCAGATCAGCGATCTGTGTCCCGTTGAAAGTTGCCATATTCCTTAGTCTCCTGCTTGAGAGCTATCTTTTTTCATCCAGAAAGCGCATTACCCCGAATGGGCGCTTGCACCTCCGCTATCAGGCGCTTTGCTTGTCTGTCAAGCATTGCTCCCAATGTACCGCGCACCCGCATAGGGACTGTCACCCAAACTGCTCACTTTGCTGTCCCCCGACAGACGGCATACAGGTTATGGCGGCGTTACGCGCGGCCACTAAAACCGCTTTCCATCCTGTTTTCAAGGGATTCGACGCGGGTATTGCAGGCTTTGCAGAAAAGGTTTGAATCTCTATTTAATCGACTCCCTGAATGGCCGGGATTCCTGGGGCGGACCGCGGGCGCTGCCCTGTGGATAACGTTGCAACCGGGGTAAGGTTTTCCTCACCTGATCCGCAGAACCGGGCCTGCCGCGAATCTGCTACCCCCTTTGTGGTAGGCATGGCGCGGCGGGGCTGGGCCGTGGCCTGCAGATTTGCTCTGCCCTGCAGGGCCCGCGCCTGCTCTGGCGCCACGCCTGCAGGGCAGCGGGGACAGCCGGGGCGGGCTGTTGCGGGGTTTCCGGCGGTGTGCGCCGCCCTGCATCCGGCCGGTCGGCGGGGCCGATTCCGGGCTTGGGTTTTGCCGCAGCACCGCCTAGGAACAGAGCCTGGAACCACAGGCGGCGCCAAGGGAGACGGCAGATGGCACAGGACCGGTGCGGGCAGGTCGAAAAGACCCTGTTCATCATCACCTACGGGCGCTCGGGCTCGACGCTGCTGCAGAATATGCTGAACGCGCTGCCGGGCTACAGCTTGCGGGGCGAAAACGCCAATCTGCTGGCGCCTCTGGTGCGCGCCTGGGACGATCTGCGGCAGTCGGAACAGGCCGCCTCGATGCGGGCGCGTGGCACGCCTTCTGGCCCGCATCAGCCCTGGTACGGCTACGAGGCCATCGATGCAGACCGCTTTGGGCAAGATCTTGCCGATAGCTTCCTGCGCCAGGTGCTGCGGCCAGAGCCGGACACACGGGTTCTGGGCTTCAAGGAGATCCGCTGGCACGAGGATCCGGCGCTGTTTCAGCCGATGCTGGCGTTTCTCGCCCGCTACATGCCGGATGCGCATTTCCTCTTCAACACGCGCAACCATGAGGAGGTGCGCCACTCCGGCTGGTGGCGCGGCATGAAACGCGCCACGGTGCTGGAGCAGCTGGAAACCGCAGAGACGCTTTATGCCCGCTGGCAGGCCGCGCATCCCGGCCGCTGCCTGGCGATGCATTACAACAGCTATGCCAAAGACCCGGCAGCCTGGAAGCCGCTGTTTGCCTTTCTGGGGGAGCCCTTCGACCCGGAGCTGGTGGAGGCGGTGCTGGCGCGCAAGCTGCTGCACATGAAATGGCAAAAGCCGGAGCGCAAGCCCTGATCAGACCGGATCCGGGGTCTCCGGAGGCACCCTGTCCTCCGCCCCATCCTCTGCCCAGTCCGCCGCCAGACGCTGCCGTTCCTTGGTGGTCAGCCCCGGCATCGCCAGCAGCCCATGCCCCTGGGAGATATCCATCAGCTCCAGCCGCTGGGCATAGATGGCATGGCCCACACAGGCATCCTCCAGCCCGACGGCCGGCATCGCGAAAAATTCTTTCATCGCCAGATACATGTAGCTGCAGGCCGCCAGCCCCTCCGGGCCCAGCACATAGCCGTATCCGCCCGCCGCATAGTCGCGCGGCAGCGGGTACTGATAGCCGCGCATCTCCATTCCGGCATCCGCGCATTTGCCCAGATGCCAGCCGTGCCACTGATCCTGATGCCGCCTTGTGCCGACCCGCCGCCCGGCGTAATCCGCCCCCTGCCGCGCCACCCGGTCCAGGCAGGCGGCAAAACGGTCGGCATCCTTCAGCAGAATATTGTCGTCAATTTTCACCGCCAGCGCCGGCGCCGTCAGCAGATCCAGCAGCATATAGGCATAAAACAGCTTCTGGTGCAGCCCTTCATAACTGTCCGGCGCCGGCACCTGCAGCACCTCCCCGTCATAGCTGAACGACAGGCCCAGCTCCTGCTCCGGGCGCGGAGTGCGCGCGCCCAGCAGGATGATATGACGGTAGTCCCCCTGCCCCAGCGCCGCAAAGGACGCCACGCTGCGGCGTGACTCCTGCAGCCGCGGATGGCAACTGGTGTGCAGGATCACCCGCTTGCCCGCGCAATCGGCGCGCAGCCGCTGCACATCCTCAGCCGCCGTCATTTCCAGCAGCCGGGCCAGGAAGGCGGGCAAATGGCTGTTGCGGGGAAACAGCGAGAACACATCGCGCAAAGCGCCGAACCGGGCGCAAAGCGCCGTCGCATCCGCTGCATCCGTCAGCGCCTCCAGCTGCGCCACATGCTCTTCGGCGCTGCGCACTGCAAAGCGCAGGTTGTAATACATCGGCCGCTCCCGGCGCTGCAGCCGCGGCACCCGTGCAATCAGCTCTGCCTGCGAACGCGAAAACGTCTCTGCCAGCGCCCGGCTCTGCGCCAGAAGCCCGCGTCGCGCCGCCTGCAGCTCCTGTGCCGCCGCGGCCTGCGCCTGGTCTGCAAAAAAGCCGGCCAGCCGGGCGTCCCGCATCAGGGTTCCGCGCAACAGGCCAATCTCCTGTTCTTCCGGCGCCACCGCCTGATCGCGCCAAAACCGCTCCACCGCGCCGGTCTCCAGCCCGTCATACTGGCTGCGCCAGGCCGCACCGGCCCCGGGCGGCAAAGCGGTGTTGCGGCTGTAGGCGGCGCCACCCAGGCGGATCTTGTCCTTGTATTGTGCCAGCGACCGGCACGGAAAATGCAGAATAGCGATTCGTCCCTGCCCGGCGCTGGCATGGCCCGCAACATGGGCCACACTGTGATTGCCCTGCGCCACCTCCACAGAGGCCGATGCCCGGTGCAGCACCTTGCCCGGCAACGGCTTGCCTTCGCCGTTGCGGCTGTCACGCTCGAACACATCCGTCAGCCGGGGCCCGGCACCGCCGCCCAGCACATCGCCCGGCAGCGCCGGCACCACCGCATTATGCCGCGGCACGGTGACCCAGCCGGTGCGCTCCGGCAGCGATGCGCAAAAGCTGCGTAAATCGCCACTGGCAGGCAGCCAGAACTCATCCGCATCATTGTTGATCACCCAGTCGGCCCCGTGTTCCTCCGCGGCCTTGCGCGCCATCGCCGTCACCCAATCCCGCTGATTATAGTCATCCGCAGGCTGATGCAGGTATTCGATGTCGATCTCCTGCGACAGCGCCGCGGTGATCTGCGGCGTGGCATCGGTGGACAGATTGTCCATCACGATGAAGCTGCTGACCCCCATGGCATGGTGGAAGCGGATGTTATCCTCCAGAATATCCGCCTCATTGCGCACCAGCAGCGTCATCGTGAGCTTGGGATATGTCAACGGTTCAGCCTCCGGTCTGCTGTGCATCAGGCCGTCCCGGACCCGCGTCCCGGGGCCGGCCCCCTCTCCGGTTCAATGCCGCGTTTCCCCCCGGAATGCCAGCCCTGCCACCGCCCGCGACCGCAGGGCTGGCAAAAACCGGTTTTCATAGCTGCCGGTTTGCCGCATAGATGCCACCGTCCTGCAGCCGCCCGGACCCGGTCGCAGATCCTGAATACAGCTCCTGATCCCCTGACAGAAGGCAGGCATTCCTGATGATGAATAAAAGCCTTTACAAGAACGGATATGATGAACTGCTTGAGGTGC
>MDLF01000070.1 GCA_001730095.1 Rhodobacteraceae bacterium (ex Bugula neritina AB1)
GGTATCCAGAAGGGGCTTTGCATCAGCACACCGATCCATGGCGACTTTCACCATGCCAATGTGCTGGTCGCGGGTGGCTGCGTGCAGCTCATCGATTTCGACGAAATGGGCATGGGCGATCCGATGCTTGATGTGGCCCGCTTCATCGGCTCGCTGGCCCTGCCGTCTTTACGTATGTTCAGCGATTTGCGCTTGAGCGACCTGGCGGCTGAGCGTGTGCTTGCCAGCTACGCAAAGACCGCATCGATTGACGAGCGCCGATTGTTTTTGTTTCAGTCACTCGCCTACGTCACCTCGGCGGCCACGACCTTTCGCCTGCAGCGTCCGACCTGGCGTGAGGACATGGTGCTCTTGACCAGACGGGCCCACCAGCAAATAGCTCTCGCCGAGGCCAAGGTTACCAGACGGCCAGTGGCAACTGCCGGTTCGCTCGACGTCGCCTTCTGGCTGGCCCAGCCAGACTATGTGTCACTAACAATTAAGCCCCATGCCTGGGCTAGCCGGAAAGCCGAAATCGCAGGCATCGAATTGCAGGGTCAAGAATCCCATAAACACAAGCTCAAGTCACGCTATCGGTTGCAGTTGATCGCCAATGGCGAGCGCATATCGCTACCGCTTCGTGCTCTAGCCCGGAAGCGGCTGCAGGTTCGGGCACTGCAACGCCAGCTGCATGCTGCCCGCAAGGCGTCACTATCGAGGCTGGAGTTGCCGGAAATCTGGGGTACCGTTCAGCCTCTCGGCGCCGTTTTTTATACCGCACCGGCAGGCACGCGGTTGTCCGAGCCGACTGTTTGGAACCCAGCCATGGCTTCGCGGCTGGCGGCGGCCTTGGCCGAGTTGGAAACCTTAAAGATCGAATGCGGCCGGAGCCGGTCGCTTGCCCGCAGCCTCGAACTTTTAAGGCTGAATGAGAGCAGAGTAGAATGTCTCGATCAAATGATCGATCAGCGAGTGCCCACACTTACTGGTGTCGAGCTTGGCCAACTGGTAGACACTGGCTGCCGAATTGGTGTCACCCGACCCGATGCTTTGATTAAGGCGCATCCGCTGCTTGCCGCGGCCCGAATAGCTGTCGAACTGGCGGCTCTTGATGCTGGAACTGCGACAGGTTTTCGAATGGCCTATCTCGATGCAACGGGCAGAAACTCCAACGATCTTGCGGTCTTCGAAACGATCTTCCGGGAAAAAGCATGCACGAAACTGCAAAGCTGATTGCTCTGGCGCGCGCCATCTTGTGCAAGAGCAAGGGTAAGATCACCAACCCCTCCGCTGGCTGCTGGCGTGTGTCGATCCTATTATCTGAGATGACCATTTAACATGGCGATCCGCTGGGGACCAGTTTGGCGAACGGTCAGGGGACTTGCTCCCTATATTTGCGCCAAATGGACAAGGCTGGCCTTGACCATATTGGCCGCCACGGGCGTGACCGCCATGCGATTACTCGAACCATGGCCCTTGAAAATCCTGATCGATGTGATGTTTTTCGACCATCCGGTACCCTCCAGCCTGGCCGGACTACTGCCACAAGGTGATCTGGAATTGATCATTGTGCTGATGGCCGCCACCCTATTGATCGCCGGCGCCACCGCCCTCTTTTTCTATATCCAGCGGTTGCAAACCTCGGCCCTGGCGATCGAAGCGACCACCAGTCTGCGAACCGATCTCTATACCAAGCTGCACGAGCTGCCTTTGAGTTTTCATGAGCAGCGTCAAAGTGGCGAGATACTCATGCGGCTGACCGGCGATATCCGCAGTTTGCGGGAAAGTTTTGTCAGCCTGCCTGTCAAAATAGCCGGAAATCTCGTATTGGGCCTTAGTGTCTTGACCGTCATGTTCTTGATGGACGGCGTTTTGACCCTGATCATTGTCGTTCTGGCCCTCCCGCTAGGCTTCGGTTTTGCCAGGCTGGCACGGCCGATGCGGGCGGCCGAGGTCAACCGAAGGCGGCAGGAAGGCCGACTTTTTGCGCGTACTGTTGAAACGCTCAGGGCCTTGCCGGCAATCCGGATTTTCACGGCAGAAGGCCGGGTCAAGGCGCGCTTCGAGAGCACTGATCGAGAGGGAATATGTGCTGGCAAACGGGCAGCAAAGGTCGATGCTCGGCTCAATGCGCTCACGTCCCTGTTATTGACCATCGCCACGGCCGCCATTGTCGGACTTGCCACGACACGGGTGCTTGCTGGTGCCTTGACTGCCGGCGATCTCGTGGTGTTCGCGGCCTACATGCGCAATTTGCACAAACCTATCCGGGAAACGCCGGCGGCGATGATGCGTTTACTCCGCGCGAGTGTGGCCGGCGAGCGGGTTCTAGCAGTCCTCCTAAAACGGTCAGAGGTGGCCGATCCGTTGAATGCACATCGTGCTGGACGTTTGCGTGAGGCGATTCAGTTCGAGCAGGTTAGCATTACGCGCCGTGGCATACCGGTGCTCGACCGGTTCGACTGCACTTTGCCCGCTGGACGGCGCACGGTCCTTTTGGGTCAAAGCGGCTCGGGCAAATCGACTTTAGCAAGCCTGATCCCTCGCTTTGTTGATCCGGACGAAGGGCGAATTTTGTGGGATGGTGTCGATCTTCGCGAGTTTACACTCAAATCACTACGATCGCGCATTGCCATCCTCTTCCAGGAATCGGCTATTTTCGATCTCACCATCGCTGGCAATATCGCTTACGGTAGCCCGCGAATGGAACAGCAGGCTATCGAAGATCTGGTGGGTCAACTCGGCCTGCAGCCCTGGATCAATGCGCTGCCCAAAGGGCTTGAGACGCCAGTTTTCGAGGGCGGCGCCAATTTGAGCGGCGGGCAGCGGCAGGGCATCGCGATCGCCCGCGCCCTTCTCAAGGATGCGCCGCTGGTCATTCTGGACGAACCGGCCAACGCCCTCGATCCTGGATTGCAAAAGGTGCTTGCCGGTGCCATCGACCGGCTTTGTGCCGACCGGACATCGCTTTTGATCACGCATGATTGTCAGGCCATCAAAGCGGATGACAATGTCATTGAACTGCCGGGTGGTCACTAAAGTGTCATGGCAACGCATCATTCACAGCTGTGGCCATTGATTTGTCATGGGTATCAATTTTCTCCTTGCAAGTGGAATTATTCAAACTAGATTTTGTTTTCTATTCAACCTTTAGGGGAAATTAGTCATTGTATGACCTATCGTGTCCTGCTGATTGAACCACCCTCATCGTGTCAGGAGCTGTTGGCGGATATCCTTCAGCAACACGGAGCCGAGGTGGAGATTGTTCAGAACGTCTCGAAAAACGATGCGGTCACTTTGAGGTGGAATTATGATATGGTCTGCGCCGATGCCCGGCTGGCGCAGGATATGGGTTTTGGTGCGGTTGGCGATTTGCGCAGCGAGAAGGGCACACCATTGTGGGTGATGACGGCTGATCGCGATAACGCTTGTGTGCGCCGTTTGGTCGAAAGTTGCGGCGCCTCGGCATTGATGACGCGACCCTATTCCTCCCGGCAATGGCACTCTTTCATTCGCTACAGCATGACCAAAAAGCGTCGCCTGTTCGACAAACAGCCGCCTCGTATTTTGATGTATTCCCATGATACCATTGGTCTTGGCCATACTCGGCGCAACGCCAATATCGGCGAATCTATCCTCCGCAAACGCCCTGACGCATCAATTTTGATGTTAATAGGCTGCCCGGCTGGTTTGGTATTCGATACGCCGCTAGGAATTGATTTCATCAAGCTGCCTTCACTGGTCAAGCAGTCGCGCCACGACTGGCGACCGGAACAGCTCAATATCTCCGGCAGCCGGATGCGTGATTTGCGCAGCCGACTGATCCGCGAGGCCGTCAATGCATTTGAGCCCCACGCCATGCTGGTCGATCATGTACCGGGTGGCGTCTGGAACGAACTGTTGCCGACGTTTGAAAATCTGGCCACCAACGATAGCCACCGCCCCTTTGTTGCTCTGGGGTTGCGGGATATTCTGGACGAGCCAGATTTACTCCGCCGCCGCTGGCAGGATGACGGCACCGGAGAGATTATTCACCGGCATTATGACGAGATCTTCGTTTATGGCGATCCAGATATTTATGACACGGTGACGGCTTATGGCTTGGAAGAATTCGCAGCTGGGCGCGTGCAAAGTTTGGGTTATGTTGCCAACCGGGCACTCCCTTCGAGCCGCGATCGCTTGCGTCAGCGGTTAGGAATCAAGGACAGGCCTTTGGTCCTCATTACCGGCGGCGGAGGCCGCGATGCCTTTGGCTTGATGACGGTCTGCCTGGATGCGCTTGCCAGCCTTGAGTCTGCGGAACGGCCAATGGCGCTGCTGGTGCCTGGACCGTTGATGGATCCGGCTGCAAGGCATGTGATCCACGAGCGGGCCGCAGCCATGGGTGTGTTTTGTTTCGACCGGTTGCCCGACCTATCAGCCTACTGTGCCGCCGCCGACATGCTGATCGGCATGGCTGGTTACAACTCGTCCGTCGAAGCCTTGGCCGAGGGGCTGCCGACGCTCTTGATCGCCCGCAACGGTCCAAGTGCCGAACAGATGATCCGGGCCGAATGTTTCCAAGAACGCGGTCTGGTAGACAGTTTTTGTGCCGATGATCTCGAAGCGGGCCGGTTAGCCAGCTATTTGCGCCAGGTCAGTGTTCGGGAACGGTTTACCCCGGCGATCAACCTGGATGGGGCCGAACGTGCGGCCGCCCGGCTGCTTGAAGGCGCCCGCACCCGGCACGATTTTCTGGCCACCCCGGCAAGCGCTTGAGGCTGGGCCATTGCGTATCGGCTATGTACTCAACCGGTTTCCGCGTTTCAGCCAAACGTTCGTCTTAAACGAAATTCTCGAACTTGAGCGATGCGGCCATCGCATCGATATCTTTTCCCTCGCCCGCCCGCCCGACGAGCCGCGCCAGCCGGAGCTGGCCCAGCTACAAGCCTCCGTCACCTACCTGCCTGGCTTGGATCAGCTGGCTGGCTTGCGGCTCGGCGTCGGTTTTAAAGACCGACCGGCTTCCTTGGTGACGGAAGGATACGATCAGCCATGCGGCGATCCCTTGTTCGCTGGCCTGAGCGAGGCTGATGCAGTGCGGCTGGAGGTGGCCGCCGCCGTGGTTGCCTCTCATGTCCGTCGGCTTGGAATTGGCCATCTGCACGCTCATTTCGGCACCAATCAGACTAAGGTAGCGCTACTGGCGGCGCGCATGGCCGGCATCCGCTTTTCCTGGACAGCTCACGCCCGCGATCTCTACTTAACCTTTGCCGATGCTGCAACCGACCGTGAAATGCGCCGGCGTAAGATCGCCGAGGCGGCCTTTGTCGTTGCCGTGTCGGAATATAACCGCCAAATTTTAGCTGCGATATGTCCCGAACGCACGGCCAGCATCCACCGCATCTATAATGGCATCGATCTGGCCGCCTGCCGACCGGGCAAGCCACAGGCCGGTCGGATCCTCGCAGCCGGTCGGCTGGTCGAGAAAAAGGGGTTCATCCACCTGGTCGAGGCCTGCGGCCGTTTGCGTGACCGTGGACTGGCGTTTCGCTGTGAGATTATCGGCGACGGCCCCGAGCGCGACCGGTTGCAGCAACGGATTGAAGATCTCGCACTACAGGATATCGTAGTTCTTGCGGGCTATGCGAGTCAAACCGATCTTTTCGCCGCCATGCGCCAGGCGGCTGTATTTGTCTTACCCTGTATCCAGGCGGCTGATGGTGATCGCGACGGTTTACCGACGGTTCTTTTGGAGGCCATGGCGCATGGCCTGCCGGTGATTTCATCGCCTGTTACAGGCGTTCCGGAGATTATCAGCCATCAGCAAACAGGCTTGCTGACACCATGCGGCGATCCGAATGCACTTGCCGAAGCCATTTATCGATGTGTGCACTCTGCTGGATTTGCTGAAAAATTTGGCCTGCGAGGCCGCGAAAAAACCATCCGGCAGTTTGATTTGCATGCGAATGTCAGCGCTCTGGCACTCTGCTTTGGGCGTTATTGCAAAGCGTTGTCAACACCACTCGAAAACTGACCCACTTTAGCGGTTGATCATCAAAGTAATTCTGCCCCACCCGCTGCTGTTCCGAGGCATGTCCCGAAACAGCAGCAAAAAAATTCAAGTGGTCTCTGTCTTGGGCACGAGGCCGGCTTTGCGCTTATCCTTGAGTTGGGCCCAGTGCAGAAATGTGACATAGATTCCCGGTAACCCGGACTGTGCGCATGAATGGAACGGCCAGGGGTCATCTCATGAGCG
>MDLF01000071.1 GCA_001730095.1 Rhodobacteraceae bacterium (ex Bugula neritina AB1)
CTGGCCGGGTCCGCGCGGCTGGTCAAGCTCAACACCCAGGATCACCAGTCCACCGTAAGCGGTGCGCCGCTCCCACACTTACGACATGACGGTTGATCTGCGATTCAGAGGCTTCTTTGATTAGTGGGGAGTTTCTCGATGGGAGCTATAAGCGAGTTTCTGGCAAGTGTGCCTCGCCGTGCGGACGGCAAGCGGAATTGGCCGCCTGAGTTGAAGGCTCGGATCGTGGCGGAGACACTGATTGAAGGGGAGACGGTCAATGCGGTCGCCAAACGGTATGAGTTGATCCCGAGCACAGTGTCGGATTGGCGGCGGATGGCGCGGCAGGGCAAGCTGGTTTTGCCAAATCTGGACGGCATGGACTTTGTGCCGGTCGAGATTGAAGCACCTGCACCTGTTGCCCAGCCTCTGCCCAATCTGGTCTCCAATACGCTGGATGTGATCAAGGATGACGTCACCGTTCGTCTTGATGTGGCAACGCCAGCGGCGCGGATCGCCGAGATCGTCCGGGCTTTGGCGACGTGATCACGCCATCCCACAAGGTCCGGATTTTTGTAGCCAGTGATCCGGTGGACTTCCGCAAAGGTCATGACGGATTGGCTGCTTTGGTGCAAAGCCAGCTGCGCCAGAAGCCGTTTGATGGGTCGGTCTATGTCTTCCGAGCCAAACGCGCGGACAGGCTCAAGTTGATCTATTGGGACGGCAGCGGGCTGGTGATGGCATACAAGCGGCTCGAAGATAACAGCTTCACATGGCCCGCGATCAAGAATGGGGTGATGCGGCTGGAACCGGCCCAGTTTGAGGCGTTGTTCGCAGGGTTGGATTGGCGGCGCGTGCGCCCCTTGGAGGTGGCAGCCCCAGCTGCGGCGGAGTGACTCATGGGGGCGTTTGCGCGGGTCATTCTGCCCTTGTTTTGTTATGGTATCGGGCATGACCGTACCTGATGAATTGCCCGATGACATTGCCGAACTGAAGGCAATTATCCGTGCGCAACAAGATCAGAATGCGCGGCTCGAGGCCTTGGTTGCCTCGTTCAAGAAGGCGCTCTTTGGGGCCAAATCCGAGAAGATTGATCCAGCCCAATACGAGCTGGAACTCGAAGACATCGAGACAGCTATCGCGCAGGTGGAAGCTGAGATCGATGCCGATAAACGTACCGCGCCCGTTAGACCACCGAAGCAGGGCCAGCCCAACCGGGGATCGCTGCCCAAACATCTGGAGCGGGTGGAAGTGGTCATTGAACCCGAGCTGTCCTGCGGCTGCGGGGCCGAGCGCCATGTAATCGGTGAGGATGTCAGCGAACGGCTGGACATCATTCCGGCCCAGTTCCGGGTAATTGTCACCCGTCGCCCCAAATACGCGTGCCGGTCGTGCGAAGACGGGATCAGTCAGGCCTCAGCACCTGCGCACATCATCGCAGGCGGTATGCCAACCGAGGCCACGCTGGCCCATGTGCTCGTCTCAAAATATGCGGATCACTTGCCGCTCTATCGACAAGCCCAGATTTACAGCCGCCAGGGGATCGATCTGGATCGCTCGACCCTTGCGGGGTGGGTTGGCAAATCGGCGTTTGAACTGACCCCGGTTTATGAGGCGCTCATGGCCGACCTGAAGCGCTCAACCAAGCTCTTCATGGACGAAACACCCGCACCGGTTCTGGCCCCTGGACGGAAAAAGACCAAAACAGGATACTTCTGGGCGCTGGCCCGCGATGACCGTGCTTGGATCGGCGAGGATCCACCTGGTGTTGCCTTCACCTATGCGCCCGGACGTTCCGGTCAGTATGCGGACAATATCTTACGCGGCTTCAGCGGCATCCTGCAGGTTGATGGTTATACAGGCTATAACCGCCTGCTCAAACGGCCTGCGCAGGACGTTACTTTGGCCTATTGCTGGGCCCATGCGCGGCGTAAATTACACGATGTCACCCAATCCGGCGCGGCCCCGATTGCACAGGAAGGCCTGGCTCAAATCCAGGCGCTCTACCGCATCGAAAAAGATCTGCGTGGTCAAAGTGCCGATCAACGGCACGCTGCAAGACAGGAACACTCAAAACCCATCATCGATGCCTTCGCGCTTTGGCTTGCACAAAGCCGAGCCCGCGTCTCTGCCAAGTCGCCAACCGGAGAGGCCCTGAAATACATCGCAAAATATTGGGACGGGCTGCGCCGGTTCCTCGACGACGGCCGCATCGAACTCGACAACAATCCTGTCGAACGAACGATCCGCCCCATCGCCTTAAACCGAAAGAACGCGCTCTTTGCAGGCCACGATGCTGGTGCACAAAACTGGGCCATCATCGCGTCCCTGATCGAGACCTGTAAACTTAACGGAATCGAACCGCATGGCTATTTGTCTGGCGTTCTGACAGCCATCGCTGGCGGGCACAAACAAGCGGACATCAACGAGCTGCTGCCATGGAATTACGCCAAGCCTGTGTGACCGGCGCACCGCTTACGTTTTGCCGCCACCTTCCTTGTGAGCGTTTGATCTGCGAGTCACTGCGTTGACGTAGTTTTTCACAGGTCTGCTCCATGGATGATCTTTCTGAGGTTTTCACAAAATTCGGCGTAGTTATCGGACCGCGCGGCCATCGCCGGTGGCCGGATGAGTTGAAGGCGTTGATCGTGGCCGAGACCTTGGAGCCAGGCGCAACGGTAGCCGGGGTTGCGCGGAAGTATGACCTGCGCCCGAACCATTTGTCGGCATGGCGGCGGATGGCGCGGGATGGGAAGCTGGTTTTACCGATGAGCGATGCTGTCGATTTCGCGCCTGTTTGTGTTTCCGACCATGAACCGGCCCCGTTGCCTGTTCTTCCGGAGATGGCCATTCTGGAGGTTGTCAAAGGAGAGATCACCGTTCGCCTGGATGCGGCCACGCCAGCAGCCCGGATTGCCGAGATTGCAGCGGCGTTATGATCCATCCGAGCCATGGGGTGAAGATATACATGGCCACGAAGCCGGTGGATTTCCGCAAGGGTCATGACGGCTTGGCTGCCTTGGTGCAAAGCCACCTGCAAAAGAAGCCGTTTGATGGAGCAGTCTATGTGTTCCGCGCCAAACGAGCGGATCGGCTGAAGCTGATCTTCTGGGACGGATCGGGACTGGTTATGGCCTACAAGCGGCTGGAGCAGAACCAGTTCAAATGGCCCGCGATCAAAGATGGTGTCATGCGGCTTGATCCCCCTCAGTTTGAAGCGCTTTTTGCCGGTCTCGACTGGCGGCGGGTGACGGCCCGGGCGATCCGCCCACCGGCTGCGGCAGAATGAATCAGGAGTTCATTTGGAGCGGCAGTTCCCTTGAGTGCTTGCTATTCAGCGACCATGGAATTGCCTGCTGATCTCCCGGATGAAGTCGATGCGTTGAAGGCCCTTTTGTTAGCTTCGCAGGCCAAGCTGGCGGAACAAAACATGCTGCTTGCCGACCGCGGTGCCGTGATCACCCGCAAGAAGGATCGGATCGCGACGCTGGAGAAGCTGGTGGCCGATTTCAAGCGGGCATTGTTCGGCGCAAAATCCGAGAAGTCCGACCCGGATCAATATCAGCTGGCGCTTGAGGACATCGAGACGGCTATGGCCGTTGTGCATGCCGAGGATGAAGCTATTGATCCGCCAACGGACAAACCGAAGAAGCGGAACACAAACCGAGGCGTCTTGCCCAAACACCTGCCGCGCATCGAGGAAGTCATCGAACCTGAGACGATAGTCTGTGACTGCGGCTGCGAGCGCCATGTGATCGGCGAAGATGTCAGCGAACGGCTGGACATCATCCCGGCGCAATTCCGCGTCATTGTCACCCGCCGCCCGAAGTATGCCTGCCGCTCCTGCGAGTCAGGGATCGTTCAGGCCTCGGCCACGCATCGCCTGATCGAAGGTGGCATGCCGACTGAAGCAACCGTGGCCAGCGTAATCGTTGCCAAGTTCGCCGATCACCTGCCGCTTTACCGGCAGGCGCAAATCTATGCCCGTCAGGGTGTCGATCTGGATCGCTCGACGTTGGCGGCCTGGGTGGGCAAGGCAGCCTATGAGCTGACCCCGGTTTACGACGCGCTGCTGAAGAACCTCAAACAATCCACCAAGCTCTTTATGGATGAGACCACGGCTCCGGTGCTTGATCCCGGCAGGGGCAAGGTCAAGAAGGGATATTTCTGGGCCGTTGCCCGCGATGATCGTCCCTGGGGCGGAGATGATCCGCCCGCTGTAGCATTTACCTATGCGCCGGGGCGTGCCGGTAAACATGCGGTGGATATTCTGAAGGGCTTTGGCGGCATCCTGCAGGTGGACGGCTATACCGGCTACAACCGGTTGCTTGACCCCAAGACCAATGCTGACATCAAACTCGCTTTTTGCTGGGCGCATGCCCGCCGCAAGCTGTTCGAGCTGACCAAAAACAGCACAGCGACAATTGCCAGGGAAGGGCTCAAGCAGATCAATGCCCTCTATCGCATCGAGGCCCAGATACGCGGGTTGTCCGCGCCGGAACGAATGGCTGTTCGGCAGGCCAAATCCGCCCCCATGGTGGCCGAGTTCAAATCATGGCTCGATCACGCCAGATTGCAGGTCTCGGCCAAATCACCCACCGGCGAAGCCCTCAAATACATCGCCAAATACTGGGGCGGGTTGATCCTGTTCTTGGCTGACGGACGGATCGAGATGGACAGCAACGCCGTCGAAAGAACAATTAGGCCCATCGCACTCGGCCGCAAGAACAGCCTCTTCGCAGGCCATGAGGCAGGTGCCCAAAACTGGGCTATCCTTGCCTCCCTGATCGAGACATGCAAACTGAACGGCATCGAACCACACGGCTACCTGACCCAAACCCTGACCGCCATCGTCAACGGGCACAAGCAGAGCCGGATTGAGGAATTGCTGCCGTGGACGCTCCCCAGTTTCAGTTGACGTTGATGTTCGAATGGGGTGGCGGCTGCCTTTGGTGTCTGAACGAAAATGCATACAAGGCATTTGGCGTAGGTCCTGTTGAGCAGAACCTAAACCTATCGCGCGAAACTCTCGAACAAATGCAAAAGCTGACCAATTTGCACGATACCGCACTCAACTGGGAGTATCCGCCAGATCCCGGACCCTGGAAAAAGGCCGAATATGACGCATTCGACATCGCGGCGCTCGAGCTGCTGCAAGACCTAAAAACCCAGCTCGGATCAGACTTTCGCGTGTTCTACGACAAACTTGGTTACTTCGAGGCCGATTAAGGTGCTGTCAAAGCACCGCTTACATCTTGGCAAAGAACGCGGTCGATACTCTGGTGCCAATACCAAGCAGCGCGGCAAACTCTCGCCATGAGTAACCGTCCGGCGAAGGCGCTCTGGCGCGGTTCCGGTGCTGCCTGCTACGCTGCGACAGCAGCGTAGCGCCAGGGCATGAGTTCGTTCAGACGTGTGATCTTATGATCCGCGATCTGCGCCAAAACCCAGGTGAGCCACGCTTGGGGATCTACCCCGTTCATCTTGGCGGTTTCGATCAGAGTATAGGCGATTGCAGCAGCTTTACCGCCGCCTTCGGAGCCGACAAAAAGGTAATTCTTGCGGCCTATGGCGATTGGCTTCATCGCACGCTCCGCAGAATTGTTGTCGAGTTCCAGGATGCCATGATCCAGATAGGGACGCAGTTTCTTCATCCGGGTCAAAGCATAGCGGATGGCTTTGGCCAGTTCGGATTTACCCGGAATGCGAGCCAGCTGCGCGGCCAGCCAAGCCACCAAATCATCGAGCAGCGGCTTTGACCGTGACTGGCGCAGCTGGACACGATCCTGCGGTGGCAATCCGCGGGCGTCCTTTTCTACAGCATAGAGCTCAGCAATCCGGCGGATCGCCTCTTCGGCAACGGCCAGCCCCTGCGATTGGAAGACGTCAACAAACTTGCGCCGGATATGCGCCATGCAGGCAACCTCGCTGACAGCGCCAGACCGGTACAGGTCATTGAAGCCGGAATAGCCATCCGCGTGCATCCAGCCTTTGTAATTGGCCAGATGCGCCGAAGGATGCTCGCCTTTTCGGTTTGGCGTGAACCGGTACCAGGCGGCAGGCGGGTCAGCTCCGCCCCAGGGGCGTTCATCCCGTACATAGGTCCAGACGCGGGCTGTCGCGCACTTGCCCTTGGCCTGCATTTTGATTGGGGTGTCATCTGCAAAGATGGCCAAGCCACCGCGCACGTGACGGCCGATGGCATCAGCCAAGGGTTCCAGCAGCGCCGCAGACCCGCCGACCCAATCCGCCAGTGTGGACCGTTCCAGATCGATCCCTTCGCGGGCGTAGATCTGGGATTGGCGGTACAGGGGGCAGTGGTCGGCATACTTGCTAACCAGCACATGCGCCAAAAGGCCGGGACCAGGACGGCCCCGTTCAATCGGACGCGATGGCAGCGCAGATTGAACGATCCGGTCACAATCCCGGCAGGCCATGCGCGGGCGGACAATCCGGTTCACCACGAACCGGCCCGGCACATATTCCAGCTCTTCCGTCACATCTTCGGCAATAGTCCGCAGCTTGCCGCCGCATTTGCAGGCTGCGCCGGGCGTCAGAACCTGATCAATCCGGGGCAGTTCGGGCGGCAGCGGTTTGCGCTTGGGTTTGGCCTTTTGCTCCTCGGCATCTCCGTCAGGAGCATCTGCGCAGGCAACCTGCGCTGTCGCTGTTTCTTCTTCCTCCAGACGGAGCTGAAGCTGATCCAGGCTTTCCGACTTCGATCCGAACCGGTGCCGGTTATGCCCCGCAAGCTGGTGTTCCAGCTTGGCAATTCTCAACGCCTGCGACTTTACCAGATCAAGCAGCCCCTCCGCCGTCTCGCGGAGATCTTCGGGATCGGAAGGCAGTGTTTTGGGCGCATCCAGCATGGGCCGGAATATACCCCGGCTATGGCGGAATGGGAATCCTACGGCTCTGCAATTGCGGGATAATTCCCAGCCGTCAGCGGCTTCCAGGTCTTCTGCGGCAACCGCCAATCGATCCCCTCCAGGAGCATCGACAACTGGGCGGGCGTCAGGCTGATTTTACCGTCTTTCGCAGAAGGCCACACAAACCGACCCCGCTCCAGCCGCTTGGAAAACAGGCACGCCCCCTGGCCATCCCACCAGATCACCTTCAGCAGGTCCCCGCGCCGTCCGCGGAATACGAACAAATGCCCGCAGAACGGATCTTCCGCCAATACTTTCTCAGCCAGAGCGGACAAACCGCCGAACCCCTTGCGCATGTCTGTGACCCCGGCGGCCAGCCAGATCTTCGTGCTTGCCGGAACCGGGATCACGAAGCCAGCTTCCGGATCAAAGCGGCGAGCGCATCGGGATCAAAGCCGCCCTGAACCTTCAGGCGGTGGCCGTTGGCAAGCTCCACCTCGATCTGCGCACCGGCATCCGGCGGGGCTGGAGCAGGCTCGACATCCAGAACTTCGACCGGCAGGAACCGGGTGACGGGTTCTTCTTCAGCCTCGGCCGCGAACCGTGGTTCCTTCAGCCAGTTGAAGACCTGGTTCGCGTTCACATCGTAGCGCCGTGCAACCTGAGCAACCGATACACCAGGCACCCGCGTCTGCGCGCA
>MDLF01000072.1 GCA_001730095.1 Rhodobacteraceae bacterium (ex Bugula neritina AB1)
GAGGGCAGTTCGAGATCCCCTTCTCGCTGCACAAGGACTCGATTGTCGGGATTGGCAAGGAACTACTGGGGTTGAAGAACGGGCTGCAGAAGCTGTTCGGCCGGGACGTCTTCTACGAATGGCAGGCGCAGGCACGGCGGCTGTCCAGCGCAGCGGGCGAGGCCTTTGGTAACGACAAATCGAAAAAATTCGTTGTGAGTTTCAAGATCCGCGATGATGCCGCCGAAGCGTTGTACAAGAAGCATCTTGTGTGGGACAAAAATTATCGAATAATCGGGTTCGACAATACGGAGTTCCAGAAGGACGTTCTGAAGATCCTGAAAAACCCGACCAAGTCAAAGAACGCTAATCAGCTGACTTTTGATGTTTCGGTAAAATCGGAGCTCCCCGATATCGAGAAAGTCTCGGGCGGGTTTGTGGTCAAGGCAGGCGGTTCGGCAGGCTATACTGCAGGCCAGACGCTGGAAATCCAGAAGAACCTGACCTTTTACAAGGCGCCGCCGAGCCAGGCTGGGACCAGCCGCGTGCGGGCCCGGGCGGGGGAGGACCAGCTGTATATCCTGGGTGATGACGGCAGCGACATCGAGCGCCTGCTGAACTGGGATGCGCTGTCGGGCGAAGTGTCTGCCGGATTTTCCCGGATGGTGGACAGCAAGGCGCCGACGGGTCAGTTCACAACCGAAGTCCGTCACGCACCGCAATCGCTCTACGTTGGGGTCGGTACGGACGGCAAGCCTTGCGGCCAGTGCGTGGGGCTTTCGCTGGGCTATCTCTACAGCCTGTCGCAATCCGATAGCGTCAAGCAGAAATTCCTGGACGGCGTGTTCACCCACTCAAGGATTGTGGACAACAGTGGCAGTTCCATCCGCGAAGACGTAGAGAGCGTTGGTTTCCAGAGCCTGGTCCGCCGCCTGAGTGCATTCGGCAACTCCGGCGATGCGGCGCAGTCCGTTCTGAGCGGCCAGGGCAGCCTGACCCTGGATCAGGTGATGTCGCGGCTGCAGGCGTCCTCGGGGGATGCGTTTTATGAGCTGCACACTGGCAACCATGCCTTTGCCGTGGCCAAGAAGGTTTCCGGCGGCACGGCCAGCTATCATTTCTACGAGACCAATGCCGCCGAGGTGAAACTGTCCTCTGCGTCAGAGGCAGGAACAGCCGGGGCGCTGAAGTCGATCATCGAGAGCCATCTGCTGCAGAAAAGCAGCGGCGGGCATTGGGAAGGCAGCCTGGCGTCCTACTATGATACTCAGAAGAATTCCGCAGGCAGCCTGGTGTTTGACACCTATCAGTTCGACCCTGCAAAAGTGGCCGGGAAAGAGGCTTTCACCGATCTTGACGGTTTGCTGGAAGGCGACGGTTTCGTAACCGAGCGGCAGCGGCTGGCCAAACTGGGCGATGTCAGCCTGAACGGCAAAGCTGTTTCGGCGCTGGCACTGTATGATGCGGGCACGTCGGTGCATGGGCTCAAAGTGTCCAACAACGTGTTCAACGAACTGTCAAGCGGTGGCGCGATGCTGTCTGATCTGCGCTTTGACGTTCGCGGCCTCGAAGGGGTTCTGACCAGTGACCTGGCGGATGCGGAGAAGGTCAAGATCGCAGTGATCCTGAAGCAGCGGCTGGAGGCGGAAAGCGGGGATCTCTCCAAAGTGTTCAGCACTGGGTCGCTTGAGGAAAGCACTATCGGGTCCACCAATCTGGCGCAGTCGCTGGCAGATGTGATCACCTCCAAGATCACCGGCGCCTATCAGGCCGCACCGGACTTCCATCAGGCGGTAGAGACTGCAACGAGCCAGAGCCGGAACCTGCGCAAGTCGCAGGAGCTGCAGGCAAAGTTCGGGTTGTCCATTGAGGACACTGCCTCGGTTCTGCGGGTTGCGGAACTGTCCAAGCAGTTGACCGGCTACAGCGAACAGGACTTCCAGGCACTCAGAACCAAGCACCGCGGTGCGTCGGACCTTCAACTGCTGGAGATTGCGGCAACGGATCAGCTGCGCCGCAGCGTGCGCGGGCTGGATGACGGAACCGCGCTTGTGGACATGGCAGATTGGACCCGGTCCGACGCGATGAGCTATCTTAACGACAAGGGCGTGTTCCGGGCCGGGCCTTATGCGGATCCCCTGGATGTGGACGCCGTCCGCAAGATCGTCAACAGCGGCACCTACCGGGACCGGCTGGAGCTGGTCAGCGCGCTGACCAAGATTGATCCTGAGCTGTACCGGGGGATCGAGGACAAGCTGCGCCAGGACACGGATCTGGAAACCCAGAAGCTGGGCCAGTCGCTGCGCCGAAATTTCCGCCCGACACGTGCGCAGAAGGCACTGAACGGGGCGAATATCAGCTTTACTACCCTGACGACATTGAACTCCGTACGTTCCGTAATCACCGATTGGAACAACCTGAACACCACCCAGAAAGCGCTGACGGTAACAGAGCTGGCCGGCGGCGTGGCGCTGCCGACGGTGGTCAGCAAAGGGATCAGCATCGGCTTCAAGCTGGCAGGCAAGGCGCTGGGAGCCGTAGGCAAGGCTGTCAAGGCTGGGGCGCTTGACCTGGTTCTGGCTCCGATCACCCTGACGTCCATCGGCCAGGAATGGAAAGAGTTCTGGAACAACAACGGCGACACCGGAAGCATCGAATACAAGTCCCTGGTCTCCAGCACCGTGATCACCACGGTATCGCTGGCCGCCAGTGTCGCGCTGACCGGCGTCTCTATTGCGGCGGCAGTCTCGGCATCCGCTGCAGGCACGACGGTTGCGGCTGCTGCGGCAGCCGGGTCGCTGCTTGCCACCGTCGCCTCCGCTGCCGGTCCCATCGGCCTGGCTATCGGGGCCGCGGCATTCCTCATCCAAGGCATCGTTCAAGGTGCGCTGCAGATTGAAGAATACGGTGACTATTTCGAAAACACCGCTGACAAGGTGCATCAGTTCTTTGCGGCCTGGGTCGGGGTGGAAACCCGTGGGTTCAAGGAAGCCAAGGCCCGCAAGCAGGGCGAGGAAGCGGCAGCCGACACCGAAACCAGCCTGCTGGATGGCTGGAATGAAACCAAAGCCTATCTGTCTGACATCTTTGCCAAGAGCGGCCACAAGGACCTGAATGTCCGGAACCGCAGCTTCAATGTGAACTATAGCATTGTCGATTACGACGGTGACAATGACGGCGACAAGGATGAGGTCGGCTATCTGCTGCAGCAGGAAGAGCCGGTTTATGGCAACCTGGAGCGGATTACCACGCATCTGATCGCCACCGGCACCACGGTGTGGGCGGAGCTGGGCCGCAAGGCAGGCGAGTCGATCACCGGCGATCTGAACAAGAAAAATCTCTTCAATCTGGACGACACCACCGAGCTGGCCCGGCTGACCGGCGGCGATTTGGCAGATGTCTACAACATGTCTTCAAAGGCTGAGGCAGGCCATCTGGACGGCGGCGCCGGAACCGATACGCTGATCCTGGATGCGGACAGGCGTTCAGCGGAAATCGATCTCAGATCAGGCACCGGACGGATCGTGCATACGGACCCGATCAACTTCAACTTGTCGAGCATTGAAAACATCTCGGTTGTGAATGCGCACAGCTTCACCAAAGTTTATGGCGATGATGGCGACAACTTGCTGGATGTGCGCGGCTATGATTTTGCCAGCGGCTATGAGGTGCATGGCGGCGGTGGTGCCAACACGATTGTCGTCAACAGCGGCATTGTCATTCATAGCACCAGTGACGACACCTTCCTGTGGAGCGCGGGCGCATCCGGCCATATCTGGCTGGACAAGAACGACGGCCCGCAGGCCGCGCTGATCGAACTGCCAGACAACTACGACCGCTATACGCTGGATACCTCGGCCAACGCGCTGGCGCTGCGTGGGCCGAACGGAGAGACCCTGCAGATCGGGGACATCTTTGAAAGCAACGGCGTGGTGCGCAAGAACAAGATCTTGCAGTTCCGCGACAAGAGCGGTGCCAATTTCTCGCTGACGCTGGAGAACGCCTATCGAGCTGACGGCAGCCGTGTGTACCCAGTATCGCTGGAGCGGGTGTCCAAGTCCTTTGTGTTCCAGAAAAAGGAGGCTGGCGGCAACGATATTACCCGTCTGGTCGGCGATCAGGCTGTATCGACCTACCGTTTGAACAAAGGTGCGGGCGCGTTCCGTCTGGAGCCCCGCACGCAGCGGATGATGTCAGTCGTCCTGAATGTCGATTACGACAAGGTCGATTATTCCTATACCGAAGACGGCCAGCTGAACCTGCAGTATTTTGCGTCCGACGACACCATCGAGGTGTTCATCCCGGATTATCAGGCCCATGCAGGTCAAATAACGGTTTACGCGAACAAACCAGGTGCGGAAACTGCGGTTCCGGCGCTGCTGGAGCTGCCGCTGGAAGGCAGCGGGCGGCTGAGCGTGGACAATCTGGCAGGCGGAACGTCGGAGGCGGAGGCCGCCGTGTCCGGCCTGCGCTCGATAACATCGGTGAAGGCAGGTGACACGGTTGACCTGAGCGCTGATGGAGTGCAAGGCCGCTATGTCGCACAGGCGGATGCGGTCGCCGGGCTGTCGGTGTCAATCGCCGCGCTGTCGCAGCTGTCCTACTTGCGCATGGGGGACGACCTGCTGGTCTATGACGAGAGCCGGCTGGATCCCGCGCTGGGGCTGGAGGCGCAGCAGTCGCTGCTGATCGAAGGCTATTTTGCGGCCTCAACAGCGCCGGGGCTGACGGTGAACGGGCAGTCCGTGACGGCGCAGGCCATTACCGCGGAAACAGACAGCTATCTGGGCAGCAGCGGCGACGATCAGATGTCCGGGGCCGGTTACACCGAGATGGCCGGGGCGGCCGGCAGCGATACCTATGCCGTGGACCTGTCCGGCAGCAAATCCTATGTCATCGACAACACCGATGGCGCCCTGACTTATGACATGCTGCAACTGGATGGCGTTGTCTCTGGAGATATGCGCGACGTTGTGCTCACTCATCAGGGTGGCGATCTGATCCTGTCCTATCAGAACAGCCAAGTGACGCTGAAGAACTTCAACCGGGAAACCGAAGCGCGGCACCTGCGGGTTCGCCTGGGTGTGTCAGGGTTCAACTACGGACTGCCTGCATTGGTGGCCGGAGAGACCAATTTCTATGAGCTGGATGCCCGGCACCACCAGCGCATCCAGCTGATGGACAACGGCAAGCCGCATTTCTTTGATTTGCCGCTGGGGCCGCATTTCGCCTTTGGCAGCAATCAGAGCTATGCCTATGTTGAACTGGACACGGATGTGGCCACCTATGCGAAAGAAGTGATCGGCCTGGACCTGAAGCTGACCTCTGCGGACGGTGCCCAGTCGCTCTACTTCAAGAACTATTACCTGGAGCCGGATCTGATCAGCTTTGCCTGGCGCAGCAGCGCCGCGGCAAAGCATGGCGATACCTACAATCACGACGTGCAGCTTCCGGACGCAGACCCGCAGTATCAGACCTATCTGGATGCCGGCATCGCCCGCAAGGACGTGGTCCATTATGCCAATGCCGGCCTGACGGCAGCAGAGGCGCAAATGGTGGAGGCTTTCAACGCAGAGAATACTCTGGTTCAGGCGCCCAAGACTGCGTTCGGCTGGCAGCAGCTGGAAGACAAGGAATTTGCCTACCTGTCGCAGGAGAGCAAAAGCCAGTTCGATACCAAGGTCACGATCTTCGACCAGACCAGCTGGGGCAGCAAGCCGGGCATCCGGATCGAGGTCAACCGCGAGGGCGACCTGGAATTGCACCTGCGCGAATGGAGCGGCGACATCCGCCAGTTCCAGACATCGCCCGGCTCGGCGCATCTGAAGTCTTTCAATGCGGGGCAGATCCTTGTTGCCATGGACCCGGCCACCCGCCGTCTGCGGATTGCCCATGACACAGAAGGGATGCTGTTCCAGACAGAGCTGCCTTCCATCGCGATGGAGGCGTTCCGCGATGGTTTGGAGCATACGCAGGCTGAGGAGTTTCACCCGGAGTTCGACGGCACGATCTACTTTGGTGACACAGCCTATGAGCTGGCTGGCGACCGGGGGCCTTCGGGGGCCGGGTTCGAATACCTGGATCAGTCGCTGACTGCTGCCGAAGCCAAGGTGCTGCTGCGCGGCCAGAAGCTGCAGGGTGATCTGAGCAGCCTGATTGACCCGCTGGTGGATGACTTCGGCTTCCAGACCAAGCCGGCGCTGGCCAACGCAATTGCCTATCTCAAGGCCGGGCTGGACGATGCCGAAGTGATCAAGCAGTTCAATGATGAGCTGCTGGGTCAGGGAACTTCTGACGTTCGCGAAAAGGTCCGGCCGGAGGCATTCGATCTGGCCTTTGTCAACCAGTTGCGGGATGTCGGAGCGAGCGCCGAATTCGTGCTGGCGGCAATTGATGCCGGATTGAATGCCGTTCAGGGCGAGCAGTACCTGCGCGAAGACGTGCTGCCGCAGGACGTGAAGACGGTCCGGGATCTGATCAACAGTTCAGCAACCAGCCAGGACGCGGCGCTGATCGAGAAAGCCCTGTTTATTGCAGGCTATCAGCGGTCGGCCGCCCGGGAAGTTGCAGCGGTGATGGCAGAAAAGGGCCTGAGCGATCATGCAGGCATCGACGCCTATTTCAGGATTGGCGTTACCAGCGCGGATGCCATCAAGCGCTTCATTGATGCAGGTGTTTCGGCTGCGGATATCGTGTCTGGCGATGAAAATTTTGCCAAATACGAGGCCGGCGACCGCAGCGGGCTGATCCAGGTGTCAGTCAGCGACTCGCTGACCACCTTCTCGACGGTTCGCAGCTACTGGGCAAACCGGGATCTGGACGGCGGCAATATCAAGGCCGGCGAAATTCTGGAAAGCGAAGCAGCCAGTTCGCTGGCGGTGCCGCACTCCGGCACGGCGGACATCGGTGTGTCGGAAACGGACACCACCGCCTGGGGCAGCCGGTCCAACCCGTCCAACATCGTTGACGGCTGGCAGCTGAACCGGGATGCAACGGCCTGGACCACGGGTGAGGATGATGTTGACATGGACGGTAACGCCTGGATCCGGTTCGACCTGGCAGACAAGGTCATCCTGACCAGCCTGACCATCGACAGCGACCTGTCCAGCAGGGCCTATGACGACGGTGAACAGGTGGCTGCGGATGCCGCGATCAACCTGCTGCGCAGCCAGAATGCGGCGGATTCGGCAAGCCAGTTCAAGATCCAGGCACTGGATCATACCGGCACCTGGCAGGATGTCTCGGATGTCTATGACTGGGAGCCCGCAGGCAACAGCAGCGACACTGTGCAGATCCGGACCGGGGGCATCCCCTACAAGAGCTACCGTCTGGTGGGCGTCAGCGGCACCTTCAGCAAGGCCCGCTGGATCAAGGAGATCACTTTCACGGCCACGGGCATCACAGAGCATGTGGCCAATATGCCGGGGCAGGAAAACGTTTATCTGAGCGATCTGGCCTTCAGCTCCCAGACCAATGGCTGGGGTGCGGCGGAGCGGGACCGGTCGAATGGCGAAACCGGTTCCTCCGACGGCGGCCAGATCACCATCGACGGCACAACCTATGCCAAGGGCGTGGGCGTACATGCGGGTTCGGACATTGTGGTGGACATTCCAGAGGGAGCTCGACGATTCATCTCCGATATTGGGGTTGATGACGAAGTCGGCGCCAAAGGCTCTGTCACTTTCAAGGTCTACGGCGACAACCAGCTGCTGTTCGAAAGCGGCACCCTGACCGGAAATGATGAGGCAGGCAAAGTCGATGTGTCGGTTGTCGGCTATTCCCAGCTGCGGCTGGTGGTTGGTGACGCCGATGACGGCAAAGGTGCGGATCACGCGGATTGGGCAGGCGCCCGGTTTGTGCGGCCCGCCGAAGCGCCGCTGCCGCAGGCCCAGATCCACACCGTTTCAGACAGGCAGAAGACCGCCTTTGGTTACTTCAATGGCAGCTTCGCCAGCCAACGGATTGGCGGCGCCGGCGAAGACTATTTTGTCGGGACGGATGCGGGTGAATTCCTGTCCGGCGGAAACACGCGGGACTTCCTGTACGGCTATGGCGGCGACGACCTCATTCACGGCGGCGCAGGGCTGGACCACATGGAAGGCGGGGATGGCTTCGACACTGCGAGCTATGACGGGGCAAGCTTTGCCATCCGGTTCGATCTCAACGGTGGCCAGACTGAGCAGTATCTTGCAGGTGGTGTCTGGTACAACGGTGATAGCGTCACAGGCTTTGAAGGGGTCATCGGCAGCGGTTTCAAAGACATTCTGACCGGCAACGGGGGCGCGAACTTCCTGCAAGGCGGCGCGGGTGCGGATACCATCCAAGGCGGCGGCGGCGATGACCTGATCCATGGCGGCGCAGGTCTGGACGTGCTGGACGGCGGGGCAGGCTATGACATCGCCAGCTACAAAGGCGCCGGTTTTGCCGTCTGGTTTGAGCTGGGCGGGACCCAGTTCGAGCGCTACAAGCTGAATGGCAACTGGCTGGAAGGCGACGATGTGTCCAACTTCGAAGGCGTCGTCGGTTCCGCCCACAACGACCAGTTCTACGGGACCGCTGCCAGCAACTATCTGGACGGGCAGGATGGCAACGACCTGTTGCGGGGGCGTCAAGGCGACGACGAGCTGCGGGGCGGTTCGGGCGATGACCGCTATATATACAGCGCCGGGGATGGCCATGATGTTATCGCTGACGTCGGAGGCACCGATCGGATCATCTATGAAGACCTGAATGGTCGGTCCATCGGGATATCCAACCTGTGGTTTACCCGTGACGGCGAGGATCTGTACATCCTGAACAGCGAAGGCACACCAGAGGTCGGCGCGGCGGCCGAGGGCAGCCAGAAGGTCGAGGGGTACTTCAGCGCAGACGGGACAGGCAAGATTGAGGAACTGACAGCGGGCGGCAAAAGCCTGTCGAGTGCAAACATTGACCTGCTGGTTTCTCAGATGGCGGGGCACGCACGGTTTGACTACGGTGCGGCAACACAGTCGGGGGCAAAGATCCAGGAAGAGATCACCCGCCTGTGGGTCACACCAACAGTATAGTCGCCGCCCTGACCAGAAAAGAGCGGGCATCGGGGGTAAACCCGGTGCCCGCCTTATCTCCTACAGCAGGTATTCATTGCGGCAGTGCATGGGCTCCCTAGCGGCAGCTATACGGAATTGTGATTAGTTGTTAGGCGGAGTAACCTTATGCTGGCACGTAACGATCCAAAAAGAACAGGATTGGCGTATATGAGCCAGGTCAGTCTCGACCTTTTGCAGACGTTCTATGAACTCGCGCAGCTTAAATCCTGTACTGCGTGTTCAAAGAAGTTGAACCTGTCGCAGCCTGCGATCAGCAACCGTATCAAACGGCTGGAAGAAGCAGTGCAGTTTACGCTGTTCATTGACCGCAACCCGCATCAGGGCATGACAGAGCAAGCGCGGCAGCTTTATGGCATCACACAGCGGATTGTCGAAGAGCTGGGCAAGATTGAAAACCTTGTCGACAGCGAAACCTATAGCCGGTCGCGGATTGGTGTTCTGCCAGCCATCGAGTTCTTTTTTGGTCCGGAAATGATTTGGAAACTGGATACGCCGGGCTCGGGGCAAAAGCTGGAGGTCATAACTGACAATGAAGACAATCTGCTGAAGAAAGTTGAGCTGGGGCAGATCGAAGTTGGCGTGGTTTGCAGCCGTCTTGGCGCTCCGCAGAACAGCGTTTTTTCCAAGCGCTGCAAATTGAGATGGATCGGCGGCTTGCAGTTTGACAAAACCACGCTGGCCGGAGATGCCGAAGTCCCCTTGGTGATCTGGCGCGGCAACGTCAGCCGCGGCCCGTCTGCGGACGAAATCCTGAGAAGCTGCAACCGGCGCTACCGGATCGTTTTTGAAACCTCATCGCTGACGTCTTATTTCGATGCGATCCGGCGCGGGTACGGTGTTGGCTTTACGGTGGAGAAATTCTTGCGGGCAGACCGGAATCCTTATTCCGTCAAGCTGCTGGATGAGCATCTGCCGGATCTTGGGAACATTGATTTCCATGTGGTTTGCAATCCGGACTCAGCGTCCAATGTCCGTAAGCTGGCACAGCAGCTGGCATCTGTATTCGAGGGCGTGTGATGGGACACGCGGTTTTCCGCGGGAGGGCGCAGGCTGCCGCTGGTTTGCGTTTATCCAAGGCAAGAGGGCAGAAAGGTGCAGTCTTGCCCGGGTGGCAGATATGAGCCTGACGCAGCCGGAGATGGAGGGCTGCGCGCCGGCAGGCAGCCTGATCCAGTGTTTCGTCATTTGGACAGCGGTAATGCAGATGCCGGATGCAGAGCCGACCGTGCGTAAACTGCTGGAGCAGCAGCCAGAAGCGGGCCCGGAGCGCCTAGTGCGGGCCGCGGCACGGGCATTGCGGCTGCAAGTGCGGTTTAAACGGTTGACGCGAGCAAAATTGCAAGATCAGCCCTTGCCGCTGATCCTTCAGGACCGGGACGGCGCGTGGTTCCTTCTGGCCAGCCTGTCAGAGCAGCAGGCCCTGATCCAGCGCCCGGATGCCGCCGCCCCCGAGGCCTTGACGCCTGAGGAGCTGGAACAGATCTGGTCCGGGCAGGCGGCCCTGCTGCGGCTGCGGGCGCGGTTTCACAAGATCGTTCAGAAATTTGACATCCGGTGGTTTCTGCCTGAACTGATCCGCTACAAGGGGCTGGCCTTCGAGATCCTCGCAGCCTCTGCCGCTATCGAATGCCTTGCGCTGATCTCACCGCTGTTTTTTCAGGTCATCATGGACAAGGTGCTGGTCCATAACTCTGTCTCGACCCTGGATGTTCTTGTTGTCACGTTGATTGCGGTGGCGGTGTTCGAGGTGGCGCTGAAGACCCTGCGGCAGTATCTGGCGACCCGTACCGCAACTCGGATAGATGCCCGGCTGGGCGGCAATCTGTACCGGCATCTGGTGGATCTGCCGCTGACCTATTTCAAGTCGCGCCCAGTGGGGGTGACAGTGGCGCGGGTGAACGAGCTGAGTGCGATCCGCGAGTTTATCACCGGAGCGGCAAACACGCTGGTGATCGACCTCAGCTTCACCTTCATCTTCTTTGCGGTGATGTATTTTTATTCGCCGGTGCTGACCCTGGTGGTGCTGGGATCGGTGCCCTGTTACATGGCAGTTTCGTTTCTGATCACCGGCCCGCTGCAGCGCAGGATTGAGGAACTCTACCGGGACGGGGCAGTCAACACCTCCTTTTTGACCGAAATGCTGACCGGCGTGGAGACGGTCAAGGCGCTGGCGCTGGAAGCCCAGATGGTTCGGCGCTGGGAATACCAAACCCGCGATTTCGTGCTGTCCAACTACAAGGTACAGCGGCTGATGCAGCTGTCCAACACACTGGTGCAGGCAATCCAGAAGCTGACGATGGTGCTGGTGCTGTGGATCGGCGCGCGCAAGGTGATCGGGCTGGAGCTGTCAATCGGTCAGCTCATCGCCTTCAACATGATGGCCAACCACGTCAGCCAGCCGGTGCTGCGGCTGACAGAGCTGTGGCGGCAGTTTGTACAGACCCGGGTGTCTGTGGAGCGGCTGGGGGATGTGCTGCACACGCTTCCCGAGGTGTCGAAAGCACATAAGCCGTTGCAGCGGATCGAACGGGGGGCGGTCTCGATCCGCGACGTCACCTTCCGCTACGCGCCGGACGGTGAACCGGTTCTGAAGGACTTCAGCCTGGATATTCCTGGCGGCCGCATGGTGGCCTTTGTCGGGCGGTCGGGGTCAGGCAAGAGCACCGTCGCGCGGCTGGTGCAGAAACTCTACATCCCTGAAAGCGGCCAGGTGTGCATCGACGGCACCGATATCGCGACGCTGGATTCGGTGTCGCTGCGACAGAACACCAGCATTGTCCTGCAGGAAAACTTTCTGTTCAACCGCTCGGTGCGAGACAACATCGCGCTGACCCGTCCGTCGGCCTCGCTGGCAGAGGTGGCGGAGGCCGCTGAGAAGGCCGGAGCGCATGAGTTTATACTGGAAATGACGGACGGCTATGACACCATCCTGTCAGAAGGCGGCAGTTCGATTTCCGGCGGCCAGCGGCAGCGGATCGCCATCGCCCGTTCGCTGCTCAGCGATCCCGGCATCCTGATCCTGGATGAGGCGACTTCGGCCCTGGATGATCATTCACAGGCGCTGATCCAGCAGAATATGGCTGAAATTCGCAAGGGGCGGACTGTCATCGTGATTGCCCACCGCCTGTCCACCGTCCGCGATTGCGACTGTATCCACGTGCTGGATCAGGGCAGGATAATCGAAAGCGGAACCCATGATGAGCTGATCCGGATTCCGGGCGGCGCCTACCGCAACCTGTGGAACCTGCAGAAGAGCGAACTGGCTGCCGCCGAAACCCGGACGCCGGCAGCGTCCTGACCAGGAGGGCCAGATGAATTTGCTGACCAAACGGGGCCGCACCGCAGATCAGGCGGAGAAACCGGCCCAGACCGCCCTCAAGGCAGCCAGCCGACCCGCAGCCGGCAAGCGCAGCCGGCTGGAGCTGGAGTTCCTGCCGGAGTATCTGGAGATCCTGGAGCGGCCGCCCTCCAGTGCTGCGCGGGGCTTTAGCCTGGCAATTGTGCTGCTGTGCATCGGTGTGGTGCTGTGGGCGGTTTACGGGCGGATCGACATTATCGCTACCGCCTCAGGTCGGCTGATTGTCGACGACCGTTCCAAAGTGGTGCAGGCGCCCGAGCGCGGCGAAGTGAGCCTGATCCTGGTGCGCGATGGTCAGGAGGTGAGCGCGGGGGAGGTGCTGATCGAGCTGAACCCGACCTCGGCGGCGGCAGAGCGCACCCGGCTGCGCCGCCAGCTGCAGGCTTCGGAACTGGAGACCGCGCGGCTAGAGGCGCTGCTGAGCGGCGGGCCGCTGACGGAGTTCCTGGTTCCCGATGGCACGCCGTCGGAACTGGCCGAAATCGCGCAGAGCCGACTGCAGGCGGAAGCGGACAGCATAGAGGCGCAGCTGACTGGACTGCAGAACCGGGTTGAACAGGTGCGCCTGCGGCGGCAGGCCACTGCGGCCATAGCCGCCGAAACCCAGGCGCTGATCCAGAACACCCAGGAACGGCTGGACAGCCGCCGCACCCTGATGGAGCAGGGCCTGTTCCCGCGCTACCAGTTTCTGGAACTGTCGCGGGAACTGATCGGGCAGCGCCGGGAACAGGCCGAGACCGAGGTCTCGCTCACCCAGCTGACGTCCGAGGAGAACGATCTGAACCAGCAGATCGAGCAGTTCGGCTATGAGACCCGCAAGTCGCTGCTGGACCGGCTGGCGCAGGAGCAGATCCAGCTGTCAAACCTGCGCAACCAGCTGATCCAGGCGGATGAAAACGCCCGCAAGATGACCGTCACCGCACCGGTGAGCGGCGTGGCGCAGCAGGTGGCGGTGACCACGGTCGGTGCCGTGGTGCAGCCCGCCCAGGAATTGCTGGTTGTGGTGCCGCATGCCGCAAACCTGGAAGCCGAGATCATGGTGCTGAACAAGGACATCGGATTTGTCCGCACAGGCCATACGGTGGAGGTCAAGGTGGACAGCTTCCCCTATACCAAATTCGGCACCATTGTGGGTGAGCTCAAGAATGTCTCTGGCGATGCCATCGAGGATGAACGGCTGGGTCTGGTCTATCCGGCGCGGGTTCTGCTGGAGCGGCTGGAGATCACGTCGGGCAGCGAACGCATTGCCCTCTCGCCCGGCATGACGGTCTCGGCTGAAATCAGGACAGGCGACCGGCGGATCATTGACTATGTCCTGAGCCCGCTGCGCGAATACCAGTCCGAAACTCTGAGGGAACGGTGATGAGCGCGGCAGCGGAAAGCCTGCAGGAAACGGCCTTCCTGCAAGGGAGCGGGCTGGCAGCGGCGGACCCGCGGCAGGACAGCGGCCTGATGGCACTGATGGCGGTGGCCCGGCGGCTGGATGTTGCGGCAGAGGCTGCCCAGGTCTGGCATATGCACGGCAAGACCGATGCGGCGTTCGAGGATGCGGATATTATCCGCTGCGCCAAGCGGCTGGGGATCAAAGCGCGGCTGGCGGCCTTGCCCAAGCGTCGGCTGCTGACCGCGCCGATGCCATACCTGATCCGCAAGGCGCAGAGCGGGCAGTGGTACGCGGTGACTGGCGCCATTGGCGGCCAGCTGCAGGTGACCAACCCGCTGACCGGCGGCACCAGCCGCAGCGACCCTGCGGATGTCGCCGCGGACTTCGAAGACGACGTGATCCTGTGCAGCCGCGAGCCATCCTGGAAATCCGGCCAGAAGGCCTTTGGTTTTTCCTGGTTTTTGCCGTCGATCCTGAAACACAAGGCGCGGTTCCGGCGCATCCTGCTGGCCTCGCTGGTCATTCAGGGATTTGCGCTGGTGTCGCCGAAACTCTTCGAGGTGGTGATTGACAAGGTGCTGGTGAGCCGCGGTCTGCAAAGCCTGGATGTACTGGCCATTGCCCTGATCGGAATTGCCTTTTTCGAACCGCTGATGACTTTTCTGCGGTCACTGGTGTTTTCCCATTTGGCCAGCTGCGTCAATTCGGAGCTGTCGGCGCGGCTGTTCCGGCATCTGGTCTATTTGCCGCTGGACTACTTCCGCAACCGGCAGGCGGGACAGATCCTGGCCCGGGTCAAGGAGCTGGACCATATCCGCAACTTCTTGACCGGCTCGGCGCTGATGATGGTGGTGGACCTGTGCTTCATCAGCGTCTTCCTGGCGGTGATGTTCGCCTATTCCAGCGAGCTGGCCTTTGTGGTGCTGGCAACGCTGGCGGTATTCGGACTGATGTGGCTGGCCATCGGCCCTTTCCTGCGCAAGCGGGTGGAGCGGGAATATGAACGGCATGCCGAGAACTCCGCCTTTCTGACCGAGACGGTGACGGGCATCGAAACCATCAAATCGCTGGGTCTGGGCAACCAGTTCGCCCGGGCCTGGGAAGACAGGCTGGGTGCCTCGCTGAAGGCGACGTTTGATGCCAGCATGCTGGGCCACTGGGCGGGTGGCGGCATCGGGCTGGTGCAGAAGATCTCAGCCGCGCTGCTTTTGTGGTTTGGTGTCAGTCTGGTGATGGCGGGCGAGCTGAGCGTCGGCCAGCTGGTGGCCTTCAACATGCTGTCGGGCCATGTGACCATGCCGATCCTGCGGCTGGCACAGATCTGGCAGGACTTTCAACACACCGGCATCTCAATCCGCAGGATTGGCGATATCCTGCAGGAGGAGCCAGAGACGGCGGCCAGTGCGGGCCGGTCTTCGCTCGAGGAGATCAAGGGCAGGATCGATCTGCGCAAGGTCACGTTCCGCTATGCGCCGGACGGTGCCGAAGTGCTGCGGCGGCTTGATTTGACGGTGCAGGCTGGAGAGGTCGTGGGGCTGACCGGCCTGTCGGGGTCGGGCAAAAGCACGGTGACCAAACTGGTGCAGCGCCTGTATGTTCCGCAAAGCGGGCAGGTTTTGGTAGACAATGTTGATCTTGCCATGGCCGATCCGGCCAACCTGCGCCGCAACATGGGTGTGGTGCTTCAGGAGAATTTCCTTTTCAACGGCAGTGTCTGGGACAACATCGCACTGGGTAATCCGACTGCCAAACCCGAAGACATCCTGAATGCTGCACGGCTGTCCGGGGCCAGCGATTTCATCGAGCATCTGCGGCATGGATTCGACACTCAGGTCGGGGAGCGGGGCGGTAACCTGTCCGGAGGCCAGCGCCAGCGTATTGCGATTGCTCGGGCGCTGGTGGCCGATCCGAAAATCCTGATCTTTGACGAGGCGACCTCGGCGCTGGATTATGAAACCGAAGCAGGCATCCTGCAAAGGCTGCCGGAGATCATCAGGGGGCGCACAGTCATCATGATCGCTCACCGGCTGAACTGCATGCCGCTGTGCGACCGGGTCGTGATGATGGACAAGGGCGAGATCATCGAGCAGGGGCCACACGCCGAGCTGCTGAGCAACGGGCATGCCTATGCAGAGCTTTGGCAGCTGCAAAACGGCGACTAGCAACTGTATTTTTCAGACGCTCTGATGGGCCCAAATCTGGCGAGATTTGCAGAGTGCGTTCACGATTGTTACGAGCTTTCTAGCGACCGCGGTTATGACCACCTTGTGAGGTTTTCCAGCAGCGCGCAGTCGGTCAGCGAAGTGTTTGAGAACCGAATTGTGGTGGCTGGCCACGAGGGCGACCTGGAATAGGACATGGCGCAATAGCCTCCGGCCTCCGCCAATGGCACGTTTTCCGCGAAGGGAGACGCTGTCATGCGCGATAGGAGCGAGCCCTGTGAGAGCTGCGGCCTGTTCGCCGGAAATGTGCCCGAGTTCCGGCATTTCTGCTATGAGCATTGTGCTGGCAACTGGCCCAATACCCGGAACTGACCGTAAGATTTCCGAGGTCTCCATAAGGGTTTCATCAGCCGCGATGATTTGCTCGATCTGGGCTTCAAGCCTGGCGATTTGGTCGCCCAGCACGGCTTTGAGATCTTCATCCATTTCCGCGAACATCTCGGCTGATCCGAGCTTCACATGCGCCTTGATCTGCGCCAGAAGACGTTTGCGGGTCTCGACGAGCTGTCCGCGTTTTGAAGTTAACGCTCTGAGACGACGTATCTTTTCATGTGGGAGAGTGCGCCCTGCATCAGGCCTGAACGCCATGAAGCGCGCAATGAGCTCCGCGTCGATCCGATCCGTTTTGGCCCGTGTGCCCCGGCTGGCAGCGAAGGCCTTGATCTGGGCGGGCGGCAGCTGCCGTGTTACGATCCCAGCGGCATCGAGGGCAGACCATAGTCGCCATTCCTGGCCGCCGGTCGCTTCGAAACACACCAGAGCACTTTGCGACAGAGCCATCTCGCTCAAGCGCTCATGCCCTCCATCCGTGTTGGGCAATTGCAGCCTTTGGTTGTCTGGCAGGCTGTGAATATCAAGCCAATCGCGACTGACATCTATGCCAATGATTGCGTCTTGTGGAACATTGTCCATGTTCTCCTCCTTCTGATCCGTGGTCCAAAGCGGCCACATGCAACTGTTTGAGATGATGAAGAGAGACGGTGCTGGCTCGCGAGCAAACGTGGTCAAACTACAAGGCTCAGACGCCATACACCGCCCCATCGGTCACCTCGGCCAAGGTGGCTGACGGGGGCAAAATAGCAAAGCAGAAATACAGAAGGGGTCAGAGCCGATCTTAACCTGTATCACTCTCGCTTTCGCTGTCAGACATGTCTGCTAGCCGGCAAGGCAGTACTGGCGGGCAGGTCAGCGCAGATTTTCTTGAGACGGTCTAACAGCATCGGTGTGTCGTGGCTGTCAAATGCTGCAATTAGCGCCTTTGCGTAAGCGTTGCCCTCGCCTCACGCGGGATCGACTTGACGGCTGGAAATTCCAGGGG
>MDLF01000073.1 GCA_001730095.1 Rhodobacteraceae bacterium (ex Bugula neritina AB1)
GCAGCGGATCGTTGGGGGAGGGCAGGGTCAATGTCATGGCGTCTTCGTAACGCCCGCGCCGGGGCACGGCAAGTCACGACAGGTCTTGTCCTTTGCCGGAAGCTGCGAAACTGTGGCGCAAGGCAAGACAGGAACGCTCCGTGGACATGCGCGCAATATTGATGGGGGTCGCTTTTGCGATCATGTGGTCCTCGGCCTTCACCTCGGCCCGGTTCATTGTGGCGGATGCCTCGCCCCTGCTGGCCCTGTCGGTCCGCTATCTGATCTCGGGGCTGCTGGGTGTCGGCATTGCCCTGCTGATGGGGCAAAGCTGGCGGCTGACCCCCGCACAATGGCGCGCAACCTTTATCTTTGGCATCTTGCAGAACGCGGCCTACCTGGGGCTCAATTTCGTTGCCATGCAAACGGTAGAGGCCTCACTGGCGGCAATCATCGCCTCCACCATGCCCCTGCTGGTGGGCTTTGCGGTCTGGGTGTTTTT
The DNA here is from genome assembly GCA_001730095.1 of Rhodobacteraceae bacterium (ex Bugula neritina AB1). Classification (GTDB taxonomy): domain Bacteria; phylum Pseudomonadota; class Alphaproteobacteria; order Rhodobacterales; family Rhodobacteraceae; genus Leisingera. The sequence goes on from MDLF01000073.1 coordinate 482, forward strand.
TGGCGAACGGCTGCGCCCGCTGGGCATTGCCGGTCTGATTGCCGGTGTGCTGGGGGTGACCTTGATCATGGGCGCGCGGATCAGCACGGGCGTGGACCTTTATGGCGTCGCGCTTTGTGCCATTGGCGCGCTGGCCCTGACGGCGGCCACCCTGCTGGTGCGCGGGGCAACCTCTGGCGGCAATTTTCTGATGATCGTGGGCCTGCAAATGCTGTTTGGCTGCGCCGCGCTCAGCCTTGCCACACTGTTGTTCGAAACGCCCCGCTTCAATCCCACATGGCCGCTGTTCATCGCCTTTACCTATACCTGTCTGGTGCCGGGGTTGCTGGCGACGGTGGTCTGGTTCTGGCTGGTCAACCGGGTCGGCGCGACCCGCGCGGCGACATTCCACTTTCTCAACCCGTTTTTCGGGGTGGCGGTTGCGGCACTGTTGCTCAGCGAACCTTTGGGAGGACGGGACGTGCTGGGCGTGATCATCATTGCAGGCGGCATCCTGGCGGTACAACTTTCCCGGCAACGACAGTAGTCCGAGGGTCAGGATGCGACATCCACGTGCCGCGTCTAACAGATAAACAAGGCCGTTGCGGCTTTATACCACTTGCTTATGAGCGACACAGCACCCCCCCCAAAGGCTTATGCCTTTGTCCTGCTGCCAGGGTTTTCCCCCTTGGGGTTTTCCTGCGCACTTGATGCGCTGTCGCTGGCCAACCACCACCCCTCGGGTCAGGTGTTCTACACTTGGCGCCTGCTGTCTGAAACCGGCGCGCCGGTGCAGTCCTACAATGGCGTGCGCTTTGATGTGGATGACGGGCTGGTGGAACTGGGGCGCCATGAGACCCTGATCGTCTGCGCGGGTGAAAACGCCGGAGACGGCAGCACCAAGAAGCTGCTGAACTGGCTGCGCCGCGAAGTGCGCAAAGGCATGGACTACGGCGCGCTGTCCTCTGGCACCTATACGCTTGCGCTTGCGGGGCTCATCGGCGGCAAACAGGTCACCACCCATTGGGAATACAAAACCGCACTGGCAGAGATGCTGCCGGATGTGATCATGCAAGACACGATCTTTTCCGTGGATGGCCGGGTGTTCACCTCTGCGGGCGGGGCGGCCTCCATGGACATGATGCTGCACCGCGTCCAGGCGGATTATGGCGTGGAGATCGCGACCTGGGTGGCGGACCAAATGGTCTACACCGTGCCGCGTGCCCATTCCCACGGGCAGCGCATGTCCCTGCAATCCCGGCCCGAGGTGCGCAATTCGAAACTGTTGATGGCCATGCAGATCATGGAAAACAACCTCGAAGACCCCCTGCGCCCGGATGAGATTGCCGAAGTGGTGAAGCTTTCAACCCGTCAGTTGGAACGCCTGTTCGCCAAATATCTGACCACATCGCCTAAACGCTACTACCTGCACCTGCGGCTCGACAAGGCCCGCAACCTCCTGCGCCAGACGGATCTGTCAGTCACAGATGTCTGCGTCGCCTGCGGCTTCCGCTCGCTGTCGCATTTCTCCAAAAGCTATCGCGCCGCATATGGCAACCCACCGGGGATGGAGGCCTCAGATGGCAAGGTCCTGTGGTCCGGAAAGAACCCGTAGGATGGGTGCTTGCACCCATTACCGCTTGCGGAACACCGCAACCTTGGCCTGATCCCGCTTGTGTTCAGACTCCGCAGCCGCGCCGTAAATATCAATGGTCCGCAGGTCCAGATCGCGGATTTGCGGCTCTAACCCGGCGAATTTTGCCTCAAACCCACGGCTGGAGAAGTGTTCCGCATTGACGCTCAACACAAAGACAGCACCGGGCTTGGCAATCCGCAACAACTCATCCAGCGCATCCGGGCCCACATGGCCGTGGGTAAAAGTCCCGGCACTAAGGATCGCGCCATAGGTCGCAGTCTCAATCGGCAGCGCTTTGGTCAGATCGCACCGCAAAAAGGCGCGATACTTGCCCAGCCGCGCGGCGACCTCAAGCATCTCGGCAGAAAGATCCAGCGCGTCGACCTCAACCCCGGGGCGCAGCGTGATGTCCCTGACCACCAACCCCGTGCCAGCCCCGACATCCAGGACCGGCGTGGCCGTGCCGCCGACCTCTTCAAAAATCTGGCCCACCTGTGCCGCCAGTCGATAGTCCATGTCTTCAGCAAAACTGCTGTCATAGGTCTCCGCCCAATCCGCATAAAGACGCTTGTTGTCTTCCGGCGTTTCAAGGGCGTAGGCCGCCTCCAGGTCAGGCTCTGAATGGGTCATCATGGCTCTCCTCTCGGCGATAGCCTAGACAGGGTGTCAACCTGGATCAATCCGCGGCGCGCAACGGCTGTTGATCACATTCCAGTGGGGACGCGGCCAGAAACCCTTTGATTTCGCCCGCGCCGCCCCATCTAATGGGCAGGTAATCAATTGGAGGTCCCATGGCCGTTTACGAAAAATCAGCCGAAGCCCTTGCCGCCTTGTCACCCGAAGAATACCGCGTGACCCAGCAAAGCGGGACAGAACGCCCGGGCACTGGGGCGTTGCTCAACAACAAAGAGCCGGGCATCTATGTGGACATCGTCTCGGGCGAGCCACTGTTCGCCTCAAGCGACAAATACGAAAGCGGCTGCGGATGGCCGAGCTTTACCAAAGCCATCGAGAACGTGACTGAACATTCGGACACCTCACTGGGGATGGTGCGCACTGAAGTCCGTTCCAAACACGGGGACAGCCATCTGGGCCATGTGTTCCCCGATGGCCCCCCCGACCGCGGCGGGCTGCGGTATTGCATCAACTCGGCCTCCCTGCGGTTTGTGCACCGCGATAACATGGAGGCCGAGGGCTATGGCGCCTATATTGACCAAGTGGAGGACATAACATGAGCCATCAACGCGCAGTGCTCGCCGGGGGGTGTTTCTGGGGCATGCAGGATCTGATCCGCCGCCAACCCGGCGTGATCTCCACCCGCGTGGGCTATACCGGCGGCGACGTGCCCAACGCGACCTATCGCAACCACGGCACCCACGCGGAAGGGATCGAGGTGATCTTTGATGACGCGCAAACCAGTTATCGCGCGGTGCTGGAGTTCTTCTTTCAGATCCACGACCCCACAACGCTCAACCGGCAGGGCAATGACCGCGGCATGAGCTATCGCTCGGCGATCTACTACGTCGATGCGGACCAACACGCTGTCGCGCGGGACACCATCGCTGATGTAGAGGCCTCCGGCCTCTGGCCCGGCAAGGTGGTGACCGAAGTGGAACCCGTGGGCGATTTCTGGGAAGCAGAGCCAGAACATCAGGACTATCTGGAACGCATTCCAAATGGCTACACCTGCCACTTCCCCCGCGCCGACTGGGTTCTGCCCAAACGCACGGCAGCGGAATAACCCTCACCCTAGCCCTCTCCCAGTGGGAGAGGGAACACCGGCGCGTGTGAAAGAAATCTCACATGCAACACGGCGCGACGGAATCCCCTCTCCCTTTGGGAGAGGGCCGGGGTGAGGGTGCCTTACCCCTCCGCGACGCGGGGCCGGCCTGAGGCTTCCACTGTCACGTCCGCCTCCACAAACACCTCACGCGCTTCGATGCCGGCTGTGCGGATGTCGCGCAGCACAGTGATCTGAATGTCCGCCGCGCCCGCCTCTTTGGCCGCCTGCACCGCCTGCGTGGTCAACACCTTTTCCAGCAGGGTCAAAGCGCTCTGCTGGTCGCCAAAGTCCTGCGGCCCCGCCGCCAGATGCACCCGATACTTCCCCTCACTGGGGCTGGTGATTGTCCCGCTTTGGCGCATTGTGACCTGCCCCACCACAGCGCCAATCGCATTGGCGACGCCTGCGTGTTCCGGCAGGATCATGCGCGTGCCCAGCCGCTCCCCCACCGCCGGGTAATAGCTGGGGGCAGAGGCCCCAAGCCCGATCACATCCACGTTCAATCCCGTGCTCAGCCGGGTGAGCCCCGCGTGATTGCGCAACCCCCTTTGCATCAGGACATGCCGCGCCAGCACATCGGCGGCCTGTTCAAAATCCTCTGCTTCTTCGGCAAAAGCAGTCTCTAACAAGGCCAGAACAGTCT
>MDLF01000074.1:0-539453 GCA_001730095.1 Rhodobacteraceae bacterium (ex Bugula neritina AB1)
ACCATAGCGACCGCGGCGTGCAATACGCAGGCGGAGAATACCGCAAATTGCTTAGGGTCTGGACTCATTGAGTTTCAAAGCCAGTAGATGACGAGAGCGGCAAGTGCGATAGCTGACAGGAAGACTTTGGGGCAACGGTCGTACCGGGTTGCGACGCGCCGCCAGTCTTTGAGCCTGCCAAACATGATCTCGCATCACTGCCCGGCAGTGCATTGCGCAGCAATGTCACGAGAGGGGCGGTTCCGGCGTTTGTAGCGGCGCTTATCGTATTTCACCGGTTTCTTTCGCTGTCTCCGGCCTGGGATGCAGGCACGTATCCCTTTGTCTTTCAAAGCGTCTCTGAACCAGTCGGCGTCGTAGCCACGGTCCCCGAGCAGCCAGTCGACATCTGGCAGGCTGCTGAGCAGCGCCCGTGCGCCGATGTAATCGCTGACCTGACCGGCGGTGACGAACAGGTTCAGCGGTCGGCCGTGACTGTCGCAAATAGCGTGCAGCTTGGTGTTCATCCCACCCTTGGTTCGCCCCCTCTCGGGACATTGCTGCGCAATGCCCTGTCGGGCAAGGGATCAGGCGTCCACGCCCCCCTTTTTGACGGCCATGCTGGTCGCTGTGCGGTGTGCCTTCAAATACGTTGCGTCGATCATCACGGTCTCTTCTTCGCCGTGCCCCGCGGCCAGACCCACCATCATCCGCGCGAAGATGCCCTTGTCACTCCACCGCTTCCAACGGTTGTACAGCGTCTTGTGTGGGCCGTAGGCCGCAGGGGCATCGCGCCAGCGTAAGCCATTTCGGTTGATGAAGATAATCCCACTCAGAACACGCCGATCATCCACGCGGGGTTTGCCGTGGGACTTTGGGAAGAAGGGCTCAAGACGCGCCATCTGCGCGTCACTTAACCAGAAAAGATCAGACATGTTCACCGCTCGTTTTCGAACCGTGAATCATGCCGCCAAGTGGAAATCAATGGGTCCTGACCCTAAAGACCGCCGCCTGCACGGTGAACACGAAGGTATGAGACCGAAAACTGGCTGCCTTGGGGGAGACCGGGCTTGGTGTGCATTCCTATGATGGCGCGCATTTTCTGGCCGTATGCCTGTGCGCAAACACCTAGCTGTTTCTGCGCTGGCGCAGGGTTGCGCTAGCTGCATGGCTGCATTGCCCTTAGCACCGAGGTAAGTGTGAAGAGCTTCACATAAACGCCTGACCATAGGCGTATTTCCGCAAATCAAAACCTGCCATCGGCAAAAAACCGCCTATGCAATACGGCTGAATTCGGCGCCGTTCTTTCAACCCTCATGGAGCTGGAAATCGCATGTTAGCCAAATTCCCGGCACTGCTCTCAGGGATGGAGAGGGACAGCGCCGACGGAACAGGAGACTCAAAAATAATGAGCACCAAATTTGCAGCACGCGCAGGCGCAGCGTCGCTGGCAGCAGCACTTGCGGCCCCTGCCTTTGCTGGCCCGACTTACACCAACGACACCGGTGGCAGCTTTCGCTGGTACGGTCAGTTCAACCCGGTTTACCAGTCCTTCGATGACGGCGAACAGGACTTCAACCGGCTGACCGACAACACGGCTTCCAACTCGCGTATCGGCTTCTGGCTGGAGCAGGCCTATGGCGCGAACACCCTGCGGTTCAACTTCGAGACCGCCCTTGGCTTTCGCGCTTCTGACGGGGTCAGCCAGACTTCGACCGGCGACAATCTGAGCTGGGACCGTACCAACATCCGCCATGTGGACTTCCAGTTCGACACAGCACGCTATGGCCGCTTCTCGGCAGGTCAGGGCTCGATGGCCACTGACGGCATCACCGGTGCGGATTTCTCTGGTACGGCCCTTGGCGCCTCCAACGCGGTGGCTGATTCTGCGGGCGGTTATGCCTTCCGCACCAGCGCAGGCGTGCTGAGCGGCGTGGACATCAGCGATGCGTTCACGGATCTGGACGGTGGCCGTCTGGGCCGTGTCCGTTACGATTCACCTGAGCTTGCTGGTTTCACCCTGTCGACGTCCTGGGGCACCGATGTTCTGCGCGACGCCAACGACCGCGAAAGCTATGACGTGGCAGTCCGCTGGGCCAATGATGACGCCGCAGGCTTTGCCATTGACACAGGCATCGGCGCCTCCTGGACTGAGGAAACCGGCCAGGCCGATTACCGCGACATCTCCGGCTCCTTTGCGGTGCTGCACAAGGCCACCGGCCTGTCGCTGAACATCGCTGCGGGCGAGCGTGACATCGCAGGCACCTATGCCTACGCCAAGCTGGGCTACTCGGCGGACCTGATCGCGGTCGGCTCGACCTCTTTCTCGGTCGATTATTATGACGGCTCCGACATGGTCACCACCGGCGACAGCGCCGAATCCTGGGGTGTTGCCGCCGTTCAGAAGATCGATGCCTACAATGTCGAGACCTATGTGGCTTACCGCGACTATTCCTATGCTGACACCAGCGCCACGGCCTATCAGGACGCAAACGTCATCCTGGCCGGCGCCCGCTGGAAGTTCTGAACCGCCACTCCCTCGGTTTCAGATCAGGAAACACGCCCCTTTGCGGGCGTGTTTTTTCGTTTGCGGACCCGGAAACCTGCAGGATTGCACAGGAATGGGGCAATCCCCCTTGCGCCGCCGGGCCGGGGGAAATAGAAGACCGCAAATTGTCTGGGGGCCCCTGCACGCAGGTGCCCCGAATCTCTATGGGGAATAGGATGCAGGTCACCGAGACGCTGAACGAAGGTTTGAAACGCGGCTACGCCATCACCGTCACCGCCGCCGAGCTGGACGCGAAGGTCAACGAAAAGCTGGTCGAAGCCCAGCCGGAAGTTGAAATGAAAGGTTTCCGCAAGGGTAAGGTGCCGATGGCACTGCTGAAAAAGCAGTTCGGCCAGCGCCTGATCGGCGAAGCCATGCAGGAAGCCGTCGATGGCGCCATGAACAAGCACTTCGAGGACAGCGGCGACCGTCCGGCGATGCAGCCCGACGTCAAGATGACCAACGAAGACTGGAAAGAAGGCGACGACGTCAACGTCGAGATGTCCTATGAGGCACTGCCGGAAATCCCCGAGGTCGACTTCTCCGGCGTTGAGCTGGAAAAGCTGGTTGTGAAGGCTGAGGACGAAGCCGTCACCGAAGCGCTGGCCAACCTGGCCGAGACCGCCAAGGAATTCGAAGCCCGCGAAGAGGGCGCAGCAGCCGAAGATGGCGACCAGGTCGTGATCGATTTTGTGGGCCGCATCGACGGTGAAGCCTTTGACGGCGGCGCAGGCGATGACTACCCGCTGGCTCTGGGCTCCAACTCCTTCATCCCCGGCTTCGAAGAGCAGCTGGTCGGCACCAAAGCCGGTGAAGAAAAAGACGTGACCGTGTCCTTCCCCGAGGAATACGGCGCCGAGCACCTGGCCGGTAAAGAGGCCGTGTTCTCCTGCACCGTCAAGGAAGTCAAAGCGCCGAAAGCGGCTGAGATCGACGACGAGCTGGCCAAGAAATTCGGCGCCGACGATCTGGACGCCCTGAAAGGTCAGATCAGCGAGCGTCTGGAAGCCGAATACGCCGGCGCCTCGCGCGCGATCATGAAGCGTGCGCTGCTGGACCAGCTGGACACCCTGGTTTCCTTCGACCTGCCGCCGTCGCTGGTGGAAGCCGAAGCCAAGCAGATCGCGCATCAGCTGTGGCACGAGGACAACCCGGAAGTGGAAGGCCACGACCACGGCGAAATCGAAGCCACTGACGAGCACAACACCCTGGCCGAACGCCGCGTCCGCCTGGGCCTGCTGCTGGCCGAGCTGGGCCAGAAAGCCGAGGTCGAAGTGACCGACGCCGAAATGACTCAGGCGATCATGGCGCAGGCTCGCCAGTACCCGGGCCAGGAACGCCAGTTCTTCGAGTTCATCCAGCAGAACGCCCAGATGCAGCAGCAGCTGCGCGCGCCGATCTTCGAAGACAAGGTTGTCGACCACATCGTCGAGCAGGCCAAAGTCTCCGAGAAAGAGGTCTCCAAGGACGATCTGCAGAAAGCTGTTGAGGAGCTGGAAGAGGAATAAACCTCTGACCTGCGTATCTTACGGAAAGGCCGCCCAAGGGGGCGGCCTTTTTCGTTTCGGCGGCGGTCAGAGGATGACCCGCTCCTGCAGCCACAAAAGCGACGGGTAGGCGGCCAGCCAGACCCAGAAGAACCGGTTCAGCCCGAACAGGCAGGCATTGGCCAGATGAAACAGGGCCGCAATGCACAGGGCCAGCACCAGTGCCTCGCGGCTGAACAGGGCCAGGGGGAACATGACTTCGAACAGGATGACGGCCCAGCCCATCCCCCAGAGCAGCCACGGGCGGTCCACAAGTCGCCGCAGGTCTTCGCTGACCGGATAGGCCGAAAAGCGGAACACATCCTGCAGCGCGCGCCCGGAGCGCCATTCAGGATTGACGATTTTGACCTGGCCGGACATGAAGTAGCAGATCACCAGTTGCCCCGCGAGATAGGCCAAGGCGTATTCCTGCCAGTGTTCCTGCGGCAACCAGCGGGCGGCGGTCAGGCAGCACAGGATCAGAAGTCCCATCTTGTCACTGCCGCCATTGTAGGGGCCTTGAAACCGCCGCAGGATCAGCAGCGCCAGCAAGACCAACCCCAGCAGAACCCAGGGTGTGGCGACACCCAGCAGCAGCAATGCTGACAGCAGCAGCCGCGGACCGAATAGACCCCGTTCCTCCCGAAAGCCGGCCAGATGTTCGGCGCTTTGCTGCAAAAAGGCCAGAGCCAGTAGAATCTCGGTTGCGCGCAGGGCCAGGTCCAGCGTCATGCGGCAATCAGCCCGGCCAGCGGCTGCGGCTCCGACTGATAGGTCACGGCTTTGATGATCCCGCCGTCTTCGCCGCGATCCAGAAAGACCAGGCGAAACTGCAGCAACGGCAAATGGCACGCGGGCGGCAGGCTGCGGGCGATTTCGGCGCTGATACGGCGCAGGATTTCCTGCTCGCTGTGCAATGTGGGTACGAGGGTCAGCCGCTCCGCACAGGACACAAGGAACAGGCTTTCGTTCCAACGCGGGTTCCACAGCAGGCGCTGCGCCATGGCCCGCAGTGGCAGATTCTGCGGCCGGGGGCGGAATTCCTGCCACTGGACAGCAACATCATCCAGACTGTTCAGCAGGGCCCATTCCACCCGGGGCGAAGGGTCCACCGATTGAAAGAACCGCCAGGAGGGCATCAGCGCGGGCAGCAGCAGTTTAAGAAGGCTCAGCATGCGGGCAGTAAACCCGGCGGCAGTTAGAATTTCCCTAAAGTCCCTGGGGGTTGGTGGATCGGCCACTTGGCCGCGCGGGCGCTCCCGCCCGGCCTTGGCACCGTCCTGCGGACAGCGCCTGCGTCCCGTTGGGCCCGGCAGCGCCCCTGCGGGGCGCTGGGGGCCTTGCCTGCGACCTGGGTCAGGGCAGCAGTCCGGTTTCTTTCAGCATGCCGCGGCGCTTGGCCTCAAAATAGTAGCCGCGGGAATAATGTTTCACAGCGTTGTCCTGGCTGCCATCAGAGATCAGCCAGGCGCCACGCAGGTATTTGACGGCAAATTCCAGGTTGGTATCGGCGTCCAACAGGTCCTTGGGCTGGCCGGTGAACCCCATCGATCGCGCCGTCGCCGGAAGGATCTGCAAAAGCCCGTAGTACGGCCGATTTACGGCCCACGGCCTGTGTGTGCTTTCCCGGACCGCCAGCCGGTGCACCAGGCTGCGCGGAACCTCGTAGTGATCGGCCCAATGATTGATCTTCTGGCGCAGCTCCGGCGTCTCATTGGGATAGAGCGGCGGATCAAACCGGGCCTCCTCCGGCGGAGAGGCGGTGCCTGCGCAGGCGGCCAGCGCCGCAGCGCCAGCAAGTAAAATCAATGTGCTTCGGCGCTTCACAGGGTCTCCGAAAACTGTTTCATCAGGTTAGACTAGCTGGTTCACCCACAGCCGCAACAGCCCAGAGTATCCGTCTTGCGTCAAGGGCAATCTGAGTAACAAACTGGGCTGCTTGTGCAGCAGTAGTTGCCATCATTGCATGACACAGACCGTTAACACAAAATTAACTGAAAACAGTGATCTGAAGTTTCTGCAGTTTTTTACAATATGGATTACAAATGAGCACTTCTCCTCAACTCGCTTCCTTAACTATCGTCGCCTATGACCCGTCCACTGCGGCTTTGCAGGATGGCGGGCGGATGCTGGTGTGGGCGTCCAGCGATGGCGACGGCACCGGCATCTGGGGCCAGCGCTATGATGCAGCAGGCACCGAAGTGGGGCCGATCTTCCAGATCAATACGACAACAGCAGGGGGGCAGAATGACCCGGAGGTGATCACCGTGGAAGACGGCAGCCTGGTTGTGGTCTGGCAATCGGGCAGCATGCTTTACGGCCAGCGGCTGAATGCGGACGGCAGCCTGGCGGGCAGTGAGTTCGAGATCAGCGCGAGCGCCTATTCAGGCGGGCAGCGGGCGGATCAGCAGATTGCAGCGTTTCCGGATGGCGGTTTCGTGGTGACCTGGGTCGAGCACGGCAGCGACGGCAGCAATCTGGGGGTACTGGCGCGCCGCTACAATGCGGACGGCAGCGAGGCCGGGGAGGCCTTTGTGGTCAACACTTATACCGGCAACCCGCAGGACGAGCCCTCGGTGACAGCGCTGAGCAATGGCGGCTTTGTGGTCAGCTGGTCCTCCGGCAGGGGCGTCTGGGGATACGATTCTTACGGAGAGATCTTTGCCCAGGCCTATGATGCGGATGGCAATCGGGTGGGCGGCGAATTCCACGTCAACACCACGACAGAGGGCGGCCAGGGCCGCTCGCAGGTGCTGGCGCAGGCGGATGGCAGCTATGTGATCCTGTGGCAGAACAGTTCCGGGGTGTCCTTGCAGGCCTATGCGGCCGATGGCACCGTGCTGGGCGGTGAGACCAACCTGCAGATGGGGGTGCCCGGCACTCTGAACACGGTGATTGCCCTGGATGGCGGCGGCTATGCGGTGCTGTGGAACGGTCCCAAAGCGCCGGATGGCACAATTCCGACTTACGTGCAGAGTTTCGATGCGACCGGCACGGCTCTCACCGCCTTGGAAACCATCGAGACCGGCAACACCAGGGGCTTCGTCTCAGATCTCGACCAACTGGAGAACGGCACTCTGCTGATGACCTGGGAGGGACCCGGCGGCGCCATTTACACCCAGGTTCTGGACGCACCGCCTGCCAGCGTGCCGGGTGACGGCCCGGTGGAGCAGGTCCCCACTGTCATCGTCGCCTATGACCCGTCCACTGCGGCTTTGCAGGATGGCGGGCGGATGCTGGTGTGGGCGTCCAGCGATGGCGACGGCACCGGCATCTGGGGCCAGCGCTATGATGCAGCAGGCACCGAAGTGGGGCCGATCTTCCAGATCAATACGACAACAACTGACTACCAAACTAGCCCAGAAGCAATCACTCTGGAAGACGGCAGTGTCCTTGTCACCTGGGTGACAGGCTCCAGCCTGACCAATGGGCGTGGCGAACTTTACGCGCAGCGTGTGGATGCAGACGGCAAATTCGGGGATGAGATTGCCATCAATCCAAACAGCACGGCCAGCTACTCCAAAACAGCCGACATCACTGCTCTTGAGGACGGTGGCTATGCCATCGTCTGGTACGAATACCATGGCTCCAGCAGCAATCGCAGCGTGTACCTGCAGCAGTTTGAGGCTGATGGGACACCCGTGATCCACACTGATGCCGCCGGCACCCCGCTGACTGGCCCGGTGCGGGTCCCCGACCCTGCGTATTACAACCAAACGGACCCAGAAATCTTGGCTTTGAATGGCGGAGGCTACGTGGTGACTTGGACCGCAACCAAAGGCTTCTCTCAAGGCGTCGTGCTCAGTGACTCTGCCGGTGGCATTTACGGTCAGATGTTCAATGGGAATGGTGCGCCGGCTGGCAGCGAGTTCCATGTGAATACGACCACTGCAGACGACCAGGAGCATTCGCGCATGGTTGCACTGGAAAATGGCGGCTTCATGGTTCTTTGGAAGCATGATGGCTCGCCGGATCAGCTGCGTTTCCAGAAGTTCTATAGCGACGGCACACCTTCCGGAGGCGAGGGCACTTTAGCAACCGGCGCAGCAATGACTGACATGGGTGCGGAATGGCAGGCCATTGGATTGTCTGACGGAGGCGTCGCTGTAGCTTGGCACAAGAGCAACGGCGATCTCTACGTGCAGTCGTTCGACGAAGCAGGCAATGCGCTGACAGATGTTGTGACGATCGAAACATCTAATGGCGCGAACTTCATCTCAGATCTTGATCAGCTATCAAGCGGCCAATTGGTTGTGACCTGGGAGGAGGGCGGCGGAATATTTTCTCAGACCCTTTCTGCGCCCCCGCCTGTTCAAGATACTACTCTCAGCTCCGGCGATGACCTGTTCTTGGGCATTTCGGCCGGAGAATCCATTTTGGGACTTGAAGGAGCCGACACCATTGATGGCGGAGGCGACGACGACAGGATCGACGGTGGCAGCGGAGATGACGTCCTCACCGGCGGCAGCGGGGCAGACACATTTGTGTTCAGCGCTTTATCCGGAACAGACACAATAACTGACTTCGAGACCGGCGCTGACCTGATCGAGATCAGCTCCGCTGGTCTGCAGGAAGGAACTGGCTTTTCAGATCTCATGCTGACTGACCTAGGGACCGATTTGCAGATCAGCTTTGCGGATCCAACTGTTGATACAGCCATCATTCTGACCGGGCTGAGCAGTTCGGATTTTTCGGAGGCCGATGTTATCTTCGTCTGACGGAAAAGGAACCCTTAAGACCCGCCAAGCCATTTCTTGCGCGGGTCTGCTCTTTCTAAACAGCAGGTCCAGCCAACCACTTCCGGTCTGCCTTTATTAGGGTGTTGGCAAGTATTATCAGTTTCCGCATTACTGCCGTAATAGCGACCTTGGCCGGCTTTCCAGACGCAACGAGCCTTTCATACAGGACACGCATGTCCGGGTTATGGCGCGCAGCGACAAGTGCAGGCATATACATGGCGTGCCGCAGGACCGCCCGTCCGCCTTGAATGAAGGATTTCCCTTTCCATTTGCCGGATTCCCGCGTCATCGGAGCCAGTCCCGCCAGACTTGCAACCTGTGATGAGGAAAGTGTCCCGATTTCCGGCATCTCCACCAGAACGGTAAGGGCAGTCACATCAGAAATTCCAGGAATACTGGTCAGGATTTCTTTGTACCGTTTCAGCTGATGATCCGCTGCGACTGCCCTGCGGATCTCGGCATCCAACTGTTTCACTTGACGCTCGATCTGGCGCAACTGTGCCGCACACAGGCGTTTTAGCAGAGCGTCGGTCAGCACCTTCTGCCGGTTCAATGTGGCAGTGCTCTCCTTCATCAATCCTCTCCGGAACATGGCCATCTCGCGCAGGCTGGCAACAGTTTCCCGTTGAGGCTGCTGTGGTTCGAGATCTAGAGCAAATCCCATCCGTGCCAGCATGGCGGCATCAACCCGGTCTGTCTTGGCAAGAATGCCAGCAGCCTGGGCAAAACGGCGCGCGTAAAGCGGGTTCACTTTGCAGATGGGGAGGCCCGCGTCATGCATCGCCTGCTCAAATGCTCGATGATAGGGGCCGGTCGGCTCAAGCACGATGATCTCCGGGCCAAGTTTGCGGAACCTGCGCACCAGACCTGCAAAACTGGCCTTCCTGTTCTTAACCGTCATCACGTCGCCCGCGGGCAGAACGTGAATATCCAGGTGGTCTTTGGAGACATCAACTCCGATGGTAAGTTTGGTCATCTTTTCCTGTCCTATGCTTGTCATGCGGGACGGTTGTGCCTCCCGCGTATCCGTTCAGGCCTTTTGGAAAAGACGGGGACGATCACACTCTAGCCCGGTACCGAGAACCTGCGCGTTCCCGATCCATCCCCGCCACCGCCCGGCATAAATGCCGTGCCGGACGGTGGCCCCAGTTTGCCAGTGGGGCCACGAAATTCATAAGACAAGCGCGGTCATTGTCAGGCCGGCAGGGAACCGCCCTTGGATGGCGCAGCGCGGACGACATCCGGCCTGCGGAGGATTTGGTCAAACTTTAATCATTAGACATTTGTTAAATATGGAAGCCCACTACATATTGGGGATGCGCATTGAGGCAGAGACTAGCCTCAGGGCAATTTGCCCCTCACGCCTGGGGGGCAACTTTGCCAATCGGGCAGAAGGGGCCGCGGCTGTTTCCCAAAATTTCGCGGTCCCTACACGCTCAGCGCTGCCGGCACGGCGGCAGGCGAACCGGGCAGAAAAGACCGCACACGCGGCTGTTCAGAGATGTTTGCGCTCTTCTGCGGCAGGGCGCTGAAACAGGCTGTCCTCCGGTGTGATCAGCCCTTTGGGCACCAGATCAGAAATCGCTTCATTGCGAAATTCCGGCCGATCAAATTTCTGCCCGCGCAGCAGGCGGAACAACAGCCGCCGGCGCAGAGCCAGCTCTTCACTTTCCAATGCGTCCAGCATGGCACATCCCCTTTTTCACTCCACATGCCGAGTATTCTTGCTGAATACGGCAAACAGATGGTTATTCCGGGGCAGGGGATTTCTGTGCAATTTGCCGTGTCTTTTGCAGATGCCGCACGGGCATAGAAAAAGGCCGCCCAAAGGGCGGCCTTTCCCATGTTTCACTGTCCCAAAAGGGATCAGTTGGTTTCTTCGCCAGCGGCTTCGACCGGTGCGTCGTCGTCGTCAGACGCCGCAGAACCGATGTCGTCAAACAGCTCGGAGATCTCGTATTCCGCAGCGGCTTCCTCTTCGGCGGCCAGCTCCTGGATCGATTTGCCCGATGCCTGCAGTTCGGCTTCTTCTGCCGAACGCGCGACGTTCAGTTTGATGGTGGCTTCGACTTCCGGGTGCAGTTTCACAGAGACCGAATGCAGGCCGAGGTCCTTGATCGGAGAGATCAGGGCGACCTGTTTCTTGTCGACCGAGAAACCGTCCGCGGTTGCGGCTTCGGCTGCGTCGCGCGGGGTGACCGAGCCGTACAGCGCGCCCGCATCCGATGCGGAGCGAATCACGATGAACTGCTGGCCGTCCAGCTTTGCTGCCAGAGCTTCGGCTTCTTTTTTGGTTTCCAGGTTGCGCGCTTCCAGCTGCGCTTTCTGGGCCTCGAAAGATGCGATATTGGCTTCGGAAGCTGTTTTCGCCTTGCCCTGCGGCAGCAGGAAGTTACGGGCGAACCCGGGCTTTACGTCAACGACGTCGCCCATCTGGCCCAGCTTTGCAACGCGCTCAAGAAGGATAACTTGCATGTGCCTATCTCCTTACTTCACAGCGTAGGGCAGCAGGGCGAGGAAGCGGGCGCGCTTGATAGCACGGGCCAGCTCACGCTGCTTCTTGGCCGAAACGGCGGTGATGCGCGAAGGCACGATCTTGCCACGCTCAGAGATGTAGCGCTGCAGAAGACGGGTGTCTTTGTAGTCGATTGCCGGTGCGTTGTCGCCCGAGAAGGGGCACACTTTGCGGCGGCGGAAAAACGGTTTGGCTGCCATGATTTAGCGTCCTTTTCTCAAGCTAAGATCAGCGGCGCTCACGGCGATCGCCGCGTTCGTCGCGCTTCTGCATCTGGACCGAAGGGCCCTCGGCGTGCTCGTCGACCTTGATGGTCAGGACGCGCATCACGTCATCATGCAGACGCATCAGGCGCTCCATTTCCTGAATGGCGGCCGACGGTGCGTCGGTCTTCAGGAAGGCATAGTGGCCCTTGCGGTTCTTGTTGATCTTGTAGGCCATCGTTTTGACGCCCCAGTACTCCTGTTCGACCAGCTTGCCGCCGTTGTCGGACAGAACAGCACCGAAATGTTCGATGAGGCCTTCTGCTTGCGAGTTGGACAGGTCCTGACGCGCAATCATGACATGCTCATAGAGTGGCATGCGAACTCCTGTTTGTGTCTGGGCGCATTTCATAGACAGGGCATCCAAAGCTTCCGCTGCCCGGTCACGAGAGGCTGCGCGGATCGAAAATGTCGCGGAAGCAGGGCCTCCTATACAGGCCCGAGCCAAAAGAGCAAGGCAAAAGGGCATTTGCTGCCGTCCGCAGCTGCCCGCCGCGGCAAAACCGCAGGTCTGCCCCATTGCTGCCGCAAAAGAGGGCTTCAGTCCTTAACGAAGCCTTAACGCGGATGAAGCCGCGGCGCAGCCCTCCCGCCAGAGGAGGCAGCCTGGCAGCAGAAACAGGACAGCATCAGAAGGGCCGTCAAATGTCAGTGACAGAGCAAATCCCGCCGCAGGGCTCCGGCATGCCGGGCAGCCGGACATTTGGTTCCTTTGCAGAAGCGTCGCCGCTGAGCCTGCGGTTCGAAGCAAACTGGAAGGTGCGGATCGCAGCACTGCGGTTTTTGGGCGGGGCCATGATCCTTGGTGCAGCCGGTCTGTGGATTGTGCAGGGCTCCGGCACCGACCCAGAGATGGATCTGGTCCGCTTCGGCGTTTCGATTGCCTTTCTTCTGCTGGGTTTGGTGCTGATGACCGCCCATGAGCCGGCCGGCCATCCGGAGGCCTGTTTTGACCCTGTGCGCCGCGAACTGCGGCTTTTGAAATGTGATTCCAGTGGCCGCCCGCGGACTGTCCTGCGCCGCAGCTATGATACATTGGGCGGCGTGCGGCTGGCGGCCAATTCGGTCCAGCTGTTTGAGGACGACGGCAGCCTGCTGATCGAATTGCCGCTGGACTCTGCTGCAGTGCGCAGCCAGCTGCGCGATCAGCTCAGCGGTGCCGTGCATATCATGACCTGAAACTTCCGACACGTTTGCGCGAGGACATGCGCTGGCGGCAGCTGCGGGTTTAATGTTCGCGTACTCACAGATAGTGTTGGAAATTACGGGCTTCCCTTCAGGGCGGCCCGGACCACATGTGTTGCCACAATGTTCATTCCAACGGAGCCTTTGACATGAAAAAGACCCTGCTTGCCGCCGTTTTGGCCGCCGCTGCAGCAACCGGCGCAGCCGCATCGCCTGAAAAATATGTTCTGGACGCAGGCCATAGCCAGATTCTCTTCGACTATAACCACCTGGGCTACTCGACCACCTGGGGCATGTTTTCGGGCTTCGAAGGCGAAATCATGTTCGACCAGGAAAATCCTGCGGCTTCCAGCGTCAATGTAACGATGCCGCTCAGCATGATGTTCACCGGCTGGCAGGCCCGGTTCGACCATTTCATGTCCAAGGATTTCTTTGAGGCGACAGAGGATGAGACCATCAGCTTTTCCTCCACCGCAATTGAAGTGACCGGTGACAGCACCGCCAAGATCACCGGCGACCTGACACTGAACGGTGTGACCAAGCCGGTTGTGCTGGATGCCAAGCTGAACCAGACCGGTGATCATCCCATGCGCAAGAAACCCTGGGCAGGCTTTGACGCCACTGCAACCGTACTGCGTTCCGATTTCAACCTGGGCCAGTTCGCGCCTTTCGTCAGCGATGAAGTGAATATCAAGATTTCCGTCGAAGCAATGAAAGCGGACGGCTGATCCGCAGCACAAGTATCTGTGCAGACAAGGGCCGCCGGACTGAACAGGTCCGGCGGTCTTTTCTGTGCAGGGTCCGTGGCCGTGCCACGGGTCGGGCCGATGCGGATAGAAACCAGCCTGATACGCCTAGATGCTTTGCCAGGACTGAGTGCCCGATGCTTTCAGGGCCTGCGTTTTCCGGGCGTGCCCGGTATCTGCCCCAAAGAGAGGCTGGCATCTGGAAAAAGACGGGTCTGAAACCGCACCGGCCTGCCAAAGCGCCGCCGGTGCGGACCACCGCAGCCGCAGCTATTGTTGTTGGCGTTGCGCTTCCAGTTCCACCATGACATCCACTGCAAAAGCGAGAGAGCTTTCATCGGCCAGGCTTTTGCCGACACCGAAATCCAGCCGGTTCAATGTCAGCCCGCCGGACATGACCGCGGTGTCGCCTGTCAGATCCAGATCAAAGGGCAGGGTGGCCGGCACCGCCTGGCCCTTGATGGTCAGCGTGCCTGTGGCCTGGTAGCCCTCCGCCAGCTTTTCAATCTCTGCTGTGAACAGGGCCGTCGGGAAACGGGCGCTGTCAAAGTAATCAGCCCCCATTGCCTGCCCCGCGACCGAGCCCAGCTCAAGCGAAGGAATAGCGATTGTCACCTCCACCTTGCCGGCCGGGCCGGGGGCGGCTGGGTCCTCAAAGCTGATCACGGCTGCCCATTCGCCAAAGCTGCCATTGATCACACTGCCCATTTGGGTGACGGCAATGCCCAGCGTGCCGGATTGCACCGCCCAGCCGCTGCCCGCTGGCGGTGCGGCGGCGGCAACCGGGGCAGCGGCGCCTTCAGCTGCGTGCCCGTCGCTCTGTCCATCGCTCTGTGCGTGGCTCTGTCCGTGGCTGTGATCATGGCCGCCGTAAACGCCGATTGCTGCACCGCCGCCCAGCACAGCGCCCCAGACCGCCAGTGCCGCCAGCAACGGCAGCAGGTTATGCGCCTGGGCCGGCGGGTTGGGCAGACCGCCGCCGCCCGGCAGCATCCGCCGCAGCGTTGCATCGCGGTCAATCACATGGTGCTTCAGCGCGCCGGCTATATGCAGTCCCAATGCGGCTGCCAGCGTCCAGACCAGCAGCCAGTGCAACCCGCCAAAAAGCCCCGCCACATGCTCGGACTTGGCCACAAACGGCAGGCTCTGCCCGAAGGGCCACCAGATCGGCGCAAAGCCGGTGGTGGCCGCGTGGTGGATCCAGCCCGTCAGCGGAACCGCCACCAAAGAGCCGTAAAGCAGCCAGTGCACCGTCTCTGCTGCCAGCGCCTCTGCCTTGCGGTCCGGGTGCAACAGGCCGGGTTTCGGCTGGCTCAGTGCCCAGAAAATGCGCAGCAGCGCGGTGAAGAACACGGCCACCCCCACGGTTTTGTGCAGCGAGAACAGCAGCGTTGCCCGCTCAATCACGGTCTGGCTGCCGTCAAAGCCGGGGCTCTGGATCTGATGCGCCAGCTCATTGGCGAAATACCCCAAGGGAAAGGCGGAGAAGATCAAAAGCACCGTCAGCCAGTGGAAACCCTTGGCGACAGATCCGTAAGATGAAAACGTGTTGGAGCGGGACATAGGGTGCTTTTCCTGGTCTGGGTCCGATTGCCCTTACCCTAACCGCGCCTGTGCCGGATGCAACGCAGGGGGCTGTCCGCATGCGCACAGGTTTCGTGCAGCTTTGCTTGTACGTAAGGAAAAGGGCGGGTACATCAGGCAGAACGCTAAAACAGACGAGGTCATCAATGACGATCGCATTCGTGTTTCCCGGGCAGGGCGCCCAGACCATCGGCATGGGCAAGGCGCTGGCCGAAGCCTATCCGGCCGCCAAGGCCGTCTTTGACGAGGTGGACAGCGCGCTTGGGGAAAGCCTGAGCCAGCTGATCTGGGAGGGCGACATCGAAACCCTGACCCTGACCCAGAACGCCCAGCCCGCCCTGATGGCCACTTCGATGGCCGCAATGCGCGCGCTGGAAGCTGAAGGCGTCACCATCAACAAGGCATCCTTTGTGGCAGGCCATTCGCTGGGCGAATATTCCGCACTGGCCGCCGCCGGTGCCATTTCGGTTGCCGACACCGCCCGCCTGCTGCGCACCCGTGGCCTGGCAATGCAAAGCGCCGTGCCAGTGGGCGAGGGCGCCATGGCCGCCATCCTCGGCCTTGACCTTGATGCCGTGCGCGCCGTGGCCGAAGAAGCCGCACAGGGCGAGGTCTGTCAGGCCGCCAACGACAACGACCCCACCCAGGTGGTGGTCTCCGGTGCCAAGGCCGCGGTAGAGCGCGCCGCAGTCATTGCCAAGGAAAAGGGCGCCAAACGCGCCGTAATGCTGCCGGTGTCTGCACCTTTCCATTGCGCCCTGATGCAGCCCGCTGCAGATGCCATGGCCGAAGCGCTTGCGGGCGTGGATATCAAATCCCCCGCCGTGCCGCTGATCGCCAACGTGCGCGCGGATGAGGTCACCAGCCCGGATGAGATCCGCCAACTGCTGGTGGAGCAGGTGACCGGTTCGGTGCGCTGGCGCGAAAGCGTGCAGGCGATGGGGGCCAAAGGCGTGACCGAGTTCTGGGAAATCGGTGCAGGCAAGGCCCTGTCCGGCATGATCCGCAAAATCGACCGCGCCCTGGCCAGCCGTCAGGTGGGCACGCCCGAAGACGCAAAAGCGGCTTGCGAAGCTTAACTGGATTCTTCCGGTGCGGCCCGGCCGCTTCGGAGCACAGACTTAAAGGACAATAGATATGTTTGACCTGACTGGTAAAAACGCCCTCGTAACCGGGGCTTCCGGCGGCATCGGTGGCGATATCGCCCGCGCCCTGCATGCAGCTGGCGCCACAGTGGCGCTGTCCGGCACCCGCGAAGAGCCGCTGAACGCGCTGGCCGCGGAACTGGGCGAGCGCGCCCATGTGGTGACCTGCAACCTGTCCGATGCGGAATCGGTTGAGGCGCTGCCGAAACAGGCGGCAGAGGTGATGGGCTCGGTTGATATTCTGGTGAACAACGCAGGTATCACCCGCGACAATCTCTTCATGCGGATGAAGGACGAGGAATGGCAGAGCGTGCTGGACGTGAACCTCACCTCCACCATGCGCCTGTGCCGCGGCGTTCTGCGCGGTATGATGAAGGCGCGCTGGGGCCGCATCATCAACATCTCTTCCATCGTGGGCGCCACCGGCAACCCGGGCCAGGGCAATTACGCGGCGTCAAAGGCCGGCATGGTCGGCATGTCCAAATCGCTGGCCTATGAGGTCGCCAACCGCGGCATCACCGTTAACGCGGTTGCACCGGGTTTCATTGCCACCGCAATGACGGACAAGCTGAACGACAATCAGAAAGACGCGATCCTCACCCAGATCCCGGCTGGCCGCATGGGAGATTCGAAAGAAATCGCCTCTGCCGTGCTGTATCTTGCCAGTCAGGAAGCAGGTTATGTCACCGGCACCACGCTGCATGTGAACGGCGGCATGGCGATGCTCTGAGCGCCAAGCCGATATGAAGACGTCAAGGGCCCTCTGCAGGGCCCTTTCCATCCGCCGCCAGCTGCTCTGCCGGTCAGGTTCCGACGCCAAGCGGTTGAAAAGCGGTGCAATTGCGAAAAAAAATCCGTTGGGTGCTTGCAGGCACTTGATCGAGAGGCCATCTGCACGCTTCATAGCAGCCAGACGCGGGCTGCGCCGGTTCACGTGACCAAGCGAAAACATTTGCCTTGGCCGTGGTCTATGTTATAGGCGGCCCGTATCCACGCTGGCATTTCCTCAGGGAAGCACAGCATCGTCCCCGCCCGGCGGGGATCACACCGCCCGCTCCGGGCAAAACCACGCCGCCCGAACGGGCAAGGGCAGAACTGGGCAGAGTGCCCTGAAAGACGAGGAATAGACATGAGCGACGTCGCAGACCGCGTAAAAAAGATCGTTGTTGAGCACCTGGGTGTTGAAGAAGACAAGGTCACCGAAAACGCCTCCTTCATCGACGATCTGGGCGCAGACAGCCTGGACACCGTGGAACTGGTGATGGCGTTTGAAGAAGAGTTCGGCATCGAGATCCCGGACGACGCAGCCGAAACCATCCAGACCTTCGGCGACGCGGTTAAGTTCATCTCCGAAGCGTCCTAAGCCACGCTTCCGGATGACCGGATTGGGCGGCGCTCTCCTGCACGGAGGGCGCCGTTTTCTGTTGTCTTTTCATGTTGCTGATTCTGCTGCTGCGGCAATCTGGCGTCTTGCGTGTCTGGGTTGTGTTTGCGCTACCGGTTTGGCGCGAATTCCACGCCGCAATTGTTACATAAAAGGTCAGGATACGCCGTATCGGAGGGGAAAATCCGTGCTACTCTGACCCCAAGAGGCAAAACAGAGGAGATTGGCATTATGATTATCTACCCCACGATGGAAATTCAGAACGGCCGTTGCGTGACCCTCGAAAAAGGCCGCTTGGATGAGCCGATGATTTGGCATGTCGACCCGGTTGAAACCGCCAAGGGCTTTGCTGCGTCTGGGGCGGAATGGATGCATCTGACTGATTTCAATGCAATCGAAGGGGACGACAGCAACGATGAACTGATACAGGACATCATCCGCGGCGCTGGTATCCCGGTCCAGCTGGGCGGCGGCATGCGCTCGCGCGAACAGGTTGAATACTGGATCGACAAAGGGGCAGGGCGTGTTGTGATCGGCACGCTGGCCGCACGTGATCCGCAGCTTGTGCAAGAGCTTGCAAAGCATCATCCGGATCAGATCGTGCTTTCTGTTGATGTTTTCCAGGGTCAGGTCATGACGGACGGCTGGCGCCAATCCGGCGCCTTTACGCCCGAGGCCTACCTGGAAGCCTTCGAAGGCGCGCCTTTTGCAGGCATCATCATCACCGATATCGATTCCGATGTGTCTGACACAGAGGCGCAGATGGGGCTGATCTCACATCTTGCTTCGCTGGTGAAACAGCCGGTGATCGCCAGCGGACTGGTGCGCAACGCCGATGATATCTCGCGGCTGAAATACATCAGCAACATCTCCGGCGTTCAGGTCGGACGTGCCCTGTTCCGCAAAACCATTTCAGTCGAGGATGCGCTGGCTGTGGCCCGCCCGGAACCGGAACCGGTTGCTGAATTTCAGTAAGGACTAGATCAGGTGCGCCCGTCAGCGGGCGCCCCTGATGCTTTCTGGCGCAGCCAGCCCTGCCGCGCGGCACAGGGTTTGTCCGCCGCAGCGCCACTACCGTCTTGTCGGGGTAGCTGCCACTTTTCTCTGCTTTCTCAAACGCTGCGCGGGGTCCCGGGCGATGCAGGCGCTTGGCTGTGTTCAGGCTGTTTGACCCCTTCAGGCAATGTTGCAGGCGGGCGGTTTATGGCCGCGAATAGATCCGCGCAGGGTGCAGCGCGATTTGGCCAAAGAAAAAGGATGACGCCTGTGCTCTCCTTTCGGCGCAGGCCCAGACCAGAGCCGGACCACAGCCGGGCCGCGCCTAAGCTTCTGGAAACACCGGGACGTCTCGGGCTTTTGCACCGGCAGTCCTGTGCAGTTTTATGATTGCGGGCAGTCAGGAAAATACGGGGTGCATAGGGGGCAAATACGGGCATGCTGGCAAAAATCCAGGCAGGCAGCTATGCCAATCTAGGCAGGTAGCTACGCCAGTTTGCTCAGCCCGCGTCCCCCAAAAGCCTAAGCCGCATCGCCGACCACTGGGCGGCCGCAGCCTGCAGCGCGCAAGCGTGCCGGGACTGGAACGCCCGGCTCACATGACGTGGCGGGCGGGGCAAAAATGCTTCCCCGCTCCGGGAGAGGCGCAGAAAGCCAGCGGTTTACATTCCGTAGCGGACTTCTTCACGGATGCCGCCTTCTTCCATCGGGAATTCCTCCAGCAGACGGTGTAGTTGCATGAAATTGAAATCGTTGACAAATTTCACGCCGATATAGTCTTGGGTCTTCCAGCGCACCTGCGCGTCTATTGTGTAGCCGCCGAATTGCAGCCGCACCCGCCCGGATGCCTCGCACTGGGTGTTTGGGCGTACCTTGGCACCCGCCCTGCTTAGATCCACCAGATGGGCGCGCACGGTTTGCCCGTCGGCCGTAACCACACAGGGCACCGCGCAGGGATAGCGTTTGGTGCGGCGGATTTTTCGGATACCGATCCGGTCCAGGAAGTACAGAATGCTGCCGCCCAGCACCAGAAAGGACACCCAGGCCACCGCAGCATTGATGATTTGCTGCCGCTGCCGCGCGTCATTTGCGTTGATCGCCACCAGCTTGCTGCCGAACCCGTCTTCCTTGATCTGATCGCAGGGCAGGGCTTCGACCATGCGGCCGTATCTGAACAGCAAGTCGCGCAGCCCCATGTGCCGGGCGCTTTCCTGAGTTGCCAGGCGGCCCTGTCTGGACAGCATTTGCAGCAGAACCGTGCTTTGCTTCATCAGTTTCAGGGTGTCAGCTTCCACTTGCTGAATGCCAACGGCCCGCATCCGCTGTTTCAGGGGGGCAGGCGGATTCATTCTGATCCAGCTTTTCAGCTGCGGCACGTAAAACGGGCTTTTCCCGGTCTCCAGATAAGCAAGAAACCCGGCAGAGGCCCGATTCAGGTCTGACAGGTCCTCGTGCACCGGGCAGGACGCCTGTGCCCGATCTGGCTGAAGGGTCAGGGTCAGCAAAACAACAGCTGTCGCAAGCCATTTTCGCATTGCAGGGTGTTCCTCACGTCTTTCCGAAGGCCAGATTGGCACAAAGTTGCAAATTTGAGGTTAATGCAGATGCTGGTTGGGACAGACCGGACAGCCCGGTTGAAATGTGCCACAGGAGGCTGGGCCTGGCGGCGCCCGACAGACGCCGCATTCCGGAACCTGCTGGAAAAATCGGCAAAAAGAAGCGGGCTGGAGCGTAAATGGCCCAGAACTCCAGCCCGCTACTGGCACTCCACAAGGACGGATGCCGAGTCTACCAATTTGATAAGTTCAGCCTAGAAGAGAGTGGTTAAATAACCGTTCTCTCGGATATGGAATGCAACCATCTCCTATTTTTCGCGACGTGTTTCCAGCTGCCAGCCCGCTCTTGCACACGGTTGCCATTCCAAGCTATTTGGACGGACGGATTGCCGAGGCAAAGGAGAGCAAGGAATGCGCCGAGTAGTAGTCACCGGACTGGGCCTGGTCACCCCGCTGGCCAGCGGAGTAGAAGAAACCTGGTCGCGGCTGCTGGATGGACAGTCGGGAGCCGGCCCGATCACCCTGTTTGATGCCGAAGCCAGCGGTGTCGCCACGACTTACGCCTGCGAAGTTCCCCGCGGCGACGGCTCTGAAGGCACCTTCAGCCCGGACGACTGGGTGATCAAGAAAGAGCAGAAGAAAATCGACGATTTCATCCTTTATGGCATCGCAGCCGCCGACATGGCCGTGCGCGACGCCGGCTGGACGCCCGAGGATGAGGACAGCCGCCTGCGCACCGGCGTGATGATCGGCTCGGGCATCGGCGGGCTGTCGTCGATCGCTGACACGGCGGTGATGATCAAGGAGAAGGGCCCGCGCCGGGTCTCCCCCTTCTTTATTCCCGGCGCGCTGATCAACCTGATCTCCGGCCAGGTCTCGATCCGCTTCGGTTTCAAGGGGCCGAACCATTCGGTTGTGACCGCGTGCTCGACTGGCGCCCACGCCATCGGCGACGCGGCCCGTCTGATCAAATCCGGTGATGCCGATGTGATGATCGCAGGCGGCGCCGAGGCGGCGATTTGCGAAATCGGCATTGCCGGCTTCAACGCCTGCAAGGCGCTGTCGACCAAACGCGCCGACGACCCCAAGGCCGCTTCGCGCCCCTATGACGCTGACCGCGACGGTTTTGTCATGGGCGAGGGCGCCGGGGTTGTGGTTCTGGAAGACTACGAACACGCCAAGGCCCGCGGTGCCAGGATCTATGCCGAAGTACTGGGCTATGGCCTGTCGGGCGACGCCTACCACATCACCGCTCCCTCCGAGGACGGCGAGGGCGGCGAACGCTCGATGAAGGCGGCGCTGGCCAACGCAGGCCTGGAGGCTTCTGCCATCGATTACATCAACGCCCATGGCACCTCGACCATGGCGGACACCATCGAACTGGGCGCTGTGGAACGGCTGCTGGGCGATCACGCGGGCAATGTCACCATGTCCTCGACCAAATCCGCCACCGGCCACCTGTTGGGCGCTGCCGGCGCGATTGAGGCGATCTTCTCGATTCTGGCGATCCGCGATCAGGTGGCGCCGCCGACCATCAACCTCGACAATCCCGCGGTTGAAACCCCGGTCGACCTGGCCCCCAATGCCAAACGCGCGCGCAAGATCGACGTGGCCCTGTCCAACTCCTTTGGCTTTGGCGGCACCAATGCGTCGGTTCTCTTCGGAAAGCCTGACTGATGTGGCGCAGCCTCGCCTCCAACATGCTGACTGTCCTGATCGCCGCCCTGTTTCTGCTGGGCGGCCTCATCCTGTGGGGCCAGTCGCAGTATCAGGCCGAGGGCCCGCTGGACAGCGCCATCTGCCTGCGCGTAGAGCGCGGCTCCAATATGGTCCGTGTCAGCCGTGATCTGGAAGCGCAGGGGGCTGTGTCCTCTGGCACCATCTTCCGCCTTGGCGCCAAATACAGCGAGAAAACAGCTCAGTTGAAGGCTGGCAGCTTTCTGGTGGAGCCGGGGTCGTCGATGGAGCAGATTATGGGTGAGATCACCCAATCCGGCGCCTCAACCTGCGGCACGGAAATCGTCTACCGCATCGGTGTGACCCGCACCCAGGCCGAAGTGCGGGAGCTGGACCCTGCGACCAATAAATTTGTTGAGAAGGCAGAGTTCATCCTGGGTGAGGGCGATGTGCCGTCCGAGTACACCGAGACCCGCCAGGAGGCCGACACCCGCTACCGTATCGCATTGGCCGAAGGCGTGACCAGCTGGCAGGTTGTCGAGGCGCTGAAAGCGATGGATGTGCTGGCCGGAGCGCCGGGCGAACGCCCGGGCGAAGGCCTGCTGGCACCGGACAGCTATGAGGTCACCCCGGGCACCGAACGGGCCGCTGTTCTGGCCGAAATGCAGCAACGCCAGCAAATGCGCATCAACGCCGCCTGGGAAGGCCGCGCAAGCGATGCCGCCGTCACCAGCCCGGAAGAGATGCTGATCCTCGCTTCGATCATCGAGAAGGAAACCGGCGTCGCCGAGGAACGTGGCATGGTGGCGTCTGTGTTTACCAACCGCCTCAACCGCGGCATGCGGCTGCAGACCGACCCGACGGTGATTTATGGCGTCACCAAGGGCGAGGGGACCCTGGGCCGTGGCCTGCGCCAAAGCGAGCTGCGCAAGGCAACCCCCTGGAACACCTATGTGATCGAAGGTCTGCCCCCCACACCCATCGCCAATCCAGGCATGGCCAGTCTGGAGGCGGCGGTGAACCCAGAGACCACGGGCTATGTGTTCTTTGTTGCCGACGGCACCGGCGGCCACGCCTTTGCGGAAACGCTGGACCAGCACAACCGCAATGTCGCCAAATGGCGCGAGATCGAAGCCCAGCGGCAGCAGAACAACTGAGGCTGCGGTCTTGCTTCCAAAAGGGCATAGGGCTTTCGGGTGAAACCGCTATCGCTCACGCCCCCACAACGCGCAAAAAAGCGATCAGAACAGTTTTGTTCTGATCGCTTTTTGGATCCTGACCTTGTGATTATAACTGCCTGCAAGTGGCGAAACACCGCTGCGAACTGGTATCACGCTGACTGATGGCGTCCGCTGACAGGTCAGGTCAAAGCATGTCCGGTGCTTTGGGAACAACCATGGAGTCTTTGTCGGCAGGCGTTGAATCGGGTTTCCCAGAGTCGGTCTGCGTTTGCGACTGAATGTTAGCGGCGCCACGTGCCTGGTCTGCCTCCAACCTCCTCACATCTAGCTTAAGCTGAGCGATTTCTCTTCGGGATTTCATCAGTTCATTGTACCTGGCCATCACCTCTTCAAAACTCCGGTCCGGTTCCGGTTGCGGTGGAAGGCTAGTGGGCCCTTTCAGCGGAGACGTCTCCATTTTTTCAAATTGTTCCTCCTCAGATTGGGTTTTTAGTGCCTTCTTCGCGTCCTGGGTTTTGAACTCTTGCTCCAGCTTGGCGACAGCTTCGTCGTATTCCGCAAAAATCGGGGATAAGGACAAATCATTCTCAGCAGCAGCGCGGGATTGCGGCGTCGGCATCTGTAGCGGCGGCAAGCTCGGCCGCCCGGGCTGGCCAGTCTTTGGACGAGTGGCCGGCAAGGCATTTTCACCGTTCCCGGTTTCTTGCTGCATGCGCGCGTTTCGGGATTGAGGCACCAGTTCCTGTGATTCCGCCCCCCCGCTTGCAAAGACGCTGTGCTGGCTGGGCCGACCACTGGGCGCCTGCTGGGCAGCTTGCGCAGCGCGGCTGGCTCCTTCGCGGCTTCTGCTTGCTGGCGCAGGCGCTGCGCTGATATCGTTCTGAACACGAGGGCTCTTAGCCCCGTCAATCGAATTGACCATGGATATCCCCTTTTCGGAGATCAGCCTGACTGTTCAGGTTGTGAATTTGAAATCACTAAAACCTATTTTTCGCGTCCGGAGTGTGCTCTCTCAGGTATCTGCTCGCTGGGTTTGACAGGGCCAGTAGCCGCGCATTGCGTGCCACTGGTGTCCAAACTGCTGCATGTCAGCCTGATAACATCCTGAAAAACAGCCGTATTCCCCGCGCTCCTGTACCCTGTCAGCCGCGCAATCTGCCTAATGCGTGGTCTGGAAACAGCAGTCCCGGCCTCTAGGCTGCCATGTCCTGCTTTGGCTCGCGGATCTCAGCGCAAAGCTGCGAAATCGTGTCCAGACGCCGCGAAATCCGCTCTTGAAAGGACCCCAGCTGATCAATGATGTCGGACAGCGTGGCGCCATCCCGTGGCAGCCTGGCGCTTTCGATCTTGCACAAGACCCTGGTAGAGCTGAGCCCCAGGAACTGGCGCCGCATAGTTTCGCAGGCACGGGTGATACGCTCGGCTTCCCTGTCAACTTCCTTGAGCTCCATACGGGCGCCTGCCACCTGCGCCTTGGTCAGCTGGCTGAGGATGTCCTGTTCCGCGCGCAGATCAATACCGCCCAAATCCCGGCGCTCGCGCTGCAGCTGGTCGTCGCATTCGGTCAGTATGCGGGCCATGCCTTCTACAAACAGGCTCTGGTTCACCAGTTCCTTGATCTTCGCAAAATCGCTGTCCTCTCCCATCACATGCGTGGAAAACCAGGTCGACATCTCGCGCGACATTGACCCGTAATTCTGGGACAGGACGGTCACCGGCCCGCCTGCCGGTTCAATTCTGGACGCAATCACGCGCAGGTTATGCGGAATGGTCCGCATGGCGGAAAAATCGTCAATCAGCCCTTTGGTCTCGGTGACAAGAACCTCAGAGTTTTTCAGTTTCTGCCGCAATGCGTGGATCGTGGCATCCGGCGCAGCCTCTAGGCCTGCATCCCGGCTTTCCAGTTCTTCGCTCATGGCGTGCGCGGCAAATTCCCGGTACGAGTCGAAGCCCAGACCGGCCAGCCAGGCCAGCAGCCTGTCGCGGCTCTCTTCCGGGCTCAGGCCGCCCTCCTGCTCAGCCTGCAACAGATCGCCATAGCCCTGCTTGACCGTGTCAAACAGGCTGCTGCTGGGTTTGATGCGGACAGACAGATACCCATCCTCGCATGGCGCAACCACCGCAAACACCCAGTAATACAGGCCGTCCTTCGACTTGTTCTTTACGTAGGCGCCAATGAATTCGCCGTTCTGGATGGTGTCCCAGAACAGCTGGAAAACACCACGCGGCATATCCGGATGGCGGATGATCTTATGCGGCGCGCCCACAAGATCGTCCCAATCAAAACCAGAAACCCGGCGAAAGATGTCATTGCCGGTTTTGATCACACCGCGGTCATCGGTCCTCGAAAAGAAGATCTCGTCAAGCGCAAAGGGGGCTTCGCCATTTGCCGGACGCCGCTCGATCCGTCGGTCTGTAGTGGTCATTCCATGTCTCCAGTGGTTTTTCACGCGTCCTGTCGCTGTGGATAGCCGATGGAGAGTTAAATAGGGCTTAAGTTATTGCGGTACCTTTACGCTGCCTGTCCGCCAGTGCAGAGGATTGCCCGTTGCCTGGCCACCGTACGCACCTCTGGCTGTAACCCTTGACATTTGCTGTGAAATCCCGTATAGGTTGTAGTGCAGCTGGAAGAAACATGGACGGCCCCGGACCCTTTTTTCCGCCGGTGGCCGTCCTGTCTTTCTCTCGTGCGGACAATAACGCATGAGGCAGAACATCCCATGACAAACCACACCAACGGCCCGGCACCGGATCAGCCGCAACCGGGCCGGACAGCGGAACCGGACGGCGGCGCCGTCCTGCAGCGGCAGGTGCATTACACTGCCGATCTCCTGCAATCCCTACAGCAGAGCATACACCGCCTGCGCAACGAAGCAGAGGAGCTACGGGAGCAGCTCGAAACCAACGGGGCCGATGAAACAACCGGTGCCAAGGGGCAGATCAGCCGTCTGGAACAGCTGATCCGCGAATGCCAGAAAGTGGAGAGACTCCTTGCAGAACAAAGCACCGAATTCGCCCGCCTGCTCAAATCCGAACACGAACTCGATCTCGTCGCGGCGCGCGCAGCTGTCGAGCTCGGACTTTCTCGCCTGCGTGCCGCCCTCGCTCCTGAGCTGCTTCTTGAATGAGCTGGACCGTAAATCTTTGTGTGCGCTGCCGCATCTCTTCGACATCTGGGCGCTGGATCACCAGCGCCCGCCGGACGGGGACTGGCGCGCCTGGGTGATCCTGGGGGGGCGCGGCGCAGGCAAGACGCGGGCAGGGGCTGAATGGGTCCGCTCGCTGGCCGAAGGGGCCAGACCTCATGACCTCGGAACGGCCCGGCGCATCGCGCTGGTGGCGGAAACCTATGATCAGGTGCGCGATGTGATGGTCCACGGCGACAGCGG
This sequence comes from Rhodobacteraceae bacterium (ex Bugula neritina AB1), assembly GCA_001730095.1. Taxonomy (GTDB): domain Bacteria; phylum Pseudomonadota; class Alphaproteobacteria; order Rhodobacterales; family Rhodobacteraceae; genus Leisingera. Next base: position 26,414 of record MDLF01000074.1, read on the forward strand.
TATCCTGGCCTGTTCCCCGCCCGACCGTCGCCCCAGGTGGAAGGCGTCGGAACGCAAGCTGATCTGGCCCAACGGGGCTGAGGCGCAGGCCTTCTCGGCCCACGACCCAGAGGCCCTGCGCGGCCCCCAGTTCGATGCCGCCTGGGCGGATGAGCTGGCCAAATGGAAGAAGGGGCAGGACAGCTGGGACATGCTGCAATTTGCCCTGCGGCTGGGGCAGGACCCCCGCGTCTGTGTCACCACGACTCCGCGCAGCGCAGCGGTGCTGAAACGGCTTCTGGCCTCACCCAGCACCGTGACCACCCACGCGCCCACCGAAGCCAACCGCGCCAATCTCGCAGCGTCTTTCCTGGCAGAGGTGCGCGAACGCTACGCTGGCTCCCGATTGGGCCGCCAGGAGCTGGACGGGGTGCTGCTGTCGGATATCGAGGGCGCGCTCTGGACCACTGCGGCGCTGGAAGCAGCCAAAGCGGCAGAGGCGCCACCGTTGGACCGGGTAGTGGTCGCCGTCGACCCGGCGGTCAGCGCAGGCAAGAGGTCCGACGCCTGCGGTATCGTGGTGGCGGGCGCCGTCACCCAGGGTCCGCCGCAGGACTGGCAGGCCTTTGTGCTGGCGGATTGCACCGTGCAGGGCGCCACGCCGATGACCTGGGCGCAGGCGGTGATTGACGCCCGCGACCGTTTTGGCGCTGACCGGGTGGTGGCAGAGGTCAATCAGGGCGGCGCTCTGGTCGAGACCGTGCTGCGCCAGGCCGACGCGCTGGTGCCGTTCCGTGCGCTCCATGCGCGTAAGGGGAAATCCGCCCGCGCCGAGCCGGTGGCGGCCCTCTACGAACAGGGCCGGGTGCGCCACCTTCCGGGACTGGGCGATCTGGAGGACCAGATGTGCCAGATGACCCCACAGGGGTTTTGCGGCAGCGGCTCTCCCGACCGGGTCGATGCGCTGGTCTGGGCCCTGCATGAGCTGATCATCCAGCCCGCCGCCAATCTGCGCAGGCCGCAGGTCAGGGTGCTGTAACATCCCCAGTAAACGACCGCCTGGCCGCTCGGCCGGGCAGCGCCCGTCCCGCCCTCTGTCATGCCAGAGGCGTGCTTGCAGCACGATGGGGCGGGCGCTTCGCTTCCCACCCCGCCGGGACCGGCGCTGCCCTCAGCATGATGCAACACGCCTTGGCTGGGAATTAAATTCAGTTATTTCAATGCTCTATGGGTGGGTGTTGCGTACCCGCCGTACGCACCGCTTGCCAAATCTTCAGCCCTTTCTGGCCTTAATGATCCTTAGCAAAGGCGCATCAGCCCAAGGGCCAACAGCGCCACCCACCAACAACCTGAGGAGCGGACCATGGTCTTTGACCTGCTGCGGCGCAAAACGCCGGACCCCCGGAAACCGGGCCCCAACACTCCGGGCCCCAACACTCCGGACCTGGAACAGAAGGCCAGCCAGACCGCCCGCGTGGTCTCCTGGCACGGTGCCGGCCGCATCGCCTGGAGCCCGCGCGACACCGTTTCCCTGACCCGCAGCGGCTATGCCGGCAATCCGGTCACCCATCGGGTGATCCGGCTGATTGCCGAGGCCGCCGCCGCCGTGCCGCTGGTGCTGCAGGACAGCCGCCAGCGCTATGACACCCATCCCTGGATGACCTTGCTGGGGCGCCCCAATCCGGCCCAGACCCAGGCCGAGATGCTGGAAGCGCTCTATGGTCACCTGCTGCTGTCCGGCAACGCCTATATCGAAATGGTCGCGGCAGAAGATGACACCCCGGCAGAACTGCATGTGCTGCGTTCAGACCGGATGAATGTGGTTCCCGGCCCTGACGGCTGGCCGGCAGGCTTTGATTATGTGGTTGGCGGGCGCAAGCACCGCTTTACCACTGATCCGGTCAAATCCCCGGTCTGCCACATCAAAAACTTCCATCCCCAGGACGACCACTACGGCCTGTCCTCCCTGCAATCGGCGGCAATGGCGATCGACGTCCACAACGCTGCCTCGCGCTGGTCCAAGGCGCTTTTGGACAACGCAGCCCGTCCCTCCGGCGCGCTGGTCTGGACTGGCTCCGACGGTCAGGGGCAGATGTCAGAAGATCAATTCCGGCATCTAAGCGAAGAGATTCAAACGAATTTTCAAGGCGCCAATAATGCCGGTCGCCCGATGGTGCTGGAGGGTGGACTGGACTGGAAGCCGATGGGATTTTCGCCCTCGGACATGGAGTTCCAGAAAACCAAGGACACCGCCGCCCGTGAGATTGCACTGGCCTTCGGGGTGCCGCCGATGCTGATCGGCATCCCCGGCGATGCAACTTACGCCAATTACCAGGAGGCCCACCGCGCCTTCTATCGGCTGACCGTGCTGCCCTTGGTCACCAAGGTGACGGCCGCGCTGGGGGACTGGCTGGCCGGCTGGACAGGTGAGGTTCTGACCCTGAAACCGGACCCGGATCAGCTGCCCGCCCTTGCAGCGGAGCGTGAGGCACAGTGGCGCCGGGTCGTCTCTGCGGACTTCCTCACAGCGGCGGAAAAGCGGCAGCTTCTGGGGTTGCCCGCAGAAGCTCCGGCTGCGCCGCAGGCGGAGGGCGGACAGGATGACTGAGCACCCGATGCACGCCTTTGACTGTTCACCGGGATTGCGCCTGTCCGCCCATGAACGGGTGGCCCAGATCCAGAACGACGCCGTGAACCGCCGCCTTGATCGGATTGAACAGATGATGGAGCGGCTGGAGAAACGCCTCTGGCTCACCGTCTATGGTGTCGCGGCCGTTATCCTGGCGCAGGCCTTTCAATCCTTTCTGACGGTTCAAATGCCGTAACTCCAATGACTTGCGAGGCTTAGATGATGCAGGGAACACCCCAGCTGGAACATAAATTCGCACGCTTCGGCGAGGATCTCTCGCTGAAGGACGCAACTGAAATCAAAGGCTATGCCAGCCTGTTCGGCCAGACCGATCAGGGCGGCGATATGGTGGTGCGCGGCGCCTATGCGGCCTCGCTCAAGGCGCTTAGGGATCAGGGCCGCACGGTCAAGATGCTGTGGCAGCACGACCCGGCCCAGCCCATCGGCGTCTGGGACGAGGTGCGCGAGGACAAGCGCGGACTGTATGTGCAGGGCCGTATCCTCACCGCCACGCCCAAGGGCGCAGAGGCCGCCGCCCTGATCGCCGCAGGGGCCATCGACGGCCTCTCCATCGGGTACCGCACCCAAAAGGCTGCCCGTGCCCAGGATGGCACCCGCCACCTGACCCAGGTGGAGCTGTGGGAGGTGTCGCTGGTCACTTTCCCGATGCTGCCCGCGGCGCGGGTGGCGGCGAAATCCTCCACCGATGCGCAAGCGCAAGCCTTGCGCGCAGTGGCTGACGGCCTGCGCCAGATCACCCGCGGCCTCAAAACCGGCCAGACCTGAAACAGGCCAGATCCAAAAACAGGCCAGACCCAAAACAGGACAGACAACATGAGCAATCAAGACCTCCCGGCCCAAACCGGGGACGCAGCGCCCCTGGCGTATGAAGTGAAACAGGCCATCACCGGCTTTATTCATGAATTCAAGGGGTTTCAGGACGACGTGCAATCAAGGCTGAAACAGGCAGAAGAGCGAGTGACCATGCTGGACCGTAAGACAATCAATCAGAACCGCCCCCATCTGGCAGCCAGCCAGGACCCGGGCGCCCCGCATCAGAAGGCGTTCAACGCCTATCTGCGCAACGGCGACGACGACGGCCTGCGCGGCCTTGAGCTGGAGGGCAAATCCATGTCCACCGCCGTGGGCAGCGACGGCGGCTATCTGGTCGACCCGCAGACCTCCGACACCGTCAAGGCGGTGCTGAACGCCTCCGCTTCAATCCGCGCCGTGGCCTCTGTGGTACATGTGGAGGCGACCTCCTATGACGTGCTGATCGACCACAGCGAAATGGGCGCCGGCTGGGCCAATGAAACCGGCCCGTCGGCGGAAACCTCCACCGGCAACATCGACCGCATTTCCATCCCCCTGCATGAGCTGAGCGCATTGCCCAAAGCATCGCAGCGGCTTCTGGATGACAGCGCTTTCGACATCGAGGGCTGGCTGGCCGGCCGTATCGCCGACAAATTCGCGCGGTCAGAGGCGGATGCTTTCATCAACGGCGACGGCGTCGATAAACCCACCGGCTTTCTGAACCACAATGTCGAGGAAAACGACAGCTGGACCTGGGGCAACATCGGCTACAAGGCAACCGGCGTCGATGGTGAGATCGGCAATGGCGATGCGATCATTGATCTGGTCTATGCGCTGGGGGCGGAATACCGTGCCAATGCCACCTTCATCATGAACTCCAAGACCGCAGGAATGCTGCGGAAATTGAAAGACGCCGATGGCCGCTTCCTGTGGTCCGACGGTCTGGCGGCCGGCGAACCTGCGCGCCTCATGGGCTACCCGGTGCTGATCGCCGAGGACATGCCGGACCCGGGCGTTAACAGCTTCCCCATCGCCTTTGGCGACTTCCACGCCGGCTACACCATTGCCGAACGTCCGGACCTGCGCGTCCTGCGCGACCCGTTCAGCGCCAAACCACATGTGTTGTTTTACGCAACCAAGCGCGTCGGCGGCGATGTCAGCGATTTTGCCGCGATCAAGCTGATGAAATTCAGCGTGAGCTGACGCTTGCGCTGATGGCGGACCGGCAGCCCGGTCCGCCGGTCGGCACGCACCACCATAGTCCCTGCCGTCTAGCTGCTCCCCTCCGTCCGAGCGGCAGGGACCGGTGCGTGCCGGCCAAATCTTCAACGGACAGCAGTTCAGGGCCGACACAGGGGAAGGCCCGCAGGAGTGAGATGATGATGCTGAGCGAAGTGACCCCCGTGCCCGAGGCCGCCCTGCCGCTGGCCCAGTTCAAGGCGCATCTGCGTCTGGGCACCGGCTTTGGCGAGGACAGCCTGCAGGACGAGGTGCTGTTTGGCTTCTTGCGCGCCGCCCTGGCCGCGATCGAAGCAAGGACCAGCAAGGCTTTGATAACCCGCGACTTTGAGCTGGAGATCCGCCACTGGCGCGACCGCAGCCGAATGGTGCTGCCCATCGCCCCGGTGCAGGCGGTGTCAGAGGTGATGATCCGTGACGCGGCTGGCAGTGATACGGTTCTGGACACTGCGGACTACCGGCTTGAGCCGGACAGTCAGCGCCCCTGCCTGTGTCCCGCAGGCCGCCTGCTGCCCGCAATCCCGACCGGCGGTCTGGCGCGGATCAGCCTTCAGGCCGGCATGGCTGCGGAGTGGGGCGGCTTGCCCGCTGATCTGGCGCAGGCGGTGATGCTGCTGGCGGCGCATTACTATGAATACCGGGCCGACACGGGCCTGCATGGCGGCTGCATGCCCTTTGGCGTCACCAGCTTGATCGAACGCTACCGCGCCCTGCGGCTCAGCCTGGGAGGCCTGGCATGAAACAGCCCCCGAACCTGACCCGCAAGCTGGTGCTCGAAGATCCCCAGCGCGTCCCCGACGGCGCCGGCGGCTATACCGAGACCTGGGTGGCGCTAGGCACCCACTGGGCAGAGGTGAAATCCCTTAGCGGGCGTCTGAACAGGGACAGCCTGTCTTTGCAGAAATACCGCATCACACTGCGGTCAACTCCGGCTGGCTTTGCGTCCAGACCGCGTCCCGATCAACGGTTCCGCGATGAAAGCCGCCTCTACCGCATTGATGCGGTTGCGGAAAACGGCGCAAGTGCGCGCTACCTCACCTGTTTCGCGGTTGAGGAGGTAAGCGGATGACCTATGCCATCGCAGGCGGGCTGCAATCCGCCGTCTATACCCATCTGTCCGGCGACGCGGGCCTCACGACACTGGTTGGCGGCGCGATCTATGACGCCATTCCCGCCGGCCCGTTGCCGCAGACCTATGTGGCGCTGGGGTCAGAGGAGGTGCTGGACCGCTCTGACGGGACCGCAGGTGGGGCTGAGCACCGGTTTTTCGTCACCGTTACCACCGACACCGCGGGGTTTGCCGGGGCCAAGGCCGCTGCTGCAGCGGTCTGCGACGCTCTGGTGGGGGCTGCGGTGCCGCTGCCGCGCGGCCAGCTGACGGGCCTGTGGTTCGACCGGGCCAAGGCAGAGCGGCTGGCCACTGGCGGCAGGCAGATCACCCTGCGGTTCCGGGCGCGTGTGGACGACGTCTGAGCTGCAGAAACATATAGAAACCAATTGAAATACATGGAGAATCCCCATGACCGTCCAAAACGGCAAAGACCTCTTGGTCAAAGTGGATATGAATGGCGCCGGCCTGTTTGAAACCATCGCGGGCCTGCGCGCCACGCGGATCAGTTTCAACGCCGAAAGCGTCGATGTGACCAGCCTCGAAAGCCAGGGCGGCTGGCGCGAGCTGCTGGCCGGTGCCGGCGTGCGTTCGGCCAGTATCTCTGGCTCCGGCATTTTCCGGGACGCGGATACCGACGAACGCGCCCGACAGCTGTTCTTTGATGGGCTCACGCCGGAGTTCCAGGTGATCATCCCCGACTTCGGTATTGTTCAGGGGTCGTTCCAGGTCACAGCGCTTGAATATGCAGGCAGCCACAATGGCGAAGCAACCTATGAGCTGTCGCTGGCCAGCGCCGGACAGCTCAGCTTTGCGGCGGTGTGATCAATGGTGAATCCACATGCAGGCGAGGCGGAATTAGGCGTCAATGGAACAGCTTATGCGTTGAAGTTGACGCTGGGGTCACTGGCGAGCCTGGAGGCTGTGCTGGAGGAAGGCACGCTGGTTGATCTGGTGCAGCGGTTTGAGCAGGGCCGGTTTTCCGCCCGCGATGTGCTGGCGCTGCTGGCGGCTGGGCTGCAGGGCGGCGGTCACAATCTCAGCCGCGAAGATCTCGCCGCAGCAACCATAGACGGCGGCCCGATGCAGGCGGCGCGGGTGGCGGCAGAACTGCTGGTGCGCAGCTTTGCCGTGCCAGATCAGCCATGAGCGCGCTCGACTGGCCTGCGCTGATGCGCGCCGGAATGGCGGGGCTGAAACTGCTGCCACGCGATTTCTGGCAGCTAACGCCGGCGGAACTGCGGCTGATGCTCGGCGAGACGGCAGCGCCGTCGCCCCTGGGCCGGGACCGGCTGGCAGCGTTGATGCAGGACTTCCCCGATCTGCCGCCGCCAAGCAACAAGGAGACAACAGATGACTGACTCATCCTCGATGGCCGAACTGGAATTACAGGGCGAAGCTTTGGGAGAAGCGCTGGACGGCGCCTCTGGAATGGCGGCAACCTTTGCAGAAGTGCTGGGGCGGGTGAAAGAAGGGTTTTCCGAGACCGGACGCGATGCACAGATCCTGGATCGCAGTCTTTCCAAAGGCTTGCGGCGTGCCTTTGACGATCTTCTGTTTGACGGTGCCAATCTGTCAGAGGCGATGGACACGCTGGCGCGGTCGATGATCCGAACCACCTATAACGCCGCAATGAAACCGGTGATGAACCATGCCGGCGGCATGCTCACCGACGGGCTGACCGCGCTGATCGGAAACATCCTGCCCTTTGCCAATGGCGCCGCCTTTAGCCAGGGCAAGGTGATGCCCTTTGCCAAGGGCGGCATCGTGACCGGCCCAACAACATTTCCCATGCGCGGCGCCACCGGGCTGATGGGCGAAGCGGGACCAGAGGCAATCCTGCCGCTGACACGCGGCGCTGACGGCTCGTTGGGCGTGCGCAGCCAGGGCGGCGGCGCGGTGAATGTGGTGATGAATGTCACCACCCCGGACGTCAAAGGCTTTGAACGCAGCCGCAGCCAGATCGCCGCACAGCTGTCACGGGCGCTGTCTCGCGGCGGGCGAAACCGTTAAGGATGGAGGGTAACACAATGAATTTCCACGAAGTCCGATTTCCCGCCTCGCTCAGCTTCGGCTCTGTCGGCGGGCCCGAACGGCGCACCGATGTGGTGACGCTGGCCAATGGGTTCGAGGAACGCAACACCCCCTGGGCGCATTCCCGACGTCGCTATGACGCTGGGCTGGGGCTGCGCGCGCTGGAGGACATTGAAACTCTGATCGCCTTTTTTGAGGCCCGGCAGGGACAGCTATACGGCTTTCGCTGGAAGGATTGGAGCGACTATAAATCTGCCAGGCCCAGCGCGGCAGTGGCATTTGACGACCAGGAAATTGCCATTGGCGACGGCAGCACGGTGACCTTCCAGCTGGCCAAGACCTACCGGTCTGGCGTCTTCACCTATCAGCGCCCGATTGCCAAGCCGGTGGCGGGCAGCGTGCGGGTGGGGATCGAGCAGGATGAGCTGCGCGAGGGCGTCGATTACGAACTCGATACAGCCACCGGGTTTATCACCCTGGCGCACCCGCCAGAGACGGGCCTCAGCATCAATGCCGGGTTCGAATTTGACGTGCCGGTGCGGTTCGACACTGCCAGCATCCAGACCAGCGTGGCCTCGTTTCAGGCTGGTGAGGCGCCTGCGGTTCCGGTGGTGGAGGTTCGGGTATGACACGTTTTCCCAATGACTTGCAGTCTCATCTTCAATCCGGAATCACCACGGTGTGCCGGGCCTGGGCGCTGCGCCGCAAAGACGGTCCTGTGCTGGGTTTTACCGACCATGACTGTGTGCTGCGCTTTGAAGGCATCGACTTTCAGCCCGGCAGCGGGCTGACCGCGCGGGCGGTGAGCCAGGCCACTGGTCTGTCCGTCGACAACACCGAGGCGCTGGGGGTGCTGAACGATGCCGCCGTGCGCGAAGAGGATATCGAAGCAGGCCGGTTCGATGGCGCCGACGTGCGCTGTTGGCTGGTCAACTGGCAGGATGTGTCAATGCGCTGGCTGCAGTTTCGCGGCTCAATCGGTGAAATCCGCCGGGCAGGCGGTGCCTTTGAAGCTGAGTTGCGCGGCCTGACAGAGATGCTCAATCAGCCGCTGGGGCGGATCTATCAGAAGCCCTGCACAGCGGTGCTGGGCGACGGTGGCTGCCGGTTTGATCTGAACACACCGGGCTACGCCGCTGATCTTACAGTGGAAAATGTGGATTTCAGGGCTGAATTTCGCTGGGACGCCCTGCCGGGGTTTGAGCCTGACTGGTTCGACGGTGGGCGGCTGACGGTGCTGAGCGGCGCGGCCAAGGGCCTTTGGGCGGCGGTGAAGGCGGATCAGAGCACGGCGGCGGGGCGCCGGATCGTGCTTTGGGAACCCATTCGCGCGGCGGTGTCTGTGGGCGACAGCGTCCGGCTGGAGGCCGGCTGTGACAAACGTATGGAGACCTGTCGGCTGAAGTTTAACAATCTGCTGAATTTTCAGGGGTTTCCCGACATTCCGGGCGAGGACTGGATCATGGCGGTGCCGCGCCAGTCGGGCCTGAACAGCGGAGGCAGCAGGCGATGAGCAGGGTGGTCAGGGCCGCACGGGGCTGGATTGGCACGCCTTATGTGCATCAGGCCTCCTGCAAGGGAGCGGGCTGCGACTGCCTGGGCCTGATCCGTGGCCTGTGGCGGGAGCTGTGCGGGGCCGAACCCGAAGCGCCGCCTGCCTATACAATGGACTGGTCCGAACCGCAGGGAGCAGAGGCGCTGTGGCAGGCCGCCACCCGGCATCTGGCGGCCAAGCCGCTGCATGAGGCCGCCGTCGGCGATGTAATCCTGTTCCGAATGCGAGAGGGCTCGGTGGCCAAGCATCTGGGGGTGCAGGCTGCGGTCACAGAACCGCGGGCTGCGCTCGGCCCGGCGGAGAGGGAACGAAGCAGCCGCCCCGAGGGGGGCAGCACAGGCGCTGTCCGACCTGTCAGCCGGGCGGAACTTTGCAGCAATACTCCGTCCTTTATCCACGCCTATGCCGGCCACGGGGTTGTCGAAAGCCCGCTGAGCCCGCCCTGGCAGCGCCGCATCGTGGCGCGGTTTCATTTCCCCGGCATGTCCTGACAAAGGAGCTGATCTGATGGCAACCATTCTTCTCTCTGCGGCCGGTGCGGCGGTTGGCGGCGCAATTGGCGGCACCGTGGCGGGCCTGTCCTCGGCGGTGATCGGCCGTGCCGCGGGCGCCACCCTGGGCCGGATGATCGACGAGCGCCTTCTGGGCTCCGGTGCCGATCCGGTGGAAACCGGCAAAGTGGACCGTTTTCGTCTGACCCAGGCAAGTGCCGGCGCGCCCATGGCGCAGGTCTATGGCCGGATGCGGCTGGGCGGGCAGGTAATCTGGTCCTCGCGGTTTCTGGAAACCTCTACTGTCAGCGGCGGCGGCGGCAAGGGCCGGCCGTCTCAGCCGCAGGTGACCAGCTACAGCTACACGGTGTCGCTGGCGGTGGCGCTGTGCGGCGGTGAAATCGCCAGTGTTTCGCGGGTCTGGGCCGATGGCGAGGAAGTGGCGCCGAAGGATCTGAACATGACCGTCTACCGCGGCACGGCAGATCAGTTGCCGGATCCGGTGATGGAGGCGGTCGAAGGCGCAGGCCAGGTGCCCGCCTATCGCGGAACCGCCTATGTGGTGATGGAAAACCTGGATCTGGCGCGGTTCGGCAACCGGGTGCCGCAGTTTTCCTTTGATGTGCTGCGCCCCGAACAGCCTGCCAGCAGCACCTTTGACCAGGATCTGGGGCAGATCGTGCAGGGCGTTGCCCTGTTGCCCGGCTCTGGCGAGTATTCGCTGGCTGCGGATGTGGTGCAGTATACTGGCGGGCCGGGGGACGCCAAACCGGCCAATGAACATACGCCCTCGGGGTTAAGCGACCTCAAGACCTCGCTGAATGCGCTGGAGGCGGAGCTGCCGTCCTGCGGGGCGGTCTCGTTGATTGTGTCATGGTTCGGCGGTGATCTGCGCTGTGGCAGCTGCACGCTGCAGCCCAAGGTGGAGCATAAGGACGCCGAAGGCAGCATCCCCTGGACCGTGAGCGGCGTCACCCGCGCGGAGGCGGAGGAGGTTCTGAAACAGGACGGTGTGCCGCTTTATGGCGGCACCCCGGCAGATGCCGCGGTGGTTCAGTCGATCCGCGAGATGCAGGCGCGCGGCCTGCGGGTGATGTTTTACCCGTTCATTCTGATGGATCAGGCCGAAGGCAACACGCTGCCCGATCCCTGGACCGGCGGCACCAGCCAGCCGCATCTTCCCTGGCGTGGGCGCATTACCCTGTCGCAGGCACCGGGTCGGGGCGGCTCACCTGACGGCAGCGCCGTGGCGGATGCAGAAGTGGCGGCGTTCTTCGGGACCGTCACCGCTGCGGATTTCACCCTGGGTGATGGCAGCGTCACCTATGCCGGACCGCCAGAGTGGAGCCTTAGCCGGTTCATCCTGCACAATGCGGCGCTATGCGCGGCCGCAGGCGGGGTGGAGGCCTTTTGCATCAGCTCCGAGATGCGTGCCTTGACCCAGATCCGCGGCGCTGCGGGTTTCCCTGCGGTGGCGGCTTTGCGGGCGCTGGCGGCAGAGGTGCGGCTGCTGCTGGGGCCGGACACCAGGATCGGCTATGCCGCAGACTGGTCGGAGTACTGGGGCTATCAGTCGCCCGAGGGCGACCGCTACTTTCATCTGGACCCTCTGTGGGCAGATGAAAACATCGATTTCATCGGCATCGACAATTACATGCCGCTGTCCGACTGGCGCGATGAGGAGAACCACCTGGACGCACAGGCCGGGGCGCCGTCGATCTATGATACCGGGTATCTTCGCGGCAATGTGGAGGGCGGCGAAGGGTTTGACTGGTATTACCATTCACCAGAAGCGCGGGCAGCGCAGATCCGCACCCCGATTACCGACGGGGCGCATGATGAGCCCTGGGTGTGGCGCTACAAGGATATTCGCAGCTGGTGGATGCAGGAACATCACGAGCGCATTGGCGGCCTGCGGCAGGCGCAGCCCACCGCCTGGGTGCCGCAGTCCAAACCGGTGTGGTTCACGGAGCTCGGCTGTGCTGCTATCGACAAAGGCACCAATCAGCCGAATAAATTCCTGGACCCGAAAAGTTCGGAGTCAAAACTTCCGCGTTACTCCAATGGCTTGCGGGATGATTTGATGCAGATCCAATATCTGCGCGCGTTTCTGGGCCACTGGGGCGAGGATGCGAACAACCCGCTGTCAGAGGAATATGAAGGGCGGATGCTGGATCTGTCCAATGCCTATGTCTGGGCCTGGGACGCGCGCCCTTTTCCGGCCTTTCCATCGCGGGTGGAGATTTGGAACGACGGCGACAACTATCTGCGTGGCCATTGGCTGAACGGGCGGGCCGGGCAGCGCACGCTGGCCTCTGTGGTGGAGGAGATTTGCCGTGCAGCCGGGCTGGATCAGATCGATGTAACCGGGCTGAACGGCGTGGTGCATGGGTTTACGAACCCGGATGTGTCAGATGCGCGTGCGGCGCTGCAGCCCTTGATGCTGCGGCATGGGTTTGACGCGGTGGAGCGGGACGGGGTGCTGATGTTCCGGATGCGCAAGGGAACCGGCGCAGAGGCGCTGGCGCTGGAGCATTTGGCCGACAGTGACGAGATCGGCGGCAGCCTGGAGCTGGCGCGCTCTGGCGACGCGGAGCTGGCAGGGCGGGTGCGGCTTCGGTTCACCGAATGGGGCGGCGATCATGCGGCCGGCTCGGTGGAGGCGGTGCTGCCGGATGAGGCAACCCACAGCGTCAGCCAGAATGAGCTGCCGCTGGCGCTGACCCGCGCCGAAGCCCGTCAGACTGTCAGCCGCTGGTTGGCGGAAGCGCGGGTTTCGCGGGATATTGCGCGGTTTGCGCTGCCGCCCTCTTTGCTGCATCTGGGCGCCGGGGATGTGATCGCGCTGCCGCTGGAGGGCAGGGACCAGCTGTATCGTATCGACCGGGTGGAGCAGGCCGAAGCACAGACAGTGGAGGCAGTGCGGATCGAGCCCGGCACCTATGATCTGGCGGCGGTGGCAGAGGAGCTGCCGGGGGTAAACGCCTTTGCCGCGCCGGGGCCGGTGCTGCCCTTGTTCCTGGATCTGCCGCTGATACGCGGGGATGAGGTGCCGCATGCGCCGCATCTGGCGGTGACGGCGCGGGCCTGGCCGGGGAGTGTGGCGGTCTACGGGTCACAAGCGGATGAGAATTATGTTCTGGAAGAGGTGATCGCGGCGCGGCAGGTGGTGGGGGTCACCCAAACGCCGCTGTTTGCAGCCGGGGCCGGGCGCTGGGATCTGGGTGCGGACCTGCAGGTCAGGCTGATCTCTGGCGACCTGGAGAGCCGCTCGGCTGCGGCGGTGCTGAACGGCGCCAATGTGGCTGCCATCGGCGATGGCAGCCCGGGCAACTGGGAGCTGTTGCAATTCCGCGAGGCTGAATTGATTGCGCCGCAGACCTATCTGCTGCGCGGTCGGCTGCGCGGCCAGCAGGGCACGGATGCGATGATGCCGGAGGTCTGGCCTGCGGGCTCCTATATTGTGCTGCTGGACGGCACGCTGGTGCAGGCAGAACTGGCGCCGGAGCAGCGCCGCCGTCTGCGGCACTATCGCATCGGCCCGGCGCGGCGGGCGTTGGAAGATCCGTCGTATGTGCATCTGCAGGAAGCGTTTGAAGGCATCGGCCTGCGCCCCTATGCGCCGGTGCATCTGCGGCTGGCAGGGGGGCTTGGCACGGATATCCCTGTCAGCTGGATACGCCGCAGCCGGGTTGAGGGGGACAGCTGGGACCTGGAGGAGGTGCCGTTGGGCGAGGAGATTGAAGCCTATCGCATCCGGGTGATGCGCGGCGGCACTGTTCTGCGGGAGGCAAGCTCTGCCACGCCGTTCTGGACCTATCCGGCGGCGGCACAGGTGCTGGATGGCGCGCAGGCGGGCGATATTCTGGAAGTGGCGCAGCGGTCGGCGCGGTTTGGCGCCGGGCCGGCGGCGCGGGCCGAGCTGGGCTGATGCGCCCGGTTCTGCCCGGCGATGTGTCGGCGGTTGCGCGGGCGCTGCTGATGGTGCCGCCCCCTGAGCGCCCGGCTCTGTGCCGCCGCATTTTCGGCGGCGCAGTTGAGGCCGCGGCCCATTGCCGGCTGATTGGCCGTCTGCATCCGCGCTGGGGCGACGGCAGTCTGAACGCGGCAGCCCGGCGGTACGTGCTGGCGGACGAGCCTTTTCTGGATGATCCGCATTATCTGCAGTGCACCCGGCTGGTGCTGCGGGAGCTTGCGGCGGCGCATGAGAGGAGTGGGGAAGCTCCCGCCCGCTGACCCGCGCAGGAAACCTGCGCCGCCAGCGGTTGGGCCCGGCGCTGCCTGCCTGCGGCAGCGGCGCGGCGGGATTGCTGAGGGCGGGCGCAAGTTGGCGGCGGCGCGCCTGGCGCCTTGGCCATCGCCGGGGCTTGGCAGGTATTCATACGCACCGGACCGCGCGCCTTCAGTGGCGGCGGCGCATCCACGCCCTTCGACTTCTGGCCCGGGGTGTCTTTGGCGGCCAGCGCTGCCAGACGGGCGGTGGTCTGATGTTTCCACGCGGTTCCCGCCCGACTCATTCATATCAAAAATATGCCTCATCACAGCTTTGCGTTTGCTGCAAAGCACCTTAGATGGGTAGTCTGAGCGCAGAAAGGACGTTGGCCCATGGCAAAAACACAGCAAGCTGTTACCCCGGTGGATCCCGTTTGGAGCCGAATTACCCGCGAAGCTGAGGAGGCCGTTGCCACCCAGCCGCTGATGGGCGGGCTGATCCATGCCTGTATTCTGCATCACAAGTCCTTGCAGAAGGCGCTGTCCTACCGGATTTCCGCCAAACTGTCGTCCAATGAGATGTCGATGGTGATCCTGCGGGAAATCGTGGACGATGCCTATGCGGCCTGCCCGGAACTGGTGGAGTCAGCACGCGCCGACCTGATGGCGATCAACGAGCGCGACCCTGCCAGCCACCGGCTGCTGCAGCCGATCCTGTATTTCAAGGGCTTCCAGGCTGTGCAGGCCTACCGGGTCAGCCATTACCTGTGGGATCAGGGGCAAAAGGATCTGGCCTTTTTCTTTCAGATGCGCACGTCTGAAATCTTTGGGATCGACATCCATCCAGGCGCCCGCATCGGCAAGGGGATCATGATCGATCATGCCCATTCCATTGTGATCGGCGAGACCGCGGTGGTGGGTGACAATGTGTCGATGCTGCATTCGGTGACTCTGGGCGGCACTGGCAAGGAAGAAGAGGACCGCCATCCCAAGATCGGCGATGGGGTGCTGATCGGTGCCGGCGCAAAGGTGCTGGGCAACATCAAGGTCGGCCACTGCAGCCGCATTGCCGCCGGATCAGTGGTGCTGCAGGAAATACCGCCCTGCACGACAGTGGCCGGGGTGCCTGCCAGGATCGTTGGCGAAGCAGGCTGCGACCAGCCTTCTATCAACATGGACCAGGTGGTGCCGGCGGGATCGCCAGCCGCAGAGTGAAACGCCTGGCGGCAGGCCTGGTATTTTGAGTATTTGGGGAAAGATGAAGGGGAAGCGGGTTCGCTTCCCTTTTTGGGTCCGATGGGGGGCGGGCGTTTTGCGCTTTGCGTTTCAGCGAGCCCTGCGCGGGATGAGGACGCCGCCGCTGTCGCGGTATCGGCGTTTGTAGCTGGTGTTGCGCTGACGGCCTGCAACACCCGGATCATGATGCTGAGGTTTCTGTTCGGAAAGACCTGCAGACGAGACATACATGCAGTTCTGTACCCAGCCCCGGATGTCACCGGTGGTATTGAGTGTCGAGGATGTCTTTGAGCTGCTTAGAAGTGTCGGGCGGCGCCTAGCATTTCCTATGGTGCTGGGTTGCGGGTGTCGCAGGTCTGCACGCTCAAGCCTTTTGATGTGGACAGTGGCTGGATGCGCATTCATGTTGATCAGCGCAAGGGGCGCAAGGGGCGCAAGGGGCGCAAGGGGCGCAAGGGGCGCAAGGATTGGAAGGATCGGAAGGTGATGCTGTCGCCTGATCTGCCTGATCTGCTGCGGGCGTATTGGCGTGAGGCACGGCCCGAAGGCAGGCTGTTTCCCATTGTCCGGCAGATGACGCCTGCATTGCCCAGAGGGGGCGGCCCAAGATCAATCCTGTGACACCGGTGCAATTGGACCAAGCGTTCAACTTGGCCACACATCCGGTTGGCATTTCAAAGCCAGCCACCAAAATAGATCCGGGACATGGTGCGCCTGTTTGAAGCGCTTGCAACCTTGCAGGGCCGCTCGCTCTGACAAGGATCCCGGGCATGTCAATCTGAGCCAGTCCAAAGTGATAGCGCGGATTGAGGCTTGCCGAATGGTGCCACGCGGCGGGGATGTGGGCAGGCAATCTCGGGGCGGGGTAGACCGTGGCGTTGGCTGTCGTCCGGAGAAATGATTGGGATTGCTTTTCTTCCGGCCCTATCATGGATCGGTCCTGTTCTGACTTCGTAGAGGAGCAAGACCCCAGCCGGGAACAGCTGCAACAAGCGGTGGCATCGCGACGACAGCCTGCGCTCTGGCTGTCAAGTTTCTTTGAACGATAAGCCGTCGAACACACGCTGGCGTCCCCCTGAGAGTTCCGATAGCTTTCCCGCAAAGGGAGAATTGAGATGGCAGAATCTGGCGTAGGCCAAAGGGCGTTGGAACTTTCTGATGTGCAAGGAATTGTTGATGTCATCCAGCTGGCAGAGAACCTAAAGACTGAAATGCGCCATAGCTGGCTTTCAAACGGCAGACAGGAAAGCGTGGCAGAGCATACATGGCTGATGACGATTGCTGCAGTGTTAATGTCACCCTATCTCGAACATCCCGTAGACTTAGGTCACACACTTAAACTGATAGCCCTGCATGATATCGCCGAGGCGATTACAGGGGATATTCCGTATTTTGAGGAAAGCTCTCGCAAAGATACCAAGCTCCAGGACGAAGCCGAAGCCATGAAACAGATGCAGGCAATGCTTCCCAGTGCCTCTGGAGAACTGCTGCTGGCACTTTGGCGCGAATACGAAGACTGCGAGACCCCTGAAGCTAAGTTCGCGAGGGCGCTCGACAAGCTGGAGGTACAGCTCCAGCATAATCTGGCGGACATGCAAACCTGGACGGAACAGGAATTTGGTCTCGTATATACCAAGATGGACGCTGAATGCGCATATGACGCCTCTCTGAGAGCCCTTCTGGCAGTCATCAGGTCAAGAGCGGAACACAAGATGATACAAGCCGGACATGACCCATCAGCGATAAAGGCAGCCGCAACTTTAACGAAAGTCACATCTGACGAAGCCCCGGAAATACCCAGGGCTTGACGAGACTGGCCCCAGTAAAAAAGCCCCGGCGATGAGGCCGCGGCTTTTTCTGTTCTTGTGATGTCGCGGCTTTCTTAGGCCAGCATCACCATCGGGTTTTCCAGGTTGTCGACGATCGCTTTCAGCAGATCTGCCCCCAGGGCGCCGTCGATGACGCGGTGGTCGACCGACATGGTGACGCTCATCACTGTGGCGACCTTCAGCTCGCCGTCGGCGCCCACCACAGGTTTCTTGACGCCTGCGCCCACTGCCAGAATGCCTGCGTGCGGCGGGTTCACGATGGCGTCGAAATTGTCGATGCCAAACATGCCAAGGTTGGAAATGGCAAAGCTGCCGCCCTGGTATTCATGCGGTGCCAGCTTGCGGTCTCGGGCGCGCGACGCCAGGTCTTTCATCTCTGCCGAGAGCGTCGAGAGCGATTTTCTGTCGCTGTCCTGCAGGACCGGGGTGAACAACCCACCCTCGATGGCGACGGCCACGGCCACATCGGAGGCTTTCATTTTCAGCACCCGGTCGCCGGCCCAGACGGCGTTGGCGTCCGGCACTGCCTGCAGCGCCAGCGCAACCGCCTTGATGATGAAATCATTGACCGAGAGCTTCACGCCGCGGCTCTCAAGCTGCTTGTTCAGCTGGGCGCGGAACGCCAGCAGCGCATCCAGCTGGATATCGCGACGCAGGTAGAAGTGCGGGATGGTCTGCTTGGCCTCGGTCAGGCGGGCGGCGATGGTCTTGCGCATGCCGTCCAGCGAGACTTCCTCGTAGGCACGGGTTTCATACATGCGGGCGACCATATCGGCGGAGGGGCCTGCGGCCGGGGTGGGCGACGTAGCAGGCGCTGCTGCGGCAGGTGCCGGAGCGGAGGCGGGTGCGGCGGCCTGCGGTTGCGCGTCGATCACATCGGCCTTGACGATGCGGCCCTTGGGGCCGGAGCCTTTGATCTGGCTCAGGTCCAGGCCCTTGTCCGCGGCGATGCGGCGCGCCAGGGGTGAGGCGAAAATACGGCTGCCATCGGATGCTGCCGGTGCCGCCGGGGCAGGAGCCGCCGTGGCAGGAGAGGGGGTGGCTGCGGGCCCCGGCTCTGCTGCCGGTGCGGCTGGTGCTGCGGCTGCGGCAGGCGTGCTGCCGATGGCATCTGCGCTTTCGCCGTCTTCCAGCAGCACGGCGATGGGCGTGTTCACCTTCACGCCTTCAGCGCCTTCGGCGATCAGGATCTTGCCAACCACGCCTTCGTCCACGGCTTCAAATTCCATGGTGGCCTTGTCGGTTTCGATCTCGGCGATCAGGTCGCCAGAGGAGACGGTGTCGCCTTCCTTGACCAGCCATTTGGCAAGGGTGCCTTCCTCCATGGTGGGAGAAAGCGCGGGCATCAGGATTTCAGTGGGCATACTTCTCGCGCTCCCTTACCGGTAGGTCACTTGCTTCACGGCTGCGACCACCTCATCCGTGGTGATCAGCGCGTGGCGTTCCAGGTTGGCGGCATAGGGCATCGGGACGTCCTTGCCGGTGCAGGTCACAACCGGCGCGTCCAGATAGTCAAACGCCTGCTGCATCACTTCTGACGCGATGTAGCTGCCAACGGAACCTTGCGGCCAGCCTTCCTCGACGGTCACCAGACGATTGGTTTTCTGGACCGAGGCAATGACAGTGGGCAGATCCATCGGGCGCAGGGTGCGCAGGTCGATGACCTCGGCTGAGATGCCGTCCTCTGCCAGTTTGTCGGCGGCTTCCAGCGCGTATTTCATGCCAATGCCAAACGAGACGATGGTGGCGTCAGAACCTTCGCGCCAGATCCGGGCCTTGCCAAACGGCACGGTGAAATCATCCAGTTTCGGCACTTCAAAGCTTTGGCCATAGAGGATTTCATTCTCCAGGAAGATCACCGGGTTGTTGTCGCGGATTGCGGTTTTCATCAGGCCCTTGGCGTCGGCGGCCGAGTAGGGCATCGCCACCTTCAGGCCCGGGATCTGCATGTACCAGGCGGCATAGTCCTGGGAGTGCTGGGCGCCGACACGGGCGGCGGCGCCGTTGGGGCCGCGGAACACCATGGGTGCGCCCATCTGGCCGCCGGACATATACAACGTCTTGGCCGCCGAGTTGATGATGTGGTCAATCGCCTGCATGGCGAAGTTGAAGGTCATGAACTCGACAATCGGGCGCAGGCCGCCAAAGGCAGCACCGGTGGCAATGCCAGCAAAACCGTGTTCGGTGATCGGGGTATCGATCACCCGCTTGGCGCCGAATTCGTCCAACAGGCCCTGGCTGACCTTATAGGCGCCCTGGTATTCGGCGACTTCTTCCCCCATCAGGAACACGTCTTCGTCCCGGCGCATTTCCTCGGCCATGGCGTCGCGCAGGGCTTCACGCACAGTGGTCTGCACCATCTCGGTGCCTTCCGGGTAATCCGGTTCCAGGGTCACCGAGGCAAGCGGTTGGGGCGCGGCAGCAGCGGCGGGGGCTGCGGGCGCCGCAGGTGTCCCGGCCGCCGGCGCTTCGCTGGCAGCGGGCGCAGCAGATGCGGTGGCATCGTAGCTTTCGCCGTCTTCCAGCAGCACGGCGATGGGCGTGTTCACCTTCACGCCTTCGGTGCCTTCACCGATCAGGATCTTGCCGACGGTCCCTTCGTCCACGGCTTCGAATTCCATCGTGGCCTTGTCGGTTTCGATTTCGGCGAGGATATCGCCAGAGCTTACGGTATCGCCTTCCTTGACCAGCCATTTGGCCAGGGTGCCTTCCTCCATGGTCGGCGACAGGGCGGGCATCAGGATTTCAGTTGCCATGTCTTGTTCTTCCCTCTCAGGCGTAGATGTCGGTCCAGAGTTCGTCCAGGGCGGGCTCGGGGCTTTCCTTGGCGAAATCTGCGGATTTGTTGACGATCTCCTTGATCTCCTTGTCGATCGCCTTGAGATCCTCTTCGGTGGCGTGCTTGCCGGTCAGCAGCATCTCGCGGACCTGCTCGATCGGGTCGCGCTCCTCGCGCATTTTCTGGACCTCTTCGCGGGTGCGGTACTTGGCCGGATCCGACATGGAGTGGCCGCGGTAGCGGTAGGTTTTCACCTCGAGGATGTAGGGCCCATTGCCGCTGCGGCAGTGGGCTACGGCGCGCTCGCCGGCGTCTTTCACGGACAGGACATTCATGCCGTCCACCGCTTCGCCCGGAATGCCGAACGCCTTGCCGCGTTCCCAGATCTCGGCGCTGGAGGTGGACCGCTGCTGGGCGGTGCCCATGGCGTATTGGTTGTTTTCAATGACGAAGATCACCGGCAGCTTCCACAGGGCGGCCATGTTGAAAGTCTCGTAGACCTGACCCTGGTTGGCGGCGCCATCGCCGAAATAGGCAAAGGTCACGCGGCCGTTGTCTTTGTATTTGTCGGCAAAGGCCAGGCCTGCGCCCAGTGGCACCTGAGCGCCGACGATGCCGTGGCCGCCATAGAAATGTTTCTCTTTCGAGAACATATGCATGGAGCCGCCCTTGCCCTTGGAATAGCCGCCCTCGCGTCCGGTGAGTTCGGCCATCACCCCGTCGGGGTTCATGCCGCAGGCCAGCATATGGCCGTGGTCGCGGTAAGAGGTAATCCGCTTGTCGCCATCCTCGGCTGCGGCCTCGAGACCCACAACAACCGCTTCCTGACCGATATAGAGGTGGCAAAAGCCCCCGATCAGCCCCATGCCGTAGAGCTGGCCCGATTTTTCCTCGAATCGGCGGATCAGCAGCATCTCGCGGTAGTGTTTTTTCAGTTCTTCGGCAGAAACGTTTGGTTTCTTAGCGCTTTTTCTAGCGGCCATGGTGGTCAGCTCCCCCTGAAGGCTAGATAGTTTAGTGTTAAACAAATTGATAGCCGGTTTTGACGCGGCTGAATAGTGTTATTCTGCCGCGGGGTGAAGCAGGGGTAAAGATCCGTGGCAGGGCGCGTAAATCTACAACAATTAGCGGTTGCTGCAGGGCGCGCGCACGCTGGCCTAGCGCGCGCCGCCGACCCGGAGTCCCGCGCTACAAAGGCGGGGCGGAGCGATTGTCTCTACGGGAAATTTTATTGGCTTCAGTTATGGCGTCCTGCCGGGCAGGATGGGCTATGCCGCCGCAAAGGCTCGGTTGCTGGAAATGCCCTGCTGCCGACTTCTGCGCGGCCGGCGGCAATATCTGTAGGACAGATCAGCGGATCACGATCTCGTCCGCGCGGACGAGACCGAGAACCGTGCGTGCCTGTTCGTCGAGGAGGTCGAGGTCGAGGTAGTCGTCGGACAGGCGGCGAGTCAGGTTTTCCATCCCGCCAATGCGGGACTGGAGACGGCCGAGATCGTGCTGAAGTTCTTCTGCTTCGGCCTTGATCTCGACCCGCCTGAACAGACCGAAGTCGCCCTGCACCGCCGCAAAGGTGAAGTAAGCGCTGAGCGCAAATGCGATGGCAAAAAAGGCGATGGCGCCCAACGAAGGGCGGTTGCTTAGGGTCACTTTGGAGGTGCCTGTATGTTACTGCTTACGTTGTATTTTGCACCGTTTGCCGGCGTCTGAAACCACTATGCCACAGCCGAATCGGCTTGGGAATCCCAAAACTGTCCACAGGGGCGATTTTCTGGACCTGAGCCTGAGCCAATGCACAGGTCCGGCAGATGCGGGGCGGTCAAAGGATCATGTCCTGCAGTGCTTTGGGATGGTTGGTGATCTGCTCATAGCCGCTGTCGGTGATAATGAAGCTGTCGCCGACCTGAGCACGGAATGTGTCGGTCGAGACGGAGCCGTCGACCGCAAAAACCATGCCGGGCTGCAAAAGGGTGGTGTCGCCGGTCACCAGCTGCGGGCGTTCCAAGAAGCTGAAGCCGGTGGCACGGCCGCAGCGGAACGGGTAACTGAAGCCTGCGTCCTGGATCACTTCGGCATAGGCACGATGCACCGCCTGCGCCTCGACGCCGGGGCCGAGAACGTCCAGCGCGGCCTTCTGGCTGGCAACGGCCACGTCGTAGATGCGGGCTTGTTCGGGGTCTGCCTCGCCAATCCAGAAGGTGCGGTCAAACCCCAGTTTGAAGCGGTGGAAATTGGTCATGCCGCAAAAGCAGAGGAAGACGGGTTCTCCCTGCTGCATGACGCGGGTGGAGGCGCGGTGGTGGGTTTTTGTTAT
This sequence comes from Rhodobacteraceae bacterium (ex Bugula neritina AB1), assembly GCA_001730095.1. Classification (GTDB taxonomy): domain Bacteria; phylum Pseudomonadota; class Alphaproteobacteria; order Rhodobacterales; family Rhodobacteraceae; genus Leisingera. Next base: position 48,632 of record MDLF01000074.1, read on the forward strand.
GTCGCGACCGGATGCCATGATCTGCAGAAAATGGGTGGCGGGGGACATGTTGGCGTCGCTGTAATGGGCGCGCAGCAGATCCGCAGCGCTGCGGGTGCCAGCCTGGGAGGTGGCGATGGCGACTTCGAACTCCGGCACGCCTGCGGCTATGGCGCCGCGGCCTGCGGCCATCATGGCACCTGCAACCTGGCCTGCGTGGCGGGCCAGCTGAAGCTCCTCTGCCGATTTGATCATTCTGAGACCGGAGAGCGCCGGGACGATGCTGGTGATGTCCTTGCCCCCGGCAAGGTCATCAACGCAGGTGCGCACCATCGGCGGCATGTGGTCAGGCTCCAGCGCGATGCGGGCAGCGCCGGCCACGGCGCCGGGCAATTCGGCGCGCCACTCGGCGCCTTCACCGTCGTTCCAGGCTGCGATACGGTCCACATGGGCCACTTCCTCGGCCATCACCACATCGATCACCGGGGTGATCAGCAGGGATTGCCCGTCGCGCGGGATCACAAGAATGGTCGGGCGGCCAAACTCCATATGCAGATAGTCGTAATAGCCGGTCAGGTAATAGACGCTGTCGTCATCGGTGATCAGAGCCACGTCAATCGCGGTCTCTTCCATTTTCTGCCGCAGGCGGGTCATGCGTTCCTGAAACATCCCGGTGCCTCCCTGATCCGGATTTCTGAGATCGACGCTAGAGGCAAGCTGTGGCGTGCGGCAAAGGTTTTATTGTCCCAAGACAAAAAAACGCCCCGGCGGGAAGGCCAGGGCGCGATGCTGCGCAGGGCAGGGCCTGCGGTTTACTGGTCCAGCGCCGCGACGCCGGGGAGCTCCTTGCCTTCCATCCATTCCAGAAAGGCGCCGCCTGCCGTGGAAATATAGGTAAAGTCGCCCGCCGCACCGGAGGCATTGAGGGCCGCCACGGTATCGCCGCCGCCGGCAACCGAGATCAGCTGACCGGAGCGGGTCATCGCCGCCGCCTTGAGCGCTGCGGCGTTGGTGGCGGCGTCGAAGGGTTCCAGTTCAAACGCGCCCAGCGGGCCGTTCCAGATCAGGGTTTTGCTGTTTTCGAACACCTGGTTGATGCGGGCCAGGCTGTCGGGGCCTGCGTCCAGGATCATACCATCCTCGGGGCATTGGTCGGCTGGCAGGATCTCATGTTCAGCGTGGGCTTCAAATTTCTTTGCCACGACGATGTCGGAGGGCAGGATGATCTCGCAGCCTGCGGCCTCAGCCTTGGCGAGGATTTCGGCGGCGGTGTCTTTCATGATGCGCTCGGCCAGCGAGATGCCGACCGGCAGGCCCTTGGCGACCAGGAAAGTGTTGGCCATGCCGCCGCCGATCACCAGGTGGTCGACCTTCTCGATCAGGTTGCCCAAGAGCTCCAGCTTGGTGGAGACTTTGGCACCGCCGACAACGGCAGTCACCGGGCGCTGGGGCTGGCCCAGGGCGCTTTCCAGGGCTTCCAGTTCGGCCTGCATCAGACGGCCGGCGCAGGCGGGCAGCAGGCGGGCGATGGCCTCAGTCGAGGAATGCGCGCGATGGGCGGCGGAGAAGGCGTCGTTGCAGTAGACCTCGCCCAGGCGCGCCATGCCGGCCGCCAGTTCGGGGTCGTTCTTGGTCTCAGCCGCGTGAAAGCGGGTGTTTTCCAGCAGCAGCACCTCGCCCGGCTGCAGGGCATCTGCGGCAGCTTCGGCGCCGGCACCGATGCAGTCGGCGGCAAACAGCACCTTGGTTTCAAAGGCCCGTTCCAGCGTCGGCACCAGCTGGTTCAGCGACAGATTCTCGCGGCGTTCGCCGCCGGGACGGCCAAAGTGGGCCAGCAGGATCGGCTTGCCGCCGGCGGCCAGAATGTCGGCCACAGTGGGAGCGATGCGGCGGATGCGGGTGGAGTCGGTCACCACGCCGTCGACGATCGGCACGTTGATATCCACACGCACCAGTACGCGCTTGCCGTTCAGGTCCATGTCGTCGAGTGTTTTCCAGCCCATCGTGAGCGTCCCCTATGATGAAAGTGCAGGTAAATCCGCGCGTTGTTTCGGGGGTTTTTACGCATCAGTCAATGCTCCCTTGGCATTTGGCGGCGCTGCCCTTACTTATCTGTGCAAATTTCGACGACAGGAGGGCCAGATGGCCGACATTAAAGATCCCGAAAACACCGTCATCATTGAGCTGAAAGACGGCAATGTTGTTATCGAACTGCTGCCCGATGTGGCGCCCAAGCATTCCGAACGCATGAAGGAACTGGCCCGCGCCGGCGAATATGACAATGTCTGTTTCCATCGGGTGATCGACGGCTTCATGGCGCAGACCGGCGATGTGGCCAATGGCGACATGGAAGACGGGTTCAACATCCGTATGGCGGGCACTGGCGGCTCTGATCTGCCGAACCTGCCGGCTGAATTCTCCAAGCTGCCGCATGACCGGGGGACCCTAGGGGCTGCGCGCTCTGCCAACCCGGACAGCGCCAATTCGCAGTTCTTCATCAATTTCAAGGACAACCACTTCCTGAACGGCCAGTACACCGTTTACGGCCGTGTCATCGAAGGCATGGAGCATGTGGATGCAATCACCAAAGGCGAGCCGCCTGCGAACCCGGACCGGATGATCTCGGTCAAGGTTGCTGCGGATGCTTAAGCGCCTGTCTCTGGTGGCGCTGCTGGCAGCAGGGCCTGCCTTTGCTGCCGGCCTGGAGGTCCAGGTTGAAGGCGAAGCCAATGGCACCATCAAGATCGACCTCTTTGAGGATGTGGCGCCCAAACATGTGGAGCAGATCACCGCGCTGGCGGCAGAAGGCCAATATGATGGCGTGGTGTTCCACCGGGTGATCGACGGCTTCATGGCGCAGACCGGCGATGTCGAGTTCGGCCGGATCGGCGGCGACATGAGCTATGCCGGGCGCGGCGGTTCCAGCCGTCCGGATCTGCCTGCGGAATTCTCGGATCTGCCGTTCGACCGCGGTGTGGTCGGCATGGCGCGCTCGCAAAGCCCGAACAGTGCCAATTCGCAGTTCTTCATCATGTTCGATGCGGGCCATTTCCTGAACGGCCAGTACACGGTTGTCGGCAAGGTAACCGAAGGCATGGATGTGGTCGACGCCATCAAGCGCGGCGCCGGCAACAACGGTTCGGTGGTCGGACAGCCGGATGCGATGACCAAGGTGACCGTGACCGAGTAATCCGGTCCTGTTTCGGAAAACGCACAGGCCCGCGCCCGAAGATCCGGGGGCGGGCCTTTTTTGCGGCCTGCGCTGACAGGCGATCACAAGCCCGTGCTTACCTCTGTTCCCGGCGTCTTTGCTTCCTTTTAATGACGTGGGGAGGTGAGAGCCATGTTCAGAAGCTTGCTGGTGTGCATGACGTTGCTGCTGCCGTGGAGTGTGAAGGCTGATCCGCAGGTCTGGCAGAAGGAGTGGCCGCAGACCGACTTTAGCCGCAGCAGCGTGCCTGACTGGACGCAGATTCGCTCAGGCGGGGTGCGCAAAGACGGCATTCCGGCGCTGGACAGGCCGCAATTTGTCGAGGCCCCAGAAGCGCGAAATCTGAAGCCACGAGAGCCGGTGATCACCCTGGAACTGGAGGGTGCTCCTGCGCGGGCGTATCCGCTGCGCTATCTGACCTGGCATGAGATCGTGAATGATGTGGTGGCGGGGGTGTCGCTGGCGGTGACCTATTGCCCGCTGTGCAATTCGGCGGTGAGTTTTGACCGGCGCACGGCGGTTGGCACGCTGAGTTTCGGTGTCAGCGGCAAGCTGCGGCATTCAGACATGGTGATGTATGACCGCGAAAGCCAGAGCTGGTGGCAGCAGGCGACCGGTACAGGCATCGTGGGCCGACTGACTGGCACGCAGTTGAAGACACTGCCCAGCTGGGTCGAGAGCTGGCAGCCGCGCCTGGCCGCTGGAACGGCTGGCCAGGGAAGGTGAAATCCGTGACGCCGGACTGGTGCTGAGCTGGCGGTCAGGACAGGCGTCAGCGCTGGACACGGGGCGGCTGGCGCAGGGGCGCGACATCGGGTCTGTCCGGGTGCGCAACGCACAGGGTCTGGATGTGGCACATGACATCATCTTCGCCTTTGCCTACCACGCCTTTTGGCCGGACGGTCGCTGGATGGTGAAATAGCCGCGCTGCGGGGAAGCGACGCAGACACAAGAAACGCCACGGGGGCAGCCCCGCGGCGTTCTGGTGGTCTCTGTCAGACCCGGCCTTGTCCGGCCAGGCCTGTTACGGTTCAGCTTTCGGCCTTATGTGCTTTGGTTGCGGCCTGTACAGCTGCCGAGGGCGTCGGTGCTGCTGCGGCGGCGGGCGCCGGTGCGGCAGCCGGTGCGGATTTGCGGCCGCCCGGGTTCAACGGATCGTCCTGGCGCTGCACGGAGCCTTCAAAATGGGCGCCGCTTTCGATGGCAATGGTCTTGTGAATAATGTCGCCTTCGACCCGCGCAGTGGAGGTCAGGCGGACCTTCAGGCCGCGCACACGGCCGACGATGCGGCCGTTGATCACCACGTCATCAGCGGTGATTTCACCCTTGATGGTGGCGGTTTCGCCAACGGTCAGCAGATGCGCGCGGATGTCGCCTTCGACGGTGCCTTCGACCTGGATGTCGCCGGTGGTCTTGACGTTGCCGGTGATGTGCAGGTCCGAGCTGAGCAGCGATGCGGCGGGCTTGGCCTTGGGCATGCTGGAAGTATAATCACTGGGAGCTGGCGCCGCTGCCGGTGCTGCGGCGGGTGCCGGGGTTGCTTCGGCCTGCTTCGGACCAGGCTCATTGATCTTGGATTTAGAAAACATTTCTTGCAGCCTTGATGTAGATCATGGGGTTTACGGGTTGCCCGTTGACCCGCACCTCATAGTGGAGGTGGGTCCCGGTGGATCGTCCGGAGTTACCCATATCAGCAATGTGATCCCCGCGCGAGACCCTTTGGCCCTTAGTCACGCGGAGTTTCGAGTTATGGGCGTATCTTGTTTCGATGCCGAAAGCATGGCGGATGGTGACCAGCCTGCCGTAGCCGGACTGCCAGCCTGAGTGGGTGACAACACCGTCGGCGGTGGCAAAGATATCGGTGCCGGTGCTGCCGGCAAAGTCAGAGCCTTTGTGCAGGCGGCGGCCGCCAGTTTTCGGGTCGCGACGGTAGCCGAAGCCAGAGGTCTGCCGCACAAGGCCAAGGTTCACCGGCGTTGCAAACGGCGCCTGCTGCGCAGCCAGCCGGTACAGGTTCAGCTGGTCGAGTTTGGCCAGAATTGCATTGGCGCGCAGCGTTTCAGGGGCCGGATCCTCGCCACGGGTGGACATCGCCAGCGGCTCCAGCGGGCCGCCCTGTCCGTTGTAGCCGCGCCGCACCTGCTCAAGGATGTTTTCTGGCGGCATGCCTGCATTGCGAAACATCTTGTCGAGCGGGCTGACGGACACAGTGACGGCCTCTTCCAGCTGCCGGAAAATCTGGCTGTTGCGCTCATTCATCAGCTGGATCTCCAGCTCCAGTTCGTCGCGCTGTGCCAGAGCGCCCTGGGCATCAGCCAGAATCTGGTCGCGTTCGGTCGCGGTGTCGGCCAAGGCACCTGCCAGCAGATCCATCTGCGCTTCGGCGCTTGCCATGACAGCATGCGGGCTGGTGCCGTCCTCGGTCTGTTCCTTCAGCTGCGCCAGGGCTTTGCGGGCGCCGTCACGCTGGGTCATTGTGTCGCGCAGGGTGGTCTGGATCACCTCGATACCGGTTTCCAGCTCGCGGCGGCGGGTTTCAGAGGCCAGCAGCTCTGACTGCATCACCGAGATCTGCGCCAGCGCGGCATTGAACCGCTCCTGCGCGGCCAGCGCTTCTTCGGCGCGGGAATCGCGTTCGGCAGAAATGGCGTTGAGACGGGTGCGATAGGTCTGCTGGTCGCGTTTGGCCAGTTCGCGGAAATTGCCGGAACCGATGCTGTCCATCAGGACGATGGCTGTGGCGACAATTGACCAGGCGACAAACAGGGTGGCGCCGGCCACGGCGACCAGCTGGGTTTCAGAACGCAGCCGGATAAAACGTGTGTCAGTGTCGGACTTCAGGAACACCCGCCGCTCCGGGAATCGGCGTTCGAGAAAACTGTGAATTCTGATCGCGAACCTTGTGCGCAACTGTTGTGTCCTGTCCCAGCTTCAAGGCGGGCCGCACAAGCTGCTCCGCCTCCTTGGCCGAAGTAATTAGACAGGGCGGCGCAATTGGGCAAGCCTGTTGACCCTTCTGCAGCGACAGCCGCCGGTGGCGGCGGAAGATAGGCGGAAAATTGCCGAGTTGATCTGTGCTGTGGCCCGGGCGGGACACCTGCGGTTTTCCGTCAGCAAGGGCGGGGCGACAGCTGAAGGACGATGGGCGTGTGCGGCCAGAGCAGGAAGAGGAACAGGAACTGGGGCTTTGGTGCGGCGGGGTCTTTTGCTGCGGAGACGGAAAGTGGGCCCCCGTTTTGGGTCCGAAAATACGTTGGCCAGAAAATACCGCCCGCAGCGCGCAGACGCCCAAGCTGCAAGAATGGACTGCGCCTGTTGAGCAAGCCAGACAGACTGTTGGACCAGCCAGCCTGTCTGGCTTCCTGGGTCTGCGCGCGTTTACCAGCCCGGCAGCGGTTTTACCTGATCTGCCAGTGGCCAGTAGAAATCCGGTGGCAGGCCGGCATCGGCGCGCTTTTCTTCGTTGAAAGGCGGCTTCAGCGCGCCGCGGAAATATGTGCGCACCAGGGAGTGGAATGTCTCTTTGGGGTCCAGGTTGTCCCTGCCGCACAGGAAATTGAACCATTTGGAGCCATAGGCAACATGGGCCACTTCTTCGGCATAGATCAGCTCCAGTGCCGCGACAGCCTGCGGCAGCTGCGCCTTGCGGAAAATATCGATCATGCCGGGGGTTACATCGAGGCCACGGGCCTCCAGCACCATCGGCACCACCGCAAGACGGCCCATCAGATCATCTACCGTGTCTTCGGCGGCGCGCCACATGCCGGCATGGGCGGGCAGGGCGCCGTAGTGGCTGCCCAGAGCCTCAAGGCAGTCGCACATCAGGTTGAAATGTTTTGATTCTTCATCCGCGGCCTTGACCCAGTCGTCGAAGAATCCCAGCGGCATTGGCACATGGGAAAACCGGGCAATGATGTCCCAGTGCAGATCGACGGCATTCAGTTCGATATGAGCAACCGCATGCAGCAATGCGATGCGGCCGGCTTCAGAGCCGGGCTTGCGTTTGGGCACATCGCGGGGGGTCAGGAGTTCGGGTTGGTCCGGGCGGGCTGGGTGCAGCGGCGGACGGGCGGTGCCGACCGGGATCTGCGGTGCTGCGCCGGTGCGGCTGGCCACCCATTCCGCAGCATGGCGGCGTGACAGGGCGGTCTTGGCGCGCCCGTCAGCTGTGGTCAGCACCTCTGCGGCGCGTTCGGCAAGCGAAAGGGGCTGATCGGTCATGCTGGGCTCCTGTCCTGAAAGGTGGCTTTTGCAGCGGGTTCACCTGATTTGGGCGGCAAAGTCCAGAGCGGAACGGCAGCGCTCCCGCGCCTGCGGGGGATCAGCAGTCTGATCCCCCTGGCAGCCTTGGGCATGGCAGCGCGCGTTCCGCGCGCTGCGCGCCGCCCGGTAGGGCGGCGCCGGGCCCAACAGTGAGGGCCGTGCCCGTCAGGGCGGGGGCAGAACTGGCGGGAGCGCTTCGCCCCAATCCTGCTGTGCCGGTTTCAGAGGGCGCGGACCGCTTCCAGCACCTCTGCTGCGTGGCCGTCGACCTTTACCTTGCGCCAGACCCGGGCAATCCGACCATCGGCGCCGATCAGGAAAGTGGAGCGCTCGATGCCCCAGTGTTTCTTGCCGTACATGCTCTTTTCGGCCCAGACGCCATAGTCCTCGCAGACGGTGCTGTCTGCATCCGACAACAGCGGCGTGGTCAGCCCGTGTTTGGCGGTAAAATTCTCATGCTTCTTCAGACTGTCCTTGGAAATCCCGAAAACGTGAGCGCCTGCATCGGCGAATGCCTGCAAAGTCTCTGAAAAGGCGATGGATTCTTTGGTGCAGCCGGGCGTATTGTCGCGGGGATAGAAGAACAGCACCACAGGCGCGCCTGTGAGGCTGGATAATGTGACCTCTCCGCCGCCGCCGCGGGGCAGGGTAAAGGAAGGGGCGGGATCTGAAATGTCGAGCATTGGCCTGTCTCCTGACTTATGCGCAAATCTTTGCGCGGCGACCATAGCCCATGAGCAGCAAAGGGAAAGCTGAGATCAATACCGCCGGCGAGAATAACCGCGCCGCCGCTGAGGCGGTGCCTGTGCCGGGCCCCGGAGAGGACAGGGCGGAGCTTGCGCAGGCAGGTCCGCACCGCCGCCGCTGGAGCCTGTTGCAGGGGCTGGTCTGGCTGCTGGCGCTGGTGTCATTTCTCGGCGCGGGTGCGATCTATTTCGGGATCGGTACCAGGCTGGAAGCACCGGATTGGCTGCGCGGCCGGGTGGAAACGCGGATTGAACAGCATCTGAACGGTCTGCAGATCGAGTTTGGCGCCATTCACATGGTCGTAAACAAAGGCTGGCGGCCGCGGGTGAGCCTGCAGGACGTGGTGCTGCGGCATCCGGACGGCAGTGTTTTTGCCCAGCTGGCAGATGCTGAGGCGAGCCTGGCCATGCGGCCTTTGCTGCGGGGGCAGATACAGCCCAAGCGGATTGCGCTGAGCGGGCTTTTTGCGGCACTGCGGCGCAATGGCGATGGCTCTTTCGCGCTGAGCTTTGCGGATGGCGCCGTGCCGTCGCGGCGTGCCGCCAGCCTGGTGGAGCTGATCGAGCAATGGGACAGTCAGCTGCAAAAGCCGGTTCTGGCGGCGCTGACAGAGGTTGAAACCAGTGAGCTGACGCTGTCCTACACCGACGACCGGCTGGGCCGTGGCTGGACTCTGGACGGCGGTCTGATCGGGTTGCAGCGGCAGGGCAGCTCAGTGTCGCTGTCGTCGGTGTTCTCGGTGCTCAGCGGGCGCGGCGATGTGGGCACGGTGGAGGCCAGCTATGCCTCTGAGATCGGCAGTCCAGAGGCAGAGTTCGGCGTGCTGGTGTCGGATATCGCCAGCGAGGACATCGCGGTGCAAAGCCCGGCGCTTGGCTGGCTTGGTGTGCTGCGGGCGCCGATTTCCGGGTCATTGCGCGGCGGCGTCGATGAGGCCGGGGCGGTGCTGCCGGTGCAGGCCAGCCTGCGGATCGGCGAAGGGGTGATCCAGCCCGCTGCACAGACCCGCCCGGTGCCAATCACCGGGGCGCGCAGCTATTTCACCTATGATCCGGCCCGACAGGAGCTGGCGTTTTCCGAACTTGCCGTGCAAAGCGGCTGGGGATCGGGCGTGATGCAGGGGCAGGCCAGCCTCGACGGGATTGAAAACGGACAGCTGGCCGGGCTGGTGGGGCAGCTGCGCTTTACCAATCTGGAGCTGAACCCGCGCCGCCTGTTTGAAACACCGGTGAAATTTCCGGCAGTGGATGCGGATTTTGATCTCAGGCTCAAACCGTTTCAGCTGCGTCTGGGGGAAATGCTGGTGCGCGACGGGGACAGCCGGATCCACTTTGACGGCACTGTCGGGGTCGGCAGCGGCGGCTGGGACTATGATCTGAACGGCAGTGTAGACCGGGCAGAGGTTGCGCGCATCAAGGAACTGTGGCCATCGGTGCTGGCGCCCAAGCCGCGGGAGTGGGTGCGCGAGAACCTGCATGCCGGTCAGCTGCGCGATGTCGGGTTCCATTTGCGCGGGCGCAGCAGCGGCAAGCCGTTTGTCAGTCTGGATCTGGCGTTTGAGGACACCGAAGTGGTGTTTCAGAAATTCATGCCGCCGGTTCGGGGTGGGTCGGGACAGCTGAGCCTGTACGGCGAGCGGTTTGTGGTCACCGCGTCCGGTGGCACCGTGACAGCCGGTCAGGGCGGCGATGTCGAGGTTGCCGGATCTTCCTTCATCATTCCGGATGTGTCAGCCAAAGAGGGCACGCCGGGGATCGCCCGTATCAAGGCGAAGGGCTCAGCCACCGCCGCGCTGTCGCTGCTGAACCGGGAGCCGCTGCAGGTGATGGACAAAGCCGGCCTGCCGGTGGATCTGGCAGAGGGAATGGTGGACGCCCAAGGCACGCTGTCGCTGCCCCTGCAAAAAGACATTCCGGTAGAGGACATTCTTTATCACTATCGCGGCACCGTGCGCGGGATGCTGTCTGACACGCTGGTTCCGGGGCATACAGCGAAGGCCGCTCTGCTTCATGTTGAGGGTGACCAGGGCCAGGTGCGGATCAGCGGTACTGGCAGCCTGTCGGGCATCCCTCTGAGTGCCGGCTGGCAGCAGGAGATCGGCAAGGATGCAGCACCGGACAGCCGCGTCGAGGGGCAGATCGAACTGTCGGCTGCTGCGGTTGAGGCCTTTCGTATCGGGCTGCCGCCGGGTGCGGTTTCCGGCAAGGCCCAGGGCCGCTATGCGGTGGATCTGAAGCCCGGTGTGCCGCCGCGGCTGTCGCTGGAGTCGGATTTGGTGGGGGCAGGCCTGCGCATTCCGGAAATCAGCTGGCGCAAGCGGGAAACGGCGGCTGGCAAGCTGTCGATGACGGCCACTTTGGGGGGAACCGCGACGGTGGACCGGCTGGAGTTGCAGGCACCGGGGCTGTCGGCCGCAGGCCGGGTGACCACCCATACCACCGGCGGGCTAAACCAGGCTGTTTTCACCTCGGCGCGTGCCGGTGACTGGTTCCGGGGGGCGGTGACCTTTCACGGGCGCGGCGCAGCAGCGCCGGCGATTGAAGTGACCAGCGGCCAGCTGGATCTGAACAAATCCCCGTTTTCCGATAGCACCAGCGGCGGAGGCGGCAGCAGCGGCAGTACCAGCGCGGTTCCGGTCACGCTTCGGCTGCAAAATCTGCAGGTGACGGAAAGCATCGGGCTGCAAAATTTTCAGGGCCGCTTTTCCACGCACGGCGGCATGAACGGGGAATTCACCGCCCGGCTCAACGGCGGGACGCCGGTGGCCGGGACCTTGGTGCCACAGAACGGCGGCACAGCCTCGCGCATCCGGTCCAATGACGCAGGCGGGGTGTTCCGTTCTGCCGGGATGTTTGAGCATGGCCGGGGCGGCAGTTTTGACATGACGCTGGTTCCGGTCGGCAAGGCGGGCGAATATGACGGCAGGGTCAATGTGAAAAACATCCGGGTGAAGAATGCCCCGTCCATGGCGGCGATTCTCAATGCAATCAGCCTGGTGGGGCTGTTGGATGAGATGACCGGCCAGGGCATTCTGTTCACCAGCATGGCAGGACGGTTCCGGCTGGGGGATTCGCATCTGATCCTGCATCAGAGCAGCGCAGTTGGCCCGTCGATGGGTCTGTCTTTGGACGGCAATTACGATCTGAACAGCAGCCGGCTGAACATGCGCGGGGTGATTTCGCCGGTCTATTTGCTGAATGCGATCGGGCGGGTGCTGTCGCCACGCGATGGCGAGGGGCTGTTCGGTTTCACCTTCACCCTGCGCGGCACGGCGAATGATCCGTCTGTTTCGGTCAACCCGCTGGCTGGGCTTGCGCCGGGCTTTCTGCGGGAGGTGTTCCGCGGGCCTGCACCGAAGGTGCCGGGCGACAGCCGGGCCTTTTCTGCGGACGGAAAAGAGCTGGAAGACGGCGAAGAGCTGGTCCGCACGCCGCCGGGGGCCAACAAGTGATCCCGGCTGCCGACAAAGAACGGCATGGATTTTCCCCGCTGCACATCTTATAGCGCGCGCCATGAAACTCAGTGACTTCGACTTCGACCTGCCTGACGACCTGATTGCCACCCGGCCTGCAAACCCGCGCAGCTCTGCCCGGCTGCTGGTCGCAGACGGCAGTGACCTGCATGACGGGCAGGTGACCGACCTGATCCGCTGGCTGCGTCCGGGCGACCGGCTGGTGCTGAATGACACCAAGGTCATTCCGGCCCGCCTGAGCGGGCTGCGCCACCGCGACAGCGCACAGGGGCCTGTGGCCGCCAAGATCGAAGCGACCCTGCTTGAGCCGCGCGCCGATGGCAGCTGGGCCGCACTGCTGAAACCGCTGAAGAAAATCCGCACAGGTGAGGAAATAATCTTCTCCGCTGATCTGAGTGCAACCCTGGAGGCCATCGAAGACGGCCAGGGGCATTTGCGGTTCAATCTGAGCGGCACGGATTTTGACAGCGCCCTGGCCGCGGCCGGCGCGATGCCGCTGCCGCCCTATATCGCCGCCAAACGCGCCGCAGATGAACAGGACAAGACCGATTACCAGACGGTCTGGGCAAAAAACACCGGCGCGGTGGCGGCGCCCACGGCCTCGCTGCATTTCGATGCGCCGCTGCTGGCCGCGCTGAAAGAGCGCGGGGTCGAATTTTCCTATGTCACCCTGCATGTGGGGGCGGGGACTTTTCTGCCGGTTAAGGTTGAGGATGTGACCACCCACAGGATGCATGCGGAATGGGGCAGGGTGAGCCCGCAGGCCGCGCAGGAAATCGCCGCCACCAAGGCGGCGGGCGGGCGGGTGATACCGGTCGGCACCACGGCGCTGCGGCTGATTGAAAGCGCGGCCATTGGCGGGAAAATCAAACCGTGGGAAGGGGATACAGATATCTTTATCTACCCTGGCTTTGCGTTTCAGGCCGCTGATGCGCTGATGACAAATTTCCACCTGCCGAAATCGACGCTCTTGATGCTGGTTTCTGCCCTGATGGGGCAGGAGGGCATACGGCGCATTTATTCCCATGCCGTAGACAACCGGTACCGGTTCTTCTCCTATGGGGATGCGTCGCTTTTGATCCCGGCGAAGGCGAATACGCCTCAGAAATGCGGCGCGGAATAGTAGACAAGCGCAGCAATGATGATCCTTTATGGCGCATAGAGGGTTCATAATACTGAAACCAAAATCTGAGATGCCGGTCCTGCGGGTCAAACCGCCCGGAGCGAACTATCCATTGTGATGGCAGCCTGTTCCCTTGCGGAGGGCTGCTTTTCTTTCGAAGGAGGCATGGAAATGCTGCAGGTGCTGTCGAGCGCATGGGCGCTGCTGCTTGGAATGATGCTGCTGATGGTCGGCAACGGCCTGCAGGGCACCATGCTGGGTGTGCGCGGCGAGATCGAGGGCTTTGCCACCTTCGAGATGTCGATTGTGATGGCTGCGTATTTCGCGGGCTTTCTGGGTGGGTCGCGGCTGGCGCCGGAGATGATCCGCCGGGTTGGCCATGTCCGGGTGTTTGCGGCGCTGGCGTCCTTTATCTCTGCTGTGATGATCCTGTATCCGGTTCTGCCCAACACTGTCGCATGGGGTCTGGGCCGGGTGATCATCGGGTTCTGTTTCTCGGGCGTGTATGTGACAGCTGAAAGCTGGCTGAACAACGCTGCCGACAACTCCAACCGGGGCAAGGCGCTGTCGCTGTACATGATCGTGCAGATGATCGGCATTATTACCGCGCAGGGCCTGATCCAGATCGGGGATCCCGGCGGCTATGAAGCCTTTGTCATCGCTTCGATCCTGGTTTCGATTTCCTTTGGGCCGATTCTGCTGTCGATCTCGCCGACCCCGGCTTTTGACACCACCAAGCCGATGACCTTGAAGGAGCTGATGAAGATCTCGCCGCTGGGCTGTGTCGGCATGTTCCTGCTGGGCGGCGTGTTCTCGGCGCAGTTCGGTATGAGTTCGGTATACGGAGCCGCCGCCGGGCTGACCCTGATGGAGCTGTCGATCTTCATCGCCACCTTCTATATCGGCGCAACCATCCTGCAGTATCCGCTGGGCTGGATTTCGGACCGTATGGACCGCCGTATCCTGATTTTCGTTGTCGCGCTGGTCGGCGGTTTCGGCGCTGTGGCGGGCTTCTTCTTGGGGGGTGACTTCAAGATGCTGCTGGTTGCAGCCTTCTTTATCGGCGGGCTGTCCAATCCGCTGTATTCCCTGCTGATCGCCTATACCAACGATTATCTGGATCACGACGACATGGCTGCGGCTTCGGGCGGTCTGGTGTTCATCAACGGGCTTGGCGCCATTGCCGGTCCGATGATCACCGGCTGGCTGATGGCGGATTCAGTCTTCGGCCCGGCGGGGTTCTTTGCCTTTATCGCGGCCCTGATGTTCGTGATGGCTGCCTATGCCGCCTACAGGGCGACTCAGCGTGCAGCAATCCCGGTTGAAGAAACAGGCAGCTTTACCGTGATGTCGCCGACAGCAACGCCAGTTGCGGTGGAATTTGCCCAGGAATACGCCATCGAGACTGAGCTGGAGGAGCAGGAAACTGCCAATGAAGAGAGCTGATTGCGCTAACCATCCGAAATTGTGAGGATTATTTCACACAGCCCCCTTGCCTGTTGCAATTTGTGACCCAAGCTTACTTGTAAAGCTACTGTAAAATGGCCTGAAGATAGGGTCAGGAAAACACTTGGAGTTACGACCGATGGCTGGTCCCGAAGAGATACTTGCATTCTGGCTCGACGAAGTCGGAGAGAAGGGGTGGTATCTGCAGGATGACGCGCTGGATCAACAGATCCGCGAGAAGTTTCAAAAAACCTGGGAGGCAGCCTGCGAAGGCACGTTTTCCTTCTGGCTCACTTACCCGAGCGGAACCCTGGCCTATATCATCCTGATGGACCAGTTCGCGCGGAACATGTTCCGCGGCGAAGCCCGGGCGTTTGCAACGGACCGCGCCGCGCTGTCGTCGGCGAAGGTTGCGGTCAACAAGCGGTGGGACATGAAGATTGATGAACCGGCCCGCCAGTTCTTCTACCTTCCGCTGATGCATTCTGAAAACCTGTGCGATCAGGAACGCTGCATCCGTCTGATGATGGAACGGATGCCGAAGACCGGCGCCAGCAATTTGCTGCATGCCCGCGCGCATCGCGAAGTGATCCGCCAGTTCGGCCGCTTCCCCTACCGCAACGAGGCCCTGCGCCGCGCCAGCACGACCCCGGAGCGGGATTATGTCATGGCAGGCGGCTACGGCGAAACCATGCGGCAGATCCAGGCAGTCGGCTGACAGCGCTGCGTGTGAGACATTTATAAGCCGCGCCCTGAGGAGGGGCGCGGCTTTTTCATTGGGTCCGACGGTTACGGGCCTCAGTCTCCGGCCTCAGTTTCCGGCTTCAGTTTCTGGTCGCAGCGCAGCTGCCATCCTGGCGAATCCATGCGGCGGTGCTGATCAACCGACCGGCCAGGTCCGCAGCCCCAGCCTGGGCCGCCTGTGCCGCCGCTTCCTGCGGCAGGGTCCGCAGTGCATTCAGATGGGTTTGAATATTCTCCAGCCGCGCCTCTATCCGGGATAGGCGATGGGCTGTTCCTGTCTCGGGTGTGGCCTGCACTGCCCCTCGAACTTCGGCCATCTCCTGCTGCAGCTCTGTCACAGCTGTGGTCAGCGGTGCCACGGCTCCTGCAATCTGAGAGGCCCTGGCTGTGACCGCGTCGGCCGTGGCTATCAGCTTCCACGCCAGGAACAGACAGAGCGCCAGAAGGATCAGGGTGGCATTCAAAACCGCCCGGACAAGATCAATAACAGTTTTTGTCATTAGGGCTCTATCCTGGTTGGTGGATTGACGTAATAATCCGGCCTATGCTGGCCCGGAGCTGCGCGCGCTGCCAAGCGAAAACATACCGCAAATACGTGACCGCTATGCCGCAGCAGAGGATGATTGCAGTGCAGAATGATTTAGTTTAACGGTAAACTAGTTTTATGGAACCTGTTCAAGGGCGAGGGAGCACCATGGCCGCACAATCTTATGACGTGATCGTAATCGGCGCCGGGCCGGGGGGATATGTGGCGGCCATCCGTGCTGCTCAGCTGGGGCTGAAGACCTGCGTGGTCGAGCGCGAGCATCTGGGTGGCATCTGTCTGAACTGGGGCTGCATTCCGACCAAAGCGCTGCTGCGCTCGTCAGAAGTGTTTCATCTGATGGAACGCGCCAAGGATTTTGGTCTGAAGGCGGACAACATCGGCTATGATCTGGATGCGGTGGTGAAACGCTCGCGCGGGGTGGCAAAACAGCTGTCCTCCGGCATTGGTCATCTGATGAAGAAGAACAAGATCGACGTTGTCATGGGGGCGGCCACCCTTCCGGCCAAGGGCAAGGTTTCGGTCAAAACGGACAAGGGAACCCAGGAGCTGACCGCCAAGAACATCGTTCTGGCCACCGGCGCCCGCGCCCGCGAGCTGCCGGGGCTGGAAGCGGACGGCGATCTGGTCTGGACCTACAAGCACGCGCTGGATCCGGTGCGGATGCCGAAGAAACTTCTGGTGATCGGCTCTGGCGCCATCGGCATCGAATTTGCCAGCTTCTACAATACGCTTGGCGCCGACACGACTGTTGTCGAAGTGATGGACCGGGTGCTGCCGGTGGAAGACGCTGAGATTTCCGCCTTTGCCAAGAAGGCCTTTGTGAAGCAGGGCATGAAGATCATGGAGAAAGCCATGGTCAAGCAGCTGGACCGCGCGCCTTCGAAATCCGGGGGCAAGGTAACGGCCCATATCGAGGTCGGCGGCAAGGTTGAGACACAGGAGTTCGACACCGTGATCTCTGCTGTGGGGATCGTCGGCAATGTCGAAGGGCTGGGGCTGGAGGCGCTTGGCGTCAAGATCGACCGTACCCATGTTGTGACCGACGAATACTGCCGCACCGGCGTCGACGGGCTGTATGCCATCGGCGATATCGCCGGCGCCCCCTGGCTGGCGCATAAGGCGTCACATGAAGGCGTCATGGTGGCCGAACTGATCGCGGGCAAACATGCCCACGCCGTAAAGCCCGAGAGCATTGCAGGCTGTACCTACTGCCATCCGCAGGTGGCCAGTGTTGGCTATACCGAGGCCAAGGCCAAGGAGCTGGGCTATGACATCAAGGTCGGCCGCTTCCCCTTTATCGGCAACGGCAAGGCAATTGCCCTGGGCGAGGCTGAGGGCATGATAAAGACCATCTTTGACGCCAAGACCGGCGAGCTGCTGGGCGCCCATATGGTTGGTGCCGAGGTGACAGAGATGATTCAGGGCTATGTGGTGGGCCGTCAGCTGGAAACCACCGAGGAAGACCTGATGAACACTGTCTTCCCGCACCCGACGCTGAGCGAGATGATGCACGAAAGCGTGCTGGATGCCTATGGGCGTGTGATCCACATGTAAGCAGTTGCCTGCAGAGCAATCTTTCAGAAGCGGCCTTTGCGGGGCCGCTTTTTTGTCGCGCGTCTGCACTGGCTTCCTGAACCGCAGCGGGATAACCATTGGCGGTGCACAAGTAAAAGGGCAGACGCCATGCCGGAGACCGCAACCACCCGCTGGGGCGCAGTATTGGCTGTCTGGGCTGCCGGACTGGGGGCCGCCGCGCAATACGGCAAGGTGTCGGTTGTTTTTGATCAGCTTGCCACGCTCTATCCCGAGGCCGGTCCGGCGCTGAGCCTCAGCGTGTCGATGACCGGGGTTCTGGGTATCCTGCTGGGCGTGGTCGCCGGTCTTTTTGTTTCATCATTTGGCTACCGGCGGTCGCTGGTCTGGGCCTTGTGGAGCGGTGCGGCGATGTCGGCGCTTCAGGTCCTGCATCTGCCTTATGGGCTGTTTCTGGTGACCCGGCTGATCGAGGGGCTGTCGCATCTGGGCATCGTCGTTGCCGGGCCGACGCTGATGGCTTTGCTGGCCAATGAGCGGCAGCGGGGCACGGCCTTGACAGTGTGGAGCACGTTCTTTGGTGTGTCTTTTGCGCTGCTGAATTGGCTGGGGCTGCCGCTGGTGGCAGCACAGGGGCTGCTGGCATTGTTCGCGGCCCATGCGGTGCTGATGGCGGCGCTGGCGCTGCTGCTGGCCTGGGCCATGCGGAACCTGCCGGTGCCGGAACGCCAGCCTTTGCCGCCGCTGGCGGAACTGCCGGCGCTGCATCTGAGCATCTACCGCTCTCCGTTCAAACTGGCACCGGCTGCGGGCTGGCTGTTTTACACCTCCTGTTTTGTGGCGCTGCTGACGGTGCTGCCGCCGCATCTGCCCGAGAGCCAGCGGGCCATTGTGATGGGGGCATTTCCGCTGATCTCCATCGCCGCGTCGATGACAGTCGGCGTTGCCCTGCTGCGGGTCATGCCGGCTGTCCAGCTGGCGCAGGCGGGTTACGGTCTGTGTACTGCGGCCGGTCTGTGGCTTTGGGCGGTGCCGGGCGACTGGCTGGCCTGTTTCGCGCTGGCCGCCGCCTTTGGCCTGGTGCAGAGCGGCAGCTTTGCCTGTGTTCCGCAGCTGAACAGCACTGCGGCCGATCAGGCAGAGGCCAACGGCGCCATGTCGCAGGCGGGCAATGCAGGCAATGTGATCGGCACGCCGCTGTTGCTGGCAGCCCTGGGCATTGCCGGATATGGCGGCATGATGCTGGTGGTCTGCGGGCTGTTTGTTGGCGGTATTCTGGTGCACCGGACCTTGGCAGCAAGGCGGAAGCAGGTCGCGGCGCTGTAGGGCTGCATCCAGCCGGACGGCACCGCTGCAGGAAGCAGGTTAGGGGCAGCTTTTCTGCTGCTGACAGCTGCTGTCAGTAAAGTTCCACCTGTTCGTGCAATGTTCTCTTTTGGGGCTTGGCGTTTTCCACAGCATTCCCTATCTGTAGGGCGGGCGTCCGCCAAGGGTTCGGCGACGCGGGCACGGGGGCATTATGGCTGAGCTGAAATCCATCGAAGTGCGCGGTGCGCGCGAGCACAATCTGAAAAGCATCGACGTGGATATTCCGCGCGATGAGCTGGTGGTGATCACCGGTCTTTCGGGTTCGGGCAAATCCTCGCTGGCGTTTGACACCATCTATGCCGAGGGCCAGCGGCGATATGTCGAAAGCCTGTCGGCCTATGCGCGCCAGTTCCTGGACATGATGGAAAAGCCGGATGTGGACCACATCAGCGGCCTGTCACCCGCGATTTCGATTGAGCAGAAGACGACGTCGAAGAACCCGCGCTCTACTGTTGGCACGGTGACCGAAATCTATGACTATCTGCGTCTGCTGTTTGCCCGCGCCGGCACGCCGTATTCCCCGGCCACCGGCAAGCCGATTGAGGCACAGCAGGTGCAGGACATGGTCGACCGGATCATGGAGATGGAGGAGGGCACCCGCGGTTATCTGCTGGCGCCGATCGTTCGCGACCGCAAGGGCGAATATAAAAAGGAATTCCTGGAACTGCGTAAGCAGGGTTTTCAGCGGGTGAAGGTGGACGGGGAGTTTCATGAACTCGACGAGCCGCCCACGCTGGACAAGAAGTTCCGCCATGACATTGACGTGGTGGTGGACCGGCTGGTGGTGCGCGAAGGGATGGAGACCCGGCTGGCAGACAGCCTGCGCACCGCGCTGGATCTGGCGGATGGCATCGCCATTCTGGAAACCGCCCCGCGCGAGGGTGATCCGGAACGGATCACCTTCAGCGAAAATTTTGCCTGCCCGGTCAGCGGTTTCACCATCCCTGAAATCGAACCGCGGTTGTTTTCCTTCAACGCGCCATTTGGGGCCTGCCCGGAATGTGACGGGCTGGGGGTTGAGCTGTTCTTTGACGAACGGCTGGTGGTGCCGGACCAAAGCCTGAAGGTCTATGACGGTGCGCTGGCGCCCTGGCGCAAGGGCAAGTCGCCGTATTTTCTGCAGACCATCGAGGCCATCGCCAAACATTACGCGTTTGACAAGAACACCGTCTGGAAGGACCTGCCGGAGAAGGTGCAGAAGGTGTTTCTGTATGGTTCCGGCGAGGAGGAGATCCCCTTTCGCTATGACGAGGGCGGGCGGGTCTATCAGGTGGAACGCACCTTCGAGGGCGTCATTCCGAATATGGAGCGGCGGTACCGTGAGACCGATTCCAACTGGATCCGTGAAGAATTCGAACGCTACCAGAACAACCGTCATTGCCACCATTGCGAGGGCTACCGTCTGCGTGAAGAGGCGCTGGCGGTAAAGATTGCCGGTGTCCATGCCGGTCAGGTGGTGCAGCTATCGATCCGCGAGGCGCTGGACTGGATCGAAGACGTGCCAAACCATCTGACCCAGCAAAAACAGGAAATCGCCCGCGCCATCGTCAAGGAGATCCGCGAACGGCTGGGTTTTCTGAACAATGTCGGGCTGGAGTATCTGTCGCTTAGCCGCAATTCCGGCACCCTGTCCGGCGGCGAGAGCCAGCGGATCCGGCTGGCGTCGCAGATCGGCTCCGGCCTGACCGGGGTTCTTTATGTTCTGGACGAACCCTCTATCGGGTTGCACCAGCGCGACAACGACCGGCTGATCGGCACCTTGAAGAACCTGCGCGATCAGGGCAACACGGTGATTGTGGTGGAGCATGACGAGGATATGATCCGGCAGGCGGATTATGTGTTCGACATCGGCCCCGGCGCCGGGGTGCATGGCGGCGAAGTTGTCAGCCATGGCACGCCGGGTGCGGTTGCTGCGGATACCGGCTCAATCACTGGCCAGTATTTGTCTGGCACCCGTGAAATTGCGGTGCCGTCCAAGCGGCGCAAGGGCAACAAGAAGAAGATCAAAGTGGTCAAGGCCACCGGCAACAACCTGAAAGAGGTGACGGCGGAATTTCCGCTGGGCAAGTTCGTCTGTGTGACTGGCGTTTCGGGCGGTGGCAAATCGACGCTGACCATCGAAACGCTGTTCAAGACGGCCTCTATGCGGCTCAATGGGGCGCGCCAGACGCCGGCGCCCTGCGAGAGCATCAAAGGGCTGGAGCATCTGGACAAGGTGATCGACATCGACCAGCGCCCGATCGGGCGCACGCCGCGGTCTAACCCGGCCACTTATACCGGGGCCTTTACCCCGATCCGCGACTGGTTTGCCGGCCTGCCTGAGGCCAAAACGCGTGGCTACAAACCGGGGCGGTTTTCTTTCAACGTCAAGGGCGGGCGTTGCGAAGCCTGTCAGGGTGACGGGGTCATCAAGATCGAGATGCATTTCCTGCCCGACGTCTATGTGACCTGCGAGACCTGCAAGGGCGCGCGTTACAACCGGGAGACGCTGGAGATCAAGTTCAAGGGCAAGAGCATTGCCGATGTGCTTGATATGACGGTGGAAGATGCGCAGGTTTTCTTTCAGGCGGTGCCGTCGATCCGCGACAAGATGGACGCGCTGATGCGGGTGGGGCTGGGCTATATCAAGGTGGGCCAGCAGGCCACCACGCTGTCAGGCGGCGAAGCGCAGCGGGTGAAACTGTCCAAGGAACTGGCGAAACGCTCGACCGGGCGGACGCTGTATATTCTGGACGAACCGACGACCGGCCTGCATTTCGAGGACGTGAAGAAACTGCTGGAAGTGCTGCATGAGCTGGTGAAGCAGGGCAATTCGGTGGTGGTGATCGAACATAATCTCGACGTGGTAAAAACGGCGGACTGGATCATCGACATAGGCCCCGAAGGCGGTGATGGCGGCGGCGAGATTGTGGCGGCAGGTACGCCGGAGGCGGTGGCAGAGGAGCCGCGCAGCCATACGGGTCGCTATCTGAAGGATATTCTGGCGGCGCGGAAGGTGGCGGCGGAATGAAATTCATGGCGCTTGCGGCAGGACTGATTTGTATGCTGCAAGCTCCATTTGCAAATGCTGAGCGTGCGCCAAAATGCTTTGGCTGGGCGGTAGAATACTGTGAGTGCAGCGCATTATTTTCAGTTTTGGAAACTGAACTGACGACCCCAGAACAGCGGAAAATGGATGAATGGCGGAAATTGGCGGAAAGGCTGCGGTCTTGGTCCTACTCTATGATGGGAAAGGAACTTGGGGATCGGCTGATAGACGCCAGAATTGTTGAGTGGCGGACGTTGCCTTCGACAATTGAGACACATCGAGAGTTTGCCCAGATCCTGTCCAATTGCGCCAGGTTCTGGGATGGATCTCTTTCGGAGCTCCCCGTTTCCATTGGACCTTAAGCCTTTAGTCCAGACACTTCTTCGTCTGTGGCGTGAAAAACTGTTCAGAGTAAGGGGCGCTGCCCCTCTTGGCCTGTGGCCAATTCACCCCGGAGTATTTTGCAAAGGTGAATGGGGGCAGCGGTTTTGCATGTCATCCGGTCTGTGCGGCTGCAGCGCGGGTCTGCAGCAGCGGGATCATGAACAGCGCCAGAAGACCTGTGTTCATTGCCACGTTGAACCACGCACCGGCAGCGAAGGAGCCGAGGCTGTCCGGAAGATATCAGGCCATGAGGGCCGGGATCAGCAGGCGGCGACCAAGTGCTGGGTCCTTTGCATAGATATGCTGTGTGATCAGATAGATCAGCACGCAGAAGCCGCACATCAGCCCGCCACTGATGGCAGTCATCAACGCGGCTGCACCGGGAGTGAGAGCCTGGGCGCCATCCACCGGCAGGAAGGCTAGGTCGATGAACAGGTTGAGAGCGGCCCCCAGCGGGGTGGCCAGGGCCAGCACCATGGCAAGGCCGAAGGCAGCAGAACAAAGCGAGACGAGCTTGAGCATGCGGATTCTAGAAGAATGGGTCAAGGGTGGCTCCTGTGCGGTTTCTGTCGCAGGATGCGGCGACGGCGGGACGGAAAACAATTACCTCAGAGGTAAGTGAAACTCTTGCAGCAGTTTCTTAGGCTGCGGAAAACGGAGGCGGCGGATGGCTGAAAGCTTTGGGTTGGTTTTGAAGAAATGGCGCGGGCTGCGGCGGATGAGCCAGATGGGGCTGGCGCTGCAGGCCGGTGTTTCAGCGCGGCATGTGTCGTTTCTGGAAAGCGGCCGCGCGCGCCCCAGCAGAGGCATGGTGCTGCGCCTGAGCGAAGAGCTGCAGCTGCCGGGCGGGGCGCAGAACCAGCTGCTGACGGCGGCAGGGCTGGCACCCGCCTATGCGCGCCGGACCCTGGAGGATGCAGAGCTGGCGCCGTTGCGGCAGGCAGCAGAGAGGATGATGGCGGCACATGCGCCTTTTCCGGCCATGATCATTGACCGGCACTGGCGGCTGCTGGACCTAAATCCGCCGATGGGTCTGATGCTGAGCAGTGCCGGTATCGCCAAGGGGAGCAGCCTGATCGAAGCGCTTCTGGACAATGCAGCGCTGCGGGCTGCGTTGGACAATCTGGAGGAGGTGGAGCGGCTGAGCCTGGCGCGGCTCAGGACCGAGCTGGCACATTTCGGTTCGGATCCGGTTCTGGAGCAGGCTGTGGCACGGTTGCAGGAAAACATTGCTGCCAGTGGCGGGCCGCAGGATGCGGTGCTGCCGGCGGTGATCCCGGCCCGCTACCGCATGGGCGGGCAGGTGCTGGCGTTCTTTTCTACCATCACCCAGTTCGGCGGCACCGGGGATCTGGCGATGTCGGAGCTGCGGATCGAAATGCTGTTTCCGGCAGACAGCGGGACGCGTGCAGCGATGGACGCCATGGCCTCGGGCTGATCGCAAACGGAGGCGTCGTTACCTTGGCAGATCGCCTGCAGTCCCGATCAGGCGCAGAACCTTGTGGGTTTCCCGGTTCACCTGATAGATATAGCCGCCGGCCTGAACATAGGTACCGTAAGGATCAGGCGCCCATTGCCCCGGTGCGCCAATCCAGATGTAGTCGTACAGGATGTGATCGCCGCGGCGATAGAACCTTTTGGCTTCCTGTGCTGGCGTGCAAAAAGAAGCCTTCCTTGCCAGTCCGTGCGGGCATTCCAGAGCGGATTTTCCCGCGCCGCCGCTGCTGCCTGCCGCCAGTGGAATTGCCAGCGCGGTGACGGTGGCAAGAACAGTGATTGAACCAAAATGACGGCGTAACATTTACAGCGGCCCTTTCTTCGCTGACAGCTTCTCTTAAAGAGCTGGGCAGGGAAGCCAAGTGGCCGGGAAACGGGCGGCGATACGCCGCCATTTGCTGCTTATGCGGCGGCGAGAACCCGCGCTTCGTAACTGCGCAAAGACGGGCGGGCGGCATTCCCGTAGCCGCGGCCGGTTTCCGCGCAGAGGTCTGGAAACAATTCGCGGATCTCCGCCTGCGTGCCTGCGTCAAAACCGCAGGCCGTTTCCGGGCCGGGCTGGTAGCTTTCGCTGAGGGCGCCGTTGGCCCAGAGAATCTGATGGCTGCCGAACAGCAGATGAAAATACTCCACCTCCTTGAGGTCCAGCGCCGGGCGTACGGATTTATCGTTGACCAGGTCTTTGGCTTTGACCAGCACTTCCTGTTCACCGAACAAGAGCTGTGCCAGCGGTGCCGCCACAACCATTCTGTGCTGAGGGGAGACATAGAGGTCGCGGGTGTTGCCGCAGCTGCCCGCGGCAAAGCGGATCGGGGCGGTTTCAGCGGTGCAAACTGTGCGGCGGCTGCCGGTCCATTGCAGGACCTGGGGGCCGTTGTCCAATGTCATCACCTGCATGCCGGGGCGCAGGTCTTCGATCGGGACATCGCCATCTGGGGTGCGGATCAGCGTGCCGCGCAGGAAACAGGGCACGGTCTGGTTGATCTCGACCAGGCCGGTGTCGGAGTTGCCCTCGCCGTTGTCCACCGTGTAGTTGAAATAGACAGTTTCCAGGTCACTGTCGGTATCTACCGAGAGGGTTCCATCAGCGTTCAGGGTGATTTCCTGGCCAGTGGCCAGGGTAACGGTATCGCCGACGTTGACTGCCTGATCGTTGATATGAGTGATGGACAGGGTGCCGGAAGCGGTGGTGTCATTGTCCAGAACATCGATCACCCGGGTCTTGTTGATGGCGATGTCTTCCTGATCGTCCTGAGCGACGATTGCGGTCTGAACCGACCCGCCGGCAATCAGCAGGTTTGTGTCATAAGAACTGTCTGCCGTATCAGCGACACCGATTTTCAGAGTGTTGGCCACACCTGTATTCACTGGCGCGATGAAGGTCAGGGTGATGGTGAACCCGTCCATCTCGGTGTTGTATTGGTCGCCGGTATTGTCGACATAGACGTTTTCGGTTCCGTCGTTGATATTGCCGATCGAGGCGGTGCCGTCGCCGATTGTCACCTGGGCCTCGACCCCGTTCACCCAGACACCGATGACGTCGTTGTACTGGGAGTTGGCGAATTCCGGGTATTCCTCTGAGGACAGCACAAAGTCTATGGTCAGCGTGTCGCCGTCCGGGATGAACTCGACTTCCAGAATGGACGCATCCAAGGTGCTGGCGCCGGCCAGCGTGTTGAAATCTGAATCGTTGTTGATGCCGCCGGTATTGGTGGAGGTGTTTGTATTCTGATTGGTGTTGGTGCTGCCGTCACTGTTGGTGAAGTCCTGCACGTGACCGGTGGACAGGATGACACCGGAATCAGCAGGTGCCACACCAGGTGTGGTTGTGTCGGCACCGGTGTAGATGCCGGAAGACAGTGTATCGCCGCTGTAAGTGGCGCTTGTGACCGTGACGCCGTCGCCAAAAATCTCATCAGCCATTTGAATGGCAGACGCAGAGGAGTCGATGTTCAGTTCAGTTGCTATTGCCATCGGTGCAATCTCTTCCCGGCAAGAAAGGTTAACAATCTGTTTCTGAATGGTCAACAAATGTGGCAGAACTGCGGCAGGGTGGCGCCGACAACCGGGAGTTTATTAAAATTTTCAGAGAACCTTCGAAAGGCAGGGCAATTTTACCTATTTCAGCTCCCAGACCGATCTAAGGGGACGGTCCAAAGTGTTGTCGGTCTGGCAGAAGGCCGCGCAGGCGGCCTGCGGTCTTAATCCTGGCGGCCGCGCCTTTCAAAACGCGGCAGCATGGCCGAGAAATCCAGGCCTTTGCCGTCCTCTTCATCCACAAACGACTTGTAAAGCGCCATAGCCAGTTCACCCATCGGGGTGTCTGCATCGGCGCTGACCGCGGCCTGCTGGCTGAGGCCCAGATCCTTGAGCATCAGTTCCGCCGCAAACCCCGGCTGGTAGCCATTGTCGGCGGGCGACTGCGGGCCAACACCAGGGGCGGGGCAATAGGCGTTCATTGTCCAGCTATAGCCGGAGGATGTGGAGACCACATCGAACATTTTCTGCCGGTCCAGACCCAGTTTGTCTGCCAGAGCAAAGGCTTCGCAGGTGGCGATCATGGTGACGCCTAGGATCATATTGTTGCAGATTTTGGCGGCCTGACCGGCGCCGTCTTCGCCGCAATGCACGGCCTTCTGGCCCATGATGTCAAACAGCGGCTCTGCTGCTGCAAAGGCTTCGGATGACCCGCCAGCCATGAAAGTCAACGTACCACTCGCGGCGCCGCCGATGCCGCCGGAGACGGGGGCGTCAACGGTGAGAAGCCCCGCAGCCTGGGCCTGTTCGGCAACAGCGCGGGTGGATTCCACGTCGACAGTCGAACAATCGATGAGAGCAGCGCCAGCAGCCATTGCCGGGATAACCTCTGCTGCAACAAGGCGCAGAATGGCGCCGTTGGGCAGCATGGTGATGACAGCATCTGCGCCTGCGGCGGCTGCCGGACCAGAGGCCACCATGGTGACGCCTTCGACGCTGACATCGGCCATGTCGAATCCGGTGACCTGGTGGCCGGCCTTGGCCAGGTTCGCGGCCATCGGCGCGCCCATGTTGCCCAGTCCGATAAATCCGATCTTCATCTGAGTACCTCCTCGAATGTCAGCGCATCGGCGCCCAGCGGCGCCAGCATGTCCTCAACCGCCTGTGCAGGCACAGCCTGGCCAGCATATTGCCACTGCGGATTGCGGTCCTTGTCTATGATCTGGGCCCGGATGCCTTCCAGGAAATCGCTTTGTGCCATGGCACGGAAAGTATAGCGGTATTCCAGATCAAGCGCACGGCGGACAGCAGGGCCGTCTGCGCGCAGCCGGCGCAGCATTTCCAGCGTGCAGGCCATCGACAGCGGAGAATTGCGGTTCAGGGACTTCAGCGTCTTGATGGTGAAATCGCTGTCCTCGGCCTTGAGCCCCGCAACAATATCTTCCAGCCGGTCCTTGCCAAAATACTTCGCAATGTCCTTGCGCACAGTGCGCAGATTGCCCGCCGGTGCGGCCTGTGCGGCTTCTTCTGCCAGTCTGGCCTGACCGGTTTCCTCCAGCGCGGCGATCAGGGCGGGCCAGCCGTCCTGCGGGATGAAGTAATCGGCAAAGCCTGCCAGGATCGCATCATCAGCCCCCATCCGCGCGGCTGTCATGCCGAGATATTCGCCCAGATGGTCCGGCGCCAGCGCCAGCATCAGCGAGCCGCCCACATCGGGCACCAGGCCTATGCCGACCTCCGGCATGGCAATCTGACTGCTTTCGCCGACCACCCTATGGGTGCCATGGCAGCCGATGCCTACGCCGCCGCCCATGGTGAAGCCCTGCATGAAGCTGATCACGGGTTTCTTGTATTCAAAAATCAGCGCATTCAGCCGGTATTCATCGCGCCAGAAGGTGCGGCCATAGGAATAGTCGCCCTTGGTGCCCGTGTCATATAATTCTGCAATGTCGCCGCCTGCACAGAACGCCTTGTCGCCCTCGGCGTCGATCACCACCAGCTTGACAGTGCCATCCGTTGCCCATGCACGCATGGCCGCGTCGATGGCCAGGCACATGTCATAGCTCATCGCATTCAACGCCTTGGGGCGAGTGAAGGTGATGCGCCCGGCCTGGCCTGATTTTCGGATGTGGATGTCACTCATTTGGCGTGCTCCATCTAGGGTTTCTGCCGCGCAGTCTGCGGCAG
Source organism: Rhodobacteraceae bacterium (ex Bugula neritina AB1) (assembly GCA_001730095.1). Lineage (GTDB taxonomy): Bacteria > Pseudomonadota > Alphaproteobacteria > Rhodobacterales > Rhodobacteraceae > Leisingera. The sequence goes on from MDLF01000074.1 coordinate 76,138, forward strand.
GGCGGATCAGCCTGCAATCAACTGACGCGCGATGATCAGGCGCATGATCTCGTTGGTGCCTTCCAGGATCTGGTGCACCCGGAGGTCACGCACGATCTTCTCGATGCCGTAGTCGGCCAGGTAGCCGTAGCCGCCATGCAGCTGCAGGCAGCCATTGGCAACGTCAAAGGCGGTGTCAGTGACCATCAGCTTGGCCATGGCGCAGAATTTGGTGGCGTCATGGGCGCCTGTGTCCAGTTTCCACGCAGCCTGGCGCAGGAAGGTGCGGGCGGCCTGCAGGCGAGTTTCATATTCCGCCAGTCGGAATTGCAGAGCCTGGAACTGGTTGATCGATTTGCCGAAGGCCTTGCGTTCGGACATGTATTGCACGGTTTGATCCAGCGCTGACTGCGCGCCGCCCAATGCTCCGGCCGAGATGTTCAGCCGACCGCCGTCGAGGCCCGCCATCGCATAAGAGAATCCTTTGCCTTCTTCACCGATCAGGTTGCCTGCCGGTATCGTGCAATCATCGAACTGCACCTGCGAGGTGGGCTGCGCCTTCCAGCCCATCTTGTCCTCCAGCGCGCCAAACGACAGGCCGGGGGTGCCGTCCTCGATCACCACGGTGGAGATACCTTTGGGGCCGTCCGCGCCGGTGCGGCACATGACAACATAAGCGTCAGAGTAGGAGCCGCCGGAGATGAACGCCTTGGTGCCGTTCAGCACATAGCCGGCATTGCTGCGCTCGGCACGGGTTTTGAGGGCAGCGGCGTCGGAGCCAGAGCCGGGTTCGGTCAGGCAGTAGGAGAAGATTTTCTCCATGGTGCACAGGCTGGGCAGCCATTTCTGCTTGGTCTCCTCGGAGCCGAACTTGTCGATCATGCCGCCGCACATGTTGTGGATCGACAGAAAGGAGCCGACAGCAGGGTCGGCCATCGCCAGAGCTTCAAAAACGAGGGTGGCATCCAGCCGCGACAGGCCGGAGCCGCCATATTCCTCGGAGACATAAAGGCCCCCGAAACCCAGGTCTGCCAGCTGCGGCCAGAGTGTTTTGGGGATGGTGCCAGCCTTTTCCCAATTGCGGGACTGTGGTGCGATATTGTCCTGGCCGAATGCATGCGCCATGTCGAAAATGGCCTGCTGTTCCTCTGACAGTGCAAAATCCATATGCCGTTCCTCCCGCCGATCCAGTGAATTGAACAGTTGTTAATTTAATAGCGGTCAGAAGAGGCTGAAGCAACCTGCGCAATTGCAAAGCCACCGTGCAGCAATGCCGCAACCGATGCTGTCTGCGGGTCAGGAGAAAATTAACAAACTTCAGCGAAACTCCGGATCAAACACGTCATGCGCAGGTTAAACCTGCCAAAACGCATTCCAAAAGGAGCAAGCTCAGTGTCAAATACCGGGGCTCAGCATTTTCTGGCATCTTCCAACCCTCTAAATCCGGACAAGGCCAAGCAGGAGTTTGCCAGCGCCGTCGGTGCAAATGCCCGTGCGGATTTTGCCTTGTCGGTAAAGCACGGAATGATCAGGCATAATAAGGGGACGCCGCAGCAGCAGGCCTCTGCCTTGCTGGCCAAGGCTAGGATAGTCGCCCTGAAGCGTAAATACGCTGATGCGGAATATCTTCTACGCCAGGCCCTGGAACTGGACGACAAAAACAGGCTGATCTACGCGGCGCTTGGCGAAATCCTGGAGATGATGAACAAGCCCAAGAAGGCCGTTCTTGCGCATATCGACGCGCTGCGCCTGGATCCGTCGAATTCCCAAAGCCTCTCATATATTGGCACTTACCTGATGCGCCTAGATCAGGACGAGGAGGCGATCAATTACTTTGATGCCGCGGTCAAGTTCGACCCGAGCAACGCGACTGCGCTTGCCAGGCTTATCTACTTGCGCCGCCACAACTGTGATTGGACTGACCTTACCACACGTGACAAGAAAGTGCAGCTATTCAAAAAGACTAGGGTTGCGATTGACCCGTTCGCACTGTTGACGCTGGACGATGATCCTGCTTTGCAAAAAATAGCTTCTCAGAAGACCGCAGGGATGCAAAATACAGGTATCGAGGAGGTGGAATTTGAGCGGCCACGGGCAGAGGGCCGAAAGATTCGGATAGGATATTTCTCCAACGACTTTTTTGATCATGCCACAATGTTCCTGATGGGGCGTCAGCTGGAGCTGCATGACCGGAGCAGGTTTGAAATTTACGTGTATGACTACGGCATCGTAAACACTCATGATGGTCGGCAGCGGGCTGAAGATGCGGCGGATGTTTACCGCCAGGTTGCGGACAAGCAAAACGACGAAATCGCAGCGATCGCCCGCCAGGACGGGCTGGATATCGCGATTGACCTGAAAGGCTATACCAAGGGGAACCGGATAAATGCCTTCAACAGCCGGTTGGCGCCCGTGCAGGTTACCTTTCTCGGCTATCCCGGAACAACCGGCGTTGGGCAGATAGATTACATGGTCGCGGACCCGGTGACGATCCCGGAAAGGTACCGCAAACACTATTCCGAGAAAATTCTCTATATGCCGGATTGTTATCAGCCGAATGATGATAGGCGGGTTGCCAGCCCGGACCGCCCGTCCCGCACGGAAGTCGGTCTGCCGGAGGACGCCTTTGTCTTTTGCTCCTTCAACAGTGTCTATAAGATCTCGCCGGATGAATTCGACATTTGGATGAAGCTTCTGAAGCTGGTTCCTGGCAGTGTGCTTTGGTTCTATGCGACGCGGGAAGAGGCCAAGACGAACATCCTGAAAGAAGCCAAGAAGCGCGGTGTGTCCAAAGAGCAAATTGTGTTTGCCGGATTTGCAAATCAGGAGGATCACCTGGCGCGTCTGCCGCTCGCTGATGTGTTTCTGGACACATTTGCGGTAAACGCCCACACAACCGCCAGCGATGCCCTGTGGGCGGGGGTCCCGGTTGTCACCAAAGTCGGCAAGCAGTTTGCAGCGCGGGTGGCGGCCAGCCTGTTACACACGGTCAGCCTGGAAGAACTCGCCGTTTCCACGCCGCAGCAATATCAGGCCTTGGCGCTGAAACTGGCCCGCGACCCGGAGTATTTGGCGGATGTGAAGGCGCGGGTGAAGCAGGGGATTGAAACTGGCCCCCTGTATGACACCGTAAAATTCACCCGCAATTTTGAAGCGCTGATGGAAAAGACACTGGAACGGTTCAATGCCGGGCTGAAGCCGGACCACATCAGTCTGACCTGACAGTCTTGCCTTTTCTGTATCCAGTCACCTAAGCCGGGATGCGCAGGTCAGAGCAGTCTCACCTGGGTGCCGATCTGCACCAGCTCATACAGCTCTTCGACGTGCTGGTTGTATAGCCCAATGCAACCAGAAGAGCTTTGTCGTCCGATCTTGCGGGTGTCATGAGTGCCATGCACCAGATAGGCGGGCCAGTCCAGGTACATCGCACGGGTGCCCAGCGGGTTGTTCCTGGCGCCACCTTCGACACGCACCGGCAGCGTCGGGTCCCGTTCCCGCATTGAAGCGGTTGGCGTCCAGCTGGGGTTTTCACGTTTGCGTACAACTTTGGTGTAACCGCGTCTGGTCAGGTCTTCGGTCATAGGAACCGAAGATGGGAACAGACGGTAGGTTTCGCCGTCCGCGCCCCAATAATGCAACGCGCGAGAGCTGATGTCTGCCAGCAGGCAGCCAGCGCCCAGGGTCTCAAAATGATCCTGCCAGTTCTGCTGGGAGAAGGCGGATGTATTGCGCTGCACCGGCACTTCATCACGGATAGCCGGTTCGTTCTGCGAAAAGGTGTCGGTGGATTGCGCGCGCAGCAGCGCCGGGGCTGTCAGTGCGGCACCAAGCCCAACGAGGGTTGCGCGGCGGGTGATGCGGAAATTGGTCATGCTGCTACTGCCCTGCTGCTTTTGAACTCCGCCGCAAGATAGTCGCTATGTCAGGAATTCATAGGGCCGACACAGCGCAAATGCCACGCCTCACAGGCTTGTGTTGGCCTGGGCGGCGGAACATTGCCGCCCAGAGTGCCCGGAACAGGTCAGGCAGGCAGGTTGCGTGCCTGGGCAAAGGACAGCAGGCGCTTGCTGTCCTCATCCCACAGATGCAGCCGTGCATTGGCCAGGCTTTCGCGGATCGTCATCCGGTTGCCTTCAGCCAGTTCTGCATGGTCGCGCAGCACTTCGGGCAGGCGGTAAAACGGGATACGGCTGTAAAGATGGTGCACATGGTGAATGCCGATATTGGCGCTGAGCCATTGCAGCACTGGCGGCAGAACGTAATGGGAGCTGCCGTGCAGAGCGGCGTCATGCAGCTGCCAGTCCTCTTCCTGCTCCCATTGGGTGGTTTCGAACTGGTGCTGCACATAAAACAACCACAGGCCGGCAGTGGCGGCAATCAGCGTGGCAGGCAGGAAAATCAGCAGCAGCGGCATCAGCCCGCCGAAATACCAGATCAGCCCCAATGCGCCCAGGATTGACGCATTGGTGCCCATGGCGCTGATCCAATAGCGAAACTGGTCTGTCAGGCCGAAGGGAATCCGGTTTTGCAGAAAGAACAAATAGCCGGGGCCAATGGCGAACAAGGTCACAGGATGGCGGTAGAGGCGATAGACCAGACGGTCCCAGCGGCTGGCAGCGCGGTATTCGGCGACAGTCATGGTATGGATGTCGCCCATGCCGCGCTTGCCCAGGTTGCCATGGGTGCTGTGGTGAATCGAATGGGTGCGGCGCCAGACGTCGTAGGGCGTGAGTGTCAGCACGCCGATAATGCGGCCCGTCCAGTCGCTGACATGACGATTGGCAAAAAACGACCCGTGTCCACAATCGTGCTGGATGGTGAACAGGCGCAACAGAAAGGCAGCAATCAACACCGAAAGGGCCAGCGTCAGCCAGTAGCTGATCGACAGCGACCACCATGCCAGCGCCCAGAGCAGTAGAAAAGGTACAACCGTTACCGCCAGCTCGAAACTGCTGCGCAGAGGGCTGGGGTCGCGGTATTGGGCCAGGATCTTGACCCAGTCGCGGGCGGTTTTCGCAGCCGCCAGCGGCTGGTCCGGTTCATCTGTCTTGCTCATACGCCTGCCGTTTGTCTGTCTGTTAATGACCGGATAGACGACTTACGCCGTGGAACAAGTAAAAAATTTACTGCCGACCCCTCATTTCCTCCGATTTTCCTGCGGCATTGCAGGAACGCCATTGTTTTTGGCGTAATGACGCAGCTGTCCTGCGGAAATTGCTGCAGGACAGGTGTTGCGGTCTGAGCTCCTGCCGTCAGCCGCGAGTCACGGACCGCGGTCTCTTTCAGCTGCCTGGATTTGGAAGGAGGCTTTGCCTTCAGCGTTGTGTTTTTGGGCGCGGTCGCCGTTACGCCGCACTGTCAGACAGCGATTGTGGCCGCCGTCTTTGGGCATCGAAACGCAGAATTGCGAGCTGTTGCGGGGGCAGGTCTATGCCCATCTTCTGGGGGGCATGAATGTGGCGGGGCGGCTGTTGGAAGGCCCACAAACGCCAAAAGGCCCCGGAAGATCCGGGGCCTTTTCCTGTTATATAACCGTTGGTTAGTCCATGGCTTTGAAGTTGAACTCGCCGCCTTCCTTGATGCCTGAGGGCCAGCGGGAGGTCACGGTTTTGGTGCGGGTGTAGAACTTGAAGCTATCAGGGCCGTGCTGGTTCAGGTCACCGAACATGGATTTCTTCCAGCCACCAAAAGTGTGATAGGCCAGCGGCACCGGGATCGGCACGTTGATGCCAACCATGCCGATGTTCACGCGGCTTGCGAAATCGCGAGCAGTATCGCCGTCCCGGGTAAAGATCGCGGTGCCGTTGCCGTACTCATGGTCCATCGCCAGCTTCAAAGCTTCCTCGTAAGTGCCTGCGCGCACTGTCGAAAGAACCGGGCCGAAGATTTCCTGCTTGTAGATTTCCATGTCGGTGGTGACATGGTCGAACAGGTGAGCACCAACAAAGAAACCGTCCTCGTAGCCCTGCAGTTTGAAGTCGCGGTTGTCGACCACCAATTTGGCGCCTTGATCAACACCGGACTGGATCAGACCCAGAATGCGCTCTTTGGCGGCTGCGGTGACAACCGGGCCCAGATCAACATCATTGCCGGCGGTATAGGGGCCGACCTTCAGTTTCTCGATACGCGGGATCAGCTTTTCGATCAGCTTGTCGGCGGTTTCCTCGCCGACCGGAACGGCAACCGAGATCGCCATGCAGCGTTCGCCTGCCGCGCCGAAGCCGGCACCGACCAGCGCGTCGGCAGCCTGGTCCAGGTCGGCATCGGGCATCACGATCATGTGGTTCTTGGCGCCGCCGAAGCACTGGGCGCGCTTGCCGTTGGCGGTGGCGCGGGAATAGATGTACTGCGCAATCGGGGTGGAGCCCACAAAGGACACGCCCTGGATGATTTCGCTGTCCAGAATGGTATCCACGGCTTCCTTGTCGCCGTTCACCACCTGGAAAACGCCATCGGGCAGGCCGGCCTCGATGAACAGTTCCGCCAGCATCAGCGGCACGGAAGGGTCGCGCTCGGAGGGTTTCAGAACCACGGCGTTGCCGCAGGCCAGCGCCGGGCCGACGTGCCACAGCGGCATCATCGCAGGGAAGTTGAAGGGCATGATCGAACCGACAACGCCCAGCGGCTGGCGCATGGAATGCATGTCGATGCCGGAGCCAGCGCTGTCGGTGAATTCACCCTTCAGCATCTGCGGCGCACCGATGCAGTATTCGATCACTTCCAGGCCACGCTGCAGGTCGCCCTTGGCGTCCGGGATGGTCTTGCCGTGCTCGCGGCTCAGCGCCTCTGCCAGCTTGTCCATGTCGCGGTTCATCAGACCGACCATCGCCATCATCACACGGGCGCGTTTCTGCGGGTTGGTGGCGCCCCATGCAGGCTGCGCGGCGGCGGCTTTTTCGATCGCATCGGTGGTTTCCGCAGCGCTGGCCATCGGGCACTGATACTGCACCTCACCGGTTGCGGGATTGAAAACATCGTCAAAACGGCCCGAGGTGCCGGAGACCAGTTTGCCGTTAATAAAATGGCCGAGTTCTTTCATCGGATCCTCCTGTGTTCATCTTGGGTCTATCGTAGGCTTGCAAAAAACATCGGAAAAGAGGAAACATTTCAAAGAGGCTTTGCAGGAACGCAAAAGGTTAACGTGGCGTTAACAGAATAAACGGAGGACCCGGGCCGATGGATCCGCAGTGGGATGATATGAAAGTGTTTTTGGCGGTGGCACGGGAGGCGAGCCTGTCAGGGGCTGGCCGTGTGCTCAAGATGGACCCCGCCACTGTTGGCCGCCGGATCGCCCGGTTCGAGGCGGCGCTGGAAACGCCGCTGTTCGTGAAATCCCCGCAGGGCTATGCGCTCAGCGCGGCCGGCGACCGGTTGCTGGTCCATGCCGAAGCTGCAGAACAGGCGATGCGGGCAGGGGCGGAAGCACTGAGCGGGCCAAGCGACACCATGTCCGGCCAGATCCGCATCGGTGCGCCAGACGGTAGCGCGAATTACATTCTGCCCCAGGTCTGCGCGCAGATTGCAGAAGCCAATCCGGACCTCGATATCCAGATCGTTGCGCTGCCGCGGGTGATCAACCTCAGCCGCCGTGAAGCGGATATGGCGGTTACGGTCAGTGCGCCAACGGCCGGCAAACTGCTGGTGCAAAAGATTTGTGATTACAGGCTGCATCTGGTTGCCTCGCGTCATTATCTGAAGGACCGGCCGCCGATCGAAAGGCTGGAGGACCTGAAGGGCCATAAGATGATCGGCTATATCCCCGACATGATCTTTGACAAGGAACTGGATTATCTGAACGACATCGGTGTCGAACGGGTGGCGCTGGCCTCCAATTCTGTGTCGGTACAGATCAAGATGGCGGCACAGGGCACCGCGATCTGTGTGGCGCATGATTTCAGCCTGCCGGCCCACCGGATGCTGCGCAAGATCCTGACCGATAAGGTGAGCCTGACCCGCAGTTTCCATCTGGTGCGCCATCAGGGTGACCAGCGCAGCGAGCGGCTGAACCGTTTTGCCCAAGCTTTGTCCAAGGGGATCCGCGACGAGGTGGCCCGGCTGGAAGCCTTGACTTAAAGCTGTGTTGCGGCACAGTTATTTGTAATGCATTTTTTCCCGGAGGAGCCCAGAGTGCTTGTTCAAGAGATTTTAAAGTCAAAGGCCGGAACGGGTGTTGTCACCGTTGCACTGCATGCGAGCCTCGCTGAAGCTGCAAAAGTTTTAGCGGACAACCGTTTTGGCACCGTGGTGGTCTCTGCTGATGGCGAATACCCGGACGGTATCTTGTCGGAGCGTGACATCGTGCGAGAGCTTGCCAAGGCCGGCGCTGCCTGTCTTGAGGAGCCGGTCAGCGGTTACATGACCAAAGAGCTGGTCACCTGCACCAGCCAGTCCAACGTCGCGGAAGTTCTGAAGCAGATGACCGAAGGCCGGTTCCGGCATATGCCGGTTGTGGAAATCGACGGAAAGCTTGTCGGGATTATTACCCTGGGCGATGCTGTCAAGGCGCAGCTGGCCCAGGTTGCGATGGAAAAAGACGCGCTGCAGGATATGATCATGGGCCACTGAGCCCACGTGGGTCACACGGCCGCAGGCGCGATTTACGTAATTCTGCCCTCTTGCATCCGCGGCGGCAAATATGTTTGCGTGTGCAGAAATTACTGACAAGGCAGGAGGCCGCCCATGCGCGTTGGTCTGTATCCCGGCACTTTTGACCCGATCACCATCGGGCATATCGACATCATCCGCCGCGCCAGCGCGCTGGTGGACAAACTGGTGATCGGCGTCGCCATCAACCGCGACAAAGGTCCGTTGTTCACACTGGAAGAGCGGGTCGAAATGATCGAGGCGGAATGCGCCAAGCTGAGCCGGGAAACCGGAACAGAGATCATCGCGCATCCGTTCGAGAATCTGCTGATCGACTGCGCCCGCGATGTCGGCGCCCAGATCATCGTGCGCGGCCTGCGTGCTGTTGCCGATTTCGAGTATGAGTTTCAGATGGTCGGGATGAACCGGGCGCTGGACAGTTCGGTTGAGACAGTCTTTCTGATGGCGGAAGCGCGGCATCAGGCGATTGCCTCGAAACTGGTCAAGGAAATCGCCCGGCTTGACGGCGACGTGTCGAAATTCGTCACCCCGCTGGTCAAGGACAGGCTGCTGGAGCGTCTGGGCAAGACCAGCTGAACTGGCGTGGCGCCCCCTGCTGAGCGCCACGCGCTCCACAGGCCGACACGGGGGGAGGGGCGCTGCCCCTCTTGGCCGCAGGCCAATTCACCCCGGGGTATTTTGCACCAGAAAGAAGCAAAACTGGAATTGATGGCCCCGAAATCGTCGGCGGGTGGCAGATGGGCGATCAGCGCCAGAAGGCGATCCAGTCGATCAGGGCAAAAAATTTCTTACCGAGAAAGATCATATGCTGGTCGCCGAACAGGGCGATGTCAAAAACAGTGGCCGCGATCAAGAACAGCCCGAGGTAGATGGCAATCCGGTTGGTCATGAAAGCTCCGCCGCAAATGAAAACGCCCGCCCAGATAACCTGAGCGGGCGCGAAGTCTCAAGGGGGAGTGGGCGTTTAGCCCAGTTTGCCCATGGCGACGGCGACATCGGCCATGCGCACCGAGAAACCCCATTCGTTGTCATACCAGGCCAGCACGCGCACCATACGGTCCTCGACCACGCGGGTCTGGTCCGGCGCGAAGATCGAGCTTTCCGGGGAGTGGTTGAAGTCGGTGGAGACCAGCGGCGCCGGCTCATAGCCCAGAACACCCTTCATCGGGCCTTCAGCGGCTTCCTGAACGGCGGCGTTGATCTGCTCGGCGGTCACGTCACGGCCGGCGCGGAAGGTCAGGTCCACGGCGGAGACATTCGGGGTCGGCACGCGGATGGCGGAACCGTCCAGGCGGCCTTTCAGGTTCGGCAGCACTTCACCCAGCGCCTTGGCAGCGCCGGTCGAGGTCGGGATCATCGACATGGCGGCAGCGCGGGCGCGGTACAGGTCCTTGTGGCGGCGATCCAGGGTCGGCTGGTCGCCGGTGTAGGCGTGGATGGTGGTCATGATACCATGTTCGATGCCAAAGGCCTCATCCAGCACTTTGGCCAGCGGCGCCAGGCAGTTGGTGGTGCAGGAGCCGTTGGAGATCATGGTGTCGCCGGCTTCCAGCTGGTCGTCGTTGACGCCGTAAACGATGGTTTTGTCGACGTTCTTGCCGGGGGCGGACAGCAGCACTTTCCTTGCACCACGCTCCAGATGCGCCTTGGCTTTTTCGCCGTCGTTGAATTTGCCGGTGCATTCCAGAACCACGTCGCAGCCCGACCAGTCCAGTTCAGCCATGTCGTAGGTCGAGAACATCTGCATGTCGCCGCGGCCCAGGTTCATGGTGCCGTCGCCGAGGGTGACCTCGCCGGGGAAACGGCCATGCACGGAGTCGTATTTGATCAGATGCGCGGCTGTGTCCAGCGGGCCGGTGGCGTTCACCTTGATCACTTCGATGTCGTCGCGGCCCGAGGCGGCAATGTGCGACAGGGTGCAGCGGCCGATGCGGCCAAAACCGTTGATCCCGACTTTGATGGTCATGAGTACGTCTCCAAGCGAGCAAAACCTTTGGCGCCATATAGACCGGGGCGGATGTGGTCTAAAGGGGTAAAAGCGGCATTAAATGAAACTGTTAGCGCAAAATGCGCACGGTGGCGCTAACGGTTTTCGCCGGTGGCGGTAACGGAGTTTTACGACCCGCAGGCGGTGGCGCTAACGCTTGTGCTGCGGCGCGGAAGCAGGCAGATTGGCCCGCAAAACGCGGACAGGATTTGAGGAATTAGGCATGAGCGGTTTACTGGCGCTTCTGGATGATGTGGCAGGAATTGCCAAGGTTGCAGCGGCCTCGGTCGACGATGTGGCAGCGGCTGCGGGTAAGGCCGGGGCCAAGACCGCAGGGGTGATCATTGACGATGCGGCGGTGACGCCCAAGTATCTGCAGGGTTTTGCCCCTGCGCGCGAGCTGCCGATCATCTGGCGTATCACCCGCGGGTCACTATTCAACAAGCTGATCCTGTTGATGCCGGTTGCCATGTTGCTGGCCAATTTTGCGCCTTGGCTGATTACGCCCTTACTGATGCTGGGCGGATCATACCTGTGTTTTGAAGGCGCCGAGAAAGTCTTTCACGTGCTGTTTCCGCATGCGAGCCACGAGATTGAGCAGGACATGAGCGTCAAAGATCCTGGCCATCTGGAGGAACAGAAGATCAAAGGCGCGATCAAGACCGATTTCATCCTGTCGGCTGAGATCATGACCATTGCGCTGGCCGCCATTGAGGCGCCGAATGTCTGGATGCAGGCGGCAACACTGGCGGTGGTGGCCATTGGCGTGACGGTTGCGGTCTATGGCTCGGTCGCGGTGATCGTAAAGATGGACGACGTAGGCCTGTATCTGGCGGGTAACGCACCGACGCCTGTGGGGCGTGGGCTGGGGCGCGGGCTGGTCAAGTTCATGCCAGTGCTGATGTGGATCCTGTCCGTGGTCGGTACAGCCGCGATGCTGTGGGTCGGCGGCTCCATCGTTATTCACGGGCTGGAGGTGCTGGGCTTTGGCTGGCTGGGCCACCACATTCACGACTGGGCCTATGCCGTTGGCCATGCGGTGCCTGCCGCCTGGGAAGGCTTTGCCGAGTGGACAGCCAAGGCGACGATGGACGGGGTGTTCGGGGTTGCCTGGGGGCTGGTGCTGATCCCGCTGGCGACCAAGGTTGTGGGGCCGGTGATTGCGGCGGTTTCCGGGAAGAAGGCCAGCCATTGAGCGAAATGCCCGTGCAAAGCACGGGCAGCGCCCGTACCGCCCCCACGGGGAAGGCGCTTTACGCCCACCCCTCGGCCCGGGCGCCGGTAAATACTCACGCACAGTGTTGCCTCTGGCGAGTTATCTTTGCCGTAACCCCAGATATGACAACCAATCTATATGCGGTCCAAGCGCTTCAAGTTTTCTTGCGTCGATAACTCGACCACGGGCCAACTCTTTTTGACATCGATCAATGTAACTCTGAATGCCTTCCCAGATTTGAGCGTTGGTTGGAGGGGTTCCGAACCATAAGTTTACCTCAGCAGCCAATTTGTGTGTTTGGTAGGTAAATACTTTGGTTCGACCTGCGGAATTCCGTTTTTTCTCAGCACTGAAGTAATCGCCTCGGACTTGGCTGCCAAGAAAATGAAGGCGGATGTATCCGATGATTTCGTTAAAATCCCAAGGTCCATACTTCTTGTATAAGTGCTCGTCGGCTTGAAGCCTGACATGTTCTGGAACTTCCATGCCGAGTTCCTTCCAAGAAGATAAGTGTTCTTCGACTTTTCGGTCTTTCCACTGGTAATATTGCTCCTTGCCAATTCTATAAACTGGAAGATCAAAGAAGTACTTTTCCATAGTCGCCAACAAGGTTGAGAAACAAAATAGGGGGCGTACTAGACGCCCCCCGGTAATTCTTGATCAGCAATGAGACGTCAGCCCAGCAGCTCTTTCACCTTCGCTACTGTGCCCTCAGCCGTAATGCCGAAGCGCTCGAACAGCTCGCCTGCCGGGGCAGAGGCGCCGAAGCGGTCCATGCCGACGAATGCGGCTTTCTTCTCCTGGCCGCGCTCGCCCAGCAGCCAGCGGTCCCAGCCGCCGTCGCGCACGGCTGCCTCGATGCCCACACGGACCGGACCTGCGGGCAGAACCTTGCGGCGGTAGGCTTCGTCCTGCGCGGCAAACAGCTCCATGCAGGGCATGGAGACGACGCGGGTGCCGATGCCCTCGGCTTCCAGCTTGGCCTTGGCCTCCATCGCGACGGACACTTCGGAGCCGGTGGCGATCAGGATCACCTGGCGCTTACCCTCGGCCTCGGCCAGCACATAGGCGCCTTTTTCGACCATGTTGGTCAGCTTATGCTCGGTCCGGACGGTCGGCAGGTTCTGGCGGGTCAGGGTCATCACCGAAGGGGTGTCTTTGGTGGTCAGGGCGATTTCCCAGGCCTCGGCGGTTTCCACGGTGTCGGCCGGGCGGAACACATAGGTGTTCGGGGTCGCGCGGCAGATTGCCAGGTGTTCAACCGGCTGGTGGGTGGGGCCGTCTTCGCCAACGCCGATGGAATCGTGGGTCATCACAAACACGGTCGGGATTTTCGACAGCGCGGCCAGACGCATCGCCGGGCGGGCATAATCGGTGAAGCAGAAGAAGGTGCCGCCGTAAGCGCGCACGCCGCCGTGCAGCACCATGCCGTTCATCGCGGCAGCCATGCCGTGCTCGCGGATGCCCCAATAGACATAGCGGCCCTTGCGGTTGTCAGTGTCAAAGACGCCCAGATCGCCGGTCTTGGTGTTGTTGGAGCCGGTGAGATCGGCCGAGCCGCCCACGGTTTCCGGCATCAAGGGGTTGATGACGGCCAGCGCCATTTCCGAGGATTTGCGAGTGGCGACTTTGGGCTGCTCTTCGCTTACCTGCTTTTTCAGCGCCTTGATGGCGGCCGACAGTTTCTTGGGCGCATCCAACGCATAGGCGCGGTTGAAACGGTCCTGCTTTTGCGACGACAGCTCGGCAAAGCGGGCCTCCCAGGCGGCGCGTTCCGTCTGGCCGCGAGCACCGATTTCTTCCCATTGGGATTTGATCTCTGCCGGAACCTCAAAGGCGCCGCCGGTCCAGCCATAGGCGTCTTTGGCTGCCTGCAGCTGGTCTGCATCGGTCAGCGCGCCGTGGCCCTTGGAGGTGTCCTGTGCGGCGTGGCCCAGGGCGATATGGGTTTTGCAGGCGATCATCGACGGCTTCTTCGACTTCTTCGCCGCCACGATGGCCTCGTCAATCGCAACCGGGTCGTGGCCGTCGATTTCGATCACCTGCCAGCCGGAGGCCTTGAAGCGCTGCACCTGATTGGTGCGGTCGCTGAGTTCAACGGTGCCGTCGATGGTGATGTTGTTGTTGTCCCAGAAGACAATCAGCTTGCCCAGCTGGTGGCGGCCAGCAAGACCGATGGCCTCTTGGCTGATGCCTTCCATCAGGCAGCCGTCGCCGGCGATGACATAGGTGTGGTGATCCACGACTTTCTTGCCGTAATGGGCGCGCTGCATTTCCTCTGCCATGGCAAAGCCGACAGCGTTGGAAATCCCCTGGCCCAGCGGGCCGGTGGTGGTTTCCACTGCATCCAGCAGGAAGTTTTCCGGGTGGCCAGCGGTCAGCGCGCCGGACTGGCGGAAGTTCTTGATCTGCTCCAGCGTGACCTGTTTGTCGCCGCAAAGGTATAGCAGCGCATAGATCAGCATCGAGCCATGGCCCGCCGACAGGATGAACCGGTCGCGGTCCGGCCACTGCGGGTTGGCAGCGTCAAACTTCAGGTGCTTTTCAAACAGCACGGTGGCGACATCGGCCATGCCGATCGGCATGCCGGTATGGCCGGAATTGGCGGCGGCAACGGCGTCCAGCGCCAGCGCACGGATGGCGGCGGCTTTGTTCCAATGTTCGGGATTGGCGGTGCGCAGGGCTGTCAGGTCCACTTGGATTGTCCTTTGGCGTTAACAGGCATTTGCTGCGCTCAATAGCAGCGATGAGCCAAAGATCAAGCATGCTTGCGCCTATGCGGTGCATTCTGCGCGAAGTAAGCGCGGCAAGTGGTTGAAACGCAAAGGGGGGTGTTTTATTCCTGTTGAGGAAGAACTGGCCCATGACAGCTGCACCCACGCGATTCGGGTGTGTGCGGCAATGAAAATGGAACGGCCGGGTACGGGTGAGGGACGGGCATGAACCAGATTGAAGAACTGCAAGGCCGCATCCAGGCCGCGCTGGAACGCATCAGCGCGGGGTCCGCCGCGCTGCAAGACGCACGCACAGCGGACAAGGCCAGGGCAGAAGAGGCCATCGCTGAGGCCGCGCAAGCATTTGAGGCCGCCGCAGCCGGTGCCGCCAATGCAGAGCTTGAGCAGGCGCTGGACGAGGAAAAGACCGCCAACGCCCAGCTGGAAGAGCGGGTGAAAACACTGCGCGCCCGGCTGCAGGAGGCGGAAAGCAACGCAGGCAGCGGCGGATCGGCCAGCAATGAAGACGTGGCGGCAATGGAAGCCGAGCTTCAGCTTCTGCGCAACGAGGCAGGCGATCCGGCTGAGAAAGAAGCTCTGCGGTCTGAAGTCTCACGCTTGAAGGGCGAATTGGAAGCGACAGCCAATACGGCAGCCAGCGACAAGGACGCCCTGGAAGCCGAGCTGAACGAAGCCAAAACGGCCAATGACGCCCTGAGGGCGCAGCTGGAAGACGCCCAGAACGCGAATTCTGCCCCGGCAGAAGAACAACTGCCTGCCGCGGCGGACATGAGCGCCGAACTGGAACGCCAGAACGAAGCTCTGGTGCGGCTTGACGGCGAGCTGCAGCAGCTGCGCCAGGCCAATGAGGAGCTGCGCGCTTCCAATGCGTCCTTGCGTGAAGCCAATGCCCAGGGTCTGGGCGACGCCGGGCTGATCAACACCGCCATGGAGGCAGAGATCGAAGGTCTGCGCGCCGCGCAAGCCAGCGATCAGGCCCAGGTCAACGCAGTGCTGGCCAAACTGGAGCCGCTCTTGGCGAATGCCCACAACCTGCCTGAAGGAGAGGAAGTCTAATGCCCGAGGTGACTATTCATATCGGTGGCCGTGGCTTTGAGGTCTCCTGCCAGGAGGGCGAAGAAAGCTATCTGCATTCCGCCGCAAAAATGCTGGATGACGAGGCGCAGGTGTTGTCGGATCAGATCGGGCGGATGCCGGAAGCGCGGATGCTGCTGATGGCCGGACTGATGCTGGCAGACAAAACCGCCGCCGTTGAGGACCGAAACAAGGAAATTGAGGCCGAACTGGCCGAACGCATACAGGAGCTGGAAGCGCTGAAGGCGGCGCCCGCCCCGGAGCCGGAGCGTATCGAGATCCCGGTTGTTCCGCCGCAGGTGAATGAAAGCCTGGCCGAACTGGCCGCCCGCACCGAGGCGCTGGCTCAGGAAATCGAAGAACAGGCCGCAGGCTGAAGGAGCGCGCACCTCCTGAGCAGAGCAGCAGGGCTTTCCCAAGCAGCTCTGTTCAAGTCGTTTCTGTTTATAAAACACTCTGTTCACGCCATGAAGGTGATTACTCCCGGTTGTGTGCTGGACCTAGGCAGAGCGGAGTTATACTGAAGTTTAGAAAGAAAAATTTGTCCAACTATTTGGTGTCTAAATGATTGCAGGACTTATACTCGGCACGTTGGCCCTTGGTAGCTTGATACTTGTTATTGATGACGACGACGGCGAAAGCGTGGCCCTGAATACCGATGCAACGGAAGGTGCGGATGACCTTCAATTTGGGGCCGGCGATGACAGCATCGAGCTCGGAGCGGGCTTTGACACCATACGGGCAGGATCCGGCGACGACAGTATCGATGCAGGAGCTGGGCAGGATGTTGTTTATGCCGAAGACGGCAATGACAGCGTTTCCGGCGGCGGCTTTCACGATATTGTCTTTGGCGGCGCCGGAGATGACACTCTGGCAGGCGATGCGGGGCTGGACGTATTGTATGGCGGCGCTGGAGACGACCTCCTGCTAGGCGGCGCATGGAACGACACACTGATTGGCGATGATGGAGCAGACAGCCTGTCTGGTGGAGAAGGCAATGACGCCCTCAGCGGTCTAAGCTTCTCCCGCGACGCGACAGTCGAAGAGATTGTCCAGTTTCGCAATGATGAAACGACAGGAACTCAAGAGGACTTTCACCTCACCTTGGAGGCGGACGGGGCGGACACTCTGGATGGCGGGGCCGGAGACGATTTTCTGCAACTGGGCCGGGGTGACACGGGTATCGGCGGCGAAGGCAAAGATGAGTTTGAGCTGCATCCAAACCAGGATGGCGATGGCGTCATCGTGATTGAGGACTACACGTTCGGGCAGGATGGTGTGCAGATAATTCTCGAGGACGAGAACGGCGAAGAAATCACTCCAGTCCGCAGTGATTACACTGTCGAACGTGACGATGACACAGGGGATGCGTTGATTCTGGAGCGCGGCCAGGTAATTGCCCGCCTGGTCGGGGCCGGGGACACGTTCAGCAACGACTATTTGATGGTCGGCCGCTACGTCTGATCAGAGTAAAAATATGCCGCCAGCGATACTCCGCTGGCGGCATTTTCTTTGGGGGGCGGCAGTCTTCAGGCGTTGGCTTCGCGGATCTTGTCGGCGGCTTCCTTGTTAAAGACGATGCCGTTGTCATCAAACAGGGTATCCAACTCTGACGACAGCGCCATCTCGGTGATGATATCACAACCGCCGACAAATTCGCCCTTCACGTAAAGCTGGGGAATGGTTGGCCAGTCGGAATAGTCCTTGATGCCCGAGCGGAGCTCTTCATCCGCCAGCACGTTCACATCGGTATAGTCGACGCCGATATAATTCAGCACTGCTGCCACGCGTGAGGAGAAGCCGCATTGCGGCATTTCCTTGGTGCCTTTCATATAGAGCACCACGTCGTTGGCTTTAACGGTTTCGTCGATGCGGGTCTTTGCGTCAGTCATGTCTGCATTTCCTTTCGGCAGCTGCGCCGTTTTCCGTTGGCCGTCATATAGGCAGTATTGCGGGTTTTGCCAATCCGTCACCCCGGGCATTTCGAAAGCGGATAGAGGCTATTTCCGCTGCCCCTTGGGCACAAAGAAACGGGCGTATTCCTGCGGGTCTTTCGGGACTTTCCAGCTCCGGGCAGCGCCGCCGCCCATGCCGGACTGATAATCCGAGCGCAGGGTGTGGTATTCCGGGTCTTCGTTGTCATCCTCCAGCGGGCGGCGGCGCTGGGACACGACCGCCACAACAGCGGTCATGATCACAATGCCAATCACCAGAATGGAGGAAAACAGCGACATCCCGGTCTATTCCGGCGCCTTGGTGGTCAGCGCCAGTGCGTGCAGCTCGCCATCGGGGCCGTCCATCTTGCCCTTCAACGCGGCATACACAGCGCGCTGCTGCTGGACGCGGTTCTTGCCGCGGAAACTTTCGTCGACGACCATCGCCGACATGTGCACGCCGTCAGAGCCGCCGACCTGGATTTCGGCATCCGGGAAGGATTGGCGCAGCAGTTCTTCGATTTCATGGGCTTGCATGGGCATCCGGGGAAGTCCTTTGTCTGATTTGGTAAAAATGTAGGTGTGCGGCTGGACCTGTGCAAGCGGGATTAGCCTTGGGCTTGCGCAAAAGGCGCAACGCGCCCGACAAATTCCGGAACCTCCGCGAGGGCCTGTTGCACGCTGTCTTCCTGAAAATCCCAGACTGATGAAGGATTGCCGGGGCAAAGCGCCCGGGTGAGACCTGCACAGCGTTCCTGCAGATCCCGTGGCAGCGGCAGCGCGGCTGCTTCCTGCAGAACCAGAAGCGCCTCATGGATCGGACGCAAAACCCGCAGGGCATGGGTCATATGGGTGAGAAGATCCGGATCATCACGCCAGGTTTCGCCTTCAAACAGATCTTGCGTCACGCGTTGCCCGGCGCCTGCACAGGAATAGGCCACGCAGCCGCCGAAACCGCAGGCGGCAAGATCCTTGTGAATGGAGCATTGGAAATTCGCGGCGAGGTTGGGGCAGGGCGTGTCTGCCTGTTTCAACAGGCCGAAATCCTCGCGCGCCTCGAACGGGTAAGCCAGGCAGCACAGGGCTGCACAGCGGCTGCAATCCTCTGTCAGGTCAGGCAGTGTCATGGGCGGCTCCGCAGGGCAAAGGAAAAGGCGGGACGGCAATGCCATCCCGCCCTGGATCATCTTGCTGGCACCCTTGCGGGGTCCATCCTGCGTCAGGCGACGGCAGCGGCAAAGCTGGAGCGGAAAATCTCCTTCAGCTCAGCCAGCGGCGCCTCAGAGCCACCGATCTTCACGCTGTCACCGCCAAACTTGCCAACCGATGTCAGCGGCACGCCGGCCTGGCCTGCGGCCATCATCAGCGCCTCGGCCTGATCGAAGTTGCAGGCAATCAGATAGCGCGCCTGATCTTCGCCAAAGACGGTCTGGGTGTCGCCAGCATCAATCTGAACGCCGACGCCGGCTTCTTCGGCCATCTCAAACGCGGCCAGCGCCAGGCCGCCATCGCCCAGGTCGGTGCAGGCTTTGATGAAATCGCGGTTGGCGCGGATAAATTCGCCGTTGCGCTTTTCTGCCTCCAGGTCCACTGCCGGTGCGTCGCCGTCTTCGCGGTTGAAGACTTCGGCCAGCAGTGCCGACTGGCCCAGGTGGCCGATTGTATCGCCGATCAAGAGGGCGACATGGCCGTCGCGGGCTTCGCCGATGATCGGTTCCTCGCCAGCCGCCACCAGGCCAACCGCGCCGATGGTTGGGGTCGGCAGGATGCCTTTGCCGTCGGTTTCGTTATACAGCGACACATTGCCAGAGACGATCGGCATGTCCAATGCAGCCACGGCCTCGCCAATGCCTTTGATGGCGCCGACGAATTGGCCCATGATCTCGGGCTTTTCGGGGTTGCCAAAGTTCAGGTTGTCGGTTGTCGCCAGCGGCTTGGCGCCCACAGCGGTCAGGTTGCGATAGGCTTCGGCCACCGCCTGCTTGCCGCCTTCAACCGGGTTTGCCTTGACGTAGCGCGGGGTCACGTCCGAGGTGAAGGCCAGTTTCTTGTCGGTGCCATGCACCCGGATCAGGCCGGAGCCGGCACCCGGGCGACGCTGGGTGTCGCCCATGACGGTGGTGTCATACTGCTCATAGACCCACTGTTTGCCGGCATAGTTCGGCGATGCCAGCAGCGCTTTCAGGCCATCAATCGGGTCAATCGTCGGCACGTCAGCGTCGGTCAGCGCCTCGGGGATCACCGGTTCATTCCACGGACGGTCGTATTCCGGCGCGGTGGAGGACAGTTTCGACAGCACCAGGTCGGCCTTCACTTCGCCGTTGTGCATGATCAGGAAGCGGTCTTCGGCGATGGTCTCGCCGACGATGGCGAAGTCCAGATCCCATTTCTCGAACACGGCGCGGGCTTCGGCTTCCAGCTCCGGGTTCAGAACCATCAGCATGCGTTCCTGAGATTCCGACAGCATCATTTCATAGGCTGTCATGTTCTCTTCGCGCTGGGGGACGTTTTCCAGGTCCAGACGTACGCCCAGTTTGCCCTTGTCGCCCATTTCCACGGCGGAGCAGGTCAGGCCCGCGGCGCCCATATCCTGGATCGAGATCACCGCGCCGGTCTGCATCAGCTCCAGCGTGGCTTCCATCAGGCGTTTTTCGGTGAAAGGGTCGCCAACCTGAACGGTGGGGCGCTTTTCCTCAATGGTATCGTCGAATTCTGCCGACGCCATGGTGGCACCGCCGACGCCGTCGCGCCCTGTTTTGGCGCCCAGGTATACAACCGGCATGCCAACGCCAGAGGCGGCGGAATAGAAGATCGAGTCGGTCTTGGCCAGGCCCGCCGCAAAAGCGTTTACCAGGCAGTTGCCGTTATAGGCCGGGTGGAACCGAACTTCGCCGCCGGCGCAAGGCACGCCAAAGCAGTTGCCATAGCCGCCGATGCCTTCGACCACGCCATTGACCAGCTGGCGGGTCTTGTGGTGGCCCGGTTCACCGAAGGACAGCGAGTTCATCGAGGCGATGGGGCGTGCGCCCATGGTGAACACGTCGCGCAGAATGCCGCCAACCCCGGTTGCCGCGCCCTGATAGGGTTCGATGTAAGAAGGGTGGTTGTGGCTTTCCATTTTGAAAACCACGGCATCGCCGTCGCCGATGTCCACAATGCCCGCGTTTTCGCCGGGGCCGCAGATAACCTGCGGGCCATCGGTCGGCAGGGTGCGCAGCCATTTCTTGGAGGATTTGTAGGAGCAGTGCTCGTTCCACATGGCCGAGAAGATGCCCAGCTCGGTGAAGGTCGGCTCCCGCCCGATGATTTCGAGAATCAGATCGTATTCGTCGGGCTTCAGCCCGTGATTTGCGATCAGTTCAGGCGTGATGGCGGGTTCCTGCATCCGTAAACGTCCCCAATGGCTGCGATTGTCCGCCTTTTAGAGCAAGCTTTGCCATTGGGAAAGAGGGGTTGCGCAAATGGATGCATGCAGCGCAGCCGCAGGGTCAGAAGCGCTGCCCGACATAGACATAGAGCTGTGTCTTCTGTTCATTGTTGCGGCTGATATCAATGGAGAAATCCAGCGGAAACTTCCTGGAGACCCGGTAACGCACGCCTGCACCCGCCGCACTGTGGCGACCGCCCTGCGTCAAATCGCCGAACTCCGGCCCGGTCCAGCCGCTACCGGCAAAAACCACACCGCCCCAGCGCTTGGAAAATCGCCTGCGGTATTCGGCTTGAATGGAGGCAGAGCGCGGCCCGGTGTATTGGGTGCTGTTGAACCCGCGCATATTGTCGGTGGCGCCAATCGAACACTGGTCGAAGAATGGCGTGTTACCGGAGGCGGCGCACAGGGTTCCGCGCAGGGCCAGAACGCCCTGGCGGCCAATGGGACGGTAGCCGTCGAGAATGGTATAGGTCTTGTCATAGCGCCGACTGATCCCGCCCAGCGTATGGGATCGTGTCGCATAGGCCGTGAGACGGGTGCCTATGGTCGGGTAATCGCTGTTGTCGCGCCGGTCCCAGTCGAGGCTGAGCCCGAAGGAGCCGATTGCCAGGTCGGCATCCGGCTGCAGCGAGGGCGGCAGCACAGCGCCGTTTGTCGAAATATCCGTCTCCAGGTAGCGCAGCACAACACCTGCGGACAGATCAGGGGTCACGCCATAGGCCACGTTTATTCGCGCCAGCGCCCCATCCTGGCTGACGGGCAGAATGCCCGCCCCGGTGTAAAGATCATAAACCGCATCCGCACGCGCGGCGAGCGCCTTGACCTGCCAGCGGTTGCCGGGAAGGGCAAAGTTGACCATGACTGCCGCCGCCTGGCTGCCGTTGTCGGACCTGAGACCGCCCAGCCCGATCACTGATGTATTGGCATCCGGGCCAGTCTTGAACAGATAGCCCGCGCCCAGTCCCAGGCCAGAGCCGATCATCGGGCTGGAAAACGGCACCGGTGCCACCACGACCGATCCGTTGCGAAAACCATAGCTTTCGGTTTTCTGCACCGTCTCGATGTGGCCAAGGTGCCGTTCCGTCTGTTCTGGGCCCGCTGTTTTACCGACCGTGGCCAGACTTGCCAGCATTGTCGCCAGGGCAGCACAGCCCGCAGCGCGCCGCACCGAACTACGTCTTTGGCGTGGCACCGTCTTTGCCTTCTTCAGACGTCTGCTGCTGTGCGGCAGCGCCTGCCGCGGCAGCCACAGCGGCCTTTTCGCCCCTGTTCATCTGGTCTGCATCCTCCAGTCCGGGAATAGCCACCCGGACCTCGCGGCGGGCAAAATCGATGCAGTTTTCAGCAAAGGCTGCCTTTACACGGTTGTAGATCTCCTTGCGGATGGTGAACTGGGTGCCCGGCTTGGCCATGAACTTGCCTCGCATGATCATGCCAACGTCATCAAAGTCAAAAACACCCTGGCTTTTGAACGGCTGCAGGAAATCATCCTTGTACAATTCATCCTCCAGCATCGAGGCGCCGATTTTCTTGAAGATCTTCTTGACCTTGTTCGGGTCGGTATCAAATGGCACCGTGAAACGCAGTTTCATGATTACCCAGTCACGGCTGTAATTGGTCAGCTTGGGGATCTCGCCATAAGGAATGGTGTTGATCGGCCCGCGGTGGTGGCGCAGCTGCATGGAGCGGATCGAGATCTTCTCAACCGCGCCACGGGTGCCTTCGACCTCGACATATTCGCCGACGCGGAAGGCATCATCGACCAGGAAGAAAATGCCGGAAACCACATCCGACACCAGCTTTTGTGCGCCAAAGCCGATGGCAAGCCCCAGAATCCCGGCCCCCGCCAGAAGCGGTGTAATGTCGATGCCCAGCGCGCCGACGGCCAGCAGGCCGAAAATCACCGCAATGGCGATCTGGGCGGTTACCAGCAACAGCGGCAGCACGGTTGCCAGCCGCGACCCGCCAGCGCCGCCACCTTCGCTGCCAGCCTCGGCCTCCTCGCCAGAGGTCTGCTCCCTGGCCAGCCGCCGGTTTATCCAGAGCGACACGCCTTCGTAGATCACATAGCCGACCGCGATGGTCATCAGGCAGCCGATCAGGTTTCCTGCAATGCCTTCAGCGCCGGAGGCAATGGCCATAAGGTCGACGTCCCAGGCATTTGAGATGATCACCAGCACGATGCCTGCCACCAGAACCCGGCCGATCCGGATGTAGCTGCGCTTGGTCGAGACATAGGCTGCCTCGGCCAGGTCTCCTTCGCCGGACATCGGCGGCACCAGATGCTTGACCAGCCCGCGGATGGCCGTATCCAGCGCCGGGGCGGCCAGAAGCCAGAACATGGTAATGTAATGCGCCCCGTAGATCAGCTGTGCCACCTTGCCCAGCCCGACCATTGTTCCAACCACCACCCATGTCAGCGCGGCCACAGCCATCGCGAAATAGGGATAGTAATGGGCCGCGAGATTGTCATATCGCGTGCGGTCAGGGTCGGTCCCGCGCATCATGTCGGACAGGCCTTCGCGCGCGGTCCAGGCAATCCAGATGATGTAGACATAGACCAGGCTGTCCAGCCAATAGGCCAGCCGGATGGATTCCGGCGCAACCCCATTGGCGGCGTTGAAACGGACGGAGAAAATTGCCAGCCCAGCCAGAAAGACCAGACCAATGGTGTGCAAATAGAGAAAGTCGGCCCATCGGTCGCTGGCATTCACCAGCCGCCTGTCGGGCCGTTCCGGCGCCATGATAAAGCGGGACACCGCAGCTCCCACCCGTGGCAGCCAGATCAGATAGGTGACCATCGGCGCCGCAAACAGCAGCATTTGTGCGTCCAGCAGCGTCCGGCCTACAGCACGGATCACCACGTAAAACACCACCAGGCCGATCATCTCGCGCAGGAAACGGCGGCCCAGAAAGCTGAGCGCGCCCGCCAGCGTGTCGGCAGACCCGCTGATCATGTCCAGATTGCGCCAGCGGGCGATCAGTTTGCGCACGGCAATTTCCGCCGCCAGACCAATCGCAAGGGTCAGGGCAATAAGTCCCAGCATCGTCAGCACGCCGCCCGGGCCGCCGTGTTTGTGAACAAAATTTCCGATCGCGCGGGCCTGACCTTCCGGCAGCACCGGCAGCTTGCGCACCGCATCGGTCACCGGCAGCGTGAAGGCGGTCCACAACTGCACAACACGCCCGGTCAGAGTGGGCGGTGGTGCAGCTTCCTCCTGCCGGGCCGCAACTGCGTCCAGCCGTTCCAGCAGCAGGGCTCTGACCTGATCGTCAGACATCCGGGCAACCATCTCATGAATGGCGTCCTCGGTCAGGGGATCGGGCAGGGCGGGGGCAGAGGCGGGGGCTGTTTGCGCCATCACCGGCGGTGTTCCGGCAATTCCCAGCGCAAGAACTGTGAAAAACACGGTCAAAACGCGGGCATAGTGCTGAAAAACAAACTTCAACGAAACCTCCTGTGTCAGGAAACCGGACTGGGTACGGGTATCGATCGGCCCAGTTGAACCGATGAGTTGTATTCAGGTCAAAGAAAAAAGAGAGTTTCTGACAGTGCGTTACTGGGTCGCCAGCAGCCGTGTAGCCAAAAAAAAGGCCGAGCACTAAGCTCGGCCGAAGTCCAACAGGGAGGTATGAAGGGGGGCGAAGCCGCCGCCTTCATGAGATTTCATTTAGGGCCGCAAGCCCGTTCCTTCAAGGGGAGATACGCCATTTCGGCGTCAATGCTGCTATGCAGTTTTTGCATAGCTGGAGCGCAGCCAGACGGATATTTCGTCCGTATTTCCTGAACCCGCGGCAGAGCGGCTGGGTTTTAAGCACAGCCCTGATACAGCGGGATCAGAGCTTGCCCAGCTCCTTCATGTGTTTGCGGTGCGCCATGATCTCGCTTTGCACGAAATCACGGAAGGCGCCGACGCGCTGGGAATGCCGCAGCTCCTCCGGGTAGGCTAGGTAGACCGGAACCTCATTCTGATACTCATCCGGCAGCACCTCAACCAGTTCCGGGAATTCTTCTGTCACATAGTCCGGCAGAATACCCACGCCCAGATCATGCAGAACCCCCTGCATAACACCAAAGTAATTGTTGACCGTCAGCAGCGACCCGGGATTCTGCGCCATCAGATTTTTACCAAGCACGGCAGCAGATCCCACCTGCGCAGACCGCTGGTTCTGGCAGATCAGCCGGTGGTTGGCGATATCGGCGAAGGTTTCCAGGTTGCCCTGTGCCTCCAGATAGGCCGGCGTCGCATAAAGCCCCATCCGCACCGTCATCAGCCGCTTGCGCACCAGATCTGCCTGGCTGGGTTCCTTCATGCGGATTGCCACATCGGCTTCGCGCATCGGCAGGTCCAGCACCCGTTCTTCCAGCATCAGGTCGATCTTGAGGTTCGGGTATTGCTCATACAGTTTGGTCAGACGCGGTGCCAGCCACAGGGTCCCGAACCCAACCGTGGTGGTCACCCGCAGCTCGCCGAACACTTCTTCCTCGCTGTCGCGGATGCGGGCAGAGGCCGCCTCAAGCCGGGCTGACATGGATTGTGTGGCGTCGAACAGCAGCTCACCCTGCTCTGTGAGAATCAGTCCGCGCGCATGGCGGTGGAAAAGCGTCGCATTCAGGCTTTCCTCCAGTGCCCGAATCTGGCGGCTGACCGCTGATTGCGACAGATTCAGCTTGTCGCCCGCATGGGTCAAGCTGCCCGCATCGGCCACCGCGTGAAATATTCTAAGCTTATCCCAATCCATATGCGTTACTTTCTATCCGTTCGGCGCCGACAGTATGAAATCTTAGTTATGTATCAGTTTTTACGGCGCAAGCGAGTAAAAAACAAAATTATCCAGCTATTCAGGTCAGCAATTATGACCTATTGTTAGGGCGAGAAAGTGCAAGCTAATCCCGGTTGAGGAGGCCATGATGAGCACGCCGAAAATCACGCTGAATGACAAATACGACCTGTCCAAGTCCCCGGTGCTTTTGAACGGGA
The DNA here is from genome assembly GCA_001730095.1 of Rhodobacteraceae bacterium (ex Bugula neritina AB1). Classification (GTDB taxonomy): domain Bacteria; phylum Pseudomonadota; class Alphaproteobacteria; order Rhodobacterales; family Rhodobacteraceae; genus Leisingera. The sequence goes on from MDLF01000074.1 coordinate 102,079, forward strand.
CACAGGCCTTGGTGCGCCTGATGCTGATGCAGAAACACCGTGACACGGCGGCGGGGCTGAACACTGCCGGGCTGGTCACTGGCTATCGCGGCTCGCCCTTGGGGGCAGTGGATCTGCAGATGTCGCGCGCCGAAAAGCAGCTGAAAGAGGCCGACGTCACCTTTCAATACGGTCTGAACGAGGATCTCGCGGTCACCGCGCTGTGGGGGGCGCAGCAGGCCGAACTGCGCGGCGAAGGCAAATACGACGGTGTCTTTGGCCTGTGGTACGGCAAGGGGCCGGGCGTGGACCGCTCTGGCGATGCGATCCGTCACGCCAATATGGCAGGCACGTCCAAACATGGCGGTGTGCTGCTGGCGATGGGTGACGACCACACTGGCGAAAGCTCGACCGTGCTGCACCAGTCGGAATGGTCGCTGCTGGATTGCTACCTGCCCATCGTCAGCCCGGCCGGCGTGCAGGAAATTCTGGACTACGGCATCTATGGCTATGCGCTCAGCCGGTTCTCGGGGCTCTGGACCGGGCTCAAGACCATGAAAGACACCATCGAGGTGACGTCGGTTGTCGATGCCCGCCCGGACCGGATGGACATCGTTACGCCGGAAATTGACATGCCGGCGGACGGGCTCAACATCCGGCTGGACGACGACCGGTTCCGGCAGGAAAACCGCATCATCGACTACAAACGCTTTGCGGCAGAGGCCTTCAGCCACGCCAACAAGATGGACAGGCGCATGTGGGGCAAACCCGGCGCCAAGATCGGCCTTGTGGCTGCGGGCAAGAACTGGCTCGACCTTGTTCATGCGCTGAAGCTGTTGAACATCGACGAAAACATGGCTGAACGGCTTGGCATCACCACCTACAAGGTGGGGCAGACCTTCCCGATGGACATGAAAGGCTTCCATGACTGGGCCGAAGGGCTGGACCTGATCGTCGTGGTCGAGGAAAAACGCAAGCTGATCGAAATCCAGATCAAGGAAGCGATTTTTGACGATCGCCGCGGCCGCCGGGTTTATGGCTGGTACAAGGGTGGTGCCGGCGGCATGCACCGCGAGGAGCTGTTCCCGACAAAATATGCCCTCGACCCGATCATGATTGCCGAGAAACTGGGCGGCATCCTGATTGAGGAAGGGCGCGAGACAGAGGCGATCAAGGCGGGCCTGGAAGGCCTGGCAGAGGCGCGCCGCGCTGACAACGCCGACGAAATCGCCAGCAGGCTGCCCTACTTCTGCTCTGGCTGCCCGCATAATTCCTCTACTCGCCTGCCGGACGGGTCGCGCGCCTATGCCGGCATCGGCTGCCATTTCATGGTGCAGTGGATGGACCGCGAGACGGTGGGCTTTACCCATATGGGCGGCGAAGGGGCGAACTGGATCGGCGAGGCGCCGTTCTCCACCCGCAAACATGTGTTCCAGAACCTGGGCGACGGTACCTATAACCATTCCGGTGTGCAGGCGATCCGGGCAGCCCTCGCTGAAGGCACCAATATCACCTACAAGATCCTTTTCAATGACGCGGTGGCGATGACCGGCGGCCAGCAGGCCGAGGGCGGGCTGACCGCCCACCGGATCGCCCATGAATTGAAGGCGATGGGGGTGGCGACCATGGCCGTGGTCTATGACGAAAAGGAAGACGTGGACGCCGCGCAGTTCCCGGCCGGCATGCGAATGCATGAGCGCGCCGAGCTGATGACGGTCCAGCGCGCGTTCGAACAGGTCGAAGGCGTCTCTGCCATCATCTACATCCAGACCTGCGCCGCCGAAAAACGCCGTCGCCGCAAACGGGGCCTGTTCCCGGACCCGGATCAACGGGTGTTCATAAATACCGACGTCTGCGAAGGCTGCGGCGATTGCGGGGTGCAGTCGAACTGTGTTTCCATCGTGCCCAAGGACACCGAATTGGGCCGCAAGCGCGCCATCGATCAATCGTCATGCAACAAGGATTTCTCCTGCCTGAACGGATTTTGCCCGTCTTTCGTGACCGTCCAAGGCGCCAAGATCCGCAAGGAAGCAACCGCCGACATCGACCTGCCGCATCTGCCGATGCCGGAGCTGCCGGCCATCGACGGCACACATAATGTGGTGATCACCGGCGTCGGCGGCACCGGTGTGGTGACCATCGGCGCGGTGCTGGCGCAAGCTGCCCAGATTGACGGCAAGGGTGCCGGGCTGATGGAAATGGCGGGCCTCGCCCAAAAGGGCGGCGCGGTGCATATTCATTGCCGGATCGCCAATGCCCCCGAGGACATCTCGGCAATCCGCGTCGCCACCGGCGAGGCGCATGCGCTGATCGGCGGCGACCTGGTGGTCAGTGCCGGCGCCAAGACGCTGGGCCTGACCACCACTGGCAAAACCGGGGCGGTTGTGAACAGCCATGAAATCATCACCGGTGAATTCACCAAAAACACCGAATTCAAGGTGCCGGTGGACCGTCTGGAGGTGGCCTTGCAGGCGCGGTTGCGCGAGCGTTTGAACCTGTTTGATGCATCAGAACTGGCCCGCGCCGCCATGGGCGACTCGATCTTCTCAAACATGATGGTATTCGGCGGAGCCTGGCAGATGGGGCTGGTGCCTGTCAGCTTTGAAGCGATCGAACAGGCGATCGAGATGAACGGCGCTGCGGTGGAACGCAACAAACGTGCCTTCGACATTGGCCGCTGGGCGGTGCTGCATCCGCAGGAAGCTGCCAAGCTGACTGCGCCCGAGGTTTCCAACAGTCCCAAAACGCTGGAAGAGAAAATTGCCTTCCGCAAGGATCATCTGATTGCCTATCAGGGCAAGGGGCTGGCGAAACGCTATGGCAGGCTTCTGGACAGCATCAGCGACCCCATACTGAAAGAGGCGGTTGCAAAGGGCTATCACAAGCTTCTGGCCTATAAGGACGAATACGAGGTTGCCCGTTTGCTTCTTGGCAGCCGCGCCAAGGCGGAAGCGGAGTTCGAGGGCGATCTGACGCTGTCCTATCATTTGGCGCCGCCGATGCTGGGCGGCACCGATCCGGATGGCCGCCCGAAAAAGCGCAAATTCAGCGCCAGAATGGAGCGTGGCTTTCGCCTGCTGGCCAGGCTGAAATTCCTGCGCGCAACGCCGCTTGACGTCTTTGGCTATACAGCAGAGCGCAAGATGGAACGCGCCCTGATCAAGCAGTTTGAGCGCGACATGAAAGAATGGCTGCCCAAGGCAGCACCTGAGATCATGGAGCAGCTGGCAGCACTGGCCGAACTGCCGCTGCAAATCCGCGGCTTTGGTCCGGTCAAACAGGCAAACGAGCAAAAGGCCGCCAAACGCCGCGAAGAACTGCTGGCTGCCCTGCGTCAGGGGGCTGTGCCGCTCAAGCAGGCGGCGGAGTAACCGGGGCAGGCGGGGCGCTCCCGCCGGCTCTGATCCTTTCGAAGAAAGGCCCAGAGCCGTTGGGCCCGGCGCCGCGCTGACGCGCGGCGCCGGACGTTGCGCCTTGCTTGCCTGTGCAAAGTTCAAAAGCAATGATGGATTTCCCGCAAAAAGCCACGTAAGAGCATTTTCAGTACTGTTCAGATCCGGCATTCCAGGGTTTGGGCGCGAAGCAGAACACCGCGGGAAAACAGAAATGGCTGTTGGCATCTTTGATTCAGGCCTGGGCGGGCTGACCGTTCTGGACGCGGCGCAAAGGCGCCTGCCGGATGTGGATTTTCTTTACTACGGCGACAACGCCCGCGCGCCTTATGGTGTGCGCGATGCAGATGATGTCTATCAGCTGACAAAATCCGCCGTTCATGACATGTGGGACAAGGGCTGCGATCTGGTGATCCTGGCCTGCAACACCGCCTCTGCCGCTGCGCTGCGGCGGATGCAGGAAGGCGGGCTGCCCCAGGGCAAGCGGGTGCTGGGTGTGTTTGTACCGCTTATTGAGGCACTGACCGAACGCCAGTGGGGTGACAATTCGCCCCCCCGCGAGGTTGAGGTGAAGCATGTGGCGCTGTTTGCCACGCCGGCCACCGTCGCCAGCCGTGCCTTTCAGCGCGAGCTTGCCTTTCGCGCCATTGGTGTGGATGTCGAGGCGCAGGCGTGCGGCGGCGTTGTCGACGCCATTGAAGACGGCGACATGATCCTGGCCGAAGCGCTGGTGCGGTCCCATGTGGATGCTCTGAAACGCAAGATGCCGCATCCGCAGGCCGCGATTCTGGGCTGCACCCATTATCCGCTAATGGAGCAGACCTTTCAGAAAGCACTTGGCCCGGATGTCCAGGTGTTCAGCCAGGGCAGCCTGGTGGCGGACAGTCTGGCCGATTACCTGACGCGCCATCCCGGCATGCACGGCGACGGCGAAGGGGGGTTCTTCACCACCGGAGATCCCAGCCGTGTCAGTGACCGTGCGGCGCAGTTTCTCCGACGGGAAATCACCTTTCAGGCAGCCTGAGCGCAAAGGACCCGGAACCTTGTTCCAGGTCAAAGCGCTGCGGCGCATGTTCCCATAGTTCTCTCCGCAGATGGCTGCGGAACCGGCATATCACATCGAAAGACGAGGTCTGACATGACCCACAAAGTGGCTATCCTTGGTGCTTCCGGCTATACCGGCGCCGAACTGGTGCGGCTGATTGCCCAGCACCCGAATATCGACATTGCGGCCCTGTCCGCCGACCGCAAGGCCGGCATGACCATGGCCCAGGTGTTCCCGCATCTGCGCCATATGGAGCTGCCGGTGCTGTGCAAAATCGACGAGATCGATTTTGCCGGTATCGACCTGTGCTTCTGCGCGCTGCCGCATAAGACCAGTCAGGAAGTGATCGCAGCACTTCCCAAGAACCTGAAGGTGGTTGACCTATCCGCCGATTTCCGGCTGCGCGACCCGGCGGAATATGAAAAATGGTACGGCAATCCGCACAGCGCTTTGGCGCAGCAGGAAGAGGCGGTCTACGGGCTGACCGAATTCTACCGGGATGAGATCACATCCGCACGGCTGGTTGCCGGCACCGGCTGCAATGCCGCCACCGGCCAGTTCGCTTTGCGGCCGCTGATTGCGGCGGGTGTGATTGATCTGGATGACATCATTCTGGACCTGAAATGCGCTGTCTCTGGCGCCGGCCGGTCGCTGAAGGAAAACCTGCTGCATGCAGAGCTGAGCGAAGGCTACAACGCCTATGCCATTGGCGGCACCCACCGGCATCTGGGTGAGTTCGACCAGGAATTCAGCAAAGTCGCAGGCCGTCCGGTGAAAGTACAATTCACTCCGCATCTGCTGCCGGTGAACCGGGGCATTCTGGCAACCGTCTATGTGAAGGGCGACGCACAGGTGATCCACGAGACCTTTGCCAAAGCCTATGAGGATGAGCCCTTCATCGAACTGCTGCCGTTTGGCGAGGCGCCCAGCACCCACCATGTGCGCGGCTCCAACTTCTGCCATATCGGCGTGGCGCAGGACCGGATCGACGGCCGCGCCATTGTGATCGCAACCCTGGATAACCTGACAAAAGGAAGCAGTGGCCAGGCCTTGCAGAACGCAAACCTGATGTTAGGTGAGAAAGAGACCGAAGGCCTGATGATGGCGCCGCTGTTCCCCTGACCGGGGCGCGGCGCTGGTTTGGGCTTGATATGAGGACACCATGAAAAACCTGAAGAAACAGCGCCGTATCCAGGTCATCGCGATTGCCGCGGTGGCCCTGATCGCAGCTACGTCTTTGATCGGCTATGCCCTGCAGGACGGCATCAACTACTTCCGCTCGCCCAGTCAGGTGGCCGAAGAACCGCCGCAGCCAACGGAAGTGTTCCGCATCGGCGGGCTGGTGGCAGAAGGCTCGCTGCAGCGCGGCCAGGGAGAAACCGTGCGCTTTGCCGTCACCGACGGCGGCGCCACGGTGCAGGTCGCCTATACCGGCGTGCTGCCGGATCTGTTTGAGGAAAACCAGGGCATGGTCGGCACTGGACGTTACGTGAACGGCGTATTCGAAGCCTCTGAAATTCTGGCCAAACACGATGAAACCTATATGCCCAAGGAAGTCATGGATGCACTGAAAGAGCAGGGGGTCTATCAGGAGCCCGAGGCCTGAGACGCGGTGTCAGAGCGGGGTGCTCCCGCCGCAGATACGCCTCCCTTTGGGGAGGCGTTTTGCGTTGGGCCCGGCGCCGCGCGATGCGCGGCGCGGCAGCGCATTTCGCGGGTGTTGCACAGCCTGCGTACGGTGGTGTCAGGGGATCTTAGGTCCCTTACGGCAGCATGAGCCAAACCAAAAACGGTGAGGTGGCATGCAGACAGTTACTCAAATCGCTGAAGCAATCGTGGCCCGCGAAGGCGGCTTTGTGAATGATCCGGACGATCCGGGCGGCGCCACCAAATACGGGGTGACCATCGCCACCATGCGACGCCTTGGGCTGGATCTGACCGGCGACGGGGCGGTGAATGTGCAAGACGTGCAGGCGCTGAGCAGACCGCAGGCGGTAGAGATTTTCATCCGCCACTATTTCGAGGCGCCCCGCATCGCAACCCTGCCGGCCTGCCTGCAGGCATCGGTGTTTGACATGTATGTGAATGCAGGCAGCAATGCGGTGCGTATCCTGCAGCGGCTGTTGACCGAAATGGGGTTTGATGTGGCAGCCGATGGCGCCATTGGCCCGCTGACTGCCGCTGCGGCTGAGCAGGCGGCATTGGTTGACGCAAGCGCCCTGCGCGACGCCTACGGCATTGCCCGCCGCAACTACTACTTTCGCCTGGCAGACCGCCGCCCGGCCAGCCGCAAATTTGCCCGCGCCCGCGACGGAACCAAAGGCGGCTGGATCAAACGGGCTGAGGAGTTCATTTCTGCTCAATACCATCTGAGCCAGCAGGCATTTCAGCGGAGGACAGCGGCATGGGGCTGATCACGGACATCCTGGGGATGGTTTTTGGCAGTCCGCGCAACGTGTTGCGGGAAACCGTTGAAGTGTTCAGGGAAAACGCCGAGGCCGGAGCAATCCGCGCCCATCAATTGCAGGACGCAGCGCTGACCCAGTTGGCAGCCGAATTCCAATATGGCGGCAAAAGCCGGTTCGACCACTTCATGGACGGCGTCAACCGGCTGCCGCGGCCCATGCTGGCGCTTGGCACAATGGCGCTGCTGATCTCTGCTCTTAGCGATCCAGTCTGGTTTGCCGCCCGGATGCAGGGGCTGGCGCTGGTGCCGGAACCCTTGTGGTGGCTCCTTGGGGTCATCGTCTCCTTCTATTTCGGAGCACGTCATCAGATGAAAAGCCTGGCGTTCCAGCAGGGGCTGGCTGCCAGTATTGCGCAGGTGCCGCAGGTCACCCGGAACATCGCCGCGCTGGAAGCCTTGCGAGCGGACACTCCTGCGACAGCTGCCACCGGCACCGATGCAGACGCGCAGCTGGATGCCACTGAAACGGAAGCCAACCCGGCATTGCGGGACTGGAAAACCAGTCGGGGCTAATCACAATTTGCCCACTGCGGCGGCATGGCGCGGGGTTTGCCATTGGCCCTGCCGGCAGACAGGCGTATAGGGAAAGCCATCCTGACTGAGCATGCATGGACATATCGGCACATGATCACAGAACTCGGACACTTCGCCCTAATTCTCGCCTTCATGATTGCCATCGTGCAGGCTGTTGTTCCCCTGATCGGCGCTCATAAACGCTGGCCCGGCTGGATGGCCGTGGCAGAGCCTGCGGCACAGGCGCAATTCCTGTTTACCGCCTTTGCCTTTGGCGCGCTGATGTGGGGGTTCATCACCTCTGATTTCTCGCTGAAGCTGGTGACGCTGAACAGCCATTCGGCGAAGCCGATGCTGTACAAGATCTCCGGAACTTGGGGCAACCACGAGGGTTCGATGTTGCTGTGGGTGTTGATTGTCAGCCTGTTTGGCGCCATGGCCTCTGTCTTTGGCGGCGGACTGCCACCAACGCTGAAGGCGCGGGTGCTGTCGGTGCAGGCCGCGATTGGTGTTGCCTTCTTTGCTTTCATCCTGTTCACCTCCAACCCGTTCCTGCGTCTGACCGTGCCGCCGTTTGACGGCCAAGACCTGAACCCGCTGCTGCAAGATCCCGGCCTCGCCTTCCACCCACCGTTCCTCTATCTGGGATATGTGGGGCTTTCGATGGCGTTTTCCTTTGCCGTCGCCGCATTGATTGAGGGCCGGGTCGATGCCGCCTGGGGCCGCTGGGTGCGTCCCTGGACGCTGGCCGCCTGGGTGTTTCTGACCATCGGCATCGCGCTGGGGTCCTGGTGGGCCTATTACGAGCTGGGATGGGGCGGGTTCTGGTTCTGGGACCCGGTCGAGAACGCCTCCTTTATGCCTTGGCTGCTGGCGGCGGCGCTGCTGCATTCTGCCATCGTGGTGGAAAAACGCGAAGCGCTGAAAAGCTGGACCATCCTGCTGGCGATCCTGGCGTTCGGTTTCTCGCTGATCGGCACCTTCATCGTGCGTTCCGGCATCATCACCAGTGTGCACGCCTTTGCCAATGACCCGGAACGCGGGGTGTTCATCCTGTTCATCCTGGCCTTTTTCACCGGCGGCGCGCTGACGCTGTTTGCCGCACGCGCCCAAGCGATGGAAGCCAAGGGGCTGTTTGGCATCGTCAGCCGCGAAACCGCGCTGGTTGCCAACAACATCCTGCTGGCTGTGAGCTGTTTTGTGGTCTTTTTTGGCACCGTCTGGCCGATTGTTGCGGAGATGGTCTTTGACCGCAAGCTGAGCGTCGGTGCGCCGTTCTTTGACGCAGCCTTTACGCCGTTCATGGTGGTGCTGGGGCTTTTGCTGCCGGTGGGCGCCATGCTGCCGTGGAAGCGCGGGCGCATTGGCCGCGCCGCCTGGCAGCTGCGCTATGTGTTCCTGCTTGCAGTATCGCTGGGCGTATTGGCCTGGGCCCTGCAGACCGGCAAGTCCGCGCTGGGTCCGGTGGGACTGTTTCTTGGCTCCTGGCTGGTGTTTGGCGCGCTGGCCGATCTGTGGCTGCGCAGCGGAAGATCAAACCGTCTTCAGCGCATGCTGCGTTTGCCCAGGGCCGACTGGGGCAAGGCCGTGGCCCATGGCGGCCTTGGCATCACCATCTTTGCCATCGCCGGGCTGACAGCCTGGGAGCAGGAAGACATCCGTGTTGCCCGTATTGGTGAGCCGTTTGACGTTGGCGCCTTTACCCTCGTGCTCAGGGACGTCAGCCGCGAGCAGGGGCCGAACTATTTCACCACCAGAGGCCGGGTTGAGGTCACCCGCAATGGGCAGCCGGAAGCTGTGTTGTTCCCGGAAAAACGCGACTATCCCGTCGCTCGGATGCCGACCACCGAGGCGGCCATCGACTATCGCGTGACCCGCGATCTTTATGTGGTGCTTGGGGATCAGCAGGCCGACGGCAGCTGGACCATGCGCACCTATATCAAGCCTTTTGCGAACTGGATCTGGGCTGGCTGCATCCTGATGTCCATCGGCGGGCTTCTCAGCCTTAGCGACCGGCGGTTCAGGGTGGCTGCGGGGGCGCGTAAAACACCATCGGCAGGAGTGCCTGCGGAATGAAACACATGCGTCTTCTGTTCCTTGCGCTGGTCGCGATCATGGCCACGGTTGTTATGGTTCCGGCACCAGTGTTTGCGGTGGAACCCGATGAAGTGCTGCAGGACCCGGCGCTGGAAGCCCGCGCGCGGGAGCTGTCCGAAGAGCTGCGCTGCCTGGTCTGCCGCAATGAAAGCATCGATGAATCCAATGCGGATCTGGCCCGCGACCTGAGGGTGCTGCTACGTGAGCGGCTGGTGGCTGGCGACAGCAACAGCGAGGCCATCGGCTTTATTGTTGACCGCTATGGTGAATACGTGTTGCTGAAACCAACCGTGCGGGGTGCCAATCTGCTGCTGTGGGCAGCAGGCCCCCTGATGCTGCTGGCCGCGCTAGCTATTGGCGTCTTTTATGTCCGCGGCCGTGCCCGCAAGCCCAAGGCATCCGAGCAGGGTTTGAGCGCAGAAGAGCAGCAGCGGCTGAGGGAAATCCTGGAGGATTGACGCGGGGTCTGTCTTTCCGGCTTGCAGCCTTTGCGTCACGATGTCTGCCAACCGGCCTGTGCGGCAGCTCTGCCGCGCGGCCCAAGGCATTTGTTAGATAGGGCAATCCGATGGAATACAAAGAAATCCTGTTTACGCTGCAGGACGGGCTTGCGGTGATTACGCTGAACCGGGAAGCACGCAAGAATGCGCTGACCAGCCGGATGCGCTCCGAGATCACCCATGCGATGCGGATGGCCGCAGGCGATGCGCGCGCAGTGGTGCTGACCGGCGCCGGCGATGCTTTCTGCTCGGGCCAGGACCTGAGCGATGCAGGCAATAACGGCGGCAAGCTGGATCTGGAGCGCACGCTGCGCGATGAATACCTGCCGATGCTGCAGGCGATCTATGACTGCCCGGTGCCGGTGCTGGCTGCTGTCAACGGTGCTGCAGCCGGTGCGGGCGCCAATCTGGCGCTGGCGGCGGATGTGGTGATTGCCTCCGAAAGCGCGTTCTTCATGCAGGCCTTTACCAAGATCGGCCTGATCCCCGATGCTGGCGGCACCTGGTTCCTGCCGCGCCAGATCGGCCTGGCCAAGGCAACCGGTGCAGCGCTGTTCGCCGATCGCATCAGCGCCCGTCAGGCCAGCGATTGGGGCATGATCTGGGAAGCGGTGTCAGACGCGGAGTTCGACGCCCATTGGCGCGCGCGTGCCGCCTATCTGGCAGAAGGGCCGACCAAGGCGCTGGCGGCAACCAAGGCTGCCCTGCGCGACAGTTACACCCGCACCCTGGCAGAGCAGTTGTCGGAAGAGGCGCATCTGCAGGGCCAATGCGGCAAGACCCGCGATTTCCTGGAAGGGGTCACCGCCTTCATGGAAAAGCGCCCCGCGAAGTTCGAGGGGCGCTGAGGCGGAAAGAACCGTAACTGTTTCCGTGTCTTAGCCGAGGTGCGGAAACTTGCCTTTCTAAAAGCGAGGCTTTGTCAGATCACGTTGTCGGCCCGTTCGACAATGGATACGTCGCCGATGGTAAAATCCCCACCGACGCCGGGCAGGCGAGCAACCAGAACATTGTCTGCAAAGAGCAGCGCTTCACCCTCGCCACCGGAGAGATGGTTCACCGAAAGGTTTGGCAAAGGGCCCTCGTTGTCGTGCGAATACACCAGGACGTCTTCACTAGGGTTGAAGTCAGTCACGATCACCGGATCATGGCTTGAGACAACCCAATCGCCTACTCCCAGAATATCATTGCCATCTCCGAGGGTTACTGTGTCACCATCACCGGCAAAGACAGTATCATCGCCAGCACCGGCGAAGATTTCGTCGGCCTGCTCGTCTGTGTCGGTGGACGGCGTATAGTACTGGTTTAGCTCGGAAAAATCGGTAATTCTGCCATCGATGACTCCTCGCGAAAACTCCACGATTCCTTCACCATCCACTGCTGTAGTTGCGAAAATCAAATCGTTTCCGCCGTCGCCATGGATCGTATCACTTCCTGCATTGTCAACAAGAGTGTCATCGTCCGCTCCGCCGCGCAGAAAGTCGTTTCCTTCTCCTCCGACTAAAACGTCCTCGCCATCACCGCCAAACAACCGGTCGTCGCCGCCGCGGCCTTCCGCCAGATCATTGCCGTCCCTCAGGAAAATTGTTTCGTCCTGATTGCTTGCGGTGAAGTCATCATCCCCATCCGAGGTTGTGATAGTGCTGCCGCTTGTAACTGGCAGAGTATCAGGTGCATCGGGACTAACGGTTTCCTCTGCCTGAGTAGTCCCGTCGTCATCTTCGTCCAATGCCAGTGCCACGCCGCCGATGGTGAGGCCGATACCAAGCAAGATCAATAGTTCCATTTCGTCAATCCATTGCTGTCCGGCGGAGGATGTGGTGCCATCAAAACTCTGGGCGGTCCGCCAAAGGGAAGAAATCTCCACAGCTCAATATTAGGTTGCACGCACTCAGTCAAATACCGATAAATACTGAACTAATTAGAGAAACGATCCTTTTGTTTTTGTGGAATTGTTTCAATTATCCATCATGATCACGGCCTCCTGAACTGGCCTTCAAGACTGAGCGGCCAAAAGGGCGAGCGAGTGCAAACAAAAACGCCCCGCAGTGTGCAGGGCGTTTGAACTGATGTGAACTGGCGCCGATTAGCGCTGTTCGATATCCGTGTAGTCGCGCATGGTTTCGCCCAGATACAGCTGGCGCGGGCGGCCGATCTTGTTCTGAGGATCGGCGATCATTTCCTTCCACTGCGAGATCCAGCCGACGGTGCGCGACAGCGCAAAGATCGGGGTGAACATCGAAGTCGGGAAGCCCATCGCCTCGAGGATGATGCCGGAGTAGAAATCAACGTTCGGGAACAGCTTCTTCTCGATGAAGTAGGGATCGTTGAGTGCGGTCTGCTCCAGCTCCTTGGCGACCTGCAGGAGCGGGTTGTTCTCGACGCCCAGCAGCTCCAGAACTTCATCTGCCGACTGTTTCAGCACGGTCGCGCGCGGGTCGGTGTTTTTGTACACGCGGTGGCCAAAACCCATCAGGCGGAACGGGTCGTTCTTGTCTTTGGCGCGGTCAATGAATTCCGGAATGCGGTCGACGGTGCCGATTTCCTTGAGCATCTCCAGGCAGGCCTGATTGGCGCCACCATGAGCAGGTCCCCAGAGACAGGCGATGCCGGCTGCAATACAGGCAAAGGGGTTTGCCCCAGAAGAAGACGCCAGACGCACGGTGGAGGTCGAAGCGTTCTGTTCATGATCCGCATGCAGAGTCAGGATGCGGTCCATCGCCCGGCTGAGGATCGGGTTCACGTGGTATTCTTCGGCCGGGACCGAGAAGCACATGTGAAGGAAGTTCGCGGCGTAATCCAGATCGTTCTTCGGATACACGAACGGCTGTCCAACCGAATATTTATAGGCCATTGCAGCAATGGTCGGCAGTTTGGCGATCAGGCGGACGGCTGCAACCTCGCGCTGCCAGGGGTCAGTCACATCCAGCGAGTCATGATAGAAGGCGGACATTGCGCCAACAACACCCACCAAGGTTGCCATCGGATGCGCATCACGGCGGAACCCGCGGAAGAAGTTGTGCATCTGCTCATGCACCATGGTGTGACGGGTCACACGGACCTCGAAATCCTCTAGCTGTGAGGCGGTCGGCAGTTCGCCGTAAAGCAGCAGGTAGCAGACTTCGAGGTAATGCGATTTGCCGGCCAGCTGGTCAATCGGATAGCCGCGGTGCAAAAGCTCACCCTTGTCGCCGTCGATATAGGTGATGGTGCTGTCGCAGCTGGCAGTCGAGGTAAAGCCCGGATCGTAGGTGAACACGCCCGCCTGGGCATAAAGCTTGCGGATGTCGACAACATCGGGTCCGGCGGTCGGCGAGAAAATGGGCAGCTCATAGCTTTCACCATCAAGCGTGAGCGTTGCTGACTTCTGTGTGTCGGTCATTATTGTCCCTTCCTGTTGCGGGCATAAGAGACACCCGGTTCGAGTGCGCTCATGCAGGCAGCGCCTGCGCGGATTCGCGCAGGAGTTGTCGTATCAAAACAGGCTTTACCGGGTGTTAATACCGCTATCAGCCTGTTGCGTCCTGGAGCCGGGCGAGGGTTTCCTCACGGCCCAGAATCAACATCATGTCGAACACCGAAGGCGTTACCGACCGGCCTGCAAGCACGGCCCGCAAAGGGCCGGCCAGCTTGCCGAACTTGGTATCATGGGCTTCTGCAAATGCATTCAGAAGCGCCTCCAGATCGTCACGGACCCAGCTAGCATTTTGCAGCTGCGGCGTCAATTCTTCCAGTATACCGTCGGATACAGAAGCCAGTGCTTTTTGTGCCTTCTGATCCTGGTCAAGAGGCCGTGAAGCAAGGACAAAATGCGCTTTTTCAATGAGTTCAGGGAAGGTGCGCGCCCGATCCTTGAGGCAATACATCGCATGTTCAAGCCCTTGTGACTGCGCGTCAGTCAAAGCGGTTTCCCCTGCAACGGCCAGATAGGCGCAGATTTCCTGCCGCAGTGCAGCATCATCACTGACGGCTATGTGCTGGCCGCAGAGATTCTCCAGCTTCTTGGTGTCGAACCGGGCAGGGCTTTTGCCGATGCCGGAAAGGTTAAACCAGTCCTTGGCCTGGGCGTCCGTAAAAAACTCGTCATCGCCATGCGACCAGCCAAGACGCGCCAAATAGTTGCGCATACCGGCAGCCGGATACCCCATAGCCTGATATTCCTGCGCCCCCAGCGCGCCGTGGCGTTTGGAGAGCTTTTTGCCGTCGGCGCCGTGGATCAGCGGGATATGCGCCCAGACCGGAATGTCCCAGCCCATTGCTTCATAGATCATCATCTGCCGGGCGGCGTTGTTCAGGTGATCATCGCCGCGGATCACATGGGTGACCTGCATGTCGTGGTCGTCCACCACCACTGCCAGCATATAGACCGGGGTGCCGTCAGAGCGCAGCAGGATCATGTCGTCAAGCTGGTCATTGCGGATGGAGACATCGCCCTGCACTTCATCCTTGATCACGGTGGTGCCGTCCTGCGGTGCCTTGATGCGGATCACATAAGGCGCGTCCGGGTGGCTGGCCTCATCCACATCGCGCCAGGGAGAGCGATAAAGGGTTGATTTGCCCTCAGCCTTGGCCTGGTCCCGGAAGGCGGCGATTTCTTCCTGGGTGGCAAAGCATTTATAGGCTTTGCCTTCGCCCAGCAGCTGTCTGGCAACTTCGGCGTGGCGGTCCGCGCGTTCGAACTGGCTGATCACCTCGCCGTCGTGATCCAGGCCCAGCCATGCCATCCCCTGCAGGATCGCGGCGGTGGCTTCTGGGGTGGAGCGTTCGCGGTCAGTATCTTCGATCCGCAGCAGGAACTTGCCGCCGCGGCCGCGGGCGTAGAGCCAGTTGAACAGCGCGGTGCGGGCGCCGCCGATATGGAGATAGCCGGTGGGAGAAGGCGCGAAGCGGGTGACAACCGGTTGGGTCATGTGCGGAATTAACCTTTTGGAAACCATGTGAGGCGTAGTGTTTCCGCCTGTCTACCGGGCCAGAAGGCGGGGGGCAAGCATGCGGCTTTGGACTGCTTTCAGCGAGGTTCTGCATACACAGCGCGGCAGTTTCTTCTGTTGGGTGCCGGTGTTCCTTGGCGCCGGGATCGCGGTGTACTTTCATCTGAAATTCGAACCTGGCCCTGCCTTGGTTGCAGGGCTTGCCGGGGCGGCACTGTTTCTGGCGGCCGGCGCCGTTCAGCGGCTGCCCATGGCGTTTCTGCTTTGGATACCGGCATTGATTGCCGGCGGGTTTTGCCTGGCCAGCGCCAGGACACATCTGATCGCCGCCCCGGTGCTTGATTTTCGCTATTATGGCCCCGTCGAGGGGCGGGTGGCGGCAGTGGACCGGTCGTCAACCGGCGCGCTGCGGCTTACTCTGGATCAGGTGCGGCTGGACAGGGTTTCACCGGAAAAGACGCCTTTTCGTGTCCGGGTGTCCTTGAAAGCCCAAGAGAACGCGCCGCTCCCTGGCACCTGGGTGATGACCACAGCCCACCTTCTGCCGCCGCAGGGGCCTGTGGAGCCGGGAGGTTTCGACTTTCGCCGCCATGCCTGGTTCAAACGGCTGGGCGGTTTGGGCTACACGAGGGTTCCGGTACTGCTGATGGAGACACCCGGCAGTGCGCTTCCGGTCGCGCAGCTGCGCCGCCGCATGGCAGAATATCTGCAGCAGCAGCTGCCAGGGAAAACCGGCGGGTTTGCCGCCGCTGTAACCGCCGGTGACCGCAGCGGCGTCGGAGCGGAAACGCTGACGGCACTGCGCCGCAGCAATCTGGCGCATCTGCTGGCCATCTCTGGCCTTCACATGGGGCTTTTGACCGGCTTTGTCTTTACTGCACTGCGCACACTGATGTGCCTTTCTCCCTGGATCGCCTTGCGCTGGCCGATCAAGAAGCTGTCTGCGACGGCAGCGCTGGTCGCCGGGGCAGGGTATCTGCTGCTTTCGGGCGGCAACGTGGCGACCGAGCGTGCCTTTGTCATGGTGGCGGTGATGTTTGGCGCTGTTTTGCTGAACAGGCGGGCTATCACTCTGCGGGCGGTGGCGGTGGCCGCAGTGATTGTTCTGCTCCGGCGGCCGGAAAGCCTGCTCAGCCCCGGCTTTCAGATGAGCTTTGCGGCCACTGCAGCCTTGGTCGCGGTGTTTGCAGCGCTCCGAGACAGAGGCGGCGTGCCGGGGCCGCGCTGGCTGAAGCCTGTTTCGGCGCTGGTGATTTCATCTGCTGTGGCCGGTGCGGCGACGGCGCCGTTCGCCGCAGCCCATTTCAACACCATTCCGCATTACGGGCTTGTCGCGAACCTGCTGTCGGTTCCGGTTATGGGAACGGTGGTGATCCCGGCAGCCGTTGTGACCCTGTGCCTGTCCCTGTTCGGATTGGAGTGGATCGGTCTGACGGTGATGAATTGGGGGATGGGATGGATTTTGGCGGTGGCCGAAGCGGTGTCGTGTTTTGAGGGAGCCGTATCCCAGGTGGCAGCGCCGGGGGCGGGGGTGATGCCGCTCTTTGCCGCAGGTATGATTTTTGCCGTGGTGTGGCAGGGACGGCTGCGGCTGGGCGGGCTGGTACCTGTTGCGGTGGCCATGTGGCTGTGGAGCACGGCAGAGCGCCCGGACATTCTGATTGCCGATTCCGGCGGGCTTGTTGGCGTGATGACATCAGAGGGCCGTGCATTGTCGCAGGCCAAGGGGCAGGGGTTCACGGCCAGAATCTGGCTGGAGAATGATGGCGACCGGTCGGCTCAGCCCGTTGCCGCCTCTCGCTGGGTCGGCGGGCTGGGCCCTTTACCGGCCTGGGAGGGGCAAGGGTTTCGGCTGGTGCATGCGCCGGGCAAACGTAAGCTTCAACTGCTAAGCACCTGCAAAGAAGAAGATGTTGTCGTCTCCACTGTTCCAGGTGACAACCATTGCCTGCTGCTGACGCCTGAAGTTATGCGGCAAACTGGCAGTCTTGCCCTGACCCGCGGCGGTAAGCTGGTGACCGCGCGGGACCTGGCTGGTGAAAGACCCTGGACGGACTGGCAGCCGGAGGGCGCCGGGATCCGCCGCCTGAGACAGCTGTGGCTACAGGCTGCCGATCAGTAGGTGCGGATCAGGCCGACAAGGCGGCCCTGAACCTTCACCTTATCCTCCGGGTAGCGCCGCGTTTCATAGGCCGGGTTGGCCGCTTCCAGTGCAATGAGGCTGCCCTCGCGCTGGAACCGCTTCAACGTGGCTTCCTGGCCTTCAACCAAGGCAACAACAATGTCGCCATTGTCCGCGGCAGCGGTTTCGCGGATGACCACGATGTCGCCGTCATTGATGCCGGCATCGATCATCGAGTCGCCCTTGACCTCCAGCGCGTAATGCTGGCCGGTCGGCGCAATCATGCCACCCGGAACCGTAACCTGGTGGGAGACCTGACTGATGGCTTCAATCGGCACACCGGCCGCGATGCGGCCCATCACCGGCAGTTCAACCGCGGCCTGACGGAGCGGATCTGCCGAAGCCTTTGCTGGAGCGGTGGAGCTGCTCTGGCCGCCCTGGATCACCTTGGGCGCAAAGCCTCGCGGTTCTGCGCTGCCGCCCAGGCTCTCCGGCAGGCGGAGGATTTCAATGGCGCGGGCGCGATGCGGCAGGCGGCGGATAAACCCGCGTTCTTCCAATGCGGTGATCAGGCGGTGGATGCCGGATTTCGACCTGAGATCCAGCTGAACCTTCATCTCGTCAAAACTGGGCGGCACGCCGTCACGCTGCAGGCGTTTGTGAATGAATTCCAGCAGTTGAAGTTGCTTCTTTGTGAGCATCGCCGCTCCCTCCGTGCCTCATGTTTTCTTTTGTTCTACGCATGTTCACGTTTTGTGTCAATATATCTGTATCTTATCAATGCAAAAAGCAATGCCGCAGGTCTGCACCTGCGGATCATGTATTTCTGCAAAGAAGAGGTGAAATCAGATCGGCATGTATTGCACGGTTTCGCCTGCAGAACGGGCGCAATCGCCAGGCGCGCGGATCAGCAGGGCGTTGGCTTCGGCAAGGATGGTGAGCAGAGAGCTGTCCTGATTGTCAAAGGCGGCCAGGTGGCCGTTTTCGACCTTCGCACGCATGTAATGCTCACGCGGGCCATTGGCGGGCAGCGGAGCAGAAAGGGTCGCGGTTTTAAGTTGATCTGTTTCTGCCGGAAGGCCAAGCAAGGCGCGGATAACCGGTGCAAGGAAAACATGGCCGCAGACCATGGCTGAAACCGGATTTCCAGGCAGGCCGACCATGGCAGCGCCCCCCATACGGCCAGCCATCAGCGGTTTTCCGGGGCGCATGGCGACTTTGTAAAAGCTGCGCTCCATGCCCAGATCCTGCGCGACCTTGCCAACCAGATCGTGGTCGCCAACAGACGCACCGCCGATGGTCACCACCAGATCCGCGCCCTCCGCCAGCTCAAACGCGGTGCGCAGGCTGCTTTCGGTGTCGCGTGCAATGGGCAGGATGCGTGCGCGGGCGCCATGTGCTTCGAGCATGGCCTTCAGGCCAAAGGTATTGGAGGCGATGATCTGATCCGGCCCGGGGGTGCCGCCGGGCATCACCAGTTCGTCACCGGTGGAGATCAGGGCGACTTCGGGGCGGCGGGTGACCGGGACCGTTGGAATGTTCATCGCTGCGAGTAGGGCGATGTCGGACGGGGTCAGCAACCTGGGCGCCGCTATGGCCTGACCATCCGTGAAATCGCCGCCGCGAGGCCGGATATTGTGATTGCTGCCCGGTTCATCCGTGATGGTGATGAGATCTCCGCTGCGCGACACATCCTCTTGAATAACCACGAAACTTGCGCCCTGTGGCACCGGCGCCCCGGTGAAGATCCGCACCGCCTGTCCAGCACCGACACGGCCGTCAAACGCATGTCCGGCAGCAGCCTCGCCGATCACTTTGAACATGGCGTGCATTTCGACCTCGGCGGCGTTCACCGCATAGCCATCCATGGCAGAGGCAGAGAACGGCGGCTGGTCGCGGCGGGCTTGCAGCGGCCGGGCCAGAACGCGGCCAGCGGCTTTGGCCAGCGGAACCTCTTCGGTTTCTAGCTGCTGCACAAGCGACAGAAGATGCGTGCGGGCCTCGCTGACAGGGATCATCTACGCCTCGTACCTGCCTGATTTTCCGCCATCTTTCAGCGTGACGCGGATGCCGCCGATCTGCATTTCCTTGTCCACTGCCTTGGCCATGTCATAGACGGTGAGCGCGGCAGTGGAGACGGCGGTGAGCGCCTCCATCTCAACCCCGGTCTGGCCGGTGGTCTTGACGGTGGCTTCGATCCGCACGCCGGGCAAGTCCGGGTCCAAGGTCAATTCTACTGCGACCTTGGTGACCGGCAGCGGGTGGCAGAGCGGGATCAGGTCGGGCGTTTTCTTGGCCCCCATAATGCCAGCGAGGCGGGCGACGGACAGGACATCGCCCTTCTTGGCGCGGCCTTCTGAAATGATCGCAAAAGTGTCCGGAGCCATGGTGACATGGCCTTCTGCCGTGGCAATGCGGGAGGTCACGGCCTTGTCCGAGACATCGACCATATGGGCGTCGCCCTTGGTGTCAAAATGGGTGAGGCTCATGACCTAACTCCTTGAATTACATTGCA
This sequence comes from Rhodobacteraceae bacterium (ex Bugula neritina AB1), assembly GCA_001730095.1. Lineage (GTDB taxonomy): Bacteria > Pseudomonadota > Alphaproteobacteria > Rhodobacterales > Rhodobacteraceae > Leisingera. The sequence goes on from MDLF01000074.1 coordinate 121,640, forward strand.
CCCGGCATCAGCGGGTTGGCCAGCAGACTGCGGGTGGCGGCGGCGACATCGTCCTGACGCATCAGGCTTTCACCGATCAGGAAAGTGCGGGCGCCGTAGCGGGCCATATCGCTGAGATCCGCAGGCGTGAACAGGCCGCTTTCACAGACGATGGTGCGGTCTGCCGGCACCATGCGCGACAAGGTCCGGGTGGTGTCCAATGTGGTCTCGAAGGTCTTGAGATTGCGGTTATTGATGCCCATCAGCGGCGATTTCAGATTGCAAGCGCGTTCCAGCTCTTCCGCGTCATGGACCTCCAGAAGCACGTCCATGCCCCACTCAAAGGCGCTTTGTTCCAGCTCCTGAGCCTGCGCGTCGGACACTGAGGCGAGAATGATCAGGATACAATCGGCACCAAGCGCGCGGGCCTCGGCCACCTGATAGGTGTCATACATGAAGTCTTTGCGCAAAGCCGGCAAAGAGCAGGCGTCACGGGCCTGGACCAGGAATTCCTTGGCGCCCTGGAAGCTGGGTGTATCGGTCAGAACCGACAGGCAAGCTGCGCCGCCGTCTTCATACGCCTTTGCCAATGCCGCCGGTGCGAAATCCGGGCGGATCAGGCCCTTGGAGGGGCTGGCCTTCTTGATTTCGGCAATCAGCCCGTAGCCATCACGGTTTGCACGCATCAAGCTGTCTGCAAAACCGCGCACTGGCGACGCGTCTCGCGCCTCGGCCTCAACCGCCTCCAGCGGCTTGGTGGCCTTGTCTGCGGCCACTTCCTCGAGCTTATAGGCCTTGATCTTGTCCAGCACATTTTGGGTCATACCAGTGCCTCCGTTCATGCGTTCCAGTCTATGGCAGTTTCACCGCGGGCGGCGAGCCAATTGTTCACTTTTGAAAAGGGCCGGGACCCGAAGAAACCGCGCCGCGCCGACAGGGGCGAGGGATGGGCGGTTTTCAGGATCAGGTGATCGCCCGGTTTGATATGGTTTTCAAGCTTCTGCGCCGAATTTCCCCAGAGAATATAGGCCGTCGGTTTTTCCGACGTCAGCGCAAGCACCTGATGCACCAGATGCTTCCATCCTAGGTGTTTGTGACCATTTGCCTCTCCGGCCGGGACAGAGAGCGCGGTGTTCAGCAAGAGCACGCCCTGGCACGCCCAGCCGCGCAGGTCTGCTGTTGGTCGATTGACATCAAGGTCGGCTTGCAATTCCTTGTAAATATTTGACAAAGATCGAGGCAAAGGGCGCACCTGAGGTTCAGCAGAGAAGGCCAACCCATGAGCGTGGCCAGGCGTTGGATAGGGGTCCTGACCGAGGATCACCACGCGGGTTTCCTGCGGCTGGGTCAATTCCAGCGCTGCGAACCGCTGGTGCGCTGGCGGCAGGATGTCCCGGTCATCCGTCGCAATCGCGGTGGCGATCCCGGGCCAGTGGCTGCTGAAAAAGGGCAGACTGGACCAGGCGCCCAGCCCGTCAGGCAGATTGGTCATGCGGCTGAGGTGATCCGCGCCAGAGCCTCTACCTTGGCCTTGGCCGCGCCGCTGTCGATCGATTCCGCCGCGAGCGCGACGCCGGTCTTCAGATCCGCAGCCTTGCCCGCAACGACCAGCGCAGCAGCCGAGTTCAGCAGCACCGCGTCGCGGTAGGCTGAGGGCGTGCCCTGCAGAAGCACCCGGAACGCCATGGCGTTTTCTGCCGGGGTGCCGCCAATGATCATTTCGAAATCATGCACCGGCAAGCCTGCGTCTTCGGGATGCAGTTCCACATCGCGGATTTCGCCGTTCTCCTCCAGTGCGGAAACCCAGCTGACGCCGGTAATGGTCAGTTCATCGGTGCCATCGGACCCATGCACCAGCCAGGCGCGTTCAGAGCCAAGCGCCTTGAGCGTTTCTGCCATCGGTCGGATCATTGCGCGGCTGAAGGCACCGGTCAGCTGACGTTTGACACCAGCTGGATTGGTGAGCGGGCCCAGGATATTGAAGATCGTCCGGGTGCCCAATTCCGCACGGGTCGGCATCACATGGGCGGTTGCCGGATGGTGCATCGGGGCCATCATGAAACCGATACCGGCCCCATTTATTGCCTTTTCAACGACTTCTGGCCCAACCATGACGTTGATGCCCATCTCCGACTGCATATCTGCCGTGCCTGATTTGGAACTGAGATTGCGGTTGCCGTGTTTGGCCACCGTCACCCCGGCGCCAGCCACCACAAAAGCGGTGGCGGTGGAAATGTTCAGGGTATTCTTGCCGTCACCGCCGGTGCCGACGATATCCATCGCACCAGCCGGCGCTGAGACTGCATGGCACTTCGCGCGCATGACCGCAGCTGCGGCGGCGTATTCATCGACGCTTTCGCCGCGGGTGCGCATCGCCATCAGGAGACCGCCGATCTGGCTGGGGGTGGCTTCGCCCTCGAACAGCAGGGTAAAGGCTGCTTCGGCTTCGCCGCGGGTCAGGGAGCGTTCGGCGGCCGCACCGATCAGCGGTTTCAGCTGGTCGCTCATGCCGGCACCTGCATTACATCGATGAAGTTCTTCAGCAATGCGTGGCCATGTTCAGAGGCAATCGATTCCGGATGGAACTGAACACCGTGAATTGGCAGCTCCTTATGCTGAAGGCCCATGATGGTGCCATCTTCCAGTTCGGCTGTGATGTCCAGGCAATCAGGCAGGGTTTCGCGCTCCACCACCAAAGAGTGATAACGAGTAGCCTCAAAAGGTGTCGGCAAACCTTTGAAAACACCTGTATCCTTGTGGTGCATCGCTCCCATCTTACCATGTACGATCTCATGGCAGCGTATCACTTTGCCGCCGAACGCCTGGCCAATGGTCTGATGGCCAAGGCAGACGCCCAGCAGCGGTGTGCGTGTTTCTACTGCGGCTTCTGTCAGCGCCAGGCAAATGCCGGCCTGATCCGGGTCGCAAGGCCCTGGTGACAACAGGATGCCTGCGGGCTTCATCGCCATTGCGTCCTGCACGTTTATTGCGTCATTGCGGTGGACTTCCATTTCAGCGCCAAGCTCACCCAAGTAGTGGACGAGGTTGTAAGTGAAGGAATCATAGTTATCGATCAGCAGCAGCATCTTGCGGGCTCTTTTATGGGTGGCGGGCAGGGGGCGCGCCGCAGTATAGTGTTTGAAACATACTTGTTCAGGGATACGGGGCAGCGTCAAGGGCAGGAAAGGCAAATGCATTGCGAACCGGCATACGGGTCGCGCAGGCAGGCCGGTACGGCGCAGCACGGCAGAAAGATTGAGAGGCAAAACGGGCATGCAGGGTTTTCTGGGCGGCGTGAGTGTCGGGGCATTGCTGGCCGCGGGCGGGCTGGCGATGCTATCGTTGTCGGTGCCTTTGACGGACAAGGCTGTCTCGCCGCATGCCAAGCCGCCGCAAGGGAATGCTGATGCGGCGCCTGCACCTGCGACCAATGACCCGGGCAGTTCGCCAGACATGCCCATTGGAGGCGGAACAGAGCTGACTGTTCCCGGCAATAATGCAAGCCGGGATGCGGATTTAGCTGAAGCACAGCCAGATGTCCCAACTGCCAGCGGCGCAGATAATCTGAACGCTCTGGAAGGCACGGATTACGCCCCTGCGGAAAAGCCGCAAGTTGGACTGCTGGATGCCAGCCAAGAGACAAGCCAGCTTGACCTGGCACCAGCCCCGGAGGCCGCCGAGGCGCCGTCGGAAAGCCAGCCGCAGGCAGACCTGCCCCCGGCTCCTGAAACACCGGGCACGGAAAGCGTGGTCATTGCAGCCACCGAACCTGCTGCAGTTCCCGAAAACAACGCTGCGGCACAACAGAATGTCCAAGCTGAGCCTGCGCCGGAACCGACCGTCCGACCTGCGCCGTCGCTTGTGGTTGGATCCGGGCTGGCTCCGGATATCGGCAGCGCCCCGCTGGTGACCACGCTGCCCGTCATTGGCACGGCGCCTGACGCATCTGCTGAGGCCAGCACCGACAGCAGCGAAGATGTGGATGCGACAGCTACGGATACTGTGGCTGCAGAGTCTGCCTCATTGACACCCAGGGTCGGAACACCAGTGGTGCCGCTGACAGAGCGGGACAATCAGGAGGCCAGTGCAGATACAGACGCCACCGGCGCGCAGAGCACGCCCTTCACCGCCCATTCAGTGCCATTCCTGAACCCCGAAGACCGGCCTTTGATGTCCATTGTGCTGATCGATGATGGCGATGCGGCCATCACGGAAGAATTGGCAGAGTTTCCATATCCGTTGACGTTTGCCATCGATCCCGACGCACCGGACGCCTTTGAAAAAATGGCTGCAAGACGATCGGCGGGTTTCGAGGTTCTGATGCTGGCTGATCTGGCACGGCAGGCAACGCCGCAGGATGCGGAAACTGCTTTGGAAGTTTGGCGCGGAAAACTGCCAGAGGCTGTGGCCATTCTGGAGGGCGTGGAGACCGGTGTTCAAGGCAACAGGCCACTGGCGGATCAAGTCGCGGCTGCGGCGGCTTCTGCTGGTTACGGGCTGGTGACACAGAACAGCGGGCTCAACACTGTTCAGAAACTGGCGCTGCGAAACGGTGTGCCTGCCGGCGTGGTCTTCCGGGATTTTGACGGCGCGGGACAGAACGCGCGGGCGATCAGGCGGTTTCTGGATCAGGCCGCGTTCCGGGCCGGCCAGGAAGGGGTCGTGATCATGCTCGGCCGGCTTCGCCCGGAAACGATCACCGCGCTTTTGCTGTGGGGGCTTCAGGACCGGGCAGAGAGCGTTGCCCTGGCACCGGTTTCTGCAAGCCTGAAAGCGCTGCTGCCGCAAGAGTGACTGGCGGCGCTGGCAAACGGCACCCAAAGCGGGCGCCGTTTGCTCTGTCTGGAGTCTCTTCAGGAAGACGTGGGCTAGCGGCCGGCTTTAGCTGTTTCCGTTGCCGGCAAAGCGTGCAGCATCAGCAGCTGCGCGGCGTATGGCGTTGGATTTATGGACGGTTTCCATATATTCCGCCTCCGGATCGCTGTCATATACGACGCCGCCGCCGGCCTGGATATACAGGTTCTGATCTTTGACGATGGCCGTGCGCAGCGCGATGCACATGTCCATATCGCCGCCAGCGGAAAAGTAGCCAACACCGCCGCCGTAGACACTGCGTTTTTCCGGCTCCAGCTCGTCGATGATTTCCATCGCCCGCACCTTAGGTGCGCCAGAGACCGTTCCTGCGGGCATGCCGGCAAAGAAGGCATCCAGCGCGTCCTTGTCCTCTGCCAGCTCACCCACGACGTTGGACACGATGTGCATAACGTGGCTGTAGCGCTCGATGATGAATTTTTCAGTCGGACGCACGGTGCCGATTTTGGCGACACGTCCAGTGTCGTTGCGGCCCAGATCCAAGAGCATCAGATGCTCTGCAAGTTCTTTCTTGTCCGCCAGCAGATCCGCCTCAAGCGCCTTGTCCTCTTCGGGTGTGGCACCGCGCGGGCGGGTGCCTGCGATCGGGCGGATAGTGACCTCCTGCCCGAACACGCGGACCAGGATTTCAGGGCTGGCGCCGACAACCTGAAAGCCGCCGAAATTGAAGTAGAACATGAAGGGCGACGGGTTGGTGCGCCGCAGCGAGCGGTAAAGCGAAAATGGCGGCTGGCGGAATTCCTGGGTCCAACGCTGGGCCGGAACTACCTGAAAGATGTCGCCTGCACGGATGTAATCCTTGGCCTTCTCCACGGCGGCCATGTAGCCGTCTTTGGTGAAGTTGGAGACCGGCGGCGCGACTTCATGGGCATCCCCCAGATCGCGGCTTTCGGCAGGCATGGCGCGTTCCAGATCGCGCACCGCATCCATCACCCGTTCCGCCGCCTGGGCGTATGCGGCCTTGGCGGTCTGGCCGTCGCTGGCCCAGACCGGGGAGACCACGGTCACCTCGCCTTTGACGCCGTCCAGAACCGCGATGACAGAGGGGCGCAGCATCAGCGCGTCCGGCAGGCCGAGCGGATCGGGGTTCACATCCGGCAGATGTTCGACCAGTCGGATCATGTCATAGCCTAGGTAGCCAAAGAGGCCGGCGGCGGCCTGGGGCAGATCATCCGGCAAGTCGATTTTGCTTTCGGCAATCAGCGCCCGCAGGTTGTCCATCGGATTGCCATCCTGCTGGACGAAATCATCGGCATCAAACCGCGCTGACCGGTTCAAGGCGGATTGTTCGCCATCGCAGCGCCAGACCAGATCCGGTTTCATGCCGATGATCGAATAGCGTCCGCGCACCTCGCCGCCAGTGACCGATTCCAGCATGAAAGCGTCTTTTTGGGCGCCCGTCAGCTTGAGCATCAGAGACACAGGGGTGTCGAGGTCTGCAGCAAGACGGCTGTAGACGACCTGGTTTTCGCCGGCCTCATAGGCCTTGGAGAAGGTGTCGAAATCGGGGGTCAGGGCCATGTGTCAGGTGCCTTGGTTACTGGAAGTGTGCGTGCGCTGCGTTCAGCGCCTGCTGGTCAACACGAGGTTCGGAACGGGTCTGGGTGTCCTGCGCATAGGCCTGAAACAGTTCTTGTGCCAAGGTTTGGTCCAACTGTGCCTGAAGGGCTTGGCGCAACAGCGCCATGTCGTCGCTCTGCTCCGGCGGCAGAATGGCATCCAGACGCACAACAACCGCCGACTCCGCATCCTGCACCAGGCGGAATTCGCCGCTCTGCATTTCAAACACCTCAGCCAGCAGACCTGCCGGAACAGTTTCAATATACGCCGTGCGGGTCAGACCCGTTTCGGCCGTTACCGCCGCATCCTCGGAGAACGCGCCAGCGGTCTCAGACTGGGCCAGCAGTTCATTCCCCTGCTTTTGCAGAGTTTTGGCCCGCAGGTCGGCATTCCAGGCAGTCAGAACCTTGTCCTTGGCATCTGCAAAAGGTTCGGGGCGCTCTGGCAGGACGTCATCAAGGCGCAGCGCAAACAGGCTGCCATCGGCCAGGAAACCGACCTCAGGAAAATCATCCATGGTGACGGCTTCGGCTGCGGCGCGGAAACCTTCGTAGGCCGCGATTTCGCCGCCGGTCTCGCTGGTCCAGTTGATCTGGGCGAGTTCCAGGCCGCTTTCGGTTGCCAGTTCTTCCAATGTCGCGCCACCTGCCAGCATGTCGTCGATGTCTTCGGCCTGCGCTTCCACCAGACGGCGGGCCCGGTCGGACGCAAGCTCTTCGATCAGTTCAGGCTTGGCATCTTCAAAGGTGGTGATTTGCGCTTCGAGGCGGCCGTTGACACGGTAAAGTGCCGGGCCAAGATCCGAGGGCAGGGGCCCTGCCACTGTGCCGACTTCGGCAGCAAAGACATCCGTGCCTGCCTTGCCCAAGTCGCCCATGGTGACATCCCCCATATCGATGTCCTGCAGGGTCAGGCCACGGTTTTCAACCAGGCTTTCAAAGGTGGCACCGCCGGTTTCCAGCTGCGCCTTGGCGCTGGATGCGGTTTCGGTGTCAGAAAACACCAAACGTTCGACCAGACGGCGCTCTGGCACCTGATACTGATCAGAGCGGTCCAGGAACAGCTGCTGAAGCTGAGCGTCTTCAATCTCGATCTCATCCAGCAGCATAGAGGGCCGCAGGGCAACATAGGTGATGCGCTTGGTTTCAGGCAGCATGAACTGATTCTGGTTGTCCTCATAAAAGGCCTGCAGATCCACGTCCGAGGGCGCCAGAGTGATCAGTGCAATGTCGGATGCCATCATCTGCACATAGGAGAAACTGCGGCGGGCGCCGATGTAACCGGTCAGGGTTTCAGTCAGGGTTTTCGGCATCTTTGCACCGGACAGAACTGCAGCTTGCACGATTGTACGGGCTGCCTCGCGGCGCAGGTCGTCTTCGAACTCCTTCTCCGAAAGACCGGCATTGCGCAGGGCAAAACTGTAGGTCTCGCGGTCGAACTGGCCGTTCACCCCCTGAAACGCATCGATGGCAGCAAGTTCCTTGATCAGGTTGTCATCTCCCAGCGACAGCCCGAGGCTTTTGGCTTCGTGATCCAGCGACGCCAGCGAAATCAAGCGGCTCAGAACCACCCGGTCCAAACCAAATGCGGTCATCTGCGATATTGGCATGGCTTGGCCGGTCTGTGCCTGCAAGGCGCGCTGTTCTTGTTGTAGTTCGCGCACATAGGTGCCTATGCTGACATCCTCGTCGCCGACCTGTGCGATGGAGGAGGAGGAACTGGAGAAGTTCACTGCACCAAAGCCGGCAAGGCCGACAATCAGCATCCCCATCAGGATCCAGACAAAGGTTTTGGATAGATGTTTCATGCCTGCGGCCATGATGCCCTCTTTTTTGTTCTGCCGGGCAAGGGAGTGCCTTGCGACGGGAAATGCCGCTGACTGAATACGCGGCTGCCCGCAGAGGGGCAAGATGATTGCGGCGCAAACTGCTGGATGATCAGGGATTAAAGGCAGACAAGCGTTCAAACAGCGTCTGAATCCCCGCGCGATCCACATTGGCAAAGGCGATACGGAACTGACGGGCGCCGTCGGGGTCGCCTGCGGGCATGAACATGGATCCCGGCAGCATCAGGATTGACGCCGCTTCGACCAGCTGGCGGGCGATCTGTTCGGAAGGGTCTTTGAACGGGTGTTCGACATAGGCAAAATAGGCGCCACAGCCCAACAGCTTCCAGCCTTTTGCGGCCAGCACTGGAAAGCCTTCTTCGATCGCGAGGCGACGGTCGAGGATCTCCTGACGTTCACCTGCCAGCCAGTGGTGCAAGTTTTCGATCCCCCACAACGCGCCGACCTGGCCCAGCTGTGAAGGGCAGATGGTGACAGTGTCCAGGAATTTCTCCATTTCAAACAGACGGTCAGCAGAGGTGGCGATGGCGCCGACCCGGTGGCCGGTCAGCCGGTAGGCCTTGGAAAAAGAGTAAAGGTGGATCAGGGTGCTGTCCCAATCCGTCATCCGGAACAGCCCGTGCGGCGCGCCCCCGCGGCTGTCGAAGTCACGGTAGGTTTCATCCACGATCAGCGCCAGGCCGTGGCTTCGGGCAAGGCTGAAAAAAGCCTGCACCAGCCCGGACGGGTATTCCACGCCGCAGGGGTTATTGGGGGTGACCAGCACGATGGCGCGGGTGCGGTCGGTAATCAGGGCTTCAGCTGCGGCCAAGTCAGGCAGCATGCCTGCGCCAACATGCAGTGGCACGGCAGTAACACCTGCCATATCCAGCCACATTTTGTGGTTGAAGTACCAGGGCACCGGAATGATCACCTCATCCCCTTCACCGCAAAGCGCAGCAATGGCGGCGGCAAAGGCCTGGTTGCAGCCGGAGGTGATACCCACCTGTTCCGACCGGATCTCAGCCTGATAGTGGCGGCACATCTGCTGGGCCAGCGCGCGGCGCAGCGGGTCATTACCAAGCACGGGGCCATAAAGATGGGCGTTCACATCGTTCAACGCGGCGTCTGCCAGGGCATGACGCAGCCCTTCGGGCGGCGCTTCGGCCGGCGCTGCCTGGCTTACGTTCAAAAGCGGGCGGTCCGGCGGAAATTTCACCCCATCGACCCAGCGCCGGGATTCGACGATGGGAGACACAAAAGTTGTTTGAGTGCGGGGCAGGGACATGGGCAGCTCCGGAGCAGAGGCGAGACAGCAGACATGGCGTTTAGGGTGCCGCGCAATGTCTGACATGGTGACCCGTGCGGCTCAAGCAAGAATGGTCCGGGATGAGAAACCCAAGAAAAAAGGCGCACTGTAAAGCGCGCCTTTGATGCCTGCTTCAGGGCAAGGATCAATCCTTGCCGCGGTAGGGTTCCACATATTGCAAAGCCATGTCCCAGGGAAAGAAGATCCAAGTATCCTGGCTCACCTCGGTAATGAAGGTATCCACCATCGGGCGGCCTTTGGGCTTGGCATATACGGTGGCAAAATGGGCCTTGGGGTACATCTGGCGCACCAGCTCCAGGGTTTTGCCGCTGTCGACCAGGTCGTCGATGACAAGAACGCCCTCGCCGTCGCCCATCAGACCTGCATCCGGCGCTTTCAGCACTTCGGCTTCGCCTTGGGCCTGGTGGTGATAAGAGCGTACTGAAATGGTGTCCACGGTGCGGATGTCCAGCTCGCGGCTGACGATCATCGCGGGCGCCATGCCACCGCGGGTGATCGCAACCACTGCGCGCCAAGCACCATCATCGGGACCTTGCCCGTCCAGACGCCACGCCAGCGCGCGGCTGTCGCGGTGGATCTGATCCCAACTGATATGAAAGCCTTTTTCGTGCGGCAGACGATCGGTCATTTTCTTGCTCCCCGCGGTGTCGCGTCAGCTTGCAGGCACCCGGAAATTCATCCGAGCGCCCCTGATTTCAGTTACTTGGAGATATCCGGTGCATCCACCGCCTTCATGCCAACAACATGATAGCCCGCATCCACATGCAGATTTTCGCCGGTGACACCAGAGCTGAGATCGGACAGCAGATAAAGAGCTGACTTACCGACATCATCGATGGTCACGTTGCGGCGCAGCGGCGAGTTGTACTCGTTCCACTTCATGATGTAGCGGAAATCGCCGATGCCCGAGGCGGCCAGCGTCTTGATCGGACCGGCAGAAATCGCGTTGACGCGGATGCCGTCCTTACCCAGATCCTCTGCCAGGTATTTGACCGATGCTTCCAGCGCCGCCTTGGCGACACCCATCACATTGTAATGCGGCATCACCTGTTCGGCACCGTAATACGTCAGGGTCAGCAGCGAACCGCCTTCAGCCATCATCTTCTCGGCGCGGTTGGCCACAGCGGTGAAGGAAAACACCGAAATGTCCATCGTCATCTGGAAATTGCTGCGGCTGGTGTCGACATAACGTCCGCGCAGCTCATTTTTGTCAGAAAAGCCGATGGCGTGAACCACGAAATCCAGCTTGCCCCATTTTGCTTCGAGTGCGCTAAACAGCGCGTCGATCGACGTCTCATCCGACACATCGCACGGCAGGACGATATCGCTGCCCAGCTGTTCGGCCAGAGGCCCGACACGCTTTTTCAGCGCATCGCCTTGAAAAGAAAAGGCAAGCTCGGCGCCAGCATCGGCGCAGGCCTTGGCAATGCCCCACGCAATCGATTTGTCGTTGGCCAGGCCCATGATGAGGCCGCGCTTACCGGCCATCAGTTGACTAGACATGCAGGTTCTCCGCCTGTGATCTGATAATTTAGCGGTGTTTATAATGCCGGGCGGGGCGCTTCAAGGGTGCTTACCCTTGCAGGCGGAAAGGAAGCTGCCTAGTTTGCGCTCAAATCCCGTCTGAGGTGCACATGTCCGACCGTACAGGTATTTTTGAAGGTGACGATCCGTTTGCCATTGCCAGGGCCTGGCTGGCAGAAGCGGAACAGTCCGAACCCAACGATCCAAACGCAATTGCCCTGGCAACTGTGGATGAAAACGGGCTTCCCAACAGCCGCATGGTGCTGTTGAAGGAAATCGAGGACAGGGCCTTTGTATTCTATACGAACTACGAGAGCGCCAAAGCTCAGGAACTGGATTATGCAGGCAAGGCTGCTTTCGTCATGCATTGGAAATCCCTGCGGCGGCAGATCCGCGTTCGTGGCGCGATCACCCGCGAGGACGGGCCGCAGGCGGATGAGTATTACAAGTCCCGTTCGCTGAAGAGCCGACTGGGCGCCTGGGCCTCGAAGCAATCGCAGCCGTTGGACAGCCGCGGTTCGCTGATGGCGGAAGTTGCCAAAGTAACTGCCCTGAAAGGGCCGAATCCTGAACGGCCGCCGTTCTGGGGCGGCTACCGGCTGGTGCCGGTTGAAATTGAGTTTTGGGCCGATGGCGCCTTCCGACTGCATGACCGATTTCGCTGGTTTCGCGATGACGAATTTGCGGCCTGGAAAGCCATTCGTCTGAATCCCTGACCGGAATCGTCGACTTACCTAGGGTCAAGGGGGTTTTCCTGACAATTTCAAGACTTTTTTGCTTGAAATCCTAGGTCAGTTTGGCGCATCAGGTCACCATCAAAAAACAAGAAATGCGGTAGGAAAGACTCAGTGGCAGAAGATCTCAGCAGCTTGCAGCAGGTTCAGGGGCTGGTGAAGTGGTTCGACCCGGCGAAAGGGTACGGATTTGTCGTCTCCGACACTGGAGGACCGGATATTCTTCTGCATGTGAACGTGCTGCGGAACTTCGGGCAAAGCTCTGTCGCAGACGGCGCCCGGATCGAAATCGTGACGCATCAGACCGGTCGCGGCGTTCAGGCCGTGGAGGTTGTTGCCATCCAGCCGCCGGAGCGCGAAGACACGCCGGTTCTGAGCGACTTTGCAGAGCTGGACATGATCAGCCTGCAGAATGAGCCGTTGGAGCCGGCACGGGTCAAATGGTTCGATAAAGGCAAGGGGTTTGGCTTTGCCAATGTCTTTGGCCGCGGCGAAGACGTTTTCCTACATGTCGAAGTGCTGCGCCAATCGGGCCTTGCCGATCTGCAGCCCGGCGAAGCACTGGCAATGCGAGTGATCGAAGGCAAGCGCGGCCGTATGGCGGTTGAAGTCCTGGCCTGGGAGGCCGCAATGGCCGACCAAGACGCGGAATAAAGCCATGCGGCGGCATCTTCTTGCCTGGAGTTCCGCCGCAATCATGGCCGTTTTTGCAGCCCCGGTTTCCGCCGGGGATTGTCGGCCAGACAAGGTTGACCTCCGCGGCAGCTGGGGTCAGACCGTATTCTCTGTGGAAATAGCTGATGACGAACAGGAACGCGCGCAAGGGCTGATGTTCCGGGAATCGATGCCGAGCAGGGCAGGGATGCTGTTTGTCTACGACCAACCGCAGCCAGCGGCGTTTTGGATGAAGAACACGCTGATCCCGCTGGACATCATTTTCCTGGATGAACGCGGTCTTGTGACTTCTGTTCACGAAAACGCCAAACCCGGCGATCTGACCCCAATACCGGGCGGTGATCAGGTGTTCGCAGTGCTCGAAATCAACGGTGGGCTGTCCCGGCGGTATGGAATTTCAGCGGGCACCCAAATGCGTCACAAAGTTTTTTCCGCTCAAGGTGCAGTTTGGCCCTGTTAGGGGTTTTCAAATCACTTTGCCGGAGATAGGAAGGCGCACGGTCCGGGGCGTGGCGCAGTCTGGTAGCGCACCTGTTTTGGGTACAGGGGGTCGTGAGTTCGAATCTCGCCGCCCCGACCACTTCACTCTACAAAAATGTGAGAACCGGGTTTGATGAAAATCATCCCGGGGAATCGCATTGTGTCTATAGTTGTGGTCAGTCCGGCCACTCAGCCTAAGATATTAATAGTTTCTTAATGTGTTGTTAACACACCCTTAACCAACTGCTGCGGACCCGCGTCAGATGGTTAACGGCAACACGAGTTTGGCCAAAACAGGCGCAGCGAAACGGGAAATCTTTCACCGCAAAATGGCAAGGACAGAGCACCTACGCTCAGCCTGCATAAGTTGTGAATCTTCGACAGGAGCTCTGCCGGTTTTCTTCCCATTCAACGCGCCAAGTCACTCAGTCAGCGAAGGAAATCCGAATTGGCCGCGTCCATGGAAAAATGAGGGACATGTTTGTCTGCCTGTGGATGAATCAATGCGCCCGGCCGGAAGCTTCAACACGCGGATTGCGTCAACAGCAAAGATCGTTACGAAGGAGTAAATTTTACGTTGACCCTTTGTGTATGAATACGTCAAATTGTGGACACCGGTGGCGGCGACACTAAATCTGGTAGATCCAAAGGTCGAAGCAACTACGCTGACAACAGCAATCAGTCCTGTGAAGAAAGGCCGGCGAGGGCCGCAAGCACACCATATGTGGCGTGCGACAGGTCTTTGCGTGTTTCGTAGCCGGGATGGCTGGTGCTGGAGCACTGAGACATTTGACCGATGTGTGCTTGATGAAGGGGCAGAGCATGAAGATCGAACGGAAATTCACCAAACCCGGGCAGGATGCTTATGCTGATCTGGCTTTTGTCTCCGCCACCTCGGAAATCCGCAATCCGGACGGGACCATTGTTTTCCGGCTCGACAATATCGAAATTCCCGCGTCCTGGAGCCAGGTGGCCAGCGACGTCATCGCACAGAAATACTTCCGCAAGGCCGGTGTGCCGTCCCGTTTGAAGAAAGTCCGCGAAAAGGGTGTTCCTGACTTCCTGTGGCGCTCTGTCCCTGACAAAGGCGCAGAACTCGGCGGCGAGACGTCCTCCAAGCAGGTGTTCGACCGTCTGGCAGGCGCCTGGGCCTATTGGGGCTGGAAGGGCGGCTATTTCTCCTCTGAGGAGGACGCCCGCGCCTACTACGACGAGATGCGCTTTATGCTGGCAACCCAGCGCTCGGCGCCGAACTCGCCCCAGTGGTTCAATACCGGCCTGCATTGGGCCTATGGCATCGACGGCCCGGCGCAGGGCCACCACTATGTCGACTACAAGACCGGTGTGCTGACCAAGTCGGACAGCGCCTATGAGCACCCGCAGCCGCATGCCTGCTTTATCCAATCCGTCTCGGATGATCTGGTCAAGGACGGCGGCATCATGGACCTGTGGGTGCGCGAGGCGCGGCTGTTCAAATATGGCTCCGGCACCGGCACCAACTTCAGCCATCTGCGCGCCGAAGGCGAGCCGCTGTCCGGTGGCGGCAAATCCTCTGGCTTGATGGGGTTCCTGAAAATCGGCGACCGCGCGGCAGGCGCGATCAAGTCCGGCGGCACAACCCGCCGGGCCGCCAAAATGGTTATTGTCGACGCAGATCACCCGGACATCGAACAGTTTATCGAATGGAAAGTGATCGAAGAGCAGAAGGTCGCGTCAATCGTTGCAGGCTCCAAGATGCACGAAAAGATGCTGAACGGTATCTTTGAGGCGATCCGCAGCTGGGACGGCGCCGAAGCCGTTGCTTATGACCCATCGGTTAACGAGGGGCTCAAAAAGGCGGTCCGTGAGGCCAAGAAGGTCGCGATCCCGGAAACCTACATCAAGCGGGTGCTGGATTACGCCAAACAGGGCCACACGTCGATTGAGTTTCCGACCTATGATACCGACTGGGATTCCGAGGCCTACAGCTCTGTCTCCGGGCAAAACTCGAACAACTCGATCCGGGTTACAAACAGCTTCCTGCACGCGGTCGAAAAGGACGCCGACTGGGAGCTGATCAACCGCACTGACGGCAAGGTTGCCAAAGTGGTGAAGGCTCGCGACCTGTGGGAAAAGGTCGGACATGCGGCCTGGGCCTGCGCTGATCCGGGCATCCAGTTTCATGATACCGTGAATGACTGGCACACCTGCCCGGAAGACGGTGAAATTCGCGGCTCAAACCCTTGTTCGGAATACATGTTCCTGGACGATACCGCGTGCAACCTGGCGTCGTTGAACCTGCTGAGCTTCCTGAAGGATGGGCAGTTTCAGGCGGATGAATACATGCATTCCTGCCGCCTGTGGACATTGACGCTGGAAATCTCGGTGATGATGGCGCAGTTCCCGTCACAGGAAATCGCACAGCGGTCCTATGACTTCCGCACGCTGGGTCTGGGCTATGCCAATATCGGCGGGCTGCTGATGAACATGGGCTACGGCTATGACTCGGATGAGGGCAGGGCGCTTTGCGGTGCACTGACCGCACTGATGACCGGTGTTGCCTATGCGACCTCTGCCGAAATCGCAGCGGAGCTGGGTGCCTTCCCGGGCTATGCAAAAAACGCGGACCATATGCTGCGGGTGATCCGCAATCACCGCAATGCTGCAAAGGGTGAGGCCGAGGGCTATGAGGCTTTGGCGGTCAAACCGGTGCCACTGGACATCGCCAATTGTCCTGATGCGCTGTTGACCGATCTGGCCGCCAGCGCCTGGGACGAAGCGCTGGAACTGGGTGAAAAACACGGCTATCGCAACGCCCAGACCACAGTGATTGCGCCGACCGGTACCATCGGGCTGGTGATGGATTGCGACACCACCGGCATCGAGCCGGACTTTGCGCTGGTGAAATTCAAGAAGCTGGCCGGCGGCGGCTACTTCAAAATCATCAACCGCTCCGTCCCATCGGCGCTGGAAGGCCTTGGCTACAGCTCCTCTCAGATCGAGGAAATTGTATCTTACGCCGTTGGCCATGGCTCGATTGGCAATGCACCGGGCATCAACCACACATCGCTGGCCGGTCACGGGTTCGGCCCCAATGAGCTGGCGAAAGTGGATGCGGCGCTGGAGGCAGCTTTTGACATCCGGTTTGTGTTCAACCAATGGACCCTGGGTGAGGACTTCTGCACAGGTGTTTTGGGCATCCCGGCCACCAAGCTGAACGATCCGACCTTCGATCTGCTGCGCCATCTGGGTTTCACCAAAAAGGACATTGAGGCGGCCAACGACCATGTCTGCGGCACCATGACTCTGGAAGGTGCGCCGCATCTTCAGAAGGAGCATTATGCGATCTTTGACTGCGCCAATCCCTGCGGTAAAAAAGGCAAGCGTTTCCTGAGCGTTGGCAGCCATATCACCATGATGGCGGCAGCACAGAGCTTCATCTCGGGCGCGATTTCCAAAACCATCAACATGCCCAACGATGCCACCATTGAGGATTGTCAGAAAGCCTATGAGCTGAGCTGGAGCCTGGGCGTCAAGGCCAACGCGCTGTACCGCGACGGCTCCAAGCTGAGCCAGCCACTGGCGGCGGCGCTGGTGGAGGATGACGACGAGGCTGCCGAAGTGCTGGAGAGCGGTTCCAACCAGGAAAAAGCCGTGGTTCTGGCCGAGAAGATCGTCGAGAAGGTGGTCATTAAAGAAGTCATCAAATCGCATCGGACCAAGATGCCGCAGCGTCGCAAGGGCTATACCCAGAAGGCTGTTGTTGGCGGCCACAAGGTGTATCTGCGGACCGGCGAGTATGAGGATGGCAATCTCGGCGAAATCTTCATCGACATGCACAAGGAGGGCGCCGGTTTCCGGGCGATGATGAACAACTTCGCCATTGCGGTGTCGGTCGGCCTGCAATACGGGGTGCCGCTGGAGGAGTTTGTCGATGCCTTCACCTTCACCAAGTTCGAACCTGCTGGCATGGTTCAGGGCAATGACTCGATCAAGAGTGCGACTTCGATCCTTGACTATGTGTTCCGCGAACTGGCGGTGAGCTATCTGGACCGCACCGATTTGGCGCATGTGAAGCCTGAAGGCGCAACCTTTGACGATCTCGGCCGCGGCGAGGAAGAAGGCGTCTCGAACCTAACCGAATTGAGCGAAACCGCTGCAACCCGGTCTCTGGAAGTGCTGAAGCAAATCTCTTCAACTGGCTATCTGCGCAAACGTCTGCCGCAGGACCTGGTCGTCCTGCAAGGTGGCCAGACCGACGCCGGGGTGCTTGGCACCGGCACCGATCCGGTGGCGGCCTTGCAAACCCTTGTACCGGAGACATCCGAGGCATTGGCGCAATCCACGGGCGGCATGGACGCGCGCACCAAGGCAAAAATGCAAGGCTATGAGGGGGAAGCCTGCGGTGAGTGCGGCAACTATACACTGGTGCGTAACGGCACCTGCATGAAATGCAACACCTGCGGGGGAACCTCCGGCTGCAGCTGAGGCACCTCTGCCTGCGGCACCGGCTTACCCCCGGCGGTGCCGCAAAAAACACCGCAAGCGGGCTGTGGTCCGCTTGGACAATGATCAGGAACGGGTGCGCCCGTTCTGAACATCGGGAAGGCCCAGGTAAGAAAATACTTTCGGGCAGTCAATGAAGGAGCCTGACCGGTGACAACTGGCTTCCTCTGGTTCAGAGGGAGCCATTTTCTTTTGGAAATCACGGTGGTTGGTTTTTTGACAGGGTTTAACTGCTTGCAGCGTCATTTCAAAATTTGTCTTCTGCGGTGCCAACCTGCTGATTAAATATATAAACCGCACTTCAAAATAGCGCGCACCAGGCTACACACGAACTACTTATAATCAGAATTATGTAAAATAAATGAGTGACCAGTTCACTAGACGATCTCCAAACAACGTGATTTCAACTACTTATTCAACTACTTAAAGGTCTCAGCAAACCTTCTTGCGCCACACTGGCAACAAGCTTCCCATCTTCAGAATAGATCGATCCGCGATTAAACCCGCGTCCACTGCCGGTGAAAGGCGCATCCATCGAATACAGATGCCATTCCTGCAGGCGCACAGGCGCATGGAACCACATGGCATGATCCAGGCTCGCGGTCATAGCCTCGGGATCGTGAAATGTCAGCCCATGCGGACGCAGCGAGGATTCAAGCAAACCAAAATCCGACGCATAAGCCAATAGAATTTGCTGCAACTCCGGCCCGGCTCCTTGAGCGGCTTCCATCCTCAGCCATATCTTATTGACGTCACTTGTCTTTTCCGGATTCAGAGGATCACGGGGTTCAATCTCGCGGATTTCAAATGGACGTGGACGCAGAAGTTCAGTCTGCTTTTCCGGCGCAAAACGGTCGGCGTTCCGCTTCAGAACGTCCTGACGGGGTTCCAAACCGCTTGCAGGTGGCGCATGCGGCATGGAATGCTGATGATCCCAGCCGTCTTCCGGCGCGTGAAACGATGCCGCGAGATTCAGTATCTGCTTGCCGTTCTGCATTGCGACAACACGGCGCGTGGTAAAACTGCGACCATCTCGGGCTGGATCAACCTCATAGATCACTGGTCGCGATGGATCACCCGGCCGGATGAAATACGCATGAAGAGAATGGCATAATCTACTGGTAACAGTCGCATATGCCGCAACCAATGCCTGTGCGATCACCTGGCCGCCATAAATTCGCGTAGGAGTTTCTCCGCCAGATCCGGAGCCGCGGTACAGGTTGCTGTCCAATGTTTCGAGATCCAGCAAGTCCAGCAGGATTTTGGCGGCCTCTGTCTTCATCATGTCTTTCCTTCGGCCAAACAGCAGCCAAGCCGGACCTTTTCAACCGGTGACTAACAGGTCAACGCGCCATGCACCAAAGCTTTGAGTTCCGGCCGCGAGGGATAAGAGCTTGAGGGCGCCAATTGGGTCAGGAACACAACTGACAGATCAAGCTGCCGGTCAACCCAGAAAAAGGTCGACGCGATTCCGCCCCAGCTGAAGTCGCCCACCGATCCGGGACAGCGCGCCTGCGCCGGATTCAGGACAACAGCGCCGCCCAGACCAAAGCCCATGCCCTCCATCGGCTGCTCTGCAAAACTGCGCGGCCCCATTGAGGCGATATCGCCTGCAAGATGGTTTTGCATCATAAAATCAGCAGTTTGCGAACTGATAATAAAGCCGCCTTTGTAGCGGCCCTGGCGCCGCAGCATTTCCGCGAATTTCATATAGTCATCGATGGTTCCAACCAGACCGCCGCCACCGGACGCCATCACGGCCTGTTCAAAGGGAGACCCGCCGTAGCTATCGGTAAGACGCAAACTGTCCCCGCCAGCAGTTGCCGAATTCAATTCGAAAGCGTCGCCGGCCAGAGGCGTATAGAGAGAGGCGAACCGGTTCCCTGCCCCATCAGGAACCCGGAAACCGGTTTCCGTCATGTTCAGCGGATCAAAGATTTCCGTCCTCAGGAAATCCTGTAATGGCATGCCGGAGACCACTTCAATCACCCGCCCCAGAACATCTGTGGCCACTGAGTATTCCCAGCGAGTGCCAGGCTGAAATGCCAGTGGCAGCCGCGCCAGATTCGCGACAGACTCTGTCAGCGGGCCTTGGTCCGGACCGAACATAATATCTTGTTCAGCCATCGCTTCCGGCAGAACACCCGGATTGAAGGGATAGCTCAGACCACTGGTATGCGTCAGCAGCTGATGCAATGTTGGCGGCGAGCAGGCAACTGTTTGATCAATGGTCTTGGCCCCTGGAACAAGAGCCTGCATGTCATTGAACTCCGGAATAAAATCGCTGACCGGAGCATCAAGGTGAAAGCATCCGCGCTCCAGCAGGATCATCGCCGCAACTGATGTGACGGGTTTGGTCATCGAATAAAGGCGCACCAGAGTGCTGCGCGTGAATGGAAGCGCCTCTTCAACATTGCGCAAACCTGCCGCGTGAAAAAACACCTCTGCGCCACCACGCTGGATCAGCAATGAGCTGCCTGGGTATTTCCTTTCATTTACATAGCGTTGCTGCCAAGACTTGATCATTTCCAAGCTGCCTTGATCCACTGCTGCCCCCTTGTTTACCCAATACTGCCAACTGAAATGTCCTGGATAGCGCGCTGACGTGCCCGTGACGCCGAGAGGTTTACGTTCATCACGCCTGGATTTTCCCCGCAGTCAGCCTTCAACCCAAGGCTGGTTAAATCATGTTTTTTTCTGCCTGTTGCGTTTGTTTGTTCGCTTTCAGAAAAAATTGTCATAAAAGTTCAAAGAGAAAGAGGCAAGGACATACAAGAATGACGAGTGTTCTGGTACTGAACGGACCAAACTTGAACCTGCTTGGTACCCGCCAGCCGGAGGTTTACGGGTCGGCGACACTGGCGATGGTTGAGGATGCCTGCAGAGCCCATGCCGCCAAGATCGGGTTCGAAATTGCCTGTCTGCAGTCAAACCATGAAGGTGCGCTGATCGACGCGATTCATGATGCCAAGGGGCGCCACCAAGGGATTGTCCTGAACGCCGGGGCCTATACCCATACATCAATTGCACTGATGGATGCGTTGATTTCCGTGGAAATTCCTGCGGTTGAAGTGCATCTTTCCAACATCCATGCCCGCGAAACATTCCGGCACACATCCTACATAGCAAAGGCTTCTCTTGGGCAAATCTGCGGATTTGGCACCCAAGGATATCTGCTTGCACTGGATGCGCTGGCGGCACATTTGAAAGCGACCGGCGCGGCATGATCGTCCGGAAATATCTGAACTTCGTCTGCGGCGCGCAGAGCCTGGAAGAGCTGTGGCACGGCCACGTCCAGCAGATGGCGGAATTTGGTTTTGACCGCCTGATTTACGGCTACACCCGTTACAAGACGGAAACGTCTTTGGGCGATCCCGACGACTTTGTTATCCTGTCGAACCACGACAATTCCTATTTGGATGGGTTCCTCCGCAAGGGGCTTTATTTTCATGCTCCCATGCTTCGCTGGGCGCTGGAAAATGAAGGAGCCGGCAGCTGGCGGATTGCGCAGGAGATGGCGCTGAACGGCACTCTGGGGCCTGAAGCCCGCAAAGTGCATGAGTTCAACCAGACCCTGGGCATGACGGCCGGATACACGATCAGCTTTTACTCCACTTCGCCGCGCTACAAGGGGGCGATTTCATTGGCTGCCAACTCCGATCTTACCCAGGACGCAGTTGATGCTCTGTGGCAGGAGCAGGGCGATGACATAGTCCTAATGAACAATGTTGCTCATCTGAAGATCCTCACCCTGCCCTATACAGCCCCGAACCGGGTCCTGACCAAGCGGCAGAGGGAAGTGTTGCAGTGGGTTGGGGATGGCAAGACCACGCAGGACATTGCGCTGCTGATGGGGCTGACATCTGCAACGATCGAAAAGCATCTGCGCCTTGCACGGGAATCCCTGTCCGTAGAGACCACCGCCCAGGCTGTCCTCAAGGCAGCTTTGCACAATCAGATGTATGTGTTGGACGCCTGAGTACTTGAGAGCTTAACCAGTCCTCGTAAGTCCTTGAAACTGCATTTTTTAGGTGGCTGGAATCAAAAAGACGCCAATTAGCGTCAAAAGTAAGGTTTTCAGTACTACCGCTAAAGTGTAATTCATTGCAATTTTCGCAAGTTCCGTGAGTGGTGGCTTTAGCCTAGGAACTTTGGGTATCGAACCTTGCGATTTCAAGGCTCTCCTACCTGATCGGGGGCAGGCACGTATAGATCCGTGTCCTGCCCCGATATATGAGGAGCCCTGCCATCCCCATCAGCGGGGCTCCTCGCACTCCAAGCCAGCCCAGAACCCGTTCCGTACGTCTGTGAAGCGGTCCACCGCATTTTCAACGTTCTTCCTGATACAGACGCTGATCTTGCCTATCACCCAGGCACGAATCACCCAGGCACGAAAAAGCCGGCAGGGTGTCCTGCCGGCTTAAACTTTTCAGACTTTGCGTCGGATCAGCCCTGTGCGGCTTTTGCCACTTCTGCTGCGAAGTCTTCTTTTTCAACTTCGATGCCTTCGCCGACTTCAACACGGACAAAGCCGGTGATGGTGGCGCCAGCTTCCTTGGCAGCTGCTTCGACGGTCAGATCCGGGTTCACAACGAACTGCTGGTTCAGCAGGGTTGCCTCAGCCACGAATTTCTTCATGCGGCCGACGATCATCTTCTCGATCACCTGTTCCGGCTTGCCGGACTCACGTGCGATGTCGATCTGAACCTGCTTTTCCTTCTCAACGATGGATGCGTCCAGATCAGCTTCGGACAGAGCCGCCGGGTTCACAGCTGCGATGTGCATTGCAACCTGCTTGCCGATGGCTTCGTCGCCGCCGGTCATGGCAACCAGAACGCCGATCTTGCCCATGCCGGCAGTTGCCGCGTTGTGGACGTAGGAAACGACGGTCTCGCCTTCCAGCGACGCCATGCGGCGCAGGGACATGTTCTCGCCAATGGTGGCGATCTTGTCGGTCAGTGTTTCGGAAACGGATTTACCGCCCAAGTCTGCCGCAGCCAGTGCCTCGATGTCAGCAACGCCCAGAGCCGCTGTGGCGATTTTGCCGACCATGTCCTGGAAATCACCATTCTTGGCAACAAAGTCGGTTTCGGAGTTCACCTCAACAGCAACACCCTTGCCGCCTTCGACGACAACGGCAACCAGGCCTTCTGCGGCGGTGCGGCCAGATTTCTTGGCGGCTTTGGCCAGACCTTTGGTGCGCAGCCAGTCGATGGCGGCTTCCATGTTGCCGTCGTTTTCGACCAGTGCTTTTTTCGCGTCCATCATGCCTGCGCCGCTGGTTTCGCGCAGTTCTTTCACCATTGCTGCAGTGATTGCCATCTCTTGGCTCTCCTCAATTCATAAACAGATTTGGGGCAGGTGATACCCTGCCCCGCATGTCAGTTCCGTGACAGAACGGATCAGGCCTCGGCGGCTGCTTCTTCAGCAACGGCTTCTTCTGCCGGTGCTTCTTCCAGCGCGCCCAGGTCAACGCCAGCGGCGCCCAGCTGTGCGGACATGCCGTCCAGAGCCGCGCGGGCAACCAGATCGCAATACAGCGAGATGGCGCGCGATGCGTCGTCGTTGCCCGGGATGATATAGTCAATGCCATCGGGAGAGCAGTTGGTGTCGACAACAGCCACAACCGGGATACCCAGTTTCTTGGCTTCGGCGATGGCCAGTGCTTCTTTTTTCACGTCGATGACGAACAGCAGATCCGGCACGCCGCCCATTTCACGGATACCGCCCAGGGAAGCCTGCAGCTTCTCCTGATCGCGTTCCATGCCCAGACGCTCTTTCTTGGTCAGGCCTTCGGAACCGCCGACCATTTTCTCGTCGATTTCCTTCAGGCGGTTGATCGACTGGGAAACGGTTTTCCAGTTGGTCAGAGTGCCGCCGAGCCAACGGTGGTTCATGAAGTACTGAGCGGATTTCTCAGCGGCTTCTGCAACCGGACCAGCTGCCTGGCGTTTGGTGCCGACGAACAGAACGCGGCCGCCTTTTGCAACGGTGTCACGGACAACCTGCAGCGCCTGGTCCAACATCGGAACAGTCTGGGTCAGGTCCATAATGTGGATGCCGTTGCGCGAGCCGTAGATGAACGGCGCCATGCGCGGGTTCCAGCGCTGTGTCTGGTGGCCGAAGTGAACGCCAGCTTCAAGCAGCTGACGCATGGTGAACTCAGGAAGAGCCATGCTATTCTTTCCTTTCCGGTTTCTATCCTCGGCGGGGGTTCAGAGCAGATGCTCCAACCGGGGGTCCGTCAGGGATGTCTCCCCTGATCAGGCCAAACCCCGCCTGCGGGTTCGTAGGCGCGCCTATAGATCAGATATCACCCGCTGGCAAGCCTTGCGCCGGGTAAAAAACGCCAGGCCTCTTCAATTACTGGCCGGTAGGCCGAAATCATGGCCAAAACGAACCATTTCTTCTGCTTTGGCCGCCAGGGATTTGCGGTCGGAAAAGTCCGATACCCTTAAAGGCGGATGGTATATCAGTTCAACTGTACCCTGTCGCGGCGCCGCCAGCGTCTTGAGCAGATGAGATCCGAAATCCATATCCCCCCACCAGCCATAGAAGCGGTCCGGCTGCCCTGTTGCAGGCAGAAATCGCACCGATACTGGCTGTACATGAAGCCGTTCCCGCAGCTCTTCGGTAAAAAAGGCAGCAAAGAGAGTTGTTTTAAAGGGCAAAACTCTCAAACCATCAGTTGACGTGCCCTCTGGAAAAAACAGTAGCTTGTGTCCCGCCAGAAGGCGCTGTTCGAACAGCTCTGCCTGCATTTTCGCCTTCTTGGGGTCGCGTTCGATAAATACGGTGCCGGTGGCCCGCGCCAGCCAGCCAATACCGGGCCACTTTGCCACTTCGGCCTTGGAGACAAAGTAAATCCGCTTTCGTGCATTCAGGGCGAAGATATCCAGCCAGGAGGAATGATTGGCAACCACAGCCCCGTTCCGGCGCATCAGTTTGCCCCGTGTTTTGTACCCCATGCCAAGGAGCCGGAAAGCGTTGCGACAAACAAATTGGGTTATGAAAGGTGTAACCGGGCGTCGCAGGCCATACAGCGGCCGCTCAATCTGCCGGATGGCAAGCAAAAGAAGAAGCCCGCCAAACACCAGCAGCGCCAGCGGCACTCCGCGCAACAGCACCAGAACCCATCCCAGCAGCCCGATACAGATCGGATCAGGGGTTTCCTTGCTTTGCCAGCTGATGCTCATCGTCGGCTATTCCCACCGGTATAAATCCTACGCTGCCGGTCATTCATACGGGCAGTGTCAAGGATCAGGCAAACGTCAGTGGTATTGAACATCTGGTCGATAAATGCGCCCTCACCGACAAATCCCCCCAGCCGCAAATAGGCCTTGATCAATGCCGGTGTTTCCACCATCGCCTGCTTTCTGTTCAAATCAACTTCTTGCATCAAGTTCATGGATTGAAAGAGTTTTGAGCGCACGCGCAATTCAGGCGGCGCCAAATGATTGTGGTGCAGCATGGACAGGGAATTTGCCAGCGCCCGCGGGTCCGTGCCATGAAAGCTGGCGACGCCGAACAGGATCTCGATCCTATGCTGGTCGACATAGTCTGCCAGCCCGGACCAGAGGTGAAACATGGCCATCCCGCCACGGTAGTCACGATGCAGGCACGAGCGGCCCAACTCCAGAAGTCGACGACCGGAAGCCTTCAGCCTAGACAGATCGTATTCGTCCTCGGAGTAGAACTGCCCTGCCCTTGCCGCCTGATCATCACGCAACAGGCGGTAAACCCCCACCACAATTCCCTTGGCCTCATCTGTTACCAGCATATGGTCGAAAAACGGATCAAACCTGTCCTGTTCAAGCCCGGCACTGTGGTCGACCAGTGGTCCTTGACCGCCCAGTTCACGGACAAATACATCGTAACGGAGCGCTTGCGCAGCTCGCAGCTCCTCCTCTGTTTCGGCGATTTTTACGGAAAACTCCGGGATTGTGTCTGGCATGCGGCCACCTTGCGCAGTTCAGGCTTGAGCACGTAACCCTGATGAGGCAAAGAACGCGCAGCATTTGAAGAAAAATTGAGGGACTTCGTTAACCCTTCATAAACCGTTATGGATCAAAGACAGGAATAAGGGAGACACGCGCTCCGTCAATCACAAGCTTGCCCTGGTCGGGAAAGTTAACAGTGATCTTGCCGCCGGCATTAGACTGCACCTGGCCAATACCCCAATCAGGGTGATCCGGGTGCCGGACGAACATTCCGGGGGCTAAAATAGCGTTGAGGTCATTCATAGGGGGATGGCCCAGTTCGGAGGAAGTAATTGTTATGGGTGTAGATAACGCCAATCTGGCCGCATTGGTAGGGTCGCGGATCTGTCATGATCTGATCAGCCCGGTCGGCGCCATCAACAACGGTCTAGAGCTTTTGGGCATGGCAGGCAGCATGTCGGGGCCGGAATTGGAGCTGATATCTGACAGCGTCGCCAACGCCAATGCCCGCATTCGTTTCTTCCGTATCGCCTTTGGCGCCGCCGGCGACCAGCAAACTCCACGCGCCGAGATTGTATCGTTGCTTGAGGACGTCAGTAAAGGCGGACGTATCCAATACCAATGGTCACCGCTGGAGGGCTGCACCCGAAGCGAGGCGCGTCTGGCGCTGCTGTCGGCGCTGTGCCTGGAAAGCGCCCTGCCCTATGGCGGCACGGTCAAGATCTTCTGCGCTGACGGCAAATGGACCGTGGTGGGCGAAGGACGCAAAGTCGCGGTCGATGATGAACTGTGGGCGCGGGTCAGTGGCGGCAGCTCGAACGCGGAAATCACCCCGGCCCTGGTACAGTTTGCCTTGCTGCCAGAAGCGGCCAAAGAAGCTGACCGCATCGTGCGGCTGGAACTCAACCTGGAAAACATCACGATGCAGTTCTGATCCCTGTCTTCTGTGCAAAGAAACGCCGGGTGTTTTGCCCGGCGTTTTGCGTTTTTGGCCGATCAGGCGCGGGTGGTTCCATCACCGCGCACCAGATATTTAAAGCTGGTCAGCTGGGTTGCGCCGACCGGTCCACGGGCATGCATCTTGCCGGTGGCAATGCCGATTTCCGCGCCCATCCCGAATTCGCCACCATCGGCAAACTGGGTTGAGGCATTGTGCATCAGAATAGCACTGTCGAGTTCGGCAAAGAACGTCTGCACCGCGCCTTCATCCTCGGTGATGATGCAATCGGTGTGCTGAGAGTGATGTGTACGGATGTGCTGGATCGCTTCATCTATGCCCGCTACCTGTTTGGCAGCAATGATGGAATCCAGATATTCCTTGCCCCAGTCCTCAGCTGTTGCAACGACCATTCCATCCGGCCCGGGCAGCCCTTCTGCCGCGCGGATTTCAACGCCAGCAGAGGCCAGCGTTTCCAGAACCATCTTGCCCAGCGTCGGTGCAATGTCCTGGTGGATCAGCAGGCATTCAGCAGCACCGCAAATACCGGTGCGGCGGGTCTTGGCGTTCAGGACCACATCCAGCGCCTTCTGCGGATCAGCCGCCTTGTCGAGGTAGATGTGCACAATGCCTTCAAGATGGGCAAAGACCGGCACCCGCGCCTCACGTTGAACCAGGCCAACCAGCCCTTTGCCGCCGCGCGGGACGATAACGTCGACATACTCCGTCATTGTCAGCAGTTCCTGCACTGCGGCGCGGTCGCGGGTCGGAACCAGCTGCACCGCATCTTCTGGCAGACCGGCAGACTTCAGCCCCTCAGCAAGACAGGCATGGATCGCTTGCGAAGAGTGGAAGCTTTCGGAGCCGCCGCGCAGGATCACAGCGTTGCCTGACTTAAGACAGAGCGCACCAGCATCAGCCGTAACATTGGGGCGGCTTTCGTAGATCACACCGATCACACCCAAAGGCGTGCGGACGCGCTGGATCTTAAGGCCGGTGGGCTGTTGCCACTCTTCCATCACTTCGCCCACGGGATCGCGCTGTTCTGCCACGGCGCGCAGGCCGTCAACGATGCCTTGGATGCGGGAGTCGTCCAGCATCAGCCGGTCCATCATCGCGCCAGAGAGACCTTTGCTCTGGCCGAACTCCAGATCCTTGGCGTTTGCAGCGATGATGTCCGCGCGGCGGTTCCAGACCGCTTCGGCCGCGCCGATCAGGGCGGCGTGTTTGCGCTCGGCACTGGCTGTGGCCAGAATCTGCGCTGCTTGCTTTGCACGTTTGCCAAGCTCCGCCATCACGGCGGGGATGTTTTCATTGTTTTGCATATGTCTTGTGCCCTTGCCGGTCTCTGTGTGGCACTTGGTGCCGGTCCGGCTTGAATAAACTATCAGGTGGTGCGGTCAAAGCGCCATGTCATCGCGGTGAATCAATGCAGCACGGCCGGGATAGCCCAGCGTGGCCTCGATCTCCTGCGACTGGCGCCCCTGAATGGCGCGGGCTTCATCGGCGGTATAGCGCGACAGCCCCTGCCCAAGTTTACGCCCGGCTGGGCCAAGGATGGCCAGCGGATCGCCGCGGCCAAAGTCACCCTCCACATGACGGACGCCTGCGGGCAGCAGGCTTTTGCCGGACATCAGCGCCCTGGCAGCCCCTTCGTCGATAGTCAAAACGCCCCGGGTCTTCATTGCCGCAATCCAGCGCTTACGTGCGGCCTGCGGATCACCCTGCCCTGAAAACCAGGTGCAAGGCGCGCCTTCCTCTAGCGTTTTCAAAGGGTTCAAAGGCGACCCTTCAGTGATTGCCATGGCGCAGCCTGCAGCAGTGGCCATTTTGGCCGCCAGCAGTTTGGTGATCATGCCGCCCTTGGACAGGCCGGATACACCGTCGCCCGCCATCGCTTCGATTTCAGGCGTGATCTCGTCAATCCGGTCATAGCGTTCCGCTTTGGGATCCAGCGCCGGGTTGGCGCTGTAAAAGCCGTCGACATCGGACAGCAGAATCAAGGCGTCAGCGCCAACGGTCACGGCCACCTGGGCAGCCAGCCGGTCATTGTCACCATACCGGATTTCATCCGTGGCAATGGTGTCATTCTCATTGACGATGGGAACAGCTCCCATGTTCAGGAGCGTTTCCAGAGTTGCACGCGAGTTCAGATAGCGACGGCGGTTTTCACTGTCTTCCAGCGTCACCAGCACCTGGGCCGTGGTGATCCGGTGCGGCGCCAGTGCTTCTTCATAGGCGCGGGCCAAGCGGATCTGTCCAACAGCGGCGGCGGCCTGGGATTGCTCCAGCGGCAGCTCTGCGCGCGGCAGGCCCAAAACACCCCGGCCCAGGGCGATGGAGCCGGAGGATACCAGCACCACGTCCGTGCCGCGCGACTTCAGCCAGGCAACATCGTTGGCGAGCGAATGCAGCCAGCCTGCCCGCAGTTCACCGCTTTCCCGACCGACCAGAAGCGCCGAGCCGATCTTGACAACAATGCGTTTTGCCGAGGTCAGGGCCGCCAAGTTTCTTCCTCCTCGGCAGGCTTCATCCGCAGACGGTCGTCGTCGATTTCATTGCGCAGGGCGCGCAGGATTTCATTCAGGCCCTGACGGCTGACGCCAGACATCAAATGCACCGGACCACCTACCGCAGCCTCCAAGGCCGCACGTTTTTCGTCCAGCTCTTCCGGGTCGATAGCATCCACCTTGTTGAGCGCGGTAATCCGGGTCTTGGTGGCCAGAACGCCGCCATAAGCCTCCAGCTCACCAATGATGGTTTCATAATCTTCAACCACGGTCTCTGAAGTGCCATCGATCAGGTGCAGCAGCACTGCGCAGCGTTCCACATGGCCCAGGAAGCGGTCGCCGATCCCCTTGCCCTCATGTGCGCCTTCGATCAGGCCGGGGATGTCGGCGACCACAAATTCAGTGTTGTCGATGCCGACCACGCCCAGATTCGGGTGCAGCGTGGTGAACGGATAGTCCGCGATCTTGGGCCGGGCATTGGAGGTTGCCGACAAGAAGGTCGACTTGCCCGCATTCGGCAGCCCCAGAAGGCCCGCATCCGCAATCAGCTTGAGCCGCAGCCAAATGGTTCGGTCAACCCCCTCCTGCCCCGGATTGGCGCGGCGCGGCGCCTGGTTGGTGGCGGATTTGAAATGCAGGTTGCCAAAGCCGCCATTGCCGCCCTTGGCCAGCAGCACACGCTCGCCGGGCACGGTGAGGTCAGCCAGGACGGTTTCCTGGTCCTCGTCCAGGATCTCGGTCCCGACAGGCACACGCAGAATGATATCGTCGCCATCTTTGCCGGTGCGCTGGCGCCCCATGCCGGACTGGCCGTTCTTGGCAAAGAAATGCTGCTGATAGCGAAAATCGATCAGAGTGTTCAGCCCATCGGTGACCTCGGCCCAGACTGAACCGCCTTTGCCGCCGTCGCCCCCGTCCGGCCCGCCATATTCGATGTATTTCTCGCGGCGAAAGCTGACGCAGCCGTTCCCGCCTGCGCCGGAACGGATATAGACCTTGGCCAGATCGAGAAATTTCATGACAGCTCCTTTATGCGGCAGGCCCCTGCCTGTCCGCGCAGTACAAGTGTCCCGCAAGAGACTGGGTCTCCTGCGGGATGTTTCGCTTGCCTTACCGCAAAGCGCAGGCGGCGCCAATCACAGTTTTCGGCTATAGGTCCAGGTTGGGACGGTCGTGTCACGGGCCACCGAGTAACTTTCGGCATCGCCGAGATAATCAAAGCCGCAATGGATCAGCACCCGGGCTGATGCCGGATTGTCCTGAAAGACACAGGCAAACATCGCATCATTCTGCTGAGGGTTTGCATCTACCAATGCTTTCAGCGCTGCTGAGGCCAGCCCGGTGTTCCAGAAGGGTGGCGCAGTCCAGTAGGAAACCTCAGACTGGTTGCGGTCCATCCGCTTCAGCCCGATCACGCCTTTCAGCTCGGAATCCCCTTCAACGGTGCCGTCGATAACCCAGACATCCTCATCCCGCTCTTCGGCCATGGCACGGGCAACAAAGGCTTCCGCTGCGCCGGGCGGCAAAGGGTGCGGCACCGAACGGGTCATACGAGCGACACGTTTGTCACTGACATAGTGCTCAATCAGCCCGGCATCGGACTTGCGCAGCGGGCGCAGGATAAAGCGGTCCGTTTCAATGACCTGCTGGTTCACGATCTGCTCGAGGTTCATGGCCGTGGTCCTCCCTTGCCAAAAATCTTCCGTTGGCGGCAGCCCTTGTTGTTTCGACTTATCAATTCAGATGTGCACGCCCAGCCCCTGCTGCAAGGCGCAATACCTTCAACTTCCACAAAACTTCCATTTATCGCGACGTGAAAACGACGCCAGTGCGCTGCAGCAGCCTGTGTCTTCATCATTGCTCGGAACTTCATAATCAACTCGCATTCGGAAACAGAAAAAGGGACCGGCCTTATAGCCGGTCCCCCTAAAGATTTCTTTACCCTTTGGGTCGGCTTACTCGGCGGCCTCCGCCGCTGGGAGAACCGATACAAAGGTGCGGCCTTTCAGGCCCTTGCGGAAGTTCACAGCACCGTCGGCAGTGGCGAACAGGGTGTGATCCTTGCCCATGCCTACGCCTTCGCCGGCCCAGAACTTGGTGCCGCGCTGACGCACGATGATGTTGCCTGCGATGGCCGCCTGGCCACCGAAGAGTTTCACGCCAAGGCGGCGACCAGCTGAGTCGCGGCCGTTACGGGAGGAACCGCCAGCTTTTTTATGTGCCATTCTCTCTCTCCTTAGCCTTTAGCCAGCTCTTTGGCTTGCTCAACCCACTCGGGCTTCACTTTGATCGCTTCGATACCAGCAATGTCGTCTTCGGACAAGGCTGCGATCTGGGCGAAAGTGGTCAGACCTGCTTCTTCCAATTTCTTGGCAGCTGCGGGGCCGACGCCGGTCAGGGCAGTCAGGTCGTCCGAACCTGCGGCAGCTTCAGCAGCCGGAGCAGCTTTGGCCTTTGCAGCAGCTTTCGGAGCGGCTTTGGTTGCGCCCGAAGCCAGGATCTCGGTGATCCGGACCAGGGTCAGCTTCTGACGGTGGCCGACGGTGCGCTTGGAGGAGTGCTTCCGGCGGCGTTTGACGAAGTTGATGACCTTGTCGCCTTTGATCTGGTCAATGACTTCTGCCTTCACAGCAGCGCCGTCTACCAGCGGAGCGCCAACAACCGGTGCGTCGCCGCCCAGCATCAGAACTTCGTCGAATTGGATGGTTTCGCCAGCATCAGCAGCCAATTTTTCAACGCGGAGCACGTCGCCCGCCTGAACCTTGTACTGCTTGCCGCCAGTCTTGAGGACCGCAAACATGTGCGTTTTTCCTTTTCTACCCGCGTCCTACGGCCCCCTTGCGGGTGTTTCGGCTGATGCCGCCTCGAACAGCGCGCCCCTTGCGGGGGCGTATTACAAATAAACCCCGGCGCAGAGATTCCGGGCCGGGATGCGGGCTTATGGTTCGGAACGGACACTGTGTCAACCGTTTTCCACAGGCGGGTCTTTCCACAGGTTAATCTTCCCACAGGCAAACCCGTTCAGCCGGAAAGGGTCAGATATCCTGGCCTGGCGTCAGTTCTGCCATCCGATGGGCAAGTTCCTCAAAACGGTTTGCGGTAATCTCGTACTGCACTGAATTCAGCAGCTCATAGACCCTCTGCATCGGCGCCTCTTCCAGTGCTTCGACATAGGCCTGCACTTCGGCGTCGGAAAACTCCTGATAGGTGTAAGCTGAGGCGGCAAGGCTGGAAGCCTGCAGGCTGAGGCGCAGCTCACCCTCCTGCTCTTTCATCAACGCACGCAGCTCGTCTGCGTCCAGCTGTATCTCAATCACACCCGCGGCCGCCGCGGCCATAAGAAAGCGGAATTGGATTTGCTGCAATGCCTTTACGCCAGAGCCTGCTGCATCAATGGCCTGTCCCATCCGCTGGTACATCGCCACCCGTTTACTGCCGGCCTTGACCAGGTCTGAAATGATGCGGCTGCCTGCGACCTGCTTCACCTCATCCTCTTCGATCAAATGCGAAGAATTCTCTGCCCGCACCAGCCGCGCTCCCAGATCGCTGGCATAGAAAGCGGCGGCATGGTCCAGCGCCTCTTCATCCAGAGTTTGCTCCAGGATATCCAGCGCCAGGCTGCGCATCAGGGACGGATCAAAAACCTCCTGAGACATCTCGGTCCACTGGTTTCCGAAAGCACCAGCATCGACGCCGAGCATTTCCGGCGCACTCGACGCCGACAGGGCGATGCTGTCGAGCGCCACATCGAACCCGGTGACTTCGAGAAACGCCTCCACTCTGGCACGGTCTGCTGCCCCCGCAGGCAGGGAGACTGCCCAGCAGGCTAGCC
Source organism: Rhodobacteraceae bacterium (ex Bugula neritina AB1) (assembly GCA_001730095.1). Lineage (GTDB taxonomy): Bacteria > Pseudomonadota > Alphaproteobacteria > Rhodobacterales > Rhodobacteraceae > Leisingera. Next base: position 154,323 of record MDLF01000074.1, read on the forward strand.
ACACCACCACCAGAAACCGAATAGCTGAAGCGGGAACTGAAAAGATCATCTGCATAGTGCAAATCTAAGCGAAAACCCTTGCCCTGCAACAGAGTTCCGGATTTTTTTGCCAAAGCTGCAAATCGCCCCTTGCGCCAGTCCTGAATCAACATTAAACCGCGCTTCACCCCCCGCGGAGAGGTGCCGGAGTGGTCGAACGGGGCGGTCTCGAAAACCGTTGTGGGTGCAAGCCCACCCAGGGTTCGAATCCCTGTCTCTCCGCCATTTTCTATTATTGAGATCGCTGAACCCCCTATCAAATGGGGCAGAGCATGTCTCTATCTTAGGAACTTGGGGCTCAGTTTGTCATGTTGTGACAGCCTTTGCGGTTTCCAGCCCCTGTATCGCGTCGCCGTCTTTCATATCTGCAAAAGAAACTTACATTTTTCAGAGAGCTCACACCTTTTCACGCAGGACGGCTGTCCGCTGAAACAGTGACGGCAGTTCACTCCATCACCCCAGGAACGCAGAAGTATCCCGGGAGAGGACCGTTAAAATCCTGGCTCGGGCGTCCTGGCTGCCAGAGTGCGTCAAGCAAGGCTTGCCAGCTCTTCTGCTCCCTTCTGCAGTGACGGGAGGAACGCCTTCAGGCTATGCAGATTGTGGCGCTGGACGGGGGCGTGCACCGAAAGCGTTGCAAGCAGCCGATTGCGCGCATCCCGCACGGGGACGGCGACAGCGACCATGCCTGTTATGAACTCTTCATCATCTGTAGAAAAACCGCTTTTGGCGATGCCATCCAATTCGGCAGTGAGTTCTTCCGGGCTTGTACAGGTTTTGTCTGTGACGGCCTCCAGCGGCCTTGCGCGCATCACAGCAGCCAGGGTGCTGGGTTTCAGTGTTGAGAGATACATCTTACCGCTGGCTGTACAATGAAACGGCACCTGGGTGCCAATCGGCATCTGGATGCGCAGCGGCCATTTTGTTTCCACCCGGTCCAGATAGATCATTCCTTCCCGATCAGGAGTGGCAAGGTTGCAGGTCTCGCCCAACTCCTCGGCGATGCTCTTTAGAATGGAGAGGCGCGCTGTCCGCAGATGTTCAGAGGACATTATGTCAAGCGCCACCCTGCGAAGCCTGGGACCGGGCCCGTAGGCCCGCCCATCAAGGTCGCGTTGCAAAAAACCTTCGGCTTCTGCGGTCTGCATCAAGCGGTGGACGGTCGGCTTGGGCAGCCCCATGGCCTCGATCATCTCAGCCGGTTTTACAGCCGCTCCGCGCCGCGCCACCTCCTCCAGCAGCACCAGAAGGCGCAGGTTGGTCGGGATTTGCCCCTCTTTTTTATCCAGCGCGTCCTTTGCCATAACCGCGTGTTCCCTACTTGTTGGGCAGCAGCGCCAGCGCGAAATCTGGCACCAGAGAAACCAGCACCCAGACCCCGATCAGAGCTGCAAGGTAAGGGACTGTATAGCGGAGCAGGCGGAAATACGGAACACCGGTGACGCCAGATGCGACATAGAGGTTCAGACCATATGGCGGTGTGATGAAACCGATAGATGCGCCAACCAGGAAGATCACCGAAAAATGGATCGGATCAACGCCGACAGAGGCCGCGATCGGCGCCAGAATTGGGGCGAGGATTATGGTGACCGGCAGGCTTTCCAACACCATACCGGAGAAAAAGACGATCACCATCGAGGTGAACAGCACCGCATAGTAGCCGCCCATCGACGTCACGAAATCGCCAATCGTCTGCTGCGCCCCCAGCAGGGACAGGATCTGCTGCATCACCACGGAGATTGCAATCAGCGGCGCCAGAATGCCGGTGATCTGCGCCGAGCGCACGACGATTGAGGGGATCTGCGGGATGGTAAAGCCCTCGACCACCAGCATCTCGGCATAGGATTTCTCTTCCCAAATTTTGTCCTTGCTGGCACCTGTAACTTTCGTCACCACCCAGGACAACACACCTGCGATGACGCAGAAACCGACGGTGACGCCTGCGGCCTCGGTCGGGGAAAACTTGCCGGTATAGATACCCCACAGCACCAGCCCGATGGCAAAAAAGCCGAGCCAGGCGCCAAAGGCGGTTTTCAGGACGCGGGTAAGCTGCAGCGGGATCAGGAAACCCCAGCCATTGCGGTAGCAGATGATCCAGCAAGCCAGTTGCATGCCGATGACCATCATCGCGCCGGGCAGGATGCCCGCCACAAACAGGTCTGAAATCGGCAGGTTCATCAGAAAACCATAGACGATGAAGATGATCGACGGCGGGATGATGATGCCGACGGTGCCGCCGGCGGCGGCGGTTGCAGCCGAGAAGCGTTCATCATAGCCACCTTTGACCATTTCAGGGTGCAACATGGAGCCGATAGTGGCCGTTGTCGCCGAGTTCGAACCGGAAATGGCAGCAAACAGCCCGCAGGCACCCAGCGAGGCCATCGCCAGTCCGCCGCGCATCCAGCCAAGGCAGGCATAGGCAAAATCAGACAGGCGCCGGGCGATGCCCGATTGATTGATCAGGTCACCGGTGAGGATGAACAGCGGCATCGCCAGCAGGGCAAAGCCCTTGTTGAAGACATTCAGCAGCTCGGCGCCCATATTGTCGAGCGTCAACCCAAGTACAAAGGAGCAGCCGATCACCCAATAGCCGATGACCAGCAGCACCGGCACTCCCAGCATGAACAGGAAGGTGACCCCAAGCGAGATCAGCGTGACCCAGGTTCCAGTATCCATCACACGTCTCCTCCGATCACGGCCTGTTTGATCAGCGGTTCACCGCTGCGATAATTGCGGATGTCATCAGTCAGGTTTTCAAACACCCGGCCGATCATCAGGACAAAGGACAAGGGCGCGGTGATCAGGAACCACCATTGCAGCACGCTGTCGGTGCCCAGCACGATCTGAAAGTTTGAGGCCGACAGCGCCGTCATCCGGGTGGTGGTCACAAAAACGATGACAGCAAAGCCGAACCACAGCACCGCATCCAATGTCAGGCAGCCCATCTGGGCCCAGCGGGGCATCAGGGTACGGAACTCGGAAAAACTAAGATGGGTGCGCAGCCGCACGTTGAAGGCAGCACCAAACCAGGCCATCACCATGAACAGCAGCGGCGGGATAGTGGTGGACCACGGCTGCTGGTTCTTGAAGACAAAGCGGTCGATCACGCCCCAAAAGATGATGAAGGCAATGGCCAGATAGCTCCACACCATTATGGTGCGCTCCAGATGTCGGTCCAGAAGCGGCACCAGCTTGTAGATCAGCATCACCACCAGACCGCCGACGGCGGCGGCAACGGTGCCCAGCACCCAGGCTGCATTGCTTTCCAATGCATTGCGGATTTCCCAGCTGTCCTGCGACGCAAACGCGCTGAGAATTGCACTGATTTCAGACCAGAGCGTCATTCGTTCCTCCCTTGAAGCCTCCGGTCTCCTATCCGGAGGAATGCACCCCGGCGCCTGTTGCTGCGCCGGGGTGCGTCCTTACTTTCAGCCTAGGCTGCGGTCAGCCTTTCCACCAGCGGCGCGGTTCCACGTTTTCGGGCTTCATGTCTTTGTCGACTTCGCGCGCGATGTTGTAGATTTCCTGATAGGTATCGATGCCGCCGGCCCAGCCGTTCAGGCGCTCGCGCCACTGTTCCCACAGCTGTGGCTGGAACTCAGGCGAGCACATTTCCTCAGCCATGCGGATTTCGCTGTCCGGCAGGAAGGCGGGGCGCACGTTGTTTTCCACAAACATGGTGCCTGGCAGCTGCGGGTCCGAGAAACCGACGGTTTTGACCAAAGCAGCCTCATTCGCGGCCTGCACATGGGCCTGCGCCCAATAGGAAGATTCCATCACCGCATCCTGCAGATACCCCTCAAGCCCGTCAAAGACCTTGGCCGACATTGAGGTATGCTCTGTGCCGCAGAAGAATTTGAGATCTACGGACTGCGAGACCACTGGCGACATATTGGCATAGGCCACAGCCGAAGCCCAGGTTTCGGCGCCGTCGATCAGGCCCTGTTTCAACCCGTCCAGGGTTTCTTCCCAGGCGACGGGGACCGGATTCAGATTCAGCGCCTTCATGGCGATACGGCCCAGCTGAGTGCCGGTCACGCGGTTCTTGGTACCGAACAGCTCCTCCAGCTTGGTGATCGTGGGGGCGTCCTTGTACTTCAGGCCCAGCTGAATGCCTCGCAGCTCGCAATGGCTGAACAGGAATTTCAACCCGTGGCGTTTTTCCAGCGGGTCGCGCAGGATTTCCTGGCTCTTGGGGTGATAGAGAAAATGATACTGCGAGGCACGACCAGGGAACATGAAGGCATAGTCCAGCACGTTCAGGTAGGGCGCGCCGCCCGCCGAGTTCTGGGTGGAGGCAGCGTAGATGTCGACGATGCCTTGCTGGGTTTTCTCCACGCAGCTCAGCTGACCGCAGATCTGGTTGTCACCGATGAACTCGATGCGGATCTCGCCATCTGTACGCGCTTCCAGATCGCGTGCAAATTCCAGGGCCCCTGCCCGCTCGATCAGCAAATTGCGTGCGTTGAAACCCGACGCCCCGAATTTCAGCGTGTGCTTGGCGGGTTTGGAAAAACGTCGTTCATAGGTCGATTCAGCCGCCGAGGCGAGATTCGCCAAGCTCATCGCCCCACCAAAGCTGCCCGCTGCCAGCAGGGTCGAACTCATCCCGTAAGTGCCTGCAACGCGGAACAGATCTCGCCGCGAGATACGGCCCAATTTGTCAGTAAGTCCCATAATTCTCCTCCCTATTGTCGATTTTTGAGACGTTTCGTATCAAAAACATCTAGATTATTTCATGCAACCTGTATAGACGTTTTTTCATTACAAGCCGGAGAGAAGGTCGTGGAAGCAGATTTCATTGTTATCGGAGCGGGGTCATCGGGGTGCGTCATCGCCAACCGGCTGAGCGCAAACCCTAACAACAAAGTGGTGCTGCTGGAGGCAGGCGGGCGGGACATCAACCCCTGGATTCACATCCCGGTCGGCTACTTCAAAACGATCCATAACCCGGCTGTCGATTGGTGCTACAAGACCGAGCCGGATCCGGGCCTGAATGGCCGTTCAATCGAATGGCCGCGTGGCAAAGTGCTGGGGGGATCGTCCTCTCTGAATGGCCTATTGTACGTGCGCGGCCAGCCGCAGGACTATGACCGCTGGCGCCAGATGGGCAACGCCGGCTGGGGCTGGGAGGATGTTCTGCCGCTGTTCAAACGCTCAGAAGACAATGAGCGCGGCGCAGATGCGTTCCATGGCCGCGGCGGGCCTTTGGCTGTCTCCAATATGCGCATTCAGCGCCCCATAACTGACGCCTGGGTCGCCGCAGCGCAGGCCGCAGGCTATCCATTCAACCCGGACTACAACGGCGCCAACCAGGAGGGCGTCGGCTTCTTTCAGCTGACGGCCAGGAATGGCCGCCGCTGCAGTTCAGCCGTGGCGTTTCTAAATCCGGTGAAGAACCGCCAGAATCTGCAGATCATCACCCGCGCCATGGTGCAAAAGGTCGACATACAGGAGGGCCGCGCGGTCGCAGTAGTCTATCGGGATCGTGCCGGACAACTCCAAAGGATTTCGGCACGGCGCGAGATCGTCCTGTCGGGCGGCGCTATCAACTCCCCGCAAATCCTTATGATGTCAGGTGTTGGCGAAGCCGCCCAGCTTGCCGCCCAAGGCATCGAGGTAAAAAAGGATCTCTATGGCGTTGGCAAAAACATGCAGGACCACCTTCAGGCGCGGCTGGTTTACAAATGTAATGAGCCGACACTGAACGACGAGGTACGGACCCTGTTCGGCCAGGCAAAGATCGGTCTGAAATATGCGCTGTTCCGCGCCGGGCCGATGACCATGGCAGCAAGCCTTGCCACCGGGTTCATGAAGACCCGTCCTGATCTGGAGACTCCGGACATCCAATTCCACGTGCAGCCGCTCTCTGCTGAAAACCCTGGCAAAGGTGCTGATCCCTTCTCTGCCTTTACCATGTCGGTTTGCCAGCTACGCCCCGAAAGCAAAGGTGAAATCAGGATCGTATCGCCTGATCCGCACACTTACCCCAAGATCATTCCAAACTACCTGTCGGCCGAAACCGACTGCCGCACCATCGTGGCCGGGGTGAATATTGCCCGCAAGATCGCCCGCCATGCGCCGCTGACTTCGAAGATTTCCGAGGAATATCGCCCCGGTGCGGATCTGCCCATGGACGACTACGAGGCAACGCTGGACTGGGCGCGCAGCAACACTGCTTCTATCTACCATCCCACTGGAACATGCAAAATGGGCCAGGGCAAAGATGCGGTGGTTGACGCAGAGCTGCGCGTGCATGGTATTCGCGGCCTGCGCGTAGCCGACTGCTCGATCATGCCAGAAATCGTTTCGGGCAATACAAATGCCCCCGCAATCATGATCGGCGAAAAGGCCAGCGAGTTAATGTCCTAACTGTTTCTCCACCTTAACAGTCTCAGTCGGAAACCCCGCGGTTTGCGGCGGTAAACCCGTCGTGTTTCGGCATGGTTTTGCGGACAGGCCAAACGCCTGCAGGCGCGTGCATGATGGCCTGCAGTTGGAACTTTCAGTCGATGCGCTTTCTCGCCAAACCATCGAACGCCGCAAAAGCACGGTTAAAAAAGACGTGTTCAGCGGTGACGCCCCCGGACCTCACAACTTTAAAGATACCCACACCGCAAAGAGCCGGGCAGGATGGTCGCGTGACATATTCTGGCAAGGCTGAGCAAATGGACAATATCGTTGACCGTAAACAGAATGACGAGAACCTCGTCGCAGCCGCAAAATCCCTGAGCCAGCTGTTTGCAGAAAGAGCGGCCAGCCATGACGAGAATGACAGCTTCGTAGAACGCAACATAAGCAATTTGAAGGAAACTGGCCTGCTCTCAGCTGCTGCCCCTGTAGCTCTTGGAGGCGGAGGTGCCGGCGTGCGCGTCCTCAGCAGGGTTTTGCAGGTCATCGCCCAGTCCTGCGGCTCTACCGGCCTGGTCCTGTCGATGCATACACATCAGGTTGCGATCCCAGCCTGGCGCTGGCAGCACGATCCGAAAGCACGATCTCAGGTGGAACCTCTGCTGCGCCGGGTGGCCGATGAAAACATCCTGCTTTCCAGCTCCGGCGGTTCTGACTGGATCAGCGGCTCTGGCAAAGCTGAACGTGTTGATGGCGGCTACCGGATAACTGCCCGCAAAGTTTTTTCGTCCGGCTCGCCAGCGGCTGACCTGCTGATGACCGGCGCAATCTGCGACGAAGACGGCGCGGCGATGTTCCTGCATTTCGCGGTCCCCATGACAGCAGCCGAAGTGACAGTTTTGGATACCTGGCGCACCCTGGGCATGCGGTCGACCGGATCACAGGACATCCTGATCGAGGGGCTGTTTGTCCCCGACCAAGACATCGCCTTCAAGCGCAAAACAGGCGAGTGGCATCCGGCGCTCCAGTTGGTTTCATCCATCGCAACACCGCTGATCTATTCTGTTTATCTTGGCCTGGCACAAAGCGCGCGGGACATTGCCATTGCCATGGCTCAAAAAAAGCCCGCCTCCCCGCGGCTGCAATCGCTTGCAGGGCGGATGGACACGGCCCTTGCCGCCGCACGCATGGCCCATGAAACAATGATCCTAGCCAGCGAACGCAACGCTCCGTCAGCGGCAACAGTCAATGACATCATGATCGGGCGCCGGCTGGTGGAAGACAATGCAATTCGCGTCGCAGAGCTGGCGCTGGAACTGGCCGGAGGAGCCGGGTTTTATCGCAAACAGGAACTGGAACGCAGGTTCCGGGACATCCAGGCCGCCCGCTATCATCCGCTGCAAAAAGAGGCGCAAACCGAATACACTGGCGCGATGGCGCTTGGCCAGCCAGTAGACAATATCTACTGAGACGGCTTTTAACTGCAATTCGCAGTTCCATCTTTCCCCAAGGCCTGACCAGCCGAGCTTGACCAAAAGGGGCCAAGAAAACTGAAAAGCCGGGCGTTTGGCCCGGCTTTTCTATACTGAATTGCTGCGCGGATCAGGCGCGGCGACGGCGTCCGCCAGAACGACCGCCACGACCGCGGCCTTCTTCACCTTCGGCTGCCGGGGCCTTGTTGAACTTGATCCACTCACCGCCATGCGGATCGTTGTTGGTCAGGAAGTTGGCAGCGCGAATGGCTTCCATTTCCTTGCCCGCGCGCGGCTTGGTGGAGCCAAGGCCAAACATCTGCACAAAGGCTTCGTCCTCCATGCCCTCAGGCAGGATGATGCCGGCGGCTTCAACTTCGGCCTTCTTCTCGGCGATCTTTTTCTGAGAGATGGGCAGAGCCACCGGGTTCATGATCGCTGAGGTCATGCCAGCGCCCATTGCCATCGGCAGGAAGGCGTTGTTGATACCGTGACGGTTCGGAAGGCCAAAGGAGATGTTGGACGCACCGCAGGTGGTGTTCACGCCCAGCTCTTCGCGCAGCCGGCGGACCAGAGCAAACACCTGCAGGCCAGCGGTCGCCATCGCACCAACCGGCATCACCAGCGGGTCAACAACGATGTCGTGGGCAGGAATGCCGAAATCAGCAGCGCGCTCAACGATCTTCTTGGCGACGGCAAAGCGCACATCGGGGTCTTCCGAAATGCCGGTGTCGTCATTGGAGATCGCCACGACCGGAACATTGTATTTCTTGACCAGCGGCAGGATCTGCTCCAGGCGCTCTTCCTCGCCGGTGACAGAGTTCAGCAGCGGACGGCCTTCGCAGATTTCCAGGCCAGCTTCCAGCGCGCCCGGAACCGAAGAGTCGATGCACAGCGGCACATCGACCAGCCCCTGCACCAGCTCGACGATCTTCTTCATCAGCGGCGGCTCGGTTTCGTTCGGGTTCGGGTTCGAGTTGTAAACCACGCCGGCGTTGATATCGAGCACGGTTGCACCGGCCAGAACCTGCGCAACGGCGTCTTTTTCAACGGTCGAAAAGTCACCGGCTTCCAGCTCTGCTGCCAGCTTCTTGCGGCCGGTCGGGTTGATGCGCTCACCGATCACGCAGAAGGGCTCGTCAAAGCCCAGGATCGCGGTTTTTGTTTTTGATTCTACGACTGTACGGGTCATTTTAGATCCTTAGCGTCTCAGGAGTTAACCGGCTTGGCAGAGTCGCCGCCGTTGTTGATTGCCCAGGTGGCATTGGTCTTGATGCCGCCCAGCGGGAAGAAGTGGACCTTCTCGATCTGGAACTCCGGGTTGGCGGCCTTGTGGGCTGCCAGATCGGCCAGAATTTCGCCCGGCTCATGCGGCAGCAGCAGCTTGGAGACGTCCTTGGCACGTTTCTGCAGAACTTTCAACGACGGGCCGACACCGCAGGCGATTGCGAACTTGATCATGGTCTGCAGCTTGGCCGGACCGGCGATACCAATGTGAACCGGCAGATTCATGCCGCGCTCGTTCAGCTCGTTCACCCATTCGATGACCGGCTGGGCTTCAAAGCAGAACTGGGTGGCCAGCGCCATCTCAGCGTCGGTGCGCTTGGAGAATTCCTGTTTCCAGTCCAGCGCCGCATAGGTGTTTGCGCGCCCGCCTTTGGGGTCGATGTCCAGGTTCGGCTCGGGGTGTCCTGCAACATGCAGGTTGGTAAAGCCCGCCTGATCGAACAGGCCGGATTCCAGCAGCTGCATCGAGGAGTCAAAGTCACCATGCGGCTTGGCAACGCCGCCCGCCAGAATCAGGCCCTGCTTGACGCCGGCTTCACCCTGATAACGGTTGATCCAGTCGCCCAGGGTCGCCTTGTCCTTGATGATGCGGGCCGGGAAATGCGGCATCACGTCATAGCCTTCGCCCGCAATGCGCTTGGCAGTGTCCACCATGTCTTCGATGGGGGTGCCTTCGATATGCGCAATGTAAACGCGGGTGCCGGCAGGCAGCAAGTCGCGGAAATCTTCGACCTTGGCGGCGGTGCGCGGCATCACCTCGATGGAATAGCCCTTCAGGAAGGCCTCCATTTCGGGAGTGGCGGTTTGGCCCGCACCAGAATCGCGTTTCTTAAAGTTCAGCAAAGCCATCACGGCCTCCCATAGTGGTGTCAGGCTCACGCCCATCCGTCGTTTGCGATCAGCGCCTTCAGGCGGTCCTGATCATATTCCGTTTCCAGGCGGGTTGCCTCAGATTCGGCAATATCAGCTGGCTCGCCTTCGGCGGCAAAGGGAGCAGCCTTGCGCCACTCCGCCAGATAGGCGTCGGCGTCCTTGGCGTTCACCTTCATTGCCGCGCGGTCAATAGCCTGCTCGAACCGTTCTTCGAGCTGACGCTTAGCACCGCGGCGGCCTTTGCCAACGATGACCTGCGCGGGAATGTCGCGCCAGTATACGATCGTAACGTCGGGCATGCCCTGATTTCCTTCTAGCCTGGATAGACCACGTTCTAGAGCGGCGGCGCTCGGCAGGTTGGTCGATTTTCGACAACACGATGGGATTGAGCGACGTTTTTCTGCCGCGACCCTAGCTTTGTCGCATTGTGATAGCCACAGCGGGCTTTGGCAAAAATATTCATGTGAATTATGAGAAATCTTGCAGACGGCGGAAATTGCTCTTCTTCCTGTCTCCAAGCGCTTGCGCCGCTGCAACTGCACACCTATGGTCATTATTAACACGATAATCGGAGGGCGTGAATCATGGCGCCCAGGCGCTCGAAAGGTGCGGGCGCGTTTCCCAAGGCGGTTGAGACTCCTGCACCGGCCCGACCCGATCCTGATGCGCTTTATGCGGCGTTGGATTTGGGTACAAATAGCTGCCGCATGCTGATCGCCCAGCCCAAGGGCAGCGGTATTCATGTGGTCGACAGTTTCTCCAAATCGGTACAATTGGGTGCCGGGCTGGAGCGGACCGGGCGGTTGTCGCGGTCTTCGATGGCGCGCACCATTCAAGCGCTTCGGATCTGTCAGCAAAAACTTAAGCGCAACAAAGTCAGGCGGATGCGTCTGGTGGCGACCGAAGCCTGCCGTCGTGCCAAGAACGCGCGCGATTTCATCCGTCAGGTGAAACGGGAAACCGGGCTGACGTTGGAAATTATCCAGCCGGAGGAAGAAGCCAGGCTGGCGGTTATCTCCTGTGCCCCCCTGGTGTCTACCAAAACAGAGCAGCTGCTGGTGGTTGATATCGGCGGCGGTTCGACCGAATTGGTGTGGATTGACATTTCTTCTGTGCCACGGCGCGACCGCCCTTCAGCCATCATGCGGTTGCACAACGGGTTTCATCCGACCGAAAGCCCCTTCCCCGCAGCCAAGGTTGTCGATTGGATCTCTGTACCGCTGGGCGTTGCCACGCTGCGCGATCAGTTCAATGATGTCGAAGACGATGCCGCGCGATTTGCCCTGATGAGCTGGTTCTTCGAGGAAAATCTGGCAGATTTTGCCCCCTACAAGGACGAGCAGACGCGCGCCGGTTTTCAGATCGTTGGCACATCCGGAACCGTGACCACGGTGGCTGCAACCCATCTTGGGCTCAAGCGCTATGACCGGACCAAGGTCGACGGCCTGCGGATGACCAGCGATCAGATCGATAAAGTGATCCGCGGCTATCTGGAACTCGGCCCCCTGGGCCGTCGCCGCGATCCCCGCATTGGCGAAGACAGGCAAGCCCTTATCATGTCAGGTTCAGCCATCCTGCAGGCGCTGTTGCGCTGCTGGCCGACGGACCGGCTGTCTGTTGCCGACCGCGGCCTGCGTGAAGGCCTGCTTTATGCACAGATGAGCGCGGATGGTGTTTTGGAAGATGGCCCCGATTAGCTGGATAGTTCATTGTTTCAATGACTTTTTCTGAGGTCTCACATGTTTAGAGCCAGCCCCTGCGAAAAACGGGTTCTGGCAAAAGATGGCGAATGCTCTAGGGTATCTGCTGTTCGGCATTTCCGCGCCGTGGCCGGAGCTTGGCTTGAGTGCTGAAAAAGGTGCTCCTTGATCAAGGACCGCCAAGAGGTTATCTGCAGCCTTCACCGTCGGAGAAAACGCACATGGCAAAGACCCCCACTGGTAAAAACACATCCGGCCGCGGACTGCGCGATCTGAAGGTGAACGTGAAGACGGCGCGTGGCCGTAAGCTTAGCTCGACCCGCTGGCTGCAGCGGCAGTTGAACGATCCATATGTGAAACGTGCCCAGGCCGAAGGCTACCGCGGCCGGGCGGCCTACAAGATCATGGAGCTGGACGACAGGTACCGGTTTCTGCTGAATGGCGCCCGGGTGGTCGACCTGGGCTGCGCTCCGGGAGGCTGGGCGCAAGTGGCGGTCAAGCGGATCAACGCGCTGGGAGAAAAGCCTGGCAAGGCTGTTGGCCGTATTGTCGGCGTCGACCTGCAGGAGGTCGAACCACTGGCAGGAGCAGAATTCCATCAGCTCGACTTCATGGACGACGGGGCGGATGAGAAGGTCAAGGAATGGCTGGGCGGCAAAGCGGATGTGGTGATGTCGGACATGGCCGCAGCAAGTTCCGGGCACAAGCAAACCGACCATATGCGGATCATTTCACTGTGTGAAACAGCCGCCTATTTTGCCTTTGACGTTCTGGAAGACGGCGGCACCTTTGTGGCCAAGGTTCTGGCCGGCGGCGCCGAAGGTGAACTGCAGAAACTGCTGAAGCAGAAGTTCACCAAGGTGATGAACATCAAGCCGCCCTCCTCCCGGTCGGACAGCTCAGAAAAATTTGTGGTGGCCACCGGTTTCCGCGGCTCAGCGGATTAGATACGGCGGCCGTAAGGCGCGGTCAGCGACAGGGAGGCCTGAGTGCGCAGCAGAACGGCTTCCTCGCCGTCCTCCTCAGCAAGCCGGGAAACCCTTAGATTGCAGGTCGCTTGGCTTGCCGTACTCCGCTGCCGGATCAGATCCAACAAACGCATGCGACGCAGTTTATTTTGCAGTTTTGTCATGATGGCCCCTTCTGGATCCGCAGCTTTCTTGCAGATCTAAAGAGCGATTGAGTTGGCAAATGGGCGCAATTGTGGCGTGACCGCCTTATTGTTGAAAAATTGGAAACAGTTGCAGCAAAACCGCAGCCTCTATTTCCGCCCCATCGTGTTGGCCATGTCGATCAATGCGCCATTGAACTCGGCCCCCAGAATCAGGATTGCGGAATTGAGATAGAGAAAAATCATTGCAGCCATTGCGCCTGCAAGCCCTGCATAAGTAGCTGAGTACTGTGCAAAAGATGTGACATAGAAGGCAAAGCCGCTGCCACAGACCAACCACAGAAACAACGTCAGGATCGCACCGGGCAGTATTCTCCGCAAACGGTGAACCCGCCCCGGCAGGATCACGTGAAAACACAAAACTGCGCCCACCGGTAAAAAGACGGCGAACAGGCCGCTCAGCCCCTTCTCCCATTGTCCTGAAGGCTGCCCAAACGGAAGTAAATCAGCCAGATGACGCACATAGAGCGGCAGCAGAACCTCAAACACAGCCGCAGCCAAGATCCCGGTTCCTCCGAGGATAACAAGCCCGATGCATATTGCGCGCGTCTTCCAGAACGGCCGGGTGTCGGTATCATGATACGCCTGCACCAGAGCAACGCGCACGGCTTCAACGCCATTGGAGGCAAAATACAGCGCGAAGATCCCCCCCAGCGTCGCCAGCTGCGTGCTTGACGTGCGCAGGACCGCTTCCACCTCTGCGAGGATCGGCCGGGCAACCGACTCGGGCCAAGCTCCGAAAACGAGATCGGTCATTCTGTCCATTTCCAAGTTCTGAGAAAAGACACCGGCAACGGTGCCGGCCAGCGCCACCGTGAACAAAACAAACGGAAACAGCGCCAGCATCATCGACATGGCGATATGGCTGCTCATCACCCAGCCATTTTTTCTGTTGAAACGGCGCGCGGCTGCAATCAAACAGGCTGGCCACATGTGGAATGGAGGAAGGATTGGCATGGCCGAACGGTTCCACAACTGATGAAAAAATGCCAGCCGAAATCAAAGGCCCCGGACAGCTTCTGACTGTAAGACCGCGCCGGACATGGCAGCCGCCGCTTGCCGAATTAAATTCAGAAACAATCAGATTTGGTGCCGCGAGATGTTCTGGATAATGATTGGCACGGTCGCCTTAGGTGTCGCCTGGACGGCTGCTTTCGGATCAACTTTGGAAACCACCGGAAAACCGTATCGTGGGCAGGCGCATCTGCTTTAGGTTTCCTCGCCAGAATGCTGTCCATTAAAGGAAAACAGCCGCCCCATTGCGCCGACAAGGAAAGCCGTGCTGATCCCGAACCCAAACAGCCCCGTAACCGCAGCAAAGGCCGCGAAGATTCTCAAAGCCGGGCCCAGAACGACATCGCCATAGCCAAGCGTCGTATAGGTCACCAGCGAGAAATAGACTGAAGTATTCCAATCTGAAATCGCACCCACCAGGACAAAAGCTGCAGACCAGATCCAGACCTGTGTCGTATGGCTGCCAAGAATAATAAAAATGGCAACTAAAAGCATCAGCCCCAGCTGCCAGGGACGATGAGGTTTGACAAACCGCTGAGAGAGCCTGCTCAGCACTGTCGCACACCAAACAAGGATAGAAATCTCGAGGATCAGGCAAGCGCTGAGGTAGATTGACCCCCACAGCAGCTGGTTCCACAGCGTCATCCTGCGCCTCCGTTCTAAGCTTTTTGGTACCCCGTGACGCCACCTTAGAAATCCCGACCGCAATAGGCAAACCCCGCCTTACAGGCTGACACACTGGTTGCGAGGTGCGAAGCGCGGGCTGGACATCCCTGAAGCATGGGTATTGAGTATCTTGACAGCATCTGGGGCACCGGGCGGAAAGGTTGCCGAAAATGGTTCTGAAAATCCGTGATGTGACGAAGCGCTATCCAGGTCAGACGGCGGAAACGGCTGTGCTGCGCGGCATCTCCCTGGACCTCAGCGCGGGCAGCAGCCTGGCACTGACGGGAGAAAGCGGGTCCGGCAAAAGCACCCTGCTTCATCTGGCCGGGGCGCTGGATCACTTCGACAGCGGTGAGGTCGAGATTGACGGAACCGGTTTGTCCAGTCTTTCAGACAGCCAAAGGGCTGCACTAAGACGGCGCGATGTCTCTTTGGTTTTTCAGCAGTTTAACTTGATCCCTTCACTCAGCGTCGACAAAAATATCGCGCTGCACGCCCGATTGGGCGGAAAGTGGGAGACAAGCTGGGGAACGCGGCTGAAGGCGCGATTAGGCCTATCCGATCTGCAGGACCACTACCCGGAACAGCCCTCAGGAGGGCAGCAGCAACGCGTGGCGATCGCCCGTGCGCTCGCAGTGCGGCCCAAACTTCTGCTCGCGGATGAACCGACCGGCAATCTGGATGAAACCGCCAGTGCCGCAGTGATGGAGCTGATGCTGGAACTGGTCCGTGAAAGTGGTACCGCGCTGTTTCTCGTCACTCACTCCGCCGCAATTGCGCAAATGCTGGATCGGCGTTTGCACCTTCGTCACGGCACCGCCGCATGACGGCCACCGCATTTCTGGCCATTCTGTCTCACTGGTGGCGCCACCCGCTGCAGTTAGCAACGCTGATAACGGGGCTGGCTCTTGCGGCCGGATTGTGGTCTGCGGTCCAAGCCATCAACGCCGAGGCACGCGCAAGCTATTCCCAGGCCGCTGAACAGCTTGGCACCGCCGGAGCCGCCCGGCTGGTTCCGGAAACAGGAGCCATCCCTGTCGCCCGCTACGCAGAGTTGCGACGGTCCGGCTGGCAGTTGGCTCCTGTGCTGGAAGGTATCATCAGGTTCGAAGGGCAAAGCTTTGATATCATGGGCGTTGATCTGCTGCAGCACCCGCAAGCTCAGGGGTTGGCCCTGGCTGCAGAGGCAGATTCCGCACCGGCATTGGATGCTCTGCTGCCACCAGGCCGTATCTTTGCCCACCCTGAAACAGCGGCGCTTCTAGATGCATCCCAGACGGATCATCCCGTGACCTCAATGACGGGCTTGCCGCGCGGTGTCGCAATGGCCGATCTCAGCCTGGCCAGCCGATTGCTCGGGCAGTCGACCAGCCTGAGTTATCTGTTGATCCTGCCGGACCAGCGCCCCGGCCTGCGGCCGCTTGAAGAATTGGCTCCGGAACTGACATTCATCCCGGCCAGGGCCGCTTCGGATGCAGCACGGCTGACGGATAGTTTTCACTTGAATCTCACCGCTTTCGGCCTGCTCTCATTTGCAGTCGGCCTGTTCATCGTCCAAGGAACCATCGCGCTCAGCCTTGAACAGCGGCGGGGAATGACCCGGACGCTGCGCGGTCTCGGCGTGCCGATGCGGCTGCTCGCAAGCCTGTTTGCTGCGGAGCTGGCTGCAATCGCGCTTGTTTCTGGGATAGCTGGGCTTGCGGGTGGCTATCTGGTGGCAGCAGCACTGTTGCCCGGCGTCAAAGCTACGCTCAGCGGACTGTATGGCGTCCCCGTGGACGGGAGTCTTTCCCTGCGACCAAGCTGGATTTTATCTGGTCTTGCCATGACGCTAGGCGGCACTGCGCTGGCTGGCGGCCACGCGCTTTTCATGCTGTGGCGCATGCCATTGCTGGCTGCTCCGGCAACCCACGCCCGAGGCCAGCAAGCCAGACGCTCGCATTTGACTGGCGCAGGTTTAGGTGCAGTCATCATCATTGTGGGATGCATTATATTGCATCTTTTTCATGGACTTATAGCGGGTTTCGCATTTCTGGGAAGCCTTATGCTCGGCGCAGCGCTTCTGTTGCCGCTGCTTGTTTCCGCCAGCCTCTCTTTAGGGGCCAGAACTGCAAAAGGACCATATGCAGAATGGCTGTGGGCTGATGCGCGCGCGCAGCTTCCCGGCATATCCCTGGCCTTGATGGCTTTGATGCTGGCACTGGCCGCGAACATTGGTGTCGGCACGATGGTATCAAGTTTCCGCCTGACCTTTACCGGCTGGCTGGATCAGCGGCTGTTTGCCGAAGTCTATGTCACGACTGCCAACGATGTTCAGGGCGCGGAGTTGTCGGAGTGGCTGCATGCCCAGGGCATTCACGTTCTGCCTCGTCGACACCATGACACCCGATACAAAGGCGCGCCATTGCGGGTCTACGGTTTTGAAGATGATCCCGCTTACCGCAAGAATTGGCCGCTTATCGCTGCGCTGCCAGATGTCTGGGATCAGGCTGCGCGCGGTCAGGCCGTGCTGATCAACGAACAGCTGGCGCGCCGCAACGGTCTGGTGCCGGGAAACACGCTGGAGCTTAGCCCTGACTGGCACTTGTCTATCGCCGGGATATATTCTGATTACGGCAATCCCAACGGCCAGGCTATGATGTCTCTGCCAGCTTTGTTGACGCGTGAGCCAAATATTCCCAATCGCAATTTTGGACTGCGCGCCGCCCAGTCTGAGGTCCATAAGATAATTAAAAATATCCGGGAAGAATTTGATATTCCACCGGAAAGCATCCTTGATCAAGCAACGATCAAAGCTCGATCCCTGGCAGTTTTCGACAGAACCTTTGTCATAACGGCAACGCTGAACCTGCTGACACTGGGCGTCGCCGGATTTGCGTTGCTGACGAGTTTGCTGACCCTATGGAACCAGCGCCTGCCGCAAATCGCGCCGGTCTGGGCTATGGGAGCCAGCCGCCGACAACTGGCCGCCGGTGAGGTGTTGCGCAGCCTGCTGCTGGCTGCTGCAACTGCGATCCTGGCTCTTCCGTTGGGGCTGGTACTGGCCTGGACACTTCTGTCTGTGATAAATGTGGAAGCGTTTGGCTGGCAGATACCTATGTATCTGTTTCCGTTTGATTGGCTTCGGCTGTTTCTGCTGGCGTTGCTGGCTGCAATCATAGCCGCCGTCTTGCCAGCCCGGCGGCTGATCCGCATTGCTCCCGCAGAATTGCTGAAGGTGTTTGCAAATGAGCGTTAAGTCTGCCCTTGTTACGATGGCTGTCTTTTGGGCCGGGGCAGCCCTGCCGCAAAGCTATGCCGGTTTGGGATCGAGCGCAGAGGGTTTTGCCATTCCGCAGCAAAGCACCAGATTAAATTTCCCTGCGGACCATGGCCCGCATCCGGATTTTCGCATTGAATGGTGGTACTTAACCGCCAACCTTGAAGGGTCAGACGGCGCCAGCTACGGCATTCAATGGACGCTGTTTCGATCGGCCCTCGCCCCTGGTGAGGCAGGAGGCTGGCAAAGCCCTCAGGTCTGGATGGCACATGCTGCGGTGACCAGTCAGGATCAGCATTTTTTCGCCGAACGTCTCGCACGCGGCGGCTTCGGTCAGGCCGGCGTCGAAACTGCACCTTTTGACGCATGGGTGGATGATTGGCAGATGCGTTCCGTCGATGAAACCCTTGAACAGATTTCGCTTTCCGCCAATGACCTGACATTTTCCTATGCCCTGAACCTGACGGCAGACGGCCCCTTGGTGCTGCACGGCCGTCATGGGTATTCAGTCAAATCCGCAAGCGGCCAGGCCAGTCATTACTATTCCCAGCCGCACTATCAGGTTTCTGGAACCTTATCGCTGCCGGATGGACCAGTAGAAGTCACGGGTCATGGATGGCTCGACCGGGAATGGTCCAGTCAGCCGCTTGCAGAGGATCAAAGCGGCTGGGATTGGTTTTCGCTCCGCTTTGATAGCGGCGAAAAGCTGATGGGGTTCCTTTTGCGCAGCAAAACCGGTGATTTCACGTCGGGCACCTGGATAACTGCAGAGGGCAAGGCAGAGCCGTTGAGGCCCGGTGCCTTTCAGGCCGAAGCATTGGCTGTCAGCGATGTGCAGGGCCGGAACATCCCTACGCGTTGGCATGCAAGCCTGCCAGAAAAGGGCGTTTCCGTTGAAATTCAGTCGCTTAACCCGCAAAGCTGGATGGGCACCTCCTTTTCATACTGGGAAGGGCCAGTGTCGGTCAGCGGCAGCCATTCCGGCAAAGGCTATCTGGAGATGACCGGCTATGAATAAGGGCGCCCGAAGGCGCCCCTGTTCTTCTTCAGCGAACCACAAAAACCGAGCATTCCGAATGCCGGATCACCCGGGCCGCATTCGGCCCAAGCAGGTAATCCTTCAGGTCCGGCTTGTGCGCGCCGATCACGATCAGCCTGCTGCCCGCTGTTTCAGCGACTTTCAGGATTTCCTGGTAAGCCGTCCCAGTTGCAACCAGATGCCGCACTTTGGCATTTCGCTCTTCACCCAAGACCCCGGCGCATAGATCGCTGAGCCGCCGGGAGGTGTCCTTGACCGCTTTTTCATGATGGTGCTCTTCGAAAAAGCCGGACACCCAGCTTTCTCCAAAGTCCGGAAGAACATTCACCACATCCAGCTGAGAACCATCCAGATCTGCCAGGCGCGCAGCCTGAGTCAGAACCTGTTCATCCAGTTCAGGGTCATTCAGTTCCAAGGCGCAAAGAACGGGTTTGCTCATGCCGGTACTCCTTCCTGTTCACGCGCACGCCCGCGCTGCATCAATGCAACCAGCGCCACCAACAGCAGTGCCGGGATGAAGATCAGCTCCTTGGGCAACTGGCTGGCCGGAGCCTGGATCGTTGCAATCTGCACCGGTTCATCGGCGTAGAAATCAAAGCTCTCCAGATTGGGCGCCGCCGGGGTGCCGAACATCGGCTCATCCAGCTTCACGAGGCCGTCTTCCTCCAACAGCAGCAGGCCATAGGCATCGACCATCTGCTGGCCACCAGTGCCATCAGCGGTCAGGATCATGGTCGTGCCCTTGATCTCGGAGGTATCAAAATCAGGGCCTTGGACCGTGATCCTGAACTCCGCCCCTGCCTCGGCCTCATCCAGAGCCTGAACCAGCTGGGCCGGTGACACCTGTTCATAGGGCGGCATCACCCGGTCCATGAAGAAGTCCGGACGGAACAGCGCAAAGGCTGCAAAGATCAGCAGGATGCTTTCATAGATACGGCTGCGGCTGATGAAATAGCCCATAGTGCCAGCAGTAAAGACCAGAATGGCGATGGTGGCCGATATGGCCACAAGGATGCCTTGTGTCCATGTCACATCAATCAGCAGAAGATCTGTGTTGAAGATAAACACAAACGGCAGTGCCACGGTCCGCAACGAGTAGAAGAAGGCAATAAAGCCCGTACGGATCGCATCACCGCCCGATACAGCCGCCGCGGCAAAGCTGGCCAATCCAACAGGCGGTGTCACATCGGCCATAATCCCGAAATAGAACACAAACAGATGCACAGCGATCAGCGGCACGATGAGGCCCGACTGCGCGCCCAGTTCCACCACCACACCGGCCATCAGCGAGCTGACAACAATGTAGTTGGCGGTGGTCGGCAGCCCCATGCCCAGAACCAGCGACAGGATACCGACCATCACCAGCATCAGGATCAGGTTGCCGCCCGAGATGAACTCAACCAGTTCAGACATCACCTGCCCGACACCGGTCAGTGTCACGGTTCCAACGATCACCCCGGCAGTGGCCGTGGCCAGCGCAATACCGATCATGTTGCGCGCACCGTCAATCAGCCCGTTCCACAGGTCATGGACGCCTTCCATAAAGGAATTGGCCATATTGCTTTGGCCGCGAAAGATCGCCTTGAGCGGTTTCTGGGTCAGAAGGATCACAAACAGCAGCGCGGTTGCCCAGAAAGCCGAAAGGCCCGGAGATTTCTGCTCAATCATCAGAAAGTAGACCAGTACGATGATCGGCAGCAGGTAATGCAGACCGGCCTTGTAAATCTCTGCCACGACAGGCAGCTCGACCTCCTTGGCATTCGGGTCATCCGGAACCAGGTCGTCTACGCTTGAGGCCAGCCACAGCAGGGCGACGTAAACCGCTGTCAGCAAGGCAGCCAGAGCCAGCCCGGAGGCGCCTGGTATTGCGGCAACAATCCACTTCACAGGGTACTGCACACCATAGCAAAGCGCGGCAAAACCAGCAAAGAACAGCGCCATTCCACCTATCGTGCGGCCCATGGACACAACTCGGTTGCCCAGGGTCGGCATGTTCCGCTTCACCGCTTCCAGATGCACGATATAGACCAGCGCGATGTAGGAAATCGCGGCCGGCAGGAAGGCATGGGTGATCACCTCGACATAGGGAATGCCCACATATTCCACCATCAAGAAGGCAGCAGCCCCCATCACCGGCGGCATGATCTGGCCGTTCACAGAGGATGCCACTTCGACCGAGCCGGCCTGCTCGGAGGTGAAGCCAACCCGCTTCATCAGTGGAATGGTGAAGGTACCTGTGGTGACAACGTTGGCGATGGAGGAACCGGAAATCAGACCGGTTGCAGCCGACCCCACAACAGCAGCTTTCGCCGGGCCGCCGCGCAGGTGGCCGAGCGCGCCAAACGCCATCTTGATGAAATAGTTGCCAGCCCCTGCCTTATCCAGCAGCGCGCCAAACAACACAAACAGGAAGACAAATTTGGTGGAGACACCCAGAGCAATACCAAAAACGCCCTCTGACGTGATCCACATATGGCTCATCGCCTTTTTCAGGCTGGCGCCCTTCCAGCGGATGACTTCGGGAACCCATTCAGAAGATCCAAAGAAGACATAGGCAAGGAAGATGGTCGCAATGATCGCCATAGCCGGGCCAAGCGCGCGGCGGGCTGCTTCGAACAGGAGGATCAGCCCCCCCAGCGCAAACCATTTGTCCACGTCATCTGCGAGACCGCCGGAATCGACAACTTTCTGATAAAAAACATAGCCGTACAGGGCGATCCCTGTGCCTGCGATGGCAAAAATCCAATCCTGAACCGGGATGTAGCCGCGCGGGCTGGACTTAAAGGCGGGATATGCAGCATAGGCCAGAAAAATGGCAAAGGCCAAATGGATTTGGCGCGAGTTGTTTATCACACTGCCAGGCAGCAGCTGATTGGCCAGCGGTGAGGCCAGGATGACTTGGAAAACAGACCAGATAACTGCGACGATCGCAAGGAACAGACCCACACTCCCAACCGGGTTGCGGGCACCGGCGTCAGAGGACGCTACGAGTTCCTGAAGTTCTTCTTCGCTAAGTGGTCGATTTCCCTGAGCATCGGATGTCATGGATAATCTCCCCTCGGGCCGTCAAACATGATGCGGCCTCAATGTCTTGATCCCTGATCACAGGGAATGAAACGGGGCGCTACTGCGCCCCGTTTTTGAAAGTCGGCGGATTATTCAATCCAGCCTTTTTCTTTGTAGTATTTGGCTGCACCTGCGTGCAGAGGAGCAGACAGACCGTCTGCGATCATCTGTTCGGGCTGCAGGTGAGAGAATGCCGGGTGCAGCTTCTTGAAAGCGTCGAAGTTCTCGAAGACCGAGCTGACGACTGCGTAAACGGCATCTTCGGACACATCAGCGGAGGTTACGAATGTCGCACCTACGCCAAAGGTTTGCGTGTCAGAATCCGAACCACGATACATCCCGCCCGGAACGGTCGCGGTGCGATAGAACGAGTTGTCGGCAACCAGTTTGTCAACCGCTTCGCCGTCCACTGCCACCAGAACGGAATCGCAGGCTGTTGTGGCTTCCTGAATTGTTCCGGAAGGGTGGCCCACGGTAAACACCATTGCGTCGATCTGATTGTCACACAGTGCTGCTGCTTGCTCGGCAGGCTTCAGCTCTGTTGCCAGCGCAAAATCTTCCATGCCCCAGCCCTTGGCTTCCATCAGCACTTCCATGGTGCCGCGAGCGCCGGAACCAGGGTTGCCGATGTTCACACGTTTGCCTTTGATATCATCAAAGGAAGAGATGTTCGCATCGGCACGCGCGACAACAGTAAAGGGTTCAGGGTGAACCGAAAACACTGCGCGCAGGCCTTCAAATGCACCGGCATCTTCGAACTTGGAAGTGCCGTTATACGCGTGGTACTGCCAGTCCGACTGGGCGACGCCGAACTGCAGCTCGCCTTCGCGGATGGTGTTGATGTTGTAGACCGAACCGCCGGTAGATTCGACGGCGCACTTAAACCCGTGCTCTTTGCGGCCCTTGTTCACCAGACGGCAAATGGCGCCGCCGGTCGGATAGTAAACGCCGGTCACACCGCCGGTGCCGATGGTGATGTATTCCTGAGCAAATGCTGCTGGCGCCGAAAAGGACGCAGCCACCAATGCACCGATAGCCAGTTTGGTGTGTTTCATGTTCAAGTCTCTCCCACTTGTCTTATGATTTGCAGCCCAGCCGAAAGGATCGGAACGTATGATCTGCGGCGTGGCTGCAGCCCATCATTCCGGCACTTCAGTCGAACTGCGTGCGGATTATTTCGCACGCGCAGAAGGGTTTCACTGCCCTCTTCGCAAGTCAAGAGTGCTATTTATTGTCGCACCCTAATTAGAGGCTATTTCCTCTTAATTATTTCCTCTTAATGAGGCGACTTGGAGATTTTTCCCCGCAATCTTCAGCCCGCTGTTACACCGTTGCGCGAAGAAATTACTTGCGCGTGATGCCTCTCTGAGCGCGATTCGCAGATCGTTGCTTGCCCTCCGGTGCCCGGGGGCATTTCAAGCAATTCTTACAGCAATTGCATCTTTAAAAAGAACCAGTGACAAACTGATGAAATCCGGGTAACAAACTGGTCATAAAAAAAGTTGAGCCACGATTCAATAAACACTGTGGCCATAACCAACAATTAACGGGGAGCTTGCAGCAATGCTGCTGAGCCAAGTCATTTTCAACAATCCGTCCTTGACGGACTTTTGGTCGTTGGAGCGTTGCGTTTCTGCACAGGCCCGTCGGCTGCCACGAGAAGTCAGCGCTCCGCTGACCTGCGACGTGGAGCCCGAATTCAGGTGCACACCACGAAAATGGGACTTGATCCTGTCTGAGGCACACCAACGCGGCCTTCGGGCCCGGCAGGCTGGCTGACGCTTTTTGGCAATTCTCTTCGGCTTGATGAGATATGCCGGCAACTCAAAAGTTGCCGGCAGAGGCCAAACTATTCGGCCGGGCTGGGTTCAGGCTGCCCTTTGATCCGTTCACGCAAGCCCTGCATCATTGCGTAGAGCACCGGAACGACAATGACACCAACCACGGTGGCTGCAAGCATGCCGCCGAAGACCGCTATGCCAATCGCCTTTTGGCTGGCAGCCCCTGCCCCCGACGCGATCAGCAACGGTACCACCCCCAGCAGGAAGGACAACGCCGTCATCATCACCGCCCGGAAACGCTGTTTGGCGGCTTCCTGTGCGGCCTTGATGATAGACAGGCCTGCTGCCCGCTGCTCCATTGCAAATTCCACGATCAGAATCGCATTCTTGGAAGCCAAACCAATCAGCATAATCATCCCGATCTGGGTGTAGAGATTGATATCATTGCCCGCCAAGGCCACTGCCGCCACAGCACCGAACAGCGCCACGATCACTGACAGCAAAATCGCCACGGGCATGGTCCAGCTTTCGTACTGCCCAACCAGGAACAAGTAGGCGAACAGCACCGCCATCGCCAGGATCACGGTGACCATCCCTGCTGAATCAAGCTGCTGCTGCGCAGTGCCCGTCCATTCAAAGGCGTAACCCTGTGGCAATGCCGTTGCGGCCTCCTCTTGCATCACCCGGATGGCATCGCCAGTAGACAGGCCAGGCGCCGGAACCGCAGTGACCGTTGCAGAGCGGAAGATATTGTGCCGCTTCAGAAGCACTGGCCCCAGCACATTTTCGACATCAATCAGTGTCGACAGCGGCACCATCTCGCCCGATTGCGCGCGCACGTAAAGACCGCCGATGTCTTCGATCTTGTCGCGGTAAGACCCCTCTGCCTGCAGCATCACCTTGTAAACCCGGCCAAACAGATTGAAGTCGTTGACGTAATATGACCCAAGGTGCGCCTGCATGGTCTGGAACACTTCGGCAATGGACACATTCAGCGTCTTGGCCTTTTCCCGGTCCAAATCGACAAACACCTGGGGCACATTGGCCCGGAAAGTGGTGTAGGACTGAGTAATCTCAGGGCGCTGATTGGCGGAATAGACCAGCGAACCAACTGATTGAGCCAGATCCTGCGGAGTTCCGCCTGCGGTCTGTTGTATTGCCATCTCGACACCGGCCGACATGCCCAGACCGGAAATAGGCGGCGGGTTGAAAGCAACAATGCTGGCCGCGGCCTCACCATTGGCGATGCCGTAAATCTGGCCGAGGATCGCTTTAGGCTGCAGCGCTGCATCCTGCCGATCATCCCAAGGCGCCAGATTGGCGATAATCATCGCACCATTTGCGCTGGCACCATTCAGCAAGCTGAACCCATTGACCAGAACGGTGCCCTGTACGCCTGGGATCTGGCGGATCTGCTCATCAATCCGGCGCGTCACGGTCTCAGTCCGCCCAAGAGCTGCCGCATCCGGAAGCTGGACGTCGACAAACAGGTAGCCATTGTCTTCGGCTGGCAAAAACCCTTTGGAAGTAGAGTTAAATACCGCGCTGGTACCAAAGGCCACCGCCGCAATGATTGCCAACCCGATCACCGGCAGCCGCAGTAGCCTGGTCACCACGCTCAGATAGCCGCTACGCACCCCGCCGATCATGTTCTCAAACATCGCAAGCAGACCCTTGGCCGGGCCTGAACGGCGTTTGAGAACAATTGCGCACAACGCCGGAGACAACGTCAGCGCATTGACGGAGGAGATCACAACCGCAACCGAAATCGTCACCGCAAATTGCGAATACAGCCTTCCGGTGATCCCCGGCATAAAGGTGACCGGCACGAACACCGCCAGCAGGACCAGCGTGGTGGCGATCACCGGACCGGTAATCTGACCCATTGCCTTACGGGTCGCATCCGGCGGAGACAGCCCCTCCTCGGCGATGATCCGTTCAACATTCTCTACCACCACAATGGCGTCATCCACCACGATGCCAATCGCCAGCACCAACGCAAACAGGGAAATGGTGTTCAGCGACATGCCAAGCAGCAGAAGAAAGGCAAAAGTGCCAATCAACGAAACCGGTATAGCCACTGCTGGAATGATGGTGGCCCGGAATGAACCGAGGAAGATGAAGACCACCGAGATCACCAGCACGAAGGTCATCATCAGGGTGGAGATCACATCATTCAGCGACTGTTCCACGAAATCCGTGGTATTGAAGGGAATGGCATAAGAAACATCATCCGGGAAGGCTTCGGAAAGCCGGTCCATCTCAGCCAGCACCTTTTGGGAGACATCAAGCGCATTGGCCCCCGGAGCCTGATAAACCGCCAGAATGGTTGCCGGCACCCCGTCGAAATACCCCGAAGAGCTGTAGTTCGAGGCCCCCAGTTCCACCTTAGCGATGTCCTTCAGGCGGACCGTGCTGCCGCCATCCCCCGTGCGGATCACGATATCCTCGAACTCGCTGACTTCAGTCAGACGCCCCTTGGATTTGATCGTATATTGGAACACCTGGTCGCCCGGCACCGGCGGCGCCCCCACCTGACCGGCCGACACTTCGATGTTTTGTTCGCGCACTGCGTTGATGACGTCGCCAGGTGATATGCTAAGGCCCGCCATCTTGTTCGGATCAAGCCAGACCCGCATAGCGTATTCGAAATTGGTCAGGATGTCAGACTTGCCAACACCATTAACTCGCGCCAGCGCATCCTTGATATTGATGGCCGCATAGTTTGAAAGGAACACACTGTCATAGGATCCGTTCGGTGAAGTGATCGCAGCCACCATCAGCATGTTGGATGAGCTTTTCTGGGTCACGACACCATTTGCAGTGACTTCCGAAGGCAGCGCTGCCATCGCCTGCGCAACCCGGTTCTGCACATTGACCGAAGCGATATCCGGATCAACGCCCACTTCAAAGGTCACCGCCAGAGAATAGCTGCCGTTGTCCGCGGAAGTAGAGGACATGTATAGCATCCCGTCCACACCGTTGACTTGTGCTTCAATCGGCGCGGCAACGCTTTGCTCAACTGTTTCGGCATTGGCTCCGGGATAGCTCGCCGTGACATTCACAACTGGCGGTGTGATTTCAGGAAACTGCGCAACCGGCAGCGCAAAGTAGCCGATCACCCCCATGACCGTCAGCACCAATGAGATGACGATTGCGAACTTCGGCCTTGAAATGAAGATTGAGGAGAACATCCGTTATTCTCCTGCCTGTGCAGACATGACCGGGTCGACCTTGACGCCAGGGCGGATTTTCTGAAGACCCTCCACCACCACCGTTTCACCCTTGATAAGACCATCCAGAACGATGATCCCAGCGCCCCGAACATCGCCGGTGACGATATAGCGTTGCTGAACCTGGTTCTGGTCATCCACGACAAGCACAAAAGGCCCCTGCTGATCCCGCTGGATCGCAGCCTGGCTGATGACAATCCTGTCGACGGCCTCTTGCGATTGCAGCCCAACGGTCAGAAACGCCCCATCAAGGATCAGGCCGTGATCGTTCTTAAACTCTGCCCGCACGGTAACTGCGCCGGTTGTCGGATCCACCCGGTTGCCAGCAAAGGCGATCCGCCCCGTTTCTTCCAGCTCTGCGCCATTAGGTAGAACAACAAACACTTCCGGTGCCGTTTCGGTGTTGGAGCGGTCGATACCGTCGGCGTCAAGCTGCTGCAGGATTCCAACGAACTGCTTTTCGTTCAACGAAAAAGACACATAAACCGGCGCTTCGCGAACGATGTTGACCAGCGGTGAACCGCTGGGGGTGACGACGTCGCCGATACTGACTTCGACACGACCGACGCGGCCGGAAAAAGGCGCATGGATTTCCGTATAGCTCAGATCCAGTTCCGCTTGCAGAATCGCAGCGGCGGCGGCTCTCACCTGCGCTTCGGCCACCAGTTCGTTTGCCCGGGCGGTATCCCGGTCCGCTTCTGGAACCGAACCGCGCTCAAAAAGCTCCTGTTTGCGCGCAAGGTCCAATGAAGCCAGCTCCAAACTGGCCTCAGCCTGCGCCAGTTCAGCCCGGCGGCTCTCCAGCACCGCCTCATAAGCGCTGCGCTCGATCCGGAACAGAACATCGCCTTTTTCAACCTCGGCGCCGTCCCTTACCAGAACTTCCTCAAGGTAGCCGTTGACCCTGGCCATAATGTCGGCCTTGTCAATTGCCTCCCCCCGGCCAATGAAGGTTGAAGTGTTCTTGATCGGTTTCATTAACGCCTCGGAGACCGTTACCTTGGGGGCAGCAGTTTGCTGCTGCGCAAGTGCTGTGCCCGTAGCGGTCAAATTAAGAGCCGCGGCCATTGCCAGGCAGGCTGGGCCGACAATGCCCCTGTTCCAGAAACGTGTCATTCTTGAACCTTTCAATTTTCCGAAGTATCCGCGCAGCCGTCCACCCGGCCTGCTGCCCTGTAACCAAGTCGTCCCGTTATTGAACACCTTCCCGGCACGCATCTGCAAGCTGCACATAGACAGTATCGCACTTCAGGACGCAAGAAACCGAAGATTTCCAAATACTTTCCGCAACGAAACCTTGCGCACTGGGAACAATTCGGTGAAACCGGAATTCATCCTGCCAGTTGTTGCAGACCTGTGAGCCACAGCGGAAACACAAGGAGATCCTTTGATGAAAGTGAATGGCACCCATTTCCGCTCTCTTTGGTGGGATTTCGAACAGGATACGCTGCAGATCATCGATCAGCGCTGGCTCCCGCATGACTTCCGCATACAGCAGGTCAATTCGCTGCAGGACTTTGCCGATGCAATATTCGAAATGCGGGTGCGCGGCGCCCCTTTGATCGGGGCAACTGCCGCTTATGGAATGGCAGTGGCCATGCGTTTGGACCCGTCGGATGCGGCCATGGATCAGGCCTGGAGCTTTCTGAATGCAACCCGGCCGACGGCAATCAACCTGCGCTGGGCACTGGATCGCTGCCGCACCCATCTGCGGCCTCTGGACACCGAGGCACGCGCAGCAGCGGCGCTGTCTCTTGCCCATGAGATCGCCGACGAAGATGTCGAAATCAACCGCAAAATAGGCGTGCATGGTCTGGATCTGATCCGCCAGATCGCCAAAAGCAAACCTGCCGGGGAACCGGTCCGGCTGCTGACCCATTGCAATGCGGGCTGGCTGGCAACCGTAGACTGGGGCACCGCAACCAGCCCGATGTATCACGCCCATGAGGCAGACATCCCCATTCACGTCTGGGTCGACGAAACCCGCCCCCGCAATCAGGGGGCGCTTACATCCTGGGAACTGAACAGCCACGGTATCAGCCACAGCTATATCACCGACAACGCCGGCGGCCATCTGATGCAGCATGGTCAGGTTGATTTGGTCATCACCGGCACAGACCGCACCACACGGCGCGGCGATGTATGCAACAAGATAGGAACCTATCTGAAGGCGCTGGCTGCCAAAGACAACGGTGTCCCCTTCTATGTCGCCCTGCCCTCGCCCACCATTGACTGGACAGTGTCGGACGGTATCGCCGAGATCCCGATTGAAGAGCGCGATGAGCGGGAGATCACCCATGTTCAAGGGAAAACAGAAGACGGCACAATTGGGATTGTGCAGGTTACGCCTGACGGAACTCCCGGCGGCAATCCTGCTTTTGATGTCACTCCAAACCGGCTTGTCACCGGTCTGATCACAGAACGCGGCATCTGTGCCGCCTCCGAAGCAGGCCTGGCCGGGCTGTTCCCGGACATGGCGGCTGCTAGACCTGCGTAAATATGGAGTGAGCCGTGTGAAAACGCCCTACCAGGACAGCACCGAAACACGGCAGGCGATAATTGACGCCTGCATCGAAATGAATGCGACCGGCATCAATCAGGGCACATCCGGCAACATCTCTGTCCGCGCTGGCGATCAGATGCTGATCACCCCATCTGGTATGCCTTACAAAGCAATGAAACCCGCGGATTTGGTGTTGCTTGGGCTGGACGGCAGTGCTCCCGCGGCAGATCAGAGGAAACCCTCGAGCGAATGGCCTTTTCACTTGGCAATTCTGCAAACCAAACCGGCAGTCCATGCCGTTGTCCATGCACATCCCGCGTACTGCTGCGCGCTGGCAATGAACCGGCAGAAAATACCCGCCTGTCACTATATGGTGGCGGCATTTGGAGGCAGCGATGTGCCTGTGGCTGATTACGCGCTGTTCGGCAGCAGGCAGCTGTCCGAAAACATCGTCAGCACCTTGCAGGACCGCAGCGCCTGCCTGATGGCCAATCATGGCGCAGTCAGCACCGGCAACAGCCTTTCCCGTGCGCTTTGGCGGATGGGAGAATTGGAGGCACTCGCAAAAGCTTACACGGCAAGCTTAACAATGGGAAAGCCGCATCTTCTCAGCGAAGAGGAAATCAGCGACGCACTGGCTGCCTTTTCGGAATACGGTCTGAAAGACAGCCGCTGATTTCCCGACGCAACGAAGCGGAGCAGCCAGGGTTCTGAAAAGAACAAGAACAGAACGTGACTGTGGGAGTCGCTTGTGAAAGCTGATGAATTTCAAAACAAAGGCCCACAGCAAGAACACACTGCAGGCCTTTGTTTTTGTTGGTACCCAAGGCCGGACTCGAACCGGCACGCTGTCACCAGCGGGGGATTTTGAATCCCCTGCGTCTACCATTCCGCCACTTGGGCCACGGTCTTTTCCTAGCCAAGCATTTGACCAAGGTCCAGAGGGAAAACAGCTCTTTGGACCTGAAATTTCACCCCTTGGCAAATTCTGTGCCAACAAAGGTTGACGGATTGCGGTCCGCATGCCACCTCCACTGTAAAAGCCGTTAAGGACGCAGGGCGCGGAATGCTGAGACCGCTATATGAACGGACGATGGCGCTGGCCGACCACCCGAAGGCGCTGTGGTGCCTGGCAGTTGTTGCCTTTGTCGAAAGCTCTGTTTTCCCGATCCCGCCCGATGTGCTGATGATCCCGATGATCCTCGCCCGCCCTTCACGTGCCTGGCTGGTTGCTGTTGTGGCGCTGATCGCATCGGTTGCGGGCGGTGTGCTTGGATACGCCATTGGCGCCTTGTTTTATGACAGTATCGGCCAGCCGGTTCTGGAAGCTATGGGCAAAGGTGGCGCCATGGCGGAGTTCAACACCCGCTTCAACGATTTCGGGTTCTGGGCGGTGCTGGGCGCTGGCATCACGCCGTTCCCCTACAAAGTGATTACCATTATGTCGGGCTGGACCGGCATGCCGCTTGGCACTTTCATTGCGACCTCTATCTTGGCACGCGCATTGCGTTTCTTCATCGTAGCGGGCCTGTTGTGGCAGTTTGGTACACCGGTTCGAGACTTCATTGAACGCCGCCTGGGTCTGGTTTTCACTGCCTTTGTGGTGGTCCTGTTCGGCGGTTTTCTGATGGTGAGTTACATTTGATCATGCACAGGCTTTTGATCCTCCTCGCCGCTGGCGGCTCTGCTACACTGCTGATCGCCGCACTTGGGTTCCAATACATAGGCGAAATGCCTCCGTGCAAGCTGTGCTACTGGCAGCGCTATCCTCATGCCGCCGCAGCAGGGATCGGCGTCTTGGCGATGATTATCCCCGGCGCCCTGCTGCCCTACCTTGGCGCGCTGGCTTCGCTGGCGACTGCGGGCGTTGGCGCCTATCACACCGGTGTTGAGCGCGGCTGGTGGGAAGGCCCCTCCACCTGCACATCCGGTCCTGTCGGCGGGCTGTCTCCAGAGCAGCTGCTGGAACAGATCATGGCCGCTCCGCTGGTGCGCTGTGATGACATTCCATGGGAGTTTCTTACGCTGTCCATGGCCAGCTGGAACGCCCTTGCTTCCCTTGGGCTTACGCTGCTCTGGATTTCAGCGGCCAATCACAACCGCAAGCAGGGTTAACATTCCAGCAAGATCAAATGCGGCCGCCATCATGCTGGCTGCATTCAGATATACGTCTCTCAACTATCCTTCTTGGTTGCCAGCAAAAGGTTGGTCTCGCTGCTCACGATCCCTTCAAAGGTTCGGATTTTGGCCAAGGCTGTATCCAGGGTTTCAAGCGTCTCGGTGCCAAGTTCCACGATAAGATCCCAGCGGCCGTTGGTCGTGTGAATAGCCCGGACTTCTGGCAAGCCCTGCAGCTGGCGGGTAATCCGGCTGGTGCCGCGGCCCTCAATCCCGATCAGCATCAGGCCGCGCACTGGATCACGCAGCACGTCTTCCTTCAACACAACTGTAAACCCAAGAATGTCCCCCCGGGCCTGAAGCCGCTCAATACGTGCCCGCACAGTGGTCCGCGACAGGTTCAGCTCCAGCGCCAGATCCGACAGGGACGCCCGCGCATTGTGCCGCAAGGCTGAAACTAGCCTCTCATCCGTTTTGTCCACCAGATCCTCCATTTTGAATAATCATCGCCCATCATGAGCAAAATGCCTGCTGGATTCCATCCCATTTCGGAGGTTTTTTGAGAGAAAGCTGAGTTTTGGGGAGAACAAAACCGTGTCATCGCAACATTGCATTCTGATCGGAGCACCTGTCGACAGCGGCAAGCGCAGAGCGGGCTGCCTGATGGGGCCGGATGCCTATCGCACGGCAGGCATCACCGAAGCCCTGGAAAGCCTGGGCCATAGCGTCGAGGATTTGGGCAATTTAACACCGGACAGCCATGCGGAGGATTCAAATGACGAATTGGTCTATGGCCGCAACGAAACAATCGGCTGGACCTCCCGTCTGACTCAGGCAGCAGAGGATGCGCTGACCCGCGGCACGCCGGTTTTTCTTGGCGGCGACCACTCCTTGTCGCTTGGATCCGTTGCCGGGGCCGCAAACCATGCAGCGAAGGTCGGCAGACCGCTGTTTGTTCTTTGGCTTGACGCGCATACTGACTTCCACACCCCGCATACCACCGACAGCGGCAATCTGCACGGTACGCCAGTTGGGTACTTTACTGGGCGCAAGGGGTTCGAAGGCTTTCCTGATGTGAAAAACCCGGTTCCTCAAGAAAATATTTGCATGATCGGGCTGCGCTCCGTGGATTCACAGGAACGGTTGGCCTTGGAAGACAGCGCCATTCTGACTCACGACATGCGGCACATTGACGAAAACGGAATTGCCGGGCCGCTGAACCGATTCCTGGAACGGGTGGCACAGGCAAACGGCATGCTGCACGTTTCGCTGGATGTGGATTTCCTCGACCCATCTGTGGCCCCGGCAGTTGGAACAACCGTTCCCGGCGGTGCAACTGTCCGCGAAGGACATCTTGTTTGCGAGATCCTGCACGACTCCGGCTTGATGACTTCACTGGATCTGGTCGAGCTGAACCCCTTTCTCGACGAACGCGGCCGCACCGCGCATCTGATGGTCGACCTTTGCGCCTCGGCACTTGGCCGCCGTGTGTTTGACCGTCCGACCCGGAGCTATCAGTGAACAGCCTGCAACCTCTCTCTGCCGTCGCAAATTTCCAGGCGCCGTTTGCCATCGCGCCACAGGCCCATGAAAGGAAAATCGCATGACCCAGCCTTCGGACAAGGCCCTGGTGCCTTTTGTAAGCGTTGACAACATGATGCGCCTTATTCATCACGTTGGCATAGAACAGATTCTGCGCGATCTGGCAGATTATGTCGAAGCCGATTTCAAGCGCTGGGAACTGTTTGACAAGACCCCGCGTGTTGCCAGTCATTCTGACGTTGGTGTCATTGAGCTTATGCCAACTTCCGACGGGGAATCTTATGGCTTCAAATATGTGAATGGCCACCCCAAGAACACCTCAGAAGGTCTGCAAACTGTCACCGCTTTCGGCCTGCTGGCGGACGTCTATACCGGCTATCCGGTGCTGTTGACAGAAATGACCATTCTGACCGCGTTGCGCACTGCAGCGACTTCAGCTATGGCTGCTAAATATCTGGCGCCAAAGGGTGCAGATACAATGGCCATGATTGGAAATGGCGCCCAGTCCGAGTTCCAGACACTGGCTATGAAAGCAATCATCGGCCTCAAATCCGTACGTCTGTATGACAAGGATGCTGCAGCAACCGAGAAATGCGCCCGCAACCTCCAGGGATTGGGGATTGAAGTCGTGTCATGCAGGACGCCGGAAGAAGCCATCGAAGGCGCGCACATACTCACCACCTGCACAGCCGACAAACAATGCGCAACAATTCTGACCGACAACATGGTTGGCAGCGGTGTCCATATCAACGCAATCGGCGGAGACTGCCCCGGCAAGACCGAGCTTGCTGCAGGCATTCTTACGCGTTCAGACGTTTTCGTCGAATACCCTCCACAAACCCGTATCGAAGGCGAGATCCAGCAGATGCCGGAAGACTTTGCTGTAACGGAACTGTGGGAAGTGATTACCGGCAAGACGCAAGGCAGGACCGGCGACCGTCAGATTACGCTATTCGACAGTGTCGGCTTTGCGATCGAGGACTTCTCAGCCTTGCGTTATATCCGTGATTGCATCAAGAACACCGGCTACTGCATTGATCTGGATATGCTTGCGGACCCTGACGATCCCCGGGATCTGTTCGGAATGCTGCAACGCGCCAAGAGCTGAGTGTGGATATGCAAGGCGGTCCGTGAAAAAGGGGCCGCCAGCATCTCCGCCCGTTTTCGGACGGCTTTAGGAACCCGGCCTGACTGCAGTGTTCTTGAGGACCAGCACCGCTGGTCTGCCTCAACAACGCGCCCCAGTGCAGACGCGGGATGGCCGGTTTTCGTAAAATGCCAATGGCTGCTTGACCTTGATCAAGCGTCCAGTTCGGTATCCCAGTACAAGAAGTCCATCCAGCTTTCGTGCAGATGGTTCGGCGGAAATTTCCGGCCTGTATTGCGCAATTCTTCTGCCCCCGGTCGCCGTGGCGGCTTGCGCAGCGACATTCCTGCCCGGTGCAGCGATTTGGACCCCTTCTTGAGATTGCAGGGACTGCAGGCTGCAACCACGTTTTCCCAGCTGGTCACCCCGCCGGCGGCGCGCGGCACCACGTGATCAAAGGTCAATTCCCCTTTGCTGCCGCAGTACTGACAGCAGAATTCGTCCCGTAGAAACAAATTAAAGCGCGTGAAGGCCACGCGCTTTTGAGGTTTCACATAATCTTTCAAAACCACCACAGAAGGTATTCGTATCACAGTGCTCGGACTGTGCACCACCTCATCGTATTCAGCAACGATGGCCACCCGGTCCAGCCAGGCGGCCTTCACCGCATCCTGCCAGGACCAAAGCGACAACGGGTAATACGACAGCGGCCGGTAATCCGCATTCAGCACCAGCGCGGGGTGCTGCTTGAGCGCCCCAGGAGATCTGACAAACTCTGCTCTGAAATCGCCATCCATTTTTGAACGTCTTCCTCGCCCTGATCTTCCGTTTCCCGGAACCAGAGCGGGGAACCCGCCCCAGCTTGTCTTTGACTATATATCGTGGTTGATGCCTGACAAGCCCCTATGACCCACAATATGTCGAGAGTTGGCTACGCTCGTTCCATGACAGGGCTGTGACAGTTATCCACAGGTCCGCTGCCTGCGAGGCTCTTGCCCTGACAGGCTTGCCCGCATATTGCCCTGCCATGACCCGCCTGATCCGATTTAACAAACCCTATGATGTGCTGCCGCAATTCACGGATCGCGGCAGTCAGGACAGCCCGCGGGCCACGCTCAGCCAGTACATCGATTGTCACGACGTCTATGCTGCCGGGCGCCTGGACCGCGACAGCGAAGGGTTGATGCTGCTGACAGACAATGGCCGCCTGCAATCCTGGATCACCGACCCCAAGCACAAAATGGACAAGACCTATTGGGTGCAGGTAGAAGGTGTTCCAAGCGAAGACGCACTCCGCCTGCTGGCCGAAGGCATTGATCTGAAAGACGGAAAGACCCTCCCTGCCAAAGTACAGCCTATTCCGGAACCGCCCGGTCTTTGGGCCCGCACCCCGCCAGTCAGGGTGCGCAAGACAGTTCCTGACAGCTGGATCTCGCTGACCATCCGCGAAGGCCGCAACCGGCAAGTTCGGCGGATGACAGCTGCCGTCGGCCATCCTACTCTGCGGCTGATCCGCTACAGCATCGGCACTTGGTCCCTGGACGGGCTGGGACAGGGCAGTTGGGAGGATCTGGAGCCGCCCCGGGTGCCCGGCCCACCCAAACCCTCGCAGAAGCCACCGCGCAGGCCCAAGAAGGCAGCCGGACGCCCGGCAAAAGGTGACAGGCCGCGCCGTCGCTGATACCCTGCTGTCATGCTGCCCAAAGCCCCTGCACCGCAAGCCATTCTTGAAGCCGCGCTCTATGTGGACGACCTAGACGCTGCAGAAGATTTTTATGGCGGCGTTCTGGGGCTAGAGTGCATTCAAAAAGTGGCAAACCGCCATGTGTTCTTTCGATGCGGCCCTGCCGTCGTGCTCCTGTTCAATGCAACAGAAACAGTTAATCCACCCGGCAACCCACGCTTGCCGGTCCCTCCCCATGGCGCACAAGGCGCCGGGCATATCTGTTTTGCCCAGCCGCGCGATGCCTTGCTGGAAATGCGCGACCGGCTGCGCGCAGCGGGAGTTGAAATCGAGGCAGAGTTTGATTGGCCGCACGGGCCCCGGTCTGTTTACTTCCGGGACCCAGCTGGAAATTCAGTGGAGATAGCTGAGCCACATCTGTGGTCAGCTTGACCCGCGACTGGCTTATTTTACATATCTTTCAACTTATTACAGGCTCAACTTATCTCGCATAAAGGCCAGCGCCACGCTCAATCCATCCGGCGCGATGCCATGGGCGGTGCCTTTCTGGATATGGGCAAACACATCCTGGAAACCCGCTTCCTGGAGGGCTTCTGCAGCTTCCGGCAGCGATTGCACCGGAACCACATCATCCTGATCCCCGTGCACCAGCAGCACCGGCATCTTCGAGACCGCCTCATCTTTCAGCAACTCCGGTTCCAGCAAGCGGCCAGAAAAGGCCACGATCCCGGCTATCGCATCCTCGCGCCGCGGTGCAACGTGAAGGCTCATCATGGTGCCCTGACTGAAGCCAAACAAAGCCACCTGTTCCGGCAGAACGTCCTCATCCACCATCAGGGCGTCAAGAAACGCGTTCAGATCCTCAACCGCGGCCTGCATGCCGCGCATGCTTTCTTCTTCCGAAGAGCCGTCGATCCACGGGATTGGGAACCACTGGAACCCCATAGGCGCACCGGCGCAGGCCTCCGGAGCGTCTGGCGCCACAAACAATGTATCCGGCAAGTGTTCACTCAGCGGATCAGCCAGCCCCAGCAGGTCCGCACCATTGGCCCCATAGCCATGCAGGAACACCACAACAGAGCGGGTTTCACCGGAGAGCGGCTCCTTGCGGCCGGCATTCAGTACACGAGTCATCGGATTCCTTCCCTGTCCTTCGCCACCCGGTAATAGGCCCACAGAATGCGCGCCGCAACCGAACGCCAAGGAGACCAGGCTTCTGCAATTTGCCGCATCTCACGCTCTTTCGGCCGGGCCGGCAGATCAAACAGCACCCGTGCGGCCTCTTGCAAAGCCAGATCACCATGAGCGAACACATCTGCACGCCCCAGCGAAAACATCGCGTAAATCTCTGCGGTCCAGACACCAATGCCAGGCACTTCGATCAATGTTGCAATCACCTCTGCATCAGATGCAGTTCGTAACGCTTTGAAATCTATGCGTGCCTCTGCCAGCGCCCTTGCGTAACGGATTTTCTGACGGCTTAGACCTGCGGCCCTCAGATCCTCATCACTTGCCCACTGAATTTTGCGGGGGCCGGTCAGCTTGGCGTCCTCCATCCGTTTCCAGATTGCATTGGCAGAGGCCACGCTGACCTGTTGGCTGACAATGGCGCTCAGCAACTCAGAAAAACCTTCCGGCTTGCGCCGCAGAGGCAGCGGGCCGGTCAGCTCCAGCGCCAGGCCGAAACGGCTGTCCTGTGCCGCCAGCCAATCGGCACCTTCCTGGGCGCAATCGTCGCACTGGATAATCCGGCCCACGCCGGGCACAAACCTGTGTTGTTCTGACGCCACGTCACCACCTATAGCACCGGCAGCGTCTCAGCCTTCCGGCGCAGTAAGCGCCTTGCCCCGCCAGCCGTTCACCGCTACGCATCCCACATGAGCATGAGCATGACCACCCCCGGCGACGCGCTCGCCAAGAAAAACGTTGCCATCCTGGTGCTGGCACAGGCGATTCTTGGCGCTCAGATGCCAATGATCTTCATCGTTGGCGGTCTTGCCGGGCAATCGCTTGCGTCGAACCCCTGTTTCGCAACGCTGCCGATCTCGTTGATCGTCGGCGGGTCGATGCTGGCGGCCACGCCGATCTCTGCCATCATGCAGCGGTGGGGCCGCCGCGCAGGATTCTTCACCGGCGCCGCCTTTGGCGCGGCTGGCGGGTTGGTTGGTGCCTATGGCTTGTATCTCGGTTCTTTCCCGGTCTTCTTGCTCGGCAGCTTGCTGACCGGCGTCTATATGAGCGCGCATGGTTTCTACCGGTTCGCAGCAGCCGATACCGCATCAGAGGCGTTCCGCCCCAAGGCGATCTCCTATGTGATGGCGGGTGGTCTCGCGGCCGCATTAATCGGCCCTCAGCTTGTCAAGCTCACCAGCCAAGCCTTTGTTATTCCTTTTCTTGGCACCTACATGGCGGTGATTGCTGTCAATGTTTTCGGGGCAACGCTGTTCCTGTTTCTGGACATACCCAAGCCGCCCGCACCCAGGCAGGACAGCCCCAAGGGCCGCAGCCGTCTTGAGTTGCTGCAAACCCCGGTCATTGCTGTCTCAGTTATCTGCGCGATGGTGTCCTATGCGCTGATGAATCTTGTGATGACCTCCACTCCGCTGGCTGTTGTGGGCTGCGGATTTTCCAAGAACAACGCAGCTGATGTGGTGATGTTCCACGTTCTGGCGATGTATGTGCCGTCCTTCTTCACAGGTCACCTGATTGCCCGTTTCGGCGTAGAAAAGATCGTCGCCGCTGGTCTGATTGTCCTAGCTGGCGCTGGCGCGGTTGCGCTGCACGGCGTTGAACTGGAAAATTTCTTTGCCGCACTGGTTCTTCTTGGCCTTGGCTGGAATTTTGGTTTCATTGGCGCAACCACCATGCTGGCTGGCGCCCATGACAGCCACGAGAAAGGCCGGATGCAAGGTCTCAATGATCTTCTGGTATTCGGAGGTGTCACTATGGCGTCACTGGCCTCTGGCGGTCTTATGAACTGTTCCGGAGGCAATCCGGTGGACGGCTGGAATGCCGTCAACATGGCCATGGCCCCGTTCCTGATGCTGGCTGGCGGCGCGCTTTTGTGGCTGGTGCTGCGCCCCAAGGAGACTTGAGACGTCCTGAGCTGCTATAACGAAGGCCCCAGAAGGATGCCCTATCCCTGCTGTGCCGCGCTACCAGCGCCGGGTGACTGCCCGGCGCATCAACCCCGCCCGGCGCCGGAACTCGCTTTGACCCAGGGCGCCCTGCGCGACGCGCTCGGGCTCTCGGATTGCCTGCTGCAAAACCGCTTCCGCCTGCCAGCCGGACAGCAACGCTGCCCCCGCAGATTTCGAAACCTCGGCCCGCCGCCCGCGCGCTTCTTTTATCTTTTTCAGACCCTTGCGCGCCAAAGCTTGAACACCTTCCAGCGTACCGTCCAGCAGTGGAATGCGTTTCTGCGCTTCTAACTCTGGAATCGCCCGCAGCCAGTTGGCAACCCCGGCACCATACCCAAAGTCCCTGACTACGGCTTCCTCTGCCGGCCCCAAAGACGCCGCGGCCATCCACATCAGCGACCCACTGGTCCGGTTGATATAGCGGTCAAACGCCGCGTCATCCTCAAAGGGGTCCTTGTAGATGTCCCAGCGCCGCGCCTCTGCCATACCGTCAAAACAGATGGCCAGCTCTGGTGTCAGAAGCCGCGCCAGGGGCGTCGCAACATAATGGCGGCGGACCGGCTTGCCCTCTGCAATCTCCGCCCCGACATCACGCCACCATTGCACCCGCATTTCCGCAATCATGCTCTCTTGGCTGGCCCAGGGCGCCCGAGCCAGCTCGATGTTGAAAGCATAAAGTGCAAATAGCTGCGGCCTTGCCTGAACGGGGGCAGCCATCACAGCCAAGAACCGATCAGGATCGCCCTTTTGCACCAGTTCCGCGCAGGCGGTCAGGTCCGCATCAAACAGCATCCACCTGCCCGTCATGGATCAGTTTCCAGCGGATTGCGTCCAGCAGCGCCTCAAACGAGGCGTCGATTATGTTCGCACTGACCCCAACGGTTGACCAGCGATGGCCCTGGCTGTCTTCACTGTCGATAATGACTCGGGTAACAGCCTCAGTGCCGCCTTGGGTGATCCGCACCTTGAAGTCGACAAGCCGCATGTCTTCCAATTGCACAGAATACCGCCCCAGGTCTTTGCTCAGCGCCCGTGCCAGAGCATTCACCGGGCCGCGGTCGCTGCCGGTTTCATCCAGTGATTCACTGACTGACAGGCGTTTTTCGCCATCAACCTTCACCACGACCACTGCCTCGGACAGGCTGACCATGCGGTTGTACTTGTTTTTGCGCCGCTCAACGGTGACCTTGTAGCGTTTGACCTCGAAGAATTCCGGCAGCTGTGCCAATTCCTTGCGCGCCAGCAGCTCAAACGAGGCCTGCGCCGTGTCATAGGAATAGCCTTCCGCCTCACGCTCCTTGATCCGCTCCAGAATCCGCGCCAAGGCCGGGTTGCCGTTGTCGACGCTCAGGCCTGCGTCCATCAGCCGCTTGCGCAGGTTCGACTGGCCGGCCTGGTTCGACATCGGGATTACCCGCGCATTGCCGACCGTGCCCGGCACGATGTGTTCATAAGTCGAAGGATCTTTCAAGATCGCGCTGGCGTGCAGCCCCGACTTATGCGCAAAGGCCGAGGCGCCGACATAGGCCGCTTGCCGAACCGGAACCCGGTTCAGAATATCGTCCAGCATGCGGCTGATCCGTGTCAGCCCCGCCAGCGCGTCCAGACTCACCCCGGTGTCGAACTGGCTGGCATAAGGCTCCTTCAGCAGCAGTGTCGGGATCAGCGCGGTCAGGTTTGCATTGCCGCAACGTTCCCCAAGTCCATTCAGCGTGCCCTGGATTTGCCGCGCTCCGGCATCCACCGCCGCCAAGGAGCAAGCTACGGCGTTTTCTGTGTCATTATGGGTGTGTATGCCGAGTTTCTCACCTGGAATGCCTGCCGCTACTACTTCGCGGACAATCCGATGAACCTCTGCCGGTAACGCGCCGCCATTGGTATCGCACAGCACCACCCAGCGCGCCCCGGCTTCAAGTGCCTCGCGGCAAGCCGCCAGTGCATATTCCGGGTTGTCCTTGTAGCCGTCAAAGAAATGCTCGGCGTCAAACAGCGCCTCACGACCCTGCGCCGCAATATGGGCGACCGAGGCCCGGATATTGCCCAGGTTTTCTTCCAGCGTGATCCCAAGCGCATGGGTTACATGGTAATCGTGGCTCTTGCCGACCAGGCAAACAGCCGGGGTGCCGGCGTTCATCACTGCCGCCAGAACATCATCGTTTTCAGCCGACCGCCCGGCCCGTTTGGTCATACCAAAAGCGGTCATCGTCGCACGGGTTTCCGGAGCTTCGCCGAAAAACGCACTGTCGGTCGGATTGGCCCCAGGCCAGCCACCTTCGATGTAGTCAATTCCCAGTGCATCCAGCGCCAGGGAAATCTGCTTCTTCTCGGCAGTAGAGAACTGCACCCCCTGGGTCTGCTGCCCGTCCCGCAGGGTGGTGTCGTAAAGATAAAGGCGTTCTTTGGCCATCAAAGCTCCTCCAGCTTAGCCGGGTCAAAACCCGTACCCGGCACCAGCTCCACACCAGCCTTGCTCATTCGCACTTCCAGACCAGCTGCAACAAAGGCTGCTTTCAGTTGATCAACTGCCGAGAAGTCTTTGCTTTCCATGGCTTTCTGACGCGCCTCGAACAGCTGCGCCTCGTATCTAGACAAATCAACAGAAGTTGCCGCAGCCCAGGCGCCCATTTCTTCGGTCAACAGACCCAGCATTTGCGCAGATGCAAGTAGGTCGGCAGCATTGCCAGCCGCGTACAGCTTGTGCAGTTCTGCAATGGCACCAGCTGAATTGAGATCATCCGCCAGCGCATCCAGAACCGCGGCAGCAGCGCTGGACGCGGGTTCGATGCCCGCGGACAGCGCACGCCACTTGCGCAGCGTCGCCTCGGCCTCCTTGGCCTTCTTGTCAGTCCAGTCCATCGGCTTGCGGTAATGCGTCTGCAGGAACACCAGCCGGATCACCTCTCCCGGATAACCCTGATCCAGCAGGTCGCGCACGGTGAAGAAATTGCCCAGGCTCTTGGACATCTTCTTGCCTTCTACCTGCAGCATCTCGTTGTGCAGCCAGTATCTTGCAAAGCTGTCATCACCATTTGCACAGCAGCTTTGCGCAATTTCATTTTCATGATGGGGGAACATCAGGTCATTTCCGCCACCGTGAATGTCAAAGGTTTCGCCCAGCAATTCATAAGACATCGCCGAACATTCAATATGCCAGCCCGGCCGCCCGCGGCCCCAGGGGCTGTCCCAGCCCGGCAAATCATCACTTGAGGGCTTCCACAGAACAAAATCCATTGGATTTTTCTTGTAGGGGGCGACTTCAACCCGGGCGCCGGCAATCATGTCGTCAACCGAGCGGCCCGACAATTTTCCGTACAGCGTTTTCCAGCTGTCGACGGCAAAGAGCACATGGCCTTCCGCGGCATAGGCGTGGCCCTTGGCGATCAGATCTTCGATCATTGCCACCATTTGCGGAATATACTGGGTCGCCCGCGGCATATGGTTCGGCTCCAGCGCGCCAAGCGCGCCCATGTCATCAAGGAACCATTGCACCGTCTCGGCAGTGATGTCACCGATTGGCCGTCCGCTTTCTGCAGCACGGGTGTTTATCTTGTCATCAACGTCTGTGAAGTTACGGGCGTAAGTTACTGCACTAGCGCCATAAACCTCACGCAGAAGTCGGTAAAGAACATCGAACACCACCACCGGACGCGCATTGCCCAGATGCGCCCGGTCGTAAACCGTGGGTCCGCAGACATACATCCGAACATTCTCGGCATTGATCGGCGCAAAGACCTCTTTCTTACGGGTCTTCGTGTTCTGCAGCTTGATCACTCTGTCTTTGGTTCCCATGCCCGGTTCCTTTCGCACGCCCAGCCAAAACGGCAGGCACTACCCAATGCGCACAGCGCGGGCTTAGCAACTTGTCAGAGAAATGAAAACGACAGAAACCAGCCCGCTGAAATGTCAGCAGGTAATGCAGCAAGTAATGGTGGTGCTATTCTGGTTCATAAAGGCTGCTTAACATGGGCCCGCCGCAGCGCCAAGCCTTTTGGCAGCCGTTAGGGAGCAGAGGCCGCCCCGCCAGCCTTGGGCACTGACCGGGCGGCCGACGGCGCGGCGGAACAGGAGTGCCGCGCCGTTGCCAGTGTGTGTTTAGAACTTGAAGGATGCGCGCAGGGAAACAGAGGTGGCATCAGCGCCGACGCCGGATGAACCGAACTGGTCAAAGTCATGTTCCAGCACTTCACCGCCGACCTGCCATTGATCTGTCACCTGGTAAGCTACGCCGACGCCGTAAAAGTCGCCGGTTTCACTGCCCAGCGAGCTGTCAGCTTCGGCGACACCGCCGGTCACATAAGCCAGCACCCTGCCAAAGTCATAGCCTGCCTTTACCTTGGCACGTGCAACCGAGTCGACAGTGGCACCGCCACCCAGGTCCAGATCGGTTGCGTCATAGTCTAGCTCGCCACCAAGTACAAAGCGGCCAAAATCATAATTATATCCGCCGTGGATACCATAAGCGGCATCATCCCCAGACGCACCATTGCTGGCATCTGCGTCCAACTGGCCGATCTGGCCACCCAGATAAAATCCGGTCCAATCGCCGCCTTCATTTACCACCACTGGCGCCGGGGTCGGCGCTGGTTCGACGGCCGGCTCAACCAGATTGCCGGCGAAGGCCGCACTGCCCATTATGGTTGCGATGGCTGTCATAGCTACGAAACGAGTCATTCTGACTTCTCCTTTTGCAGTCCCGGCGCAGTTGATGCGCCGTTGATCCTTACAAAAGGGCTAGGCAGGTCAGTTACCAGTGCCGCACGGCTCACAGCCCCTGAATTGGCAGTGACTGGCCGAAATCCCGGTCCAGCCC
The DNA here is from genome assembly GCA_001730095.1 of Rhodobacteraceae bacterium (ex Bugula neritina AB1). Taxonomy (GTDB): domain Bacteria; phylum Pseudomonadota; class Alphaproteobacteria; order Rhodobacterales; family Rhodobacteraceae; genus Leisingera. Next base: position 198,158 of record MDLF01000074.1, read on the forward strand.
GCGCCTTTCCGCCGGGCACCACAAGCGAATTATTGCCAAGTGATTGAAATCGATCCTGCTTTCCCTACTGGAGCCGAAAACCAAGCGCAGCGCAGCAGCTAGAAACGGAATGCAGCGCTCACAGCCAAGGTTTCGCCGCGTGGGCTTGCGCTCCCGTCCTTGGGGCCGACCTCATAGTGCAACAGCTCCCCGGTCAGCTGCAATGCGCGGTTCAGGGAAACCTGCATTCCGAAACCGAACAGCGCCCCATGACGCCGCCCTTGCGATGCTTCCGCCTGCATCCGTCCCACCGTGACAAAGCCAGTGGCAGGACCAAAGTCGTAACCTGCATGTAGCCGCAGTTCATGTGTCTGTTCAGCCTGAACTGCGCGTGTCAGAGGACCGTTCTGACCGGTTGCCAGGCTGCCGCCCACCACCAATCCATCTGCCTCATGACTATACCGGATCTCAAACGACTGAGCTGCACCACCTGAGGCCTTTTGCACATCCCGCGGATAAAGGCCCAAAAGCGTTTGCCCGCCCTCTTCAGTCAGTCCGGGCTGCCCCTGGAAAAAAGTCATGAAAAGCACCACAGAGAGTGTCTGGCAGAGTTTGGTCATCCTAACCATCGGCATGTGGCTGTGCCTTCTTTCAATGCACCTCTCAGCGCGCCATCCCCCAACACCCTCAGGATCCGCAATAATGCTTAATATTTCGTTCCCACAGCCAGACTGCCAATTCCCAAGCGAGGCCGAAACCGTAAAAAATGCCGACCGCCCCAGTAAAAACGCTAAAATTTAGTAAACCCTCTTTGCTTTGACAGAGAAATTGCCCTCGGTGAAAAAATTGTCGCATTTTTCACTCAGGTCGCTATCGTGATAGAAACTTCGCAAACGCATGCCAAACTGCCGGAAAGTCACAGGAGACCGCATGCAAGAAGAACGCAGCCTTCTCAGCCTCATCTGCCGCACGATCGGTGCGGCGCGGGGCCGTGCAGCCAGGGGTCGGCCGCAAAGAATTGAAATATCTCATTTCTTTGCAATACTCTCCTGAAAGGCCCCTTTGAATGAACGACCAAGCCACCACCACCCGCGCAGCTCGCAGCGGCGGCCGTAATGCACGCCGGGCAGCCCGCGCCGCTGCTCTGCCGGAGCATCTGCGTCCGGTCCGTCCCGGCATGGAATCAACCGCGCTGAAACTTCTCAGCCAGACAGACATGGAAAAGATCCACCAGGCCGCGCTCACCGCTCTGGAAGAAATCGGCCTTGCTGACGCCCCTCCAAGCGGCATCGACTATCTCACAGCTGCCGGCTGCACGCTTGGCGATGATGGCCGCATCCGGTTCCCCCGCGCGCTGGTCGAGGACACCATTGCCAAGGCAAACCGCTCTGTGACGCTGTTCAGCCGTGACGGCAAGAACGACCTGCAACTGTCCGGCGGACGCGTGCACTACGGCACTGCGGGTGCAGCTGTCAGCGTGGTAGATGTGAACGGCCGCGAGTACCGCGATTCCACCGTGCAGGATCTGCATGACGCCGCCCGCATCTGCGACCAGCTGGACAACATCCACTTTGTCCAGCGCCCGATGGTCTGCCGCGACATTCCTGACAACCTTGAAATGGATTTGAACTCCATTTACGCCACCACCGCCGGTACCAGCAAACACGTTGGCGTCTCTTTCACTGAGCCGGACTTTGTGAAACCCGGCCTTGAACTGTTGCACATGATTGCTGGCGGCGAAGACAAGTGGCGCGAACGTCCCTTTGTGTCGAACTCCAACTGCTTCGTCGTTCCGCCGCTGAAATTCGCAACCGAATCTTGCGAAGTGATGGAAGAATGCATCAAGGGCGGCATGCCTGTGCTGCTGCTGTCGGCTGGCATGGCCGGCGCAACAGCGCCTTCCACCATTGCCGGGGCGATCGCTCAGGCTGTTGCAGAATGTCTTGCAGGGCTGGTTTACGTAAACGCCGTAAAGCCTGGCGCTCCCGCGATTTTCGGCACTTGGCCCTTCGGGCTGGACCTGCGCACAGGCGCAATGTCGGTTGGCTCAGGCGAACAGGCGCTTCTGTCCGCAGGATGCGCACAGATGCACAAGTTCTACAATCTTCCTGGTGGCGCAGCTGCTGGTGCCTCGGATTCCAAATTGCCGGATATGCAAGCTGGCTGGGAGCAAATGTGCTCTGCGGTGATGGCCGGCCTTTCCGGTCTGAACATGGTCTATGAAGCGGCCGGAATGCATGCATCGCTGCTGGGGTTCTGCCTGGAATCGTTGATCTTGGACAATGATCTGCTCGGCCAGGCTCAGCGTTGCGTCCGCGGCATCGAAGTCAATGACGAAACTCTGGCGCTCGACCAGATGCGGGCCACCTGCCTGGAGGGCCCCGGCCACTATCTGGGGACAGACCAGACCCTCAGCCGGATGCAAGTGGACTACGTTTATCCCGCTCTTGGCGACCGCACCTCGCCCAAAGAATGGGCGGAGCTGGAAAAACCCGACCTGATTGCCAAAGCCACAGCAAAAAAGGAGGAAATCCTGTCCCAGCGCGCTGTTGCACGGTTTGATGCTGAAACAGACATGGCGATCCGCAATAAATTCAACATTCACCTGCCCGCCTAACTCAGACTGGCAGCTGTTCCTAACGGGCCGGATTTTCCGGCCCGTTTTTTTGTCCTGTTCTGAGACATATTTTCAGCGACAGACTTAAGCGCTCTTCCTATTTACCCCTTGCGCTTCACAACAGGTTAAGGCATTGTAAACGAACGCGTTTATGCAAATCTCTAGCACTAATTCACAGGGCAGCCTTGCATTTCAAGACGTGCATCCATGCAAATTAGACTTTGCAAAACTGCAAGCCGACCACGGAACACCGAAATCACGCTGCATTCAATTTGCAATAATGCCAGGGTAGAAGCACCAAGGTGCCGGGAAGTAACGCCTTGCGTTTTCACAAAGCCTGATGGCGAAAATCGGCGACTAGACCTGAACTATCGCTGGCTTGCAGACCTGCGTTAACCGGGTTTCAAGCACACAAAGCAAGCGGAGCAGAGGTTTCACAGCTCCCGCTTCCTTCGAGTGTTAACATCTCCAACGGCTTGTTACATTGATTTCAGTTACAGAACAGCGGGCTGATCCTTTGCGAAATCACCTGAATGAACATCCGCATCAGTTTCGCAAAACAATTTTGCAAAAATGCAGCGCGGCGCATTACTCCGCGCTGCTGAATGTGTTTCAGAAGAACGCCTGCAATCCGGTCTGGGCCCGGCCCAGGATCAGTGCATGAACGTCATGTGTGCCCTCATAGGTGTTCACAGTCTCCAGGTTCACCATGTGCCGGATCACATCGAACTCGAGGCTGATGCCGTTGCCGCCGTGCATGTCACGTGACATCCGCGCGATTTCCAATGCCTTGCCGCAGTTGTTGCGCTTGATAATAGACACCATCTCCGGTGCTGCATTGGCTTCGTCCATCAGGCGGCCAACCCGCAACGAGGCTTGCAAACCCAGGGTGATTTCTGTTTGCATGTTTGCCAACTTCAGCTGGAACAGCTGGGTGTTTGCCAGCGGACGGCCAAACTGGCTACGGTCCAGCCCGTATTGGCGCGCGGCGTGCCAGCAGGCCTCTGCGGCCCCCATCGCCCCCCAGCTGATACCGTAGCGCGCGCGGTTCAAACAGCCAAACGGCCCCTTCAACCCTTCGACATGCGGCAGCAGCGCCTCTTCTCCAACTTCGACGCCATCCAGTACGATCTCGCCGGTGACAGAGGCGCGCAAGGAAGCCTTATTCTCGATTTTCGGCGCACTCAGGCCCTTCAGCCCCTTGTCCAGGACAAAGCCCCGGATCTTGCCGCCATGTGCTTCGGACTTTGCCCAGACCACAAAAACATCCGCTATCGGAGCATTCGAGATCCACATCTTTGATCCCGTAAGCCGATATCCACCATCAGTTTTCTCGGCTCGGGTCTTCATGCCAGCAGGATCAGAACCCGCATCTGGTTCCGTCAAGCCGAAGCAGCCGATCCATTCGCCGGTCGCCAGTTTGGGCAGGTATTTCTGACGCTGTTCTTCGCTGCCGTATGCGTAAATAGGATACATGACCAGCGAGCTTTGCACTGACATCATAGAGCGGTAGCCGCTGTCGACACGCTCCACTTCGCGCGCCACCAGACCATAAGACACATAACCACCGCCGAGGCCGCCGTACTGCTCAGGAATCGTGGTGCCAAGGAGGCCCATCTCCCCCATCTCACGGAAAATCTCCGGGTCAGTTTCTTCATTTTCATAGGCGCTTAGCACGCGCGGTTGAAGTTTCTCCTGCGCATAAGCACGGGCAGAGGCAGAGATCATCCGCTCGTCTTCACTCAACTGGTCTTCCAGCCGCAGGGGGTCTTCCCAGTTGAAACGGCCCAGATCCGGGGCATCTTTGGCGCGCAATTCGGGTTTGCCGGTCATATTGTCACCTCAGTGATTTACGATTTGGCCAAACCCTAACGGGAGGTGAACGGAAAAAACAGCGAGACTTTGGCAACAAAGCATGACAAAAACTCATACATGTCTGTGTCACGAAAGTTCTTCCCTTCAATATCCTCCCTGCGCGCCCTGGAGGCGCTGGACCGGCTTGGCAGCGCCTCAGCCGCCGCCGATGAACTGGCGCTGACACAAGGCGCGGTCAGCCGCCAGCTGCAAACGTTGGAAAGACAATTGGGAATGGAACTGGTGCAGAGAGACCAGAAACGGCTGACCCTGACGACAGAGGCCCAGGACTATGCTGCTGAGATCCGTCAGGCCTTGAACCTGATCGTGCAATCCACTCTGCGCCTGCAATCTGCACCGCTGGCGGGAACTCTTAATCTGGCCATTCTGCCGGCCTTTGGCATGCGCTGGCTGATGCCGCGGCTGCCGGAGTTTGCCCGGCTGCATCCGGATGTGACTATCAACATGGCAACCCGGCTTGAACCGTTTAACTTTGATGCTGAACCTTTTGATGCAGCGATACATTTTGGAAATGCGTCTTGGCCTGGCACGCAATCTCTGCTGCTGAAGCACGAACAGCTTCTTCCAGTCTGCGCTCCACAACTTCTGGAAGGACGCAAGGTTGATGAGCCGAAGGACATTTTAAGACTGCCGCTGCTGCACATCCAGACCCGGACAACCGCCTGGCAGGATTGGTTCGCGCGGCAAGAAATCGCGGCTGGCGCAGATTTGAGCGGCACGATCTATGACCAATTCGCAACCATCACTCAGGCAGCATTGCATGGGCTGGGGGTCGCCCTGATGCCAGATTACCTGGTGGAGCAGGATCTGGCCACGGGCCGCCTGGTGGCACTATATCCAGAGCCAGTGGAGACTGATGGCGCCTATTATCTGGTCTGGCCGGATCGCAAATCCAACACGCCGGCCCTGATGAAATTCCGCAGCTGGCTGGCCGGCCAAGCCCAGCCCGAGGATCCGCTGCCACGGTGAATCCAGCCTGTGAGGATCGTGGGGGTGACAGGCGTGCACTTGATGTACACCGCCTGCGCACCTCCATATGCTGTTTCCACCTAGGTTTCAGCCCAGGTTTCAGCCCAGTGCATAACCCGCACCGCGCACGGTACGCACTGGATCATCGCCGCCATGTTGGGTCAGCGCCTTGCGCAACCGTCCGATGTGAACATCGACGGTGCGGGTGTCGACATAGATGTCACGGCCCCAGACCCGGTCCAATAGCTGTTCCCGGCTCCACACCCTGCCCGGTTTTTCAATGAAGGTGGAGAGCAGGCGGAATTCGGTCGGCCCCAGCTTCAGCGCGTTGCCGGCCCGGCTGACTTTGTGGGTCTCGGCGTCCAGCACGATGTCGCCGTACTCCAGCCGCACCCCAACAGTTGAGGGCCGCACACGGCGCAGCTGGCTGCGCACGCGAGCCATCAATTCGACCACCGAATATGGTTTCACCACATAGTCATCGGCACCGGTTTCCAAGCCTCGGACCTTGTCCACTTCCTCGGATCGGGCTGACAGCATGATCACCGGAATATTGCGGGTTTCTGCACGGGTTTTGAGACGACGACACACCTCGATACCGCTGAGATTGGGCATCATCCAGTCGAGAATGATGATGTCAGGCATGTCTTCTTCGACCACCAGCAGTGCTTCTTCGCCATCCTTGGCCCTGAGCACGCGGAAGCCGTCAGCTTCGAGGTTGTAAGCCAGCACTTCCCGCTGCGCCATTTCGTCCTCTACAACCAAAACGGTGGGCTGGTCGGCAGCCATAGATCAGATCTCCTGCGGTGTGGTCGAAGTGGTGTCGGCTTTTTTGCGGTCTTCTTCCGGCTTCTCGCCGGTGACCAGATAGATCACCTGTTCGGCGATCGCGGTCACGTGGTCGCCCATTCGTTCCGTATTTTTTGCAATGAAATGCAGATGCATACAGGCTGAAATATTGCGCGGGTCCTCCATCATGTGGGTCAGCAGCTCGCGGAACAGGGCGTTGTACATCTGGTCCACGTCGCGGTCGCGCTCAATCACGTCTCGGGCCAGTTCCACATCGCGCTGAATGTAGGAGTCAAGCGCGTCCTTCAGCATTCGCTCCACCTCGCGCGCCATGCGGCGCAACGCTGAGGTGCCCTCCCTGTTGTTCGGCCCCTGGGCCAAAACCCCGGTACGCTTGGCCATGTTTTTTGCATAGTCGCCAATGCGTTCCAAGTTGCCGGCGATCTTCATCACCGAAAGAACCAGCCGCAGATCGGAGGCCGCGGGCGCGCGCAGGGCGATCAGCCGGGCGGCTTCCTCATTGATCAGCTCTTCCAGACTGTCGATGGCCTTGTCCCCCTGACGCACGGTCAGCGCCAGTTCCTCGTCACGGGTTTCAAGCGCCTTGGCGGCCTCACGGATCGCGGCCTCGACCAGACCGCCCATCTTCATGATCTGGGCTTGAATTGCCTCTAGATCACGGTCGAAAGCAGATGCAATATGTTGTGCAGTCATTTGTTTTTCCTAGAAATCAGCCGATCCGGCCGGTGATATAGCTTTCCGTGCGCGAATCTTCGGGGTTGGTGAAGATCTGGCCAGTGGGGCCGAATTCCACCAGGTTTCCAAGGTGGAAGAAGGCGGTCTTCTGGCTGACACGGGCGGCCTGCTGCATTGAATGGGTGACGATCACCACCGAATAGCGGCTGCGCAGTTCGTCGATCAGCTCTTCGACCTGAGCAGTCGCAATCGGATCCAGCGCCGAGCAGGGCTCGTCCATCAACAAGACTTCCGGTTCTGTGGCCACAGCGCGGGCAATGCACAGGCGCTGCTGCTGACCACCGGAGAGGCCGGTGCCAGGCGCGTCCAGACGGTCTTTGACCTCATCCCATATCGCCGCACGGCGCAAGGATTTCTCAACTATTTCATCCAGTTCCGCTTTGTTTCTCGCCAGACCGTGAATACGCGGACCATAGGCCACGTTGTCATAGATCGACTTGGGGAACGGGTTCGGTTTCTGGAACACCATGCCGACCTTGGCGCGCAGCTGCACCGGGTCAACGCGGCGGTCATAGATGTCTTCGCCATCCAACAGGATGTCGCCTTTCACACGACAGATGCCAATGGTATCATTCATCCGGTTCAGGCAGCGCAAAAAGGTCGACTTGCCGCAGCCTGAGGGCCCGATGAAGGCGGTGACGGTCTTATCCTCAATCTCGACATTCACGTCTTTGATTGCGTGGGAGTCGCCGTAATGGACATTGACGTCCCGGGCGGCGATTTTGATGTTCTGGGTGTCCACGGTCTTGTCCATCAAGGTCATGTCGTTCATTGCACTATGCCCCCTTACCAGCGGCGTTCAAAGCGGCGGCGCAGGATCACGGCAAGCGTGTTCATGGTCACCAGGAAGATGAGAAGAATGATGATGCCACCCCAGGCACGTTCATAGAACGCCGGGTCAGCGCGTTTGGCCCATTCGTAGATCTGGGCAGGCATGGCAGAGTTCGGGGCCAGCAGCCCGTCCGCCAGGCTTTCCGGCGCATTGGAGGCAATGAAGCCGACCATGCCAATGAGCAGCAGCGGCGCGGTTTCTCCCAGTGCCTGCGCCAGGCCGATGATGGTGCCGGTCAGAATGCCAGGAGCGGCCAGCGGCAGCACATGGTGAAATACGGCCTGCATCTTTGACGCGCCGACACCCAGCGCGGCATCGCGGATCGACGGGGGAACAGCCTTCAGCGCGGCGCGGGTCGAGATGATGATGGTCGGAAGTGTCATCAGTGTCAGCACCAGACCGCCCACCAGCGGTGCCGAGGTCGGCAAGTGCATATAGTTGATGAACACGGCCAGGCCGAGGATACCAAACACAATCGATGGCACCGCAGCAAGGTTGGAGATGTTCACTTCAATCATGTAGGTGAGCCAGTTCTGCGGCGCAAACTCCTCAAGATAGATCGAGGCGGCCACACCAATCGGCAGGGCCAGCGCCAGCACCACCAGCATCATGGACAGTGACCCCAGCATGGCGACACCGATACCGGCCGCTTCGGGGCGGGCATCAGAGGCATCCGCGCCCAGAATGAAGTCGAGGTTAAAGGTCTTCTCCAGCGCACCAGCGACGGCCAAGGCATCAACAATATCAAGCTGTTCCGGCGATATGTTCTTGTCTCGCTCAATGCTGGCCCGAGTAACCCGACCCTTCAAGTAGCCGTCGACACGGCTGGAGGCGAGGAAGCGGAACTCCACTGTCTGGCCGATCTGATCCGGATTGGCGATCACATATTCGCGCAGCTGGGCGGCAGCGTCCTTGGACAGAATTGCCGCCAGCTGCTTGGCCTTGAGACCGGTCTCGATGCCCAGCTCCTCGACCACGCTGGTCATGGCTCCCTTGATGATCGGCGCATAGCCAAAGGTTGTGACCTTCTTGATGTCAGCCAGATCGCGGTTGCCCTTCTTGTCGAGCTTCTGTTCCAGAAGGTCGACCTGCAGAGTGACAAAGGTCTGCTGGAACGCCCCGGTGCCCTTACCAACAATGGTGGTCACCAGGACAGCCAACATCAGCAGACCTGCTGCGATGGCGGCGATACCATAGGCCTTGAACCGGGTTTCCGCGGCATTTCGCTTTTTGGTATGCGGGCTTTGTTCCAGTAGCGAACCGCCGTGTTTACGGGGCACGGTGCCAGAGGTGTTTTGGCTGAGGTCAGTCATTATTCGTACTGCTCCCGGTATGTGCGCACGATATACAGCGCCAGGACGTTCAGGCCGAGGGTCAGAACAAACAGGGTCAGACCCAAGGCAAAGGCAACCAGCGTTTCCGGGCTGGCAAAATCGGTGTCGCCGGTCAATTGGCTGACAATCCGGGTGGTGATGGTGGTCATCGAGTCCAGCGGATTGGCAGAGAACTTGGCAATCGCCCCGGCCCCCATCACCACAATCATGGTCTCACCGATCGCGCGTGAGGCGGCCAGCAGCACCGCGCCGACGATGCCTGGCAGAGCTGCCGGCATAACGACCTGGCGCACGGTTTCGGACTTGGTCGCGCCAAGGCCCAGAGAGCCGTCGCGCATCGCCTGCGGCACCGCGTTGATGATGTCATCGGACAGCGAGGACACAAAGGGGATCAGCATGATGCCCATCACCAGACCGGCAGTCAAAACAGAGGTGGCACCAGCCATCCACTCGACCCCCAAAAGCCCGCCCTTGCCAAAGAGATCGGCCAGCGCCGGGCCGACGGTCAGCAGCGCAAACAGGCCGTAGACGATGGTGGGAATGCCCGCCAGGATCTCTAACAGCGGCTTGGCAAAGGCACGCACGGCGCCGCTGGCGTATTCGGACAGGTAAATGGCGGCGAAGAGGCCAACCGGCACAGCAACCAGCAGCGCAATAAAGGAGATGTAAAGCGTGCCCCACAAAAGCGGCAGGATCGACAGTTCACTGCCGCCGCGGAAGTTGGGTGCCCAGGTGGAGCCGAAGAAGAAATCGGTCCAGGAATGCAGGCCAAAGAAGTTTTTGGTTTCAAACAGCATCGACAGAACAATGCCGACCGTCGTCAGGATCGCCAGCGAGGCGGCCAGGATCAAGAGCGCCAGCACCGCGCGCTCTACGACATTGCGGGCGCGAAAATCCTTGTGGATGCGCATGTAGGCGAAGACAAAACCACCAATCGCCAGCAGCGCCACAACCGCCGTCATGGCGTCGCGACCGTTTTGGGACAGGTTGCGATACGCCTGGGCAGCGCTCAGCGCCTCTGGACGCACCTTGGAGCCAAGGGCCACGCCCACCTCGCCCATCAGGGCACGCAGGTCCTGTGCGCCTGCGCTGGCATTGCGGGCCTCACGGGGGGTCAAAAGCCCCTGCTCCACTGCCAGATCCAGCCCTTCGGCAACCCGGCGCACGTCGCTCATCACCAGACCGATGGAAGAGCTTTCTGGGATTGCCTCTGCCGGGATCATACCCGAGACCCGGGTTTCAATGAACACCGGCTGGGCCAGCAGCCAGACGGCCAGCGCCGCGATAGACGGCACAAAAGCCGCAAGCGCCACGTGGTAGCCGTAATAGGATGGCAGCGAATGAAGATCTTTGACATTGCCCGCGGCAGTGGCAATCGCACGGCGGCGGCCGCCATTGTACCCCGCGGCAGAGAGCGCAAGCAGGAGGGCAACAAGCCAGAAAGTGGGCATGAAAGGCTCCGGTTTTGGCAGTGGCGTTTAAGCAGCGGCAGCCCTGCCGCAGTAAGATTGCACCGGGGCGGAGGATGGCTCCGCCCCGGCAAGGATCAGATCACAGGCAGGCCTGTTCAGGAGTTACCGTCCATCACGGTCTCATTGGAAACCGCTTCCTGGGTTTCGGTCAGCTGCGGGTCGGCAACCAGACCGTATTCGGCCAGCGGGCCGTCTTCGCCTGCAACTTCGTCAGCGACGAAGAACTCGGTATATTCTTTCAGGCCGGGGATCACGCCGATGTGGGCTTGCTTGACGTAGAAGAACAGCGGGCGGGAGACCGGGTATTCGCCGGTTGCAATGCTTTCGGTCGAGGGCACCACACCAGACATGGTGGCAACCTGCAGCTTGTCGGTGTTGTTCTCGTAAAACGCCAGGCCAAAGACGCCGATGCCGTCTTTGTTGGACTCAATCCGGGCCAGGGTTTCGGTGTAGTCGCCGTCGATATCCACCGATTTGCCATCAGTGCGCAGGGCGATACAGGCTTTCTCAGCCGCTTTGTGCCTGGCCTTGTCGGTGTCGCCTGAAGCCTGGGCCAGCAGCTGATCAAACGCGCCGGTGGCCTCGCAGCCCGCCAGGATCACTTTGTCTTCGAACACTTCGCGGGTGCCGTGCTTGGTGCCCGGCACGAAGGCCTGGATGTCCACAGCCGGAAAGTTCGGGTTTACGTCAGCCCAGGTGGTGTTCGGATTGTCGGCCAGTTCGCCGTCAACCAGCACCTTGTCGGACAGGGCCAGGAACCAGTCGGTTGGAGTGAATTCAAAGGAATTGGCGCCGATGTCGGAGGCAAAAACGATGCCATCATAGCCGATGCGGACTTCGATGATATCGGTCACGCCGTTTTCGGCACAAGCCGCGATTTCCTTGTCTTTGATGCGGCGCGACGCGTTCGCGACATCGATGGTGTTTTCGCCAACACCTTCGCAGAAACGCTTGAGCCCGGCAGAGGAGCCGCCGGATTCGACAACCGGGGTCGGGAAATCAAAGTTCTCGCCAAAGGCTTCTGCCACGATGGAGGCGTAAGGCAGAACGGTGGACGAACCTGCAACCTGCACCTGATCGCGCGCGGCGGCTGCGGTGGCGGAAACGGCGGAAATCGCCAGAGCGGAAGCGGTCAGTTTCACAAAGGACATTTGTGTCTCCAAGAGTTTCAAAGGTCGATCACCCCGTGATGATCTTGCCGCCTCTCCTAGAAGCCGCTGATGAGGCTTTTGTGACAGCCATGTAACGGCTGTATGACAAAGCCGGGCTCGGCAGAAAAAATCTGATACAAACGGCAAAGCCGCCGCCGTGGAAAAGCGACGGCGGCGGTTACAGATCGGCATGCAGGAATAGATTAATCCGGCAAAACTACTGTGAAAACAGAACCTTGACCAAGTTCACTTTCGACCCGAAACCGTCCGCGGTGGCGATTGACGATATGTTTGACGATCGCCAGGCCAAGGCCAGTGCCGCCCATCTCTCGGGACCGGTGGCTGTCGGCGCGGTAAAAACGTTCGGTCAGCCGCGGCAGGTGAATGGGAGCGATTCCCGGGCCGTTGTCGATCACCTGAACCAGCGCGGCGGCCGCGCGCACCGACGGATCGCGGTCCGTATGGGTCAACACGACCCGCACCTGATCGCCGCCGTATTTCACTGCGTTCTCCACCAGGTTAATGAACACCTGCTGTAGTTGATCCGGATCTCCGGTGACAAAGACCGAGGCTTCCGGTGCATCCAGGGTCAACACAGTGCTGCGCGCCTCAGCCACCGGCGCCAGCGTTTTGAGGGTGGAGTCCAGAAGTCCGGTCAGGTCCACCTGTTCTTTGGGACGCACGCGTTCTTCGCTTTCGACCCGGTTCAGCGACAAGAGGTCGCCCACAAGGCGGTTCATGCGGCTGGCCTCACCTTCCATGATCATAAGAAACCGGTCGCGGGCGGCAGCGTCATCCCTGGCAGGCCCGCGCAGGGTTTCAATGAATCCAATCAGGGCAGTCAGGGGCGTGCGCAGTTCATGGCTGACATTTGCGACAAAGTCCCGGCGCATCTGGCCGGCCTGCTCGCGTTCGGTGGTATCGTCGAAACAGGCCAGAACCGCGCCGCCGCCCACCGCACCAATGCCAGACACATAGCGCAGAGTGACTGTGTACGTGGCCTCTTGCGCGCCGTCGTTGGACAGATGCCGCGCAGTACGGGATTGCTTGTCTTGCAGGCAGGCCTCGATCGCGGAGGCCACGCTGGGCTGGCGCAGGATAGTGGCAAAGTGGCGCCCCCTGATCCCCTGCCCCAGCAGTATCTCAGCACCGCTGTTGATGGCAATGAAGCGTTCGGTCTGGTCGACCATCACAGCAGGCAGCGGAATCGCCGCCAGAAACCCGTCTATCAGATCCGTTGTCATCTGGTCCCCGCAGTTAAGATCCCCGCCTGTCTAGCGCCTCAATGTAAAGCGGATGTTTCATAACCCGCCGGTTACAGCGGTTTCAGCTCTGCCCGGAACCGGCGCATGTTGTCCTGATAAAGAAGTGCGCTTTGAGTGAGCTTTTCAGCCAGCGCCGCGTCCACCTCCCGAACCACCTTGCCGGGACTGCCCATCACCAGCGAGTTGTCCGGGATCTCCTTGTTTTCGGTGATCAAAGCGCCAGCACCGATCAGGCAGTTCCTGCCGATTTTCGCACCATTCAGGACAGTTGCGCCCATACCCACCAGGGAGTTCTCGCCAATGGTGCAGCCATGCAGCATCGCCTTGTGGCCGATGGTGCAGTTTCTGCCGATGGTCAGCGGATAGCCCGCATCGATATGCATCACCACGTTTTCCTGCACATTGGCGCCTTCGCAGATGCGGATTTCCTCGTGGTCGGCGCGGATTGTGACGCCGAACCAGACCGAGGACCCCGCTTCCATTACCACTTTGCCAATCAGGTTGGCATCAGCAGCAACCCACGTGTCCTCATGGAGCTGAGGCTGATGCGTTCCAAGAGCATAAAGTGTCATGACTGCTCCTCGAACTGGGTTTGCAAGGTGCGGACATGATCCTGCAGCGTGGGCTGCTGTATGCGGCGCATGCGTTCGGCCTCGACGATGGTTTTCAGCCTGGCCTCGGTCTCGTCCAGGTCATCGTTGACCAGAACATAGTCGTAATAGCCCCAGTGGCTGATCTCATCCCAGCTTTTCTGCATCCGCTTGCCGATCACCTCATCGCTATCTTGGGCGCGGGTTTCCAGGCGGCGGCGCAGTTCAGCGATCGACGGCGGCAGGATAAAGATCGACAGCGCGTGTTTGCCGAGGTCCGAATTGCGGATCTGAATTTCGCCTTGCCAATCGACATCGAACAGCACGTCCTGGCCAGCCTCGATCGTGTCTTTCACCGGCCCTGCGGGTGAACCATAGAAGTTGCCGAAGACGTGGGCATGTTCCAGCATGCCGCCTTCTGCAACCTTCTGGCGGAATTCATCCTCTGACATGAAAAAATATTCACGACCATGCTCCTCGCCGGGACGCGGCGCGCGAGTGGTTGCGGAAACTGAGAAGGCAAGACCCGGATCCCAGGCCATCAGGCGGCGGGCCAAGGTAGATTTGCCTGCGCCCGAAGGCGACGAGAGGATAATCAAAAGGCCGCGGCGGTCTGCCATCGTGGCACTCCTTTTCTCATTCTATGTTCTGCACCTGCTCGCGCATCTGGTCGATCACGGTTTTCAACTCAAGCCCCACCGCCGTCAAGCCGCTGTGCTGGGCTTTGGAGCACAATGTGTTGGCCTCGCGGTTGAACTCCTGCATCAGAAAGTCCAGTTTGCGGCCCACTGCGCCGCCCTTCCCCAGCAGATCCCGTGCTGCGGCCACATGGGCGCCAAGACGGTCCAGCTCCTCTGTGACGTCAGCCTTCACTGCGATCAGCGCCAATTCCTGCGCCACCCGGTCCGGGTCGGCGCCTTCGGCATTTTCCATTACTCGGGACAGATTGGCCTTCAGCGTTTCAGCCATCTTGACCTTGCGCTCTTCTGCACGCTCCTCTGCCTGGACTGTCAGGGCAGCGACCTGCTCCAGCTGGCCGTTAAGGATTGTGGCAAGCGCAGCGCCTTCTGCCTCGCGCATCTGGACAAACTCCGCCACGAGTGTTTCCAGTTCCTTGCCAAGCAAGGCCACCAAAGGCCCCGGATCATCATCGCCTGCTGACTGCTCCAGCACACCTTTAAAGGACAAAAGCTCAGCCGCTGTGGCCGGGCTGATCTCAACCCGGTTCTGGCTGGCAACGGACTGCGCCTCTCCCAGTGCCTTGACCACAGATTGCAAAACGGACGCGTTGACCTGCACCTGCCCGGCACTGTCTTCGGTGCGCGTGATACGCAGCGCCAGGGAGACATTCCCCCTTGCAAGCGCCTTGGTCAGCGCAGACCGTGTTGTGTTTTCAAGACCTTCCAGCCAATCCGGGATTCGCAGCCGAACATCCAGCCCCTTGGCGTTGACAGAGCGAATGTCCCAGCTCCAGCTGTGCTGCCCGGAACTGCCCTGCGCCGAAGCAAAGGCGGTCATGCTGCGGATAGTCATAATAAGGCCCCCTGATCACTGCCGTCTACCTGCTGTACCGTCTGCGAACGACAGGGTGCAAGCGCAATAGCAAAACAGGTCGGGCCAGTCTGTTAACCATTGCTTAAAGAAGTAGTCCAAATTTGAATTATATTGTGGCATCTTAACTTCAGGGTAACCAAACCGGCCCTAAGTCTTAATGCAGCAAGAAGCTGCACTAGACGCAAGGGATGACCGGCGTTGCAGGGGAAGATGAAATGATTTTTGGCAGCCGCAGTAAAGACGGTAAATCTGGCGGACAGGGCAACGTTGTGTCGATGGACCGCTTTCGCAAAGGCGGAACTCTGTCGCCCCTGCGCCAGGCAGAGGCTTACTGGACAGCACTGCGCCGCGGCGATGATGTGCCCAGCCGCTCGCAAATTGATCCGCGCGGGCTGGAAAACATCCTGAGCAACACGTTTATTCTGGAACGCATCGCACCGGGCATTGCCCGCTTCCGCCTGGCCGGCTCGCTGGTCAATGAGATGGCCGGCATGGAAGTCCGTGGCATGCCAGTGACCGCCTTCTTCACCGCAGATGCGCGCAAACAGCTGAGCAGCGCGATGGAGCATATGTTTGACACACCCGCCACGGTGGAGCTTGAACTGCAGGTCGAAGGCCCGCGCCTGAAAACACCACGTGAAGCCCGCATGCTTCTGCTGCCCCTGCGCAGCGATCTGGGTGACATCAGCCGTGTGCTGGGGGTGCTTGTGGCAGATGACGCCACATCGGTGACATCGCAACGGTTCTCCATCACGTCTATCGAAATGCGCGCCGTTGGCAAACCCGAAGGCGCCCCTGCGATTAAGGCCAAGCCGCGGGAAGACAGCAAGGAAGAGGCCCGCGCCGAAGCCATCCAGCCCAACCCGGGCTTTGCGGAAACCCAGGCCCGCTTCAAACCGGAGCAGACGCTGCTGGATGAAGCCAAGGCATTGCTGGACCGCAGCCGGGCAGGCAAGGTAGCGGAACCGCCCAAACCGGAACCTGCCAAGGGCAAAGGCGCACCGCATTTGCGGCTGGTGGTCAGCCGCGACTGATCCCGGTCCTGCACCCAGTGAAATTCCAATTCAAGTACAAGGTCATAGCTGCTTGAACTGACTGCGCCCCGTGGGAGAACCCCCGGGGCGCCTTTTTTACGGCAGGGGAAACCTCGCCTGACGTCAGCCGACCTGGCGGGTTGTCTGGCTTGCACGCAGGGCAGACAGTTCCTCAGCGACCAGGAAGGCCAGTTCCAGCGACTGGCTGGCGTTCAGGCGCGGGTCGCAAGCAGTGTGGTAGCGGTCGCTCAGATCCTCATCCGTTACCGCACGCACGCCACCGGTGCATTCGGTCACGTCCTGGCCGGTCATTTCAAAATGCACGCCACCGGGAATGGTGCCCTCTGCCTTGTGAACACCGAAGAAGTCGCGCACTTCGCGCAACACACTGTCGAAAGGCCGGGTCTTGTAGCCTGTGGAAGACTTGATGGTGTTGCCATGCATCGGGTCGCAGACCCAGGTGACCTTGGCACCTTCTTCCTTCACAGCTTTGACCAGTCGCGGCAAATGCTCCCCTGCCTTGCCGGCACCAAAGCGTGCGATCAGGGTCAGTTTGCCCTCTTCGTTTTCCGGGTTCAGGCGCGCCATCAGCACCTTCAGATCTTCAGCCGTGGTGGTCGGGCCGCATTTCAGGCCGATCGGGTTCAACACGCCGCGGCAGAATTCCACATGGGCGCCATCCGGCTGGCGGGTGCGGTCCCCGATCCAGATCATATGGCCAGACCCCGCCAGCCATTTGCCAGAGGTAGAATCCAAACGGGTCAGCGCCTCTTCATATTCCAGCAGCAGGCCTTCGTGGCTGGTGTAGAAATCGACAGTCGAGAATTCATGGGTCGTGTCGGCAGTGATGCCAGCCGCTGCCATAAAGTCGATCGTGTCCTGAATGCGGGTGGCAATTTCGCTGTATTTCTGGACTTCCTGCTCATCCGTAAAGCCCAGGGTCCAGGAATGAACCCGGCTCATATCGGCAAAACCGCCGGTAGAAAATGCGCGCAGCAGGTTCAGGGTTGCCGCGGCCTGGGTATAGGCCTGCAGCATTTTCTTCGGGTTAGGAATGCGGGCTGCGGCAGTGAAATCCAGTTCATTGATGATATCGCCGCGGTAGCTGGGCAGTTCCACGCCATCAATTGTTTCAGTTGGCGCGCTGCGTGGCTTGGCAAATTGACCCGCCATGCGACCGACTTTCACCACTGGCACCTTGGCGCCGTATGTCAGCACCATTGCCATCTGCAACATCACCTTAAAGGTGTCGCGGATCGCGTCAGCGGAAAACTGGTCAAAGCTTTCGGCGCAGTCGCCGCCTTGCAGCAAAAACGCCTCGCCGCGCCCGGCTGCCCCCAGGTTCTGTTTCAAGCGCCGCGCTTCGCCGGCAAAGACCAGCGGCGGATACTTCGAAAGCTGAGCTTCGACAGCGTTCAGCGCAGCCGCATTCGTATAGTCCGGCATCTGAACCCGCGGCTTGCTGCGCCAGTCCGTTTTTTGCCATTCACTCATGACTTTATCTCCGCATCAGAGGTCTTTAGAATATTGTTGGCGCTCTATACAAAATCCGCTGCAGAGAGGCCAGTTTAGAATTGCGGAGACTTGACCCCGGAGCCAAGCTGTGAGCACGGTTTTCTGACCCGCCGCGGACAGTGCTCTCGCGGCCTGACTCGTTTCTTGAAGGACGCTCGCCATGCAGACGCCGCGCAAGCCTGCTGTATCTGGAACCGCCGTAAGCCAGCCAAAGAGATTTGTATTTGTTCTGCTCGACAAATTCACCCTGCTTTGCTTTTCGGCCGCCATGGAATCGCTGCGGATCGCGAACAGAATGGCCGGGCAAGAACTGTACACCTGGACCGTGGTTGGCGAAGGGGGCGATACCGTAACCTGCTCTGCCGGCACTGTCTTCAAGCTTGATTCGGATCTTTGTGAGCTGCAGCGTGACGATACCATCATGCTGTGCGGTGGCATTGACGTTCAGGACTCTTCGACCAAGAAAATCCTGTCCTGGCTGCGGCGCGAGGCCCGCAAGGGCCTGATGGTCGGCGGCTTGTGCACCGCGTCCTATACATTGGCCAAAGCCGGGCTGCTTGACGGCAAGCGTGCGACCATTCACTGGGAAAACGCCGACAGTTTCAGCGAGGAATTCGACGAGGTGGAACTGGCGAAGTCGGTTTTCGTCATCGACGGCAACCGGCTGTCGACTGCTGGCGGCACATCATCGATTGACCTGATGCTCAAGCTGATTGCCAATGACCAGGGCGAGAATCTTGCCAATTCGGTTGCCGACCAGCTGATCTATTCCTCTATTCGTACCGACCAGGACACCCAGCGTCTGTCGATCCCGACCCGCATCGGGGTGCGCCACCCCAAGCTGTCAATGGTCATTCAGATGATGGAAGCCAATATCGAAGAGCCGATCAGCCCTTCGATCCTGGCGCAGGATGTGGGCATGTCCACTCGTCAGCTGGAGCGGCTGTTCCGCCGTTATCTGAACCGCTCCCCCAAGCGCTATTATATGGAGCTGCGGCTGCAGAAAGCGCGCAATCTTCTGATGCAGACCGACATGAGCGTGATCAATGTTGCGCTGGCCTGTGGCTTTGCGTCTCCGTCGCATTTCTCCAAATGCTACCGGGCCCACTATGACACCACCCCCTACCGCGAGCGCGGCAGCAAGGCGGCGGCATACAAGACGTAACAGACCGGACGGCCGCTCTGCCTACCGGGCAATCCTGAAAAGCGCTCCTTCTGTTTCTGACGCGAACCAGATGCTGCCATCGGACGCTTCCTGCACATCGCGGATGCGCCCGGTTAGGCTGCTGCGCAATTGCTCTGCCTCCCTTAGTGGCCTGCCGGACAGCCGGGAGATATAGTCGAACTTGAGCGAACCGACAAAGATATCACCCCGCCATTCCGGCCACATCCGGCCGGAATAGACCAGCATGCCAGAGGGCGCCATCGACGGGTCCCAGTGCCATTCCGGCTGCTCCATGCCTTCTTTCGCCGCTCCCTCACCGATTTTCGCGCCAGAGTAATGACGCCCGTAAGAAATCACCGGCCAGCCATAGTTGGCACCCTTGCGCACCCGGTTCACTTCATCACCGCCTTTTGCCCCATGTTCTGCCACCCAGAGCGCGCCGCGCTGGTCCAGCGCCATGCCTTGAGGATTGCGGTGTCCGTAGGACCAGATTTCAGGCTGCGCCGCGTCAAGCCCTGCAAACGGATTGCCAGACGGCACCGAACCGTCCCGGCTGATCCGCACCACCGAGCCTTGATGCAGGCGCAGGTCTTGTGCACTGGAGCGGTCGCCGCGCTCGCCCGGAGAGATAAACAGAGAGCCATCCCGTGCTTCAACCACGCGAGAGCCGAAATGGCGCCCGCCCCGGGCACCAGGCGCAGCCTCGAATAGAATGCGCAGGCCGGTCAGAGCCGTGTTGTCTTGGCTCAGGCGGCCAGAGGCCAGTGCCGCTCCCGCTCCCTGCCCCTGACGCTTGGAAAAGGTCAGAAAGACTTCCCGGCTGACAAGAAAATCTTGCGGCACCATCACGTCCAACAGACCACCCTGCCCATCAGCCAGTATTGGAGGAAGGCCAGAGATCTGATTCCTTTTGCCATCCTTGACGTAAAAAAGAACGCCTTCGCGTTCCGTTACCAGAAGGCCACCGCCGGGCAGAAAAGCAAATGCCCAGGGAACGTCAAATCCGCCGACCATCTTCTGAACGCGCAGCTCACCGGCGCTGCTGTCCAGTGTATCTGCCTGAACTAAATCAGAAAACGGCATCATAACGACCAAGGACGTCAACATAAGTAACCGACGCAACATTTCTACTTCCATTTCTGTTATTTTAGACTTAAAACATGTCCAGTTCCGCAACTCAAAAACTGATAATAGCGGAGAAAAACAGGACGGACTCTTTGAAATCTCTCGCCTCAACGGGACTTTTCTTTTTCAGACGGCTTGCCTAGGGTCCGATGTGAACATTTTGTTCCAACAATGGGAGTTCTCAAATGAAGAAACTGCTGATGGCCACCGCGGCTGCTGCACTGACTGCTGGCACCGCTTATGCCGGCGGCCACGCCAAGGAAGTGAAACTGGGCGTGCTTTTCGGCTTCACCGGCCCAATTGAATCCTTGGCCCCGGCTATGGGCGACGGCGCTGAGCTGGCAATGGAAGAAGTCACCAAGTCCGGCAAGCTGCTGGACAGCGCCACCGTGACGCCGGTCCGCGCTGACACCGGATGCATCGACAACGGGCTGGCCGTGGCAAACGGCGAGAAACTGGTTGCCGAAGGCGTCAACGGCATCATCGGCGGCGACTGCTCTGGCGTGACCGGCGCGATCCTGCAGAATGTGGCGATCCCGAATGGCATGGTGATGATCTCACCGTCCGCCACCTCGCCCGGCCTGTCGTCCATGGAAGACAACGGCCTGTTCTTCCGCACCTCACCGTCGGACGCCCGTGAAGGCCAGGTGATGGCCGAGATCCTGAAAGAGCGCGGCATCAACTCGATCGCCCTGACCTACACCAACAACGACTACGGCAAGGGCCTGGCGGATGCGATCCAGTCTTCGTTCGAGGGCGTTGGTGGCGAAGTCACCATTGTGACCGCCCATGAAGATGGCAAAGGCGACTATTCCGCAGAAGTCGGCGCGCTGGCATCCGCTGGCGGCGATATTCTGGTTGTGGCTGGCTATCTGGATCAGGGCGGCCTGGGCATCATCCAGGGTTCGCTGGATTCCGGTGCATTTGACACCTTTGGCCTGCCCGGCGGCATGATTGGCGACAGCCTGCCTGCAAACGTTGGCGCAGACCTCGACGGCTCCTTTGGCCAGATCGCGGGCTCGGACAGCAAGGGTGCAGAAATCTTTGCTGAAATGGCAAAAGAGCGCGGCTTTGACGGCACCTCTGCTTATGCGTCTGAATCCTATGACGCAGCGGCGCTGTTCATGCTGGCGATGCAGGCTGCCAACTCCACCAACCCGGCGGATTACGTCGGCAAGATCCTGGATGTGGCAAACGCACCGGGCGAGCCGATCAACCCGGGTGAGCTGGGCAAGGCGCTGGAAATCCTCGCCGCCGGTGGTGAGATCGACTATCAGGGCGCAACCGGCGTTGAACTGATTGGCCCAGGTGAGAGCGCAGGCTCCTACCGTGAGATCGAAGTAAAGGGCGGCAAGAACGAGACCCTTCGATTCCGCTGATAACCACTTGTAAAGTAAAGAAAAAGATCAGTCCGGGCTCCGCCCGGGCTGGTCAAAGCTAAAAACGCCGCAAAACTGCGGCAGGGGATGAAATGACATGATCGTCGTCGAGGACTTGCACAAGCACTTCGGCGGGTTCCACGCGGTTGACGGCGCCTCGCTGGAAATCGCTAAGGGGTCCATAACTGGTTTGATCGGCCCGAACGGGGCAGGAAAAACCACTCTTTTCAACGTTATCGCGGGTGTTCTGGAACCGACCTCAGGCC
This sequence comes from Rhodobacteraceae bacterium (ex Bugula neritina AB1), assembly GCA_001730095.1. Taxonomy (GTDB): domain Bacteria; phylum Pseudomonadota; class Alphaproteobacteria; order Rhodobacterales; family Rhodobacteraceae; genus Leisingera. Next base: position 219,825 of record MDLF01000074.1, read on the forward strand.
GGGTTACCATGGATGGCGAGGATATCACCGGCCTGCCGCCGCATGAGCTGTTCCATAAGGGGCTGCTGCGCACTTTTCAGATTGCGCATGAGTTTTCCTCGATGACCTGCCGCGAGAACCTGATGATGGTGCCGGGTGCGCAATCGGGGGAAACCCTGTGGAACACCTGGTTCGGCCGCAAGCGGATTGCCGACGAGGAACGCGCATTGCGGGCCAAGGCGGATGAGGTGCTGGAATTCCTCACCATCAGCCACATCGCGGATCTGAAAGCGGGCCAGGTGTCCGGCGGCCAGAAGAAGCTGCTGGAACTGGGCCGCACCATGATGGTGGACGCCAAAATCGTTTTCCTGGATGAGGTCGGCGCCGGGGTGAACCGCACCCTGCTCTATACCATCGCCGACGCCATCAAGCGCCTGAACGAAGAACGCGGATATACCTTTGTCGTCATTGAGCACGACATGGAATTCATCGGCCGTCTCTGCGATCCGGTGATCTGCATGGCCGAGGGCAAGAAGCTGGCCGAAGGTACCCTGGACGAGATCAAGGCAAATGAGCACGTGATCGAAGCCTATCTGGGCACTGGCCTGAAGAACAAAGACAAGCTGGAAAACGCGTGATGGATTGGCCTGCTGCCTTTGGGGGCTCCGCCCCCGCCGCTGCGCGGCTCCCCCGGAGTTTTTTCAGAAAGATGAAAGGGGCAGCGAATGTCTGAACCATTCCTGATTGGCGACTGCATGACAGGCGGATACGGTAAGGGGCCGGATATCCTGCATGACTGCACCATTGCCGTGAACCCCGGCGAAATCGCTGTGATCGTGGGCCCGAACGGGGCCGGAAAATCCACTGCCATGAAGGCGGTTTTCGGGATGCTGAACGTGCACTCAGGCACGGTGCGGCTGGGCGGCGAGGATATCACTGCACTGTCGCCGCAGGACCGGGTCGTCAAGGGTATGGGGTTTGTGCCGCAGACCAGCAATATCTTCACGTCGATGACGGTGGAGGAAAATCTGGAGATGGGCGCCTTTATCCGAACTGATGATTTCCGGGACACGATGGAGCAAGTGTATCACCTGTTCCCGATCCTGCGCGACAAGCGCAACCAGCCCGCGGGCGAATTGTCCGGCGGCCAGCGCCAGCAGGTGGCAGTGGGGCGCGCGCTGATGACCAAGCCCAAAGTGCTGATGCTGGATGAACCCACGGCGGGTGTGTCCCCCATCGTGATGGATGAGCTGTTCGACCGCATCATCGAGGTCGCCCGCACCGGGCTGCCGATCCTGATGGTGGAGCAGAACGCCAAGCAAGCGCTTGAGATCGCGGACAAAGGCTATGTTCTGGTGCAGGGGCGCAATGCCTATACCGGCACTGGCAAAGAGCTGCTGGGCGATCCCGAAGTGCGCAAGTCGTTCCTGGGAGGGTGAAGGATGTTCCTACCCCGGTTAACTCACCGCGACGGTTTGCTTACTGTTTTGAGCACAGGTGTAATAGTAGCGGTTTCCAGCACACTCCAAGCTGCTCCGCTGCAGCACGGCTGCCTCTTCGATCACGTTGCAAAAGTAACAAACGAAGGCATGCAGAGGGCTGATGTGGCCTTACAGGTAACTGTTGCTCACCGAAAACGCAGTGGACGCGTAATCGTGGATGGCAGCGGTGACTACAAAGCCCGTGCCAAGTCTTTCGATAACGGCGCAGTCGAGTACTTCTTCAAAACAGGCGTCTCGAAAGAAACAATCACGATAAGCCCGCAAGGCGAAGCCCTCTGGGACATCCGTTTCAGAAATGAGGATTACATGGTTTATGTCGGAACCTGCGGCGCAGTAGAGGTGGCTTCCTGATGGATCTTCTCAACGCCCTCGTGGCGCTTACCAATTTTGTTGTTGTCCCCGGGCTGGCCTATGGCAGCCAACTGGCGCTCGGTGCGCTGGGGGTGACGCTGATCTACGGGATCCTGCGGTTCTCGAACTTTGCCCATGGCGACACCATGGCGTTTGGCGCGATGGTCACGATCCTGATCACCTGGCTGTTTCAGTCTATGGGGATCAGTGCAGGCCCGTTGCCGACGGCACTGCTGGCCCTGCCCTTTGGCATTCTGGGCACCATCGGCCTGGCGCTGCTGACCGACAAGACCGTTTACCGGTTTTACCGCGCACAAAAGGCGAAACCGGTGATCTTTGTCATGGTCTCGCTGGGTGTGATGTTCATGATGAACGGCATCGTGCGTTTCATCATCGGCCCCGGCGACCAGCGGTTTGCCGACGGCGAGCGTTTCATCATCAAGGCGCGCACCTTCAAGCAGATGACCGGCCTCAATGAAGGACTGGCGATCAAGACAACCCAAGGCATCACCGTGATCACCGCAATCATCGTGGTGGCGGTGCTGTTCTGGTTCCTGAACAAGACCCGCACCGGAAAATCCATGCGGGCCTATTCGGATAACGAGGATCTGGCGCTCTTGTCGGGCATCAACCCCGAGCGCGTGGTGATGTACACCTGGATGATCGTCGCGGCGCTGGCGACCATTGCAGGTGTGCTTTACGGCCTCGACAAGTCGTTCAAACCCTTCACCTATTTCCAGCTGCTGCTGCCGATCTTTGCCTCGGCCATTGTGGGCGGCCTCGGCAACCCGCTGGGGGCCATTGCCGGCGGCTTCATCATCGCGTTTTCTGAGGTGACGATCACCTATGCCTGGAAAAAGGTTCTGAACTATGGCCTGCCGGACAGCCTGGCGCCGGACGGGTTGGTTCAGCTTCTCAGCACCGACTACAAATTCGCTGTTTCCTTTGCGATCCTGATTGTTGTCCTCCTGTTCAAGCCCACCGGCCTTTTCAAAGGGAAAGCGGTATGACCGAGACCATGAAACATACCCTTCTTTTCGTCTTTGTCGGCGTGATGATCGTGCTCGAGGGCATGACCGACTTTCTGTTCTTCTCCGGGTCCTGGAACTCGGCGCTGGTGATCCTGAACATGGGGCTGATTTCGGCCATCATGGCCATTGGCGTGAACATCCAATGGGGCTTTGCCGGGTTGTTCAACGTCGGCATCATGGGCTTTACCGCGCTTGGTGGGCTGGCAGTTGTGCTGGTGTCGACCCCGGTGATCCCGGCGGCCTGGTCGTCCGGTGGTATCAGCATCGTCATGGCACTGGTGATGGGTGCGCTGACCGTCGTATCGGCCGTCATGATCACCAAGTTCCTACCCGCAGGCAAGCTGCGCACCGCTGTTTTGCTTGCAGTGCTTATAGTGGGCTTCTTTGTCTACCGCGCGATCTTTGATCCGGCTGTCGGCTCAGTCGAGGCGATCAACCCGGCCCTGCAGGGCAATATCGGCGGCCTGGGCCTGCCGGTACTGCTGGCCTGGCCCGCAGGCGGTTTGCTGGCCGCCGGGGCTGCCTGGCTGATTGGCAAGACGGCTTTGGGGCTGCGCTCTGATTATCTGGCGATTGCTACGCTGGGGATTGCCGAGATCATCATTGCTGTGCTCAAGAACGAGGACTGGCTGTCGCGCGGTGTGAAAAACGTGGTCGGCCTACCCCGGCCGCTGCCTTATGAGGTGGATCTGCAGAACGATCCGGGCTTTGTCGAGCGCGCTGCGGGGTTTGGTCTGGACCCGGTTCTGGCTTCAACGATCTATGTGAAGGCAGGTTATGCGCTGATGTTCACTGCGGTTCTGCTGGCGCTTCTCTGGATGGCGCAGATGGCGCTCAAGAGCCCCTGGGGCCGGATGATGCGCGCGATCCGCGACAATGAAACGGCTGCCGAAGCGATGGGTAAAAACGTGACCCGCCGCCATCTGCAGATCTTTGTGCTGGGATCTGCCATCTGCGGCATCGCCGGCGCAATGATGACCACGCTGGACAGCCAGATGACTCCGGGCACTTACAACCCGCTGCGCTTTACCTTCCTGATCTGGGTGATGGTGATTGTCGGCGGCTCCGGCAACAACTTTGGCGCAGTGCTGGGCGGCATGCTGATCTGGTTCTTCTGGATCAAAGTGGAGCCAATGGGCATCCTGCTGATGGAGCTGGTGACCTCTGGCATGGCCGAAGGCAGCGCCCTGAAAGCGCATCTGCTGGAAAGCGCGTCGCACATGCGGCTGTTCACCATGGGGCTGATCCTGCTTCTGGTGCTCAGGTTCAGCCCGCGCGGCCTGATCCCGGAGAAATAGTCCGCATCATCGGGATGGCTCCTGCGCCACACAGTCTTCAGAGTAAATCTGACAAGAGGGTGGCGGTGAAAACCGCGGCCCTTGTTTTCTGGTACTGCTCGCGCTTCTTTTCGGCTTTTACGCGGCGGACTTCGGCGTCCGGGGATTGGGCAACCATCTGCCTGAGCAGACATATCTTGTTACCTCTGGCACGTCCTGGGCCAATGCAACGGTGTCCTTGCAGATGCTGTTCGGCGCAGCGCTTCCCATTCTGGTACCGCTTCAGCTGGCTTTTGGTCTGTCCGGGACGCTTTCTGCGCTGGCTCTTGCTGTTGGAGCTGTTTCTGCGGCGCGCAACCCTAGCGCCCCTTGAACAAACTGCCCAGAATACCCCGGACAATGCGGCGTCCGGTGGTTCCTTTCAGCTCCTTTATCACCGCCTCGGACATGGCAGAGGCAAAGGTATCTTTTTTCCGGTAGGACCGAGAGGTGGACCGGCTAACCCTTGAACCGGAATAACGCCTGGCAGCGTTAAACTCACGTGCTGCGGGTTCCGGGGCTTCCTCTGCCACTGCTTCTGCCGCCTGTGCCTCCTGGGCTGCGGCCTGGGTTCGCTGGGCCAGTATTTCATACGCCGAACGCCGGTCCACGGGATTGTCATATTTTCCAGCCATGTCAGATGCATTCAGCATTCGTCTACGTTCATCCGCCGTTATCGGACCAAGCTGTGAACTTGGCGGCCTGATCAGCGTGCGTTCCACCACGCCAGGCACCCCTTTCTTTTGCAGCACCGAAGTCACCGCCTCGCCAACGCCGACTTCACGAATGGCGTCTTCCGTCGAAAACCGCGGGTTTTCCCGGTAGGTTTCCGCTGCAAGCCGCAGCTTTTTGCGGTCTTTGGCAGTAAAGGCACGCAGCGCGTGCTGGATGCGGTTGCCAAGCTGCCCCAGGATGTCTTCCGGCACATCTGCAGGGTTCTGGGTGATGAAATAGATACCAACACCTTTGGAACGGATCAGCCTGGCGACCTGCTCCACCTTGTCAATCAGCGCCTTTGGTGCGTCCTCAAACAGCAGGTGCGCCTCGTCAAAGAAAAACACCAGCCTTGGCTTGTCAGGGTCGCCAACTTCCGGCAACTCCTCAAACAACTCGCTTAAAAGCCACAGCAGGAAAGTGGAATAAAGCCCCGGCGCCGCCATCAGTTTGTCTGCTGCCAGAATATTGACCATACCCTTGCCGGCCGCGTCGCAGCGTATCAGATCGCTCAGTGCCAGAGCCGGTTCGCCGAACAGACCCGCACCACCCTGATTTTCCAGCACCAACAGGCGCCGTTGAATAGCCCCGATCGAGGCCGTCGAGACATTGCCGTAACGCAACGATAGCTGGCTCCGGTTTTCGCCGATCCAGACCAACAGCGCCTGCAAGTCCTTTAGATCCAGCAGCGGCAAGCCTTCCTCGTCGGCAAGCCGGAAGGCGATATTCAAGATACCTTCCTGCGCCTCGCTCAGTTCCAGCAGCCGGGCCAGCAGCAAGGGCCCCATTTCGGCCAGGGTGGTGCGAACCGGGTGGCCCTGTTCACCAAACAGATCCCAGAAGGTCACCGGGCAGGCATGATATACATAATCTGCAAAACCAATTTTGGCCGCACGCGAAGTAAATGCCCCGTGCAGCTTGTGGCTTTCTGTGCCCGCCTTCGCCAGCCCCGACAGGTCTCCTTTTACATCGGCCAGGATCACCGGCACGCCTGCGTTCGAAAATCCTTCTGCCAGGATTTGCAAGGTCACTGTCTTGCCTGTGCCGGTGGCACCGGCGATCAGCCCATGACGGTTGGCATACTTCAGGGACAGTCCTTGCCTGTCTCCATATTCTTCCCCGCCGCCGCCGATGAATAAGCTGTCTGCCATAACTACCCTGCCCATTTTTTTCCTGTGGATAACAATACAACGTTAACTTTTTGATGCGATAGTAATTCTTGCCCGCCCCAGCACATGCGGTTGCCGTGGCGGACATTTCCTCCCTGTCAGACTGGCCGTGCCTTGTGCACGGCCTTCTTTTTTCGGCAACCTGCCTACAAAACGGGCATTGCCGACCAGGAAGCCGGACAGAGGCACGCAATTTTCACTAAATCCAGTCCTGCAGGAATTTTTTTGAACTTCAATGTTGACCGATGGCCAGCCCTTTCGTAACTTCCTACGCAATAACTAAGTCGGCCAGTCCGACGGGGAGATGCAAATACGAAAAAGGGGGCCTTATGGTTCCCTTTTTTGTATTCTTTCAGCACCTTCCAAGGTTGAGCCGCTTTGGGCGGAATTCCCCTCTTTTGCTTTGTTATTGGCCTGACACTGCTCGGGCGGCGTGCTAAACGCAGTAACAGCGTCTTTAGAAAAATGAGGCATTTATGTTGAAGTCCCTGACCCCGATCACGCTGGCCACGGTGCTTGCGATGACCGCGCCGCTGGCAGCGCAGGAAACCGCCGCCGAGGAATCCGGTGCCACCGAACAGGCCACCGGGGCGGAAACCGCCGGGCAGACAGGATCAACCGCGGATCAGCTGCTGGATCTGGGTGAACCGGTTGATGCCGGCCCCAACCTAGGTGAGCGGTACTCCAAAGAAAAGCACGGCGACTGGGATCTGGCCTGTATCAGGACCGAAGCCGAAAACGACCCCTGCTCACTGCTGCAAATCCTGAACGGGCCGCAAGGCAACCCGATGGCAGAAGTGTCCATGTTCCGCATTGATCAGCAAGGCGGTCAAGCGGTTGCGGGCGCCACCGTGATTGTTCCCTTGGAGACCCTGCTGCCAGCTGCATTGACCATCTCTATCGATGGTGCCCCGGCCAAGCGGTACAATTACTCCTTCTGCAATCAGCTGGGCTGTGTGGCACAGATCGGTCTGACCCAGGGCGACATTGACGCCTTTAAAAAGGGCAATGAAGCCGTTCTTACGCTGCGTCCGGCACCGGCTCCCAACCAAGTTGTAGAGATGAAACTCTCGCTTAGCGGCTTTACCGCCGGCTATGACGTCGTGGATGTGGTCAAGCAATAACGTTCTTGCACCTAAAAAGTGCCGCGAACCAAGACAGTTCGCGGCGCTTTTTTCGATCAGACCTTACGCAGCGCAAGCACTGCGTTCAGCCCGCCAAAGGCAAACGCATTGGTTAGGGCAACGTCAACGCTGGCCTCACGGGCCTGGTTGGGAACCACATCCAGCGCACATTCAGGATCCGGCTCCTGATAACCTATGGTCGGGGCAATCACACCGTCCCGCAGCGCCATGATACAGGCCAGAAGCTCCACCGCACCAGTGCCGCCAATCAAATGGCCATGCATTGATTTGGTGGAAGAAATCATCAGGTTATCAGCCTGAGGGCCAAATACATCTGCCACCGCAGCGCATTCTGTCTTGTCATTGGCAGCCGTGCCGGTGCCATGCGCGTTGATATATCCGACTTCGGAGGCATCCACCCTGGCGTCCTGCAAGGCGCCCGAGATCGCCCGCGCCGCCCCCTGTTTGCTGGGCATCACGATATCGGCGGCGTCTGAAGACATGGCAAAACCGATAACTTCGCAAAGGATCTCAGCGCCCCGCGCCTTTGCATGTTCGTATTCCTCGAATACAAAAATCCCGGCGCCTTCGCCCTGAACCATGCCGTTGCGATTGGCGCTGAAAGGACGGCAGGCATCCTTTGACATCACCCGCAGCCCTTCCCAGGCCTTGACCCCGCCAAAACACAGCATCGATTCCGAACCGCCTGTGATCATGACCGGGCTCATGCCGGAACGCACCATTTGAAATGCCTGCGACATGGCGTGGTTCGACGATGCACAAGCGGTAGAGACCGTAAAGCTGGGGCCCTTGAGATTGAACTGCATTGACACATGGCCAGCCGCTGCGTTGTTCATCAGCTTTGGCACCACAAAAGGATGTACTCTGTTTTTGCCGTCCTCATAGACACTGCGGTAGTTTTCATCCAGCGTCTGCATGCCACCGCCGGAATTGCCCAGAACAACACCGGCCTTGGCTGACAATTCGCCATGAAATTCCAGTCCGGATTGCTCAATCGCCTCTTTGGCAGCAGTCAGAGTGAACTGGGTGAACCGGTCATATAGGCTCATCTGTTGACGGTTAAAACGGCCTTCGGCCTCAAACCCGCGGACCTGGCCACCAATCTTGATTGCCAGACGGTCCACATCGCGGAACTCCAGCTCGCCGATACCGCAACGGCCTTCACGCATAGCTTCCAGTGTGTCAGGCACCGAATGCCCCAGAGCATTGATCGTTCCTGCCCCGGTGATAACGACTCGTTTCATGGAGCTTTACGCTTTCTCCAGAACAAGCTTGTCGATCCCGGCAACGATAGCGGCGACGTTGGAAATGTCGAAATCGCTCTTTTCCGGTTCGTTTGCGTTGAAGGAGATCGAAATGTCGAACTCTTCTTCAATTGCAAAAATGCTTTCGACCAAACCCAGGCTGTCGATGCCCAGATCCTCCAATGTGTTGTCGAGGGTCACATCGGACGGCTCCAAAACCGCCTGCTCCGCAATGATTGCGATGACCTTCTCCTGCGTGCTCATTTAGGACCCCCGATCGTTTAGGCTGAGGCAGATGTAGTAACTCGGCGGTTACTTGAAAACAGCCTTCTTTAACAATTCGATGTCACGCATCAAACGCGGCAGGCGACGCTGCGCTTTGTATATCTCTGTGTGGGTTTCCATCTTTACGCTGGGGTACCCCATGATAACGCGACCGTCAGGCACATTGGACAGAATCTTGGTGCCGCCGGCGGCAATCACACCGTTACCGACAAAGATATTGTCTGCCACGCCGCATTGACCGCCAAGAACCACATTATTGCCGATGTCCACTGAACCAGAGATCCCGGTTTGCCCGCACAGAAGGCAGTCATTGCCAACACGGGTGTTATGACCAATGTGCACCTGATTGTCGATCTTCGTTCCGTCACCAATCACCGTGTCGCGTATGGTTCCATTGTCGAGGGTGCAGTTGGCACCGATCTCAACATCATCGCCGATCGTCACAGCGCCCAAAGAATGGATGCGGACCCAGGACTGTGCCTTGGCCTCGCCCTGGTCGCCCAGGGTTTTCCTTACATTCTCTGCCCCCGACACTTCCGGTGTGACAAAAGAAAATCCGTCACCGCCAACCCGCGCGCCAGGCTGCGCCCGAAACCGATTGCCAATCCTGGCGCGGGCACCAATCGACACCATTTCGCGCAGATGAGCGCCTTTACCAATCACAGAATCAGCACCGACATAGCAATGCGGGCCAATGACCGAGCCCGCTCCGACCTTTGCCCCCGCAGCAATAATCGACAACGGGCCGACTGAGACGCCCTCGCCCAGTTCGGCAGAAGGATCAATGACCGCCGAAGGGTGAATGCCCGCAGCGAACCCTTGGCCGCGATCCAGCATTGCCGTCAGCCCAGACATGGTCATCCGCGGACGTGGCGCGAAAATGGCAGCCTTCAGGCCAAAGGACTGCCAATCGGCCCCCTCCCACAAGATAGCCGTCTGGGCTTGCCCCTTTTGCAGGCCTTCCGCGTATTTCGGGGCCATGGCCATAGCAATCTGATCCGACCCTGCGTCCTGCGGCTCAGCAGCACCTGCGATTTGCAGGTCCAGGTCGCCCTGGGCTTCGGCCCCCAGGGACTCAGCGATCTGGCGGATTGTGAACATTGCAGGCCCTTTCAGAATTATCCTGTATGGGCCTGATATTTACCCCTGAACGCTGGGCAGCACCACCCCTGCCCGCTCCAGAGCCGCCCAGACTTTGGCGTCACGCCCATAGACATCGCGGCGGAACTCAGCGCGCCCTTTACCGGACACAACAGCTGTCCGGTAAATGATATGAACCGGGACTTTGGTCTCCAGCTCAACCTTGGTTTCCTTGCCCGACTTCAGAATGCGCTGGAAGAAATCCTTGGGATTCTCTGTTTGTTTGGCCAACAGCGCATAGGCAAATTCAAACGGCTGTGCGAGACGGATGCAACCGTGCGAGAAGGCACGCACTTCGCGGGCAAACAGGCTTTTCTGCGGGGTGTCGTGCAGATAGATATTGTATTTGTTCGGGAACATGAATTTGACCAGCCCCAATGCGTTGCGACTGCTGGGCGGCTGACGCATCGAAAACGGGAAATTCCGGGCCGTGTACTGAGAAAAATCAGCCGAGCCGCGGTTGACCACACGACCGCGGCGGTCGGTAATCTGGATGTGGCCAACAGCATTTGGGTTGTTCCGCAGCTTTGGAAGGTATTCCTTGGTGATGATAGAGCGCGGCACATACCAACTGGGGTTGATCACCATATGCTCCATCTCGTCAGAGAATTCCGGGCTCCGGCGGTCATGCGTATTCTTGCCGATCACCGATCGGGTCTCAAACGTGACATCGCCGTTGTCGACAATCTTGGCCGAGAAATCAGTCTGATTGACCAGAACATGCCGTTCACCACGTTCCGGCGTCAGCCAACGCTCCCGCTCCATCGCAACGATGATAGATTTCAGTCGGGCGCTGACTGGCTTGTTGATCTCGTCAATCGTACCAGATCCGGCAACGCCATCGACCTCCAGCCCGTGGTCCGACTGGAAACTTTGAACGGCTTTTTCCATAGCAGCATCATAGCTGCGCGCAGCACTGCGCGGCAGATATCCCATCAGCATCAGCCGGTTGCGCAACGCAATCACAGCCGGGCCCTGATCGCCTTTTTCCAGCTTCTTGGCCTTCACGGTCGGCCCCCAGCCGCCTGCTGCCAAAATCTGCTCCAGCCGCAGCTTCTCTCGCATCAGGCCGCGGTACTGCGGCGAGGCCGGAACCAGGCTGCGCATATAGGCATAAGGCTGGGTGTCACGGACTCCTGCCAGGAAACTGGCGCCGTCCACGGTATGTTTTTTGCGCACCATGCCATCATCGATCCGCGACGGCACCAGCAGCCCAGTGCGAAGATCTGTTGCATAGTCCACCAAGGCCCTGCTCAGCGCGGCTTCGACATTGCCGATGTCACGGGTGGTCCGCACATCGCGCATTTGCTGCATCAGCGCATTCACCTCCGCAGAGCGGTCCGGCAAGCCATGAGCCTGTGCTTCCTTCAGCGCAGCCAGCAACGCATTGCGGCGCTGCCCCGAGGCGGCATCCTGCCCCGTCCAAATCGCCTGGTAGCCATTCTCCCGGTAAAATTCCGCCACCGGGTCGCTGCCGTATGCTGCCTCCGCAACGGCCTGGCGGAAAGCCGCCGAAACCTCTGCCTGCGCAGAACTGGAAACAGTCCCTGCAACCATGCCGCCCAATGCCAAAGCAAACAGCCCTGCTTTGATCCCAGGGAAAAGGTGTTTTGCAGAAGCAAGCGTCATAATTTCCGGTCCTTGCGCTGATTTTGTCAATGTTGCCAGTGCCTATCTGAAATACTGGAAAATGCCAGCAGCTATTGTCCATTCACAATCTAGAAATATGAACATTGATGCACCAATACCGCCCCTATGAAACCCAACCGCAACAGTCGCGGGGAAAAGGTGCCGCCAACTCCCCTTATGCGCAGAAATTCGCCGAAAATTCGGGTACCTGGGTCACTGCGGCAAAGAAATGTTGGAACAGGATTCTCTGTGTGCCATACATACCGCACGTTAACTTCACAAGTTAGCGAGCCTGTAACATCGGGCGACTAGGCAGGACTAAAAGCGTACGGGACGGCGCAGTGAAAATGGCAAAAACCACGGGCACGGGGATCTCCCGGCGTTCTCTTCTGGGTGTATTTGCTGCAACCGCAGTAGTAGCAGCCCCGACCTTCTCCAATGCAGCAGGTTTGCTTCGCGGTGGTGGCGATATTCGGCGTATCCGCATGTATTCCGGCCGGACCGGCGAACGCATTGACATGGTGTATTGGATTGACGGCGACTACATCAAAGATGCAGTCAAGGAAATCAACCACTTCATGCGTGACTGGCGGTCGGATGAAGTCAAAAGCATCGACCTGCGCACCATCGACATTATGGCTGCGTCGCACAATCTGCTGGACGTGAATGAGCCTTACTTGCTGCTCTCCGGCTATCGCAGCCCCAAAACCAACGCCATGCTGCGCAACCGCTCTCGCGGCGTCGCAAAGAACTCGCTGCACATGCGCGGCCAGGCCGCCGACCTTCGTCTTGCGTCCCGCTCTGTATCGCAAATGGCACAAGCAGCCGAGGCTTGCCATGCCGGCGGCGTTGGCAAGTATCATCGCTCGAATTTTGTGCATATGGATTGCGGAGTTGTGCGCTCGTGGCGCGGATGACCCCTCCTTCCTTTGCATAAATGCAAGCCTGTACGTTGCGTGCAGGCTTTTTCATTTTACGGCACAGCCCCATTTCAACGGTATTGCCCCCTGTCAGGAAATTGGAAACAGGCAGTTTTTCCCGTTGCAGAGGCTGCAAAGCGCGGGTATACCCCGGCTAACAACGCACCTGTAGCTCAGCTGGATAGAGCGCTGCCCTCCGAAGGCAGAGGCCAGAGGTTCGAATCCTCTCAGGTGCGCCATTTTCACAATATTTCAACAACTTAGCCTTTAAGCCATATGTTGTCTCAACGCATCCGCCAGCTTCTCCAAAAGCGCCTTCTGCCGAGGAGACTTGCCAAGGCTGGGTGGCCAGGTCAGCCAATAGCCGTCAATCGTGGACAGCTCAGGAGCAGGCAAGCAGACCAATTGCCCCGCTCGAAACAAGTTTGCAGCCAAAGCCCGGGACCCTAAAACGACCCCCATTCCCATCCGGGCGGCCCTCAGCGCATGGGCCATGGAATCGACGGATACTGGCCCGGCCACAGGTTCATCCTCTCCGGTCGCCCGCGCCCATTCCGCCCAGCCCGGCCGTTCGCCACGCAGCTCGATGGCCGGCAACTGGCGCCAATCCTCGGCATGTTCCGGCGCCGCCATTGGCTGCAGCACTTCATCCGCAATCAAAACACTGCCGCGCCCTGGCCAGCTGCCGCGCCCGTAGCGAATATGCACAGCCCCGTCGGCGGTTTCAAAGTCCAGCCTCTTGGGCACAGTTTCCGTCACCAGCCGCAGTTCGGGGTGGCTTTGTGAAAATGCTGCAAGGCGTGGGAGCAAAAGCAGTTCCAGATGAGACGGCTGGGCTGCAATCCGCAGTTCCCGGATGCTTTGCCCAAACAGATTTTCGGTGCCCTGCTCCAACGCGCGCAGGGAATCATGCACCAGTGGCAAGTAGCTTTCCCCATCCACAGTCAGCGATACACCGCGGGCTGAACGAATAAACAGCTGGCGCCCCAGCCACGCCTCCAGATTGCGGATCCGCTGGCTGACCGCGGCCTGTGTTGCACCGAATTCCTCTGCGGCGGCGGTAAAACTGCCGTGGCGGCCAGCGGCCTCGAACACTTTGAGCCAATCGAGCGGCGGCAGCCCCTGTTTGGTGATTTTCTTAGCCATTAGAAAACCTAACTCTCAAACACCGATTTCCGTCGTTCTCTTGATGGCTCAGCGACGCTAGCAAGGCAAGCAAGAACCAGGCCAACCGGAGAGACCCTCATGCCCCGTTCCGTAACCGCCGATGCATCCGGCAGCTATCTGACCCTGACATTTGATGACGGCCGTGAAGGCCGTTTCCACGCGATCTGGCTGCGTGATAATGCGCTGGACCCTGCGACCCGCTCACCCGGCAATGGCCAGCGGCTGATCACCATCGGCGATATTCCGGCGGACACTAAAATCAGCACAGCCCTGACAGAAAACGGTGCGCTGACCGTGACGTTCGCCCCCGAAGGCAAGACCGTCACATACCCCGGTGACTGGTTGAAGTCACACGCCTATGACGTTGATCGAACATCAGAGTTTGGCCGATTGGCACCGGGCATTGAAACCTGGAACAGCAGCCAACCAGCGCCGACATTCGATTGGAACAAGGTTCTATCCGACCCCAAAGTCAAACGAGACTGGCTGGATGCCATTGCCCGCCTCGGCTTTGCCAAACTGGTGAACGGCCCGGTTGCCGAAGGCGCATTGATCGAAAACGCTGAAATGTTCGGCTTTGTCCGAGAAACGAACTATGGCAGATACTTCGAGGTCCGCACCGAAGTGAATCCGACCAACCTCGCCTATACCGGTCTGGGCCTGCAGGCGCATACCGACAACCCCTACCGGGATCCGGTTCCCAGCCTGCAGATCCTGTACTGCCTGGAGAACTCTGCCGAAGGCGGCGAGAGCATCGTCGTTGATGGCTTTCGCGCAGCTGAACGGCTGAAAGCAGAGAACCCCGAAGGCTTTGCCCTGCTCGCAGGCTACCCGGCCCGGTTCGAATACAAGGGCTCCGATGGTGTGCACCTGCGCGCCCGCCGCCCGATGATCGAACTGTCCCCCGACGGCGAGCTGGTCGGCATGCGCTTCAACAATCGCTCCTCGGCTCCCTTTGTCGATATCCCGTTCGAGAAGATGGAAGCCTATTACGCCGCCTACCGCCGCCTGGGAGAGTTCATCGACGATCCTGACATGGGCGTGTCCTTCAAGCTGGAGCCCGGCGAAAGCTTCATTGTCGACAACACCCGCGTGATGCATGCACGCCTGGGGTATTCGGGTTCCGGCTCGCGCTGGCTGCAGGGGTGCTACGCCGACAAGGATGGGCTGCTGTCGACCCTGAACGTTCTGAACGCCCAGTTGGAGGCCTGAATCATGAGCAAGCCGGACTTCAGCAAGCTGACCCAAGACAATATTGTCGCCTTCATCGGTGACATCTTTGACCGGCGCGGTGACGAAGAATACCTGGGCGAACCGGTCACCATGACCGAGCACATGCTGCAGGGCGCCACCATTGCCGAACAGAACAACCAGCCGGAAGAGATCATCGTTGGGGCGCTTCTCCACGATATCGGCCATTTCACCAGCGAGTTCGGCACATTCAGCATGGACGACACTCAGGATCGCTTTCACGAGGAAGCCGGCGCCGAGGTTCTGGAGCAGTTCTTCCCGTCGGTCATCACCGACTGCGTGCGGTATCACGTGGCGGCCAAACGCTATCTCTGCGCCACCAAACCGGAATATTTTGACCGTTTATCAGAGGCTTCCATCCACTCTCTGAACCTGCAGGGCGGTCCGATGACTGCCGAAGAGGTCGCAGAGATGGAAAAGAACCCGAACCTCAGGCAAATCATCGCAGTGCGCTATCTGGATGAAGCCGGCAAGCGCGCGGACATGGAGACGCCGAACTATTGGCACTTTGCGCCGATGGTGCAGCGGATGGTGGACAAGCATATGGCCGCCACGGCATGAATGCATCCGCGTATATCCTTGAGCCCAGTTTCAAGCGCGCGCTGCCCTGGCAGGACGTGCCTCTGACCCGCGCGACTGAGGAAAGTGTCAAAACTATCCGCAGGTAAACAAGTCTGTTGTTATCCTGGCTGTGTTGCGCTGGATGATCTGAAGCCCAAGAAGGTTGTGGCCTTCTGGTGCGACGCGCAAAAGAGATTGGAAATCAAAACGGCGCCCTACATGGCGCCGTTTTTTGGTTAATCATCAGCCAAGTTCAGGCAAACAATTCATGCGCCAGTTCCAGCGCGTCGATCAGCGTGTCGACCTCATCCTTGGTATTGTAAAGGCCAAAGGATGCGCGGCAGGTGGCAGAGACGCCAAGATGATCCATCAACGGCCCCGCACAGTGGTGGCCTGCACGCACCGCCACACCCTTTTTGTCGAGGATGGTGGAGATGTCATGAGCATGTGCTGCACCATCCATGGTAAAGCTGAAAATCGCAGCCTTTCCAGGCGCCTGACCCTGCACGTTAATCCAGTTTAGACCTGTCAGCCGCGCCAGAGCATAGTCGCGCAAAGCCTCCTCGTGCTTGGCAATGTTGTCCATGCCAAGCGCCATCATATACTCCAGCGCCACACCCAAACCGATGGTCTGCACGATGCCTGGTGTACCGGCCTCGAACTTCATCGGCGGATCGTTGTAAATGACCTCCGCCTTGGAGACCTCCTTGATCATGTCGCCACCGCCAATGAAGGGGCGCATCTCAGCCATGCGTTCCGGCTTGATGTAAATCGCACCGGATCCGGAGGGACCATACAGTTTGTGACCGGTGATCGCATAGAAATCGCAGCCGATGTCCTGCACATCGACTGGCATATGCACGGCGCCTTGTGACCCGTCCACCATTACCGGCACACCCTTGGCGTGGGCGCCCTGGGTGATCGCCTTGACGTCGACAACAGTGCCCAGAACGTTGGAACACTGGGTGACCGAAACCAGCTTGGTCTTGGGGGTGATCGCGTCGATCACTTTCTGCGGATCAAGGCTGCCGTCATCAGCCACATCGACCCATTTCAGCACCACCCCCTGGCGTTCGCGCAGGAAGTGCCAGGGCACGATATTGGCGTGATGCTCCATCACCGACAGAACAATTTCATCGCCCGCTTCAAACCGGGGCATGGCCCAGCCGTAGGCGACCAGATTGATGCCTTCGGTGGTGCCGGAGTTCAGAACGATTGTGTTCTCGTCACCTGCATTCAGAAATTGTGCAACGATCCCGCGAACTGCTTCGTACTTCTCAGTTGCAAGGTTAGAAAGAAAGTGTAAACCACGGTGAACGTTAGAGTATTCCTCAGCATAGGCCTTGGTCACAGCGTCGATCACAACCTGCGGCTTTTGCGCCGACGCACCGTTGTCCAGATAGGTCAGCGGCTTGCCATTCACCTCACGCGAGAGGATCGGAAAGTCAGCGCGGATTTTTTCCAGGTCATACATTGTCAGGAAGTCCCAGATTGGCTGGGCCAATCAGACCCACAATGAAAAGAAGGGCAAAAACCAGGATCAGGCTCGCCATCAGAACCACACCCAACGACCGCCATACAGAGCTGAACCTGTGCGCTGCATTGACGAAATGCAAGAGGATGAAGAACACAATGATATTGGCCGCAATATTCAAGAGCGCAGCAAGGGTGGGCATCACCAAAAACGCCAGCACAATGGCACCATTCAAGGCAGCTTGCAGCAATTGCAACCAAGTGACCAACGCCAGCATAGACGGCAAACTTCCCTGCCCGCCCAGCCAGCGCCCGGATGTGGACAGCATGGCAATGAAGCAAAGCTGCAGAACCAGAACAATGGCAAAATAGGCTCCTGGCGCAAACCGCGGCAAAAGAACCTCTGGCGGCAGCGGGAACAGGATTTTCTGTGCAGTGTAAACACATGTGTTCAGAACCACAGACAGCAGGAAACCCGTCCACAACGCTTCCCGCGGCCACTGCTGCGCCAGAATATGTTGCGCAGCATCCCGCGGCGACTTGAGCGTCAGCAGGGCAAAGGCAGCAAGCGCGTTCATGATCTGGCCCAGTATCCTTGGATCATGCCAGACACCCAGAACCAGACGAACACCGCGCACCAAAGCACGCCTACAAGGTTCAGCGCCGAACCCGGCCCGATGAAGCCGGCCACCAGACCGTTCAGCAGCATCAGCGGGCTGGAAGCCAGAAATGCCCAGAACAGCGCCAGACGCGCACAGTAAGCATCCGCTTTGCCGCCTGCAGCACGGGCAACCCAATGCGCCAGCAGCGCAAGCACATAAAGCAGCAGCGGCGCAATGAAAACCAATGCCAGCAAGGAGCCGCCCAGCAGTATATTCAGCTCTTGCCCCGTCAAATACGCCTCGCGCGCCAATTTGGGCATCTGGGCAATAAACGTCAGAACACAGCCGCTGATCAGGAAAATCAGCAACCGATCCTCACGGGCGCCCATGTTCAGAAGCCGCGCAAAAACCTTGCGCGGCCCCATATAGGTCGCCGGGATATCCGTGGTGACAGACATCAGTGGCGCCGGGCCAGCCAGCCTTCGAGACGGTCGATGATGGCCGCTGCAACATCGTCGTCTTCGACTTCCTCAACGGCCTCAGCCAGGAAGGCCAGCGTCATCAGATCGATCGCCTCTGCCTTGGGCACCCCGCGCGAGCGCAGATAGAACAGGCCTTCCTCATCGATCGCACCCGATGTGGAACCATGCGAACAGGCGACGTCATCGGCATAGATTTCCAGCTCTGGCTTGGCCAGGAACTGGCTGTCATCGTCCAGCAGCAGCGACTGGGAAATCTGATATCCGTCAGTCTTTTGCGCGCCTTCCTTCACCAGGATCTTGCCCTGAAAGACACCGGTTGCCCCATTGCGCAGAACCTTTTTGAAAACCTGACGGCTTTCGCAGTTCACAGCGTCATGGGTGACGAACACGGTGTCGTCATGGTGGAAATCGCCGTCACCAACGCATGCGCCCGCGATATGCGCAACCGCGTCGTCGCCGGTCAGTTCGATCACGGCCTCGTCGCGGGTCAGCACGCCGTTCACTGTCAACGTGAAGGACTTGAAGACGGACTCGGTGCCGAGACGGGCGAACAGATGCGTTGCCGCGCGGCGCTCATGGTCGCGGCCCTGCGCGCGCACCAGATGCAGAGCACCGCCGTCAGCCACGTCGATCTCCATGCATTTGTTGAAGCGCGCCGCTGCCGGACCGTTTTCCAGGATCGTTGCAGAGGCGCCGCTGTCGACCTTCACCACATGGTGCAGGATCGCATCCGATGCGTCTTTCGCGTGACGGTAGATCAAGTTCACCGGCTTGGATGGCGTTCCGGTCACATGGATCACCACACCATCGGTGGCAAAGGCGGTATTCAACGCTGCCAGCGGGCGCTGAACAGGCGTCTGCCCGCGCGCTTCAAGAACACCGTACAAGTCTTTGGCCCAATGGATGTCTTTCTCGCAGATATCCGCGATACGCTCGATGGAAATCCCGTCCAGCGACAGATCATCGGAAGCTTCGGCGTCAAAAACACCATCCACAAAGACCACTTTCAGCCGGTCAAACCCGTCGAAGATCGGGGATTCACCGGTTTCAAACACAGCGGCCTTGGGCGGCTCTGCTGCGGTCAGCGTGTCAGGACGGGTGTACTTCCAGTACTCATCCCGGCGGCTGGGCAGCCCCATGGTCTGGACCCGCGACAACGCCGCCTGGCGCGCCGCCTTGAGGCAACCACCGTCAGGCAACGCCATACCGGCCAGCCGCGCCTCGGTTGCGGTTTGCTTTGCTTCAGCCAGTGCCATTACGCGTCCACCTCGGCCAGGATGCCGGCGTAGCCGTTGTTTTCCACTTCCAGCGCCAGCTCAGGGCCGCCAGTTTTGACAATGCGGCCGCCCGCCAGAATATGCACCACGTCCGGTTTGATGTGATCCAGCAGGCGCTGGTAATGGGTGATCACCAAGAAGCCACGATTTTCATCGCGCAGGGCATTCACACCTTCGGCCACCAGTTTCATCGCATCCACGTCAAGACCAGAGTCGGTCTCGTCCAGAATGCACAGCTTCGGCTCCAGCATCGCCATCTGCAGGATCTCGTTGCGCTTTTTCTCACCGCCAGAGAAGCCCACGTTGACCGGGCGCTTCAGCATATCGGCGTCGATCTTCAGCGTTTTTGCCTTGGCGCGCACTTCTTTCAGGAAGTCAGAGGCTGACAGTTCCTCTTCGCCGCGAGCCTTGCGCTGTGCGTTCACAGCCGTGCGCAGGAAGGTCATGTTGCCAACGCCGGGGATTTCCACCGGGTACTGGAATGCCAGGAACATGCCCGCCGCGGCGCGCTCTTCCGGCTCCAGCTCCAGAATATCTTCGCCATTCAGAGAGGCCGAGCCTTCGGTGACCTCATACCCGTCACGGCCTGACAGCACATAAGACAGGGTCGACTTGCCCGAGCCGTTCGGCCCCATGATGGCGTGCACCTTGCCAGCCTCGACCTTCAGGTCCAGACCTTTCAGGATCTGCTTTTCTTCATCTTCAAGTTTAACTTTCAGGTTCTTGATTTCGAGCATTTTTTCCTCGTCTCATATGTCGTGCAGACCTGCGGCCCGCGATATTCCCATGGCCCCTGCGGGGCCGTTTCATTTCTATCCCAGCACCACAGCGGTGCCGCTGGCCGAGACCATCAGCATGGACTGCCCGACCACTTCGTAATCCAGATCAACACCGACGACGGCATTTGCGCCCTTGTCCCGGGCGCGGTCTTCCAGCTCTGCCAGCGCGGTTTCGCGCGCGTCCTGCAGCTTGCTTTCATAGGCGCCAGAGCGACCGCCGACGATGTCAGTGATCGAGGCAAAGACATCGCGCACCACATTGGCGCCCATGATCGCCTCACCCACCACGATGCCCTTGTATTCGGCAATCTGGTAGCCTTCGACATTTGGTGTGGTTGTGACGATCATCGTTCAGCCTCTCTGGTATTGAGGACTGCAACGTCAGTCGCATGGACTTGGCGCACAGCTGCAGTGGCGCCGCAGCCTCTTTCCGATTTCCTTAGTCCCGCCTCGAATGCAGTAAAGCGAGATATCAGTTTCGATAAACGACCCGCGGTTTGGCCGTCGCACTTGGCTCCGGCTCTCCAATTTGGAAAGTGAAGCCAAACACGTACAGCGAGTTCGGAGGCGCAAGCTTCTGTTGCTGCACCACCCAATCCTTTGAAAACAGCGTCTCCATTGGCACGGGCACCCAATGCGCAAGGTTGTGCATGCAAAATGCCATCACCGTGACGCCGATGGCCTGCGCTGCCTTGAACTCGGCTGCGTCGAACTTGAAAAACTGCGTTACGGCCCAGCAACTCGCCAAGGCCAGCACCAGATCGGTTCCGAGACCGAAAAGCGCCTGTCCTTCGGGAACGCCCACAAGGTGGAACCGGATATATCTTGCCAGAAGAACAGACAGCAGTCCGGAGGCAACGGCCAGAAGCAGTCGGATTGGATACCCAGAATTCTCCACCGTTCGCGCCAGTCGCCCGGGACGTGCCGGTTTCAGACCTTGCTGGCGCTGGTGCTCCGACGAGATCCGGCAAAGCCGTTCCTGAAAATTCTGGTCCAAGCGCTGCCTCACGCACAATCAAAGCTACACGATGGGAGTGAATTAATCCCCTAAAAGGAGAATGGCAAAGTGCGGGAATCCTGCCCTTGCGCTGCCTCCTTGCTCGTGCTGGTTTCTGCTGTCCGGCGCGGTCCATCAGCCCACAGACCCTTCCAGCGAGATCGCGACCAGTTGCTGGGCTTCCATGGCGAACTCCATCGGCAGCGCCTGCAGCACGTCCTTGCAGAAACCGTTCACTACCAGGGCCACCGCCTCTTCCTCGTCCATGCCGCGCTGGCGGCAGTAGAACAGCTGGTCATCATCGACCTTGGACGTGGTCGCCTCATGCTCCACGCGGGAGGAGTTGTTCTTGACCTCGATATAGGGAACCGTGTGCGCGCCGCATTTGTCACCGATCAGCAAGCTGTCGCACTGGGTGTAGTTGCGCGAATTCTTGGCCTTGGGGTGCATCGACACCAGACCACGGTAGGTGTTCTGCGCCTTGCCCGCGCTGATACCTTTGGAGACGATGCGCGACTTGGTGTTTTTGCCCAAGTGCACCATCTTGGTGCCGGTGTCGGCCTGCTGCATGTTGTTGGCAATCGCGATCGAGTAGAACTCGCCCTGGCTTTCCTCGCCGCGCAGAATGCAGGAAGGGTATTTCCAGGTCACGGCAGAGCCGGTTTCCACCTGGGTCCACATCACCTTGGCGCGGTCACCGCGGCAATCGGCGCGCTTGGTCACAAAGTTGTAAATGCCACCCTTGCCGTTCTCATCGCCCGGATACCAGTTCTGGACGGTGGAGTATTTCACCTCGGCGTCTTCTTCGATGATGATCTCGACCACGGCGGCATGCAGCTGCGCGGTGTCGCGCTGCGGTGCAGTACAGCCTTCCAAGTAGCTGACATAGCTGCCTTTATCGGCGATGATCAAAGTGCGTTCGAACTGGCCGGTGTTTTCCGCATTGATGCGGAAATAGGTGGACAGCTCCATCGGGCAGCGCACGCCCGGCGGCACGTAGACAAAGGAGCCATCCGAGAACACGGCCGAATTCAGCGTCGCATAGAAATTGTCAGACACTGGAACCACAGTGCCCAGGTATTTCTTCACCAGTTCGGGATGCTCGCGGATCGCCTCGGAGATCGAGCAGAAGATCACGCCCGCCTCTTTCAGTTCCTTCTGGAAGGTGGTGCCAACAGACACGGAGTCGAACACCGCATCTACAGCAACCTTGCGGCCCTCTTCCGGAGTTTCGCCCGCGCCTTCGATCCCCGCAAGAATCATCTGTTCTTTCAGCGGGATGCCCAGCTTTTCGTAAGTAGCCAGAAGCTTGGGGTCGACCTCATCCAGCGACTTGGGCTTCACTTCCATCGATTTAGGGCGGGCATAGTAATACTGATCCTGAAAGTCGATTTCCGGATAGCTGACCATCGCCCAGTCGGGCTCGTCCATCTTTTCCCAGCGTTCAAAGGCCTGCAGGCGCCATTCGGTCATCCATTCAGGCTCTTCGTTCTTGTCCGAAATCAGTTTGACGATATCGGTGTTCACGCCTTTGGGCGCGTATTCCATCTCGATATCGGTTTCCCAGCCGTATTTATAAGCACCGCCGACCTCGCGCACCGCATCCACGGTCTCCTGGTCAACACCTTCCTTGACTTGGGTCTGGTCCAAAGCGGCCATTGTCTTCTCCTCACTCACGCCGCACGGGCGCGATGTTTCTTTTCTTTTTGCAGCCACGCCTCAGCAAAGCGCAGCACGTCTTCTTCCGTTGTCTGAGGCCCCAGCGACACGCGCACCGCGCCTTGGGCTGTGGCCTCGTCATATCCCATTGCGGTCAACACCGCGCTGGCGCGCACCTTGCCGCTGGAACAGGCGCTGCCTGCACTGATCGCAAAACCGCCGAGGTCCATCTGCATGACCTGGGTTTCCCCCTTCCAGCCCGGTGTCGCAAAACACAGGGTGTTCGGCAGCCGCTTTTGATCCTTCCCGACAAAAATAGTATGGGTTGCGCCAGACACAAGCGCCTTTTCTAGAATATTTCTAAGTTCTGCAACCCTGTCCCAGACACCATTTGCCAGATCTTTTGCAGCAACTTCAGCTGCAGCGCCGAAACCCGCGATTCCAATCACATTTTCAGTGCCGGACCGGCGGCCCATTTCCTGCCCACCGCCCTTGATCTGGGCTGGCAGATCAGTGCCGCGCTTCATCATCACGGCGCCGATCCCCTTGGGGCCGCCAAATTTATGCGCAGAAATCAGCGCCATTTGAGCGCCCAGCCAGTTGAATGCAACCGGCAGCTTGCCAAAAGCCTGGGTCGCATCTGTGACCGCCAGCCCATCAGGCAAAGCCTGTAAAATGCCGGTCTCAGAATTGGCCAGCTGCAACGTGGACTGCCCGGGATCACGGATGCAAACCGCCCCTTCTGCTGTCACATCCAGATCTTCGGCGATCCAAGCGCGCACGGCATCATGCTCCACTGGGGCTGCATGCAACCCGCGTCCGGCAAGCGCCAGTGCGGCCCCTTCGGTGGAGCCCGACGTAAAGACGATATCCGCCCCATCTGCCCCAAAGGCCGCAGCGATCTGGGCCCGCGCCTTCTCGACCACGGCTTTGGCGGCCCGGCCTTCGGCATGCACCGAAGACGGGTTGCCGCAAACCTCCATTGCCGCACTCATTGCGGCCTTCGCCTCAGGCCGCAGGAGAGCGGTGGCATTGTGATCGAGGTAAACACGTTTCATAGAGTCATCTTTTCACGGGCAACTGCCGCGTCATAATGCGTTTTGTACACGTCTGCAAAGGCCTCGGCATAGTCCAGACGAAGCTGGTAATTGTAGCCAGGCTGCAGGAAATGCGGCGCCTGTCCGGCAGTGTCCTCAAACATCCGAATGAGAAGATGACCAGGCACGTCGATGTGAGCCTTCGCCGGACCGGTCAGGACGTTGTATATCCGGCCCCAGAAATGACGCGACCGCTCCCAAGCTTCCCGTGCCGTGGCAGTCGCCCGGTACAGAAAAATGTAAACTTCACCAGCCGTCATGCCGGCAAAGGCCAGCCGTTCTATCCTTGCGCTCTGCTCGGCCTGATCGCTTCCCTTGACAAGGTGCCGGTTCACAGACGCTACAGCCCCAAGCCTGGGCGCCAGCGCACCAAAGGCGTCGAAGGCTTCCTGGCCTTGCAGGGACAGATCAATTCCATCCAACCCGCAAATAGCGGGATATTGGGAGAAATCCGGGGACACTTTCAGTCGTCCACCACCGCAAACAAATTCGGCACAGCCGGACAAGGTGCCAGATCATTCTTGATCACATCCGACAGGCGGGTCTGGTGCAGGAACACATAAACATGCGCGCTCAGCCCCTCCCACAGGCGGTTGGTCAAGGATTGCGCGCGGCTGCCGGATAGGGCACCCGACGCCCCTGCCCCCTTGTGCATGGCGTCAACCGTTTCATCCACGGCGGACAGCACATCCACCACCCGCACCTCAGATGGCGTCATCGCCAAGCGATATCCGCCGCCGGGCCCACGCACCGACTCGACCAGCCCGGCGCGGCGCAGCTTCACAAACAGCTGCTCCAAATACGGCAGCGAGATATCCTGGCGCTTGGAAATATCTCCCAGCGGCACCAAAGCGTCCTTTGGTTGCAGTGCAATGTCCGCCAGCGCAACCATCGCATAGCGCCCTTTGGTGGAAAGCTTCATAATTTACCCCTCGAAACCAGGGCGCGAGTGCGAAAACATTGACCTTGCCACAGACTGTGCGTATCTCACCCTGACGGTGTGTGGCTTGGCCAGCGCCCTTGATTAGAACTGTTCTAAGATGCCTGACGGAACCCGTCAAGTTTTCTGACAGCAGACCCGCAACGAGAGTAGGATTTTAACCGCCCATGCCCGAGGTCATCTTTCCTGGACCCGAAGGCCGCCTCGAAGGCCGCTATCACCCGCAAAAAGAAAAAGACGCCCCCATCGCAATTGTGTTGCATCCGCATCCGCAGTTCGGCGGCACCATGAACAACAAGGTGGTCTATAACCTCCACTATGCGTTCTACAACATGGGCTTTACGGTACTGCGGTTCAATTTCCGCGGTGTCGGCCGCAGCCAGGGCGAATACGATCAGGGCGTGGGCGAGCTGTCCGATGCCGCCTCGGCGCTGGATTATCTGCAGTCGATGAACTCAAACTCCAAGCATTGCTGGGTTGCGGGTTTCTCCTTTGGTGCCTGGATCGGCATGCAGCTTTTGATGCGCCGCCCGGAAATCACCGGCTTCATCTCGGTTGCGCCGCCTGCCAATATGTATGACTTCTCCTTCCTGGCGCCCTGCCCGTCTTCTGGGCTGATCATCAACGGTACTGCGGACCGTGTCGCGCCGCCGGCAGATACCGCCAGCTTGGTCGGCAAACTGCATGAGCAAAAGGGCATCACCATCACTCATAATGAGATTGAGGGTGCGGACCATTTCTTCCAGGAACCGCATATGGACACGATGATCGGCGATGTCTCTGACTATGTGAAACGCCGACTGACAGAGAACACCCGCTGATGAGCGGCACCGTCGAAACGCTGGCCCAGAAACTGGCAATCGATACGCTAAAGGTTCAGGACGCATCCGGAGAGGAGCGTCTTTATGTGGAGGTGGGCCAGGTTTTGGGGGCCGCCTCCCAATCTCTGGAAGAGGCATTTCTGACAGAAATGCGCGTGCGTCTTGCTGAACGCAAGGCGCGCGATTTCCTGAACAACAAAGTTGCCGCACTGCAGGCCCAAGCTGAAGAAAAGGGTGAGATATGAGCGCCCGGCTGGATGCTCAGTTCGCTTTCTTGCTGGAGGCCGAAAAGCTTCGCGGCGTTGAACGGCAAAATTTGGTACTTGACTGCAGCCGCTGCGAAAACTCGGCCGAGCACAGCTGGCACTTAGCACTGTACGCTCTGGTGCTGGCGCCCTTTGCCGGGCCAGAGGTGAACGTCTTCCGTGCAATCCGGATGCTGCTGCTACACGATCTGGTTGAGATCGATACAGGGGATCATCCGATTACGGATGACGTTGACTGGGAAGCCGTCGCGATATCCGAACAGACTGCAGCCAAGCGCCTGTTTGCTCTGCTGCCTGCAGTTCAGGAAGCTGAGTTCCTCGCCCTGTGGCAGGAATTTGAAAAGGCCGAAAGCCCGGATGCCCGGTTTGCTAAGCAGGTAGATCACTGCCAGCCGATTTTTCAAACGCTCTATGGCGCGAAACCGCTGGACTGGCACGTGGAGGTGGTTCGGCAGAATCTGAACGGCGGACGGGCAGCCGCGCTGGAACAGGATTTTCCACAAGCCTTTCACCACGCCCTTTCGCTTATGGGCAAAGACAGCGGCTTTGACTGCGGCCCGCTGACGGCACGGCTGGGCTTCCTGAATGAAGCGGACCAGCTGAAGCTGGTCATCCGGGCGTCCAAGCTCGGCGATGGCTCGCGCCATGAAAACTCCGCCGAACACAGCTGGCACATCATGCTCTATGCTTGGGTTCTGGCCGAACACAGCGTCGCAGAAATTGATGTTGACCGGGTTCTCCAGATGCTTCTGCTGCACGACCTGGTGGAAGTGGATGCCGGCGACACTCCGATTCACGGGGTGACCGGCCCAGAAGTTTTGCAGGCAAAGGCCGAGGCTGAAACGGCTGCTGCCATTCGGCTGTTCGGGCTGCTCCCGCAAGAGCAAGGCAAGCCGATGCTTGCCATCTGGGAGGAGTTTGAAGCCGCCGAAAGCCCGGATGCTGTCTTTTCCAAGTCGATTGACCGGGTGCAGCCGGTTCTGCTGAACCTTCTGAACGGCGGCGGCAGCTGGGTGGATTACAACGTCAGCCTGCCGCAGCTCGACACCCGGGTCGGCGACAAAGTGAACCGCGGCGCGCCCGATGTCTGGACCTATGTGCGGGCACGAATTGAACCCTGGTTCCGGGAAACCGGGCGCCTTTGACGCCCGGAATTCTCTACGGCAGCACAGGGCAAAAGGATTGAGTTTCCGCCCGATCCTTGGTCAAAGTCAAAAATTCGCCCGGCTTCAGCTCATTCCAGGCGTGGCCGCGCTGTTCCAGCGGCTCTGACACCACCGCCCAGCCAGTCATGCATTCGCTCCAGCGAAAATAGACAGTCGGTGCGATCCTGTCAGAAGAGTAGCGTGCGGCAAACAGCCGTTCGCCATCCGACATCGCCACAGACAGCCGCATATGCGGTGTCGTTCCACGGACATGGGACAAGGCCTCCATCCGTGCCACAGCCCGCTCCAAGGCGGCTTTGGGATCTGCATCCAAACCTTCAGACAAGGCGAGCAGAAACAGAACCTCGCTGTCGGTGGCGCCGCGGCGGAACTCATACAGTTCATCCGGAATGCACATATCGGCGTGGCGGCGAAAATTCTCAAACCCGCCGACTTGCCCATTATGCATAAAGCTCCACCGCCCCGCGGTAAAAGGATGACAGTTATTGCGGCTGATGGCAGAGCCCGTCGAAGCACGAACATGGGCCAGGAACAAACCGGATTGAACCTGATTGGCCACCGCACGCAGATTACAGTCCGACCAGGCCGGATAGACATCCCGGTACAGTCCCGGCTGATCCCGGTGCCCATACCAGGCAACGCCAAATCCGTCGCCATTTGTGACTGTCTTGGCTTCCGCCGCCTGCTGGCTTTGCACAATCAACGAATGCTCCGGCTTGGAAATGATATCCTCCAAAAAGATATCGGTTCCAGTATAGGCGGCCCATCGGCACATAATAACGGCTCCCTTTGCGCACCAAGCTGCAAAAGAAATCCTCGGCAGCAACAAAAATATGGAACAGATTCCTAAAAAATGGAAAAACATAGTCCATCGCATCTGCGCACAGGCACGTGTTCATATGATGCAGTCTGCAGAAACAGACCAGCCCATGACGCTGCGGGACTTTCTCGCAGCACCAAGATCAGATAGGCGGAAAGAACGGCCCCACGGTCAAGCGCAGCACGGATGAGGGAGGCACAGATGCCCGTTCACTACTTCTATCTGATCCTTGCGGTGGCTGCAGAGACCATCGGCACCACAGCCTTGCAAGCCAGCCAGCAATTCAGCAAGCTGGGACCGTCCCTGATCGTGCTGGTCGCCTACGCCTTCTCCTTCTATATGATGGGGCTGACGCTGAAATTCATGCCGGTCGGCATCGTCTATGCGATCTGGTCAGGTCTTGGCATCCTGATGATTGCGGTGATTGCCTTCTTTGTGTTCGGGCAAAAACTGGACCTCCCTGCCGTCATTGGCATGGCATTGATCATGTCCGGGATCATCATAATCCACCTGTTTTCTAAAAGCTCAGGCCACTGATCCGCATTTGCAGGGCATCGGGGCGGTTTTCCTCTGGCCTTTGCGCGGGGTTCGGGCTATGCGCGGCGCAACTTCCTTACAAAGGCGAACGTCATGGACTTGCGCAACATTGCGATCATTGCTCACGTTGACCACGGCAAAACTACCCTGGTCGACGAGCTGCTGAAACAATCCGGCGCCTTCCGCGAAAACCAGGCTGTGGCGGAACGCGCCATGGACAGCAACGATCTGGAACGCGAGCGCGGCATCACCATTTTTGCCAAGCCGACTTCGGTCGAGTGGAACGGCACCCGGATCAACATCGTCGACACCCCCGGCCACGCCGACTTTGGCGGCGAAGTGGAACGGATCCTGTCGATGGTTGACGGTGTCGTTCTGCTGGTGGACGCGGCCGAAGGCCCGATGCCGCAGACCAAATTCGTGACCTCCAAGGCGCTGGCCCTGGGCCTGCGTCCGATCGTGGTGCTGAACAAGGTCGACAAGCCCGACGCCGAGCCGGACCGCGCGCTGGACGAATGCTTTGACCTCTTTGCTTCGCTGGACGCCAACGAAGATCAGCTGGATTTCCCGCATATGTATGCCTCTGGCCGCAATGGCTGGGCCGACAATGAGCTGGACGGCCCCCGCAAGGATCTTCAGGCGCTGTTCAACCTGATTGTGAACCACGTTCCCGAGCCCAAGCAGGTCAAGAAGCAGGACGACGATTTCCGCATGCTGGCCACCACTCTGGGCAGCGACCCCTTTGTGGGCCGCCTGCTGACCGGCCGCGTTGAGACCGGCACCCTGAAGGTCGGCGCAACGGTTCAGGCGTTGACACGCATCGGCCAGAAGATCGAACAGTTCCGGGTAACCCGCATCCAGGCATTCCGCGGCCTGGCCCAGCAGGACATCGAAGAAGCACAGGCAGGCGACATTGTCTCCATCGCCGGCATGTCCAAGGCAACCGTGGCCGACACCATCTGCGCCCTGGCCGTGGATGAGCCGCTGGATGCGCAGCCGATCGACCCGCCGACCATCACCGTGACCTTTGGCATCAACGACAGCCCGCTTGCTGGCCGCGATGGCAAAAAAGTCCAGTCCCGTGTGATCCGCGACCGTCTGATGAAAGAAGCAGAATCCAACGTCGCGATCAAAATTGCAGATACCCCCGGCGGAGAGGCCTTTGAGGTGTCCGGGCGTGGCGAATTGCAGATGGGCGTTCTGATCGAAAACATGCGCCGCGAAGGGTTCGAACTGTCGATCTCCCGCCCGCAGGTGATCATGAAAGAAGTCGACGGTGTCCGCATGGAACCGATCGAAGAAGCCACCATCGACGTGGATGACGAATACTCTGGCGCGGTGATTGAAAAGCTGACCGGTGCACGCAAGGGTGATCTGGTCGAGATGAAGCAGGCAGGTGCCGGCAAGACCCGCATCATTGCACATGTGCCCTCGCGCGGGCTGATCGGTTATCACGGTGAATTCCTCACCGATACCCGCGGCACCGGCGTTCTGAACCGCGTGTTCCATGGCTGGGCGCCGCACAAGGGCGCAATCCCGGGCCGCCGCGCAGGTGTGCTGATCTCGATGGAGAACGGCACGTCGGTTGCGTTTGCCCTGTGGAACCTAGAAGATCGCGGCAAAATGATGATCGGTGCTCAGGCTGACGTCTACACGGGTATGATCATCGGTGAGCATTCTCGCGAGAACGACCTGGAAGTGAACCCGCTGAAAGGCAAGAAGCTGACCAACGTGCGCGCGTCGGGCACCGACGACGCGGTGCGTCTGACGACCCCGGTGACACTGTCGCTGGAAGAATCGATTGCCTATATCAACGACGACGAACTGGTGGAAGTGACACCGAACAACGTGCGCCTGCGCAAACGTTATCTGGATCCGCATGAGCGCAAGCGGATGGCCAAAGCCGGTCAGTAACGACAAAAAGGCCGCTCAGCAGAGCGGCCTTTTCCTTGTCAGGATGGCCTTTTCTCAGACCCGGATATCCACAATCGGCTTTGACGGATCATGGCCGGCTGCAGTCAATTGCATCTTCAGTTCTGAACGGAACTCGTCACTTGACGATGTGTTGTTCAATACATCCTCCAGCACATTCAATGCGTCTTCATTGATGCCGCCCGTGCCGCCGCCTTTGGGCTGCTGATTGAGCTCAGACTGCAATTCGGCGTCACGTCCCCTGTCGCCGTCCGGCACAGCCAGAACCACCATGGACGCCGCCGCGCTGCTTGGTATTTGGGAGGCAGGCTGTGCGGAAAAAAGCCTCTCATCCGAACGTTGCGCCTGCTGAAACTGCTGAGCCTGCTGCGGGCCCGGTTGCGCGCCAGGCTGCGCTCCGGAGATAATGTGAACAATCATGGCACGGCTTCCAAACTGCGAGAACTTTGATCCAGCAGGTTGCTAACCCATCCGCCTTGGATCCTTTTGGGAACAAACTCCCGTACATTCGCCGTTCTGGTCATCCGTTTTCAACATAGCGGCACGCATACTGAAAAGTATGTGTGCACCCTCATGCAACCCTTCCACTCTAACACACAAACCCCATTTGACAGAACGCCAAATGGGGTCAATTTTTGTCAAACAGAATGCACCTGCCTGCCCGGCACTTATTCGCTGGTTTCCACCACCATCAGTTCCCGCTCAGAAGCCCCGCGCGCGTGGCTCAGAGCTTCCTGGTATTCCGGGCTGTGATAGCAGGCGACGGCAACGTCCAGGCTAGGAAACCTGGCCACCACATTGCGTGGACGCTCTTTGCCTTCCAACTGCACATAACGGCCGCCACGGGCGATAAACTCGCCGCCAGCTTTGGCAACAGCCGGACCTGCCAGCTTGGCATATTTGCCATAGGCCTCCTCATCTGTGACGGTGACATGTGCAATCCAAAGTGCGGGCATTGGGGATCCTCCGGTCATCTGCCTTGGGTTTTGCCTCAGCATAGGGAAATGCTCTCCCGCGTCGATCCATTTTTTTGACCACATGGTCCAACCACATAAAAACGCCCGCAGTTATTCAAAACCGCGGGCGTCTGCAAAACTATGATGTGAGCCATCAGGCCCTGCTTATCCGGCCAACAAGGCTTCAGCTGCGTCGATTGCCTCTTGTGCGCCGGCAAAATCCTTGCCGCCTCCCTGAGCCATATCAGGACGGCCACCGCCGCCCTTGCCGCCCACCGCAGGCACTGCAGCCTTCAGAATGTCGACAGCAGAAATCACGCCGGTAAGATCATCGGTGACGCCTGCAGCCACGGCCACCTTTCCGTCATCCTCGGCAATCAGAAGAACCACGCCAGAACCGATGTTCTGTTTGTGCGCATCAATGAGACCACGCAAATCCTTGCCCGAAACGCCCTGAAGCGCCTGAGCCAGGAATTTCCGGCCATTCACCTCTTTTGCTTCAGCGCCGCCGCCGGAGCCACCCATGGCAACCTGCTGCTTGAGATTTGAAATCTCATTCTGCAGCGACTTGCGCTCATCCATCATCGCTTTCAGGCGGTCCATGACTTCGGAAGGCTGCGCTTTCAGCACCGCTGCGATCTCAGCCATACGGCCCGCTTCACGTTCCAGATATTCGAAAGCAGCCGCTCCGGTCAAAGCTTCGATCCGGCGCACACCAGCCGATGAGGCGCTGTCACCCAGGATGACAAAGGTGCCAATGTCACCGGTCTGCTTGACGTGGGTACCGCCGCACAGTTCAATCGAATAGGTTTCGCCGTCGTGGCCCTTGCCGGTGGTTGCCCGACCCATGGAAACCACACGGACCTCATCACCATATTTTTCGCCAAACAGCGCCTGCGCACCCAAATCACGGGCGTCATCCGGAGTCATGATCCGCGTGGATACTGCTGTGTTTTGGCGAATGAAATCATTAACTTCTTTGCCAACCTTCGTCAGCTCGTCAGAGCTCATCGCCTTGTTGTGACTGAAGTCAAAGCGCAGACGGTCGTCTGCGTTCAACGAACCCTTCTGGGCCACATGCTCACCCAGCGCATTGCGCAGCGCTTCGTGCAGCAGGTGGGTTGCCGAATGGTTGGCCCGGATCTGGCTGCGGCGGTCATGGTCCACTTCCATCGCCGCACCCAGGCCAACGGCAAGCTCGCCCTCGGTCACTTCGGCGATGTGCAGGAACAGTCCTTCCACTTTCTTGGTGTCCGTCACACGCGCAGCACCGCCTTCCACGGTCAGCACACCGCTGTCACCCACCTGACCACCGCTTTCGCCATAGAACGGTGTCTGGTTCAGGATGATCTGAACGATCTCCCCCTTGGCAGCGGATTGCACCTGCGCGCCATCCTTGACGATGGCCGCGATCTGGCCCTCTGCCTTTTCTGTTTCATACCCCAGGAATTCAGTCGGACCGGCTGCATCCAGAATGTCAAAGTAAACTTTCACATCCGCGGCTTCACCCAGGCCAATCCCACCTGCGCGGGACTTTTCCTTTTGCTCTTTCATCGCCGCGTCGAAACCATCGGTGTCGACGTCGATTTCCTTGGTGCGCAGGGCATCCTGCGTCAGATCGAGCGGGAACCCATAAGTGTCATAAAGTTTGAATGCGGTCTCACCCGGCAGCACGTCGCCCTTGCACAGATCGGCAGAGGCGTCATCCAGCAGCTTCAGACCCCGGTCCAAAGTCTTGAGGAAACGGGTTTCCTCCTGCTCAAAGGTCTCTTCTATCAGCGCCTGGCCTTGGCCAAGCTCCGGATAGGCAGCACCCATTTTCTGGACCAGCGACGGCACCAGCTTGTGCATGACCGGATCCTTGGCGCCCAGCAGCGAGGCATGGCGCATCGCACGGCGCATGATGCGGCGCAGCACATAGCCGCGGCCCTCATTCGACGGCAGCACGCCTTCTGCTACCAAGAAACAGCAGGACCGCAGATGGTCGGCGATCACCCGGTGATGCACGTTCTGCTCGCCGAACGGATCGGTATTCGTGACATCTGCTGAGGCTTCGATCAGCGATTTGAAAAGATCGGTTTCATAGTTGTCATGGGTGCCCTGCAGCAACGCCGCAATTCGCTCCAGCCCCATGCCGGTGTCGATCGACTGCATTTCCAGATCGACCATCGAACCATCCGCGAACTTCTCATTCTGCATGAAAACGAGGTTCCAGATTTCGATAAAGCGGTCGCCATCTTCCTCGGGCGAACCCGGAGGGCCGCCCCAGATGTGGTCGCCATGGTCATAGAAGATTTCGGTGCAGGGGCCGCAGGGGCCGGTGTCGCCCATCTGCCAGAAATTGTCAGAGGTGGCGATACGGATGATCCGGTCTTCCGGCACCCCCATCTTCTTCCAGATTTCAAAGGCTTCGTCGTCGGTGTGATAGACGGTGGTGTACAGCCGGTCCTTCGGAATATCAAATTCCTTGGTGATCAGCTCCCAGGCAAAGGGGATCGCCTCATGCTTGAAGTAATCGCCAAAGGAGAAGTTCCCCAGCATCTCGAAGAACGTGTGGTGGCGTGCGGTATAGCCCACATTGTCGAGGTCGTTGTGCTTGCCGCCGGCGCGGACGCATTTCTGCGAGGAGGTCGCGCGTTTGTAGTCGCGGGTCTCAACGCCGGTGAAACAGTTCTTGAACTGAACCATCCCTGAGTTGGTGAACATCAGGGTTGGATCGTTGCGGGGCACCAGCGGGCTGGAGTCCACAACTTGGTGGCCCTGTTTGTCAAAGTAATTCAGGAAGGTAGAGCGGATATCGTTGAGCGACGGCATGTGCGGGATCTCTTACGGGCTTTTTCTAAGCGTTCCGGGCAGGTTTACCGGTCAGCCGGGGTGCTGTCCACAGCGGGAAACGGCATGGCCGCAGTAAAAAGGACGCAGCCTGCGCCGCGCCCTCCATTTTCAACGATATTATCAGATTTCCCGGCGCTCAAGCCTCCAGGATATCGTCCGCATCACCTGCATCCGGGCGGTCGAACTCCAGCCCGTGCGCAGCGCGGATCTTGTCCTCTATGTCATAGGCAATCGCCGCATTGTCGCGCAGGAATGTCTTGGCGTTTTCACGCCCCTGCCCGATCCGCTCATCCCCATAGGAGAACCAGGCTCCGGACTTGTTGACAACACCGGCTGCAACGCCGAGATCCAGCAATTCGCCCATCTTGGAAATGCCTTCGCCGTACATGATGTCGAATTCCACCTGTTTGAAGGGCGGCGCCACCTTATTCTTCACCACTTTCACGCGGGTCGAGTTGCCAACAACCTCGTCCCGGTCCTTGATCGCGCCGATGCGGCGGATGTCCAGACGAACCGAAGAATAGAACTTCAACGCGTTGCCGCCGGTGGTGGTTTCCGGGGAGCCGAACATCACGCCGATTTTCATGCGGATCTGGTTGATAAAGATCACCATGCATTTGGAGCGGCTGATCGAACCGGTCAGCTTGCGCATTGCCTGGCTCATCAGGCGGGCCTGCACGCCAACGTTGCTGTCGCCCATGTCGCCCTCAAGCTCGGACTTCGGCGTCAGCGCCGCCACCGAGTCGACGACGACCATATTGACCGCGCCGGACCGCACCAACGTATCGGTGATTTCCAGTGCCTGTTCGCCAGTGTCCGGCTGCGAAATGAGCAGCTCATCCAGATCAACGCCCAGCTTGGCCGCATACTGCGGGTCCAGCGCGTGTTCCGCATCGACAAAGGCGCAGACACCGCCTTTTTTCTGCTGTTCCGCAATACAATGCAGCGTCAGCGTGGTCTTGCCCGAGCTTTCGGGGCCGTAAATTTCGACGATCCGCCCCATCGGCAGACCACCAATCCCCAAGGCAATGTCCAGACCCAAGGAACCGGTCGAGCTTGCCTCGATCTCCTGCAGGGCCGTCCCATCGCCAAGCTTCATGATCGAGCCTTTGCCGAACTGCCGCTCAATCTGTGCAAGCGCGCTATCCAGCGCCTTTTGCTTGTCACCGCTTACTTTATTTTTCATGGTCAAAAGATCCGCCATAGTCCCTTGTCCTTTTCTATGTGTCACACACCGGGGCGCGCGGCAATCACTGCTTTGTTCACCTCTTGTTCCTTATGAGATCAAAAAGAGAACATTGCAACGGATTTCTGGTGTACCCACTTCAAGATCGAGATGTTAAAGATTGGTTTATGGTTAATCGGCAACAAGATTATTTACCGGGCAGTTAACGAAATGATGATATTTTTCAAAGAACGGCTGGCACTACTCTCCGTACCCAAGACCGGCACCACCGCCTTTCAGGCGGCGCTGCGAAACCGCGCTGATCTGGTGATCTCGGATCCTCCGGAACTGAAACATGCGCCGCTCTACCGGTACAACCGCTGGATCCGACCGATGTTCGAGAAAGTGTGCGGCGCTGAGCTGGAAGTGGCCGCAGTCATGCGCGAACCCGTCAGCTGGCTGGGAAGCTGGTATCGGTACCGTCAGCGCCCGGCCCTGGACGGCAATCCCAATTCGACCAAGGGAGTCAGTTTTGATGACTTCCTGCATGCATATTGCAAGGGCAAGCCGCCTGCCTTTGCCAATGTCGGCAGTCAGGCGAAGTTTCTGGAAGCCCAGCCTAACGGCTGTAAAGTCAGCCAGCTGTTCCGCTACGAGGACCAAGAGGCTTTGAAAAAGTTTCTCGAACAGCGCCTGAATCAGGAAATACACTTGGACCGCAGAAATGTCAGCCCGACGGCAGAGCTGACACTGGGTGCCGACACAAAGGCAATTCTGCATCGCAAGCGGCCGGCCGAATTTGAACTGTATGAAACCATACCAGCCAGATGAAAACGCCGCCGTATCCGGCAGCTTTTTCGTTCAATGGAGCTGGGCGTGCACCGTCTCCGTGAGCTGGTTGAGCGAAAAGGGCTTGGGCAGAAACACTGAATTCGGCACATCCGGCTCCGACTCGCCAAAGGCCCCCTCGGCGTAACCCGAAACGAACACCACGCGAGTGTCTGGTCGCTCCTTCAACGCCTCGCGCACCCAGCTGGGACCGTCCATGCCCGGCATCACCACATCTGTCACAAACACATCCACGGTCAGCCCCGGATCCTCAAGCGTGCGCAGCGCATCCTCAGCCGACTCGGCCTCCAGCACCGTGTATCCGCGCATCCTGAGCGCGCGGGACGCAAAAGCCCGTACAGGCGCCTCATCTTCGACCAGCAGCACCACACCTTCGCCATGCTGCGCCGCCGCGGCCTTGTCGGCGGTTGCTTCCGGCTTTTCGGAAGTCAGCTGTTCGGCCTGCTGCTTGTAAACCGGGAAGAACAAAGTGAACTGGGTGCCATGGCCTTTTACGGAGTCGACGAAAATATACCCGCCAGTCTGCTTGATGATGCCGTAGGCAGTGGACAGGCCCAGACCGGTTCCCTCCCCCGTACGCTTGGTGGTGTAAAACGGTTCAAAAACTTTTTGCAGTTTGTCGGGTGAAATGCCGATACCCTCGTCGGACACTTTCACCGTCACCCAATCCCCGGCAGGCACAGTGGCCCGGTTCCGTTCCAGCGGCTTGTTCAGCGAAACAACTTCTGTTTCGACCCGGATTTGACCGCCCTGGGGCATCGCATCGCGGGCATTCACCACCAGGTTCATCAGCACCTGTTCCAGCTGCCGCTTGTCGGCACGGATCGCCTTCATCACCGGGTCATGGCTGAGCGTCAGCGTCACTTTCTCACCGACCAGACGGTTCAGAAGATGGGTCAGATCGGACAGCGTATCCCGCACATCCAGTGTTTCCGGCTGCAGTGTCTGCTTGCGCGAAAACGCCAGCAGCTGGCTCACCAGTGAGGCGGCCCGGTTGGCGTTTTCATGGATCTGGATCAGATCGCCATAATCCTGATCTCCCTGATCATGGCGCAACAGCAACAGATCGCAGTGGCCTGAAATCGCCGTCAAAAGGTTGTTAAAGTCATGTGCAACACCCCCTGCCAGCTGGCCGATTGCCTGCATCTTCTGGCTTTGAACAAACTGCGCCTCCAGTGTTTTCAGTTCCGTGGCATCATTCAAAACAGCAATCAACAGAGGCGTCCCGTCCTCGACCACGCGGGTGAGCGTGACCTGGACAAACACTTCCTTGTCAGAGCGCGACAACCGCAAAAATTCCGATTTGTTCGGCGCCAGCCCATCCGCAGTGTCATGCAGCCAATCCGACATCGGGCGGCCAAGGCCTTCCATCAGCTGCCCAAGCTTCAGATTGGCACAGTTATCAACCCCCAGCAGGCGCAAGGCCATTCGGTTGCTGCTCAGGATCTCACCCGTCGGCGCCACTTTGAGAAACGGCACCGGCAGCGCCTCAAGCCCGGCCTGAGCGGAATCAAAGCTGCTCTCATCCACCTCCATCAGAAACAGCTCACTGCGGCCCTGGGTCCGGTTATGTTCACTGACCAAGACCTGAACGGGGCCTTTCTTTGTGCTGAGCGTGTTCACCTGCCCCGGCAGAACCGGTAGAGCCGGGAACAGCCGGTCTGTGGACTTCACCCGTTCCCCGATCAGTGCGCGAGCGGCCTCATTCATGAACAAAACAGCACCGGTGCGACCAACTGTGATCATTGGAACTGGAATAGAATCCGCGCTGCGGCCATTGCCGCCACGGTCTTGGATGTCCTCCACGCGCCACAGAAAACTGCCGCCGTTCATCTGGTGAACCGCCAACCGGACATGACCGCGCCGGGTGACAATGTCCTCGCGCGCGGCGCCATCTACCCGCGCCTTGCTTTGCAACCGGTAAAGCACCGCCGACGGGTTCGCCAATACGGAGCGCAAAGTTCCCGCCAGCGTGTCACGGCTGGCATCCTGGAAACGCTTGACCGCAGCCCCGTTGCAGGCATGGATCATCCCGTCGCTGTCGGCAACAAAACTGGGGGTGGCATCCTTTTCGATGAAACCGGTCAGCAGCTCAGCTGCCATGGAACGCGCATTCAGGCGCATCCGGGTTTGCACCGCCATCATGACCGCAACCGCTGCCAGCGTCAGCCCCACCATGACAAATCCGCGGCCGATCCACTCTGGCAGCGGCAGCAACCACGGTCCCGCGATCAGCATTACTGCCAGCAAAAGTGTCGCTGCCATCCTGGCGTGCTCAGGGGTGTCAACGCGCAATTCAGGGACGGAGGTTTCTTGGCGACCGGACATTACCGCTCCATGGTCAGTAGACAATGCCGCCATAACGCAGCGGTTTTGGTTAAAACCACGTTAAGAAACACATAGGCTTTCCGCCTGAACCCTAACAATCCGCTTTCACGCGCGTCAATAAGGCAACAAAGAATCCATCGGTGCCGTCCTGCACTTGCCAGCGCATTTGGTCCAACACCTTCCAATCCGGGTTTTCATCCGTAAACCGCTGGACCTGCTCACAGTTTTCGACATCCAGCATGGAACAGGTTGCATAGGCCAGCACCCCATCATCTGCGGTCAGTGTTGCAGCTTCACCCAGGATTTCCCCCTGAATCTCCTGCAAGTTGGCCAGTCCTTCTGCGTTCAGGCGCCATTTACCTTCTGGCGCCCGCCGCCAGGAACCCGACCCAGAACAGGGCACATCGCACAGAACCAGATCAAACGGCCCTTTTCGCGCCAGATCTTCGGTTGGCAGGAGAACCACCTCTGCCCTGGCACGTGTAGCGCGCTCTGGCAGGTCCTTCATCCGCCGCGGGTCCGCGTCATGTGCGAAACTGCTGATTTTGGCCCGGGCCGCCATGGCAAGCGTCTTGCCGCCGCCGCCGGCGCAATAGTCCAGAACCCGCATGCCATCATTCAGCGGCAACCGCTCTGTTACAGCCTGGCTTGCCGCATCCTGAAGCTCGACCAGCCCATCCAGATAGGGTTTCGCATTGCGCAGCTTCCGCGCCCCTTCGGTGACTTCCAAAGCAGTCGATGCCGCCGAATGAAGCTTCGTTTCTATGCCTTCAGCTGCCAAAGCTTTCTGTGCATTTTCAATAGTTCCCCGCGCTGTATTCACCCGCAAGTGCACAGGCGCTCGGCTGCGCAGCGCCTTCGCGGCGGCTTCGCTGTTTTCCCCCAGGCTGGCGCTGAACTGCGGCCAGAGCCAGTCCGGAATATCCACCGCTTCTGCCCCAAAAGGTACAGCCGGAAGCGCCTGCTCGGCTTCTGTCAGCGGTGCCGGTGCATAGCCCTGTCCGGTAAAAAATTCGTCCGGGTCCAGCCCAGCCTCGCGCAGGGCACCAAGGATCAGCCCCCGGCCACTGCGAGATCCACCAAGGGCTGCATGGGATCTAAGGCAGCGCACTGCCTCGAAGACGTGGTCGCGCACCGCCGCGCGGTCCTTGGACCCGGCAAAGCGGCTGCGGCGCCCCCAAGAGGTCAGCGCCTTTTCGGCAGGTTCCCCAGCCAGCACCTGATCAAGGATTTCGATGGCCGCCTGCAGGCGGGCGGCGGGGGTCATGCCCCTGCCCCGGTTTCACAGACAGCCATCATAACCTCAGCCCGCCCGGTAGTTTGGTGCTTCGCGGGTGATCTGCACGTCATGCACGTGGCTTTCCTTCAGCCCGGCGCCGGTGATGCGAACAAAATTGCAGTTCTTGCGCATCTCATCGACCGTGGCACAGCCAGTGTAACCCATCGCTGCGCGCAGACCGCCCACCAATTGGTGGATCACAGCGCTTGCACCGCCTTTATAAGGAACCTGGCCCTCGATGCCTTCGGGAACCAGCTTGTCGCTGGCCGCGTCCTTCTGGAAGTACCGGTCAGCCGAGCCGCGCGCCATGGCACCCATAGACCCCATGCCGCGGTAGGATTTGAACGAACGGCCCTGATACAGGATCACCTCGCCCGGAGACTCATCTGTGCCGGCAATCATCGACCCGACCATGGCGCAGGAGGCGCCTGCGGCAATCGCCTTGGCAAAATCGCCAGAGAATTTGATGCCGCCATCGGCAATAACCGGCGTGCTGCCCGCTGCTGCCGCACAGTCCATGATGGCAGTCAGCTGCGGAACGCCAACACCCGCGACCATACGAGTGGTGCAAATCGATCCCGGGCCGATGCCGACTTTCACGGCGTCTGCACCAGCGTCGATCAGCGCCTTGGTGGCTTCACCTGTTGCCACATTGCCGGCGATCACCTGAACCGTGCTGGACAATGCCTTCACGCGCTTCACCGCGTCGATCACACCGGCAGAGTGACCGTGTGCCGTATCCACGACAACGATGTCCACACCGGCGTCGATCAGCGCCTCGGAACGGGCAAAGCCGCTGTCACCAACAGAGCTGGCCGCGGCCACGCGCAGACGGCCCAGCTCATCCTTGCAGGCCGTGGGGTTCAGAACCGCCTGTTCGGTGTCTTTCAGCGTCAGCAAACCGGTCAGCTTGCCCTCGCCATCAGACACCAGCAGTTTTTCGATACGGCGAGCCTTCATCAGCGACTTGGCCTCTTCCAGATCGGCCGGCTCCTGCAGCATGGC
This sequence comes from Rhodobacteraceae bacterium (ex Bugula neritina AB1), assembly GCA_001730095.1. Taxonomy (GTDB): domain Bacteria; phylum Pseudomonadota; class Alphaproteobacteria; order Rhodobacterales; family Rhodobacteraceae; genus Leisingera. Next base: position 260,494 of record MDLF01000074.1, read on the forward strand.
CAGATTGTCAGACGTCATCATCACCGAAACGGGCGTGCTGTCATCGGAAGCAAAGCGCATGTCGCGGTTGGTGACGATGCCAACCACCCGACCCGATCCGTCCACAACGGGGAAACCGGTAACGCGGTAGCGTTCCTGCAACGCCTTGGCATCTGCCAAAGTCTGGTCTGCGGTCAGCGTGATCGGGTTATAGACAATCCCGGAAACAAACCGCTTGACCCGGCGCACTTCGCGCGCCTGCTCTTCGACATTCAGGTTTTTGTGGATCACCCCCATGCCACCGGCCTGCGCCATTGCAATCGCCATGCGCGCCTCGGTCACCGTGTCCATGGCCGAGCTGAGCAGAGGGATGTTCAGCGACACTGTCCGGGTCACCCGGGTGCGTGTATCCGCCGTGTTGGGCAGAACGCTCGACGCGCCTGGCACCAGTAGAACATCATCAAAGGTGAGAGCCTCACGAATCTGCATTGGTCATCCTCATGCATAACCCCGTTTGGCGGTGACCCTATGGCACAGAACCTTGCAGGTGGAAAGAGCCCACAGGAAAGAATTCCTGCACCGCAGCAATTCTTTGGCGTGCGGCTGATCTGGGTCAATGCGCGCTGTGCTGACCCGGCTATTTGCAAAGCTGCAGAAGTGTTTCAGGAATTTGCCATGTCCGCCCCGCTGAAAGACATCACCATATTGGACCTGACCCATGTTCTGGCAGGACCTTACTGTTCGATGATCCTGTCAGACCTCGGCGCCCGGGTGATTAAGGTGGAACGGCCAGGAACCGGCGACGACACCCGGGCCTTCCCGCCTTTCAAACACGGCAGCAGCGCCTATTTCGCCACGATCAACCACGGCAAGAAAAGCATTGCGCTGGATCTGAAATCGCCTGAGGACCGGCGCCTCTTCGAGCGCCTGCTGGATCAGGCCGACGTCCTGTTGGAAAACTACCGGCCCGGCGTGATGCAGCGGTTGGGCTACGGCTGGGACGACCTGCATGCCCGTTATCCGCGCCTCATCTACGGCGCGGTCTCGGGCTTTGGCCACACCGGCCCCGACGCGCAACAGCCAGCCTATGACATGGTGGTCCAGGCACGCGGAGGCGTCATGTCGATCACTGGGGAAAAGAACCGTGAACCAGTTCGCGTAGGCGCATCGATCGGCGATATCGTAGCGGGAATGTTTCTTGGGCATGGCATTCTTTCGGCGCTTCTCGACGTGCAGAAAACAGGTCTCGGCCGCTTCGTCGACGTGGCTATGCTCGACAGTCAGCTGGCCCTGCTGGAACACGCCATTGCCATGACATCGGTTACCGGAAAACCGCCCCTGCCGTCCGGCGCACGGCATCCGTCGATCACCCCCTTTGAAACCTTTCACGCATCGGACGGGTTGTTCGTCATAGCCGCCGGAAACAATGCGCTGTTTGCCCGCCTCTGCGATGCCCTGCAGCTGCCGATCGCAGCGGACCCGCGCTTTGCCACCAATCCGGCGCGCTGTGAAAACGCCCGCCTTCTTAAACGCCTGATCGAGGCTGTTACGCTGGATCAACCCAAGATCCACTGGATCAACCTGCTGGGCAAAGCCGGTGTTCCAACCGGACCGATCCAGACAGTTGACCAAGTGCTGCGCGATCCGCAGCTTCTGGCCCGCAACATGGTGGTCGATATTCTGAACAAAGATGGCCACCCAGAGACCCTATCCGCAGGGAACCCGATCAAGATGAGCGGTTTGCCCGACCCGGATGTCCGCCGCCCCGCCCCACAGCTGGATGGAAACCGCGCAGAGATTCTGGCGTGGCTGGAGGAAGTTGCGCCCCTTTCGCACCTCTGACCGGAAAGCCTGCCCGAAAACAGCATTCCACAGTCATCTAATTTCAGCAAATGGCGCCAGCAGACAGGAAAATGCCGCCCATTGCCTTTCGCTTGCCGCAAAAGACCATATGCTCCGCCTAAATTGCGGAATGAAAAGGCCACAGGCATGACTGACGAACCCCTCGTTGTGTTTACCCCCTCCGGCAAACGCGGGCATTTCCCCGCGGGCACGCCGATCCTTACGGCAGCCCGGCAGCTTGGGGTCGACCTCGACTCGGTCTGCGGCGGACGCGGCATTTGCTCAAAATGTCAGATCACGCCTTCTTACGGCGAGTTCCCGAAACATGGCGTCACAGTTGAGCAAGGCGCCCTGAGCGAGTGGAACAAGGTCGAGCAGCGCTACAAGGACAAGCGCGGCCTGATCGACGGCCGCCGCCTTGGCTGCCAGGCAACCATCCAAGGTGACATCGTTGTGGACGTGCCGCCGGAAAGCCAGGTCCACCGCCAGGTGGTCCGCAAACGCGCCGAAGCCCGTGACATCACCATGAACCCGTCCACCCGTCTGTACTATGTCGAGGTCGAAGAACCCGACATGCACAAGCCGACCGGCGACTTGGAACGGCTGATCGAGGCACTGGACAGCCAGTGGAACCTGAAAGACGTCAAAACCGACCTTCATATCCTGAATGTGCTGCAGCCCGCGCTGCGCAAAGGCAGCTGGAAAGTCACTGTTGCCGTGCATCTGGGCGATGAAAACCATCCTCCAAAAATCATGCACATCTGGCCCGGCTTCTATGAGGGAACACTTTATGGCCTGGCGGTTGACCTTGGCTCCACCACCATCGCCGCGCATCTTTGCGATTTGAAAACCGGTGAGGTCGTGGCCTCTTCCGGTATCATGAACCCGCAGATCCGCTTTGGCGAAGACCTGATGAGCCGGGTGTCCTATTCGATGATGAACAAGGGCGGCGATCAGGAGATGACCAAGGCCGTGCGCGAAGGCATGAATGCCCTGTTCACTCAAATCGCCTCCGAAGCGGAAATCGACAAGGCGCTGATCGTGGATGCGGTTTTTGTCTGCAACCCGGTGATGCACCACCTGTTCCTTGGCATCGATCCGTTCGAACTGGGCCAGGCGCCTTTTGCACTAGCGACGTCCAATTCTCTGGCACTTCGCGCTGCTGAGCTTGATCTGAACATTCACCCCGCAGCCCGCGTCTACCTGCTGCCCTGCATCGCAGGCCACGTCGGCGCTGATGCAGCAGCGGTGGCATTGTCCGAAGCTCCGGATAAATCCGAAGATTTGGTTCTGGTCGTGGATGTCGGCACCAACGCCGAGATCCTGCTGGGCAACAAGGAGAAGGTCCTCGCCTGCTCCTCCCCCACCGGACCGGCGTTTGAGGGCGCGCAGATTTCCAGCGGCCAGCGCGCCGCCCCCGGCGCCATCGAACGTGTCGAGATCAACCCCGAGACCAAGGAACCCCGTTTCCGCGTGATCGGTTCGGAAATCTGGTCGGATGAAGACGGCTTTGCCGAGGCGGTCGCCACCACCGGCATCACCGGCATCTGCGGCTCTGGCATCATCGAAGCGATTGCCGAAATGCGCCTTGCTGGTGTGCTGGACGCTTCCGGCCTCATCGGCTCGGCTGAGCAGACCGGCTCCGCCCGCTGCATCCAGGACGGGCGCACCAACGCCTTTATGCTGTGGGATGGCTCCGCCGAGGGCGGCCCGACCATCACTGTCACCAACCCCGACATCCGCGCCATCCAGATGGCCAAAGCGGCGCTTTACTCTGGCGCCCGCCTCTTGATGGACAAGTTTGGCGTCGACACCGTGGACCGGGTGGTGCTGGCGGGCGCCTTTGGCGCGCATATCTCTGCCAAACACGCGATGGTTCTGGGCATGATCCCCGACTGCGTTCTGGACAAGGTCACCTCTGCCGGCAACGCCGCAGGCACCGGCGCGCGGATCGCGCTTCTGAATACCGAAGCCCGCGGCGAGATTGAAGAGACCGTGCGCCGGATCGAGAAGATCGAAACCGCAGTTGAACCCCGCTTTCAGGAGCATTTCGTGAATGCCTCGGCAATCCCGAATTCGGCTGAGCCCTTCCCGATCCTGGAAACAGTGGTCACCCTTCCGCAGGTGAATTTCAACACAGGTGGCGGGGATGGCGAAAACGCCGCCGGTGGCCGTCGCCGCCGTCGCCGCGGCTGATCCGCCTGCCCTGAAATTTCTGCTGCGGCGCCCTTGACCTTGCTGGCGCCGCGGCATACTCCTGCCTGCACAAGCGGGTATGGTGAAATGGTATCATGCGAGCTTCCCAAGCTTAAGGCGCGGGTTCGATTCCCGCTACCCGCTCCAGCCTCCCCATATTTTCAAACACTTGCTGCCCCCAATTCCGGCACAATGTTTGACTGCCAGTCTCAAGCGCATACCGGCTGTTTGTGCTAGACTGGCTGCGCACGTCCGCTTGGTTCGGACGGCTAGTTTGGGAGGATACCAGTATGACACGTCACCACTTCACCGCCGCAGTGCTGTGCACTTTTGCACCGGAACCGCTTTTGCAGGCACAACCTGGGAACAAGGCGGCACCGGAACAGGCGTCACAGCCAATACGCCCACAGAAATCACTGACGGGCACATGGTGATTCAGACCAGCAGTTCCTATGACAATGTTGAGATGGAAGACGCTGAACACCCGATGAACGGTGCCGCCGGCCCCTGTTTCGGTGCGGTCGAGGCAGCCCCGTCCGGGGTGACCGGCGGCGGCATTTGCGCCTTCACTGACACAGCCGGCAACAAGGTAATTCTACATTGGCATGCCGAAGGCATGGACGCCTCTGGCGCCTTGACCGGAAGCTGGAAACTGAACGGCGGCACAGGCCACTGGGCGGCGGCCAAAGGCGGCGGCACTTTCTCCTCTCTGACGGATCCTGCAAGCGGAAACTTCGTCAATACCATCACCAGCAGTATCACGCTGCCCTAACCCGGACAGCGAGGCGGCGGAACAGTCCCCGCCTTGCTGCGCCTTACGTCCGCGTCAACACCCTGCTGCTCCGCGGACAAAGTCCAGCAGGGCGCGGGTAGAGCCATCCTTACCTTCTGCGTTTGAATCACCAGCCAGCAGCGGTGCCAATGTGTTGGCCAGCTCCTTGCCCAATTCAACCCCCCATTGATCAAAGGAATTGATGCCCAGGATCACCCCTTCAACAAACACCCGGTGCTCATACAGAGCGATGATCTGGCCCAGAACATGGGGTGTCAGCTTTGGATAGACCAGCGTGGTCGAGGGCCGGTTGCCCGGAAACACACGGTGCCGCGCCTGGCGTTCCAGCTCGGCTCCTGCGAACCCCCTGGCCTGCATCAGCGCGCGGGCTTCTTCCAGGCTGCGGCCACGCATCAGCGCCTCGGACTGGGCCAGGCAATTTGCCACCAACAGCTTGTGGTGATGCGCCAGTTCCGGCTCATGGCCCTTGGCCGCCACCAGAAACTCCGCCGGAATGACAGAGGTGCCCTGATGCAGCAGCTGATAAAACGCATGCTGGCCGTTGGTGCCGGGCTCCCCCCAGACCACCGGGCCAGAGGCATAGGGCAGCGCCGATCCGTCCATCGCCACGGATTTCCCGTTTGATTCCATCTCCAATTGCTGAAGATATGCGGGCAGCCGCCGCAACCGCTGATCATAGGGAAGCACAGCACGGGTCGGATACCCGCAAACCTGATTGTGCCAGATGCCGGTCAGCGCCAGCATCACCGGCATGTTTCGCGCCCATGGGGCATCGCGGAAATGATCATCCATGGCCTTGCCGCCAGCAAGAAATGCACGGAAATCTTCCGGTCCCACAGCCAGCATCAGACTCAGCCCGATCGGCCCCCAGACCGAATAGCGGCCGCCGACCCAGTCTTCGAATCCAAACACCTGCCTGCGCGGAATGCCAAAGGCTGCTGTCTCCTCTTCCGAGGTCGACAGCGCCAGAAACTGCTGCGCCGGATCTCCGCCGCCTGCTTGCACCCAGTCCCGCGCTGTCGCTGCATTTGTCATCGTTTCGATGGTGGTGAACGTCTTCGATGCGACAATCACCAAAGTCGTCGCAGGATCAAGCCGTTGCAGGATATCGTGAATATGCGCACCATCCACGTTGGACACGAAATGGCAGCGCGGCCCGTCATGATAGGGAGCAAGCGCCAGGGCGGCCATCACCGGACCCAGATCAGATCCGCCGATCCCGATGTTCACTACATCCGTAAAGGCGCCGCCCGGCCCCCGCATTGCGCCGGAGCGAATACGACGCGCCAATTCTGCCATCCGGTCCAGTGTCTTGCGCAATGGGCCGCGGATATCCGCGCCATCGACCAGCAGCTCCGGGCCGTCCGGATCACGCAGGGCGGTATGCAACACCGCACGCTGCTCGGTTTCATTGATGCAGCCGCCATCAAACATCGCGGTGCGCGCGGCTGCGACGCCGCGGCTTTCGCACATGGCAATCAGGGCGTCTCTTACTGCCGGGGTGATCAAAGTCTTGGAGTAATCGAACAAGAGATCATCGGCTCTGACACTGAACGCCGCGGCGCGCCCGGAATCCTTGTCGAACAAATCAATAATGCCGTCACTGCAAACATCGGAATGCAGCGTCTTCAATGCAGCAAACATTTCTACCTTTCCTGAGTTCACGGAGCCCAATGGACTGTGGTCTCTGACAAAACAGCCTGAATAGGGGCAGTTTCCGGAGGCAAAGCCAAGGCCTGCTCAAGCGCCCTGCGCTTGGCATCGCCGAAAATCACCAGATGCTTGGCGATTGCGGCGTCCAGCACCCGCGCTGTCAGGCTGATACGTGCTTCTGGCTGGCTGTCCGGCCGCATCACCACCAAAGGCGGCGCATCCGCTGCCAGCGCTCTCTCAATTCCTGCTGCACCGGGAAACAGCGAGGCCGTATGCATGTCTTCGCCCATTCCCAGCAGCAATACGGACAGCGGCAGCTCCGGCACAACCAGGCTTTCCAGCTCCGCCAGCACATCTTCCGGCTCTCGCTGCGGCACATGAAACGGCAGGAACTGCGCCTCGGCAGCGCGGTTCTGCAACAGCCTGCCATGGATCATTGCCGCATTGGACCGGGCTGTGTCTGCAGCCACCCAGCGTTCATCCGTGGCCATGACATGAACCCGGCTCCATTCGATATCCGCAGCACAGAGATCGTCAAAGATCAGTCCCGGCGTGGTGCCGCCCGCAACTGCAAAAGACGCCGCATCATGATGCAGAAGATGTGTTTTCAGATCGCCAGCAATCTCATTTGCCACCTCGATCGCCAGCATGTCCTGATCAGCGTACTCGTTGAACGTCATGGGTTGATCCCCCTCCATTCACGCCCGTCGCGGCGCATCAGCAAATCGGCATCCTCTGGGCCAGCGGTACCGCTAACGTAAGGTTTAGGCACATCGCCGCGGGATTTCCAGCCCTCAATTATCGGATCGGTCCAGGCCCAGGCCGCTTCGACCTCGTCGCCCCTCATAAACAACGTCTGATTGCCGCGCACAACATCCATAATCAGCCGTTCGTATGCGTCCGGCGGATCGCCGCCCTCTGGCCCCAAGGCTTCTGCAAAGCTCATATCCAGCGGCACGTCGATCAACCGCATGCCGCCCTGCCCCGGCTCCTTGATCGTCACGCTGAGCGTGATGCCCTCATTCGGTTGCAGGCGGATCTTCAGATGGTTGGCATGGCGTCCGGCCTCGGCCCCGAAAATCGAATGCGGCGCGTCCTTGAACATCACATTGATCACAGAGGACCGGTTTACCAGCCTCTTGCCAGTGCGCAGATAAAACGGCGTGCCGGCCCACCGCCAATTGCTGATATGCGCCTTCAGCGCCACATAGCTCTCTGTGGTGCTGCGCGGGTTGCCGACCAGCCCCCGGTAGGAAGGATGCGGCGCCTCCGGGTCCAGATTGGCCTGATACTGGCCGCGCACGATGTGATGCGGTTCCACCGGGTCCAGCGCACGGATTACCTTCAGCTTCTCGTCCCGCACCGCGTCCGGGTCGAATTTCGCGGGGGGTTCCATCGCGATCAGGCACAAAAGCTGCATCAAGTGGTTTTGCATCATATCGCGCATGGCGCCGGCGCGTTCATAATATTCTTCGCGCCCCTCCACCCCGACGGTTTCCGCCACGGTAATCTGAATGTGGTCCACATACTGACTGTTCCACAATGGTTCGAACAGCATGTTGCCGAACCGCACCGCCATCAGATTCTGCACCGTCTCCTTGCCCAGATAATGGTCGATCCGGTAGATCTGGCCTTCGTCGAAATGGCCCGCCAGGGTCCGGTTCAGCTCCCGTGCAGTCGCCAGATCGTGGCCAAAGGGCTTCTCCACCACGATCCGTGTCTCCGCATTCGCAAGCCCATGCCGCTGCAGCCGCTCTGCCAGCGGCCCGAACAGACTGGGACCAACCGAGAAGTAAAACACACGGACCGGAACGTCCTTTGCCGGGCGCAGTTGGTGGCTCAACTCCTGCCAGCCCTCTTCCCCCAGGGCATCCAAGGCAACATAGCTGACACGCTCCAGAAACGCCTCCAGCGCACCGCCGCCGCAGGCTTTTGGTCCCGCATGTGCGCGCAGAGCCTTGGCCACAACCATGCGGTATTCCTCGCAGGTTAGGCTAGTCCGTGCGGCACCGATGATCCGCTCTTGTGCCGAAAGCTGCCCGGCGCAATGGCGGCGGAACAGCGCTGGCAGAATCTTGCGCTGCGCCAGATCGCCAGTGCCGCCAAATATCACCAGGTCAAACGGGTCGACCGGTATCACACGCGAAACCATTTTTGTTCTTCCTGTCTCCGCCGGGGCAGGCGCGGCCCACCGCCGCTCACATCCCTGTCATGTGCCTGACCGGCTGCTTTCATTTCCTGCCCAGTATAAGGTAGCCTGCCACGAAAGGAACTGCCCCGAAGGACATCCGCATGAAAGACCTGCAAAAATCTGCCGCGAACTTAGGCAAGTTCCAAGACGCCTTTGTGACGGCGAATGGTCAAGACCGCGCCTCCGTTCCGCTCAGCCGCCCTGAAACGCTTTGGTTCAACACCGGCACTCTTTGCAACATCGAATGCGGCAATTGCTATATTCTCAGCTCTCCGACGAATGACGCTCTGGTCTATCTGACCACTGCCGAGGTTGAAACCTATCTGGATCAGATCGCGGATCGCAACTGGCCTATCCGGGAAATCGGATTTACCGGCGGCGAACCTTTCATGAATCCTCAGATGATCGCGATGGCCCGCGCCGCGCTGGAGCGCGGATTCGAGGTTCTGATCCTCACCAACGCGATGCGCCCGATGATGCGTAAAACGGTCAAGGCGGGCCTTCTTGCGCTGCGTGACGACTTCGGCGCCAAGCTGACGCTGCGCATTTCGGTCGACCACCACAGCGAAGCACTGCACGACGAAGAGCGCGGCGCAGGCAGCTTTGCCAAGACCATCGAAGGCATGCAATGGCTGCGCGACAACGGCTTGCAGATGGCCGTTGCAGGCCGCACCGTCTGGGGGGAAAACGACACCGAGGCCCGCGCCGGATATGCAGCATTGTACAGCAAACACGGTTTTGCCATCGACGCGCAGAACCCGGGCCAGACCGTGCTGTTCCCCGAAATGGACGAAACCGTGGAAGTGCCCGAGATCACAACGGCTTGCTGGGATATCCTGGACAAGACGCCCGACAGCGTGATGTGCGCATCCTCCCGTATGGTGGTAAAGCGCAAAGGCGCGGACAGCCCTGCCGTTCTGGCCTGTACTCTCCTGCCCTACGCCCCAGAGTTTGAGATGGGCGCGACCCTGGCCGAGGCCGAGCGCCCGGTGCAGCTGAACCACCCCCATTGCGCCAAATTCTGCGTTCTTGGAGGGGCCAGCTGCTCAGCTTGACGGACTTTGGGCCGCGTCAGAGGCCCCAGGTATCCGTCGTAAAATTGGCAGAGGACAGTTCTACGTCAGTGGAAAACTCCACCAGCACGTTGTCGCCGAAGTACAGCCTGTTTTCTTCGTTGCTCATGAACAGCAGACTTTCGTCAGAGGCCCGCCATTCTGCCTGATCGAAAGTCACTTCGGTATTGCGCGGAACAGCAGACACGGCTTCCGCCGCGTCAAAGACAAAGATGTCCTTACTGGCTGAGAAATCGTCAACAATCGCAACCGTCGAATAGTCGTCCAGTTCAATAAACAACCTATCACGACCGCCACCGGTGGACACCGTATCAGCTGCATTCGAAAAACTGCCAGTCAGAATGTAGATATCGTCGCTGCCCGTCCCGGCGCGAAGCCGTTCGGCGTGCATCCCTTCCAGCACAATCTTGTCACCGCCGCTGCCAACGGCGCGACCGGCCGTGTTGGCTGTGCCAGACACTGTTCCGGGTCAGTGGATCTGAAACTCGCCGACAACATTGCGCCACTCGCCGGGGCCGATCATCTTGCGGTGATTGAACCGCACCGAATGCAGCGGCCCGTCAATCTCGCGCTGCCAGAATTCGATGAATTCAAACAGCCGCGGGTGGTCCGGCGCTAGGTCGTACTGCTGCCAGACGAAGGTGTTCAATACATGGATATGATCCGGCATGTGATAGGTGAATTCCGCCGTGGTCAGCCCGTATCCCTTGAGCATCAGCTCAGTTTCGCTGGTCTCCATCTCTAGCCTCCTTTTCGTCCCCCCTTCTGTAGATGCTAGGGTGCAATTGGTTAATTTCCTCAAAAACAGTGCGTTATCAATGCGTGAACGGCTGCGATCCGGCTTTCGGAGGCTGCGTGCTTGCGCCTCATATACGGTCTCTGATAGGGTGCATACACAATATATAGACCCAGAAGAAAGAGCGGGCAGCCAACGTGAGCGATACGCCGGAAACTCCTGAAAACATGGACGAAAATCTGCCGGAACGTCCGGCCTATGACGGGCCGACCGTCTCCATCGAAACTGAGATGCGCAACTCGTATCTCGACTATGCGATGTCGGTCATCGTCAGCCGGGCCATCCCGGACCTGCGGGACGGTCTGAAGCCGGTTCACCGCCGTATTCTCTATGCGATGCACGAATCCGGCAACACCCATGACAAGTCCTACCGCAAATCGGCCCGCCCGGTCGGCGACGTGATGGGTAAATATCACCCGCACGGCGACAGTGCGATCTATGACGCGCTGGTGCGGATGGCGCAGGACTTCTCGATGTCGCTGCCGCTTTTGGACGGCCAGGGCAACTTCGGCTCGATGGACGGCGACAACCCGGCGGCCATGCGCTACACCGAAGTGCGCATGGACAAGCCTGCTGCCTTCCTGCTGTCGGACATCGACAAGGAAACGGTCGATTTCCAGGACAACTACGACGGCAAGGACCGCGAGCCGACCGTGCTCCCGGCCCGGTTCCCGAACATGCTGGTCAATGGTGCCGGCGGTATTGCGGTTGGCATGGCCACCAATATCCCGCCGCACAATCTGGGCGAAGTGATTGATGCCACATTGGCGCTGATCGAAGACCCCGACCTGACCAGCGAACAGCTGATCGATTACGTCCCCGGCCCCGACTTTCCCACCGGCGGCGTGATGCTGGGCCGCTCCGGCGCCCGCAAGGCCTATCTCGAAGGCCGCGGCAGTGTGGTGATCCGCTCGAAAACCCGTGTCGAGGAGATCCGCAAGGATCGCTATGCCATTGTCGTGGATGAGATCCCCTATCAGGTGAACAAAGCCGCGATGATCGAGAAGATCGCCGAGCAGGTCCGCGAAAAGAAAATCGAAGGCGTCGCCCATGTGCAGGATGAATCCGACCGCAACGGCGTGCGGGTTGTTGTGGAACTCAAACGCGACGCAACCCCCGAGGTGGTGCTGAACCAGCTGTTCCGTTTCACCCCGATGCAAACCTATTTCGGCTGCAACATGCTGGCGCTGAACGGCGGCCGCCCGGAACAGCTGACGCTGCGCCGTTTCCTGACCTCCTTCATCGATTTCCGCGAAGACGTGGTTGCACGGCGTACTGCGCATCTTCTGCGCAAAGCGCGCGAGCGCAGCCACATTCTGTGCGGCTTGGCCGTTGCGGTTACCAACATCGATGAAATCGTCACCACTATCCGCCAATCCTCGGATGCGGCGGAAGCGCGTCAAAAACTGATGACCCGCCGCTGGCCCGCCCAGCCGATCCTTGAATACATCAGGCTGATCGATGATCCGACCCACACGGCGAATGAAGACGGCACCTACAACCTGTCAGAAACCCAGGCCCGCGCCATCCTGGAGCTGCGTCTGCAGCGCCTGACCCAGATCGGTGTCAAGGAAGTCACGGACGAGCTGGAAGAACTGGCCGGCAAGATCAAGGAATACCTTGAAATTCTGTCTTCGCGCGAACGGATCATGGGCATTATCGGCGACGAGCTGCGCGAGGTGCGCAACAATTTCGCCGTGCCGCGCCGCACCGAAATCGTCGACTGGTCCGGCGACATGGAGGACGAGGACCTGATCGAGCGCGAGGACATGGTGGTGACCGTGACCTCTGGCGGCTATATCAAACGTACTCCGCTGGCCGACTTCCGCGCACAAAAGCGCGGAGGCAAAGGTGTTTCAGGCATGCAGACCAAAGAAGAGGATGTGATCACCACCCTCTTTGTCGCCAACACCCATACCCAGCTGCTGTTCTTCACCACAGATGGCATGGTCTACAAGCTTAAGACCTGGCGCCTGCCGCAGTCTGGCCGCACTGGCAAGGGCAAGGCGATCGTCAACATCCTGCCGATCCCCACAGGTGTTTCCATCGCCGCCATCATGCCGGTCGACGTACCGGATGAAGAATGGGAAAACCTGCAGGTGGTCTTTGCGACCTCCGGCGGCGATGTGCGCCGCAACCGCCTGTCGGACTTCACCAACGTCCGCCGCAACGGCAAGATCGCGATGAAACTGCCCGAGGACGGCTCCGTGAAGCTGGTGAACGTGCGCATCTGCTCGGAAGATGACGACGTGATGCTGTTCACCAATTCCGGCCGGGCGATCCGCTTCCGCTCCACCGATGTGCGCGTGTTCAACTCGCGTGAATCGACAGGCGTGCGCGGTATCAGGCTCAGCGGAGAGGATCACGTGGTTTCGATGTCGGTCATCCGCCACTTTGAGGCAACGCCCGAAGACCGCGCGGCCTATCTCAAGATGCGCCGTGCCGTGGCTGGCCTCACGGATGAGGATGCATCGGACGAAGAGAACGTACCGGCAAGCGATACCTTCAGCCAGGAGAAATATGTGGAGATGTCGGCAGCAGAAATGCTGATCCTGACCATCACTGCAGGCGGCTCCGGCAAGCTTTCGTCCTCGCATGATTACCCGGTGCGCGGCCGCGGCGGCATGGGCGTAACGGCCATGGACAAGGCCATGCGCGGCGGCGAAATTGTGGCCTCCTTCCCCGTCGAGATGGATGACCAGATCATGCTGGCCACCTCCAAGGGCCAGTCGATCCGAGTACCGATTGACGGCATCTCCTTCCGCTCGCGCTCGGCTGGCGGCGTGCGGGTGTTCAACACCGGCAAGGGAGAAGAAGTGGTCTCTGTCGCCTGGATCGCTGAAAACGGCGAGGACGCGGAAGACGGCGGCGAAGAATAAGCCCCGTCTTATGGAAAACTTGACGCGCCGTCCCGTTGCCGGGGCGGCGTTCGCTTTGTTAACGCTCCCCTAACGGATCTTAGGTATTGTTACGGCAAGTTCTGATGTCTCATGAAGGGGATTCCCAAATGAACTTGTACCACTGCTCCATCGACCTGCATCACGAGGCCAAGGCGCTCAACTTTGCCAGTGCGGTTGATCAATGGATGATTTACCTGCAGGAACGCGGCGTTGTCCAAAGCTGGCGCCTGCTGCGCCGCAAACTGAATCTTGCCAGCGACAGCTGCCGGGATTTCCTGCTGGAAATTGAATTTCAGGACATGCCCCAGCTGGACCGTGCCTTCCGGGTACTGGGCGAACACGATGAAGAGGTCGAACGCCTCTACACAAATGTGACCACCCTGATCGCCACTGCAGACATCGGCCTCTACCGGCCCTTCCCGGATCCAGAACGGGCGGAACGGATGGCGCTGATCTGACAGGCATATGGATCAGACCGGGGTAGAACCCAGCACGGAACTGGCAAAAATCAGATCGGCAACGGCGGTATGCTTCAGTTCATTCTCTTACTCCCCCAAGGAATAAGAGAATACTGTTAAGATATGGCATTTCAGGGGCAGCGGGGTTTCCGCTGCCGCCAGAAGGCCTTAGCCGTGTTTCAGAGTGGACTCAGAGATCGTAAAGCTGGCTGAACTTCTCTTCGAGATAGGCCAGCAGCGGCGCGTGGCTCGGCTCCATGCCGGCGGCATGCACGATGGTCTCGCGCGGGCTGCGAAGACCACCGTATTGCTGCAGGTTTTCCTTTAGCCAGCTGGTTGCACCGCTTGTGTCGCCCTCAGCCAGATCGGCATCCAGCCCTGACACATCCCGGCGCAGCGCCTGGTACAGGCAGCCGGCGTAAACATTGCCCAACGTGTAGGTCGGGAAGTAGCCGAACAGGCCCACCGACCAGTGTACATCCTGCAAACAGCCATTGGACGGCTTGTCGACACCATAGCCAAAATCCGCCTCAAACCGGTCGTTCCAGGCTGCTTCCAGGTCCTTCACCGCCAGATCGCCGCTCATCAGCGCGCGCTCCAGACCGAACCGCATCATAATATGGAGATTGTATTGCAGCTCATCCGCTTCTGTCCGGATGTAACCTTTATGCACCGCATTCACAGCGGCATAGAAAGCATCCGCATTCGCGACGCCAAAATCGCCAAAGGCAGTCTTCATCTCCTCAAACAGCCAGCCGGTAAAGGCCCGGCTGCGGCCGATCTGGTTTTCATAGATCCGGCTCTGGCTTTCATGCACACCCATCGACACTCCGCTGCCCAGCGGCGTCAGCAGGTAATCACGGCTGATGTTCTGTTCATAGGCCGCGTGGCCGACCTCATGGATGGTGGAATAGAAGCAGTTGAACGGATCGCTCTCGCTGGTCCGCGTGGTGATCCGGACATCCAGCCCCCTCCGGAACAGAACGGGTGCACCGCCTTGTCGACCCGGCCATGCGACATGTCATAACCGAACTGTTTGGCAAGCTTGCGGGTCAGCTTCATCTGCGCGGCTTCGTCAAAGGTGCCGGTCAGCCCTTTGGGGGCGGGTTTCTCCAGCACCTTTGCCCGCAGCTCCACCAATCCGGGACGCATGGCGTCGAACATTTCGGCGATTGCGGCACCGGTCATGCCATGCTCATAGTCTTGGACCATGGCATCATAGACATCTCCGCCCGCCGCCAGCGCCTGCCCCTCCTCGCGCTTCAGCGCTACGACGTCCTCCAACACCGGAACAAAGGCGGCAACGTCCTCATCTGCCCGCGCGGCGGCCCATTGGCCCTGCGCCACAGAAGTCACCTGAGCAATCTTTTTGGCCAGATCGGCAGGCACTTTGACGGTGCGGTCATAGCTGCGGCGGATCTCGCGCAGCTGCGCTGCGCCGGCTTCATTGGGGGCCACCGCCTGCTCCAGCCACTCCGCCACCCGCGGGTCGCTGCGGCGGGCGTGCAGCACCGCCTCGATCGCGGCCATTTCCTCCCCCCGCTGCGGCGCCGCCCCGCGCGGCATCATGGTTTCCTGATCCCAGCCCAGGCGGCCCGCAATCTGCCCCAGCGCCTGAGTTTCGCGCTGGAAAGCCGTCAAATCATCAAATGCGCTCATGGGTCAGTGATCCTTGATTGAGGTTGCAATGGGATAGGCAGACAGAAAGCGGGCGCGCAGGATAAGAACCCAGACGCCAACCGCCGCCAGCTGATGCGTAATCGCGACATGCAGCGGTGCGGCGTAGATCACCGTGATGATCCCCAGCAGCACCTGCACCGACAGTGCCGCAAAAACCGCGTTGAAGGCAAACCGGGTCCGGGCATGGGCAGAGCCGCGCCCGCGCAGCCAGGCCACCACGGCAAAGGCAAACAGCAGATAGCCCGCCACCCGGTGGATGAATTGCACAAGACCGGGGTTTTCAAAGAAGTTCTTCCAGAGGGGCTCCAGCATGAAAGGGTTCGGCGGGATCACCTGCCCGCCCATCAGCGGCCAGTCCGTATAAGAGCGGCCCGCGTCGATACCCGCCACCAGCGCCCCCAGCAGGATCTGCAACAGGGCGAAATGCATGAGACCGGTGGACAGGCTGAACAATTTGGCTTCTTTGGCGCGGCGGGCCTGCATCAGCTCGCGCTCTTCCCGGCCCAGCATCAGCATATACCAGGCAATGAAGCCCAGGATCACAAAGGCCAGCCCCAGATGGACGGCAAGACGATAAGAGGCAACAGTGGTCATCCCCTCGCCCTGTGTCACGCCAGAAGCCACCATCCACCAGCCGATGGCGCCCTGCACGCCACCAAGAATACCGGGCAGCAGCAGCCGGCGGGTCCAGCCTGCCGGGATCTTGCGCGCCGCCAGAAAGCCGAAGAACCCAAGCGCCCAGACCACGCCCATGACACGGCCCAGCTGACGGTGACCCCACTCCCACCAGTAGATCGATTTGAAATCCGCCAGTTCCATCCATTGGTTCTGGATGCGCCACTGGTCGATTTCTTTGTACTTGTCGAACTCCGCTTGCCAGTCGGCCTCAGACATCGGCGGGATGGCTCCGGTTACCGGGCGCCATTCGGTGATCGACAGGCCGCTGTCGGTCAGACGCGTCAGCCCGCCCACCACAATCATAGCCACCACCAGCGCAAACAGCACCATCAGCCAGGCACGGATCGCCTTGCGGGCACCGCCACGGCCGCGGTCGATCAGACCCGGCTGCACTGCGGGCGCGTCTGTCTTCTCGCCCTCGACCTCTTCGAAAATGCTGCGCTTGCTCATGCGTGCCTCTTTATCTCTGCTGCCAAGCTAGGGGCGGGTCATCTAAAGGTCCAGTGCGGCTTATTCGCCACCGCGCTCTTTCCAGCGGACCATCTGCCGCATGATGCCATGCAGCATCTGCACGTCAGACCGGGTCATCCGCATCCGGGACCACAGGTTGCGCAGGTTGGTCTTCATGCTGTCGGCCTTTTCCGGCGGAAAAAAGAAGCCCGCCGCGTCCAGCCGGTCCTCGTAATGCTCCACCAGTTTCTCGACCTCGACGCCAGTGGCCCAGTCGCCCTTGCGGCCCAGATCCGTGGTTTCATGCACCACGTCGCCCGACTGCCGCATCCATTCATAACCGGTCAGCAGCACACATTGGCCGAGGTTCAGCGAAGCATAAAGCGGGTTCACCGGCACCGAGATGATGGCGTTGGCCTTGGCAATATCCTCGTTTTCCAGCCCCGCACGTTCCGGCCCGAACATCACTGCAACCTTCTCTCCGGCTGCGATCTTCTCGGCTGCGATCTGCATGGCGCGTTCGGGGCTGTACACCGGTTTGGTCAGCCCGCGCTGGCGGGCGGTGGTGGCGAACACATAGGTGCAGTCGCCCAGCGCCTCCGGCACATCCGCGCACAGCTGCGCCTCATCCAGCAGGCGGCCGGCACCCGAGGACATCGCCACTGCCTTGGGGTTCGGCCAGCCATCACGCGGCGCCACGATGCGCATCCGGTCAAGACCGAAGTTCCACATCGCCCGCGCAGCGGCGCCGATATTCTCGCCCATCTGCGGGCGGACAAGGACAAAGGCGGGCTGGGGCGTATCGGTGGGCATCGTGTTCTCCGGCAAAATCGGCACCGCTGTACTGCCCGCGCGGCTGCGGGGCAAGGTCCTGCACGGTTTTGGGCCGCATTTACCGGGGCTTCTGCGCCGCAAATCCTTGCGTCCTGCCGGAAATCGGCTAAACACCGTCAAACCGCCTGAACAATGGAGCACCACGATGGGAAGCCCTGAAGAAACCGTCGAGCAGCCGCAGATCTATCTGATCTCCCCGCCGAGTTTCGAGCTGGGCAAATTCCCCGGCCAGCTGGCACGGGTGCTTGATGAGATCGACGTGGCCTGCGTGCGCCTGGATTTGGCAAGCCGCGACGAGGACACGCTGAGCCGCGCCGGTGATGCCCTGCGTGAGGTCACCATGGAGCGTGACGTGGCGCTGGTGATTTCCGACCACCAGATCCTGGCGGAACGGCTGGGGCTGGACGGCGTACATCTGACCGATGCGTCCAAATCGGTGCGCACCGCCCGCAAAGCGCTGGGGCCGGATGCCATTGTCGGCTGTTTCTGCGGCGCTTCGCAGCATGACGGCATCGTCGCAGGCGAAGCGGGTGCGGATTATGTGAGTTTCGGCCCGGTGGGCACATCCGGCCTGGGCGACGGAGCGCAGGCGGAAGCTGATCTGTTTCAGTGGTGGTCCCAGATGATCGAGGTTCCAGTGGTCGCCGAGGGAGGTTTGACCGAGGATCTGGTGCGCGGCATTGCGCCCTTTACAGATTTCTTTGGCATCGGTGATGAGATCTGGCACGCAGAGGACCCGCTGGCCGCACTGACGGTTTTGATGCGGGCGATGGGCTGAGCGTCCCTGCCCTCCCTTCCAGACCGGTAGCGGGCGTTACAGAAACACCCGCTCCACAAACCAGTAACTGCCAATCATCGCGATGGTAACAGAGGCCGGGATCGCCACCCGGCCGCGGTATTTCGGATGCCGCCCGAACCACAGGCGCACCCCCAAATAGGCGGCCGCAATCACTGCCAGCTGCCCCAGTTCGACACCAACATTGAACCCGATGAGCGCGGGCAGGAACTGGCTTGGCGGCAATCCGAATTCTCCCAGCACGGAGGCAAAGCCCAGCCCGTGCAGCAACCCGAAGCCAAAGATCACAAAACTGCGCCAGCTGTGCAGCTTGCGGGCAAAGACATTCTCTGCCGCAACAAACACGATGGACAGCGCGATGAGCGGTTCGACAATGGCCGGGTTCACATTCACCATGCCCAGCGCCCCCAGCGCCAGCGTGATGGTATGGGCCACCGTGAACAGGCTCACCTGCAACAGCAGCGGCTTCACCCGCGGGCTGAGGAAGAACAGCCCCAGCACAAACAGGATATGGTCCAGCCCCTTGGGCAGGATATGGGTAAAGCCCACAGGGATATACTCCATGAAGGCTTCAACAGGCGTCTTGGCGGCGCCGCCGCTCAGCGGGATCGGAGGGGACGTCTCTCCGCCTTGCAGATACCCGGTATAGGGTTCCTCGACCCCGTTCTGCCGCAGCACCACACCGCCGGAACCTTTTGGCCAGGTTATGCGCAGGCTCCCTGCCCCGGGCGGGATCTCTGCGGTCAGATCCAGAAAGGACGCCCGCGGCAGGTTTACATCCCCGACCGCCGGGATTTCGATCCTTGTGACAGTCAATACAACCGGCCCGCCGGCATGGATGGAAAACGTCTCCAGCCAGTCTTCCGCAAAGAGCCGCACCATCGGTTCCAGTTCGCCAGCCTCCAGCGCACGCAGCTCATCATAGTCAGCGGACCGGGTGGTCTGATTGGTGTCCGTCACCCCATCCAGGTTGATACCCGCAACAAACGCCTCCACGTTCAGACGCAACGCAAGCATGATCTGCCCGTCCTTGACGCTGAAATCGGCAATTGCCGGTGTGACCTCATGTGCGCGGACCGGTACCGGAGCTATTGCAACGGCGCAGAACAACAGCGCAAATAGGCCGCGCAGCCAAGTGACGACGCGTCTGAAAGCCAAGGACATTTCCATGCAATACCGCCTGTTCTGCTCAATGCTCTGCGCCGGGCTGCCTTTTGGGGGCGCTCCGGGGTTATCCCACGAGTTTTGGATTGAGCCTGGGAAATATCAAGTCGATTCCGGTGAAACGCTGGTGGCAACTCTGCGCAACGGGCAGGAATTCAACGGGGCAGAGCAGCCCTATCTGGACCACCGCATTGCCCGCTACGACGTCATGCAGGACGGCGCTGCCTCTCCATACAAGGGCCGGATGGGGGATATGCCCGCCTTTACCGCTGCAGCACTGCAGGAGGGGCTGGCAGTTCTGATCCATCAGACACAGCCGCAGACCATCACCTATGACAGCTGGGCAGAGTTTCGGGCCTTTGTCGACCACAAGGCCTTTGTTGGCATCCCCGCACAGCATCAGGCACGCGGCCTGCCGGAGGCCGGGTTCACGGAGCAATACACCCGCTATGCCAAGGCGCTGGTGGCAATAGGTGCAGGCAACGGGTCAGACAGCGTCACCGGGCTGGAAACAGAGATCGTTGCTCTGGCCAACCCATATAGCGATGATCTGACATCCGGGCTCCCTGTCCGGGTGCTCTATCAGGGCAATCCGCGGCCGGCCGCACAGGTTGAAGTCTTTGCCAAAGCGCCAGACGGAACCGTTTCCGTCACGGTTCAAACCACGGATGCAGAAGGGAAGGCCCTTGTCAGTGTGGTCCCGGGATACAATTACCTGTTGGACGCCGTGGTTCTGCGCCCGCCCCCAGAGGGTGCCGATTACGCCTGGGAAAGTCTTTGGGCTGCTCTGACATTCGCCGTCCCTGCACGGTGAAGCCGCTTGCAGCAGCCTCTTAAAGGCGGCAATAGATCCATATGACACAAGCTTCACTTTCCCAGACACCCGCCATCCTGTGTATCGGATCGGTCCTGTGGGACATCATTGGCCGCTGCACCAGCGAGATGCAGCGCGGGTCTGACATGCCCGGCCGCATCACCCGGCTGCCCGGCGGTGTTGCCATGAACATTGCCATGACCCTGTCGCGTTTTGGCATGAACCCGGCCCTGCTGACGGCAGTGGGCCGGGACCCCGAGGGCGACGAGCTGATCCATGCCTGCGGCCACTTTGGCCTGATCACTGATCACATCTACCGTTCCGAAGACCTGCCCACGGACCGCTATATGGCAGTGGAAGGCGCCAACGGGCTGATTGCGGCCATTGCCGACGCCCATTCACTGGAGGCCGCCGGGGACAAGATCCTGCGCCCGCTGTCCGATGGCGCATTGGGTACCAAGGACACGCCCTATCAGGGCCTGGTTGCGCTGGACGGCAACCTGACTCTGTCGCTGCTGGACGACATCACCGCCAGCCCGGCCTTTGCCAAGGCCGATCTGCGTGTTGCCCCGGCATCGCCGGGCAAAGCGGAACGGCTGCGTCCGTTCCTGACCCGCACCCGCGGCACGTTGTATGTGAACCTGGAAGAGGCCGGCATCCTGTGCCAGGCAGAGTTCACCGACAGCGAAACCGCAGCACAAGCCATGCTGGACCGCGGTGCCGCCCGGGTGCTGGTCACGGATGGCGGCGCTTCCGCCACCATGGCCGATGCCAAAGGCAGCATCACGCTTGTCCCGCCCCGCGTTACCGTCGCCCGGGTGACCGGCGCAGGCGATACTTTCATGGCCGCCCATATTGTTGCCGAGGCACGGGGCGAAGACCGCAAGACTGCTTTGGCCTCTGCTCTCAAGGCCGCGGCAACCTATGTTTCAGGAGAACCCCCGCTTTGATCGATATTCAGTACTCTTCCGAGGTTCAGGCCGCCAAGGCCGAGGGCCGCGCCATCGTTGCGCTGGAAAGCACCATTATCACCCACGGCATGCCCTATCCGCAGAATGTCGAAGTCGCCGCACAAGTGGAGCAGGACATCCGCAATGTCGGCGCTGTGCCCGCCACCATGGCAGTGATCAAAGGCGTGCTGCATATCGGGCTGGAGCCCGATCAGCTGCAGGCGCTGGGTCAGGCCAAAGGTGTCGCCAAAATCTCGCGCGCGGACATGCCCGCCTGCATCGCCACCGAAGGCACCGGTGCAACCACCGTGGCGGCAACCATGATCGCGGCGCGACTGGCCGGTATCTCTGTCTTTGCCACCGGCGGCATCGGCGGGGTCCACAAGGGCGCCGAGACCACTTTTGACATCTCCGCCGACCTAATGGAACTGGCACAGACCCCGGTAACCGTTGTTGCCGCGGGCGCCAAGGCGATCCTCGACCTGCCCAAAACACTGGAAGTTCTGGAAACTCAGGGTGTGCCGGTCATTGCCTATGGTCAAGACAGCTTTCCGGCATTCTGGTCGGCCCAGTCAGAGCTGAAGGCGCCGCTGCGGATGGATACCCCGGCGCAGATCGCCCGCGCCCATGCCACCCGCCAGGCGATGGGCCTGCCCGGCGGTCAATTGATTGCCAATCCGATCCCGGCTGATGCCCAGATCGCCGCAGAAGAACTGACCCCCGTCATCACCCAGGCCCAGTCCGAAGCGGACGCGCAGGGTGTTTCGGGCAAGGATGTGACCCCCTTCCTGCTGTCCCGCATTTTCGAGCTGACCGAAGGCCGCTCGCTTACCGCCAACATCGCGCTGGTGCGCAACAATGCCCGACTGGCGGCACAGATCGCACAGGAACTCAACAATCTCGCACAATGAGTTGATTTTTGGGGCGGAAACCATTGCTCCGCCCCACAACAGTGCCTAGGTACGAGGCGGAATTCCCGGAAAACGGATCTATGACCACGCCATTCGACGAAGAACCCCAACGCCGCCGCGGCCTGCTCGCCAGCCTGCGGGCCTCCTTTCTGACCGGCATCGTCGTTATCGCGCCGGTGGGCCTGACCATCTGGCTGCTGTGGTCGGTGATGGGCTGGATCGACAGCGTGGTGCTGCCACTGGTGCCGCACACCGTCCGCCCCGAACAGTATATCGGCATCAACCTGCGCGGTGTCGGGCTGATCATCTTCCTGCTGTTCACAATCATTGTCGGATGGATCGCCAAAGGCATCCTTGGCCGCTCGCTGATCAGCTTTGCCGAAAGCCTGGTGGAACGGATGCCAGTTGTGCGCACGGTCTATTCCGGCATCAAACAGATTTCCGAGACCGTCTTTGCCCAGTCTGAGCGCAGCTTTGAAAAGGCCTGTCTGGTGCAATACCCGCGCAAGGGTATCTGGGCGATCGGCTTCATCTCCACCCATGCCAAGGGCGAAATCGCCAAGCGCGCTGAAACCAGCGGCGGGCTGGTCAGCGTCTTTCTCCCTACCACGCCGAACCCGACTTCGGGTTTCCTGCTGTTTGTGCCAGAAGAAGACGTGATCGAATTGGACATGTCCGTCGAAGATTCCGCCAAATTGGTGATTTCAGCCGGGCTGGTTTATCCCAACCCCAAAGATCCCAGCAAGCCGCTGGAAACCAACGCAAAACCAAAGGTGCTGGAAACAGAAGACGCCTAACTGAACATTGCAGGCAGATCGACCGAAGAGCGCACACCAAGGTTCTGCCTCTGCCGGGACAGAAAGCCCTCTGCAGCATCCCGCCCCGCCTGTTTCAGCCGCGCCAGGATCTGCGGCACCGGGATCAGCTTGGTGGTGGCCGACAGCTGCGTCATCAGGTCGTCATCGGCAATCATATGCACCCGCACCTGTTTCATCCGGCCCCGTTCCAGGGTGCCGTCCGTCAGCAGGCGCTGCACAAAACTGATCGCCCGCAGTTCGCGCAGCAACGACGAGTTAAAGCTGATCTCATTCACCCGATTGCGGATCTGCTGCGGTGTCTTTGGGATTTCTTCGCGCTCCAGCGGGTTGATGTTGACGATCACCACATCCCCCGGCAGCCCCTCCCGGAACAACGGAAACAGCGCCGGGTTGCCGGTATAGCCGCCGTCCCAATAGGCCTCCAGACGGCCGGTCTCCGGGTCTTCGATCTCCACCGCCTGAAACAGCTCCGGCAGGCAGGCAGAAGCCAGAATAGCGTCGGTGCTGATCTCATCGCCTTCAAAGATGCGGATTTTACCGCTGCGCACGCAGGTGGCGCAGATGAACAGCTCCGGACCTTCCCCGGAACAGACCCCGGCAAAGTTGAACTGCTCGACCACCTCGCGCAGCGGGTTCTTGTAGAACGGACCATAGTGATAGGGGGAAACTGCCTGGCTCAGGCTTTCCAGCGGCGAGAACGGCATCAGGGCCTCCATAGCGCCAGCCCAGGCCACCGCATCAAACCGCGTCAGCCAATGATTGAACCGCATGTCGCCCACGGCGCCCATCCGTTTCCACAGACCGTCCAGCGCCGCCTTGGCGCCCGAACGCCCGCCGTGCACCATTCCAGACTTAAACGCGGCCCCGTTCAGCGCCCCGGCAGAGGTGCCGGTGATACCGACCACCTCAACCTCCTGCTCTTCCAGCAACCGGTCCAGAACACCCCAGGTAAAAGCCCCATGTGCGCCGCCACCCTGAAGGGCCAGATTAATCCGTACTGCCAAATGCCACCTGCCTGTTTCACCTTTGCAAAAATACTCCGGGGTGAATTGCCCCGGCAGGGGCAAGAGGGGCCGGCCCCTCCCGCCCTCTCCCCAAGGACTTACAGCGCCGTCCAGCCACCATCGACGCTGATCGTGGTGCCGGTGATCTGCGCTGCCGCCTCCGAGCACAGGAACACCGTGGTCCCGCCCAGCTGCTCCACCGTGGCGAAGTCCCGGCTCGGCTGACGCTCCAGCATGACCTTCTTGATCACCTCTTCCCGGCCCATGCTGTATTTTTCCATGGTATCGGGGATCTGCGCTTCCACCAGCGGCGTCAGCACATAGCCAGGGCAGATCGCATTGCAGGTGATCGGCTCTTGCGCGGTTTCCAGCGCCACTGTCTTGGTCATGCCCACGACACCATGTTTGGCCGCCACATAGGCCGCTTTGTAGGGCGAGGCGGTCAGTCCGTGCGCTGACGCAATATTTACAATCCGGCCCCAGCCAGCCGCGCGCATCCCGGGCAATGCGGCTGCCATGGTATGAAAGTTTGAATTCATGTTGATGGCGATGATCGCGTCCCATTTGTCCTGCGGAAACGACTCTATCGGCGACACATGCTGGATGCCTGCGTTATTCACCAGGATGTCGCAGGCTCCGGCCTTCTCGATCAGAGCGCGGCAATCGTCGCCTCTGGACATATCGGCCTGCACATACTGGGCCTTGATGCCGAACTCACGTGCGAGCTCCGCTGCCAGCGCGTGGTCCTCGTCCCGGTCGGTAAAGGAATTCAGGACCACATTGGCTCCGGCCCGCGCCAGCTCGCGTGCAACCCCCAGGCCAATGCCCGAATTCGATCCGGTGATAACGGCTGTCTTGCCTTGCAATGTCATCGCGTCCTACCCCATGGCTGAAAAACTGCCACCACTGTGCCATGCTGCAACTGCAAAAGAAACGCGTAAGACTACGGACAGCCGCCCCGCGACGGCAGCGCTGATCCGGCC
This sequence comes from Rhodobacteraceae bacterium (ex Bugula neritina AB1), assembly GCA_001730095.1. GTDB lineage: Bacteria > Pseudomonadota > Alphaproteobacteria > Rhodobacterales > Rhodobacteraceae > Leisingera. The sequence continues at coordinate 285,457 of MDLF01000074.1, forward strand.
CGGCTGCAGCGAAGGAACAGGCATAAAAAAAACGCCCGCACAAGGCGGGCGTTAGTTATTGAGGCAGGTTTCATACAGGCAAGAAACCTATCGAGCAGTGACCCCTTTATAAGCAATTTCCGGCTTTCGTCCAAGCTAAAAGTTTGAAAAGACGAAAAAGCGCACGTAGCGTGCGGAGGCAAGAAAATAAGGGCAGAGTGGGATTGTTGTGAAATTGCAAAAAGAAAATTTCCGGATTCTTCACAAGGTGATAGCTGGAATCAGCTTGATGTTTGCCGCGAATTTCGCGCAAGCAGAATCGGCCCATGGCATAGCTATGTACGGCGACCCTGCGCTGCCACTGGATTTTGTGTCTTTACCCTATGCAAACCCGGGCGCGCCAAAGGGCGGCAAGGTGGTGTTCGGCAACACCGGAGGCTTTGACAGTCTCAATCCGTTTGCCCTGAAAGGGACCACTCCGTGGCAGCTCCGGTTCTGGAGTTATGAGAGTCTGATGGGCAGGTCCTGGGACGAGCCGTTCACGCTTTACGGTCTTTTGGCCGAATCGATTGAGGTGTCACAGGACCGGTCCTGGGTGGAATTCACCCTCCGGAAGGAGGCCCGATTCTCTGACGGCAACCCGGTGACGGCAGAGGACGTGATCTGGTCTTATGAAACTTTGGGAACCAAAGGCCACCCGCGGTATCGCGGGTTCTGGACCAAGGTGGAGAAGATCGAACAAACCGGTCCGCGCCGCATTCGCCTGACATTCAATGTTGAGGACCGCGAGCTGGCACTGCTTGCAGGCCTGCGCCCGATCCTCCAAAAAGCGCAGTGGGACGGCAAGGACTTCGGCAGCGATAAGATCGAAGGCGCCCCGATCGGAACTGGCGCCTATGTGGTCAGCGCCTTTGAACCTGGCCGTTTTGTCACTCTCAGCCGCAACCCGGACTATTGGGGCAAGGACCTGCCCCTGCGCCGCGGCACCGGGAATTTTGACGAGATGCGTATCGACTTCTTTGGTGACGCAACCGTCCTGTTTGAGGCCTTCAAGGCTGGAGAGCTGAGCGCGGTGCGCGAATTCAACGCCGACAAATGGGACAGCACCTATGGCTTTCCCGCCGTTAGCCGCGGCGATGTGGTCAAAAGCGAGATCCCGCATTCCCGCCCCTCTGGCATGACCGGTCTGGTGATGAACACCCGCCGCGCGCCGCTGGATGACTGGCGGGTGCGCGAGGCGCTGCTGCTGGCGTTCAATTTTGAATATATCAACGGCACTTTGACAGGCGGCGCGCAGCAGCGGATCACCTCCTATTTTTCCGGCTCTGTGCTGGGAATGCGGCCTGGTGCCGCCAGCGGCAAGGTCCGCGCGTTTCTGGAGCCCTATGCCGACAGCCTGCTGCCCGGCACCCTGGAAGGGTACACCCTGCCCCAAAGCGATGGCAGCAAGCGCAACCGCGGCAATCTGCGCAAGGCGGTGAACCTGCTGACAGAGGCCGGATGGACCGTGACGGACGGGGTGCTGCGCAATGGGGACGGCACGGCGCTGACGCTCAGCGTACTGATCCGGCAGGGTGACGGTGAAATGAAAACTGTCACGGAAATATACGCCCGCGCGCTGGAACGGCTGGGCATCACTCTGACGGCAGAGACTGTGGACAATGCCCAATACGCTGAACGGGAAAGCGCCTATGACTTCGATCTCACCCGGTTCCGCAGAGAGCTGTCGCTGAGCCCCGGCAACGAACAACGGTTTTACTGGGGCGGCACGGGTGTCGATCAGCCCGGCAGCCGAAACCTGATGGGCATGAACAGCCCGGCGGCGGAAGCCATGATTGATGCGATGCTGACCACCACAGAGCCGGAGGACTTCACCGCCGCAGTGCGGGCGCTGGACCGGGTGCTGACCGCCGGGCGCTATGTCATCCCATTCTGGCGCTTTGACACCGGCCGTATCGCCCATATCAAGGAGATGCGTTTCCCGCAGACATTGCCCGTCTACGGCGACCGGACCGGCTTCATGCCGGATGTCTGGTGGTATCAGGCTGACTGATAGACCAGTTCAGCATCCGCCCTCTGCGCCGCTGCCACCGGCGCAGAGGGCATCAACAGCAGCTTTTCCGGCCTCTATCCGGGCGGCCCCTAGTGACGGTATTGATGCCGCTGACAGCAGCCGGCTTTGGCTCTCAGGCGTTGGTAAGGCTTTTGACGCAGCGGCAACGCCAGCGAAATTCCGCTCACAAAAGCGATCCCGCAAGAGTAGTTTGGAGCGGACGTTACAAAAATGCGCAAAAGATGTTACCGTGAAGCTCCACCAACCGTGTAACCGTTTGTCAGGGAGTTCCCCCTATGCCTGTACAAGCAGCAGCTGCCAGCTGGATTGACAGGATGCCCCGCATCAAGCAACGCTTTCCGCATTTGAAAGCCAGCAACGCGCCATCGATACTGGACGACCGGGACAGGTTCGTTGCCTATCTGGCCCGAACCCATCAACTTACCATGACCGAAGCCAAAGAAGAGGTGGAGGATTTCCTGTATGTCGAAAGCCTGCTGAGAGAGCTGGACGGCCGCCCGCATTGACCACAGCGGATCTTTGCCAGCCTGTCAGGCCAGCGACGTCACCCAAAGGATTGTGGCGTCCTCCGGACTGATGGAAACAACATTGTGACCCATGGCGGCATCGTAGTACGCGCTGTCGCCGCGGCGCATTTCCACCGGTTCATAGAACTCGGTATATAGCTTGACCACTCCGGTCAGCACATAAAGAAATTCCTCGCCGTCGTGGCGCACCCAGCCATCGAATTCATCCAGGGAACGGGCCCGCACCCGCGCCCGATAAGGCAGCATCTGCTTGCGCGTCAGCCCGTCAGCCAGCAATTCGTGCTCATATGTCGCTGTCGCATGGGCAGCACCGTCACCGAATTTGGTAACCGTCATCCGCCCGTTCACCTGGTCCCGCTCTGGCGGGGTGAACAGCTGAGGGATCGAGATCTGCAGACCTTCTGCCAGCTTCTTCAACGCCTCATAGGTCGGTGACATCTGGCCGTTTTCGATCTTTGACAAGGTCGAACGCGCCAGCCCGGCCTGATTTGCCGCATACTCCAGCGTCCAGTCCCGCGCCTTGCGCAGCTCCCGCACCCGGGCGCCCAGGTCCAAGGGTTCAGCTTCGTCTTCTCCGCCATTGGCACGGGCGATGGTGATCAGGGATTTTGGATCGCGGCTCTTCATGAGGACTCTATAAGCCGCACGCGCGTGCCTTGCAACGCAGGAGCGGGCGGGCTAGCCAATTGCCATGCTTTCTGTTTTCGATCAGGGGCCGTTTGCGCCCTGCCCGTCCCCCTTCAACCTTGCAGCCCATGTGCTGCGCCACGCTGCGCAGCTGGGGCATAAAACTGCGCTGTCAGTTCTGAACGGCAATGCCTGCGACGACTGGAGTTACGCCCGGCTGCAAGCCGCCGTGCGCGGCACCGGCACCGGGCTGCTGAGAGCTGGGCTGAAACCGGGCGATGTCGTACTGATGCGGCTGGGAAACACGGTGGAGTTTCCGGTCGCCTATCTTGGCGCCATTGCAGCCGGGCTGGTGCCGGTGCCGACATCGTCCCAGCTGACCGAGGCTGAAACCGCCCGCATCATTGCCGAGCTGGCGCCCGCAGCGGTGCTTCGAGACCCTGCCGTGGCCTGCGCGAGTCACCGCCGCCAGATCAGCACCCCCGAGTTGCAGGACATGCACGACCTCCCGCCTTGTACATACGCCATGGGCGATCCGGAGCGGCCTGCCTATGCGGTCTACACCTCCGGCACCAGCGGCACGCCGCGGGCCGTTGTGCATGCACATAGGGCCGTTTGGGCGCGCCAGATGATGATCGACGGCTGGTACGGCCTGACAGAAGATGACCGGCTGCTGCATGCCGGGGCTTTCAATTGGACCTACACATTGGGAACGGGTTTGATGGACCCCTGGGCCGCCGGTGCCACGGCATTGATCCCGGCGCCGGGCACACCACCGGAAGAGCTGCCTGCACTGCTGCGCAGCCATCGCGCGACGATCTTTGCTGCTGCCCCCGGCGTCTATGGCAAGTTCCTGCGCGGCGGAACACTGGATCTGCCGGACTTGCGGCACGGGCTTTGCGCTGGTGAAAAGCTTTCACAGCACCTGCATGACGCCTGGAAAACAGCCACAGGGCGCAGCCTTTACGAGGCTTTCGGCATGTCCGAATGCTCAACCTTCATTTCCTCGTCGCCAACATCACCCGCCCAGGACGGCGCCTTGGGGCAGCCGCAACCAGGCAGAAAGGTCGCAATTCTGGGAGCGGACGGCCCTGTGCCATTTGAACAGGAAGGCACCATCGCCATCCACCGCTCGGACCCCGGCCTGATGCTGGGCTACCTGAACGCAGCAGCAGAGACCGCCGCTCGCTACCAGGGCGATTGGTTCCTGACAGGCGATCAGGGGGCAATGTCGCCAGATCACCAGATCCGCTATCTTGGCCGCTGTGATGATATGATGAATGCGGGCGGATACCGGGTGTCCCCGATCGAGGTCGAGACCGCGCTCAATGCGCATCCCGGCATAACCCAGTCCGGTGCCGCCGCAGTGGAGGTAAAGCAAGACACCTTTGTCATTGCCGCCTTTTACACCGGTCCCGAAGAGTTGAACACAGCAGAGCTGCAGGCCTTTGCATCCGCCCGTCTGGCCCGCTACAAGCAGCCCCGCGCCTATGTCCATCTGGACGTTTTACCCACGGGCGCAAATGGAAAACTTCTGCGCCGCGCCCTGCCCGCCCTGTTCAAAGGATGACCCAAATGACCACTGTCAAGCTCGACATCCTGTCGGATCCGATCTGCCCCTGGTGCTATATCGGCAAGACCCATCTGGACAAGGCACTGGCAGAAGTGCCGGACCATCCCTTTGTCATCGAGTGGCACCCGTTCCAGCTGAACCCCGACATGCCGCGCGAAGGCATGGACCGGCGTGAATATCTGGAACGCAAGTTCGGCGGCAAGGACGGGGCCGTCAAAGCCTATGCACCGGTCGTGGAACACGCCGAAAAAGCCGGGCTGACGATCAACTTTGAAGCCATGCTGCGCACTCCGAACACGCTGGATGCGCACCGGCTGATCCATTGGGCTGGCATCGAGGGCAAGCAGACCGAGGCAGTGGACGCCCTGTTCCAGGCCTATTTCGTTGACGCCAAGGATATCGGTGACCCCGCCGTTCTGACAGATATTGCGCGAGAGGCCGGTTTGGATGCAGACGCCACCGCTCGCCTTCTGGACGGAGACAGCGACGTGGACACTATCCGCGACCGCGACGCCCATTCCCGCCAGATGGGGGTGAGCTCGGTTCCGACCTTCATCGTTGCAAACCAGCACGCAGTACCGGGCGCCCAGCCGCCAGAGCTGTGGAAACAGGTGATCGAAGACCTCCTGCAGCAGTTGAAGGCCGCCGAGGCCGAATAGGCGCGCATTTTTACTTAGCATCGCAACCATGCACAGGCCTCTGTGCAGGAGGAGGCTGGCCCGGCTGATATTTTCGTGTTAGCGGAAGCGGACGGCTCCCAGACCGGCCCCGATCCCGGGGGACCGCCTGCAGTGCTGTTAGAGGTTTCAAATGTCCCAGTCCCAGGACCAAACGCCGGTTCTTGGCATGGCCAAGGCAGAGTTCATTGCATTGATTGCAATGATGTTTGCCACCATTGCCCTGTCGATTGACGCCATGCTGCCTGCCCTGCCGGAAATCGGCCAGACGCTCAGCCCGGACAACATCAACCGCGCGCAACTGGTACTGACGTCCTTTGTGCTTGGCATGGGTCTGGGAACTTTCTTTACCGGCCCGTTGTCGGATGCCTTTGGCCGCAAGCCCGTTGTCGCTGGAGGCTGTGCTCTCTATGTCCTGTCTGCCCTGACGGCCTGGCTGTCACCGTCGCTGGAGGTGCTGCTGATCTCCCGGGTGCTGATGGGGATCGGCGCCGCAGGCCCGCGTATCGTCGGTGTCGCCGTTGTCCGCGATCTTTATTCGGGGCGCGAAATGGCCCGGCTGATGTCGATTGCCATGATGATTTTCATGATTGTCCCGGCCATTGCCCCATTGATGGGCGCGGGCATCATCGCAGTGTCCAGCTGGCGCGCGATTTTCCTGTCTTTTGCGGTGTTTGCCACGGTCATTGTCCTGTGGACCAGTTTCCGCCTGCCGGAAACCCTGGCACAAGACAACCGCCGCGCCTTCCGCACGCCCCTGTTGATGGCCGCGGTCCGGGAAATGCTGGCGCACCCGACCGTCCGCCTGTCGATCATGGTGCAGACGCTCTGCCTTGGCATGCTGTTCACCATGCTGACCATGGTGCAGCCGGTCTATGACATCATCTTCGGCCGCGGTGACAGCTTTCCCTACTGGTTTGGGCTGGTCGCAGCGATTTCCGGCACAGCCAGCCTGCTGAACGCCGCCATCGTGATGCGGATCGGCATGCGCCGCATTGTCACCGTATCGCTGGCAGCGCAGATCCTGATCACCGGCGGTATCCTGCTGCTGAGCGGCTGGAACCTGCCCGATCCCTGGATGTTCGGCCTGTTTGTCGCCTGGCAGGCTAGCGTCTTCTTTATGGTCGGCACCACCGTTGGCAATCTCAATGCCATGGCGATGGAACCGATGGGCCATATCGCCGGCATGGCGGCCTCTGTCATCGGCGCGATCTCCACCGTTCTGGCCGCCGCCATTGCTGCGCCTGTGGGGCTGTTGTTTGACGGCACTCTGGTGCCGCTGGCAGCAGGGCTTTTGATCATGGCCTGCATCGCCTTTCTGCTGATGCTGCAGATGGCCAAAACCGAGGCACGGCAGCCCGCGGAATAACCGCCTTGCCTGCCTCTGACTGCACTCCTACCCTTACCAAGAAATTTGGGAGGTTTTTCATGGCATACGATTACGATCTCGGCAGCTATTCCTGTCCGGTGACAACCTCCTCGGCTGAGGCGCAGATCTGGTTCGACCGCGGCCTGATCTGGACCTACGGCTTTAACCACACAGAAGCCATCAAATGCTTCCGAAACGCGCTGGAACACGACCCCGGCTGCGCCATGGCTCATTGGGGTGTGGCCTATGCTGCCGGGCCGAATTACAACCTGCCGTGGGCCCTGCGCGATGACCGGGGCCGCGCCAAGGCGCTGGCCGAAGCCTTTGACGCGGCTCGAGCTGCGCTGGCCTGTTCAGACGGCTGCACGGTCCCTGAACAGCAGTTGATCCAGGCGCTTCAGTCCCGCTACCCCCAGCGCGAGGCCGTTGAAGACATGCACGCCTGGGATTACGCCTTTGCCGACGCGATGCGCACCGCCTTTGCTGCCTGCCCCGACGATCTGGAGGTGCGCACGGTTTATGCCGAAAGCCTGTTGAACCTGACGCCCTGGCAGATGTGGGATCTGAAGACTGGAAAGCCCGCCAAAGGCGCCGCCACTTTGGAAACGCAGGAAGTTCTGGAATGGGCGATGGACAATGCCCCCGGTGCCATGCAGCATCCGGGTCTGCTGCATCTTTATGTGCATCTGATGGAAATGTCGCCCACGCCCGAGTTGGCCCTGAAAGCCGCCGATGTCCTGCGTACCCTGGTGCCGGATGCAGGCCATCTGGTGCATATGCCCACCCATATCGACGTTCTGTGCGGCGACTACCACAGCGTGGTTTATTGGAACCAAAAGGCGGTTGAGGCGGATCTGAAGTATTATGAGCGCGAGGGCGCCTTCAACATCTACACGGGATACCGGCAGCATAATTACCAGTTCGTCATTTACGGTGCGATGTTCCTGGGCCAGATTGAACCCGCGCTGGACGCCAACCAGGGCCTACTGGATACCACGCCGGACGACATGCTGCGCATCGAAAGCCCGCCGATGGCGGATTACTTTGAAAGCTACATGGCAATGCAGCCGCATATTCTGATCCGCTTCGGCCGCTGGCAGGAGGCGATCGCACTGGAGCTGCCAGACGATCCTCAGCTTTACTGCACACTCACCGCCAATACCCACTATGCCCGGGCCGTTGCCTATGCCGCAACAGGCCGCGTTGCAGAAGCAGAGGCCGAAGAGCAATTGTTCCTTGCTGCCAAGTCCCGGGTTCCGGAAACACGGTTGATGCACAACAACAAAGTCGCCGACCTGCTTGATATCGCGGCAGAAATGCTGCGCGGAGAGATCGAATACCGCAAACAGAACTTTGATGCGGCATTTGCCCATCTGCGCCGTTCGGCTGAGCTGGACGACAACCTGCCCTATGACGAGCCCTGGGGCTGGATGCAGCCCACTCGCCACGCATTGGGGGCGCTTTTGTTCGAACAGGGCCATACCGAGGAAGCCGAGGCCGTCTACCGGGCCGATCTTGGTTTGGACGGCAGCCTGTCTCGGGCTTCAATTCACCCAACCAACATCTGGAGCCTGAAGGGGCTGCACGACTGCCTGAAGGCTCGTAGCGAAACAACTGAAATCAGGAGCATAAAACAGCAGCTTGATCTGGCTCTGGCACGGGCGGACCGGGCGGTCGGCGCCTCCTGCTTCTGTGCCCAGGCGGCAATGGCGCCCAGCCCCTGTTGCAGCTAACCAATTTCCCTGAGACAGAAATCTGCCAAGGAAATTAGAATTTCCTTGGCGCCGATTATCCCGCCTTTGCCTTTTTCCTCTCCGCCACGACCTTCTCCGCCAGATCGCGGGCAATGGCAAAGGCGCCTTTGATCTTGTCGCTGTCCTTTTTCCAGTCGCGGCGCACGACGATCTTGTTGTCCTTCACCTTGGCCAGACCGTTCTGGCCCTGGATGAACTCCACCAGCCCCTGCGGCGAGGCAAATTTGTCGTTGTGGAACTGGATCGTCGCACCCTTCGGTCCGCCGTCCATCTTGGCGATGCCTGCGCGTTTGCACATCGCCTTGATCCGCACCACCAGCATCAGCGTGTTCACTTCCTTGGGCAGCGTGCCGAAGCGGTCGATCAGCTCCGCGGCGAATCCCTCCAGTTCCACCTTGGTCGACAGCGACGACAGGCGGCGGTAAAGGCCAAGGCGTACATCCAGATCCGGCACGTAATTCTCGGGGATCAGTACCGGAACGCCGAGGTTGATCTGCGGTGCCCATTGCTCGTCGGCATCCGACAGGCCCTCCATTTCGCCTGCCTTAATCTTGGCAATCGCCTCTTCCAGCATCGACTGGTACAGCTCATAGCCAACATCGCGCATCTGCCCGGACTGTTCCTCTCCCAAAAGATTGCCGGCGCCCCGGATATCAAGGTCTTGCGAGGCGAGGGTAAAGCCCGCGCCCAGCGTGTCGAGCGACCCAAGCACCCGCAGGCGTTTTTCGGCAGCCGGCGTCAGACGCTGGCGCGGTTTGGTGGTGAGATAGGCATAGGCACGGGCCTTGGAGCGGCCCACGCGCCCCCGGATCTGGTAAAGCTGTGACAGGCCGAACATGTCAGCGCGGTGCACCACCATCGTGTTGGCAGTGGGGATGTCCAGCCCGCTTTCAACAATCGTGGTTGCCAACAGCACATCATATTTGCCGTCATAGAAAGCGTTCATCCGGTCATCAAGTTCCCCCGCCGCCATCTGTCCATGCGCCACCACATAGGTCAGTTCCGGCAGCTGCGCCTTCAGGAAGGCCTCGACATCCGGCAGGTCAGTGATCCGCGGCACCACATAAAAACTTTGTCCGCCGCGGTAATGTTCGCGCAGCAGCGCTTCGCGGATGGTCACCGTATCAAATTCGCTGACATAGGTGCGGATCGCCAGACGGTCGACCGGGGGCGTGCCGATGATCGACAGATCACGCACGCCAGTCAGTGACAATTGCAGAGTGCGCGGAATTGGCGTCGCCGTCAGCGTCAGCACATGAATATCGCTGCGCAGCTGTTTCAGCCGCTCCTTATGCCCGACGCCAAAGTGCTGCTCTTCGTCGATGATCAACAGGCCGAGGTTCTGAAATTTGATATTTTTGGCAAGCACCGCATGAGTCCCGACCACGATATCGACAGTGCCTTTGGCCAGCCCGTCGCGGGTCTGGCTGGCGTCTTTTGACGTGACAAACCGTGACAACTGCCTGACAACCAATGGAAAACCACGAAAGCGTTCGGCAAAAGACGCAGCATGCTGGCGGGCCAGCAGCGTGGTGGGCGCCACCACTGCGACCTGCAGGCCGGACATCGCCGCCACAAAGGCCGCACGCATCGCCACCTCAGTCTTGCCAAAGCCCACGTCGCCGCAGATCAGCCGATCCATCGGCTGGCCAGAGTGCAGGTCTTCCATCACGTCCTCAATGGCACGCAGCTGGTCGTCGGTTTCCTGATAGGGGAAGCGGGCGGAAAATTCCTCCCAGGCGTGTGGCGGCGGGTCCATTGCCGGTGCCTTGCGCAGGGCACGCTCAGCAGCGATACGGATCAACTTGTCCGCCATCTCGCGGATGCGTTCCTTGAGCTTGGCCTTTTTCGCCTGCCACGCGCCGCCGCCAAGCCGGTCCAGCAGCGCCTCGTCATGGCCGTATTTGGACAACAGTTCGATATTCTCGACCGGCAGGTAGAGTTTTGACTGCTCGGCATATTCCAGCAGGATACATTCATGGGCCGCGCCAGCAGCCGTCACCACTTCCAACCCCTTGTAGCGGCCGATGCCGTGATCCACATGCACCACCAGATCACCTGGGGACAAAGACTGGGTCTCGGTCAGAAAATTCTCTGCTTTGCGGCGTTTCTTTGGGGCCCGGATCAGCCGGTCGCCCAGAACGTCCTGTTCGGAAATCACCGTCAAATTCGGCGCCTCGAACCCGTGTTCCAGCGCCCAGACCGCCAGATGAAGTCCGGATTTTCCGATGCGGGTGCCGTCCATCACCGGAATGGCCTCGGCCAGGCCTTCGTCCTCAATCAGGCCGGTCAGACGTTCCCGCGCACCTTCCGAATAGGAGGCAATAAGAACCGGCCCCTCCTGCATCCGCACCTTAATATGCGCAGCCAAAGCTCCGAAAAGACTAACACTTTCCTGCTGGCGTTCAGGTGAAAAACTGCGCCCGATGCGCCCGCCTGCATCCACCACACCGGGGCCAGAAGCCTGCGGCAGCGGGTGAAACTGCACTATACGCTTTGCTGCAATCGCCCGCTCCCAGGCGGCATCATCCAGATAGAGCAGCGCTGGGGGTGCGGGTTTGTAGACGGTGTCGATCCGTCCCTTCTGTTCCAGCGCGTGTTTGCGCGTGCCATACTGATCCTCGATACTGTCCCAGCGCGCCAGGCGCGCAGGCGTAAGCTGATCATCCAGCGTGATGGTTGCCTGCGGCAAGTAGTCGAACAGCGTCTCCAGTTTCTCATGGAAAAATGGCAGCCAGTGCTCAATCCCCTGATGCTTGCGGCCTGCACTCACCGCTTCATAAAGCGGATCGTCCGTGCCTGCGGCCCCGAATTCGATGCGGTAGTTCTGCCGGAACCGGGTGATCGCCGCCTCGTCCAGAATCACTTCGGAGACCGGCGCAAGCTCCACCACCTCCAGCTTTTCAGTGGTCCGCTGACTGGCAGGGTCGAACCGGCGCGCGCCATCCAGCACGTCCCCGAAGAGATCCAGCCGCACAGGGCCGCTTTCGCCCGGCGGGAATATGTCGATGATACCGCCGCGCACCGCGTAGTCACCGGGTTCCATGACGGTTGGGCTTTGGGTAAACCCCATGCGGACCAGGAAATTGCGCAGCGCGCCTTCATCCACCCGGTGATCCACACGCGCAGTAAAGGCCGCCTCGCGCAGCACCTCGCGCGCAGGCACACGCTGGCTGGCAGCATTAAGCGTTGTCAGCAGCACAAACAGTTTTGGCATCTGGTGCACCAGTGCCGCCAGCGTTGCCATCCGCGCGGCGGAGATATCCGCATTCGGAGACACCCTGTCGTATGGAAGACAGTCCCAGCCCGGAAACACAAAGACCGGCATGTCCGGCGCAAAAAAGGCAAGTGCTGCACGCATCGCCTCCATTCGCTTGTCATCGCGAGCCACATGCATCACCGGCGCACCGGATGCCTGCACTTCCTTCAGGATCAGCCGGGCATCATACCCTTCGGGCGCACCGCCCATGGTGATTGCACGCTGTGCCATGCGGTTTCCTTTCCGGGTTTTTCTTTTAGGGCAGCACGGTTCTTAGAGGGCTCCGATTGCCAGGTTCTGATACATGCCCCAGAACGCAGTGACCAGAATGGAGACTGTTCCGACAAACTGAATATACAGGCGGCAAAAGGCCAGGCGCCTGCGCAGGTCCGCGCCTGCTGCCTTTTCACTGGCAATCCGGCGCGCGGTGAAAAAGCTGATCAGCCCCACGACTGACATCGGAAAGAGCAGCAGGAAAACCGCCTGGGCAATCTCCATCAAATAGACAAAACCCAGCGTGGCCAGTGCGGACAACAGGAAACAGGCCAGGGCCACAATCCACGGACCAGACACCTCTGCGATATAGAGCATGCGGTTGATGTTGGCCCTGGTGACATCCTCCAGGTCCTGCTCTGCCTGGCCGCCGCGGCGGCGTGCCCGGTACACCATGTCGTAAGGGACGCCCAGAATCCAATGGCTCGCCGATGACCACAGGACCGCCAGCGAAATCCAATACCACAGGTTGGAAAACGACCGCAGGTCAATCATCTCATAGATAATTTCAAGCAGGTCCACTCCAGCCCCCGTCTGCCGCTTCCGGCCCTTGGGGCCTGTAGTCTTGTATCCGGACCTATATCAACCGGGAAGCGCCCGCAGGCAAGCCCGCTTGGCACACAAGTTTATCGGCGCGGCGAATGTGCCTCTTGTTCCCGGGGCAGCTTCCATGCCACCCATGGGCCAGCCAAAACGAGAGACCGCCATGAAGCCCACCGTCGCGCCCTTTCCCGCCGCCCGCCTGCGCCGCACCCGAGCCAGCCAGGCGATCCGCAATCTGGTGCAGGAAAACACCCTCACGCCTTCCGATTTCATCTGGCCAGTGTTTGTGCGCGATGGCGAGGGCCAGGAAGAGCCCGTCGCGTCGATGCCTGGCGTGATGCGCCGTTCAGTGGACAAAATCGCAGAAGCCGCAATTGAAGCCCAGGCTTTGGGCATTCCTGCCATCTGCCTGTTTCCCTATACCGACGCGTCGCTCAAGACAGAAGACTGCGCCGAGGCCTGGAACCCGGACAACCTGACCAACCGCGCCATCCGCGCCGTCAAGGACGCCGCACCGGACATCGCGGTGATGACGGATGTGGCGCTGGATCCCTACAACATCAACGGTCATGACGGCTATGTTGTGGACGGCGAGATCGTCAATGACGCAACCGTCGAGGCGCTGGTCAGAATGACATTGGCCCAGGCAGACGCCGGTGCCGATATCATCGGCCCCTCAGACATGATGGACGGCCGTATCGGCGCAATGCGGTCAGCTCTGGAGCAGGCAGGCCATCACAATGTGGCGATCCTCTCTTATTCGGCCAAATATGCCTCTGGCTACTATGGGCCGTTCCGCGATGCGGTCGGGGCCTCCGGCGCATTGAAGGGTGACAAGACCACCTACCAGATGGACCCGGCCAACAGTGACGAAGCCCTGCGGCTGATCGAGCGCGACCTGCAGGAAGGCGCCGACATGGTCATGGTGAAACCAGGCATTGCCTATCTGGACATCTGCCATCGGGTGAAATCCGCATTTGGCGTGCCGACCTATGCCTATCAGGTCTCGGGCGAATACGCGATGATCCAGGCCGCAGCGCAAAACGGCTGGATCGATGGAGAAAAAGTGATGATGGAAAGCCTGATGGCTTTCAAGCGGGCGGGCTGCAATGGCATCCTGACCTATTTTGCGCCGGCGGCAGCCCGGCTGCTGAACGGCTGACAGCGCAGGCCGGACCACAGATGTTCACTTCAGCGGGAAGCCGCCAGTCCACGTCCCGCAGCAGATGACAGGCAGCGGTTTTCCGCGTATAACCCTGCTCAGAGCCGGACCAAACCGGCCTTGGAGCAAATCATTACAGGCACCTGAAAAATGAGCGATAATTCCCCTTTCCGCATGACCCGCCGCGGTTTTGCCCTGACTGCGCTGGCCGGTGCGGGTGTGACCGCCGCTTGCGGCAATGGCGTCGGCACCAGCAACGCTGCCACCATTGATGCCCGCGTTGATGCCACGCTGAACCAGATGTACAGCCAATACCCCAACACCCGCACTCTGGCCGAAAAATCAACAGGCATGCTGGTGATGCCGCTGGTGACTGAGGCGGGGTTTGTCTTTGGCGGCGCTTACGGCCGCGGCGCGCTGCTGATCAACGGTGTAACCGTCGATTATTACGCCACCTACAAGGGCAACGCAGGCCTTCAGATCGGCGCCCAGCAATACGCGCATGTGCTGTTCTTCATGACCCAGGACGCGCTGGCAGGCTTCCGCCGCTCCTCCGGCTGGGCGGCCGGCGCCGATGTGGAATATGTGATCAAGGACGAAGGCAACGCCCTGTCCGCAGACACCAACACCCTGACATCCCCAATTCTTGCCGTGGTCTTTGCACAGGCCGGCCTGCGTGTGGGCGCCACTTTGGAAGGCACCAAATACACCCGTATCATCCCCTGACCGGATGCGGATCACGCGGCAGGACCGCCGCTTCTTCTGGCCGGAAATATCCCCGCCGGAGGCATGGCCTTTCCAAACGGAAAGGCCATTTTCTTGTTTTCAGCCGTCCAGCTTGCGCAGGCGCTTGAACAGCGACGAAGTATCCCAGCGCCCGCCGCCCATCTTCTGCACGTCCTTGTAGAATTGATCGACCAGCGCGGTCACCGGCAGGCAGGCGCCGGTCTCATCCGCCGCGTCCAGGCAGATGCCCAAATCCTTGCGCATCCAATCCACCGCAAAACCGTGATCAAAATGATCGTCCAGCATCGTTTCATATCGGTTGGCCATCTGCCAGCTGCCCGCGGCGCCCTGGCTGATCACCTCAACCACAGCACGCCCGTCCAAGCCTGCCTTCTCTGCAAAATGCAGCGCCTCGCCCAGGGCCTGAACCAATCCGCCGATGGCAATCTGATTGCACATCTTGGTCAGCTGCCCGGCCCCGCTGTCGCCAATGCGGCGGCAGATCTTGGAATATGCGTCCATCACCGGCTCCGCCCGGGCATAGGCGTCTTCGTCGCCGCCGCACATCACGGACAGCACACCGTTCTCGGCTCCTGCCTGACCGCCGGAAATCGGCGCGTCGACAAAGGCAACTCCTTGCTCCGCTGCGGCCTCGTAAAGTTCGCGTGTGACTTTGGCTGACACCGTGGTGTGATCGGTGAAAACCGCCCCCTTTGCCATTCCGGCAAAAGCCCCGTCTGCCCCCAGGCAGACAGACCGCAAATCATCATCATTGCCGACACAGGCCATCACAAATTCAGCGCCCGAGGCCGCCGCCCGCGGAGTTGCGGCGAAATGGCCGCCATGCTCCTTGGCCCAGGCCTTCGCCTTTGCTTCTGTACGGTTGTAGACAGTGACCTCATGGCCTGCGGCCTGCAGGTGCCCGGCCATCGGATACCCCATGACACCAAGCCCCAGAAACGCGATTTTCGCCATCTGCTTTTCCCTTGAACAGTCTTCGCATATGTTGGCGCCAACCCTACCACCGCCACCGCCGGGCGCAATCAGCCATGCGGCTGGAAATGACAAAAACCAAGGGAAAACAACCGCTGATGGGACATCTTTTCCGCTGGCTTCTGCGCATTGCTGCGGGGCTGATTCTGCTGAGCCTCCTGGCCGCAACCCTGATCTATTACCTGTCGTCCCAATCGCTGCCCGAATATGATAAGGAGCTGGCGCTGCCCGGTCTCACGTCGCCGGTGGAAATCGTCCGGGACAACGCCAATGTTCCGCATATTTTCGGCAGTTTCGGCGCCAGCGACGAAGATGTCTATTTTGGCCTCGGCTATGCCCATGCGCAGGACCGCCTGTGGCAAATGGCCGTAATGCGACGTACCGCCCAAGGCCGCCTGTCAGAAGTATTCGGCTCCCGCACGGTGGAGACAGACACTTATCTGCGCCGCCTAAATATCTACGGGCTGGCTCAAGAATCCGTCAAAGTGCAGTCCCCAGAAGCAATGGCCGCACTCAAGGCTTATTCTGCGGGCGTCAATGCGCGTCTTCAGGAAATCAACGAAGAGGCCCTGGGCCGCGGCGCACCGGAAATGTTCCTGTTCAATATGCCGCTTCCCCCCTGGCAGCCCGCCGACAGTATTGCGATCATGAAGCTGATGGCCCTGCAGCTCTCAGGCCACATGAAGGAAGAGATCCTGCGCGCCCGTACTTCGCTGGCCCTGAATGATGCCGACCGCATTCGGGACATCCTTCCGGATGCCCCCGGAAAAGGCCTGACTGCCCTGCCCGAATATGCCCAACTGGTGCCCGGAGCCCGGCGTTTTGCCGCAGCGGCGCCGATTGAAGAAAACAGACTTCTGTTTCCTGTTGCCCCGCGCGGACTGGCTGGCGCGTCCAATGCCTGGGCTGCGGCCCCCAGTCGCTCTGCTGCAGGTGGCACGCTGCTGGCCAACGACCCGCATCTGGGCCTCAGCGCCCCGGGCATCTGGTATCTTGCCCGGCTCGAACTGGGCACCGGCGGCGTGATCGGTGCGACCATCCCCGGTGTCCCCGCTGTGATCACCGGTCGCTCGGATGTGCTCGGCTGGGGCGTCACCTCGTCCTATATGGATGACCAGGACCTGTTCATCGAAAAGCTGAACCCCGAAAATCTGCAGGAATACCTGAGCGTTGACGGGTACAAGAAATTCATCACGCGTCCCTCCATCATAAAGATCAAGGACGAACCCCCCGTCACGCTGACCCTGCGCTGGACCGACAACGGGCCAGTGCTGCCCGGCTCCATGTTCAATCTTGCCGAAATCACCCCGCCCGGCCATGTGGTATCGCTCAGCTGGACCGTGCTCAGCCCCAAGGACACATCAATGAGCGCCACGATCGGCCTGATGCGCAGTGGTTCAATCCAGGAGGCGATCATCGCGGGCGAAGATTTTGTAGCCCCTGCGCAGAACCTGACGATGGCGGACCGGAACAGCATTGCCATGAAGACAGTTGGCGCCTTCCCGCAGCGCGATGCTGCGCATCAAAGCCAGGGCCGCATGCCCAGCCAGGGCTGGCGCCCGGAGAACCGCTGGCAAGGCCGTGCGCCCTACTCGGAGAACCCGGAGTTCGTGAGCCCCGCCGGAGGTATCCTCGGCAACACCAACAACAAGATCCTCGACCGCCCGTTCCCGAAACATGTCTCGTTTGACTGGGGCGATACCCAGCGCATCCATCGCTGGGAAAAGCTGATGCAAAACCGCGAAGTACACACCCGAGACAGCTTTATCGAGGCGCAACTGGACACGGTCTCCTATTCTGCCCGCACCCTGTTGCCGCTGATTGGTGCCAACCTGTGGTTCACCGGCGAGGCCGCACCAGCCGGCACCCGCGAACGTCAGCGCCAGATCGCTCTGACACTGCTGGCAGAATGGAACGGTGAGATGAACGAGCATCTGCCCGAACCGCTGATCTACGCCGCCTGGCTGCGGGCGCTGCAAGCACGGCTGATCACCGACGAGCTGGGCCTGGTTGCCAAGTCCTTCCGCCATGTGGAGCCGCTGTTCATCGAGCGGGTCTTTCGCAATGTCGAGGGTGCAGCTATCTGGTGCGACGTGCGCCAAAGCGCACCGCAGGAGGCCTGCACCGATATGGCGCGCCTGGCGCTGGATGACGCGCTGATCTGGATTGAGGAAAGATACGGCGACGCGCTGGAATCCCTGCGCTGGGGCGACGCGCATCAGGCGGTGCAGGACCACGCCGTTCTGGGCGACGTGCCGCTGCTGCGCTACTTTGTCAACATTCGCCAATCCACCAGCGGTGGCGACAACACACTGCAGCGCGGCAAAAGCTCGGGCAAGGATCCCGACCCGTTCCAGAACATCCATGCGGCCGGCTACCGCGGTGTTTATGATTTTGCCGACCCCGACAGTTCTGTCTTCATCACCGCCACCGGACAATCCGGCCACCCGCTGTCACGCTACTATGACGACATGGCCCAGCTTTGGCGCCGTGGCGAATATGTGCCGATGTCGCTGGACGAAGACCTGGCCCGTGCAGCGGCGGTTGGAATAACGCGGATCTCTCCGCTGCAATAAAAAACGGGCGCTGCGGCGCCCGTTTTCAATAGCGTTGCGGCGGATGCCTTCAAAGCTTTTGGTACTTGGCCTTCTGCCTGTCAGTCCACAGCACGGTGATGTCAAATCCGGTCTCAGTCTGTTCTTCGCGCTGCACCAGATCTTCCTTGAACAGCCAGGCCCGCTGTTTTCCTTCTGCAAATGAGAGGCTCAAAACCTCCTCATGGCGCACGCCCTGCAGCTTCTCGGCGATGTCTGCCAGCAGGCTGTCCAGCCCTTCGCCGGTCAGAGCCGAGATCGCATGAATGTCCTCCTCACGCGCAGCGCGCTGGCGACAGGCATCCGCCTCGTCCTCCGGCAACTGGTCCAGCTTGTTCCAGACCTCGATCCGGGAGCGGTTTTCATCCACGCCCAGCGACGACAGGATCGCTTCGACGTCCTCAGCCTGCTGCTCGCTTTCATCATGGCTGATGTCACGCACATGCAGGATCACATCCGCAGCCAGCACCTCTTCCAGCGTGGCGCGGAAAGCGGCAACAAGTTCGGTCGGCAGGTCAGAAATGAACCCCACAGTGTCGGACAGGATCACCTCAGGCCCGTCGGGGATCTGCACCCGACGCATGGTTGGGTCCAGGGTGGCAAAAAGCATATCCTTGGCCATCACTTCGGCGCCGGTCAGCCTGTTGAACAACGTCGATTTGCCGGCGTTGGTATAGCCCACCAGCGCCACAATCGGATACGGAACCTTGGCCCGCGACGCGCGATGCAACGTCCGTGTCTTCACCACCTTGTCCAGCTGTCGGCGCAGCCGCACCAGCTGGTCGTCGATGGCCCGGCGGTCAGCCTCGATCTGGGTTTCACCGGGTCCGCCGACAAATCCCAAGCCGCCCCGCTGGCGCTCCAGGTGGGTCCAGGCCCGCACCAGCCGCGTCCGCTGATAGCTGAGCGCCGCCATCTCGACCTGCAAAACACCTTCACGTGTCGCCGCCCGGTCCGAGAAGATTTCCAGGATCAGCCCGGTCCGGTCCAGAATCTTGACCTTCCAGGCTTTTTCCAGATTGCGCTGCTGCACAGGGGAAACCGGCCCGTCGATCAGGACCAGTTCAATCTCTTCCGCCTTCAGAATGCCCGCGAGCTCTTCAATTTTTCCGGAGCCGAACAGCATGCCCGCATGCGCCTTGGGCAGGCGCACGACGTTTGACCCGATCACATCCAGATCGGGCAAAGCCGCCGCCAGCGCAACGGCTTCTTCAAGCGCGGGGGCAGCCTCGCGGCGCCCGCTGTCTGACTTGATTTCCGGATGCAGCACCCAGGCGCGGGTGCGCTTCCTGTCGTGCTCCATCAAGAGGCGTCTTCACCCTCATAGAGGCTGATCGGCTGGGCCGGCATGATGGTCGAGATCGCGTGTTTGTAGACCAGCTGCGACTGTCCGTCGCGGCGCAGCAGCACGCAGAAATTGTCGAACCAGGTGATGACACCCTGCAATTTGACCCCGTTGATCAGAAAAATCGTAACCGGAACCTTGGTTTTGCGAACGTGATTCAGGAAGGCATCCTGAAGATTCTGTCTGTCCGAAGCCATTTTTTATTATCTCGCCTTTGTTCTTGCCACGCACTGCGGACCAGCACGTACGTTAAAATTCAGTATGGACAAAGAAAAAATAAGTTTCCACCCGAAAAACACTTTTTACTGGCGGGGCCATCAGCCGCGCCAAAGGTTCGGCGACAGCAGCGCAATGAAGGCCAGCGTCTCCAGCCTGCCCAATACCATTGCTATGCACAGAATAAATTTTGCCGGGTCGGTCAGCAGGTTCAGCACTATAGGCGCACTGCTTGCGCTTTCCGTCAGTGGACCAGTGGTCGACAATGCCGCAATCGCCAGCACAAGCGATTGTTCGAAACTGGAACCGACGGCGGCCAGCGCGGTGCTGACCAGCGCCAGCGACAGCGCAAAGAGCATGAAGAAAATCCAGGCAACAAATGCGCCGTTTTTCTGAAGCCGCTTGGTCCGGTCGCCCGCGCCGCTGACAGAATGCGGGTGCACCAGCCGCTCCATTTCCCGCATCCCGTTCAGATACAGTGCGTAGACTCTCAGCAGCTTCACCCCGCCTGCCGTTGTCGCCACACCGCCGCCAAACACAGCCAGTCCCAGCAAAATCATGCCCGGCGTTTCCAGACCGGACCACGTGCGGGCCGCGTCCCAGTGGAGACTTTCAAACCCGGTGGTGGACAAGAAAGACATCACGGTGAAAAGCGTACCCCAGAACGCCCGCAGGGCCTGCAGCAGGTCTTCGGCGGCGTTCACTTCAAAGGCGGCGAACCAATGCCACAGGAACAACAGCAGCGGCACGCCGAACACGATCAGCAGGCCGGTGCGGAACTCCGGATCCTTGTCCAGCCGCCCTTGGCCTGATGTCACGGTATCGCTTGAAAAAGTCAGCCGCGACAGCGCAAAGAACATGAACAGGAACATCACCATCTCGCCGGCCAGGCCGCTGGCCGCATTCTCCACGCCACCGGTTGCCGAAACACCGGAGGTCGCCATCACCGACATCGCGTGGCTGAGCCCCGTCAGCGCCTGTTCCCCTGTGATCATCAGGAGCAGCCACAGAACCATGGTCAACCCGGTATAGACCGGCGCCAAAGTTCGGGTCACCAGAACCAGCTGGCGCCGGGGATCTGCGCGTTCCATGTGGCCGGGTCCGGCGGTGCCGCCCCCCGGCTCCCCCTTGGCGGTCACTTCGAAACCACCCAGCGACATTGGTGCCAGAACCGCAGAGGCCGCAACCCACATCAATAGCCCGCCCAGCCAGCCAACAATCGCCCGCCACAGATGCACGCTGGGCGGCAGGCGGCCGGGATCATCCCAGATATCAGCCCCGGTGGTGGTGATGGCGCTGACCATGTCGAAATAGGCATTCACAAAACGGGTGCTGACCAGCGCGTCCTGAACCGGCACCGCCAGGAACAACGGGAGCACCGTAAAGGTGGCAAGCAGCGACAGCAGCTGACCCGGCATCCCGTAACGCGGCACCCGGTTCCCCATCGACAGCGCGATCAGCATGACCAGAATCACCCCGGCCAAGCCGGCATAGAAAAAGCTCCGCGACGTGTCGTGATCGTCCAGGATCAGGGCATGAATGGCTGGTGGCCACATCGCCACGGATGCGATGCCCCAAATCAGCAGGAACAGCGGCAGGCGCAGGACACCAACAGGGGTTTTGACCACGCGCCGCATCTAGAAGTAGTCGATCGACACCTGCAGGAGCCGCTCCACCTCCGGCACATCGTCCGCCATTGCAAACAGCGCAATAACATCGCCTTCCTCGATCCGGGTCTCGCCCGACGGGCGCAGCATCTTGCCGTTCTTCAGGATACCGCCAACCAGCACGCCTTCGGGAAAATCGGTCTCGCGGATCATCTGCCCGGCAATCGGAGACGTCGAAAGAACCTCTGCCTCGATCATCTCGGCCTCGGCGTCGCCCAGCGAATAGACCTGCCGCACCCGGCCATAGCGGATGTGGCGCAGGATTGAGCTGACAGTGGTGGAGCGTGGGTTGATATAGGCATCGATGCCAAGGTGCGGCAGCAGCGGCACCAGGGTCGGGTCATTGATCAGCGCAATTGCAAGCGGGCAGCCTTCGGCTTTGGCCCGCACGGCGGCCAGCATGTTGACCTTGTCGTCATCGGTCACTGCCAGCAGCGCGTCGGCCTTGTCGATGCCCGCCTCGATCATCAGCGACCGGTCCAATCCATCGCCATTCAGGACGATCGTGCGTTCCAGCTCCTCCGCCGCGCGTTCCGCGCAGCCGCGGTCGCGTTCGATCACTTTGGCACGGATCCGGGCGGTGCTGCTTTCCAGCGCCTTGGCCACTTCCAGCCCGACGTTGCCGCCGCCAACCACAACCACCCGGTCCTGGCGCTTTTCCTTCTTGCCAAAGACCTCAATGGTGCGGGGCACATCATCTGCATGGGAGAATACATAACAGCTGTCGCCCACGAACAGCTGGTCCCCAGGTTCGGGTGCAAACAGGGTGCCGTCACGCCGGACCCCCACCACGATCGCACGCAGGGTGGAAAACAAGTCCGTCAGCTGCCGCAGCGGCGTGTTCACAACCGGGCATTCGGCATCGATCTGAATGCCCAGAAGCTGCGCCTGCCCGCCCATGAAGGTTTCTGTATCAAATGCTGCCGGCGCCGACAGCCGCTGCATCGCCGCCGCGGCCACCTCCCGCTCCGGGCTGATCACCACGTCGATCGGCAGATGTTCGCGCTGGTAAAGATCCGAGTAGATGGCAGTCAGGTAGCTCTTGGCCCGCAGGCGCGCGATCTTGCGCTGGATCTTAAAGGCTGAATGCGCCACCTGGCAGGTCACCATATTGACCTCATCCGAGTGGGTGGCGGCAATAATCATGTCCGCGTCCCGCGCCCCGGCCCGTTCCAATACATCCGGATAGGAGGCAAAGCCATGGATGCCCTGCACATCCAGCGTATCCGTCGCACGCCGCACCAGTTCCGGATTGTTGTCGACCACCGTGACATCATTGTGCTCACCGGACAGATGCCGGGCGATCTGCCAGCCGACCTGGCCCGCGCCGCAGATAATGACCTTCATTTACACGTCCCTTGGCGGAGTTTCGGGCAGAGTTTTGCGTGATGTGAATGACAGATGCCGCTTTCACGGTCAATTTAATTGTAACTTGCTCAGTTTGCGGCCATTCTTTCCCTATGCGACGGAGTGTGACAATCCCGGCAGGCGCGGCTTTGCTGGCGCTTCTATCTGCCTGCGGCCCGCTGCCTGTCTACTACAAGCAGGGGGTTCAGGTTTCCCGCCTGCAATCCGACGAACTGGCCTGTGCTACGCAGGCGCTGAAGGATGCCCCTGTCGCCAATCAGATCCGGCAGCACCCGCCTGTATTCTACCCTGGCGGCAAGGTTTGCCATGGCGGCGGCTGTTACTACCGGCCGGGATACTGGGTGGACGGCGGCATCTACACAGTCGATGTGAACAAACCCCTTCGCGGCCGGCTGGAGAAATCCTGCATGGCCTCCAAAGGGTATCAGCAGATCTCTTTGAAACGTTGCACCCAGAACAGCGCGGTGGCGTCTGCCGGACCGCAGCTGCCCGCGCTGAGCGACGCAGCCTGTGCGCAGCGGAACCGGGATGGCTCTGTCGTTATCCGCACCGGCGGCTGAAACTCCGCCCAGGCTGAAACTCCGCTCAGGCTGACACGGCCGGCCGGCAGCTTGCGGCGGGACAATTTTGATTTGCGGGCTAAGATCAAGTAAGCTCGACATCAATTGTTTGTTTACCAGCATTCTCAGAGAGAAAGGTACCTGATGCGGATTCATTTCCTGTTTGCTGCGCTGCCGATGGCAGCTGTCACCGCAGCCTGTGAACCAACTGCACCGATCGCAGCGCCGCCTGCTGCCGCACCGGCCCCAGCACCTGCGAGTTACAGCGCCGCTGCCACGCGGCCTGCATCCGCAGCGGCGCCCGTGCAGGCGCCAGCCGCAGCAACGCCTGAGCCGCAGGGCGGCGGCGGAGCAGGAGGTGGTGGCGGAGGTTCCGGCGGTGGCGGCGGTGGTTCCGGCGGTGGCGGCGGTGGTTCCGGCGGTGGCGGAGGCTGGGGTTAAACCCCAGATCCAGCCATGACAGCCCTCTTCCCCATCCGGCCTGCATTTACAGCCGCGCTGCTCGCCATTTTGCTGCCCCCTGTGGCAGCAAAAGCGGCATTTGAAACGAATGAAGGCGGGGCCGCTCCGGAAACCGCCATCGTTGTCGGCATTCAGGACTATGATCACGTCAGCGATCTGACCAATACCCGCAAGGACGCCGAGGCGATGGCGGATATGCTCAGATCCTTTGGTTACACGGTTTATGAGGGCTACGATCTGGACAAACGCGGGTTTGAAGCGCTGCTGCGCCAAGCCGCGCTCAACATCCGCGAGGGCAGCCAGGTTTTCTTCTACTACGCCGGCCATGGCATTCAGCTGGGGCGGCGGAATTACCTTTTGACCAGCGACGCGGAACTCTCGGGCATTCATGATCTGCCGTTCCAGTCGGTCACCCTGGACCGCGTTTCCGCCATTCTGGGCGGCAAGGCCGGCAGCCAGATCCTGATGCTGGATTCCTGCCGCGACAACCCGGTGCCACAGGCAAAACTCAACGCCGAGGTCGGCGCCCAGCTTTATGAAGCGCGCGAAGGTTTTGACGTATTCCGCCCGCCGCTGAACACCCTGGTGGCCTTTTCCACCTCTCCCGGCGCCACCGCGCTGGACGGTGAGCCAGGCGGTAACAGCCCCTATACCGCCTCTGTCGTGCAGCATTTCCCGAACAACCCAGACGAGGACGCATTGACCGTCCTCGCCTCCATCCGCAGCGACGTCTACAATGCCACCGGCAACACCCAGGTGCCCTGGGAAAGTTCGACGCTGATGCAGAAGATCTATCTGCGCCCGGCCGAACGGTCGCTAAGCGTCGCTGCCGTGGAACAGGCCACGGAAACCGATCCCGCTCCTGCCAGCCTCGACCAGATTCCGGCAGAACTGTCTCTGAAGGTTCCGCTGGGCCGCGCGCTGGAACTGGCTCCGGAAATCAGCCCCTATATTCAGGCCGGCACAAAAGTCTCGATCCTGGAAACCCCATCCGCCGGTGTCACCTCGCTGCGGACTGGCGACGGCAGTTCCCTCAGCCTCAGCTATGCGCCCACGCTTGCTGAACTGCCCGCACGCAAGGATGGCGGTCAGGTCCGCAGGGACAGTATGGTCCTGCGGCTGGCGCAGGCGGACACGGTGCGCGATGTCACGGTAAACCTCGAGATGATCGCGCGCCAATGCGACCTGGAGGCAGGCGACCTTCTGGACCCGCAGGGCGTCGGCCTGTTCCGCTACCCCAATGAAATCGACCTCAAGGCTGCTGAAACGGCCTGCCGCGAGGCCATGGAAGCTGCACCGGACATCGGCAGGCTGCAGTATCAGCTGGGCCGCGCACTGCAGGGCCAGGGCCGTTTGCTAGAGGCTTATGACGCCTTTGAAAAGGCCGCTGAACTGGGCCACGTCCGCGCCTACAACGCATTGGCCTATCTGCATGTCACGCCGAATGTCGACCGCGAGACCGTTCCGATTCCGTATGATCCTGACAAGGCGTTTTCATTGTGGGACAAGGGGATCGACGCCGGCGACCCCTTTTCGATGCATGCGCGCGGCAAGCGGCTGCTGCGCAAGAACGGCAGTGCCGAAGAAAAGCAGCAGGGTTATGATCTTCTCAGCCGTGCCGTAGAGCTTGGCCACACCTATGCGCTGAACGAACTGGGCGTGTTTTTCCTGTGGAGCGGCGATGAACTGGCGCAGCCAGAACGCGGGCTGACCTACCTGGAGGCCTCTGCTGGGCGCGGCGACATCTACGGCACAGCCAATCTTGGCTATGTCTACCGGGATGGTGGTGCCGGCAAGGCAGTGGACAAGGAAAAAGCCCGCACCCTTTTTGCCGAAGCAGCAACGCTGGGCCACCCGCATGCGCCGGGTGAAATCGGCCGGATGATCATGAATGGAGATCTGCCCGGCAGCGATGCTGCAGAAGCGCTGGAATGGTATGACATGGGGCTTGCCCGCGGTGATGCCTGGGGCGGCGCCAACGGCGCCTGGGTGGCGCTGAACCGGTTGTCAAACCGCGTGCCGGCCCATGCCGCAGCTGCCCGGGCTGGCAAAGCAATGGCACTGAACAACCCGGATGCGCGGGCTGCTGCGCGCGAATTTCTGACCGGCATGAGCAAGACCGATATCGCAGCCGCCACCCAATTCATCCTGCAAGCGCTGGGGTCCGGTGTTTCTGTCGACGGACAATTCGGCCCGGCTTCCCGCCAGGAGCTAGCCGATTGGGCCCGGCGGGCGGGGCTGCCCGCCACTGTTCCCGAAGATGCGATCAGCAGGCTGCAGCTTGCTGCGCAAGTTCACTTTGCCCTGAACCCGATCCGCCAGGACTTGTTCTGATTTTTGAAAGGCACCCGGTCCAGTTCCGGGTGCCGGACTTGCGGCTCAGGCCTCTTCCTCCTCGGCCTCGACATGCGCCACCCGTGCGCCTGCCTTGTTGGAGGTGACGACCCCCAGCGATTTCAGCTTGCGATGCAGTGCCGAGCGTTCCATGCCGACAAAAGACGCCGTGCGGCTGATGTTGCCGCCGAACCGGTTGATCTGCGTCAGCAGGTATTCGCGTTCAAACGCCTCCCGCGCTTCGCGCAGCGGCAGTGTGGCCAAAGCACCAGACAGGACCACCCGGCCCTCCTCCTGCGGTTTTTCTTCTTCGCGCGGCAGATCCTTGGCCTCAATCGGCCCGCTGCCGTCGCCCAGGATCAGCACCCGCTCCACAAGGTTCTTGAGCTGGCGCACGTTGCCCGGCCACAGCATCGTCTGCATCAATGCCACGGCTTCATCCGTCAGCTCGCGCAGCGGCAGGCCCTGGGCTTCGTTGAATTGCTCGATGAAATGCCCCGCCAGCAAGGGCACATCCTCGCGCCGCTCCGCCAGCGACGGCACCGCCACCGGCACAACATTCAGGCGGTGGTACAATTCCTGACGGAAAGTGCCGCTATCGATCTCTGCATCCAGATCCTTGTTGGTGGAGGACACCACCCGCAGATCCACCTTGATCTTGTCGGAACCGCCGACCCGCTGGAACTGCTGGTCCACCAGCACACGCAGGATTTTGGACTGGGTGCCCAGCGGCATATCAGCGACTTCATCAAAAAAGACCACGCCGCCATGTGCCTGTTCCAACAAACCCGGCTCCACCCCCCGCTCGGAGGTTTCGCGGCCGAACAGCACTTCTTCCATCCGGTCAGGCTCAATACTGGCGCAATTCACGGTGACAAACGGTGCCGAAGCGCGGTTTGAATTGGCGTGAATATAGCGCGCCGCAATCTCCTTGCCGCTGCCTGCCGGCCCTGTCAGCATCACCCGCCCGTTGGACTTGGTCACCTTGTCCAACTGGCCAATCAGCGTGCGGAATGCCGCCGATGTGCCGATCATCTCTGCCGGGCCGGTGTCCTTGCGCTTCAGGTCCGTATTTTCCCGGCGCAGGCGCGAGGTTTCCATCGCGCGGCGGATCACCACCATCAGCTGATCGATGTTGAAGGGCTTTTCGATGAAGTCATAGGCGCCCTGTTTGATCGCGGCCACTGCGATTTCGACGTTGCCATGGCCGGAAATGATCACAACCGGGATATCGGGCGTGTCCCGTTTCACAGCTTTCAGAATGTCGATACCGTCCATCTGACTGTCCTTCAGCCAGATATCCAGGATCATCAGCGCTGGCTGCGATACCTCCAGCTCGGCCATGCATTCATCGGAACTGCCCGCCTTGCGGGTGGCATAGCCCTCATCCTCCAGAATATCCGAGACCAGCTCGCGGATGTCGCGCTCATCGTCTACAATCAGAATGTCACTCATGTCAGACCTGCTTTCACTGTGCTCTTGTTTGGTGCCGCCGTTTTGGCAGCGGCAGGCAGGCGGATCACCGCCATTGCGCCTTTATGCGCGTGTCCCTCAAACACCGGGGCGTCTTCCAGCGTCAGTGTGCCCCCGTGCTCCTCGATGATTTTCTTGACGATCGGCAGCCCCAACCCCGTGCCTGCATCGCGCGTGGTCACATAGGGTTCAAACAGCCGCGCCCGGTCTTCCGGCAAGCCGATACCATTGTCGGCAATCCGGACCTCATAGGCATTGCCTGCCTTCTGTGCGGACACCCGGATTTCCGGAACCAGCCCCTCCGGAGCGTCTTTTTTCTGCAGGCTTTCAATGGCTTCACCTGCGTTCTTGATCAGATTGGTCAACGCCTGACCAATCATTGTCGCATCCAGATCGGAGAGCATCTCTGTCTCTGGCAGATCCGCCTTGATCCGGACATCCGGCTGGCCCTGCTGCTGCAGGATCACCGAGTCCCGCACCAGTTTCACCAGATCCTCCTCGTGCCGCTCCGGTTCCGGCATGCGGGCAAATTTTGAAAACTCATCAACAATCCTGCGCAGATCATTGGTCTGACGCACAATCACATCGGTCATGGATTGCAGTTGGTCGCTGTTCTCCTCGCCCAGTTTCGGCGCGAACTTGCGCTTGATCCGTTCCGCGCTCAGCTGGATCGGGGTCAGCGGGTTCTTGATTTCATGTGCAATCCGGCGCGCCACATCGCCCCAGGCTGCCATTCGCTGAGCGCTGACCAGATCAGTCACATCGTCAAAGGCCACCACATAGCCATCCAGCCCACCTTCGCCAGTGCGGCGCGGCGACATCCTGACCAGCAGGTTTTCAAGCTGTCCCTGGCGGGTCACCTTGATCTCTTCCTGTACCACCTCCGCACCGGTCTCGATCAGCTCAGCAAACAAGGGGCCGAATTCCGGCACCGCCACCGCCAAGGCCAGTGATTGCTGGTCTTCCTGCCAATCAAGCAGCCGTTCGGCGGAACGGTTGACAAAAGTCACCCTCCCATCGGCATCCAGACCAACCACACCGGACGTCACCGAAGACAGAACCGAGTCAAACAGCCGACGCCGGTCTTCGATCTGGCGGGTATTGTCCAGAAGCCGCCCGTGTTGGGCCTTCAGTTCCCGTGTCATCTGGTTGAAGTACTGGCCAAGCTGGGAAATCTCGTCGCCTTCCCGCTCCACCGGCACCTGAACGTCCAGATTGCCGGCCCCGACGCGCTGCGCGGCAATTGTCAGCCGACCAACAGGTCGCGACAGCCGCTCGGCAAACCACATCCCCAGCCACATCGCTGCCAGGATCAGAATGACCGCAAAACCGATGTAGAGCAGCGCGAACTCAAACAGCACCCGGCCGCGTTCACTTTCCAGCTGCTGGTACAAATGCGCGGTTTCCTGCGTGTCATCCAGCAGGTTCAGCAGCTCACCGTCCACGTCCCGGCTGATGTACAGAAACCGGTCCACAAAAGCATCCAGCCGCACCAGCGCGCGGAACTCGCTATTGTTCCAGTCCTCGATCAGCAGCAGGCCCTGCTCGCGGGCAACTGTGATCTGCCGGTCATTGGGCTTTTCGAAATCAAATTCATAAGACCGCTCGCCGCGCGCCCGGATCAGCCCTGCGCTGTCCACGATATACGCCTCGCGCAGCCCCCGCTGCACCTGCAGCTGCCCCTGCGCCAGCACCAGGCGCAGCTCTGCGTCGTTGATAAAGAAACTGCGCGAGCGGCTGCTGTCCAGATAGCGCGCCAGAGCTCGGGCATCTTCGGTCAGGTCATCCTTCTGCTGGGACTGATAGGCCTCTGCTGCCTCCAGCGAACTGCCGATCACCTGTCGCACTCTTTGAGAAAACCAGCCTTCCAGTCCGACATTCACCGTCAGCACCGCAAAGACCGCGACAATCACGGTAGGGATCAGCGCCAGAAAACCAAAGGCCCCGATCAGCCGCAAATGCAGCCGGGAGCCCGCGGATTTAGAACGGCGGGCTGCAAACAGCCGCAGGATCTGGGCCATCACCAGAGCAGCAATTGTCAGAATATAAACCAGATCAGCCAGCAGGATCAGCCGCAGCGACCGGGACGACGCCCCCTGCCCGAACGGACCGATAATGAGGAAAGTAGCCAAAGCCAGAACCGGCCCGAGCAAGACCAGCCCGATGGTGCCGATATTGCGGGCCCGGCGGGTTCTACGCCACCGGTCCAAAGCCGCAAACGGGCCATACGCCGCCCTCAGATGTGACTTATACGCCACTTACTGCCCTCATCTTGATGTGCGACTCTTCGTGAGTCACCGCCATATCTCGTGGTCCTGCCTAGGAAAATCAAAGCAGAGCCACATTCCTGTGGCGATATTACATCAGTTTGCGGCGGCGTGTCACCTCAATATCCAGATCCGTGATCTTCTTACGCAAAGTATTCCGGTTTATCCCCAGCAAATCGGCGCATTTTGCCTGATTTCCGCCGGTCGCCGTCAAGGCAATTTCGATCAGCGGTGTTTCCACTTCGCGCAGCAGCCGCATGTACAGTCCCGGCGGCGGCAGCATGTCCCCGTGCAGATCAAAATACCTTTGCAGATGACGCCCCACCGCCTCGGAGAGTTTCTCATTGCCCAGCCCCGCCGCCGCGGGCTGCGGTCCGGCCTGAGGCCCCAGCACAGCCTCGGCGTCAGCCTGCGTCACTTCCTCGCTGCGCGCGGTCAGCGCCAGGCGGCGGACAGTGTTTTCCAGCTGCCGCACATTGCCGGGCCAGGCAAAGCGGCGCAGCACCTCCCGCGCGCCTTCACTCAGCTCCCGGTGCGGCGCCCCCTCATTTTCGGCCTTGGTCAGGAAATGCTCCGCCAGCAGCGGAATGTCCTCCACCCTTTCTCTCAGCGCAGGCACATGAAGCTCTGAACCGCACATCCGGTAATACAGGTCCTGACGCAAACTTCCGCTCTCCATTGCCGCAGCCAGATCCTTTTGGCTGGATGCGATGAAACGCGGCGCGTGGTCGCCCGGCACATCCATCATCCGGACCAGCCGGGCCTGTGCGTCCTCAGGCAGGTCGGCCAATTCGTCAATCACCAAAGTGCCGCCCTTTACATGCGCCAGCAGCCGTGACGGGCCCTCCAGCGCAATCAGGTCCGCCGCATCCGCATGCACAAACGCCAATGCCCGGCGGTCCGAAAAATCATGGATAGCTTGCGCAATCAGCGATTTTCCAGTGCCGCTTTCACCTGTGATCAGCAGCGGCAGATCGGTGTTCATCACCCGTGCGATCAGCCGGTACAATGCCTGCATCAGCTCACTGCGGCCAATCAAAGGCAATTCTTCAGGACGCTCCTGCGCATCCGTCTTTGACGTTGCAGGCGCGATCCGTTTCGCCGCCAGCGCCTTGGCGGTGCGTTTCATCAGCTCCGGCAGATCAAAGGGCTTGGGCAGATAATCATAGGCTTCCGCTTCTTCAGCCTTGATCGCAGTCATAATGGTGTTCTGTGCCGAGATCACAATCACCGGCAGCCCCGGCCGGTCGGCCTGGATCTTGGGCAGCATCTCCAGCCCGTTCCCGTCCGGCATCATCACGTCCGAGATGATGACATCGCCCTTGCCCTCGCTCACCCAGCGCATCAGCGTCGTCAGCGAGGAGGTCGCATGCACCTTGCAGCCCGCACGCGTCAGCGCCTGGGTCAGAACAGTGCGGATGGTGCGGTCGTCATCAGCGACCAGAACAGTGCCGTCCATGGATCAGCTCTCCTGCGGTTTTGCATCACGCGGCACGCGCGACAGCGACAGCTGGAACACTGTGCGCCCGGGGACCGAGCTTACTGAAATCCAGCCATTATGCTCCGAGACGATCTTGCTCACCAAAGCAAGGCCCAGCCCGGTGCCGTTTTCCCGGCCCGAGACAAACGGGTCGAAAATGTCATCCTTGATCTTGTCCGGCAGCCCCGGCCCGTCGTCCGTGATCTCAATCTGGAGGGGCAGCTGTTTGCCGGTTCCGTCGCTGCGGCGCAGCCGGAAGGAATGTTCATAAAACGTGCGGATGCGAATATTTCCGCCTTTTGGATCAGCCACTTCCGAGGCGTTCTTCAGAAGGTTCAGAACCACCTGCAGCAGCTGATCCGCATCGCCCCAGGCCATCGGCAGCGATGGGTCGTACTGTTCGACTATTGTCATATGGGCGCCGAAACCCAACAGCGCCGAGCGCCGCGCCCGGTCCAGGACGTCGTGCAGATTTACCGGCTGAAAGGCCGGCTCGGTCAGGTTGCCGAACTGTTCCACCTGCTCCAACAGCTTCACAATGCGACGGCTTTCGCTGACGATCAGATCGGTCAATTCCAGATCTTCCGGCCCCAGCTTCATGCCAAGAAGCTGTGCAGCCCCGGTGATGCCCGCCAACGGGTTTTTGATCTCATGCGCCAGCATCTCTGCCATGCCGATGGCAGAGGCTGCAGCGGATTTGGCGGAATGGGTCTGCGTCATTCGCCCGGCCAGCTCACGCGGAGTGACCATCAGCAGCATGAAACCTGCTTGCCCCTGCATGGGCGCAATCTGCACCCCGCATTGCAGCGGTGCCCGGCTGCCGGAGCCGACATCGATATCGTTCACGAACAGCGGCGTACTCTGGCCACGGGCGCGGGCAAAGGCCTCCTCGATCGGCGCGTCGATGGCCAGCGTGTCCCAGACCGGCTGCCCCAGCAGCGCCTTGCGCGAGGTGTTCAGGAAGCCCTCACCTGCCGCATTTACATCTGCGATCTTGTCCCCGGCATCGATCAGAAAGGCCGGCACTGGCAAAGAGACCCAAAGGGCAGCGCTGTCCATCATGCGGCGGCCTCCGGTCTTGGCTCGCTCAGCGCTTCCGGCAGCAGCGCCAGCACGTCGGCTGGGTTTTTCTCCGTCAGCACAGCGCGGCGCATGGCGGAGCCGGTTCCGGCCTCATCCATATACCAGCCCAGATGCTTGCGCGCGACGCGCACCCCCAGATCTGGCCCGTAAAAGTCGAGCATGGCCCGATAATGATCTGAAACCATTTCAATAAACGCATCCCCTTGCGGGATCTCAGGCGCCGGTGTTCCCCACAGATGATGCGCCACTTCTGCCAGCAGCCAGGGCTTGCCTTCGGCTCCGCGCCCGATCATCACACCGTCCGCCCCGGACAGCTCCAACGCCTGCCGTGCAGTTGCCGTGTCCACAATATCGCCATTGGCCAGCAGCGGCACAGTCACCGCGTTTTTCACTTCTCGGATTGCCGCCCAGTCGGCAGACCCTTTGTAAAACTGACAGCGGGTGCGGCCGTGGATCGTCACCATCTGCACCCCGGCTTCGCAAGCGCGGCGCGCCACATCCGCTGCATTCAGACAGTTGTCATCCCAGCCCAGCCGGGTCTTCAGCGTTACCGGTACATCCACAGCGCCGACCACGGCTTCGATCAGCTTCAGCGCGTGGTCCGGTGTCTTCAACAGGGCTGAGCCAGAGTAGCCGTTGGTCACTTTCTTGGCCGGGCACCCCATATTGATGTCGATGATCCGCGCGCCCTGCCCCGCGACCTGTTTCGCGGCCTCGGCAATCCAGTATTCATCGCGCCCGGCCAGCTGCACAGCCGTATTCTCTGCATCCGCGCTCAGCTCCGCCCGTTCGCGCACGCCGGGCTTGGCCTGCACCATCTCCTGGCTTGCCACCATCTCGCTTACCATCAGGCCCGCACCAAAGCTGCGGACCAGGTCCCGGAACGGCCGATCGGTGATTCCCGCCATCGGCGCCAGCGCAATCGGCGGGGACATAGAGGTGGTTCCAAGCGTGAAGGACAAATGCCTAATCCTTGTGCAACTGAGAGCGTTTTACCCGAAGCCTCTGCTATGCAGCAATGAATTGCGCCTCTGCAAGCCGCTGCCGGACTGCATTTGCCTATTTTTTAGTCACATTTCGCCGGGTGATTGCCACTTCCTGCGCCACCTCATAAACAATGCGGGAACTTCCGCATGAGGACCGCATGACCACAGCCGCCCTGATCGTCGCCGCCGGCCGCGGTACCCGCGCAGGCGGCGGCATGCCCAAACAATGGCGCCCGCTGAAGGGCCGCAGGGTGATCGACTGGACCCTGACCGCCTTTCAGAAAGCGGGTGTTGACCTCACCGTACTGGTGCTGTCGCCGGATGACACTGCCGCATGGGAGGAATTCACCGGAATCCCTGGCCTGATCCTGGCAAAGGGCGGCGCAGAGCGCGCGGTCTCGGTCACGAACGGGCTGACGGCGCTGGCAGATCAGAACGTGGACAAGGTTCTTATCCATGACGCCGCCCGTCCCTGTGTCAGCCCGGCCCTGATCAACAGCATTATCAAAAGCTTGGACACCGAAACTGCTGCAGCACCTGCGCTGGCGGTGACGGACGCGCTGTGGACCGGCGCCAAAGATCAGGTCACCGGCACTCAGGACCGCACCGGGCTTTATGCTGCGCAGACCCCGCAGGGGTTTCATTATGACGCCATTGTTGCCGCGCATCAGGCTTATACCGGCAATGCCGCAGATGATGTGGAGGTTGCACGCGCTGCGGGGCTTGACGTTCGCATCATTCCGGGGGAGCCGGACAACATCAAAATCACCCGCCCCGAGGATTTCATCCGGGCGGAACGCATTCTGGGAGCAGACATGGATATCAGGCTTGGCAACGGTTACGACGTGCACCGCTTCGGCCCCGGGGACAGCGTGATCCTGTGCGGCGTGGAAATCCCGCATGAAAAAACCCTGCAGGGCCATTCCGACGCCGATGTCGGCATGCACGCCGTCACCGACGCCATTTATGGCGCCTTGGCGCAGGGCGACATTGGCCAGCATTTCCCCCCCTCCGATCCGCAATGGAAAGGTGCGGCCAGCAAGATCTTCCTGCGTCACGCCGCCAATCTGGCGCGCGAGATGGGATTCACCCTGTCCAATGTCGACTGCACGCTTGTGTGCGAGCACCCCAAGGTCGGCCCGCATGCGGCCCGGATGCGTGATGTGATGGCAGAGATTCTGGGCATCGGTGCAGACCGGGTATCGATCAAGGCCACCACGTCAGAACGCCTTGGCTTCACCGGTCGCAGTGAAGGCATCGCCGCCATTGCCACTGCAGCGCTGGTGAAGACATGACCGCGGCGCAGCTGATCGGCACGGTCTGCGGCGTCGGGTACATCCGTCCCGCACCCGGCACCTGGGGTTCGCTGGCAGCATTGCCGCTGGCCTATGTACTGCATCAGCTGGGTGGGTTTCCGCTGCTGGCACTGGCCACCTTTGCCTGCATCCCGGCCGGGCTTTGGGCGACCAAAGTGATGACCGCCGGCAGTGCCAATCATGATCCTTCGGAAATCGTGGTCGATGAGGTCGCAGGCCAGTGGATTGCGCTTTGGGCCATTTCTCTGCCTGCCTGGCTGCATGGCATCCCCATCACCGCGCTCTGGCCCGGCTGGATTGCGGCCTTTGTGCTGTTTCGCCTGTTTGACATCTGGAAACCCGGTCCCGTTGGCTGGGCCGACCGTCAACAGGGGCCGTTCGGTGTCATGATGGATGATGTCATCGCTGGTATCATGGCCGCTATCGGCGTGGCCCTGCTGGCCGGGTTCTCGCACGGCGTGCTGGGAATGTGAACATGGACGCGGATGAGCTGATCAGACGCGCAGCGGCCGCAGGCATCACCATTGCCACAGCCGAAAGCTGCACCGGTGGCATGATTGCAGCGGCGCTCACCGATATTCCCGGCTCCTCCGCCGTGGTGGACCGGGGCTTTGTCACCTATTCCAACGCCGCCAAGATGCAAATGCTGGGGGTAAGGGCAGACACGCTGGGCGCAGTTGGCGCAGTCAGCGAAGACGTTGCGGCTGAAATGGCGACAGGTGCGGTTCAGCATGCGGGTGTCACCCTGGCAGTTTCCGTCACCGGCATCGCGGGCCCCGGCGGGTCAGAGCACAAACCCGAAGGCCGTGTCTGCTTTGGCCTGGCCCGCGCAGGCAGCCCTGCAGCAACCGAAACCGTGGAATTCGGCGCCATTGGCCGCGCCAACGTCCGCGCCGCCACCCGTGACCATGCCCTTCACCTGCTGGCGCAGGCGGTTTCCAAGATTGAACGCGAAACGGGCAGCTGACCCGCTGCTGCGCTCAATTTTTCAGCATATCCGGAAAAGCCCCGTTTTTGTGCGCCTTCCGCACCTCTGCCGCTGTTTTCCGCACTCCACTTGCGCTTTTCCCTGACCTCACCGGTTTTTGAGGGGAAGGAACAAACGGATGAACGGAGCGGACACCGCATGGATCATTGTGGCCACGGCCCTGGTCCTTTTCATGACACTGCCAGGGCTGGCCCTGTTCTACGGCGGGCTGGTACGTGCCCGTAATGTGCTCAGCGTCTTTATGCATTGCTACGCCATTGCCTGTTTGATGAGCGTTCTGTGGCTGGCGTTTGGCTACAGCATTGCCTTTGGCAGCGGCACCTCCGGCCTGTGGGGCGGGCTGGACAAAATGTTCCTGACCGGTGTGACGGCAGACAGCCTCTCTGGCACCCTGCCAGAGGTTCTGTTCTTTGCCTTTCAGATGACCTTTGCCATCATCACCCCTGCATTGATCGTCGGTGCCTATGTGGAGCGCGTGGGCTTCGGTTTTGTGCTGGTGTTCTCTGGCCTCTGGATGCTGCTGTGTTACGCGCCGGTGGTCCACTGGATCTGGGGCGGCGGCTTTATGGCCGACGGCGGCATCTTCGGCGACATCGGCGTCAAGGATTTTGCCGGCGGCATTGTGGTGCATGAAACCGCAGGTCTGGCTGCGCTGATCATCGCCTTCTACCTCGGCCCGCGCAAAAACCGCAGCATCCCACCGCATAACCCCGGCTATGTGATGATCGGCGCTGCAATGCTGTGGGTCGGCTGGTTTGGCTTCAACGGTGGCTCGCAGCTGGCCGCCGACGGAGGTGCTGCGATGGCGCTGACCGTGACCCATATCTCCGCCGCCACCGCGTCGCTCAGCTGGGCACTGTGGGAAAAGATCAAATATGGCAAGGCCTCGCTTGTGGGCCTGGTCACCGGCACCATTGCGGGCCTGGCTTCGATCACCCCGGCCTCCGGCTTTGTCACCCCGGTCGAAGCCTTGATCATCGGCGCCATCGCAGGCGTGTTGTGTCAGGAGATGGTCAACCTGGTGCGCAACAAGATGCAGATTGACGACACCCTCGACGTGTTTGCCGTTCATGGCGTCGGCGGCATTTTCGGCACCATTATGATTGCCGTCTTCGGAGCAGGAGCCTGGGCCGCCCAGCTCGGCGCGCTGGCGATCGTCGGCATTTTCACGGTGGTGGTGACCATCGCCTTGGTAAAGATCTCTGCTTTGATCACATCCTTGCGCGTGGATCTAGAAAGCGAGACCAACGGCCTTGACCTGTCTGTTCACGGTGAACGGGCATACGACATGAACAGCTGATATTTTCTCATCAGTTTCTCTTGGTGGCCGCTTCTGTCCGGTTTCAAGCGCCACCAAGAGCCCCCTATTGAAGGATGAATCAACAACCTGCATGGCCTGACGCTATAACTAAAATCGATAAGGAAAGAGCACATTCCTATAACGGGAGTTCGCTCTCGAAAACTTTACCAAAAAATGTATAGTGCACCCTAAAGTAGACTTGCCTCTCCGGATATCCCGGCACATCAGTAAGGCGCTGAAAAGCGATCACGCTACAAAAATCCAAGAGGACAAAATGGCTACATTTACTGGAACATCTGGCAATGACTTCCTGCAGGGCGGCAGCGCAATAGATGTTTTCTTTGCCACTTCCGGAGGTTCGGACACAATTGATGGCGGAAATCCAGAAAATACAGTTCTGTTTCACCACCCCAACAGCAGCGGAGCCTATGATAACGGCGTCAACATCAGCGCTTCCCAATCCGGATCAGATTACTCAGCAAGTGCTGTTGGTGGGTCCGCGACAGTTGAAATCAGCAATGTAACCAGTTTTTACCTTACAAATGGAAATGATTCCATTTTCGCCAATGAAGACAGCAACAATATTTTTGGATTTGGCGGTGATGATGCAATCAGCGCCGGTGCAGGAAATGATTTTGTCAACGGTGGAGCCGGAAACGATTCATTTATTGGCGGCGCCGGGAATGACGTTCTGACCGGTGGTTCCGGGAACGACACGTTTATCTTCGGATCAGGTGACGGTCAGGATACTGTACAGGACTTCACATCCGGTGAAGACCTCATCTCCTTTTTGTTCTCTCCCGTCTCAAGCTTCGCGGATCTGGAAATCAACCAATCCGGCAATAACGCCGTGATCGAGTATGGCGACAGCTCAATCACGTTGATCGATGTGCAATCCAGCACTCTGGACGCATCGGACTTCACTTTCTTCGGCTAACTGAAAAAAAAGAAAAATGGCACAAAACCAGTGCCATTTTTCACAACCCGAAAAATTTACACCCATTTCGTTCCGGCTGTTTGATCATTCTTCCCGATCACTGATACAATTCAGCTGCGCGGCGTTCGAACGCGCGCACGATCCGTTGCATGGCTTCGTTGAACACCACCCCGATGATCCCCTGCAGC
This sequence comes from Rhodobacteraceae bacterium (ex Bugula neritina AB1), assembly GCA_001730095.1. Taxonomy (GTDB): domain Bacteria; phylum Pseudomonadota; class Alphaproteobacteria; order Rhodobacterales; family Rhodobacteraceae; genus Leisingera. The sequence goes on from MDLF01000074.1 coordinate 323,557, forward strand.
ACCGCGTTTTTAAACTCAAAATCCACAAAGAAAAACACATCGCATGTGCCATCCTCGCGCGGTGTGAAACTCCAATGGGATTTCATGTAGCGGAACGGGCCGTCCAGATACTCGGTATCGATCTTTCTTTCATCCGGAAACAATGTCACCCGGCTGCCGAACCGTTCCCGGAACACTTTGAACGAGATCACCAGATCCGCTTCCATCACCTCCGCCTTGCCCGTCGGCACACGGCTGCGGATACGGGCGGCGGCACACCAGGGCAGGAATTTCGGGTAATGCGCGACATCAGCCACCAGATCGTACATCTGCTGCGCCGAGTAAGGCATCTGGCGGGTTTCCGAATGTGTGGGCATCGGCCTGCTGAGTTTCTGCTACTATTATGCCGCGTCATGTCCTATGTACGCGCGGAAAATTCAAGGGGGCAGCCATGTCACAGCGTCCATATGTCATTGATGTGATGATCTCGGCCAAGGCAATCGCCGCACGGATCGAAGCACTTTGCGAAGAAATCCAGAAAGAATTCGGCGACACCGACAAGCTGGTCGTGGTGGGCCTCCTGCGCGGCAGTTTCGTATTCATCGCCGATCTGGTGCGTGAACTGGATCTGCCGATCGAGGTGGATTTCCTTGAGGCCTCATCTTATGGCGACGCGATGGAAAGCAGCCGAGAAGTCCGCATTCTCAAAGACTTGCGCGGCGCTATCGAAGGGCGCGACGTCCTGGTTGTCGAGGATATCGTCGACACCGGCCACACGCTGAACCATGTGACCCAGCTGCTGCAAAGCCGCAATCCGGCGCGGCTGAAGTCCATTGCGCTGCTGGACAAACCATCGCGGCGCGAGGTGGATTTCCGCTCGGATTGGGTGGGGTTCGAGATCCCCGACGAATTTGTTGTCGGCTATGGCATCGATTATGCGCAGCGCAACCGCAACCTGCCGCATATCGGCAAAGTTCGGTTCACGACAGAAAGCTGATTCAGCTTCAAAGGGCGGGCGGTACGCCCTGCGCTGTGCCGATCCCCGGGGCGGGCAGTGACCAGGCGGCCAGCAGAATCCGGGCGATACCCGGCGTCGCCCCCTGTAACGCCCCAGTTGACCGGCTGTGCAGCCCCGCTGGCCCGCGGGCTGAAAATACCACATCTGGCAGAAACTTTCCCTGCCCGGTGAAACCGGCGCCAGTCCGCTGGTTTGCGCCTGCAGCCGGCGCTTTCCGGCGCAGCCGATTTGCCATTCACCGCTGCCTGTCTCATGAGTTCTCAAAAACAGCGATCAAAGGAGATCCCTGGTGCAGAAGATTCTGATGGCAGCCGCAGTCGTGAGCCTGGCCCTTACCCCCGCCCTGTCCCAAGCTGGACCACAGAAATGGGCGCCCGGACACAAGAACAGTGCGGCTCAGCACGCGCCCGGGCAGGTGAAGAAACGCCACCGCTCCAAACATCGGCACAGCCGCGATCACAGCCCATCTGGCGAATACATCCGGGGCGGCGACTGGACCTATGTAAACGACTATCAGCACTGGGGACTGCGCCCCCCGCGCAAGGGGCACCGCTATGTGCGGCAGGGCGACAAGATCTTTGAGGTGGTCAAGGACACGCTGGCCATCATCGGTGCAGTTGCCGTGGTCAACGCGCTGACCCAGTAAGGGTCAGCCCAGCAGGTTTCTGACCAGCTGCAGAAAAATCCCGGCGCCGGCCGGAATGGCTGCATCCGGGAAATCGAAATCCGGGTTGTGCAGCTGCGGCTGATCCTCGCCGGAGCCAAGCCAGAACATCGCCGATTTCGCGGCTTGGCCGAACTGGCCGAAATCCTCGGACCAATACTGCGGGTGGCTGCGCATTTGCACCGGATACCCGGCTGCTGTACAGGTCGCCTGCAGCACCTCAACCGCCTCTGGGTGGTTGGTGCAAGCGTCAAAGACATCGTCGAATTCTATTGAAAACCCCAGCCCCTCTGCCGCGCAGACATGTTCCACCAATGCCGTGGCGTCAACAATCAACTGGTCCATCCGCGCATCCGTCACAGTGCGCAGAGTGGCCCAGACCTCACCCTTGCCCGGTGCGATGCCAAAGGTTGCCTCGCCCAGCCAGGCATGGGTCAGCGTGACCAGCGCAAACTCCGGCCCCAGATCCTGGCCCCCGCCCAGTGCACCAAGGCCGGGCAGAAACCGGGTGATAGCGCCGGCAGGCGACACCCCGTCCTGCGGCGCGGCCGCATGGGAGGTCTTGCCGGTCAGTTTGATACGCATTCCGCGCGACGCGCAGTTGGCGGCGCCAGAGCACAGGGCAACCTGCCCCACCGGCATCCCCGGCAGATTATGCAGTGAAAAGGCATAATCCGATGCAATCTGCTGAAAAGCAGGGTCAGCTATCACTGCGGCGGCGCCTTTGCCGGTTTCCTCGGCGGGCTGAAACAGCAGCACGGCGCGGCCCACGGCAGGGCGCTGCGCTGCCAGATCTTCTGCCAGAGCCGCCACCATAACCATATGGCCGTCATGGCCGCAGAGATGGCCTCGGCCTGCATGCGTGGACCGGTAGGGCTGGTCTGACTGTTCGTCAATCGGCAAGCCGTCAAGCTCGCAGCGGATCAGCACCGCCGGGCCGTCCGCCCCGCCCTCAAACACAGCCGCGACCCCATGCCCGCCCAGCCCGGTCAGCAGCTGGTCCGGCTGATACTGGCGCAGGTAATCCGCCACCATTGCGGCGGTCTTCTCTTCGGCACCCGAAACTTCGGGGATCTGATGCAAGGCGTGGCGAAAGGCGCTGAGACGCGCCAGACGCGCAGGCGTCATGCCAGGCCCAGTTTCTTGTTGCGGGCTTCGCGCAGTTGGGCAAAATCGTCGCCTGCGTGATACGAGGACCGTGTGAGCGGCGTTGCAGAGACCATCAGGAAGCCTTTGCCATAGGCGGCCTTTTCATAGGTCTTGAATTCTTCGGGCGTCACAAACCGGTCAACCGCGTGGTGTTTCGGAGTCGGCTGCAGATACTGCCCGATGGTCAGGAAATCGATGTCCGCGGCGCGCATGTCGTCCATCACCTGCTTTACGGCCTGCGCATCCTCGCCCAAGCCGACCATGATGCCGGACTTGGTGAACATCGAAGGATCCAGTTCCTTGACCCGCTGCAGCAGGCGCAGGGAGTGAAAGTAGCGCGCGCCGGCCCGGACTTCCGGGTAGAGACCGGGCACGGTTTCCAGATTGTGGTTGAAGACATCAGGGCGCGCCGCAACCACGGTTTCCAGAACCGAAGGATCGCATTTCAGGAAATCCGGAGTAAGGATTTCGATGGTTGTATTCGGTGAACGGTGGCGCACCGCGCGGATGGTCTGGGCAAAATGCTCAGCGCCGCCGTCCTCGATGTCATCCCGGTCAACAGAGGTGATTACAACGTGGTTCAGCCCCAGTTTCTGCACCGCGTCTGCCACGCGGCCCGGTTCAAACACATCCAGTGCCTCGGGCGGCTTGCCGGTGGCGATGTTGCAGAAGGAACAGGCACGGGTGCAGACCTCTCCCATGATCATCATGGTGGCGTGGCCCTGGCTCCAGCATTCGCCGACATTGGGGCAGCCTGCCTCTTCGCACACGGTGGTCAGCTTGTTGTCCCGCATGATCTTATGCGTTTCAGCATAGCCTTTGCCGCCCGGCGCCTTGACCCGAATCCAGCTTGGCTTTTTGGGCTGAGCGTTATCGGGACGATGCGCCTTTTCGGGGTGGCGCTGCTCCGGGATCTTAAGGTCTCTCACGTGGGTTTCCCTTCCGGCCTCTGGCTTTATGAGCGGTGTAACACAGCAGAATTGGCTTGGCACGGTCATATCGTCAACCCTGCCCTGCTGCATTGTCATGGTGCAAATTGCAAAAATGCGCCGTTTTTCTTTGCCAAAGTGACGCGATGAGGCACATTGCTCCAGTAACCAAGAGAAGTTCACAACGGATCATTCAGGGAGGGACGCATGGCCAAGGAACTGGAGAAATTCAAGGCAGAGCACAAGAAGCTGGTTGCAGGCACCAAGAAATTCACCACCGAAGAGGGAGAAAAGATCAAAAAGCGGATCGCGATTTCGCTTGGAAATGCCTGGGAGGGAGAGGATTACTTCCGCGAAAGCCTGGCCAAGGCCCGCAATGACGGCGTGAAGTCGGAAAAAATGGCTGATTTCCAGAAGAACAAGCATTTCAAGGACGGGCTGACCACATGGAACGCGGCCGTGGACATTCTTCAGGGCGATGTTGACGGGATGAAGGGCTTTTGTGCGGATGCCAAGGCGCATATGGCCAAGCAGCAGAACCTCCTGAAGGATATTGAGAAAGATCTGAAAAAGCGATCCAAATCCTCTGCCTCAAAGAAGGATATCGAGGCGTTGCAGGGGAACCTGGAAAAGGAGATTGCCGCTGTCAAGAAGGCCTCGGAGTACGAAGGCAAGCTGAATGCGGCGCAAAAGCTTTATGCGGCGAATTTCCAGAAGAAGGTCAATGCCATTCTGAAGGAAAAGCCTGACAGCCACGACAACAAGAAGGACGCAACCGAACTGCCGCAGCTGCTGGTGGACCGGAACCTGAAGAAATACACCAATCAGGTGGGGGCGCTGGTGAAAGCCATCAACACCCATTGCGTGACGGCTATGGAAAAGGCCGGCGAGGACCTGAAAGCTGCCGCGCCAGAGCTGAAAGCGGCTGCCGCCAAATACAAGGATCTGAAGAAGATCAACGACCAGTACCAGAAGGCAAAGAAGAAGTTCCCCGGCGCCATCAACGACTCCAAGGACAAGAAAAAGCTGTTGGCCACCCTGAAGAAGTTCGATGACCTGACCACAGCTGCCGAACGCAAGGTGCGCGGCACCACGGTGACAATCAAAAAGGCTGCGGCGTAGCCTCCCCTACCGGGGCGAAAACGTCGTTTCTGCACCAGTTTCCGGCACCGAAATCCTGCGTTGGCGGGATGGTGCCGGAAACCTTTCCGCAATTCACAAGGATGTGTTGAAGCCTGATTAGAATCATTTTAAGCGTGCCCGCCGAATGAACCTTTGCTATCAGGAGCAAGCTGAAATGAAAGCTGGCGTAGAGCTGCCCGACGTGACCTTCCACACCCGCGTCCGCGACGAAGCGATCGAGGGCCCGAACCCGTTCCGCTGGGAAGACAAGACCACCGCTGACTACTTTGCAGGCAAGCGCGTTGTGCTGTTCTCCCTGCCGGGCGCCTTCACCCCCACCTGCTCCACCTTCCAGCTGCCAGGCTTTGAAAAAGGCTTTGCCGATTTCCAGGCCCAAGGCATCGACGCGATCTACTGCATGTCGGTCAACGACAGCTTTGTGATGAATGCCTGGGCGCGCGCACAGGATCTGAAAAACGTGGAAGTGATCCCGGACGGCTCTGGCGTGTTCACCCACAAGATGGGCATGCTGGTCGCCAAGGATAATCTGGGCTTCGGCAACCGCTCCTGGCGCTATGCTGCCATCATCAACAACGGTGTTGTTGAGGCATGGTTCGAAGAGCCGGGCCTGGCCGACAACCACGGCGAAGACCCCTATGGCGTGTCCTCCCCGGAGACCGTTCTGAACCACCTGAAAGAGGCCAAAGCAGCGGTTCCGGCCTAAGGCCCCCCTGTCCTTTCCAGCCTTCAGACGGGTCCGCCATTTGCGGGCCCGTTTTCTTTTGCCACGCCCCCGTCAGCCGATCATTTCCTCGTATTTCGGACTGGTTTCACCGTAAAACTCAGCCAGGTGCTGCAGGGCAATCCGCAGCACAACCTTGCCAGAGCGCGCAGGCCAGCCCAGATTGCGCTCGGCCGTCTCAAGCCCCTCCAGATGACAGCAGCAGCGCAGCGCAATGTCGCTGAGCCCCGCCCCCAGCTTCTTCAAAGCTTGTGTCATTCTCTGATGCGCGTCAGCGGCGGCCTGGTGGCTGTTGCTGCGCAACGGATGGTTTCCCTGCGCAAAATACAGCTCCTCCTGCATCAGGTGGCTGCTGATCTGCGCCAGCTCAAAATCCTCGCGCAAGCGCCTGCCGGCCCGAACCATCGGCTCGGTCAGGAATGTCTTGCCATCCTTGTCCGACAGCCTGGCCAGCATCTCCAGCGGCGTTTCCGCACCGCCATAACGGGACTTGCGGCCTCCTCCCCCCGCCTCGCCGGCCTCAGGCGGCTCGAACGGCGCCTGGGCTTCAGCAAAGCCCCCCTCCAGCCGGGCGCGGGCGCGGTTTTCCTGGTCGGCTATGATCCGGTTCAGGGCGGCCCGCCCGGCGGCGGTAATCGCGTAGCGGCTGATACGCCCACGCCGCGAACAGGTAATCCAGCCAGTGAGCGCCAGGGCTCCGGCCAGAGGCCGTGACACTGCGACTTTCTGCCCGTCTGCCTCCTGGCCTTCGCGCACAACCACGGCCATTTCCATGCCCTCGGCAGCTGCCAGAACAGCACCGCCGCGGCTGAGCAGGGTCAGCACACTGGCCGCCTCGCGATCAAAGCCCGACTTTAGGCTGCGGCTGACGGCAGAGGGCGGTTCAGCTTTGCCCGGTTTCACCGAAACGGACTTCAGACGCCCGGCCAAATAGGTCAGCACCTCGTCTATCAGCGGGTCATCCCGCAGGGTTTCCACCCGACGGACCTGCCGCAGAATGGTGGATGGGTGGCAACCCGCCTTGCGGGCCAGCTGCCGGATCGGGCGGCCTGCCTCGGTGTGCTGAAGGTAGCGGCATGTTTCCAGCGGCACCCAGCCAGGAAAGGGTGCCTGTGTCATGTTTTGCATTCTTAACCCCCGGTCGTGAGCCAGGCTGCCGGGCCAGCCGCATTTGATGGTACCTGCGGCATGTCCCATTTTGCCCGGCCTGATTTGGACAAAAGCGCGGATCGGAGGTCATTGTTTCCAGAAAAAACATAATCATTACAAAACATACCGTTCGCCGGTTGCCACCTCTCCGCAACGCCACCTTGGGTTGTGTTATAGCAGAGCCAGTTCAGAGATTGGAAAGGAGACGATCATGCAGGACGTATTCAGCCGCGTTTCGTTGCTCCGGCGCCCGCGGATTCTATCGCGGGCCGCCCGCCTTGGAGCCAGGAATTACAGTCGCAAACGCGATCTGCGCCGGATCCTGGGCTATGGCGAGATGCCAAGACCTGCTGCCGCAGTTATGCGCCTGCTGGAACTGGAGGAGACACTGAATACAGCGCGCAAGACCGGCGAAGCCGGATATTCAATGATCCGCCATGTGGATGTGCTGATTGCCCTGGCCGGCGAGACCGGCTTTTTGCGCTCTGGCGCGCATACAAAAACGGCGGCCCCGTAGGACCGCCGCTTTGCTGTGGCACAGAGAGATCCCCCTGCACAGGAATTCGCCACCGCGCTTACATGAAGGCGTCAGGCATGGATTCCTTTTTCTTGGCGACATATTCGTCCAGCGCCATTTTGATCGCAGGATCCAGCGCAGGCTGCTCGTAGGTGGCAAGCAGTTTCTCGACGCGGTTCTCTGCCAGCGCATAAGTGTCGCGCGAGCCTTCCTCTTCCCACTGCTCGAAAGGTTTGTAGTCGAGCACGTCGGTCTTCCAGAAGGCCGATTTGAAGTTGGCTTGCGTGTGTTCGCAGCCAAGGTAGTGACCGCCGGGACCAACCTCGCGGATGGCCGCCATCGCCTGGGCGTTTTCGTCCACCGACACGCCTTTGGCCAAGCCGTGCAGCACGCCCAGCTGGTCGGCGTCCATCACGAATTTCTCGAAGTCTGCGACCAGGCCGCCTTCGAGCCAGCCACAGGAGTGCAGCATGAAGTTCACGCCGGACAGCAGACCCATGTTGAGCGAGTTGGCGGTTTCATAAGCCGCCTGCGCGTCGGGCAGTTTGGAGCCGCAGAACGAGCCGGCCGAGCGGAACGGCAGGTTCAGACGGCGGGCCAGCTGGCCTGCGCCATACGTGATGTGGGAGGCCTCCGGGGTGCCAAAGGTCGGCGCACCAGAATTCATGTCGATCGAGGTCACCATGGCACCGAAGATCACCGGCGCGCCGGCCCGGCACAGCTGGCTATAGGCGACGCCGGCCAGAACCTCTGCCAGAACCTGCGTCAGCGTGCCGGCGACCGACACCGGCGCCATGGCGCCACCGACGATAAACGGCGAGACGATGCAGGCCTGCATGTTCTTTGCATAGACTTCCAGCGATCCCATCATCACGTCGTCGAAGGTCATCGGCGAGTTGATGTTGGTCAGCGAGGTCATCACGGTGTTGTTCTGCACGAACTCCTCGCCGAACAGGATGCCTGCCATATCAACAGAATCCTGCGCCCGGCTGGGTTCGGTCACCGAGCCCATGAACGGCTTGTCGCTGAGGGTCATATGCGCCATCAGCATGTCCAGGTGGCGCTTGTTCACCGGGATGTCGGTGGGTTCGCAAACGGTGCCGCCGGAATGGTGCAGCCATTTGGACATATAAGCCAGTTTCACGAACTTGCTGAAGTCATCCATGGTCGCATAGCGGCGGCCGCCGCTGCGGTCGCGCACAAACGGCGGGCCGTAAACCGGGGCCAGAACCAGGTTCTTGCCGCCGATGACGACGGATTTCTCCGGGTTGCGGGCATGCTGGGTAAATTCGGACGGTGCAGTGGAGCACAGTTTACGGGCCAGGCCGCGGGGAATGCGGACGCGTTCGCCATCGACATCGGCGCCGGCATCACGCCAGCGCTGCAGCGCCGCCGGATTGTCAACAAAGTTGACGCCGACTTCTTCCAGAATCGTTTCCGCGTTGTATTCGATGATTTCCAGCGCTTCCTCATTCAGAACTTCAAAGTTCGGAATGTTGCGCTCAATATACTTGGCGGTCTCGATCTTTACGCTGGTGCGCTCGGCGCGGCGGGCGGCGCCTCCGCCTCCACGGGCACGGCGGCGCGGGGCTGCTTCTGTCATGGTTTATCCTCACCACAGGCATTTCATTGCGAAGGGTATTATAACCCTCGTGCAGTCCGCCGCCGCAGGATTGCGGCCATTCAAGTTGAAAAGCGACATTGCCGCCGCAATTTCCTCCGCGTCAGTGGACTTTGGCATACTTCGTGCGGTGTGAACCGCGCTCCTGCGCACAAATGACAAACGGCAGGCGGTCCGTTGCCCAAACCCTCTTGCAGAGAACGCGTTCCTGCCCTATGGCGCGTGCATGACAGAGACATCCCATGACCGCCTTCTCATCATCGACTTCGGCAGCCAGGTCACGCAGCTGATTGCGCGCCGCCTGCGCGAGCTGAATGTCTATTGCGAAATCCACCCCTATCAGAATGTCACCATGGACTTTGTGCGCAAGATGGCGCCCAAGGCGGTGATCTTCTCGGGCGGGCCGGACAGCGTGACCCGCGAAGGGTCGCCACGGGCCCCGCAGGAGATCTTTGATCTGGGGGTGCCGATCCTGGGCATCTGCTATGGCCAGCAGGTGATGATGCACCAGCTGGGCGGCAAGGTCGAAAGCGGCCACGGCACCGCCGAATTCGGCCGCGCCTTTGTAACCCCCACCGTCGAGCGCCTGGAGCTGCTGGACGGCTGGTTCGCAGATGATGCCGACCGCGAGCAGGTCTGGATGAGCCACGGCGACCACGTCAGCGACATTGCCCCGGGGTTCCAGGTCTACGGCACCTCCCCCAACGCGCCTTTTGCCATCACCGCTGATGTGTCGCGTAATTTCTACGCCGTGCAGTTCCATCCGGAAGTGCATCACACCCCCAATGGCGCCAAACTTTATGAGAATTTCGTCAAGCTGGCGGGTTTCAAAGGCGACTGGACCATGGGCGCCTACCGCGAGCAGATGATCGAAAAGATCCGCGCGCAGGTCGGCGACAAGCAGGTGATCTGCGGATTGTCCGGCGGCGTTGACAGTTCCGTCGCAGCGATCCTGATCCACGAGGCCATCGGCGACCAGCTGACCTGCGTGTTTGTGGACCACGGCCTGTTGCGCAAGAACGAGGCGCAAGAAGTTGTCGCGATGTTCCGCGACAACTACAACATCAAGCTGATCCATGCGGATGAGAGCGATTTGTTCCTGGGGGAGCTGGACGGCCAGTCGGACCCGGAAACCAAACGCAAGATTATCGGCAAGCTGTTCATCGACGTGTTCCAGAAACACGCAGACACCATCGACGGCGCCGAGTTCCTGGCGCAGGGCACATTGTACCCGGATGTGATCGAATCCGTGTCCTTCTCGGGCGGGCCTTCTGTCACCATCAAGTCGCACCACAATGTGGGCGGCCTGCCGGAGAAGATGGGCCTGAAACTGGTCGAGCCACTGCGCGAGCTGTTCAAGGACGAGGTCCGCGCCCTGGGCCGCGAGCTGGGCCTGCCGCAAAGCTTCATCGGGCGCCACCCCTTCCCCGGACCGGGCCTGGCAATCCGCTGCCCCGGTGAAATCACCCGCGAGAAGCTGGAGATCCTGCGCGAGGCGGATGCAATCTATATCGACCAGATCCGCAAGCACGGCCTTTATGATGACATCTGGCAGGCCTTCGTGGCGATCCTTCCGGTCCGCACTGTCGGCGTGATGGGCGATGGCCGCACCTATGACTATGCCTGCGCCCTGCGCGCGGTAACCTCGGTGGATGGGATGACGGCGGATTACTACCCCTTCAGCCATGAATTCCTGGGAGAAACCGCCACACGGATCATCAACGAGGTCAAAGGCATCAACCGCTGCACCTATGACATCACCTCGAAGCCTCCGGGCACGATCGAGTGGGAATGATCTGAAACCTTGAGACCCCGGCCGGATTGGCCGGGGTTTTCTTTTACCCGTTTCCTTTGCGCCTCATGGGTAACCAAACCCTCAGATATTTTTGAAAGTACCCTCCAAATACTACTGGTTCGGTGAATTCGATGATCATTTGCCACCTGCCGATGCTTATCCTCATCAAGACTAATGAGGTTGGCGGCACGCCCTTTGAAATTGCATTGTCCAGTTTATGCAATGAAACCAGTGTGATCACGCCGATTTCCCCGAACGATGAAATCACCCCCGCGGATCTGGGGTCCTCGGGGGCTCAGAACCACCAGCGCCAGATCTGGCCGGATGGTACTGAAACCGATGCGGCATTCGTCAGCCATATCCCGGCAGCCGAAGTGACGGCGTTTGTGCCGAAGGAAATCCGGGGCAGCGACACCAAGGTCACCATCTGCCGTGAACCCTACGACGCAGCCCTTTCCTGATACGATTGGGAGAGGGCGAATTCGTGGCCAAACATGTCGGTCGCGATGACTTCCAGAACATCACGCTTCCTTGGCAATGGTATCTGGACATGAGCTATAGCAATGTCATCCTGAAACCTGACAAGTTTCGCCCCTTGGGGCAGGTCGGCTGTGCAATCTGGTACGCTCTGGAGATGGAAGCCCGCTACGCCTACTATCTGCTGAAATTCGGCCTGCAGATCAACTTTGTCGAAACAAAACTGGAAGAGGCAACCAAGCCGGAAGGTGCGGCCAAACTGCTGGCCGATCTGGGTCACAACGGCGTTCCGCAGCTCCCGGAAAAGAAGAATGCGACCCGTAACCCGTCGGAGGTGACTGAGGCGCTGACCGCCGAAATCCGCACGCTGCTGGACCGTCTGAACTTTGATCCGGTGGCGGCGGCGGCCTATATCAGCGAGGGCCGCTCGCTGGATGGATCAGCCCTGCGCAGCGCAGCGGCCTGAGGATGGATGGCCTGAAGGCAGGCTGATCCCGGACGTCTCTGTTCAGGCTCTGTATTCAGATTCAGTTCTTCTGCCCCCTGCCCTACGGCGGAATGTCTTGACGCCCAAAGACTTTCCGCTTCTGCTCTGCGCAAAAGATCAAGAGGGCAGGCATGACACAAGGCGAGACGCGCGCAGGGCTGGCGGCGCTGTGGATGGTTGGGGCGATCGTGTCCTTTTCTGCCATGGCCATTGCCGGGCGTGAGGCCGGGCTGGCGCTGGATACCTTTGAAATCATGGCGTACCGAAGCCTGGTCGGGATACTGATCGTGGTTGCGGTTCTGACCGCCGCGGGGCGCTGGCATCTGGTCCGGCGGCAACGGCTGGGTCTGCATCTGCTGCGCAACATCTTCCATTTCACCGGTCAAAACCTGTGGTTTCTGGCGGTCACGCTGATCCCGCTGGCACAGGTGTTTGCGCTGGAGTTTACCTCTCCCTTATGGGTCATCATCCTGTCGCCGCTTTTACTGGGTGAAACACTGACCCGGCGGCGGATCCTGGCCGCCGCACTTGGATTTGCGGGCATTCTGATCGTCGCACGCCCAAGCCCGGAAACCATGAGCCTTGGGCTGGCTGCGGCGGCCAGCTGCGCCATTTTCTTCGCTCTGACTGCCATTTTGACCAAAAGGCTGACCCGGCATGAAGACACCGCCTCCATCCTGTTCTGGCTTACTGCCATGCAGCTGGTGATGGGGCTGGTTGCAGCAGGCTGGGACGGCGACATGGCCCTGCCGGATGCAGGCACCCTGCCTTGGCTAGTGCTGATCGGCATTGCCGGTCTGACCGCGCATTTCTGCCTGACCACTGCCCTTTCGCTGGCCCCCGCCAGTGTGGTGGTGCCGGTGGATTTTGCCCGGCTTCCGGCCATCGCCATTCTTGGCATGGTGATCTACGGAGAGCTGCTGGACGCCTGGGTGCTGGGCGGCGCCGCGGTCATCTGCATTGCAAATTATCTGAATATAGTTGCAGGCCAGCCGCGCAGAACCCCATAAAGCTGACCATATCCGCCAAGTTTCCGTGCGGTTAATATTGATTTGCGGAAATCCCCCAAACTACGTTCGCGTAAAGCGGCCCACCATACCCGCCGATGAGGGAGGAACAGATGAAAAAACGCTTCGCAGCGCCAGTGGCGCTGGCATTGATACCCGCAGCAGCCATGGCAGGCGGCGTCGACCGCTCTGGCCAATCATTGGCGCCTTTGTTTGAAAACGGCAACTACGCGGAATTCTCGCTTGGATATGTCAGCCCGGACGTATCCGGCACCGCGCTTGGCGTGGAGTCCGGCGATATGGTCGGATCGCATCTCCAGGTGGGAGCAGCCTACAAGCGGGACATCAATGACCGCCTGAGCTTTGCGCTGATTTTTGACCAGCCGTTCGGCGCCGACGTGGATTACCCGGCAGGCACTGGCTATGTCTTTCAAGGGGCCACCGCAGAACTGAATTCCAACGCGATTAGCGGTGTTCTGCGCTATAAGTTCAATGACAACTTCAGCGTACATGGCGGTATACGCCTGCAAACGCTGGAAGCCGAAGTGTCTATTCCGGTCTTTGGCAACTATGCCGCGACCGGCGACCGGGATCAGAGCTTCGGCTATCTGGTCGGGGTTGCCTATGAGCGCCCGGACATCGCACTGCGGATTGCGCTGACTTATTTCTCGGAAGTTGACCATGACATCGACACCGTGGAAACCGGCGGCGGGCTGCCGGCAGGACTGGCGACGACGACATCCATCAGTACGCCGCAGGCCGTGAACCTGGATTTTCAGACCGGGATTGCCAAGGACACCCTGCTTTTTGGTCAAATCCGTTGGGTGGAATGGTCACAATTCAATATCTCGCCCAGCTTCTACACCGGCACCCTGATCGGTGCGCCGCTGGTCTCCTTTTCTGATGACCGATACACTTACACTCTGGGTGTTGGACGCAGTTTCAACGAGAACTGGTCCGGCTCTGTTTCGGTAAGCTATGAGGAAACCCTGGGCGGCTTTCAGTCCAATCTCAGCCCGACCGACGGCCGTCTTGGCCTGACCATCGGCGCAAAATACAAACAGGGCAATATGACCCTGTCCGGCGGTGTGAACATCACCCGTGTCGGCAGTGCGCAAACCGTGGTCAGCCGCGCGCCCTTTGCCACGTCCGCTTTTGGCGACAACACCTCTGTCGGGGTCGGCTTCAAGGTGGGCTACAATTTCTGACACCGTCAGGCGCCCCTGCGGCCCGAAGAAAAGCTGCCCCCGCATCCTGCATGCGGGGGTTTTTCAATGCCGCCATCTTCACCTGCGGCACAAATGCACATGGAATTGACCAAGCCCCCGCAGGTGGCTAGCAAGGCGTGACGACTTTCAGGGACTTGGAACTTCCATGCTTTATTCTTCTGCACAGGACTGGCGCGATGCGCCCAACAAACGGGTGCTGTTCTTTGGCATGTCCGGGCTAGGCAAAACCTATGTCAGCAATGTTCTGCGCGGCGCAGGCAGCTGGTTCCACTATTCGATCGATTATCGTATCGGCACGCGCTACATGGGGGAATACATCGCCGACAACGCCAAGGCCGAGGCAATGAAGGTCCCGTTTCTGCGCGAACTTCTTCTGTCGGACTCGATCTACATTGGCTCCAACATCACGTTTGAGAATCTGACCCCCGTCGCCTCATACCTGGGCAAGCCGGGCAATGAGACCAAAGGCGGCCTGCCCATCGAGGAATACAAACGTCGTCAGGAACAGTTCCGCGTTGCCGAAATCCGCGCGCTGCTGGATACCGAGTATTTTGAAGGCCGTGCCCAGCAATTGTATGGCTATCCAAATTTCATCTGCGATACCGGTGGATCAATCTGCGAATGGGTTGATGCCAATGATCCCGAAGACCAGATCCTGACCGAGCTCAGCAAGCACACGCTGATGGTCTGGATCAAGGGCAGCGAAGAACACACAGCTGAACTGGTGCGCCGCTTTGACCGCGCGCCCAAGCCAATGTCCTATCAGCCAGAGTTTCTGAACCGGGTCTGGCAAGACTATCTTCAGGAAAACGGGATATCCGAGGAGGATGTCGACCCAGATGCTTTCATCCGCTGGACCTATGCCCAGGCGCTGGCACACCGCCAACCCCGCTATCAGGCGATGGCGGACAACTGGGGCGTCACAGTTACCGCTGGCCAGATTTCTGCCGTCAAGGATGAGACCGGTTTCGTGGAATTGATCGCCGAAGCCCTTGAGGCCCGCGGTTAACCCGCATATCTGATAGTCTCCGCTATATCGTACAACTTTCCGCAAATCAGGATGCTGACATGCCCATCAAGATCCCCGCAGACCTTCCCGCCTATGACGTTCTGACGAACGAAGGCGTGATGGTCATGTCGCCGGATCAGGCGGCACGCCAGGATATCCGGGCATTGCGCATCGGCCTGCTGAACCTGATGCCCAAGAAGATTCAGACGGAAAACCAGTTCGCCCGGCTGATCGGCGCAACACCTCTGCAGATCGAGCTGAGCCTGATCCGCATGAGCGAACACCGCACCAAGAACACCGCTGCCGCCCATATGGCCGAATTCTACCGCCCCTTTCAGGAAGTGAAGCACGAGAAATTCGACGGGCTGATCATCACCGGCGCCCCGATAGAACATCTCGACTTTCCAGAAGTGACCTATTGGGACGAGATGCGCGAGGTGTTTGAATGGACCCAGACCAACGTGCATTCGACCTTTGGCGTCTGCTGGGGCGGCATGGCGATGATCAACCATTTCCACGGTGTTAAGAAATACATGCTGGATCACAAGGCCTTTGGCTGCTTCCGGCATCAGAACATGGCGCCTGCCTCGCCTTACTTGCGTGGGTTTTCGGATGATTTCGTGATCCCCGTCAGCCGCTGGACAGAAATGAAGCAGTCAGAAGTTGATGCAGTCTCGGGGCTGACGACGCTCTTGGGCAGCGACGAGGTCGGCCCCTGCCTGATCGAAGATAAGGCGCGCCGGGCGCTCTATATTTTCAATCACTTCGAATATGACAGCGATACGCTAAAGCAGGAATACGACCGCGACGTGGCCAACGGCACCCCGATCAACGTGCCGGGGAATTACTACCCGGACGACGACCCCAGCCAGCCGCCGCAAAACCGCTGGCGCAGCCACGCGCATCTGCTGTACGGCAACTGGATCAACAAGATCTATCAGACAACACCCTATGAGATGGATCAGATCGGCAGCTAAGACACAGGTCCTGCCCCCGCCGCCCGGGAACACCGCGATGCGATTTTGCGCAAGCGCGTTCCCGGCAGACTACTCTCCCCTGAGGAAAAACGCCTCTCTGACGCCCTGGCTGCCGCGCGTTTACCCGGCCGCCAGGGCATATTTTCGTTAAGGTGATTCACATTCCATATTCCGTTCCCATATAAGGGATTGAGGACAGAAGGGTTTTGCACATGACGCTGCCATTTGACGGGGCCATCAGCCAGTTTTTTGAGACCGGCGCGCCAGAGGAGATCCGCAAGGCTATTCAGACGGCAGACAACGACGAAATCCTCAGCCCAAGCTATCCGTACCGAAAACGCATGAAGCGCAAGGCTTATGAAAAGGAGCTGGAAGCGCTTCAGGTTGAGCTGGTCAAGCTGCAGGCCTGGGTGAAGGCAAGCGGTGCCCGCATCGCTCTTATTTTCGAAGGCCGCGACGCCGCAGGAAAAGGGGGCACCATCAAGCGTTTCCGCGAGAACCTGAACCCGCGCGGCTCCCGCGTGGTGGCCCTTGCAAAGCCCACAGAGGCAGAGCAGAGCCAATGGTATTTCCAGCGCTATGTGCAGCATCTGCCAACTGGCGGTGAAATCGTGTTCTTCGACCGCAGCTGGTACAACCGCGGTGTGGTCGAAAAGGTGTTCGGCTTTTGCACGGATGATCAACGGGAGCGGTTCTTTCATCAGGTTCCGGGATTTGAACAGGCGCTGGCAGAGGACGGCGTGCATCTGTTCAAATTCTGGCTGAACGTCAGCCGAGGCGAGCAGCTGCGCCGCTTCCTGTCCCGCGAATCCGACCCGTTGAAGCAATGGAAGCTCAGCTCCATTGACGTCAAAGGCCTGCAGAAATGGGATGCGTACAGCGCGGCCATTTCCGAAACCTTCACACGCAGCCATTGTGCCGGGGCGCCCTGGACCGTAGTACGCTCAGACGACAAGAGGCGCGCGCGGCTGATGGCAATCCGGACTGTGCTGCACGGCATCGAATACGACAACAAAGACCAGAAGGCGATCGGCGCCCTGGACCATGACATTTGCGGAGGCCCGGATATCTGGGATGCCTAAACGCGGTTATCATCACGGCAATCTGCGTCAGGCGCTGGTCGAAGCAGCCCTGCAGCTGATCGAAGCCAAAGGGCCGACAGGCTTTACCCTATCGGAAGCGGCCAAAACCGCAGGCGTCACGCCTGCCGCCGTCTACCGTCACTTTGAGGGCCGAGAGGATCTGATCGCAGAAGCATCGCGCCAGGGCTATGTCATGTTTGCTGATCTGATGCAGCACGCCTATGACAAGTATCAGCCGTCCGCGCTGGCAGCGTTTGAGGCGACGGGGCGGGCCTATCTTGCCTTTGCCCGCAAGCATCCCGGGCATTACATCGCCATGTTCGAAAGCGGCATATCGGTAAATCGCACACCGGACCTGGCCGATGCGGCCGCACGGGCGCGGCAGATCCTGGAGCGCGCGGCGGCCGACCTCAGCCAGCATATCCCGGCGGAAAAACGCCCGCCTGCCTCGATGTTTTCCGCCCATGTGCTGGCCATGAGCCACGGTGTGGTGGAGCTCTATGCGCGCAATTCCCCCGGCGCGGCCTCACCTTTTCCACCCGAAGACCTGCTGGAAAGCGGTATCGGGATTTACCTGCGCGGCTTGGGGCTGATCGGGCCAGACGACTAGGCCCATCTGTTAGAACCGGCCGCTGGGCTGCGGCGCTTTGAGTTCGCAGCCCGCATTGACGAGATCCACCTCGCCAATGCCCATAATATCCTCCGGCCCGATATCACTTACATGGAACGCCTCGGACAAAGCGTCCCTCATCTCTTCCAGGGCAACGATTTTCATCGGGTTAGCAAAGACTTGCAGCCAGGATGCCAGGTCCGCTACCGGGCCGCCCAGCAGGGAGGAAATGAACTTGGTTTGACAATCGATGCGGCGCGCCATGTCGACATCGGCGAAGTGATCGCCGCTGTGATCGGACTCAAGCGCCATCTCATAAAGGGTCATCACAATCCGGCTGATCGTGCTGAACCCGCCGTATTTTTCGTAGATCGCCTGCGACATGACAGCTGCGCCCCCTCAGGACGCGGTTTGCCCATGTAACGATAGATTTTCGGAACAGTTGACGGCCAGAGGCTGTCTTTGCTTTCGGACCAATATAACCAATTGAAACAGAATGGATTTAGCCCAGCGTCAGGCCGCGCTTTCATCCGTGAAGGTTACGAGGTCACTAACAATACCCTGCAAGCCTTCGATCAGGTCGACTGTTGGCTGAGTTGACAGCAGCGGCGCCATTTGCTGGATCAACGGCAGCGGCAAATCCCACCAGCACAATTCCTGCAGCTTCGCACAGACCGCGTCATCAAAGCGTTTGCGGACCATCTGAGCCGGGTTGCCAGCCCAGATTTCATAGGCGCCGACATTTGCGGCCACAGTGGCGTTTGGCCCAATAACGGCGCCATTGCCAATGGTCACGCCACCCAGGACAGTGGCATTTGCGCTAATCCAAACGTCATTGCCGATCACCACATCATGTCCACCCTGCGCGGGTGCATGAGTTTCGGCACCACCCAGATGCTCGGTGAACATCTCGCCAAAAGGGAAGGCCGAAATCCTGTCCAGTGTCGGCGATTGATCCAGCATCAGCTTTACACCGCGGCCAATGGAGCAAAATGAGCCAAGCATCACATTGGCGCCGCCGCCCTGCCCCTCGACTTCCATATCTTCATAGCCATGGGTGAACCGGCCAATTTCCAGTTTGCCATTGCCGATAGGAGCCGTCTTGAATTGTTCCGGTGATGTCATTCTCTGAGCCGCCTTCAGTAGCCGATATTGGGACGTCCCGGTCAAGTTAGGACATCTTTCTAAAAGTACTTGAAAAATTTGGGGAAATTCCCAAAAGCAGAAACAGAAAAGGGCCCGCCAATGGCGAGCCCTTCCAGAACCATATGGCTCCAGCTTAACGCTTGGAGAACTGGAACGAACGGCGGGCTTTGGCCTTACCGTATTTCTTACGTTCGACAACACGGCTGTCGCGGGTCAGGAAGCCTGCCGCCTTCAGCGCGCCGCGCAAAGCCGGATCGTACAGCTGCAGAGCTTTGGAGATACCGTGCTTGACCGCACCGGCCTGACCGGACAGACCGCCGCCTTTGACGGTGGCGTAGACGTCGAACTGGTCTTCAACGCCGGCAACCTGGAACGGCTGACGCAGGATCATCTGCAGCACCGGACGGGCGAAGTACTTGTTGATTTCCTTGCCGTTCACTTCGACCTTGCCGGAGCCCGGCTTGATCCAAACGCGGGCAACTGCGTCTTTACGCTTGCCAGTGGCATAGGAGCGGCCCAGTTCGTCACGAACCGGCTCACGCGCGATGGTTTCTTCGGCCACTGCTTCCACACCGGTTGCAGCTGCGAGCTCTTCGAGAGTGTTGATCTGATCAGACATCAATATCAGCTCCGGGTGTTTTTCTTGTTCATGGATTTGACATCCAGAACTTCAGGGGCCTGGGCTTCGTGCGGGTGCTCGGCACCAGCATAAACACGCAGATTGGTCATGACCTGACGGCTCAGACGGTTGCCCGGCAGCATGCGCTTGACCGCTTGGGTCACAACGCGCTCCGGATGTGCACCTTCCAGGATTTCCTGTTTGGTGCGCGACTTGATGCCGCCCGGATGGCCGGTGTGCCAGTAGAAGTGCTCTTCGCGCTTCTTGCCGGTCATCTGCACCTTCTCGGCGTTGATGATGATGACGTTGTCGCCCATATCCATATTCGGAGTGAAGGACGGCTTGTGCTTGCCACGCAGGCGCATGGCAACGATCGAGGCAAGGCGGCCCAGAACAACGCCCTCGGCGTCGATCAGGATCCACTTCTTGTCGATGTCTGCCGGAGTAGCAGAAAAGGTTTTCATGGCAGGTCAATCCTGTTTGTCGTGAAGGCAGAATCCCAACGGGCTCCAACCTGAATTCGATGAAGGGGGTTTACGGGCATCCCAAGCCTCAGTCAATTGCAACACAGGAGATTAAATCGTTACAAAACAATGGGTTAAAAAATAGGTATTATAATACCCCAATCACACTCCCCTTCCCAGGCTGCCTGTTGCAAACAGAGAACACGAACGCCACCCAATCGCTTCAACACAAACTGTGGTCGTTGCCCCACCATCAACCGAACGTTAGGTCGCCGAAAACGAAATCAACTTAAGGACACTGCAACCCATGTTTCGCAAAGTAGCTTTGGCTTTCTCATTCCTGGTCATTCTTAGTGCTTGCATGCAAAATGCCGAAGTCACTGGTCCTGCGGCCACAGCTTCACTTAAAAACCAAGGCGTCACTCTGCCTCGCGTTGAAGGATATAAAGAACTTACTTTCCGCACGCATGTAATTCTCGACAAGGAAAAGCTGGAAAAAACAGGCGGCCACCCTAGTAGCGACAATATACGGGAAGTTGTTGGCGCAAAGTGCACCATTGAAAGCGCCGAATTCAAAGCGACATTCATAACACCCGCCAAGGTCAACGTACCGACACTGAAACGGCGGCCAACGAATGCTTATATTAAATGCGCCGCCGGCGGCCGGTCAGGAGAGGAGACTTTGGCCCCGATCCTTAACGGCACTGTAGTCGGCGGCGCTTCCGCTGCAGGTCTTCTGGCCGCAGCGATAACCGCCGGGATTGCGGCAGGCCGTGATATCTGGTCGTTCAATCCCAATCACGCCTCCGGTGTTTCAATCCAAGTTGAATAGTGCCGGGATAAACTATTCCGGGATGGGCCCAGCGACCGCTGGGCATCATTATTTTTTTCACTTACGCTAAACGCTGATCTGCTCCGGCGGGTTGTCCAACAGGGCGCGCAAGCGCAGCATCGCTTCTTCGAACTGCTTCAGAGACACATGTGCATTGATGGCAATGCGAACCGCGTTGGGCGCCCGGCCGTTGCGCAGGGCAAATTCATCGGCAGAACGGATCTGCACCCCGTTGGCTTCAGCTGCGCGGGTAAAGGCCGCGGAACGCCAGCCCGAAGGCAGCCGCAGCCAGACAAAGGGTACATCCGGGTTCCACGTCAGGTCGAACCCGCCAAGCGCATTGACCGCCACCCGCACATAGCGCGCCATCTCTGCCCGCACAGCAGCGATCAGATCGGGCAGCCGCGGATCTGTCAACAGGTGCCTGGTCAGCTCGGCCAGCGGCTGGGCCAGGCCAAAGTAACCGTATTCGGCGATGCGGCGCAGATGTGTGGCACCCCCTTCCGGGGCAATCGCGAAACCAACCCGCAGCGCCGGTGTTAGGGTCTTGGAAATCGACGTCACATGCCACGCCAATTCCGGCGCCAAAGCCCTGTAGCTGGGCGCTCTGGCATCCCCGAGGCGGTAACAGTCGTCTTCGACAATCTGCACCCCGTGGCGGCGGGCGATTGATACAATCTGCTTACGCCGCTCCAGCGGTGTAAAAATGCCGGTCGGATTGTGCACTTCCGGACTGGTGCAAAGCACCGTAGCCCCGGTTTTCCGAAGTGCCAATTCCATTGCGTCGGGCCGGATGCCATGTTCATCCATGGCCACTTCCACCACTTGCGCCCTGAGCAATTCTGCGGCCCTGCGGAACCCCGCATAAGACAGGTCTTCGACCATAATGACCGGCTGCGGGGTGGAAAAAATGGCCTGCAGGACAACCATGATGCCGTTCTGGCCGCCATGTGTCAGAACAATTTCATCCTCACTGACCTTGCCGATCGGTGACTTTGACAGCCAGTCCGCCACCGCCCGGCGCACCGGCAGATATGCGTCCCGGGTCGGGTAGTTCAGCAAGCTGCGCGCATCGCATTCGGCCACCTTGTGCAGCGCCTCCCGCACTGCGGCCACCTGCCCCATGTCGGCAATCCGCGGACTGAACAGGCTGACATGGCCGGGATCACGCATCTCCTGCATATGCAGCTCCCGCGACCATACGTCATCGGGCACCGGGGTCTGCTTTTCGGCTACAAAGGTGCCGCGCCCGACTTCGGCTTCAAGCGCACCTTCGTCGGTCAGGATACTGTAGGCCCGAGCCACAGTGCCTGGCGTAATATTCAACTGATACGCGAGTTCACGCACTGGTGGCAGCTTTGTACCAATTTTCAAGTTCCCCGTCTCGATGGCAGACCGGATTGTATCTGCGACCTTTTTGTACTTGGGACCTTTTGCCTCACCCAGGCTATGCGGCCAAATTGTACCCATTACAATCCATCCTTAGACATCCTTGCGCCCCCTTTGTATCAACATGACACGTTAAATCAACAGGATTGTATCAACACAATACGAAGGAAGCCTCCCATGGCACAGCACACGCAAATGGCAGAATTGAACATGTCCTATTTGAACAGCCGCCCGGCCCTGCCGGTGCTGGCGCAATGGGCTGTCTCCTTTGCCGTGCTGGTGACAAAGTGGAGCCTGCGCCACCGCACCCGAACTCATTTAAAACACCTGAGCGATGCACAATTGAAGGACATCGGGCTGTCCCGTCAGGACGCCCATTATGAAGCCACTCTTCCGTTCTGGCGCCCATGATCCCCTGGGCATTGGAACTACCTAACGGCCGGGGTTCGCCCCGGCCTTTTTTTGTTCCTTAGGCTCCGAACCCATTTCATTATCCGGCTGCGGTGACACCCATGGCACATAAAAATACAGTGCTCCAATCAGTTAACCTGGACGGCGGCTTTGTCTGCGTGGACATTTTCCAGCGCCCGGACAACACCTATGGTTTCGACGAGTTCCGCCGCGATCCAGAGGACGGGCGCGGCTGGTACAGTATTGGTCACTATGGCAACCGGGTGTTTGACAGTGCCGCAGCCGCAATTCAGGAAGCCCGAACCTGCGTAGAATGGCTCCGGGATTACCCGGTCTAAGCCCGCCGTATGCTGCAAACCGCTCTTGGCGCGCCCGCCGCTTCTTGCTAGGCGCTGCGGGACGAAACCTGATTTGGCAGATTTGATGCAGCGCGCGCCCATCCTTGTTGTTCACCGCGAAACCGGTGAAACCTTTGAAGAAACGGTTCTGGGCGAAAAATGGGTCCGCTGGGCCTATCAGAATGCCAGTGCCAGACCGGTCGAGAAAATTCTGTTCCGTTCCGCCCTGATCAGCCGACTGATGGGCGCCTGGTTCGACTCGCGGTTTTCCAGGCGGAAAATCGACGCCGTCATCAATGAGCTGTCGATTGACATGTCCGAGGCCACCGCCCCGGCAGCCGCCTATGACTGCTTCAACGACTTCTTCGTCCGCCACCTGAAACCCGAGGCCCGCCCCTTCAGCACGGATCCAAGCGACATCGTTTCACCGGCAGACGGACGGGTGCTGGTGTTTCCGGAGCTGGCGGAAGATGTGTTTGTCCCGGTCAAAGGCTATCCGATGTCGGTGCGTTCCATGCTGCCCGATATTGCACAACGTTTTATCGGCGGCGCGCTCGCCATCGTGCGGCTGTGTCCGGCGGATTACCACCGCTATCACTTCCCCGCCGCAGGCCGCATCACCGCATCGCAGGACATTCCCGGGGCGCTGCATTCGGTCAACCCGATTGCGCTTGGCGCCGGCCCGGATGTGTTTGGCGAGAACAAACGCACCTGGACCCTGATCGAAACAGAAAACTGCGGCAGCTATTGCTTTGTCGAGGTCGGCGCCTTTGGCGTCGGCTCCATCGTCAACACCCGCACCAGCGGCGACGTGCAGAAGATGGACGAAAAAGGCTATTTCAAGTTTGGCGGCTCAACTGTTGTGGTCGTGTTTGAACCCGGCAAGGTCCAATTTTCAAAGGATCTGGTTGAAAACAGCGCCAAGGGCCGGGAAACGCTGGTGAAGGTCGGCCAGCCCTTTGCAACCGTTCTCTAGCGTTTGGGCGGTATCGAATAGGTCATCGAGGCACGCGCAACCGGCTCCGCCTGCCCTTCGGAATACATCAGCACATCGGCCACCGCCAGAACCCGCCCCAGCTTCAGCAGCCGGGCTTCGGCAATAACATCCGCGCCGTCCGCAGGCTTGCGCATGAAATCGATTGAACAATTGGTGGTCACCGCCAGCGCCTCGCGCCCCAGCCGCGACAGGATCAGCGCATAAACCGCGCAATCCGCCAGTGCAAACATCGACGGGCCCGAAACCGTGCCGCCGGGCCGCAAGTGCCGGTCTGCCGTCAGCAGCCGCATCCGCAAACCGTTTTCATCCATCGCATCAATGGCGAAATCCTCGCGCACCTGCGGAAAAATCCCATGCAGGTATTCCGTCAACCCTGCGACATCAAATGCCAGCGTCATGCTTTCCCTTTCCGCTTGCCCCGCCTAGAGTTGCCGCAGAATTTGCAAGGAGAGCAAGATGGCAATTCTGGAACGTCACGACACAGGCAGCATTGCACGGCTGACCATGAACACGCCGGAAAAGCTGAACGCCCTGTCAGACGAGATGCTGGCAGCGCTGCAGGCGCAGATCGACATCCTGCGCGAAGACAGCAGCATCAAGGCGGTGATCCTCTCCGGCACCGGCAAAGGGTTCTGCGCCGGTCATGATATCAAGCAGATGACCGCAGGCCGTGCGGCTGAGGATGGCGGCAAGGCCTATTTCCAGGATCTGTTTGCCCGCTGCACCAGCGTGATGACCGGGCTGCAGTCGCTGCCGCAGCCGGTGATCGCCCAGGTTCACGGTATAGCCACCGCAGCTGGCTGCCAGCTGGTTGCCTCCTGCGATCTGGCCGTCGCTGCCGAGGGCACCAAATTCGGCGTCAACGGCGTCAGCATCGGCCTGTTCTGCTCCACCCCGATGGTGGCACTGTCCCGCAACATCCCCCGCAAACAGGCGTTTGAACTGCTGACCACAGGCGAATTCATCGACGCCACCCGCGCGGTTGACCTGGGCCTGGCCAACCGCGCCGTCCCGCCGGAGGAACTGGAGGCGGAAACCACGAAGCTCGCCGAAACCATCGCGTCCAAGCTCGGCGCCGCTGTAAAAATCGGCAAGCAGGCGTTTTACGAACAGCTGCAGATGCCCGTCGATCAGGCCTACGCCTATACCAGCGGCGTGATTGTCGAGAACCTGATGTACCGCGACACCATCGAAGGCATGGCCGCTTTCATCGAAAAACGCGCCCCCGACTGGCAGGACAACTGAACAATTCCGGGAATTCCGGCAAGAAATCCGGAATTCTCCGAAAATTTTAGGCTTTGTTTACCTATCCGCACTAACTGTTTCCATATGAGGCAGGAAAGCCGCCTTTCAATTCGGGCGGAATGATGGCAAAGATTGGGCACGGTCGCCAAACATGGGCCGACCTGCACAATTTGGGCTGCTGCTGCGGAAGGGTCCCTCCAACCGGTCTCTCACCACCGGCGTACCATTCCCGCAGCGGCGGCCCCAAATTTCCCCACGCGCTGAACACAAGCATCACCAGACAGGCCGCCTGCGCGGTCCATATCTGTTGCACGCACCCGCCCCCTGCCCTATGTGGCGGGCATGACAGATCATTCGGCACAGACATTGCATATCGTGGGCGGCGGCATGGCCGGGTCCGAGGCCGCCTGGCAGGCGGCGAACATGGGCGTATCAGTGGTGATCCACGAAATGCGCCCAAAGGTGGAAACCTTTGCCCATCAGACCGGAAATCTGGGCGAAATGGTCTGCTCCAATTCCTTCCGCTCGGACGATGACGAGCAGAACGCCGTGGGCCTGCTGCACTGGGAAATGCGAGCTGCAAACGGGCTGATCATGACCACCGCGGCAGAGCATCGCCTGCCCGCCGGCGGCGCCCTGGCGGTGGACCGTGACCCCTTTGCCGAAACTGTGACAGCCAAGCTGAAGGCGCATCCGAATGTCGCTGTCTCCTATGAAGAAATCACCGACCTGCCGGAACATGGCCACTGGATCTTTGCCACCGGCCCGCTGACCTCAGCCAGCCTGGGCCAGGCGATCCAGGCTGAAACCGGCGCCGAGGCACTGGCCTTCTTTGATGCCATCGCGCCGATTGTCTATGCCGAGTCGATCGACATGTCCCAGGCGTGGATGCAGTCGCGCTATGACAAGGGCGAGACCGAAGAAGAACGCACCGCCTATCTCAACTGCCCGATGGACAAGGACCAGTACGAGGCCTTCATCGACGCGCTGCTGGCGGCTGACAAGACCGAGTTCCACGAAGGCGAGACCGCCGGTTATTTCGACGGCTGCCTGCCGATTGAAGTCATGGCCGAACGCGGCCGCGAGACCCTGCGCCACGGGCCGATGAAGCCGGTGGGGCTTACCAACCCGCATCAGCCAGAGGTCAAGGCCCATGCGGTGGTGCAGCTGCGCCGCGACAATGCGCTGGGGACGCTGTTCAACATCGTCGGCTTCCAGACCAAAATGAAATACGGCGCCCAGGCGCAAGTCTTCAAAATGATCCCCGGGCTGGAGAACGCCAGCTTTGCCCGTCTTGGCGGCATCCACCGCAACACTTTCCTGAACTCGCCCACCCTGCTGGACAGCCAGATGCGGCTGAAGTCGAAGCCCCACATTCGCTTTGCCGGCCAGATCACCGGTGTCGAAGGCTATGTGGAAAGCGCGGCCATGGGCTTGCTTGCAGGCCGCATGGCTGCCGCCGAAATCCTTGGCACGGACCTGCCCGAAGTGCCGCAGGACAGCGCCATGGGCGCGCTGATCCACCACATCACCGGCGGCGCCGAAGCCAAGACCTTCCAGCCGATGAACGTCAACTTCGGCCTGTTCCGCCCGGTTGATGGTCTAAAAGGCGGTCGCCGCGGCCGCAAGGACCGCTACAAGGCCTACACCGACCGCGCCAAAGACGTCTGGCAGGCGTGGCTCGCCAACTTTTCCTAGACGGAATGCGACCTGTCCGCCTACAGTTGCGGCATGATCGAAAAGTTTCTGGACAAGGCCTACGACCTTGAAACACAGGAAGCGACCCTGGAACACTATAACCAATGGGCCGCTTCTTATGACGCCGAGATTGCCGAAAACGGCTACGCCACACCGGGGCGAATTGCTGAAGCGCTGGCGCAATTTCAATTGGACCTCAGCGAGCCTGTGCTGGATTTTGGCTGCGGCACCGGCCTGTCCGGCCTTGCCCTGCGGCGGCAGGGGTACGACATTGTCGACGGCATGGAACCCTCAGAGGAGATGCTGGCACAAGCAAAGGAGAAAGGCGCCTACCGCAAGATCACCCACATTGACGCCTCCAGCCGCAAGCCGATCAAACGCGGCACTTACCGCGTGATTACCGGCTGCGGTGTTCTGGGGACCGGAGCTGCACCACCGGAGGTCTTTGACATGATCATGCATGCGCTGCCCAAAGGCGGATTGTTCACCTTTTCCTACAATGATCACGCCCTGGCGGACCGGGCGTATACCACAAAACTCATTGAATGGGTCGACGTTGGGGCCGCAAGGCTGCTATTTCAGGAACACGGGGAGCACCTCCCCGGCATGAACTTGAAATCCACCGTCTATGTGATTGAGAAAGTGTGACATTCACCACCCGTTTTGCGCCTTCGCCCACCGGACCGCTGCACCTTGGCCACGCCTATTCCGCCATGCAT
The DNA here is from genome assembly GCA_001730095.1 of Rhodobacteraceae bacterium (ex Bugula neritina AB1). Taxonomy (GTDB): domain Bacteria; phylum Pseudomonadota; class Alphaproteobacteria; order Rhodobacterales; family Rhodobacteraceae; genus Leisingera. The sequence continues at coordinate 350,978 of MDLF01000074.1, forward strand.
GCCTATGACATGGCAATGGCCAAGGGCGGCCGTTTCCTGCTGCGCATTGAAGATATCGACCAATCCCGCGCCCGCTCCGCCTGGGAAACGCAGATATACGAGGACCTCAGCTGGCTCGGCCTCTCCTGGCCTCAGCCGGTCATGCGCCAATCGGACCGGCTGCCGCGTTACCGCGCTGCTTTGGAACAACTGACTGCCATGGGGCTCACCTACCCCTGCAGCTGCAACCGCGCCGACATCGAGGCCGCCGCCGGCGCGCCGCAGGAAGGTGTAGCGCAGTTCGGTCCGGACGGGCGCATCTACCCCGGCACTTGCCGGGGCCGCGGGCCAGACGAGACAACCGGGCAGGATGTCCTCCGTTTGAACATGGAAAAAGCTACCCGTACAGCGGAGCTGCGCAGCTTTACCGAAACCGGAGCGGATTTCGAAGGCACATACACATTGGACCCGGAGCAATTGATTTCAACCGTTGGCGACATCATCCTGGTGCGCCGCAACATGGGCAGCTCGTATCATTTGTCGGTGGTTACGGATGACGCAGATCAGAAGATCACGCATGCTGTGCGCGGCGCTGACTTGCGCGAAGCCACCCAAATTCATGTGCTGCTGCAATCCCTGCTGGGCCTGCCCACACCTATCTACCACCACCACCACCTGATCCGCGACGACAGTGGAAAACGCCTGGCCAAACGCGATGACGCCCGCGCAATCGCAAAATACCGCACCGAAGGAGCCAGCCCGCTGGATATCCGCGAAATGCTGGGCCTGCCGCTTCTTTCTGGGTAAAAATACCCCCGCCGGAGGCACGGCCCGAAAGGGCCGTTTATTCCATCGGCTTCATCAGCTCGACCTCGTCGCCATCCCGCACCGCGGTGTAGAAACAGGTCCGCCGATTGGTGTGGCAGGCCGCCCCGGTCTGGCGCACCATCGCCAGCAGGCAATCGCGGTCGCAATCGATGCGCAGGTCGACCAGTTCCTGCACATGGCCCGAGGTCTCCCCCTTGATCCAGAACGCCTGGCGCGAGCGTGACCAATAGGTGACCCGCCCGGTTTCCAACGTCTTGGCCACCGCTTTGGCATTCATCCAGGCCATCATCAGAACCTCGCCAGACTCTGCGTCCTGGGCAATGCAGGGGATCAACCCGGCGTCATTGTAAGTCAGGCTGGCGGGATCAAACGACATGTCTAAAAACCTTTTGCATCTGCTGTTCGGCTCCCTATGTATGGGGAACCTGCAGAAGACAAAAGACCGGGAAAGCGATGTCTGGCGATAGTGATCTTATCAAGCTGTATTCCTCGCGCATTCTGGCGCTGGCAGCCGACATTCCGCATCTGGACCGGCTGCAGTCACCGGATGCCACAGTCAAGAAACGCTCCCCCCTTTGCGGCTCTGCCGTGACCGTCGACGTCACGCTTGAAGACGGCCGGATCACAGATTTTGGCCAGGATGTAAAAGCCTGTGCGCTCGGGCAGGCCTCGGCCGCCGTGGTTGCTGCGCATGTGATCGGCCGCTCGCTGAAAGAGGTTGAAACCGCCCGCGATCAACTGAAGGCAATGCTGACCCAGGACGGCCCGGTGCCGGATGCACCTTTTGACGGGCTGGAGGTGCTGCAGCCCGCGCGTGAGTTCAAGAACAGACATGCCTCGATCATGCTGGCGCTGGAGGCCACGCTGGAAGCCATGCAGACAGCCGCCAAAGAGCAATGCGCCTAACACAGCGCAGCTGCAAATAACCATCCGCGCCATTCGGTTTCTGACTGAAACGCACATGGTCTCGAAGGCTCTTCAGACATGAAAAAACCGCCGCGCATCCGGGCAGATGGCGGCGGCAGTTATGCTCTGCAGTGCGGGACCCGGGCAGGCCAGGCAGGATCTTGAGGCAATCCAATCGGGGATCGGGACAGGCGGTTGACCCCCTAAATCAGTCCGGGACAGGAAAGGGCCGGCCCGGCACAGCAGATGCAATCAGGACATCGGGGACAGGGTCAGAACAGACTTGGCAAATGGAGCGCGGCCACCAGCATCACCATCAAAGATGCCGCGCCGATTGCGTCCTGTAGAAGGGTCGTATGGGCGTTCTGAACGGTATTTTTGATCTGTGTCATCATGGCTCGGGCCTCCTCCAATTTGTCTCGCTGCGCTTTGGCAATCTTGTTGCCTCTTTGTTCTCATTTTCACAGTCACCTGTAAAGAACTTTTTGAGAACATTTGCGAACATAGCGGAACGCGGCATGAAAACACGCCAGAAAAAGCGCCTTAACCCACTGAAATCAAACGAATCGCCTGATCCTGTTTCATAAGCCACAGAAGAACCCGCGCCGCCTTGCCGCGGGCGCTTTCCAGCCTTGGGTCGGCTGCCAGCAGCGCCCGCGCATCGCTTTGCGCCACTGCCATCAGCCCGGCCTGGCGTTCCAGATCGGCGATCTGGAACCGTGGCAGGCCGGATTGTGCCGTGCCGATCATATCGCCGGCGCCACGCATCTGCAGATCGGTCTCGGAAATGCGGAACCCGTCCTCGGTCTCCCGCAGCACCTCCAGCCGCTTGCGCCCGCCCTCTGTCAGCGGCGGCTGGTACATCAAAAGACAGGTCGATTCGGCACTGCCCCGCCCGACCCGGCCGCGCAGCTGGTGCAATTGGGCCAGACCGAAAATCTCGGCCCGCTCAATCACCATGATCGAGGCATTGGGCACGTTGACCCCAACTTCAATCACTGTGGTGGCGACCAGAACCTTGGTCCTGCCCTCGACAAAGGCCGCCATGGCCGCGTCTTTCTCGGAAGGCGGCATCTGACCGTGCACAAGTCCAACGACCCCGTCGCCAAGGATGGCCCGCAAGTGTTTGAACCGCTCCTCTGATGCAGTCAGGTCGCTGAGTTCGGATTCGTCCACCAACGGGCAGACCCAATAGCACTGCCGCCCTTCCGCAATCGCTCTGCGCAGATGGTCCACCACCTCCTGCATCCGCTCGGTGCTGATGATGGCGGTCTTGACCGGCTTGCGCCCCGGCGGCTTCTCATCCAGCACGGACACATCCATATCACCGTATTGCGCCAAAGCCAGCGAGCGCGGAATCGGCGTCGCAGTCATCACCAGCACATCAGCACCCTTGCCTTTTTCGGCCAGCTCCTTGCGCTGGCGCACACCAAAGCGGTGCTGTTCGTCGACAACAGCCAGCCGCAGGTCGCGGAACTCTACGTCCTGCTGGAACACCGCATGGGTGCCGACCAGAATGTGGATGTCGCCGCGCTTCAATGCCGCCAGTTTGGCCTTGCGCTCAGCGCCCTTGTCGCGGCCTGTCAGGATCTCGATGACGACGCCTGCATCTTCGGCCAGCGGCGCAAGCCCCTCCATATGCTGCTGCGCCAGAATGCCGGTCGGGGCCATCATCACCCCCTGCCCGCCTGCTTCAACGGCAACCAGCAAGGCCATGAAAGCAACCAGAGTTTTCCCTGCGCCAACATCGCCCTGCAGCAGACGGTTCATGCGTTTCTCCGCAGCCATATCAGCTGAGATTTCCTCGATCGCCCGCGCCTGCGCGCCTGTCGGCCGATACGGCAGCGCCTGCAGAACACGGGACTGCAAGCGACCGGTGGCCGCACTTTGAATGCCACGGGTCTTGCGCTCTGTTTGCCGAGCCAAGGCCAAAGTCAGCTGATGGGCAAACAGCTCATCATAGGCCAGCCGCGCCCGCGCCGCGGCCTCAGGCGCAAGATCGTCAGCCCCCTGCGGCTCATGTGCTGCGGCAATCGCATGATGCCACCCCGGCCAGTTATGCTTCAACGCCTGCGCCGGATCGATCCACTCTGCCAGCTCGGGCACTCTTTCCAATGCGCTTTGCGCCGCCTTGAACATGGTTTTCTGCGTCACCCCATAGGTGAGACGGTACACCGGTTCAAAAGAGGGGATGCTGTCCGCCTCTGCCAAGGGCAGCATATGGTCGGGATGCACCATGTTGGCCACGCCATCGAACAGTTCCACCTTGCCGGAAACCACCCGGCGGGAGCCTTCTGGAAGCTGCGCTTCCAGATAGCGGCTGCGGCCGTGGAAAAAGACAAGCTGGAACTCGGTTTCGGCATCCTCGACATGTATGCGGTAGGCACCGCCGCGGTTGCGCGCCGGACGGTGACGGCCGATGGTCACCTCAACCGTCAATGTCGCAGGCAGTTCGGCGCCCAGAATAGACGCGCGCCGCCGCCGGTCCACCAGCGAATAAGGTAGTGAAAACAACAGATCACGCGGCGTTTCCAAGTCAATCTGGGCAAAATTCTGCGCCGTCTTCGGGCCGACACCCTGCAGGGTCTCGACACCGGCAAACAGTGGAAACAGGATCTCCGGACGCCCGCTCATGCCTCTGCGATCATCTCCAGCCAGCCATCTTCATCTAGCGTTTGAATACCCAGCTCCGCCGCCTTTTTGGCCTTGGAACCCGCCCCCGGACCAGCCACCAGGATGTCCGTCTTCTTGGAGACCGAACCTGAAACCTTGGCCCCGAGCGCCTCAGCCCGTGCCTTGGCCTCAGCCCGGGTCATTTTCTCCAGCGTGCCTGTAAAGACCACGGTTTTTCCAGCCACCGGACTGTCCGCGGCAGGCGCATCGGGCGGCATGATGTTCAGTTTTGCCACCAGACGGTCGAAGGCCGCGCGTTCCTCTGGGTTGGCAAAGGCATCAGACAGGGACAATCCCAGAACGGCACCGATCCCGTCCACACCGATGAGGTCCGCCCAGGCTGCGGAAGCCGCCGCCGGAACCTCGCAGGCCACCACGGCTGCGGCACGGGTTTCCGAGATTTTCGCACGGCGGCTTTCATCAGCAGCCAGCTGGCGCTCCGCCTCTTCCGCCTCATCCGCGGCCCGATGAGCCAGCGCGGCAGGGCGGGCTGTGTCGATCGCCTCTGCCATCGCCTGCCAGTCCCGGTAATGCACGGCCAGATCGCGACCTGCCACCTCGCCCGCATGCCGAATGCCCAGAGCAAAAATCAGCTTGGCCAGCGGGATGGTGCGCTTTTCCTCAATGGCTGCAAACAGATTCTCAGCAGATTTCTCTCCCCAGCCCTCCCGGTTTTTCAACTGCTGCAGGCCAGATCCGAAATTTTCTTGCAAATCAAATATATCCGCAGGTTCCTTGATCCAGGAATCGCTGTGGAACTGCTCAACCTGCTTGGCGCCCAGCCCTTCGATATCAAAAGCTGCACGGGACACGAAATGCTTTAGTTTCTCCACCGCCTGGGCTGGGCAGATGATACCGCCAGAGCAGCGGCGCACCGCGTCGCCTTCTTCCCGTTCCGCCGGGCTGCCGCATTCCGGGCAGATATGCGGGAACTGGTAAAGGGCCGCGCCGTCCGGGCGTTTGGACAGGTCCACGTCAGCCACTTTGGGGATCACGTCGCCGGCCCGGTAGATCTGAACCCAGTCGCCGATGCGAATGTCCTTGCCGCTTCGGATTTCCTCGCCTTTCGAGTCACGCCCTTGAATGTAGTCTTCGTTGTGCAGCGTGGCATTTGACACGACCACACCGCCAACAGTTACCGGCGCAAGCCGCGCCACCGGGCTTAAGGCACCGGTGCGGCCAACCTGGATGTCGATGGCCTCCAGCCGGGTCCAGGCCAGTTCGGCGGGAAATTTATGCGCAATCGCCCAGCGGGGTGTAGTGGACCGGAACCCCAGACGCCCCTGCAGCGCCAGATCGTTTACCTTGTAAACCACGCCGTCAATGTCATAGCCCAGCGTCGCGCGCTGTTCCTCAATACTGCGGTAATGGCTGATCATCTCGCCGGTGTCGGCACAGAGCCGGGTCAGCGGATTGGTCTGAAAACCCAAGGATTTCAACCTGGAAATTGCCTCCAACTGTGTCTCTGCCAGCGGTGCGCTCAACTCCCCCCAGCTGTAGGCGAAGAATCGCAAAGGCCGGGCGCGGGTAATCTCTGCGTCCAGTTGCCGCAAAGACCCCGCCGCCGCATTTCGCGGATTGGCAAAGGGCTTGCCACCGCGTTCAGCATGACGGGCGTTCAATGCTTCAAAGTCTTGGTGGCTCATGTAAACTTCGCCGCGCACCTCCAGAACATCCGGCGCACCAGTGATCCGATGCGGAATATCTGCAATGGTCATCGCATTTGCAGTCACATTTTCGCCCACACTGCCGTCACCGCGCGTGGCCGCCTGGATGAGCATGCCGTTTTCATACCGCAAGGACAGGGACAGCCCGTCGATCTTGGGTTCGGCGGTGAATGCCAGCGCATCCACCGGATCCAGACCAAGATATTTGCGGATACTGCGGTTAAAATCTGCCACGTCATCATCTTCAAACGCATTGCCCAGCGACAGCATCCGCACCGAATGGCTGATCTTGCCAAACCCAGAAGCCGCAGGCGCCCCGACTGCATCCAGTTGAGTGGCGGTTTCTGCAAATTCTGGAAAGGCGGCAGCCAAAGCCCGGTGCCGCCACTTCAGCGAATCGTACTCCACATCGCTGATTTCCGGCGCGTCAGCCTGGTGATAGGCCAGATCCGCCGCACGCAACTGGTCTTCCAGTTTCAGGAATTCTGCCTTGGCGTCCTCTGCGGTCAGGCCGGCCACATCCTTTTCTTTCATTCCTGCCACCTGCGGTCCCTCTTCGTTCTCCTCTCCGGTGATAAGGTGCCGCGCGCGCCGCGTCCAGCGCATCTGACAGTCAGTTTTCTGTGGGCTCCAAAACAAAAAGACCCGCCTTGAGGCAGGTCTTTGCAACCGGTGGCGCATAGTCACGCGCCACCCGGGTTTTCCCGACTTCAGGCGCCGACAGCCATCCGCTGTCCGCCGGACATGTGGTCCTCCTGTGGATCACGCAGCACATAGCCGCGGCCCCAGACGGTTTCGATATAATTTTCACCATCCGTTGCGTTGCTGAGTTTCTTACGCAACTTACAGATGAAGACATCGATAATCTTCAGTTCCGGTTCATCCATGCCACCATAAAGATGGTTCAGGAACATCTCCTTGGTCAGCGTGGTGCCCTTGCGCAGCGACAAAAGCTCCAGCATCTGGTATTCCTTGCCGGTCAGATGCACGGCTTTGCCGCCCGCCTCCACGGTCTTGGCGTCCAGATTGACCGCGATCTTGCCGGTCTTGATGATCGACTGCGAGTGGCCCTTGGAGCGGCGGATAATCGCATGGATCCGCGCCACCAGTTCCTCACGGTGGAATGGCTTGGTCAGATAGTCATCCGCACCAAATCCGAAGCCCTTGATTTTATTGTCGGTATCGTCGGCACCGGACAGGATCAGAATGGGCGTTTCGATACGGGACATGCGCAGTTGGCGCAGCACCTCGTGGCCGTTCATATCCGGCAGCCCCAGATCCAGGAGGATCAGATCGTAATCATAGAGTTTGGCCAGATCGATCCCTTCTTCCCCCAAATCCGTCGTATAAACGTTCAGGTTGGCATGGGTCAGCATCAGTTCGATGCTCTTGGCCGTGGTCGGATCATCCTCAACCAGCAAAATGCGCATATTATTTTCTCCGCCTGTACACTGTTTCCCTCAGGTCGCGTTAACCTTGGTGGAAAAAAGTTAATGCCTCGTTACCATGATGGTTAAATTACAATTTCAACTCAAGGAAGGTTTGAATTATTTTGCGTCCGGATCACGGAATTTCTTGAGCTGTGTGGTTTTCAAGGCCTCTTCACCATGGTCGGCAACCGCGGCAACCCAGCTGCGGAACTCTTCTTCACTCAGACCGTAGCGGCGCATCGCCTCTTTCTGAGGCAGCAGCCCATAGAGCACGCCGCGCACCACCGCCGCCTTGCGCGATGCCACCCAGCGTTTGGTGGTTTCCGGCGGCAAATCAGCCCGGGTCATAATGGTGCCATCCGGCAGGGTGACTGCCCGCGGCCCGTCGACTTTCTTCAAAAACATCTTTCTTCCCTCTGAAGATCTTGTTCGTTGGGTCTGACGCCAGAATTTCCGAACAGGCTTAACGCCGCATGAACCACGCCCCTTGAGAGTCCTTAGGATTTTCATATATTCTGCGGCGCCTGCCCCCTTTGCCTTTAGGAGCTGCCCCATGGCGCTGGACCAAGACCTGGAACTCAATTCGCTTGGCTTTGCCAAACCACCCTCCGAGACCCGGGTGGTCGTGGCCATGTCCGGCGGCGTCGACAGCTCTGTTGTTGCTGCATATTTGGCCGATCAGGGCTATGATGTGGTCGGCGTGACGCTGCAGCTTTATGATCACGGCGCCGCTTTGGCAAAGAAAGGCGCCTGCTGCGCGGGCATCGATATCCACGATGCGCGGCGCGTGGCCGAGGAACGCGGCTTCCCGCATTACGTCCTGGATTATGAGAACATTTTTAAGGATGCGGTGATTGACGAGTTCGCCGACAGCTATCTGGCGGGCGCAACCCCGGTGCCCTGCATCCGCTGCAACGAACGGGTGAAATTCAAGGACCTGCTGGAAACTGCCAAGGATCTGGAGGCCGACTGCATGGCCACCGGCCATTACATCCAGCGCAAAACAGGGGAGCACGGCCCGGAACTGCATTCCGCAGAGGATGCCAACCGCGACCAGAGCTACTTTCTGTTCTCCACCACCCCGGAGCAGCTGGACTACTTGCGCTTCCCGCTGGGCCACCTGCCGTCCAAGGACGCCACCCGCGAGATGGCGGCCCAATACGGCCTCGCCGTGGCGGATAAGCCCGACAGCCAGGACATCTGCTTTGTTCCGGACGGCAATTATGCCGCGGTCATCGAGAAACTGCGCCCGGGCGCCGCAGAACCCGGCGAGATCGTGCATTCCGACGGCCGGGTGCTGGGCAGCCATGAGGGCGTCATCCATTATACCATCGGCCAGCGCCGCGGTCTTGGCATCGGTGGCCTTTCTGAACCGCTCTATGTGGTGAAACTGGACGTGGACAAGAAACAGGTCGTCGTCGGCCCCAAAGAATTGCTGGCCACCCGCACCATCCCGGTGCGCGAGATCAACTGGCTGGGCGATGACCCCTTTACCAGCCGCAAAGAATGGCACCTGAAGGTGAAAGTCCGCTCGACCCGCCCCCCGCGCGACGCGATCATCCGTCCGCTGACGGCCACCACTGCCGAAGTGGAACTGCTGACACCGGAGGAAGGTATCTCTCCCGGTCAGGCCTGCGTGTTCTACGCGCCTGAGGGCAGCCGCATCTTCGGCGGCGGCTGGATCTGGCGCGGATACTGAGGCGCAGAACATCTGCCACAGCGGGTCTAGGGAGGCGCAGCCTCCGCGCGGCACGCGCGGCTTGCCCTTGACGCGGAGCACCAATTCATACTTGAAAAAGCGCCGAAGGGCAGACCTGCCCTTCGGCGCTTCTCAGCAGAATACATTCCCCCGGATCATCTGATCCTGACCCTCATGTTCTGCGCAGCCGGTGCGACAGGCTCCGCGCGGGTGCGCAGCGCCCGCGCCACCGAAATCGCGCAGCAAAAGCCTGGCTTGTGCTGCGCCCCTGTTACGTCTGGGGCAGCCGCTCCAGAACCGCTCGGGCAGCCCGCAATCCGGGTGCTTCGCCGCCAAGCCCCAGACGATCCATGGTCAATGCCATCGCCTCATGCTGGGCCCTTGGCGCAGCGGCCAAATTCTTCAGTTCAGCCGCGATCTTCGCAGGTGTGCAGTCCGGCCCCAGGCATTCCGGCACCACCCGGGTATCACTCACCAGGTTGACCAGCGTGACCGTGTCGATCAGCGCCATGCGCTTCATGATCTGCCAGGTCAGCCATTGGAACCTATAGGCAATCACCATCGGCGTGGCAGAGGCCGCCAGTTCCAGCGACACGGTGCCAGAGGCTGCCAAGGCAAGATCCGCCGAGGCAAAGGCCGCCCGCTTATGGGCCTTGGCAAGCGGAGGATCAAACCGGTTCGGGTCCAGCAGAACAGTGGCCTCTGGCCAATCCTGCATAGCGTCCCGCACCGCATCCGCAACTGGTGCTGCCGCGGGAACGGCAATCCGGTAATCCGGGTGGGACCGGCAAAACTGTTGCAGCGCCGCACCGAAAACCGGCGCCAGGCGCGCAACTTCCGAACGGCGCGAGCCGGGCAAAGCCAACACAAAAGGCGCATCGCCCAGCTGGAATTCGGCCCGAAAGGCTGCAATCTCTGCTTCCGACGCCTGAGGTTCGGCCACGACCGGATGACCAACAAAGTCACAGTCCATGCCTGCGGCTTCCATAAGGGGCGGCTCAAACGGCAGCAGTGCCAGGACATGGTCAATAACTTGCGCCATCTTGCCTGCCCGTTTAGGACGCCAGGCCCAGACGGAAGGCGCCACATAATGCACCGTGCGGATGTTGCTGTGTTCCTTCACCTGCCGTGCCACGCGCAAGGAAAAGTCCGGGCTGTCGATGGTGATCAGCACATCGGGCCTGGTCTCCAGCACCGCCGCAGAAGTTTCCCGAATCCGCCGTTTCAGGTGCCGGTACTTGGGCAGCACTTCGGCCAGCCCCATCACCGACAGCTCATCCATGGGAAAGCGGGACACCAGCCCCTGCTCCGCCATCAGCGCGCCGCCAATACCGTCGAACTGCACCCCGGGTGCCAGCTGTTTCAGCCCCGCCATCAAAGCTCCGCCCAGCCGGTCGCCCGAAGGCTCGCCGGCCAGAATGAAGACCCGAAGGCTCATGCCTCGCGCAGCCAGAGAAACAGACCCAGCCGGTCACAGGCCGCTATCACCGCATCCTGATCCAGCACGATGACGCCGCCGGCCTCCAGCACGATGCCGGACAGGCCCGCCGCGGCAGTGGCCTCAACCGTATCAACACCAATCGCCGGCAGATCAGCCCGGCGGTCCTGCGCCGGTTTCGGCGCCTTGAACAACAAGCCTCCCTGCCCGTCCGGGCGCTGCTGCAGCGAGGCCAGCATCCAGTCGGTGCCAAAGAGGTTCTCGACCGCAATCGCCTGCTGTTTGCGCACGGCGCAGGACTGGCCGATGTCAGCCACAGACATCGCTGCAACAATTTCCGCACCGCGATCCGCATCTGCCTTGTCCAGCTCACCCGGCTGAACCCTGGTCGGCACGCCCTCTGCCATCAGCAGGCCTGGTGCCACGTCATGGGCGGCGCGGACAGCAAAACCGGCCTGTTCAATAATTCCCATAACCGCCCGCAATGCGCCGTCATCGCCGGCCGCCAAGGCGGTTTGCAGCACCGGCACCAATGGCATGGTGGCCGCATCAATGGCCGAAGGATCAATCTGCGGGCGGCGCACTGCACCCGCCAGGCAAATCTCTGTGACCTCTGCGGCTTTCAGCCGCTCCAGAAAGCTGCCAAGCTGTTCAAGGCGAAAGGTGATCTCGGGATCGACCATATCCGGTTCAGCGCCTGCCATCGCGCAGATCAACGGACGGCCCGGCGCATGCGCGGCCACTTCAGCCGGCAGCGCGCCGGTTCCTGCAATCACTGCCAGCATCGCATCAACCTCCGGGCGTCAGGAAGGAACGGTCGCTGCCACCGGTGATAAAGGCGACAATCCGTTGAACATATTCGCTATCGGTCTCATCCCCCAGCCGCTTGGCCCGTTCCTGGAACGTGCCTTCGCCCTGGGCCAGCATCTGAAACGCTGCCCGCAGTGCGGTGATGTCGCTGCGGGCCACCCCGCGCCGCTTGAGCCCCACAAGGTTCAAACCGTCCAGCTCACCGCGCTGCGCCTGCACCAGACCATAGGGAATCACATCATTGGTCACCATTGTGACGGCACCGATGATGGCCCCCTTGCCAATCCGCACCCATTGATGAATGCCGGAAAGGCCGCCGATGATCACGTCATCCTCCAGCACGCAATGGCCCGCCACCGCTGCCGAGTTCACCACGATCACCCGATCGCCGACCTGCGCGTCATGGGCAATGTGGCAGCCCGCCATGAACAACCCATCATCACCGATGCGGGTCACCCCGCCGCCGCCTTCGGTACCGGCATTCACCGTCACATGCTCGCGGATGCGGTTGCGCTTGCCGATCACGGTCTTGCATTTCTCGCCCTTGAACTTCAGATCCTGCGGGATCTCGCCCAGCACGGCAAAAGGGAACACCACAGTTTCGTCGCCGATTTCAGTATCGCCGGTGACAACCACATGGGACTTCAGAACAACACCGTCCCCCAGCACTGTCTCGGCGCCTACCACGCAGAAAGGACCGATCTCGCAGTCCTTTCCTAGCTTGGCCCCGTCTTCGATCACAGCACTGGGATGGATGTTGCTCATGTCAGCCAGCCTCGCTTTGACGGTCAACCATGGCAGTGAATTCAGCCTCGGCAGCCACTTCCCCGTCCACGGTCGCGCGCCCCAGGAATTTGAAGATCTTGCCGCCCGGCTTGCCGCGCAGGGTTTCCACATGCATCTCCAGCACATCGCCCGGCACCACCTTGCGGCGGAATTTGCACTTGTCGATGCTCATGAAATAAATCAGCAGATCACTGTCGATCATATCAATACCGACGCCCAGCATGACGCCTGCGGTTTGCGCCATTGCCTCGACAATGGTAACGCCGGGCATGATCGGAGTACCGGGGAAATGGCCCTGGAAATGCGGTTCGTTCATGGTGACATTCTTGATACCGCGAGAGGACTTGTAGCCGTCGATATCGACCACCTTGTCGACCAGCAGGAACGGATAACGGTGCGGCAGGATCCGCTGGATCAGTTGAATGTCAGCGCTTTGCAGCTCAGTGGTCATGCTTGGGTTCCCATTTGCGTCAAGAATACTGCGCTGTCCCTAGCAAGTGGACAGCCTTTGGGCAAGCGCGCGCCCTCAGCGCTCGCTCTCGTCATCTGTGGCACCATCGCCCAGAACGGCGTCGATCCGGGCAATCGCCAAAGAGGTAATATCCGCCGCTTCGGCACTTAGAAAGACAGAGGAGTGGTCAAGGATTGCCCCGGCTCCGGCTTCACGCATGATTTGCTGCAGCACCGGCAAAGACGTCTTGAGGAACGCGTGCCGGGCATCCTCTCCCATTTGGGTGATCTCGCGCAGCTTCTGGTCCTGACGGCGGCGGGTCTCCTGCACTTTCTGATCAAAAGCATCGGCCAGAGCCCGGAAAGCATCTGGTTCCATCGCGCTGCGCCGCTCGGTCAGATCCAGCTCTTCGCTGCGCAGCTCCGCCTCGATCCGGCGGTTCTCCGCAGTCAGAACCGCGCCTTCGGCCTCGATTTCGCGTTCCACCCGCCGACCAAAGGCGCTTTCAGAGAACAGCCGTTCCGGCTGCACCGTAAGAATGCCGCTCTGCGGCAGCCCCAGCTGAAGTTCAGCCCCGCCGTTTAATGCGGCTTCCTGTGCGCGGCCCCAGACAGTGGCTCCAAAAGACAACGCCAGCGAAAGCCCCAGCGTTGCCCAAATACGGAGCGCCCGCTGCCGCACCAGATCAGAACCTCGCCTGCAAGGTCAGGTCAAAGCTCTGTTCCTCGTCAAAGTCCTCTTTCTGGAGAGCCTTGGAGAAATTGAACCGAAGCGGGCCGAAGCCGGTGGTCCAAAGCAGAGAGACGCCAACGACATGGCGGAAGGATCTGTTGCGGCCGACAATACTTGCCCCTGCGGTATCTACATTCTGCAGCCCCCACAAACCGCCTACGTCGTAGAATATGCCGCCACGCATACCCAGTTCTTCCGGCAGGCCAAGCGGGAACTCCGCATCAAATCGCGCAACTGCATAGTAGTTGCCGCCCAGGAAATCATTGTACGGACCATTGGGACCGCCAGCGGATTGATCCCGCGGGCCGATACCGCCCGGTTCAAACCCGCGCATAATGGACGGCGTTAGAACAAAACGGTCGATCGACCGGCTGTTTCCACTGCCTTCCCACTGGAATGCCCCTGCTTCCAGTGTCGCGCGAATGGTCACTTCCTCATTCCAGATCTGTTTCTGAGCGACAATTTTCGTGATTGCTTTGATATACTCGGAGTCGCCTCCCAGACCGGCATAGTCAGCACCGACTTCGACCAGGAAACCAGCGGTCGGGTCAAGCCCGGTCAGCCGGCTGTCATAGCGATAGGTAAAGCCAATAGCACTGGCCGACTGTTCGCCCTGCGCGATTTCGCTGCGCACGACTGGACCAGCCAGATTCTGATTGATGTCGTCATCGTCAAACAGCATCTCATCCGCATCCCAAGTATAGCGGATCTGCAGCGATGTATCTTCGCCGGTGTCAAACGTCAGCGCCGGCTGGAAAAAGACCCGCTTGGTCCGATACTCCGAGAAGCTCGAGTCGGTTTCATTCAGGCCCAAGTCCAGATCGAACCGCAGCTTGCGGCCCAGCAGATAGGGTTCGGTAAAGCCCAGCACATAGGAATCAGACTCTGTCGCCGTTGCGATGTTCAGCGACAGGCGCTGGCCGCGACCCAGGAAGTTGTTTTCCGTCAAGCCGATGCTGAGGCCGAAACCGTCGGTCACCGAGTAGGCACCGCCCAGGTTCAGCGAGCCAGTTGGCTGTTCTGCGACATCCACATCGACAATCACCTGGTCAGAAGAACTGCCCTCGCGGGTTTCCACATCCGCGTTGGCAAAGAACCCCAGGGCGCGGATGCGCTCTGCGCTGTTGCGGATCGAGCGAGGATTGAAGGGATCACCTTCCACAGACTGGAACTGCTGGCGGACAACCCGGTCCAGTGTGGTGGTGTTGCCTTCGATATCAATGCGTTCGACAAAAATGCGCGGGCCGCGCGTCAGAACAAATTCGATATCCAAGGTCAGATCGCGGTCATTTCTGGTGACCCGCGGTTCCACCCGAAGAAAGTCGATCTCGCTGCGGACGGCCAGCCCTTCCATCCGGTCGATTGCATTTTCGACCAGAGTCGGCGTGTAGGTAACACCCGGCTTGATTTTCAGCGTGGACGCGAACTCATCGGCATCGGCCTCCGGCATTTCGCTGGTGACCGTGATATTGCCGAACTTGAACTGCTGGCCTTCGGTCACATCGACCACCAGGAACACCGCGTCGCGTTCCTCAGTCACTTCCGCATTGCTGCTGTTCACCCGGAAATCGACATAGCCGCGCGACAGATAGAAATCACGCAGCACCTGCTTGTCGAACTCCAGCCTGTCCTCGATCAGCGTATCAGAACGGATGAAGCCACGCAGCAGGCCGGCCTGCTTGGTTTCCAGCACCCGGCGCAGACGGCGATCCGAGTAAACCCGGTTGCCGGTGAACGACACCCGCTCCACTTCGACCGTGTCGCCTTCGGAAATCTCAAAGACCAGATCGACGCGGTTGTTGTTGCGACGGATGATCCGCGGCGTAACACGCGAGGCCAAGCGCCCCTGGATACTATAGGCTTCGGCGATTGCCGCTGCATCGCGTTCGGCCTGGGTCGGGTTGAACACCCGGCGCGGCGCAGATTCGACAATCTGGTCCAGCGCGTCGTCCTTGAGCCGGCGATTGCCCTCAAAGCTGATTTGGTTGATGGTCGGAAATTCCGTGACTTTGATCACCAGAGTGTTGCCACGCGGCACGATTTCCACTGTTTCAAATACGCCACTGTCAAGAATGCGCTGATAGGCATCATTCAGCTCACCGGCGCTGACCGACTGGCCACGTTCGATACCCGTGTAGGCAACAACAGTGGATGTCTGGATGCGCTGGTTGCCCTCAACCTGCACAGAATTGAAGCGATAGCTTTGCGCTTCGGCAGACATCGGCACAAGCGCGTAACCCAGTGCAACTGCCAGAGAAATGGCAGAAACTTTCCGGTACAAGATGTTGATGCCCGACTTGCGCTCGACACAGGACTTGCCTGTGATTTTCCCCCAAACCATTTTTCAGAACCCGATTTTTATAGCAGCTTTGCGACGTGCGTACCGGGTTTGAATGCGGTTGTCAAAACCAACTAATGCGCGGTCAGAGGGCAAATTGCGCAGCTGGCCGTTGCGCTGCTTTCAGGAATCACGAGCATGGCAAGCCACCCGGCCGCCCCAAGCGCACCCAGAATAAGAAATATAGTCAGCGCCCGGTCCCAATTCAGTTGAACGAGCAGGCCAAATCCACGGCATGAACGTGAGAGTGTGTGCATCCGAAATCCCCAGGTCTCCATCCGCAGACCACGCGCATGATGCGCAACGCCTGCAGGTTGAGGAAAAGTTAACAGGGAAATATGTCAGCACTTGGGCGGCACTATGGCCGCCCTTTGTCAGTGGCTTTGCCGGTCGTTCTCAGCAGACTCAGCAGAACAGGTCATTGCCAAGAGCAAACACCATCAACGACAGAACCACGGCAATGCCCAAAGTCATCAGCACCCTAACCGCCCGGTCGCTGGGCGGACGGCCTGCCACAGCCTCATAGGCATAAAACATCAGATGGCCGCCATCCAGCGCAGGCACGGGAAACAGGTTCAGCAGGCCGACAGCAGTTGACAGAACCGCAATGAATCGAATGAAGCTCTCTGCCCCTTGGCTGGCCATCGCACCAGAGGTCTCGGCGATACCGATCGGGCCCGACAGGTTGCAGGTGCTGATAGCGCCGGTGATCATGTGCTTCAAGCCGGACAGCGACGTCTCCACCACGGCCCAGACCTGGTAACTGCCTGCGGCAAGTGCCTCGCCGAAACCCACAGCTTCGGTCGCCGGTTCAAACGCCAGCCCGCCAACAATGCCGATCCGCCACCGGGTGGCAAAACCGCCGTCCGGCTGCGGTTCATCCGTGCGCCGTGGCGCCAGCGCCATTTCGACGTTTTCACCGTTACGCCAGACATCCAGCACCAGAACTTTGCCGTCCGCGGCCTCAACCAGGTCCTTCAGCTGTTCAAAGGACACCAGCGGGGTGCCGTCAACTGCAACAATCACGTCTTCCGGCTGCAGTCCGGCATCCGCCGCCGCACTGCGCGGCACCACCGCATGCACATGGGGCGGGTACAAAAACGGACCCTCGACCATAATTTCTTGGCCTTTGCGGCGCACAGCATAAGCCATCGGCTGTTGCTGCGGCAGCGCCTGGCGGAACGCCTCCCATGCGTCGCCGTCTTCATAGTTCGGCACCGGCACACCGCCAGCAGTGATCAGCTCATCCCCCTGCTGCAGACCGTTCTCCAGCCCAGGCACAGGCGCCAGCGCACCAATGGTCAGAGGTTCACGCATGTTGCCCTGCAACAGGACAGCTGCGGTGAAAATGATCGCCGACATGACAAAATTGAACACCGGTCCCGCTACAACCGTCGCGGCTCTTGCCCACAAGGGCGCGCCATGCATGGTCCGGCGCAGGGCTGCGGGGTCTGCCGCGACAGCTTCCATCGCCTGCGCGTCCTTGCCAGACGCCGCATCGGCGTCGCCGAGGAATTTCACAAAGCCACCAAAAGGCAGCGCCGCCACCTGCCAGCGGGTGCCGTGCTTGTCCACCCGACTCCACAGCACAGGACCAAAGCCCAGCGAGAACACCTCGGCATGAATGCCGGACCAGCGCCCGACGATGTAATGGCCGTACTCATGCACCGCCACGATCACCGACAGGGCGACGATAAAGCTGGCGATGGTGTACAGAAAACCGCTGAACTGCGGAATAAATGAAAGTACGTCCAAAATCTTACCCTATGCGTTCTTGCGCGGCACGCGCCGCCTCTTGACGGGCGACATGGTCAACCCGGGTCACGTTATCAAGTGTCATTGCGGCATCAATGAGGTCACATGTCGCCTCGATCCGCTCTAGCACCGCCGCTGTTACTTCAGCCATATCGGTGAACCGGATGCGGCCTGCAATGAATTCGTCCAGCGCCTGCTCCTTGGCGGCATTAAAGGCCGCCCCCATCAGACCGCCCCGCTCCATCACCTCATAGGCCTGGCGCAGCGCCGGATAGCGGGCCGGATCCGCGGCGCGGAAATTCAGCTGGCCAATCCGCGCGAGGTCAAGCCGTTCCACCGGCAAATCCCGACGCTGGGGCCAGTGCAGCGCGTAGCCGATGGCATGGCGCATATCCGCCGCGCCCAGATGCGCCATCAACGCACCATCATTGAAACCGACCAGCGCGTGAACCAGGGACTCAGGGTGCACCAGCACCTCGATCTGATCCGGGCGCACGCCAAAGTATTCCCGCGTTTCAATGACTTCCAGTGCCTTATTGAACATCGATGCGCTGTCGATGGTAATCCGCTGGCCCATGTTCCAATTGGGATGCGACGAGGCCTGGGCCAGGCTGGCTTGGGGCAGATCCTCCAGCGGCCAGTCCCGAAAGGCGCCACCGGACGCGGTGATGACAATCCGCTCGACTGCTTCGATATCCTCGCCCACCAGCCCCTGAAACACCGCTGAATGTTCACTGTCCACCGGCAGCAGCTGCGCGCCATGTTTTTCTGTGGTTCCAAGCAGCAGCTGTCCTGCACAGACCAGCGATTCCTTGTTGGCAAGCGCCAGCGTGGTGCCGTGCTTCAGGGCTTCCAGGCCAGGCGCCAGGCCGGCAGCGCCCACAATGGCCGACATGATCCAATCTGCAGGACGCGCAGCAGCCTCCACCAGCGCTGCCTGCCCTGCTGCGGCTTCAACACCAGTGCCGGCCAGCGCCGCGCGCAGATCCGGCAGCCGGTCCTCATAAGCCGTCACCGCAACATCGGCCCGCAGCTCGATGGCGTCTTCGGCAAGCCGCGCAATATTGGCGCCACCGGTCAACGCCACCACGTCATAACCCGTCGGCGCGCGGCGGATCAGATCGATGGTATTCTGGCCAATCGAGCCCGTGGCGCCAAAAATCGAGACTTTCCGCATAGTTTTCCCTGTCCGGTTATCCCCAGAGCACGGCCACGGCCAGGAACATCGCCGCAGCCCCCAGCATCCCGTCGAACCGGTCAAACAGGCCGCCATGGCCGGGAATCAGCCCGCTGGAATCCTTGACACCCATTTTCCGCTTCAATGCGCTCTCGGCCACGTCGCCAGCCTGGCTGGCCATCGACAAGATCACCGACAAGGCCACAATGCCAAAACCCGGCTCGATCTGCTCGGCAAACACCGCCCCGGCAATAGCGGCGGCAATCCAGCCGGACGCAGTGCCGCTCCAGGTTTTCTTGGGGCTGACGCGGGGCCAGAATTTGGGTCCGCCGATGGCCTTACCCGCAAAATACCCGGCGACATCCGTCACCACGACGACACAGATCAGCCACAGCATCCAGGCCATGCCCATCTGACCACGCAGCCAGATGAAGCCAAAGCCCGCCAGCAGCACCCACAGAGCAAAGCCGATGAAATACTGCCGCCGTTCGCGGATCTGCCCAAACCCGGCGGCCACAGGCGCAGCCAGCACCGGCAAAACCCAAAGCGCAGGCAGGAACGACGCCAGCAGAACCGCTGCGGCAGAGATGGCGCCAAGCTGCAGGGCGGTGCCGCCACGTGCCGGCATCAGCATCCGCACCAGTTCCCAAATCATGCCACCGCAGCACAATGCAATCAGGACATTAAAAACAAGCCCGCCGGCCCAAACGGCATAGCCACCCGCGGCGATCATCACCACAGCCGACAAGGCTCGCGGCAGCAGGTCCGCCCAGCGGCCCTTGGCGCTGCTCATGTCTTGACCGCCCCGAACCGCCGCTCACGGCGTCCGAAACTGCTGCACAGCCGTTCCATTTCCTCAGCCGAGAAATCAGGCCACAGCGTGTCGATGAACTCATATTCGGCGTAGGCGGACTGCCACAAAAGGAAATTCGAAATCCGCGCCTCACCGCTGGTACGGATCACCAGATCCGGGTCCGGCAGCACATGGGTATCAAGATATCGCGGCAGAGTTTCCTCATCGATATCCTCAGGATTCAGCCGCCCATCGGCCACATCCCGCGCCAGCCGCTTGGTTGCCCGCGCCACTTCGTCCCGGCCGCCATAGTTCAGCGCAATGGTCAGCTGGGTACCGCAGTTGCCCTCGGTCTTGCGTTCCAGCTTGTCCATCAGGCTGATCAGCTTGGCGTCCAGCCGAACCCGGTCTCCGATAAATCGCACCCGGACACTCTTCTCTGCCAAAGCATTCATTTCCTTGGAGATATATCGGCGAAACAGGCTCATCAGACCGGCAACTTCAGTCTGTGTGCGTTTCCAATTCTCGGTCGAGAAGGCAAAAATGGTCAGATAATCCACGCCCAGACCAGGGCAGCACTCGACAACTTCACGAACCCGACGTGCGCCGGCATGGTGGCCGAACAGCCGCGGCCGCCCACGGGCTTGCGCCCAGCGGCCATTGCCATCCATGATGATCGCCACATGGCGCGGGCCGGAACGGGCTGCCGGATCTTCTCCGGCAGCACTCACTTGCGGGTTAGGGTCAGCTGGCATACCGCCCGTCAGACCTGCATGATTTCGGCTTGCTTGGTCTCAAGCGCCTCGTCCACATGCTTGATCATCTGATCCGTCAGCTCCTGCACTTCGGCTTCCCAGAACTTCTGGTCATCCTCGGACATGCCGTCGGCCTTGGCTTTCTTGATCTGATCCATACCGTCGCGGCGCACGTTGCGGATCGCAACCCGGCCGTGCTCGGCATACTGGCCGGCAACTTTGGTCAGCTCGCGGCGCCGTTCTTCGTTCAGCTCCGGAATCGGCAGCATGATGATCGTGCCGTTAAGCTGCGGATTGATGCCAAGGCCGGATTCACGGATCGCCTTTTCCACCTTGCCCACCAGGGACTTATCCCAGACATTGATGGTGACCATGCGCGGTTCCGGCACGTTCACGGTGCCGACCTGGTTGATCGGCGTCATCGAGCCATAGGCGTCAACCATCACCGGCTCCAGCATCGAGCCCGAGGCCCGGCCGGTCCGCAGGGACGCAAATTCGGTGCGCAGGTTGGCCATCGCGCCTTCCATGCGGCGTTTCAGATCATCGGTATCCAGTTCAAAATCATCAGACATGCTGCTCTCTCCCCTTATCTGAGGCGGTCTTCTTTGGCTCATAAGCCATTGGAAGGCTGATGTATAGCGATGTTGCGGAGGATTCGCCGCTGTCAGGGCAGTCCGCCCCCCGGCCGCGTCCCAGGTGATACAAGTTTCAGCCTGCCAACCGCCAAATTCGCAGCCCCCCACTGCCCTGCGGCACGGAGGGGCTGGTCAGGACTTGCAAAAACCACGGATCATGGGCGATCCGCAGTTTCATGCAATCTGTCGGTCGCTCAGCCGTGCACCTTGGTATAGGTGCCCTTGCCGGCCAGAATTCCCCGGAAACCGCCCGGTTCATCCAGCGGGAACACGATCAGCGGCAGATTGTTGTCCCGCGCCAACGCAATGGCCGACGCATCCATCACCTTCAGGCGTTTGGCAAAGACCTCATCATAGCTGATCTCGTCATAGCGCACCGCATCGTCATGCAGGGCCGGGTCTTTGTCATAGACGCCATCCACCCCGTTCTTGCCCATAAAGATCGCCTCGCAGGCCATCTCGTTGGCGCGCAGTGTCGCTGCAGTGTCAGTTGTGAAATAGGGGTTGCCGGTACCGGCCGCGAATATGCATACCCGTTTCTTCTCCAGGTGGCGCACAGCGCGGCGGCGGATGTAGGGTTCAGCCACCTCATCCATGCGGATCGCCGAAATCACCCGGGTGAAGACGCCAATTCCTTCCAGTGCCGATTGCATCGCCAGCGCGTTCATCACCGTGGCCATCATACCCATGTAGTCAGCGGTGGTGCGTTCCATCCCCTGCGCCGAGCCGGACAGCCCGCGAAAGATGTTGCCGCCGCCGATCACCATGCAGATCTCGACACCCATTTCCTGCACCGATTGCACTTCTTTCGCGATACGCTGCACGGTCGGCGGATGCAGGCCGAACCCCTGATCGCCCATCAGTGCCTCGCCCGAAATTTTCAGCATGACGCGTTTATAGGCGGCGGCCGGATGCAGCTCCGGCTTGTCTTGCGGTTGAGGCATGTTGCGCTCCAGAAGATGTGAGGGTTAGTTTGCGCGCAAAATGGAGTAATTCGCTGCCGGTTTCAATCCACGCAGCGCGGTTTGCGGACAGTTTTCCGGAACCGGACATAAAGATGGACCACACCCGGATGAACTTGCCTGACATTGACCCGGACCTTCCCGTTCTGATCGCAGGGCCGACCGCCTCTGGCAAATCGGCCTTGGCGCTGGATATTGCCGCACGCCAGGGCGGTGTCATCGTCAACGCCGATGCCAGTCAGGTCTATGATTGCTGGCGGGTGATCACGGCCCGCCCCGCGGCAGAGGAAGAGGCCCAGGCCCCGCATGCGCTGTACGGACATGTGCCGCATGACGCGGAGTATTCCGCCGGTCATTGGCTGCGCGAGGTGCTGTCGCTGCTGAAAGGCCCCGACCGGATTATCATCGTGGGCGGCACCGGGCTATACTTCACGGCTCTGACCGAAGGTATGGCCGATATCCCGGCGACACCGGCGGCGGTCCGGGCTGAAGGCGACGCATTGTCTTTAGAAGCCCTGCGGGCAGAGCTGGACACAGAGACTGCCCGCCGCATCGATCTGCAAAACCGCGCCCGGGTGCAGCGCGCCTGGGAAGTGCTGAAAGCAACTGGGCGCCCGCTGGCCAGCTGGCAGGACGGCACCCCGCCCCCGGCGCTGCCACTGCAGGGCTGCACGGCCATGGTCCTGAATTCTGAAAGGGATTGGCTGGAGACCCGCATCCGCAAACGCTTTGGCCTGATGCTGGAACAAGGCGCCATGGCAGAGATCGAAGCCATGCGCGACCGTTATGACGCCGCACTGCCCTCCTGCAAAGCCATTGGCGTGCCGGAACTGATGGGCTACGCCCAAGGCCGTCTGACGCTGGAAGAGGCCAAAGAGCGCGCCGCCGTTGCCACCCGGCAGTTTGCCAAACGCCAGCGCAGCTGGTTCCGCGCCCGGATGAAAGACTGGCACCAAGTTTCGCTGGCCTGAGCAGAAGGCGTCGGCCTCAGCCTGACAATTTTTAGACATTTTGTGCTTTTCCAAGCGGAAACTTGCCAGAATCAGTGATCTGTGGCCTGTTCCAGCCACCGACACTGGTTCCTCTGCCCAATTGTGCTGATGCCGTTTGATTCAGAAACGCCCAAAGAGTTCCACACTGCACCGCTGGTCAGGCTGACTTCAGACGGCAGCTGGCAGACGTGTCTGGCGCACAGCCGGAGCCACCATTTGCTGATCTGGATCACCCGCGGCCAGGGGCGCCTTTTGCTGAATGGAATGCAGCGCGGCTTTGGCCTGCACAGTGTGATCTTCATCCCTGCCGGCGCTTTGTGGGCTGCGGATTTCAACCGTCAATGCCTGGGCCAGGTGCTGTTTATGTCCGGCCCCCTGCTGTCGCCATTCCCGGATGCGCCGGTTCACAAGCGGTTCGCGAGCCTGCAGGAGCAAACGGGCCTGGCCGGACATTTTGAGGCCATAAGCCGCGAGCAGGACGCACAGCAGCCGCATTGGACCCGTGCTGTCCAGGCGCGTTGCGAACTGGCTGCCGTCGCCCTGCACCGCCATCCGGACAACACCGGCAAACAATCCACTGGCAAACACTCCGCAGCACAACGGCTGAGCCGGGCCTATTGCCAGCGCATCGCCTGCCCACAAGCAGGGCATCACAGTATGGCCGCGCACGCGGCTGCCCTGAACGTGACGCCGACACATCTGACCCGTGTCTGCAAATCCGTCACTGGCAAAACCGCGGCTGCCCTGCTGACAGAACGCCAGCTGCATGCAGCGCGGTCTTTGCTGATAAAATCCGAATTGCCAATTCGCGACATCGCCTCACGGCTGGGCTTCGGCAGTGCCGCCTATTTCACCCGTTTCATCGCGCAGCACACCGGCCAGACCCCAAGCGGGTTACGTGATTCTGCTCAAAACAGGATGCAACAGCCTGAACCTTCACAGAATTCCGGAAACCGGACCAATCAGGCCGCCATTTTCGGGCTATAACAGTCCGAATACTGGGCAGTATTGAACAGTATGCAGCTGCATGCCGGTCGGATTCAAAAAAGCGACCCCAAAAATGTCGTATTTTTACGCGGAAACGACGAAACTGTGCATTGACGAAACGTGCTATCTCTGCCCGAATGAGGGCATGGGGAAACTATAATCCAAAACTCGAACCAAAATCGCCTGGCCACCGCCGGGCCAATATCCGTTTCGACAAACAAAACCGAACGGTACGACAGGGAGACCTACTAAATGACAAAAGATACCATCAACGGAGCCCCGGTACATTGGGCCGTCAAGATGCATGCCAAAGAAGTCCTGGAAGGCAAGCTCGACCGCCGCGAATTTATGTCCCGTGCAACAGCACTGGGCGCGACCTCTGTCGCAGCCTATGGCCTGATCGGCATGGCAGCCCCGGTGCAGGCGGCTGAAGACGCGCAGCAGGGCGGCACTCTGCGCATGCAGATGGAAGTGCGCGCGCTGAAGGATCCGCGCACCTATGACTGGACCCAGATCTCCACATTCACAGCCGGTTGGCTGGAATATCTGGTCGAATACAACAGCGACGGTTCGTTTGAGCCGATGCTGCTGGAAAGCTGGGAAGTCAACGACGACGCAACCGAATACACCCTGCATGTCCGCAAGGGCGTAAAGTGGAACAACGGCGACGACTTCACTGCCGAAGATGTGGCACGTAACATCACTGGCTGGTGTGACAAGGGCCTCGAAGGCAACTCGATGGCCGGCCGCATGGCGTCCCTCATCGATGCGGACACCGGCCAGGCAGCCGACGGTGCGATCACCGTTGCCGACAGCCACACCGTTGTTCTGAAAACGCAGACACCGGATATCACCATCATTCCGGGCATGGCCGACTACCCGGCAGCCATCACACACGCCAGCCATAGCGGCGACACCATGCTGGATAACCCGATCGGCACCGGCTACATGCTGCCGGAATCCATGGATGTCGGCGTCAAGGCTGTCCTGGTCCGCAACGAAGGCCACGAATGGTGGGGCACCGCCGCAGGCAAGGGCGGCTATCTGGACCGCATCGAGTTCATCGACTACGGCACCGACCCGGCAGCCTTCCTGGCGGCCTATGAAGCCGAAGAAATCGACATGAACTGGGAATCGGTTGGCGAATATGTCGATATCTTTGACAGCATCGGCCTGACCCGTTCGGAAATTCCGTCCGGCTTCACCATCGTGATCCGCCCCAACCAGCTGGCAGAGGTCAACGGCGAAAAGCCCTATGCGGACAAGCGCGTCCGCCAGGCGATTTCGATGGCCGTGGACAACAATGTCTGCCTTGAGCTGGGCATGTCGGGTTACGGCCTGCCGGCGGACAACTGCCATGTGGGCCCGATGCACCCCGAGTATGACCCCTCGGTGACCCGCCTCCCCTTCGACCCGGCCAAAGCCAAGGCGCTGATGGAAGAAGCAGGCATGATCGATTACGAGCACGAACTGCTCTCCATCGACGATGACTGGCGCCGCAACACCACCGATGCGGTCGCAGCCCAGCTGCGCGATGCAGGCATCAAGGTGAAACGGACCATCCTGCCGGGCTCCACCTTCTGGAACGACTGGGCAAAATACCCGTTCAGCTCGACCAACTGGAACCACCGTCCGCTGGGCACCCAGGTTCTGGCGCTGGCCTACCGCTCCGGCGAAGCCTGGAACGAATCCGGCTTTGCCAATGAAGAGTTCGACAGCCTGCTCGCCGAAGCAAACTCGATCGCCGACGCAGACAAGCGCCGCGAAGTGATGGGCAAGCTGCAGGCGATCATGATCGACGAAGGCGTGACCATCCAGCCCTACTGGCGGACCGCAATGCGCCACCACACCGACGGCGTCGTCGGCGTGGACAAGCATATTGCCGACCTGCCTCAGATCTACAAATGGGCCATCAAAGCCTGATCCGGCCCGCGGGTCGCGCTGCCAAGCGCGGCCCTCAGCTTCTGGACGCAAGAAAACGCTGACAAGCCCGGCAGGCCGCAAATAGCGGCCTGCCAACTGGCCTAACACAAGGCGTACAGCCACCAACGGGGGCATTCCATGGGACTGTTCATCCTCAGACGCGTCGGAGTCATGATCCTGACAGCGCTCTGCCTGACGTTCGTCGTGTTCTTTATGACGAACCTCTATCCAAACCTCGAAAAACTCGCCAAGACCCAGGGCAACTTCAGAATGTCCGACGAAGCGGTCGCCAGCTGGCTTGAAAAAGGCGGCTATCTGCAATCCACGCCAAAGAAATACCTCGAGTGGGTCGGCCTGGCGCCGTCCTATCAGCACGTGGATGAAGAGGGCAATGTGACGGGCCGGTGCATCCTGCCCGGAAGCGATCCTGCTGAAGCGCCAAGCTTCTGCGGCATTCTGCAGGGCTACTGGGGATATTCGAGCGTTTTCAAGGATGAGGTCAGTTCAATTATTGCAACTCGGCTCGGCTTGACCGGATTCCTGATGTTCTGCGTGATGATGATCATGGTGCCTGCGGCCCTCATACTCGGCGTGCTTGCGGGTATGCGCGAAGGCTCGGTTATGGACCGCTCGCTGTCCACCGTTGCCATCACCACCACGGCCACCCCTGAATATGTCTCCGGCGTTATCTTTATCGCGGTCTTTTCTTCGTCTGCCATTGGCCTGAAATGGTTCAAGGGCACCGCAACCAGTGCGATGGAAAACCCGACCTTTGAAAACTTCACCCTGCCGGTGATCACAATCGTTCTCTACGGCATGGGCTACATCGCCCGGATGACCCGCGCCTCCATGACCGAAGTCATGACCGCACAATACATCCGTACTGCCCGCCTGAAGGGCGTGAGCTTCCCGAACATCGTGATGAAACACGCCCTGCGCAATGCGCTGATCGCCCCCTTCACGGTGATCATGCTGCAGTTCCCATGGCTGTTGAACGGCGTTGTCATCGTGGAGACCCTGTTCAACTACAAAGGCTTTGGCTGGACCCTGGTTCAAGCCGCAGGCAACAATGACATCGAGCTGCTTCTTGGCGTCTCCGTCGTCTCCGTTCTGGTGGTTCTCATCACGCAGCTGATTTCCGATATCGGCTATGTGTATCTGAACCCGCGGATCCGGATCTCCTAAGGAAGGCAGCAAAATATGGAACCTCTTAGCGCAATTGAAATCACCGGGCGGATCCTCTATCAGCTTGCTCCGGTCTGGGTTTCGCTTCTGATCCTGTTCATCTTTTCGATGTCCTTCAAACGCCGGCTTGGCCTTTACGGCAAGCTGTTTGACAGTCCCATCGGAATGATCGGCTTTGGCATGGTGATGTTCTGGGTGTTCACCGGCATCTACGGGGCGATGGACATGATCGTCACCCATGATCCGCTGAACCAGATCTCCGGCATGAAAAACAAGGCCCCCGGCACCGCGATCCGCGGCGCCGAAGAAGGCACCTACCAATGGTATCTACTGGGCGGTGACAACCTGGCCCGCGATGTGTTCAGCCGTCTGATCAAAGGCGCCTGGGTTGTCGTGCAGATCGCCCCGCTGGCCACGATCTTTGCCTTCATGGTTGGCATCACCCTGGGTCTGCCCGCAGGCTACTATGGTGGCAAGCTGGATACGTTCATTTCCTTCCTCGCCAACCTGATCCTGGCCTTCCCTGTAATCCTGCTGTTCTACCTGCTGGTCACGCCGGAAATCGTAGCAACCGGTGTTCCGAACTACATGGCCATCGTGCTGTTCATGTTCCCGATCATCTTTATCACGGTGCTGCTGAACTCGCGCTATTACACTCGCCCCAAGCTGCGCAACCCGCTGCTGGCAGGTGTGCTGGTGCTGGCGATCTGGCTCTACCTGCAGCTGGTCTCCAACTCAGGTTATCTGGTCAACACTGCAGATTTCGCAATTTGGGGCCTGCCCCAGGTGCTTGACTTCTTTGACATCCCCGGCGGTATTCTGGTGGTCTTTGTGTCGGTGGTCTTTGTCAATTCGCCCACGGTGTTCCGTATCGTGCGCGGCCTGACGCTGGACATCAAAACCCGCGACTATGTGGCTGCGGCCCAGACCCGCGGCGAAGGCCCCTGGTACATCATGCTGTGGGAAATCCTGCCCAACGCACGCGGGCCGCTGATCGTCGATTTCTGCCTGCGTATCGGCTACACCACGATCCTCTTGGGGACGCTGGGTTTCTTCGGCCTCGGCCTGCCGCCGGAAAGCCCGGACTGGGGCTCGACCATCAATGACGGCCGCAAGCTCTTGTCGGTCTATCTGCACCCGGCTATGGCGCCTGCCTTTGCCCTGCTGACGCTGGTTCTTGGCCTGAACCTGCTGGCAGACGGTCTGCGCGAAGAGAGCCTGAAAGACTGATCCGAACCGGTGGGACCGGGGGCCAGCCCCCGGACCCCCGGGATATTTGGAGCCAGAAGAAAGGGATGAATTCCCTTCCAGCTCCAACAGGGAGACAAAACTATGAACAAACTGGCAGAATATGACGGCCCGATCCTTGAGATTAACAAGCTGTCGATCTCCTTCTTCACCCGCCTGCGCGAAATTCCCGCGGTGATGGACTTCTCGGTCACCGTGCAGCCCGGCGAAGCCGTCGGCCTGGTCGGAGAAAGCGGCTGCGGCAAATCCACCGTGGCGCTTGGCGTCATGCAGGACCTTGGCAAAAACGGCCGCATCGTCGGCGGCACCATCAAGTTCAAGGGCCGCGATCTGGCCGAGATGAGCGCCGAGGAGCTGCGCGACATCCGCGGCAATGAAATCGCGATGATCTATCAGGAGCCGATGGCCTCGCTGAATCCGGCGATGAAGATCGGCAAACAGCTGATGGAAGTGCCGATGATCCACGAAGGCGTCAGCGAAAAGGAAGCCTATCAGCGGGCGCTGGAAGTGGTGACCGACGTGCGCCTGCCCGACCCGGAGCGGATGCTGAATTCCTTTCCGCACCAGCTGTCGGGCGGCCAGCAGCAGCGGATCGTGATTGCGATGGCGCTGATGTCCAAACCGTCGCTGCTGATCCTGGATGAGCCCACCACCGCGCTGGACGTGACGGTTGAAGCTGCCGTCGTCGAGCTGGTCAAGGATCTGGGCAAGAAATACGGCACCTCCATGCTGTTTATCAGCCACAACCTGGGTCTGGTTCTGGAAACCTGTGACCGGCTCTGCGTGATGTATTCCGGCGAAGCGGTGGAGCGCGGATCGATCCACGACGTGTTCGACGAGATGCAGCATCCCTATACCCAGGCGCTGTTCCGCTCGATCCCGCTGCCCGGTGCCGACAAGAACTCGCGCCCGCTGGTGGCGATCCCCGGCAACTTCCCGCTGCCCCACGAACGGCCAAACGGCTGCAACTTCGGCCCACGCTGCGACTATTTCGAGGAAGGCCGCTGCGATCAGGACATGGTGATCCCGATGTCGCCGGTGCATGGCAACGACCGCCATGAAACCCGCTGCCTGAAGTTCCAGGAAATCGACTGGAACGCACCGATCACATTGGCCGAGCAGAAGGAAAAGACCGCGCCCGGGAAGGTTGTCCTCAAGATGGACAACCTCAAGAAATACTACGAAGTCGCGGCCAATGCGCTGTTCGGCGGTGGCGAGAAGAAAGTGGTCAAGGCCAATGAGACCCTGAGTTTCGAGGCCCGCGAATCCGAAACTCTTGCCATTGTGGGCGAATCCGGTTGCGGCAAATCCACCTTTGCCAAGGTGCTGATGGGGCTGGAGACCGCCACCGAAGGCCAGATCCTGCTCGACAATCAGAACATCGAGCAAACGCCAATTGAGGAGCGTGACACCCGCACTGTCTCGGACGTGCAGATGGTGTTCCAGAACCCGTTCGACACGCTGAACCCGTCGATGAGCGTCGGGCGCCAGATCATCCGCGCGCTGGAAATCTTTGGCATCGGCAATTCCGAGGCCGAACGGCGCAAGCGCATGCTGGAGCTTCTGGACCTGGTCAAGCTGCCCCGCGCCTTTGCCGACCGGATGCCGCGGCAGCTCTCGGGCGGCCAGAAGCAGCGGGTGGGCATCGCCCGCGCCTTTGCCGGCGGCGCCCGTATCGTGGTTGCCGACGAACCGGTCTCGGCACTGGACGTGTCGGTGCAGGCGGCCGTGACGGACCTGCTGATGGAAATCCAGCGCGAGGAAAAAACCACGCTGCTGTTCATCTCTCATGACCTCAGTATCGTGCGCTACCTCAGCGACCGGGTGATGGTGATGTATCTGGGCCATGTGGTGGAGCTGGGCGACACCGACCAGGTGTTCTCACCGCCCTACCACCCCTACACCGAAGCGCTTTTGTCGGCGGTGCCGATTGCCGACACCTCCATCGAGAAGGAGCATATTGTTCTGGAGGGCGACATTCCCTCTGCCATGAACCCGCCCCCAGGCTGCCCCTTCCAGACCCGCTGCCGCTGGAAATCCGAAGTGCCCGGCGGACTGTGCGAGAAGGAGATCCCGCCGGTGCGCACATTGGATGGCGACCACCAGATCAAATGCCATCTCAGCGACGAAGTACTGGAGCGCATGAAACCGGTGATCAAGATCGCTGCGGAATAAGACACCGTTGTCAAAGAAAAAGGGCGCCCTCTTCCGGAGCGGCGCCCTTTTGCGTTCCTGCCCGATCGCTGGCGCCCAGGCGGATACAGCATTTCGCAGTCATGTCTGACATGCACAGATTGCCGGGCGCGTCGCAAAGCAGGCAGCAGAGTTTGCAGCGCATCGGCAAACTGCCCTGCCCGCCGTCAGTGTTCTGCCGTTTCAACAGACATCCCGGCGGCCGGCGAATATCCGGCGTCACGCAGGGTCAATATCGCGCCACTCACCAGATAGCCGCGCCCGGTCAGGTCAGATCCGGTTTCGCCCATAAGCTGGAAATCTTTAGCGTTCCAAAAGGAATAGCCCCACATGCAGCCACTGGGCAGCACATGGGGCCTCTCCACATTCCCCACTCCCATGGGGTCCGAAAACTCTCAGCTCAGCAGCAGAACTGCGATCATCAGCAAGTTGATTGAGGCAAACTGCATCAGCCGGGGCGCCTTGCAGCCCTTGACCGCTGCCATCAGGGCCGCAACAACAGAAACCGCAAATCCGGCCTGCGCCAAAACGCTGCCCGCAACGCCGACCAGCCCCGTGCCCGGCCCCCAGGGAGAGCCCGGCACCATCATGCCCTTGAGCCCAACACCAATCAAGATGCCTGTCACGGCCCCGGCCAGGCTCAGCATTGCGCCACGCGGTTGCAGCTGCAGCCGGCTTGCCAGTACGCTGTCGATCATCTGGCGGGTGGGCACCGCGCTCGGCTCCCAGTCAATCCGTTCAAGCCGTTCATCAAAGCTGTTGATATACACTGCATTCCCTCCAGAACCTGGCGCCAAATTCATGAAAAATTAAGGCAAATGCTTGACACTCCGGCGGAGTTAACGGGGCATTAAGGAAAGTTATCCACAAGTTAACAGCCGCGCAGCCTCAGCTGCCCCAGATTTTCCTGACGTAGTTCTGGGTTTCCTTGTAGGGCGGCACACCGCCGTATTTCTGCACCGCGTCCGGTCCGGCGTTATAGGCCGCCAGCGCCAGCCGCCAGGATCCGAACTTGCGGAACTGCTGCGCCAGATAGCGGGCGCCGCCTTCAAGATTCTGCTTCGGCACCGCCGGGTTCACGCCCAAGCCCCGCGCCGTGGCAGGCATCAGCTGGGCCAGCCCCAGCGCCCCCTTGTGCGATTTCGCATTTGGATTCCAGTTGCTCTCCTGCTGCACCAGTCGCAGGAACAAATCCTCGGGCACCCCATGCTGGCGCGCTGCCGCGCGGGCCATCTCCAGGTATTGCCCCCGGTACTTGCCGCTGTAAGGCAGCGTGCCGCTTGCAGAAGGGATGCTGTAGGTCTGCGGCTGCAGCCGGGCAGAGTTCTTGTACTGTGTCGCCGCGCGGCCATCCAGAACCCGTGTATGGGCGGCAAACAGATCCCTGCGGTTCTTCGTGCTCAGAACATCCGCAGCCGCAGGCTGCCCTGCTCCCACCATGGCAATAACCAACCCTGCTACGGCCTTGCGCATTCCCGCTGTCCCGATCCTGTCCCAGTTTGCGTAAATATAGCTAATGCGGAGCAAATTTAAAGCAACACAGGCGCAAGAAGCCCCCGCCGGTGCGCAAACAACGATAAAACCATCCCCAGAGAGCTGCTTTCCTCACCCTGCCCGGGTCTATAGTGTGCTGGCAAAACAGCCCGGACGGATTCGCACCGGACGGCGAATGACAGGACATTCAGGAAATAAAGGACGGAACTTCATGGCCGGCTCTCTCAACAAAGTCATGCTCATCGGCAATCTGGGCCGCGACCCGGAGGTGCGCAGCTTCCAGAACGGCGGCAAGGTCTGCAACCTGCGTATTGCCACATCGGAAACCTGGAAGGACCGCAACACCGGCGAGCGCCGTGAAAAGACTGAATGGCATTCTGTTGCGGTGTTCAGCGAGGGGCTGGTGCGCGTCTGCGAGCAATATCTGCGCAAAGGCTCCAAGGTTTACATCGAAGGCCAGCTGCAGACCCGCAAATGGCAGGACCAAAGCGGCCAGGACCGCTATTCCACCGAGGTCGTGCTACAAGGCTTCGGCTCCACCCTGACCATGCTGGACGGCCGCGGTGAAGGCGGCGGCGGCCAGGGCGGTGGCGGTGGCAGCTATGGCGGCGGCAATCAGGGCGGCGGCT
Organism: Rhodobacteraceae bacterium (ex Bugula neritina AB1); assembly: GCA_001730095.1. Taxonomy (GTDB): domain Bacteria; phylum Pseudomonadota; class Alphaproteobacteria; order Rhodobacterales; family Rhodobacteraceae; genus Leisingera. The sequence goes on from MDLF01000074.1 coordinate 383,443, forward strand.
ACGGCGGCGGTTACGACAGCGGATCCCAGGGCGGTTCTCAAGGCGGTGCACAGGGCGGCGGCTTTGGCGGCGGCGCTTCTCACAACATCGACGACGACGAAATCCCGTTCTAAAGCCTGCGCGCGAATCACAGGAAACAGACGGTTTTCAGACACAGCCCTCCGGCCCCTTGGCCGGAGGGTATTTTTCTTCCGGCACGGTTTTTTCATGGACTGTTCGGCTCTTCTGCAGTCCGGCGCCAGTCCCCATCAGCAGCTGCCTGCATCCGCGTAGACCAGCGGGCGCTCTGCCGTCAGTCGGTCAATGATGCATTTCGAATTCATATTATATTTCAATACCCTATCAGCCCATCGCCACTGCTGGACAGGCTGCGCGTGCTGAACTCGGCCCCGGCATTCCCACTGCCGGGCGCCAGCAGCACCGCCAAGACGGATAGCCATATATTAAGACATATACAGGATCATGAATGAAACTATCGCAAAAGGTTCAACAAGGATTCGGAATATGAGTTTGCGTTTTCTGCAGCATCTCTCGATTAGAACCAAGATCGGGATTCTCCTGGCAGCACCGATGCTGCTTAGCCTCTGGTTCATTGGGCAGACACTGCTTGATCTGCAGCGCAAGGCACAAGTAGACACCGCCCAGGCCGGCAATGTGCTGGAGCATATGAGCAGTCTTGTCCACAATCTGCAATTGGAGCGCGGGCTCAGTGCGGTCTATCTTGAAAGCGCCGCCAGCTCTCCCCCGGACCGGTTGGTCAAGGTCCGTCAGGAAAACGATGCCAAAATGGCGGCCTATCTCGAAGAGATCAGCCATATTGTTCCGGCCTACCTCACCCCAGAAGGTCGCGAGGCCATCACCATTGCCAAATCAGAGCTGACACGCAAGAAAGACATCCGCCAGAAAATAGACACCCACTCCCTGAAGCTGAAAAAGCTGGTCGCCTATTACACAGAGCTGAACGCGGCGCTCATCCAGACTGGTCTGGCGATGGCCGGGAAAATTGACGACCCCCGCATTGCGCAGGAAGCCATGGCTCTCTCGTTCTTCATGCTTGCGATCGACGCCGCAGGGCTGGAACGCGCCGCCGGCGTTGTGGGTTTCGCACATGGCTGGAAACCACAGGACCGTGAATCCTTCTTTGCCGATCATGAGCTGTTCAAGGAGCGCCTGCGCACCTTTAACAACTTTGCCGTCGAAGAAGACCGCAAGGCCGTCCAGGCCCTGTTTACCGATCCTGCAATGAAAAGATTCGACAGACTGCGCAACGGGATCCTGTATGGCGGCGGCGAGGAAAGCGTCACAGCCGAAGAATGGTTTGCGGCGGCTTCCAAGGCAATCGACGTTCTGCAGAAGAAGGAAATGCTTCTGATCGAACACATTGAACATGACATGGCCAAATTTGACGCGCAAAATAAACTGCTTCTGACAGAGGTTGCGATCTTTGCCGCTGTCATGCTGGCCGGCGTCCTGCTGCTTGGTGTAGCGATTGCCCGCAACATCACCCAAGGCCTGTCTATTCTGAACGTGGCATTGCACAAGCTCGGTTCTGGCGAAACCGACGTTGAAGTCCCCGGCGCAAACCGGCGCGACGAGATCGGCGAAGTTGCCCGCAATGTCGTGGATCTGCGCGCCGTCACCAAACGCAAGCAGGAAGAACGCGTGCAAGAGGAAAAAGAGCGCCGCGCGGAAATCATGACCGTGACTCGCAGCATCGGTGCCGCCCTTTCCGATCTGCAGAACAAACGTCTGGATAACCCGATCGAGGAATACTTCCCCGATGAGTTCAAATCGATCCGGATGGACTTCAACGATTCTCTTACGGCGCTCAGCGCAGCGGTCTCAGTGATTGCAGAGCTCACCAGCAGCGTCGACGAAAGCACCCAGTCCATCGCAGAGGCCTCCATGGACCTGGCCCACCGCACCGAGGCGGAATCGGCCACGCTGGAGAAGACCACCCAAGCGATGGGCGAGCTGACCGGCAACGTGCAGCGCTCTGCCGAAAATGCAGGCCGCGCCGAACAACTGGCAGACAGCGCCCAGCACGGCGTCGAGTCCTGCGACGCGGTGGTCAAGGACACCATCACCGCCATGGACAAGCTGCAGGAATCCTCGCAGGAGATTTCCCAAATCACCAAGGTGATTCAGGACATCGCTTTCCAGACCAACCTGCTGGCGCTGAACGCCGGGGTTGAAGCCGCCCGCGCAGGCGAAGCAGGCCGCGGTTTCGCTGTTGTTGCCTCTGAAGTCCGGATGCTGGCGCAGCGCTGTGCCGATGCGGTGCAGCAGATCGACGAACTGACCGCCCGCAGCTCTGAACAGGTCAAAAACGGCGCCGCGCTGGTGGATCAGGCCGGCCAGGCCATGGCCTCTGTGAACGAGCAGGTGGTCGAGATTTCCGCGCTGGTGGTCGAAATTGCCGGCAATATGAAAGAGCAGTCGGCACAGATGAGCGGCGTCAATTCAGCTGTCGGCGAGCTGGAAATGATGGCACAGCAGAACGCAGCCATGGCTGAAGAGACCACCGCGGCGACAACCTCTTTGTCAGAACAGGCCCAGGAGCTGAGGGAGCAGGTGACCCAGTTCACCATCGGATCAACAGGCAGTGCCCTGCCTGCCCCCGCTGCGCATCCACCGATGGAAATCAATTTTGATGCGGAAGATGACAGCTGGGATCAGGACCTGAGCAGCTCCGCCGCTTGAACCGGTCTCCGCACGACAATGCAAAAAGGGCAGCCGCTGCGGCTGCCCTTTGACTTTGTCGTCAACATGATGCCCGGTTCAGGCGCCTGCGCCGCGCAACACGTCCAGCACCGTCTCCGGCGGCACGTCGCCGGTCACAAAGGCCTCACCGATGCCGCGCGCCAGGATGAACCGCAGCTGGCCTGCCACCACCTTCTTGTCCTGCCCCATCAGTTCCAGCAACGCCTCTGCACCCGGCAGATCGCCCGGAATGTCGGCCAGATCGGTCTTCATGCCCATCGCCTTCAGATGCGCCCGCACCCGGCTCGGATCCTCCTGCGAACACAGCCCCAGCTTGGAGGAAAGCTCAAACGCCAGCGCGCAGCCGATCGCCACGCCCTCGCCATGCAGCAGCCGGTCCGAATACCCCGTGGCGGCTTCCAGCGCATGGCAGAACGTATGGCCCAGGTTGAGCAACGCCCGGTCGCCCTGCTCTGTCTCATCGCGCACCACGATGTCCGCCTTCATCTGCACTGAACGCGCCACGGCTTCAACCCGCGCCGTCACATCGCCTTTGGCCAGCGCAGGTCCGTGATTTTCCAGCCAGGCAAAGAAGTCTGCGTCGCCCAGCAGGCCGTATTTCACCACTTCACCGTAGCCGGACAGGAAATCCCGCGCGGTGAGGGTTTCCAGAACTGAGGTATCCGCCAGCACCAGCGAGGGCTGATGAAACGCACCGATCAGGTTCTTGCCCTGCGGCGCATTGATGCCGGTCTTGCCGCCGACCGAACTGTCGACCTGCGCCAGCAGCGAGGTCGGAATCTGCACAAACCGCACGCCCCGGCGCAGCACAGCGGCGGCAAAACCGGCCAGATCGCCGATCACCCCGCCACCAAAGGCAACAACCACGTCGCCGCGCTCCACCTTCTGCTCCAGCAACCATTCCACGGACCGGGTGAACTGCGGCCAGCCCTTGGTCGCCTCACCCGGAGGCAGCGCCAGCGCGGTCATTGCAATCCCTGCAGCGGCCAGCCCGGCGCGCAGGGCCTCCAGGTGTTTCTCCGCCACTGTCTCATCCGTCAGCACCGCCACCTGCGGACGGTTCAGCAAGGGTTTGATCCGCTCTCCCGCCTGGGCCAGCAGGCCAGGACCGATCACCACATCATAGGCGCGTTCGTCCAGCGGCACATGAACCCTGCGTTCCATCACTTCCACTCCAATACATCGGGACGTGCCTTCAAGGCTTCCAGCACGCGGTCCACCATCGTCTCGATCGAGGCCTTCCCGTCAGAGACCACTGACACATCGGCCTTGGAATACAGCGGCACCCGCTGCTGATACAGGTTGCTGAGTGTCGCACGCGGGTCGGCCGTGCGCAGCAACGGCCGGGTATCCCGGTGGCGCACCCGGTTCCACAGCACCTCAAGGTCGGCATTCAGCCAGACAGAGAGCCCCTTGGCAGTGATCACCTGCCGGTTCTCCTCTGCCAAAAACGCACCGCCGCCGGTGGACAGCACGCCGCGCTCCTCTTCCAGCAGCCGCGCAATCACCTGGCGTTCTTTCTGGCGGAAAAACGGCTCGCCGTCGCGGGCGAATATTTCCGGGATTGTCATATTGGCCGCGGCCTCGATCTCATGGTCGCTGTCCAGAAACGGCGCCCCCAGCCGCGCCGCCAGGGCCCGTCCCACGGCTGTCTTGCCAGCCCCCATCATGCCCACCATCACGATGGTCTTCTTCAGGTTGCCCGGCACCGCCGCTGCTGCCTTCTGGCCGCTGATTTGCTCTTTTTCGCTCATTCTTCAGTGAATGACGTGATCTTGCGGAAAAGGGAATATATAACTTGGGCAAAAGAGCAGGAAACAGGCATTGGATGCACCATGGGGCGATTGATTAAGTACTTGGTCTACTTGGCGGTTCTGGCTGCAATCGCTCTGGTGGGCTATGCCTATGTGGGACCTTGGTTCGGGGCGGACTTCAGCGCGCCCAGCACCGAAGTGCGCAAGCCGGTGGTGCTGAATGCGGATTAAGGCGGCTGCCGCCGGGGTGATGCTGGCAGGCAGCGCCTTTGCCAATGAGCCGCTGGCGGCAATCGATTGGCTGAACCAGCCGCCGCCCAGAGCCGGGCTGCCAGGCACCGTACTGCTGGAGCCGCCTGTTGCGGGCACTGCCGCCTTGCCGCCGGTATCGGTAACCCCGCTGGAGACACTTCTGCCGCCCATCGGCCTGGTTCCGACTGCGGCAACCGGCCTGCCGACCGACCTGTGGCGCGGCAGCACAGCCGAGAACATCACCGATCTGATTGAAACCGTGCCGGTGCGCGGCAGCCCGGCGATGCAGGCGCTGTTGTTTACCCTGCTGTTGTCGGAAACCCGCCCGCCTGCAGCCACTGGCGACCGGATTCTTCTGGCCCGCCTCGACCGGCTTCTGGCGTTGGGCGCAACCGACCCGGCCCAGGCCCTGGCAGAACACGCAGGCCCCACCGACAGCCAAGACCGCTTTGCCCGCTGGTTCGATGCCACCTTGCTCACCGGCAATGAGGACGCCTCCTGTGCGGCGCTCACCGCGGCGCCGCATCTGTCTGACAGCTACGCCGCCAGAATTTTCTGCGCGGCGCGGCGCAGTGATTGGCCCACGGCGGCCCTGATGCTGGACACCGCCGATGCGCTGGAGCTGCTGCCACAGGGCCAGATGGATCTGCTTGACCGGTTCCTGAACTCCGATCTGTTTGAAGCCGCAGCACCGCTGCGCCGCCCGACACACCCGGACCCGCTGACGTTCCGCCTGTTTGAGACCATTGGCGAAACCATGCCCACTGCACCGCTGCCGCCTGCCTTCGCTGCGGCTGACCTGCGTGACCTAGCAGGCTGGAAAGCCCAGCTGGAAGCCGCTGAACGGCTGGCCCGCGGCGGGGCGCTCAATGCGAACCAGTATCTTGGCCTGTTCAGCGCCCGCAAACCCGCCGCATCTGGCGGCATCTGGGACCGGGTTGCAGCCGTGCAGAGGCTGGAAAGCGACCTGAACGCCGGCAGCGCCGAAGCTGTCGCCAAATCCCTGCCCCGCGCCTGGGAGGCCATGCGGACCTCCGGCACGGAAACCGTCTTCGCCGATATTTTCGCCGAACCGCTGGCACAGGCCAAGCTCACCGGACCAGCCGCCAAACTGGCCTGGCGAATCCGGCTTCTGTCGCCAGGCTACGAACCCGCGGCCCATGACGTGCAGGCCTCTGGCGCAGCAGATCATTTTCTGGCCGCCCTTGCACAGGGCCGCCCTGGCGATGCCGCCGCCCCTTCACAGCTGGCGGAAGCCATTGCGCTGGGGTTCAGAACAGACACACCCGTTCAGCCCGCCATCCGGCGGCTGCTGGACAACGGCCAGCTGGGGGAGGCGATCCTGCGCAGCATGGTGTTGTTTGCCCATGGGGCTGACGGCAATCTTGGCGATTTGACCTCTGCGCTGGCGGCCTTCCGCGCCGTTGGCCTCGAAGATACCGCGCGGCGGGCCTCATTGCAGCTGATGCTGCTGGAGCGCGACTGACATGGCTGCACCCCAAGACAATTTCCAGTGGATTTCTACCTTTCTGGATGCCCAGGCAGCAGAGGCCGGCGCCTCTCAGAATACACTCCTGGCCTATGGCCGTGACCTGAAGGACCTGACCGCCTGGCTGGAGCACCGCAATCGCAGTTTTCTCACGGCCACACAGGATGATGTCGAAGCCTATCTGATCGATTGCGACGCCCAGGGCCTGGCCCGCTCCACCCGCGCGCGGCGGCTGTCCGCGGTCAAGCAGATCTACCGTTTTGCATTCGAGGAAGGCTGGCGCGAGGACAACCCTGCGATCCAGATCCGCGGGCCGGGACGGGAAAGGCGCCTGCCCAAGACGCTGGAGGTGATCGAGGTTGACCGGCTGCTGGAGGCCGCCCGCGAAACCGGCCGGACCCAGGCCGACCGGCTGCGCAATACCTGTCTGATGGAGCTGCTCTATGCCACCGGCATGCGGGTGACTGAGCTGGTTTCCCTGCCGGTCTCTGCTGCCCGCGGCGACCCAAGAATGCTGCTGATCCTGGGCAAGGGCGGCAAGGAACGCATGGTGCCGCTGTCGCCGCCCGCCCGCGAAGCGCTGTCGGTGTGGTTGCTGGTGCGCGATGAGGCTGATGCCGCACGCGAAACCAAAGGCCACCCGCCGTCGCGCTTCCTGTTCCCGTCCCGCGGCAAATCTGGCCACCTGACGCGGCACCGGTTCTATTTGCTGATCAAGGAGCTGGCTGTCACCGGCGGCATCTCCCCGGACAAGGTGACGCCGCATACTTTGCGCCATGCCTTTGCCACGCATTTGCTTGCCAATGGTGCCGACCTGCGCGCCATTCAGGCGCTGCTCGGTCACGCCGACATTGCCACCACAGAGATCTACACCCATGTTCTGGACGCCCGGCTGCAGGAACTGGTGCTGGAACATCACCCGCTGGCGGACGGCAACGCTTGAAGCGCCGCCGCTAAGACCCCATAAATACAGCGAACAAAAAACAGCCGGATACCTGACCCCCTCATGGACACTGCCTCCACCGTTCTCGACAGCGCCTTCTGGATCACTGCCGGGTCCATTGTGCTGCTCCTCGTCTTTTCCGGTTTCTTTTCCGGCTCTGAAACCGCGCTGACCGCCGCCTCCCGCGGCAAACTGCGAAGCCAGGCCGACAAAGGATCAAACGGCGCGCAAAAAGCGCTAAGCGTGACCGAAGACAGCGAGAAGCTGATCGGCTCTGTCCTCTTGGGCAACAACCTGGTCAATATTCTGGCCACATCACTGGCAACGGCCCTGTTCACCCGCGCCTTCGGCGAAAGCGGCGTGGCTCTGGCCACACTGGTGATGACTCTGCTGGTGCTGATCTTTGCCGAAGTTCTGCCCAAGACATATGCCATCTCCAACGCCGAAAAGGCCGCCTCAGCCGTTGCCCCGGTCATCTCTGTACTGGTCACCGTGCTGGCGCCTGTTGTCGGCACTGTCCGGCTGCTGGTGCGCGGTGTGCTGCGGCTGTTCGGCGTGCGGATCGATCCCGACAGCCAGATCATGGCAGTGCGCGAGGAGATTGCCGGTGCATTGCAGCTTGGCCACTCCGAAGGCGTGGTGGAAAAGGAGGACCGCGACCGCATTCTGGGCGCGTTGGACCTTTCCGACCGCTTTGTCGAGGAAATCATGCTGCATCGCTCCAACATCCAGATGATCGACGCGGATGCAGAAGCAGAGACCATTCTGGAGCAATGTCTGCACAGCCAGCACACCCGCCTGCCTGTGTTCCGCGGTGAGCAGGAAAACATCATCGGCGTGGTTCACGCCAAGGACCTGTTTCGTGCCATGTATGAGCAGGCCGGCGGGGCCGGCGCGGATGCCGGACGGCTGAAATCCTTTGATATCTGCCAGGTGGCCAAAGCCCCATATTTCGTGCCCGAAACCACCACCCTGGACGAGCAGATGCGCCAGTTCCTGCGCATGCGTTCGCATTTTGCTCTGGTGGTGGATGAATATGGCGCCCTGCAGGGCCTGATCACGCTGGAAGACATTCTGGAAGAGATCGTCGGCGAAATCACCGACGAATTCGACCCGGCCGAGGAAAGCGCCGCCAGGAAAACCACCGATGGTTCCTATCTGGTCGAAGGCGCCACCACCATCCGCGACCTGAACCGGGCCACCGACTGGAACCTGCCGGATGAAGAGGCCAACACCGTTGCTGGCCTGGTGATCCACGAGGCGCAGATGATCCCGGTCAAAGGGCAGGTGTTCTCCTTCCACGGCTTTCGGTTCGAAGTCACAGCGCGCGAAGGCAACCGCGTGACCGAACTCAAGATCAGGCCCTTGTCTTGATTGGCAAGCGGATAACCGGAATGCGCTCATGACCCGGGCTGCAATCTTTGTCTGGGGCTGGTTTGACAGCATCGTGCTGGAGCTGCTGCGCCAGCTGCGCTGGTCCTTTGTTCCGCCGCTGCTGATTTACTTTGCCTATGGCGCCCAGGGCATCACCACCGTTGCCGCATCCTTTTACGTCAAGGAATATCTGGACCTGTCGGCCGCATTTCTGGCGGGGCTGGCGTTCTGGGTTGGCCTGCCCTGGGCACTGAAGATGCCGCTTGGCCATCTGGTCGATCTGATCTGGCGCTGGAAATACCTGCTGATCCTTGCCGGTGCCATTCTGATGGCGGCCAGCTTTGGCATCCTGGCAGCCATTGTGATGGAGCCTGCCAGGATGGGCGCCGTGATGCCGCTCAGCGCCTGGTACGTCACCGCCGCCCTGCTGGCGCCTTGCGGATTTGTGCTGCAGGACGTGGTGGCGGATGCCATGTCGGTTGAGGCAGTACCCCATACGGACGCAAATGGCGCCCCGCTGCCCGAAGCCGAGACCAAATCCCTGCACACCACCATGCAGACCTTTGGCCGCATTGCGCTGATCAGCGGCTCCAGCGCCGCCGCTGCCCTGAATGTCGCCCTGTTCGACGGCGCCGATGCTCTGCCCCAGTCCGGCAAAGGCGCGCTCTACGGTTTTGTTTTCACCCTTGCCCTGCTGATCCCATTGATTTCCCTGTCAGGCGTTGCCCTGGCCATCTGGCAAAAGTGGCGCAAGGCCGCCGCACTGCGCCGCGCTGGTGTGCCTGAATCAGAAATCCGCAGCCGCATCGACCTCCCCCGCGACCCAGTTACCCCGAACCACTGGTATTTTATCGGCGGCGGCGCCTTTGTCATTCTGTCGCTGGCCGTGGGGCTTGGCGATGTGCCCTATTCGCAGGAAATCGTCTTTGCCGGGTCCATGGCCATCGTTCTGTTCCTGATGCGCCAGCTGGTCTCCGTCCTGCCGGTGGACCACGCCCGCGCCCTGATCGGCACCGCCATCATCATCTTTGTCTACCGCGCCACGCCCCTGCGCGGCCCCGGCGCCACCTGGTTTGAAATCGACATCTTGGGCTTTGACCAGCAGTTTCTGTCGGTTCTCTCCCTCATCACCTCGCTGCTGACACTGGCCGGCATGCTGGTCTTTCGCCCGCTGATGGCCAGCCGCCCGATCGCCTGGATCGTTGCTTTCCTGGCAATCACCGAGGCCGTCCTCAGCCTGCCCAACATCGCGCTTTACTACGGCGCCCACCACTGGACCGCCGCCCTGACCGGCGGCATTGTCGATGCCCGCTTTATTGCCGTCGTTGATACAGCCGTGGAATCGCCGCTGGGCCAGGTCGCCATGATCCCGATGCTCGCCTGGATTGCCCGCAACGCACCTTCAGGTCTCAAGGCCACGTTCTTTGCCGTCATGGCCTCCTTCACCAACCTGGCGCTCTCGGCCTCCAGCCTGGGCACCAAATATCTGAATGAAATCTTCGTCGTCACCCGCGAAGTCACAGATTCGGCAGGCGCCGTCACCACAGCTGCCGACTATTCCCAGCTCGGCATGCTGCTGATCACGGTCGGCGTGATCCTATTGGCTGCCCCCCTGACGGCGATTTTCCTTATCCAGAACAGCCGCTTCCGCACATCTGAGTAACATCCCCCCTTCGACCGCTACGCAGGCGACACGCCACGCCGATTTTCCTCTGGACTACTGTTCACTTCTGTACAGAATGCAGGCAGCACCTAATATCTGGGAGGGACCCATGAAAACCACTACCCGCGTGGCAGTGATCGGCGGCGGCGTCGTCGGCTGCTCTGTCCTCTACCACCTGACCAAGCTCGGCTGGTCGGACGTCATGCTGATCGAACGCTCGGAGCTGACCAGCGGCTCCACCTGGCACGCGGCGGGCGGTTTCCATACCCTCAATGGCGACACAAATATGGCGGCGCTGCAGGGCTACACCATCAAGCTTTATAAAGAGCTGGAAGAAATCACCGGCATGTCCTGCGGCTTGCACCATGTGGGCGGCGTCACCCTGGCGGAAACCCAGGAACGCTTCGACATGCTGAAGGCCGAGCGCGCCAAACACCGCTTCATGGGGCTGGAAACCGAAATCGTCTCCCCCGAGGAGATCAAGAAGATCGCCCCTGTCACCAATATCGACGGCATTGTCGGCGGCCTCTATGACCCGCTCGACGGCCACCTGGACCCTTCCGGAACCACCCATGCCTATGCCAAGGCCGCGCGCATGGGCGGCGCCACGATCGAGACCCACTGCAAAGTGGTTGAGACCAATCAGCGCCCCGATGGCACCTGGGATGTGGTCACCAACAAGGGCACAATCCACGCCGAACATGTGGTCAACGCAGGCGGCCTCTGGGCGCGCGAGGTCGGCGCCATGGCCGGTGTCTATTTCCCGCTGCACCCGATGGAGCACCAGTATATCGTCACTGACGAGGTGCCGATGATTGCCCAGATCATCGACGGCGGCGGCGAACACCCGCATGTGATGGACCCGGCCGGCGAAAGCTACCTGCGCCAGGAAGGCCGCGGCCTCTGCATCGGCTTCTATGAACAGCCCTGCAAACCCTGGGCCGTGGACGGCACGCCGTGGGACTTCGGCCATGAACTGCTGCCCGACGACTTCGACAAGATCGAAGATTCCATCGCCTTTGCCTACAAACGCTTCCCGGCGCTGGAAGCCGCAGGCGTCAAATCGGTGATCCACGGCCCCTTCACCTTTGCCCCGGACGGCAACCCGCTGGTCGGCCCGGTGCCGGGCATGCGCAACTACTGGTCCGCCTGCGCCGTCATGGCCGGCTTCTCCCAGGGCGGCGGCGTCGGGTTGATGCTGGCCCAGTGGATGGTCGACGGCGAATGCGAACGCGACACCTTTGCAATGGACACCGCTCGTTTCGGCGACTGGATCACCCCGGGCTATACCCGCCCGAAAGTCATTGAAAACTATCAGAAACGTTTCTCCATCGCCTACCCGAACGAGGAACTCCCCGCTGCCCGCCCGTTCCGCACCACCCCGATGTATGACATCTTTGACGGCATGGGCGCAGTCTGGGGCGCGCAATATGGCATGGAAGTTCCAAACTACTTCGCAACAGGGGACGAGCCGCGCTACGAGACCCCGTCCTTCCGCCGTTCCAACGCTTTTGACGCCACCGCACGCGAGGTCAAAGCGGTGCGCGAAAACGTCGGCATCAACGAGGTCCACAACTTCGGCAAATACCTGATCAAAGGCGCCGGTGCCCGCGCCTGGCTCGACCGCATCATGGCCGGCCGGGTGCCGCAGGTGGGCCGCCTGTCGCTGACGCCAATGCTGTCACCCAAGGGCCGCCTGATCGGCGATTTCACCATCTCCTGCCTCGCAGAGGACGAATTCCAGCTCACCGCCTCCTATGGCAGCCAAGCCTACCACATGCGCTGGTTCCTGCAGAATATGGACGCGGGCGTTACCCTCGAAAACATCTCCGACACCCGCAACGGTTTCCAGATCGCAGGCCCCAAGGCGCGCGCAGTGCTGCAGGCCTGCACAAGGCAGGATATCTCCGAGATGCGCTTCATGGATGTGCGCCGCCTGACCGTGGGCATGGCCGACTGCATCGTGCAGCGCGTCAGCTACACCGGCGATCTGGGCTATGAGATCTACTGCGACCTGCCCAGCCAGCGCGCCCTGTGGGATGCGCTGTGGGCTGCAGGCCAGCCCCACGGCATGAAGCCTTTTGGCATGCGGGCCATGATGTCGCTGCGACTGGACAAATTCTTCGGCTCCTGGCTCAGCGAGTTTTCACCTGACTACACCGCGGCAGAAACCGGCCTCGACCGCTTCATCTCCTTCAAGAAGAACGCGGACTTCATCGGCCGCGCCGCAGCAGAAGCCGAGCGCGCCGCAGGCCCCGCCCGCCAGCTCTGCGCGTTTGAGGTAGATGCCGACGATGCCGATGTGGTTGCTTATGAACCGATCTGGATCGACGGTGCGGTCGTGGGTTTCTGCACCTCCGGCGGCTATTCCCACCACGCGCAGAAATCCATCGCACTGGGATTTGTCCCAACGGAGAAAGCCAGAGAAGGGCTGGAAGTGGACATCGAAATCCTGGGCAAGATGTATAAGGCCCGCCTGATCACCCAGCCACTGTTCGACGCAGACGGCGCCCGGATGCGCGGCTGACCCTAAAACATGTGATACAGGTCAGACAAACTGACCTGTATCCGCCCTGTTGCCAAGGCAGCGCACGCTGACGCCGCGAAACTTGCGCAACACATACGTCAGTGCCTGCACCCGAATGTTTCGCGCGCGAAACATTAGGTCACCCTTTCTGACCTATGCAGCTTTCACTGGCACCGCCTCTTCATCTTTGCAAAAATACTCCCGCCGGAGGCTTCCATCAGCCCGGCCAAACGCCAAGGTTTGAACAGTCATGACCGGTATCGCCATCCTCCTGCTTGCCGCCGGCGCCTCCTCCCGGATGCAGGGCCGCGACAAGCTGATGGAGCAGGTGGACGGCCAGCCGCTGCTCGCCCTTATGTGCCGCCGGGCGGCCCTGACCGGGCTGCCGGTCTATGTGACACTGCCCAGGTCCCCGCACCCCCGCACAGCCGCCGCTGGCGGTGCAATCCAGGTGCCGGTCCCGGATGCCGCAGAGGGCATGGCCGCCTCCATCCGCCGCGGCTGTTCTGCACTGCCATCAGACATCAAGGGCGTCATGATCCTTCCATCTGACATGCCAGAGATCACAACGCAGGACATGCTGCAGCTGGCGTCCCATTTCCAAGGCCCCATCCCCCCGGTCCTGCGCGCAGCGGCAGCAGACGGCACTCCCGGGCACCCGGTCCTGTTTCCAAGCCGCTGCTTTGCGGCGCTGAAGGCGTTGCAGGGCGATCAAGGCGCCCGCAGCGTGCTGAAGGCTGAGACTGTGCAACCGGTCCCCCTGCCCGACCGCCGCGCTGTCACGGATCTGGACACGCCCGAGGCCTGGGCCGACTGGCGCAAACGCCGCTGAACCCCGGTAAAATGCAGAGAAGGCAGGGTACGAGACCCTGCCTTCCTGCGCTTCGCTCTTATCCGCCATTTCCCCCAAAACGGCAGCTGCACCTGTCAGTGCACAAGCAGATGCGCCTCGTGTTTGCGCAGCGACCGGCGCGCTGCGGTATAGCCTTCACGGCCCTTTTGCGACTTCAGGTCCGGGAACAGTTCAAACAGTTCGTTGCGTTGCGCATTGTCCAGCCCGCGCAAGGACTGGTCGCCGGGCTGGAAACTTTCGGTCCAGGCACCATCGGACAGCACAACCTCATGCTGGTCGAACATGAAATGAATGTAGGTGACTTTTGTGGTTTCCACACTGTCGACACCTGCAAGCCCGGTCAGATGCTTTGCCGCCACCAGCACCTCGCGGTCCTCGAAGTAGAGCGCGGTTTTGTCGTTTGCTACCAGCACCCGGTGGTTCGGGCTGACCATCATGTCACGCTCCGGCAGGCCATTGCCCAAGGCGCCCTGACGGATCAGAACCGGCTGAAGATAGGCCGCCCCTTTCAAGTCATGGGCCTCCAATGTGCGGCTGCCGATCCAGCGGATTTCCTGAATGCCGTTGTCGCGGGTGATTACCCGGTCGCCGGCCTGCAAATCCTCGACCCGGCGCTCGCCCTGCGGCGTCGCAATCAACGTGCCAGGCGTAAAGCAGGGAATGATCTGCTCGATCTCGCCGAACGTCATGGAGCCGGTCACACCGCCGTCATCATCCAGGAAGTTCACGGTACCCGAGAGGCTGTTGCCGTCGGCGTCGACGGTGACGCCGGTCAGCTCAAACGGGCCGGTTCCGGTCAGATCCAGCGTGTCAAAGTCGTCACCGCCCGAACCGCCGTCAACCTCGTCGCCGTCATTGCCACCAAGGAAAGTATCGCGTCCGGCGCCGCCCGACAGGGTATCGGCGCCCTGGCCGCCGGTGATCAGGTCATCGCCTGCCCCGCCGCGAACGATATCGTCATCAATACCGGCATCAATGGTATCGTTGCCTGAGCCGCCGGCGATGTCGTCGTCATCATCCTGACCAAAGATCAGGTCGTTCCCCGAACCGCCGTCGATCGTGTCCATGCCGTTGGTCGGATCCGGATCTGCGGGACGGCCATCGCTGCCGTCGTCGGTGATGTTCAGCCCATCCGGGAAGGACGGGTTCAGACCGCCATAAATGGTATCGCTGCCGCCGCCGCCGAGCAGGCTGTCAGAGCCTTCGCCGCCGATGATAACATCCGCCTGGGAACCGCCGTCGATGGTGTCATCGTCGATGCCGCCATCGATCACGTCCATGCCGGTGCCGCCATCAATCAGGTCAGCATCATCGCCGGTGGAAATAGTGTCATTACCGGCGCCGCCCAGAACCGTATCGCGGTCATCATAGGGATCGGCATCGGCCGGGATGAACGGAATATCCGGATCGGTGCCGGTGTAGCCCGGGAAACCGCGGTCCGGCAGCGGCACGCCGCTGTCCTTGGAGGTGTCGATTACATCGTCACCGTCGCCGCCTTCGACCGAGTCCGAGCCGTCTCCGCCGTCAATGGTATCATCTCCACCGCCGCCCAGAATGGTATCGTTGCCCGCGCCGCCGGTCAGGCTGTCGTCACCTGGCACAACCGGATCCACAGGGTCCGAAGAATAGTCGAAATGTGCCGTGTCGAGCGACGTGCCAGAGGTGCCCAGATCGATGATCAGCTTGACGTCGTTAAAGTCACGGTCGCCCAGATTGTTCAGGTCTTCAAATCCCAGCTGAACCGAGCCGTCCGGGAATTCGTAAATCCCCTTGGTATGATCCAGACCGTCCGGGTTCAGGTCTGCGTTGCTGCCATAGCCAGAGGAGTAGTAAGTTCCATGCGGGCTGACGATGCCGACGCCGACCACTGCACCGACTGCAGCATCATAGGTATAGGTCTCGCCGACATCCGCAGCGGCATCCTGCGACAGTTCAACGATGTTGCTGATCGCGCCGGTGTCCGGATCTATGGTGTAGGCAAAGACGGTGTTCGTGAAGGCGGAGCTGGTGGAAGAGATTGTAATCTTGACCGGTTCTGTGGTGCCGGACACGCCATCGCCGAGGATCAGATCATCGCCGCTGCCACCCTCCACGGTATCGCTGCCTGCGCCGGCATAGACGCTGTCGTTCCCATCGCCTGCGATGATGACATCATCATCCGGTCCCACCGACGGATCAATTGCATCTGCGTTGTCGACCATGTCCCCTTCGGGATCACCAGTATAGGCTCCGTCAATCAGGTCACTGCCCGCAGTGCCTTCTACAATTCCATCCAGCTCCGGATTCGGATTGTTGTCGCTCATTGTCTTCACCCTCTCCTCGCCTGGCTGGTCCCAAGCCCCATCGTTTGAACCAGCCAGGCAACTGCGCAGCCACGCAGAATGCCATTTCAAAACCCACAAGCCCAAGCAGGCAGAGGGCCAGACCGCGCAAGCGTTCTGGTCTGCGTGCCAATGCAGCACGCAGCCGGGTTGCATAACCTTTTCGGATCAGTGAAGTGCGCGTATCGCGGCACAAAGACTTGAACTAAATTTTAGCAGTCCACCACAGTCCAACAGCTTGCAGAACATACCCCCCAATGGGCTCATTCATGAATACTTTAGCCCTGGCAGCCCACAAAGCCAAAAAATTGCCTAAACTCCTCACGATTCCGCAGGCGGGCCTATTGATAACCGGCTGTGGCTGCCGCGCCTGAGGCTGACTGTTTCCAGATTTCGGTCAAAACCCACCGAAAAAAGTGTCAAACAGATCATTTTTGCCATCTGAGACCGAGTACAGCGCCGGTTTGGTTTCCAAATCCGAAACATGGAATTTTGAAGGCAGGCCGACTGCAGTTTGCCACAAACTTCGGGCCTCTCGTGGAGATTGGCGCCACTTCAGAGGGTAATTGATGTCATTTCGGAATTTTGTTTCCCAAAAACGGTGAAACATCCTCCGGCAAACCACGAATCAAGGCCGCGACCTGCATAAGTCCACTGGTTGCAAAGCAAGAAAAAAATGACTGGAGATTGAGTTAAGCCTGCCATATCGGCCGTGTTCTGCAACACTGCTGAGCGCCACGATGAACCGGGCAAACTGAACAGATCAATCTGAACGAGCCGATCTGAACCAATATGGGATTATGGCGGAGAGACAGGGATTCGAACCCTGGAGACGGTCTCCCGCCTACACACTTTCCAGGCGTGCGCCTTCGACCACTCGGCCACCTCTCCGTTGAGGGGGCTTTTGAAGGATCGGCGGGGGAAATGCAAGAGCCGAAACTGCAAAAACTTCACTTCCCCCCGAAAACTTTTTCAGGGCTCCAAATGCAGGTAAACCCGGCGGTTCTGTTTGCCCTTTTTCTCAACCTTTCCAAGGCGGATGTGGCCGATTTCACCGGTGTGCCGGACATGGGTGCCGCCACAGGGCTGCAGGTCGACCTGTTCGTCCGCAGTGCCGATCCGCACCAGCCGCACCTGACCTGCGCCACGCGGTGGCGACACCGACATGGTTTTGACCAGCTGCGGGTTGGCATCCAGTTCCGCGTCGGTGATCCAGTCCTCGGAGACCGCAAGGTCGCGGTCGATCAGCGCCTGCAGCTGGTCCTGCAGCGCCTGTTTATCGTCCGGCGCCTCGGGCATGTTGAAATCAAGCCGCCCCTTTTGCGCACCGATGGAACCACCGGTCACTTCCAGCGGAATGACAACAGACAGAAGGTGCAGCGCCGTGTGAACGCGCATGTGGCCGTAGCGGCGCTCCCAGTCGAGGGTTTGGGTCACCGTGGTTCCCACGGCAGGCAGGGTCTCGCCTTCATGCGGCAGCAGAATGACCGCGCCCTCTTCGCCCTTGACCGTGGTTGCAATGGAACATTGCCCATCCCCCCACAACAGCTGGCCGCTGTCACCGGGTTGGCCGCCGCCGGTGGCATAGAACAAGGTCCGGTCCAGAACGATCCCACCCTGATCGGAATGGGCCAGGACCTGTGCTTCGGTCATCCGTGCATAGGCGTCCTTGCGGAACAGCAGCTCACTTGTCGGCATCACCTTCTCCTCCTGCATCCTGCATATCGCCCAGATCCGGCTTCATCGGTGCCGCCGTGGGCTGCGGCGCCTGTTTGGCAGCTTCAGGTGTGCCGCTGGCCAGCGCCTCTGGATTGCGGATCCAGATATCGCGCTGTGCAAACGGGATCTCGATCCCTTCTTCCCCGAACCGGCGGGCAATTTCATAGTTCATGTCGGATTTCACCGACAGAACCCAGTTCACATCCCGCAGGATGGCGCGGATTTCGAAATCCAAGGAGTCGGCGCCAAAGCCCTGGAACACCACATAAGGCGCCGGGTTAAGCAGCACCATCGGATGCGCCTTGGCGATATCCAGCAGGATCGCTTCGATTTTGCGCGGGTCAGTGCCATAGGCAACACCCACCGGCACAATCACCCGGCCCACGGTATTGCCACGGGTATAGTTGGTGACGGTCCCGCTGATCAGGTCAGAGTTCGGCACAATGACGTCGGAGCGGTCGAAGGTCTCGATCCGGGTCGAGCGCACCGAGATATCGCGCACATAGCCCATCAGACCGCCGACCTCGATCCAGTCGCCCTTGGAGATCGGGCGTTCAATCAACAGGATGATGCCGGAAACAAAGTTCGACACGATGGTTTGCAGGCCGAAACCGATGCCCACCGACAGCGCACCGGCAACAATGGCCAGCGACGACAGGTTCAGCCCGGCAGTGGAGATGGCGATGACCGCAGACAGGAAGATACCAACATAGCCGAGGCCTGCGGTAATTGCGTTCTGACCACCTGGGTCAATCTTGGTCTTGGGCAGCAGCGAGTTGCGCAACGAGCCCTGCACCAGCCTGGTCAGCGTATAGCCGATGGCAAACACCACAGCAAAGCTGAGGAAGGCAGTGGGCGAAATGCGGGCATCGCCGATCTGGAAGCCTTCAAGGAACTTCGACCACAGCTCTGTCAGATCGGCGATCCGGGCCCCCCAGATCAGCGCCAGCATCGGTATCGCAAGCGCCACCAGTACAAAACCGATCAGCACGGAGAACAGCGAATCCCTGGCGGCAGAACCGGCGCCAGACAGCCAGCCATACACATCACCCAGAAAACGCTGGAACACCATCAGGGCCGCCAGCAGCGCGAGCGTCGACACCGCAGGGTAGATCAGCGCCTCGGCCGCATTCACATAGCCAAGCACCGCCAGAACGGGTGAAACGAACCCCAGCAGATAAGTGGCCCGGCGCACCAGTGTCATGAGGCGATTGGCGCCGACTGAGATGGCGCCGTCCTCCTCAGCAGTGGTACTGGTCTGTTTCTGCCGCTGCTTGACGCCAATCCGGTGCAGCCGCAGCAGCACCAATGCCGCCGCTGTGATCAACGGGAAACTGGCAACCGCATGGGCCTCGGCCGGGATGCTTTCGATCACGTCCAGCTGTCGGAGCGCATCCTGCAGCACCAGAATGACAGCCAGGATATCGACCATCAGCCGGGTTTCATTCAGGCGCCCTTCCTGAACCGGCACCAGATCGTTTTCGATCCGGCTGGAAAACAGCTGGTTGCCCAGCCAATGAAAAGACAGGATCAGCAGCGCCCACCCCGGCACATAGTCCAGCAAAAGGGTGCCCCGGATACCAAGGATGCCGGATAGCTCGACAGCAGCAGTCAGGCAAATGATGCCAATGAACGGCAGAACGACCTCAAGCAGCGAGACAACAAAACTCCAGACCCCGCGTCCGCTGCTGCCAAATCTGCGCAGATAAATGCCCGCCGCGCGCGCCCAGGACCGGCCACGCAAAATAAGAAGCGCAGCAATAGCCAGGAGGATCAGCAATACCGGCAGTTCGTGCCTGATACGTTCGGCCGTGGCCTGACTGGACAGCTTGTTGGCGGTTTCATTCCACAGCAAGCTGCCGGACCGGTTCAATGCGCGCAGAGCACCTGACCAGTTTTCCGGGTTCAACGGAGAGGGACCGCGCTCCAGCAGAATCCGGGTCCGGCGCTCGCGAATGATTGTGTCGATTTCCGAGATCAGCCCGTCGGCACGGCTGTAAGCCTCTTCTGAAACGATGCGGGGAACCTTAAGATCGTTCAGCTGCTGTTCCAGCGAGGCACGCAGGTTCGCAATGTCTTCCGGCTCGCTTTCGCCGTCGCCCGGTGCAGGACCAAGGGCCGACAGCTGCCCTTCCAGCGTTATGATGCGGTCGCCGTTGCCGGTCCGCGCATCCAGAAAGTTCTGCCTGTAGGTGGTGAGTTCGACACGCAGCGTTTCCAGAGCGGCGCTGGAGGCGCGTTTGGCGTCAATGACCTCCTCGGCGCGGGCCGCGGTCTTGAGCCAGTCCTGATAGTAGGCCCGAGCGTCAGCGTTGAGCTGGGCAAGAGCAGGCAACGCGAGGCCGGCCACAAAGGCCAGCCCCAGCAAAACGGTCCGCAAAGCGGTCAGTATGGGTGTCATACGTCCTCAAAAACACCTGGGATCGACGCAGGTGTGTGGGTCATCCACTCTGGCACCGGCAGGTTCTTTTCACGCAGGAAATCAGGGTTGAAAAGTTTGGACTGGTAGCGGGTGCCATAGTCGCACAACACGGTCACAATGGTCTTGCCCGGGCCCATGTCCTTGGCCATCCGCACGGCACCGGCGATGTTGATCGCGCTGGAGCCGCCCAGCACCAGGCCTTCGTCATGCAGCAGGTCAAAGACATAAGGCACCGCCTCGGCATCCTGCACCTGATAGCTGAAGTCCGGGGTGAAGCCTTCGAGGTTCTTGGTGATCCGGCCCTGACCGATGCCTTCGGTGATGGAGCCGCCTTCGGAGGCCAGTTCGCCCGTGGTGTAGTAGGAAAACAGCGCCGCCCCCATCGGGTCGGCCAGCGCGATTTTCACCCCCTTGGGCTGCAGTGCCTCAGCCACACCGGCAAGGGTGCCGCCAGAGCCGACAGCGCAGACAAAACCGTCCACTTTGCCGCCGGTCTGTTCCCAGATTTCCGGGCCGGTGGTTTCCACATGGGACTGACGGTTGGCGACATTGTCGAACTGGTTGGCCCAGATGGCGCCGTTGGGCTCGGTCTTGGCCAGTTTTTCCGCCAGACGCTGCGAATAGCGCACATAGTTGTTGGGGTTGCGGTATGGGGCCGCCGGAACCTGGACCAGCTGGGCGCCGGCCAGGCGCAGCATGTCCTTCTTTTCCTCGGACTGGGTTTCCGGGATCACAATCACCGTCTTGAACCCCATTGACGCGCCGACCAGCGCCAGGCCGATGCCGGTGTTGCCGGCCGTGCCTTCAACAATGGTGCCGCCCGGTTTCAGCGCGCCGCTGGCAATGGCATCCTTGATGATGTAAAGCGCGGCGCGATCCTTGACTGACTGGCCCGGGTTCATGAATTCCGCCTTGCCCAGGATCTCGCAGCCGGTCTCTTCGCTGACCCGGTTCAGGCGGATAAGAGGTGTTTGGCCGATGGCATCAGCCAGATCGCGTGCAATGCGCATGGTATCCCTTTCGATCGTTCCCCCAAGGTGTAGCCAAGCGATCCGGTGATCACAAGGCGGGAAGCGGGTCAGCTGCTGTCTTTGCGAATCCGTTCACGGTGCCGTGACAGCCACAGTGCCGCAGTGACCAGCGGCATGTCCTGATAGGTCTGCGCATCAATGCCCGCCATCAGCTCATCATAGCTGAGAATGCAGCTGCGGATATCTTCGCCTTCTCCCGCAACGCCGCCACCGATGCCAACGTCGGAAAGATCCGTTATGCCAATGAAAATATGTATATATTCCGCCAGGGCACCGCTGGACGGATAGCCGCGCGCCACAGTTTCCAGGCGCTGAATGGTGACGCCGGCCTCTTCGACCGCCTCGCGCCGGGCGGTTTCCTCTGCGGTCTCTCCGGGGTCAATCACACCGGCAACCGGTTCCCACATCCACGGATGCGCATCCCCCATGATGAACGGTGGTGCGCGGAATTGTTCCACCAGCAGCACCTGATCGCGGACAGAGTCGTAAGGCAGCACAACCGACGCATGCCCCGCCATAGCGGCAGACCGGTTCATCACCGGGCTCATACTGCCGTCAAACCGGCGGAACTGCAGATCCATCTCCTCCATTGCAAAGAAGTTCAGATGCGCCCGATTGTGACTATGGACAATCACATCTTTGGACAGATCGTGCACACCGTCCCCGGGCCGGGCCTGCCCTGCCAGCCATGCGGCGGCGCGGCGGCGCACAGAGGGAAAGCAACGGGCCACATCTTCCGCTGTCATCCGTCCGTGATAGGCCATCACCTCCTCAGCGGCGCGCAGGGACAGCGCCCCCCATTTGTCCGCCCAAGCGTTCAAGTCCCAAGGCTCGGCTGTCTGCCACAGGCCGGGTTCCGGAAAATAAACTTCGGCACCGGCTGCACTGCCATCCTCCAGCTGCACGGAAACCGGTTTCAGCGCATAGCCAAAGCCGCCTTCATAAAAATTCAGCGCGTCCAGATCTGCGGGTGACAAATTCTGCACCAGAACGCCATCCGCCGTGGCACCCTGGCGTTCTTCGATCGCGGGAAACGGCTGCCCTGAAACCTGATACACACCGTGGCCGGGCAATTTGGCGGGCAGCACATTCAGCGCATCGCCGCTGCGGCCCAGAACCAGTTCAAGCAAAGGAACATGGCGCAGCGTGCCAAAGAAAAATAGATCAGCCACGGGATATAACCTGTTGTTAAGAAGTGTTTTAGCGCCAGCGGCGGGAGGCGTTTTCAGTGGCAAGGCCAGCAAGCACACCGCCAACGACCAGCGGCACCAGCACCGTCGGAACCGCGATAACAAAGAAATAGTCCAGCGCAATCACAAAAATCTGCGACAGCGCCTCAAACGGGCCATCGTAGCGGTGCCGCATGGCAAGCCGGAACATTTCCCAGGTGCCTTGGATGAACAAAGCCCACAGCACCATCACTGCCATCCCGGTCAGACCATTATTGATGGCAGGAACCAAACCGCCGCCTGCCCGCCGCCCCATAAAGATCCAGCCGCACAGCAGCCCCAGCACCACGTTCACATGCACAAAGTAGCCAAAATCCGTGCCTTCAGGCATCTGTGGCATAACCAGAAAAGACACGATCAACGCCAGCAAGGCCAAGCACAATGCTGCAGTCAGTCGGGCTCCAGTGGGCATATTTTTCTATTTCCGTGGCGCAGTTCAATTACCGATGCGCAACTGTAATCTGCGTCACATCGCAATTTCCAGTCTTAAAGGCAGCTGCGCAGGAAGTGAGGTAAAAGTTCCACATCTTGTGAAATCGCTCATCAAATCCGAGCCCGGAAATCTGGTCCCAGCGGGCATTGAAGGTCTCGTGCCAGCGCCTGAGCGTCAGATCGTAGCTGCTGCCGAATTCGATAGATTTCACCACGCCCAGTCCGGCCCTTTCGACCTGCCCCCGCAACACAGAGGGGGACGGCAGCATGCCGCCGGGGAAGATATGCTTTTGGATGAAATCAACCCCTTTGCGGTAAATCTCCCAGCGCCGGTCGGCAACGGTGATGATTTGCAGCGTGGCCTTGCCGCCGGGTTTCAGCCGGTCACGAATGGCCCCAAAATATGTCGGCCAATATGCCTCTCCCACCGCCTCGAACATCTCAATCGAGGCGATGCCGTCGAACTGGCCGCGGCAGTCGCGGTAGTCCTGCAAGCACAGCTCTACCTGAGAAGACAATCCCGCGTTTTCAATGCGCTGACGGGCAAACCTTAACTGTTCCTTACTGATCGTAAGCCCCTTGACCTTCAGCCCCCGCTCTTTGGCGGCATATTCGGCAAAACCGCCCCAACCGCAGCCGATCTCCAGCACATGATCGCCGGGCTGCACCCCCATCTGATCCACCATGGAGGCATATTTCGCAGTTTGCGCTGCCTCCAGACTGTCCTGTCCGCTGCGAAACAGAGCACTGGAATAGGTCATCGTGTCATCCAGCCACAGGCGGTAGAAATCGTTGCCGAGGTCGTAATGATAGGAAATGTTCTTTTTGGCCTGGCGGCGATGGTTGCGGTGCAGCCAAAAGCGGAACCGTTCATAGGCGCGGGCCAGCCCCTGCCCCGGGAAACCGTCATAAACGGTTTCTGCGCCCATATGCACCAGATCCATGAAGGCCTGAAGGTCAGTGGTGCTCCACCAGCCATCCAGATAGGCATCAGAAAAGCCCA
Organism: Rhodobacteraceae bacterium (ex Bugula neritina AB1); assembly: GCA_001730095.1. Classification (GTDB taxonomy): domain Bacteria; phylum Pseudomonadota; class Alphaproteobacteria; order Rhodobacterales; family Rhodobacteraceae; genus Leisingera. The sequence continues at coordinate 407,179 of MDLF01000074.1, forward strand.
GATCGCCCTCGCGGATCAGGCGCGCAAAACAGTCAGGGTGGTGGATGATCAGGTCGGCGGCAGGTCCTGGGTTCCTGCCCTTGGCTGTAAAGATGCGGCCGTCCGGCAGCTGTATATCCAGCTGCCCGATCTGCATGGCCTTGACCTTGGCAAACACTGCCGGGAAATAGCGCGGCAGGTTGTTTTGGCCCTCAACGGATGTGAGTTTCATTCGCTTCCCCCTCTGCGAGATACGGGCGTGCTATGCAAAACAGCTAGGCCGCAGGGGGCATTCAGGCAAGAAAACGGTACGTCAGCCGCTGTCACGGTATTTGCGATAGGCCGTGAGCGCACGCGCCCGCCCCGCCTGCAGGCTGATGACCGGTTCAGCCCGCGCAATGTCCGCTGACAGGTTCCAGGCGCGCGGCGCTGCATCGTGGAAATCCAGCGCGGTCTGCGGCGGGCAGCCCTGGCCTTCGGCAATCCAGCGGCGACTGTAGGCGCCTGACGGGTCGAATTTTTCCAACTGGGAAGACGGGTTGAAAATCCGGAAGAACGGCGCGGCATCGGGGCCGCAGCCCGCAACCCATTGCCAGCCCATGGCATTGGCCGCCGGGTCCCAGTCCACCAGCGTATCCGCGAACCAGTCCATTCCAATTTTCCAATGCGCCATCAGATGCTTGGTCAGGAAACTTGCGGTGACCATGCGGGCGCGGTTGTGCATCTTGCCGGTCACATACAGCTCTCGCATGGCGGCATCGACAAAGCCATAGCCGGTCTGGCCGCGCTGCCACGCCTGAACCTGTGGCACAGCTTCCTGCGACCAAGGGAAGTCCTGCCACTCTGGCCGCCAGCTGCCGGTCAGGATGTGGGGTGAATGGTACATCAGATGATAGGCAAACTCGCGCCAGACGACCTCCTTGAGAAAGGTCTCGGCGCCTTGGTCGGCCTGTTCCATCGCCGCACGCCCCCGGTGCCACAACCGGTGCGGGCTGATTTCCCCCCAGGCGAGGTTTTCTGACAGGCCAGAGGTGGCGTCCTCCCCCGGAAAGTCGCGGCGGTCCTTGTAGGCCAAGACCTTGTCTGCCAGGAATTCGTCCAGCCGCGCCTGCGCCGCAGCCTCCCCCACGCGGCAATGGCGGGCCACAACTTCGGCGCCGCGGCGCATGGCAGCGCCCATGGTCCACGCAGCCAGATCATCACTGGCAGGCCATCTGTCCGGTGCGGCCAGTTTGTCCGGCGCGGGCAACAGGCCTTCTATGCTGCGCATACGCACGGATTTCCAGAACGGAGTAAAGACCTTGTACATGCCGCCGGTCTTGGTCTCGACGGTCCAGGGTTCAAACAGCAGCCGACCGCCATGCGATTGGACGGTTGTCCCCTGTGCCTTCAATTGCGCCTTGATGTCGGTATCGCGGCTGATGGCCTGCGGATCATAGAGGCGGGACCACTGCACGGCCCCTGCCCCGGTTTCCCCGATCAGATCCACAAGCACAGCAAGAGCCGGGCCACGGCGCAGGATCAGGCGGGAGCCGACCTGTTCCAGCGCGCGCGCGAAATGCGACAGCCCCAGTCCCAGCCGGAATTTGGGCGCCGCGCCCAGCGCCTCATCCTGCGGGTCCAGGATATAGACAGGAAGCACCGGCGCGCCGCTGTTCACAGCAGCCGTAAGAGCCGGATTATCTGCCAGACGAAGGTCCCGCCTGATCCACCAGATGACCGGGGCACGGCTGTTCATGTCATTTCCTTGCGCAGTTTCTGCTATAGCACCCGGTCCAAGACCTCGATCAGTTTGGCCATTTCCGCCTCTGACGTGTAGTGGGTGAAACTGATACGCAGCACGCCCTCGCTTGGATCAATGCCCAGCGCCTCCAGCGCACGCACCGCGTAGAAATCACCACCGCCAGCCATGATGCCATGCTCTGCCATCTGCGCCGCCACCGGTTCAGCTGCGCGGTTGAGGGCCAAGGCAACAGTCGGCGCGCGGTTTTCGGCAATCGACGGCCCCAGCAGGCGCAGATCATTGCGATCCGTCACCGCGTCCAGCAGCGGCTGCAGCAGCTTGATCTCATGCGCGCGCATCAGATCGTGGACAAAGGCGCCGGTTTGCGCGGCAGTGCCGCCGCTGTGGCCGTGGTGCGCTGCCAGCGTCTCGACGTAATCAACCATGCCTGCACAGGCGGCGACCTGGGCGTGGTCGGGACCTGCCGGGGTGAAGCGTTTATAGAGATCACTTGCGTTGAAGTAATGCGCCTGGTTCGGCAGCAGCTCGCCCAGCGCCCGGCGGATCACCATGACGCCCTGATGCGGCCCATAGGTCTTGTAGGAAGAAAACAGGTAGATATCGGCGCCCAACTCATCCACGTTGGGCAGCCCGTGCGGCGCATAAGAAACGCCGTCGACGCAGACAAAAGCACCGGCAGCATGCGCCAGCGCGGTGATCTCTGCCACCGGGTTGATCTCCCCCACCACATTGGAGCAATGCGGAAAACAGAGCAGACGGACATTTTCGTCCAGCAGGTTCTCCAGCTGCGCCGTGTCCAGATGGCCGGTCTGCGGGTCGATCTGCCATTCACGGATTTCGATCCCCTCTTCGGCCAGCCGCCGCCAGGGGCCGGTGTTGGCCTCGTGGTCCTGGTTGGTGACGATGATCGCCTCTCCGGGTTTCATCATTCTGCGGAAAGCCTGGGCCAGAACATAGGTGTTCTGGGTGGTGGAGGGGCCAAAGCTCAGCTCATCCGCTGCAACCCCCATCAGCGCAGCCAGACGCGCACGGGCTTCGTCCATTTCCGCGCCACCCAGACGGGAGGCCTCATATGGCGCATAAGGCTGCACCTTGCGCTGGGTGTAAAACCGGGTCAGCCGGTCTATCACTTGGTGGCAGGTATAGGACCCGCCGGCATTTTCAAAGAACGCCTGCCCCTCCAGGCTGGGTTCTGCAAAGGCAGGAAACTGTGCCCGGACGAAATCGATATCCAAAACACTCATCGCGTATCTCCTCAATCCCTGCGGTTCAGGGGCGGACCGGCCCATGCCAGGGATTGCCCCCAACATGGCAGGTCTTCCAGCCAAGCCGCGTTCCTGCACAAGGATTGAGGGATCGCAGGCAGCCCCGCAAGACGCAAACAGCCTGACCAGAGGCAAAAGCCGCAACGTACCGACAACAGTGCGGCCAGGCGCCCAGCCTGACGACGGAAACTGTCATGAGCTTACGGCAGTCTGGCAGCATCACATCAAGGAGGATGAGACATGGGATTTACCCCAAAGGATTTTCTGGTCTGGGCCGAGTTGCCTGTCACCGATCTGGATGCAGCTATCCGCTTTTACAGCCAGGTGACCGGCGCCAATCTGAGCATCGACAACAGCGGCCCGAACCCGATTGCAATGTTCAAACCGGCAGATGAGGCCACCGGCATTGCCTTGCATCTTTATCAAGGCAAACCTGCCGGCGACGGCCGCGGCCCGACTTTGCATCTGATCGCTGAAGGTGAACTGGAAGATATCATGGCGCGTGTCGCAGATGCCGGAGGCAAGGTGATGTCTGAGACCATCCAGATCCCGCCCGGTCGGTTCTTCTATGCCTGCGATCCGGATGGAAACTCATTGAGCTTCTTCAAATTCAATGAGTGACCCAGACAGGCCCCGTATGACCGGGGCCTGGAAAATCGGGGCCTGTGCGACAGGGGCCTGTGTGGTCGGGGCCTGTGTGGTCGGCTTTCGGGCCGTCTGTTTTCAGGCCGTCTGACTGTCAGGCGTTGACGTCCACCACGACACGCCCCTTGACCTGCCCCTTGAGGATTTCCGCCCCCAGATGCGGCAGATCGCTCAGGGTGGCAGGCCGGACCATCGCCTCCAGCTTGGCCATTGGCAAATCATTGGCGATCCGCTGCCAGGCGCGAACGCGATTGTCATAAGGCTGCATCACGGAATCGATGCCCAGCAGGTTCACACCGCGCAAAAGGAACGGGATCACGGTGGCAGGCAGCGCCGCGCCGCCCGCCAGTCCGACAGCGGCAACCGAGGCACCGTATTTCATCTGCCCCAGCACCCGCGCAAGCATGGCGCCACCAACAGCATCGACACATCCGGCCCAGGATTCGCTTTCCAGCGGGCGCTTGGTGGTTTCATTGATGTCTTCGCGGGCAACAATCTGGGTTGCCCCCAGGGACGTCAGATAGTCCGCAGTTTCCGGACGCCCGGTCACACCGGCAACCTCATACCCCAGATTGGCCAGGATCGCGGTGGCAACAGAGCCGACGCCACCCGCGGCCCCGGTCACCAGCACCGGGCCCTGACCGGGCTCCAGCCCGTGGTCCTCCAGTGCCATGACCGCCAGCATGGCCGTGAACCCCGCCGTGCCCACAGCCATTGCCTGGCGGCTGTCCAGCCCCTCCGGCAGCGGCACCAGCCAGTCGGCGCGCACATTGGCCTTCTGGGCATAACCGCCCCAATGGGCCTCCCCCACACGCCAGCCTGTCAGCACCACCTTGTCGCCCGGACTGTAGCGCGCGTCGGAGGACGCCTCGACGGTGCCGGCCAGATCGATGCCCGGCACATGCGGATATTTGCGCACCAGCCCGCCGCCCGGCCCGATGCACAGACCGTCCTTGTAATTCACAGTGGAATATTCGACCGCAACGGTCACCTCCCCCTCGGGCAGCTGATCCAGGCTGATCTGCTCCACCACCGCAGAGGTCTTGCCGCTGTCTTCGTCCTTGTTCACCACCAGTGCATTGAACATTGTGCCATCCTTTTCTGTACTGCGGCCCAGATCCCATTTTCTTCTGGCCCCAAAAATCCCGGGGGAGCCGCGGCCTGCCGCGGCGGGGGCAGCGCCCCCTTCCGGTCACGTCCCATCAGCGCCAGAATTTCTCCTGAACCGTTGCAGGCCGCAGGCCTGCCGGGGTCTCGGCTTCCAGCACGGTGCCGGGCGCCCAATGGGAGCGGTCCACCATGCCAATTGCCACATTCAGCCCGAACTCAGGCGAGAAGACAGCCGAGCCGATCTCACCAACCCGGCGCCCGTCTGCATAAAGCGGCCAGGCATCCAGGCACGGCGGGATCTCTGCGCCGATCACCAGCGGCCGGATCTGGCGGGCCGGTCCATTTGCCGCCTGTTCTGCCAGCGCTGCCTTGCCGATGTAATCCTCGGGCGAATTGCAGAACCGGCCCAATCCACATTCATACGGCGTATTTTCGCGGGTCATATCGTTGCCATAGCTCAGCAATCCGCTTTCAACGCGCTCAATCGCATTGGGGCAGCCTGCCCGCACATGCAGGTCTTCGCCCGCGGCAAACAGCGTCTCCCACAAGGGCATACCCAGCCCGGAACCTTCGACATAGATCTCAAACCCGCCCTGCTTGGACCAGCCGGACCGGGCCACAACCAGATCCGCGCCCTGAAACTCCAGCCGTTTGTAGCGGAAAAAGCGGATGTCCCGGACCGCGTCGCCAAAAACCCGGGCCATCAGCTCATCTGCCTTGGGCCCCTGCACCGCCAGCGGCGACACGTCGGGCTCCGTTATCTCCACATCAAACCCTTTGGCGATGGCAAGGCCCAGCACGAACTGCAGCAAATCACCATCCGCCAGCGACAGCCAGTAATGGTCCGCTGCCAGTTTCACCGCCACCGGATCGTTCAGCATGCCGCCATTATGATCGGCAGTTGGCACATAGTAGCACTGATCATCAGCCATCCTGTCCATATCGCGCGGGCTGATCAGCTTCATCAGCCGCAGCGCATCCGGTCCCTTGATGCTGACCTGGCGCTCGCAGGAAACATCCCAGACCTGCACATGCTGCTTCAGATGGGCACAGTCGTTTTCCACGCTGTCAAACACAGTGGCCAAAAGCATGTGATTATAAACCGTGTAGCCTTTGACACCGGCGGCTTCGACACCAGGGGTAAAGGGCGTGCGCCGAATGCGCCGGGAAGGGAAGATGCTTGCCATGCTCAAGTCTCCGTTTGAGCGTTTCAGTGATTTGGCTGCATACGGCAGAACAGCGGCCGCAAAGATCTGATTACAGCGGTTTCAGGCATTGCCCTCCTCCGACTCAGGTCTTAGATATTAAATGTCAGACTTTTAAATGTCAGACAAATGATTTCTTGCCGGCGGCGTTCCGGCGCAGTCACGTGACAGGACCCCGGGTATGAAAATTGACCCCAACAGCTCTGCCGACCTGTCGGTACAGATAGCCCAGGCCATCAAGGAAGCCATCATCTCTGGCAGATTGATCGTGGATGAGAGGTTGCCGTCTGAAGTGGAGCTGTCGGACCACTTCCAAGTCTCCCGCCCGACCGTGCGCGAGGCGCTGAAGAGGCTGGCAGCGCAATCGCTGATCCGCACCCAGCGCGGAGCATCCGGAGGCGCCTTTGTAAACCGGTTGAGCTTTGAGGATGCCTATGCGCAGCAGGTCACAACGTCGACGCTTCTCCTGAGCATGAACGCGGTGAGCTTTGATACGGCTTGCGAGGCGCGCTATGCACTGGAGCGTGCCTGCGCGCCGCTGTCGGCACAACGCCGCAGCGCCGATCATCTGGCAACAATGCGGGCAGAGACGTTCCGCCAGGGGCAGCCGGGGCTGACAGATGAAGCGTTCTGCGCTTCTGATGTTGCCTTTCACCGGGCGCTGGTGGACGGGGCCGGCAACCCGGTCCTGTCTTATCAACTGGCAGGCGCGGTGGAGGCGATGCAGCCGCTGATGAACATGATCACCTTCACCGCCCGCGACCGCGCAGTGATCACCGGCCTGCATTCAAGGATCGCTGATGACATCGAAGCCGGCGACGGCAGCGCAGCTGTTGCAGGCCTCCAGGACCTGGAGGATGAAACCCGCAAGCTGGCGGCCGACGTCTTTGCAGCACGGGCAAAGCGGTAAAGGCTTGCCAGCCGCAAACCGGGCGCAAACCGTACTGTTCCGTAACAAGGCCCCACTGCGCAAGCTGGTATGGCAGCGCCCTTTTCCCTCCCGGAAAAACAGCCGGAATCCTCGCAAGATTTCGGTTTCCCCTTTGCAACCGGAATGAAGCGGATTATATAGCCCCTGTTCCCTTGTGGAACTATGGACATAAACGCGCTCGTAATAAGCGGATCGGACCCGGGGGCGGTACCCGGCGTCTCCACCAAACCCGTTCATTTGGCGGCAATGGGGACGAAATAGGATCGACGGACGTCTAAAGGGGTTAGCTTTGTCTCGGCTGTCTGCCACCGTTACCGGCGAAACTTGTACAATTGCAAATGACAATCGTGCTCCGGCAATGGCTCTGGCTGCGTAAGCAGTTCGGGTCGCCGAAACTAAGTCCTTGTGCCTAGCAGCGTAAGGCGGGGTTCGCAGGTACCTGGCAACAGAAACCTGCACTTTACCTTTTCGCTGACATTATGCTTGCTGGACGCAGCCGAACGGGTGCCCATCGTCAGCCAGGCACGGCCGCTCAAAGGGGAAACATGATGAAGACCACCGACACATCAAAAGCCTCTCCGGGCCAGTCACCTCCGGCAGGCAGTGCAGCTGAACCCGCTGCGTGCGTCGCCCCGTGTATGGCCGCCCCATTTGACCCGGACACCACTGCCGGAATGCCGCTGGCACATCTGCTGCATTTCATGTTCCAAGAGATCTGGTGCAGGGGCAACCTGGGGGCCGTATCCAAGGTAATGACCGCAGAAACGATCGTCTCCGGAGCGGTGTCGGCGCTGGCCGGCCCGGATTGCGACTACGGCGAGGTGGTCGACACGCTGCGCAGCCTCGTGGGACCAATGAAAGTTCGCTTCACCCATGCAATGGAAACCCGCGACTGGGTATCCGTGCGCCTGCTGATAGACACCAGTAGTCCAAAGGGCGGAACAGCCTTTCACATCACCGGGCAAATCATGGCAAGGGTGGAAAACGGCAAGATTGCCGAACTGCATTCCAATATGGATTACTTCCAACTGTTCGAACAGCTTGGCCAACTGCCGCCTGAGGCTTTGGCCATCTGCATGACCGGGGAACGGTTGGGATGACATCCGCCTTTCGATGCGTGACAGGTGCTGCGCAAACGCGCCTGTAAGGCGCCATGGGGAGAGACGCGAACGCCCCGCAAAGCGACAGCCCAAGGATCACATGTTGCCCCTGCCCGCAAGCGGCGGCCCCTGTGGGTGACCCGCCACAGGCCGAAAATTGACCGGATCGCGTGCCGCCGGCTGCTCCGCCGCTTGGTCGTTGCAAAAGCATGGCGCCTGTTTGCCTCCCCCTCGGACACTGCAAGCGTTGCTGAAGGGGGCGTTGCCACGCTGATTGACGTCGGGCCCCTGTTCTGGCCGCACCGCGGCGGGCATGGCATCTTTGGCATCATGCTGGATGACTTAAACCACAGAACAGCGGCGCTTGACAGTCTGGCCCGGGCCGTGCGAGGCGCCGACACAAACCGGCATGATCCGGCTGGCCAAGACAGCGGAGACGTCTCACACTCCCGGTTGGTCTGTCGCGCCGGTTCAAGGATGACCATCAACGGCTTGAGGCAGGCATGACACCATATGACGCGCTTTACCGCTGGGACCATGATGGCCATGGCAGGTGCCACGACCAGTCTGCGGAGCGCACATCATGACCCCCCCGAACTGGACCGAGATGTTCCGTGTCTTCGGACGCATTGGCGTGCTGAGTTTCGGCGGCCCCGCCGCGCAAATTGCGGTTATGCACAAGGAACTGGTCGAGGATCGCCCCTGGCTGAGCGAGGAAAGTTTCCTGCGCGGCCTCTCCTTCTGCATGCTCCTGCCCGGGCCAGAGGCGATGCAGCTGGCGACCTATACCGGCTGGCGGATGCGTGGCACCGCTGGCGGGCTTCTGGCCGGCCTGCTGTTTGTGCTGCCTGGTGCCGCGGTGATTGCCGCGCTGGTCTGGCTTTATGCACAATACGGCACGTTGCCCGCAGTCCAGTCGGCCTTTCTCGGGGTGAAAGCAGCCGTGGTTGTCATCATCCTGCAAGCCCTGCGGCGGCTTGCAGGCAAGGCGTTGAAGCACCCGCTTGACTGGGGCCTGGCCGGCGGCGGATTTGCGGCGCTTTTCCTGCTGAACCTGCCGTTTCCGCTGGTGGTGCTGGCCGCGGCCTGCATTGGCCTGATGCGCAAGGATGCCAGTGCTGCCGCAGCGGCCCACAGCCCGGCTGTGCACAATGGCAGCACATTGCGCACAATCATGGTCTGGGGCGCCTTGTGGCTGCTGCCATTGATTGCCCTAAGCCTTTTTGGCGCAGCGTTCCTGGCAGACATTGGCTGGTTTTTCTCCAAGCTGGCAGTGGTGACCTTTGGCGGTGCCTATGCCGTTCTGGCGTATATCAGCCAGACCGTTGTCACTCAATTCGGCTGGATCAGCGCAGGCCAAATGATCGATGCGCTGGGTCTGGCGGAAACCACACCGGGGCCGCTGATTCTGGTCACCCAGTTCGTCGCCATGTTGTCTGGATTGCTGGAGGGCGGATTCGGGCTGTTCTTCGCAGCGGGCGCGGTGGCGCTTTGGGCCACTTTCATGCCCTGCTTCCTGTGGATCTTCGCCGCCGCGCCCTATGTGGAGCGCATTGCAACACATCCGCGCCTCGGCATGGCGCTGAAAGCAGTCACCGCCACTGTCGCCGGTGTGATTTTGAACCTGTCGGTGTGGTTCCTGATGCATGTGGCTTTTGCAGACACAAAGCTCTTCGAGGCTGGCCTCCTGCAGGTTCCCGCTCCGGTCTGGAGCAGCATGAACACACCGGCTGTGCTACTGGTTCTGCTGGCGCCGCTGGCTGCCTGGGCAGTGCGTGGTAATATGCTGTTCCTGCTGGCAGTGATGGCAGCGGCAGGTCTTGCTATAGCTGAATTCCCGTTTGCAATCAGCTGACTGCGCCGCATCGCCTACCTGCCGAGACACAAAATTTTATTGCACTGTCATCAAGGCTGCTCTTTTGTTTCCAGCAGAATCTCCTATGCTGAATAGCAAATGAACAAAGGGTGACTGCATGTCCCGTGAAATCGACTATGGCAACCTGATGCACTCAGCCATGCGCGGCCTGATCCGGACCGTGCTGCAGGACGTCTCCGATAATGGTTTGCCCGGCAACCATCACTTTTTCATCACCTTCGACACGGACCATCCCGACGTGGAAATTGCCGACTGGCTGTCAGACCGTTATCCCGGCGAAATGACCGTGGTCATGCAGCATTGGTTCGACAATCTGACCGTCGAAGAAGATGGGTTTGCCGTGACGCTGAACTTCGGCGATTCCCCTGAACCGCTTTATATCCCCTATGACGCCATCCGTACTTTCGTGGATCCCTCCGTGGAGTTCGGCCTGCGCTTTGAAAGCGCCGAGGAAGAAGCCGAAGGCTATGCCCCGGAAACCGACGACGAAGAGGCGGAAAGCGAAGAAGCTCCCGCAGAGGCCAAAAAGGACGCGGATGTGGTGTCGCTGGACAGCTTCCGAAAGTAATCCGCAATTTCACCTGAGATTGGCAGGGGCGGCCTGAACTGGCCGCCTTTTCTTTGCCTGTTCAGGCCGCTGGCAAAGAGAGGCAAGGCCTGCCTTGCGCTATTGCCGGGCCAGAAACGTCTCCAGCCGGCGTTTCGGCTCGCCATTCAGACGCGAGATATAGACCAGATCAAGCCCGCCATCGGCCAATGTCCGGTCATACTGCTGCATCTCGTAGTCGCCGTTGGGATGGATAAAAAGCGAAAACACGGTCAGCGTGCCGTTGGTGACCCGCCCCCAGACAAAGGGCTCGCCCTCCATCGGGTTGAGCGGCACCGCATGACCGAACACATTGCGGGTCATCGCAGCCGCGAAAACACCGTTTCGCTCGCTCGGCACAAACTCGACCTCATAGCTCTTTGTTTTCTTACGGCCGTCATCTTTTTCCGTGGTCGCGGTCCAGCTCACAACAAAGCCCTCGCGGGTTTCCTGGATTTTCACGCTCATATCCCGGGGGTCGATGTCGCCATCGGCTCTGACGATATCGACACTGCCGCGGTATTCGCCGGCAAAACGCGAAACATCGGCACGCGCCTGCAAGGGCAACATCAGCAAAGCGGCAGCCGCCAGCGCAGGCGCAATGGCCATTTGAAGATTACGCATGGCTTGCAAACGGATCAGCACGTTGATTTCCTTCCCGGATACTTTGTCCCCGTCCCGCAATGTAACAATAGCACATGAACAGACAATGGCCTCCACGCGATTGTGGCAAAACGGCACTATACCTGACCGTGCGATTGGCTATGCTGCGCGCGACTGGCTGATTGCGCCGCATTCACACACCGGCTAAACGGCATACAACCGCATACAACAGAGAGAGGCGACGGATGTCCGAGACCCGCACCGAAACCGACAGCTTTGGCCCGCTTGAGGTCCCTTCCAACAAATATTGGGGCGCGCAGACCCAGCGGTCGATCATGAATTTCCCGATCGGCTGGGAAAAACAGCCGGTTGCCATCGTGCGCGCGCTCGGCGTGATCAAGCAGGCCTGCGCCATGGCCAACAAGGCCTCGGGCAAGCTGGACCCCCGGATCGGCGACGCCGTCATCCAAGCGGCCAGCGAAGTGGTGGCCGGCAAGTTTGACGACAACTTCCCACTGGTGGTCTGGCAGACCGGTTCCGGTACCCAGTCCAACATGAACTCCAACGAGGTGATCGCCAACCGCGCGATTGAGATCCTCGGCGGCGTCATCGGCTCCAAGGACCCGGTGCACCCGAACGACCATTGCAACATGGGCCAGTCCTCTAACGACACTTTCCCCACCGCGATGCATATCGCCACCGCCATGATGGTGCGCGACGTGCTGGTGCCGGGTCTGACAAAACTGGCCGAAGGGCTGGAGGCCAAGTCGGAAGAGTTCAAGGACATTATCAAGATCGGCCGCACCCACACCCAGGATGCAACCCCGCTGACGCTGGGTCAGGAATTCGGGGGTTATGCGCATCAGATCCGTCAGGGCCTGTCCCGTGTCGAAGCAGCCATGCCCGGCATCTATGAGCTGGCACAGGGCGGCACCGCCGTCGGCACCGGCCTGAACACCCAGAAAGGCTGGGGCGAGAAGGTTGCCGCCAATATGGCCGAAATCACCGGTCTTCCCTTTGTCACCGCGCCCAACAAATTCGAAGCCCTGGCTGCGCATGACGCCATGGTGTTCCTGTCCGGCGCGCTCGCGACCATTGCGGGCAGCTGCTACAAGATCGCCAACGACATCCGCTTCCTCGGCTCCGGCCCGCGTTCGGGTCTGGGCGAACTGATTCTGCCGGAGAATGAGCCCGGCTCCTCGATCATGCCGGGCAAGGTGAACCCGACCCAGGCCGAAGCCCTGACCCAGGTGGCCGCCCATGTGATGGGGAACGACGCAGCAATCAAGTTCGCAGGCTCCCAAGGCCATTTCGAGCTGAACGTCTACAACCCGATGATGTCCTATAACCTCTTGCAGTCGATCCAGCTGCTGGGCGATGCGGCGGACAGCTTTACCGCGCGGATGCTGAACGGCATCCAGGCCAATGAGCCGCGCATCGACAAGCTGATGAACGAAAGCCTGATGCTTGTCACCGCGTTGGCGCCGACCATCGGCTATGACAATGCCACCAAGGTTGCCAAGACCGCCCACAAAAACGGCACCACTCTGAAGGAGGAAGCCATCGCCCTTGGCTTTGTCGATGAGGCCACCTTTGATGCCGTGGTCCGCCCGGAGCAGATGATCGGACCCAAAGACTGATGGCAAAGCCGGTCAACCTGAACCGGTACAGAAAAGAAAAAGCGCGGGCCGAAAAGAAGGCCCGCGCTGACGAAAATGCCGTGACCTTCGGCCGGACCAAGGCCGAGAAGGATTTGGACAAGGCGCACAATGCGCAAGACGTCCGGCGGCTGGACGACCATAAGCGCGACGAATGAACGCCCGCCCCAAGAAGCACTCACTGACGCTGCGTGGACACCGCACGTCAGTTTCGCTGGAGGATGACTTTTGGCATGCCTTCCGCGAGATCGCAGCGCAGGACGGCCGTGCGATCAACGAGTTGGCTGCCGAGATTGATGACAGCCGCGGCGGAGACTGCGGGCTGGCCTCTGCAATCCGACTGTTTGTACTGCGGCGGTTAAAAGCGCAGTGACCACATCCCGGCACCATAAAAACACTGCGCAATATCGCATTTTCGCGGCTACCTGGGCGACAGCTGCAGCCAGATCCCGTTCTTTGACCGTACGGTCAGATGCGCCACTGGCACAGGTGCCCTGTCCGCGACGGGTTCAACCCGGAACCGGCGCAGGATCGTTGACAGCAGCAGCGGACCTTCCACCATCGCAAAACCCGCCCCGGTGCACACACGCGCACCCGCCGAAAACGGGATAAATGCATCGCGCTGGCACTGCTTGCCATTCTCCGTCTGCCACCGGCCCGGATCAAAGCCATCGGGATTGTCCCACAACCGCTCATGCCTGTGCAGATGCCAGGGGCTCAGAACCATTTGCGACCCTTTGGGAACGCTCCGGTTTCGCAACTGTTCCGGACAGGCGGCCTGGCGCACCATCATCGGAACAGGCGGGTAAAGCCGCAGGGTCTCGCGGAACACATCACGGCTGACCTTCAGCTTTGAAACTGCGGCAAAACTCTCATCCTCCAGCGCATCCGCCTCTGCGGCCAGCTTCTCCTGCCACTCCGGGTAAAGCGCCATCAGATACAGCGACCAGGCCAGAGCAGAGGCGCTGGTTTCATGGCCGGCAAGAAAGAAAATCGCCACCTGGTCCACCATCTCGGCCGCATCAAAGGTGCTGCCGGTTTCCGGGTCCCGGGTGGTCATGATCTTGGTCGCCAGATCGTCCGGCGCCTGCCCTGCCCCGATGGCCGCCATGCGTTCAGCCGTCAGCTGTGCGATCAGCGCCCGGATTTCCGTGGCATTCCTGCGGGTGCCGCGGCGGAAAAACCGCGGCATCCAGCGCGGCAGCGGCACAAAGGCCGCCAAATTCAGCAACGGCTGGCTGCGCTGATAATCCCGAAAGCCGGAAAAGACCTTTCCTGCCACCTCATGCTCGATCGGGATTGAAAACAGCGTGCGAAAAATCACATCCGCTGCCGCATGCGATGTTTCTTCTTCAATTTCGACAGGCCCCCGGCGCCCCTCCAGACGCGCAACAGCGGCCTTTGCTGCGGCCCGCATGGCCGGGTAAGCATCTTTCAAACGCCCGCCCTCAAAAGCCGGATCAATAATCCGCCGCTGACGCTTCCAGTCGTCGCCGTTGGTCAGGAAAACCGAATTCCCCAACAGCGGCCTGAGCCCTTCTGCGATACGGTCGGATTTCGGAAAGTCGTCCGGGCGCTCCTTTAGCAGCAGTTTCACCAGATCCGGCTGATTGACCAGAAAAGAGCGAAAAAACGGCGTGCGAAACTCAGCCATCCAGGCACGGTACAGCTTGGCCGGCTGGGCGGAAAGAATGTCCTGGCGAAACAGCTTTGCATAACGCCAAAGCGAGACCCGCTCTGGTCGCGCGGGCGGTTTCGGCGGCATTGGGTGGCTCATTCTGCGGCCACCGACGTGAATTTGGAAATTGGCAGGTCGATCCGGGAGCGGGACGGATTGCGGTCCCTGTAGCGGTCAGCCAGCGTCAGCGGCCCGGCGGTGATGCGGAAATAGTCATAGTCGCCAGGCCGGTCAAAGGCGCATAGGTACTGAAAATGCAGCCGGAAGAACCGCCAGCGCAGCTGCCGCCACCGCTCCGGGCTGAGGGTCTGGGTGAAGGCGGCAGAGATCACCAGCGGCCAGCGCTTGCCTTTTGGTGCAACGCCGCTGACGGCCACAGGATCGCAAAGTGCAAAGGCACATCCATCACCGGGGGCGGTGACGTCCACCCAGGCAAGTTCCTCTCGCTGACAGAGGTATTGCAGATCGGTTCGCAACCGCAAAGCCCGCGGCAGAAATGACACCATTGGCACGACCTGACCCAGGCTCAGAAATCCCAAAGCCGGCCGGTCTGCGGGCAGCCCTGCGCGGATCAGATCCGCAAGGACAGACACCCCCAGATGCGCACCAGAGGAATGGCCAACGACCAGCACCTCGTCCAGTTCCTTGTCTTGCAGGGCCTCAGAGATCAGCTCACGGAACCGACGCATCCGGACCTCCAGCTCCGGCGCCATCTCCCCATGGTGGGCCGCCGTATGTGCGTAGTCATGCATCAGATAATACGCAAAAAACTTGCCGTCGCGTTTTTTGAACCAGTGCAGCAGCGCATATCCTGCCCCCAGCCCCGGCACGCTGCACAGGAGCGCTGCAAGGGAACCGCCCAGCCCAGCGAGACCGGCCAGCAGGCCCAAAGCCTGCGCCACGCCCCAGGCCAGAAGCAGCGCCAGAATCGCCTGCACCAGCAGCATGCCGACCGGGTAAAGTGCCGCTATCACCGGTCCCTTGCGAAGCCGCATCAGCCGCCGCAATGCACCGGAAGAGATATAGATCCAAGCGGTCCGCAGCAGCTGCCAGTAGGTGCCCGGAATCGTGGCCTCCATACTGCCGCGGACGATATCGGACCAGACCAGTACCTCGAGGTCAGTTTCCACCCGCATCCCGTCCATCTCTGCGGTGGCATGCCAGCCATAGGGGCCCTTGGTCCGTTTCGCGGCCAGAGCAAGGCTGTAGCCGGAAATCATGGCCTGCTCGGCCCCTTCCTTGCGGTACAGCTCGCGGTATCGGCGCGGATGAATCGGATCATAGCCGGGGATGTAAAACACCCGCCGCCTGCGCACCTTTTGTTGTTTGGAACCGGTTTGATCCACGCTGACCTGCTCTGCCTTTCTGCCGTCAGAATAGCAGTGCAATCCGGCAAGAGTAAGGCCGGGAAGCTACCGAAAAAAGGGGCCTTGCGGCCCCTTTGCATCGTTGCGTGTTACCCTAGCGCTGCCAGCGCCGGGAAAGTCTCCAACAACCACCAGGAGAAAGTGGTGAACAATCCGGTGACCAGCATGATGCCGACAACCAGCAGCAGGCCGCCCATCACCTTTTCGATCATCCCCATGTGGCGCTTCATCTTGTTCATCAGCGTCATTGACCGGTTGAGGAACATGGCAGCCAGCAGGAACGGAATGCCCAGACCGGCGGCATAGACGCCCAGCAGAATGGTGCCACGGCTGACCGAGGCCTCAGAGGCCGCCAGAGACAGGATCGCACCCAACTGCGGGCCGATGCAGGGCGTCCAGCCAAAGGCAAAAGCAAGGCCCAGCACATATGCGCCCAAGGCAGAGCCGCCGGATTCGCCTGCCTCCATCCGGGCCTCGCGATCCAACAGCGGAATGCGAAAAACCGACAGAAAGTGCAGCCCGAAGACAATGACCACAACACCTGAGATCTGGGCAAAAAGCTCCTGATTTTTCAGTACAAATGCGCCAAAGGCCGAGGCCGTGAACCCCAGCAGCAGAAACACTGTGGACAGCCCCATCACAAAGAACAATGCCGCGATGGTCGCCTTGCGGCGGGCCGCAGCGGTGCCTTGCATCTCGCCGATGGTGACGCCGCTCATATAAGCCAGATAAGGCGGCACGATCGGCAGGACGCAGGGTGACAGAAAGCTGATCACGCCGCCCAGCAGCGCCACCAACATGGCAGGGAGAAGCCCTGCGTCTATGATCTCGATTCCAAACATGTCCCAACACTTATGCCAGCTTCGGACCAACGTCACGGGGACGGCTGGTCACAACCTTGTGGACAGCATGAAACATCCCGATTATCTGGAAACCATGAGCGAGATCAAAGAGACACTGGATGCCATCGGGCTGCTGTGCCCCCTGCCCGTCCTAAAGGCCCGCAAGCGGCTGAAATCGCTGCAACCCGGCCAGATTCTGGAACTGTTGGCGGATGATCCTGCGGCCGTGATTGATGTGCCGCATTTCTGCCATGAGGCCGGTCATGAATTTTTAGGCCACAGCGACGGCGCGGGCCACCAGATCTATCTGATCCGCAAGGGTAGCTGACCACAAGCAGAGCCGGACTCCTCGTGCTGCGGGACGGTCGGAGGTTATTGCGAATTCCGGCTCGGGAAACACATGTTTTGCGAAGCTTTTCCTGTGCCGGGAAACGGCTGTAGCAAGCCAGGTTATCAATTTCAGCGCAGACGCAGCGCGCAAAGAAAAAGGCAGGCCCAACGGCCTGCCTTTTTCTTAACTTGTCTATCGGCTTCAGCCGCCCATCGACCACCAGCCGCGGCGCTTGGGCTTGGGCGGGGCAGCCGGTTCCGGCTGTGCTTCAGCAGCGGCCAGCGCAGGCTCAGGCTCAGGCTGCTTTTCCTGCGGTACCGCAGCAGGTTCAGCAGATGCTGCCTCCTCTGTGACAGGTTCGTCAGCGACAGGTTCGTCAGCAGCGGGCGCATCAGCTTCGTCAGCGACGGGCTCTGCTTTGACCTCAGACACTGCCTCGGCAGCTTCTTCTGCGCTCTCTTCAGAGGCGCCTTCAGCCTCTGCAGGGGCTTCCAGCTGCACCGGGGCCTCCTCTTGCGCAGTTGCCGCTTCGGCCTCTTTGGTGACTTCAGATGCAGCAACGGATCCCGATGCAACTTCTGCGGCCTCTGTCACCGGCGCTTCAGCGGCATCAGCAGCTGCGGCTGGTTCTTCAGAAGGTTCAGTCGACACGGCCTCTTGGGTTGCGGCCTCTGCGGCTGCGGCGTCTTCACCGGTAGCGGCTTCTGTCTCCGCAGGCTTGGCCTTCGGCTTGCGCGAACGGGTACGGGTGCGCGAGCGTTTCTTCTCCTTCACCTCTTCCGCAGGCGCGTCCTCGCCTTCAGCAGCGGCCTCGGATGGCTCGGCAGCCTCTTCCTTGGTCTGCTTCTGATCATCAGATGTCTCGTCACCGCTCTCACTGGTCTCGCCGGTCTCACCGTTCTGAGACTGCTCACCATTGCCGCCCTTCCGACGGCGCCGACGACGGCGCTTACGCTTCGGCTTATCGTCCTGCGCGGCCTCCTCAGCTGGGGTTTCAACCTCTGCAACAACAGCGGTCTCTTCCTCGTCCTGGCTGGCTTCCTCTGCGTCCACCTGATCCATGATCGACGTATCCACAGAAACCACCGGCGCAGTCGCCACCGGGATGGTACGCGAAGCGGTCTTGAATTTCTCCAGAACGAAGTCCGGGCTGACCAGATGCGCGTCACCTTCGATGCGCACGGACAGGCCATAACGCGCCTCGATCTGGGCGATATGCTCGCGCTTCTGGTTCATCAGGAAATTGGCGATGGAGACCGGGCAGCGCACCAGCACTTCGCGCGAGCGGCGGCGGGTGCCCTCTTCCTCGATCTGGCGCAGGATCGACAGCGCCATCGAGTCGTCCGAGCGGATCAGGCCGGTGCCGTGGCAATGGGCACAGGGCGCCGTGGTCGCCTCGATCATGCCGGGGCGCAGGCGCTGGCGCGACATTTCCATCAGGCCAAAGCCCGAGATGCGGCCCACCTGAATGCGGGCGCGGTCGGTCTTCAGCTTGTCCTTCATCCGCTTTTCAACGGCGGCGTTGTTCTTGCGCTCGTCCATATCGATGAAATCGATGACGATCAGACCGGCAAGGTCGCGCAGACGCAGCTGGCGCGCCACCTCTTCAGCGGCTTCCAGGTTGGTGTTGAGCGCGGTTTCCTCGATCGAACCCTGTTTGGTGGCCCGGCCAGAGTTTACGTCAATGGCCACCAGCGCTTCGGTCACACCAATCACGATGTAGCCGCCGGACTTTAGCTGCACGGTCGGGTTGAACATGCCCGCCAGGTAGCTTTCGACCTGAAAGCGTGCAAACAGCGGCAGCGCTTCCTGGTAGTGTTTCACATTCTTTGCGTGGGACGGCATGATCATTTTCATGAAGTCCTTGGCGATGCGGTAACCGCGGTCGCCTTCCACCAGCACCTCGTCGATCTCGCGACTGTAAAGATCGCGGATCGAGCGTTTGATCAGGTCGCCCTCTTCATAGATCTTTGCCGGTGCAATGGATTGCAGCGTCAGCTCGCGGATCTGTTCCCACATGCGCTGCAGGTATTCATAGTCGCGTTTGATCTCGGACTTTGTGCGTTTGGCACCGGCAGTCCGCACAATCAGGCCCGCGCCAGTCGGAACGTCCAGCTCGGTTGCGATATCCTTCAGCTTCTTGCGGTCCGCAGCGTTGGTGATCTTGCGGGAAATGCCGCCCCCACGAGCGGTGTTCGGCATCAGCACGCAGTAACGGCCTGCCAGCGAAAGATAGGTGGTCAGGGCTGCGCCCTTGTTGCCGCGCTCTTCCTTGACAACCTGCACCAGCAGGACCTGGCGGACCTTGATGACTTCCTGGATCTTGTAGCGGCGCGGGCGCGGTTTGCGCGGCGGGCGGATGTCGTCGCTGTCATCTTCGTCAGCAACCGACTCGATGTTTTCATCCTTGGAGGTGGCATCGGCGCGGCGCGCGACATCGCTGTCGTCGTCGTCGCCATCGTCGCTGTCACCCGATGGCGCAGAAGCTTCAGCGTCCGCAGTTTCATCAGCCGCAGTTTCGCTGGTTTCAGAAGCACTTGCTTCGGCCTGTTCCGCGCTTTCGGTTTCTGCATCAGCAGCAACGTCTTGCGCAGGAGCGGCCACGTCTTCGGCTTCCGCTTCGGTCTCTGATGCGTCGGCTTCAGCAGGCGCGTCTGCAGCTTCGACTTCCGCCGCCTTGGCAGGAGCTTCTGTCTCTTCCGGTTCTTCCACCGGTGTCTCTGCCACAGTCTCCATCGGCGAAGATCCCTCAGGAACTTCTGCCAGATCCGCTGCCGGATCACCGGTGGCTTCGGTGCTGTCGGTCAGGTCAATGGTTTCCATTCCGGCAATTTCTGCCGGCTGGCCATCCGCAGCTTCGACTTCCTTGGTCTCGACCACATCATCTGATGTTGCCTTGGCCGCTTTGGCCGAAGATTTGGACCGGCGGGCCCGTTTCGGCTTGGCCGGTTTGGACTCTTCTTCCTCGTCGCGGGCGCGCATCGCCTCGGCATAGGCGCGCTCTTCTTCCATCAGCGCTTCACGGTCGGCAACCGGGATCTGGTAATAATCCGGGTGGATTTCCGAAAACGCCAAGAAGCCATGGCGGTTGCCGCCATAGTCCACAAAGGCCGCCTGCAAAGACGGTTCGACGCGGGTTACTTTTGCAAGGTAAATATTGCCAGCAAGCTGGCGTTTGTTTTCGGATTCAAAGTCAAATTCCTCAACCTTGTTTCCGTCGACCACCACAACGCGGGTTTCTTCCGCGTGGGTGGCATCGATAAGCATTTTCTTAGCCATGTTTCCTTGGTGCACCTGCCCTGTGCGCCCGCAAGCTCTCTGCTTCCAGGCGGCCGCGCGCGTTTCGGGTGGTGTCTTGTCAGGGCGATCTTGGACGGCGTGGTGCAGCAGGTGGTCCCTGGGACGCAGCAGGTGGTCCCGGGTTTCACGCCCGGCCTTCCTGCCTCAGTGCTCATCGCTCTCGCGCGCGTCATCGCGGTTCTTCTCCGGCAGGCGGGTGTATCCCGGGCCTACCCTATTATCCCTTCACCAGATAGAGACCGGTTTGGGCGCTAAACTGCCCCCTGGTTCAGAGGGCCAATCGGCCTGGCTGCAGCTTTCTCGGATCGTGCCGGACAAAAGCCAAAACCAGCGAAACTCATCAGAACGGGCGAAACCAAATGCCGGTTTCCGGCCCGTTTGGTCAGCATAAGGCCTGTGGATAGGTAATGACAATGGCCATTCGACTCTGCAGTGCCTTAAAATGCAAACAGCTCGCCTGTAGCAGGCAAGCTGTTAATTTCAGGTTATAATTTCAGGCATGACCCGAAAATGATGCAGGCTCCGGCACGCTGTTCAGGCGGGTTTCCCGCTGCAGGGCGCGCCCGAGCGCAAAGCCATCAGGCTCAGGCCAGGTAATCTGAGCGTTGCAGGCCGTATTTGGCCATCTTCTCGTTCAGCGTCCGGCGCGGCAGGCACAGCTCATCCATCACGCTGGCGATTGAGCCCTTGTGGCGGCGCATGGTGTTGTCGATCAGCATGCGTTCAAAGGCTTCCACATATTCCTTCAGCGGCTTGCCTTCTGTGGTCATCACCGGCTGCATCTCTTCGTGATCGGACATCAAAAGCGAGGCGATGGTGCCTGAGCCGCGGCGCGACTGAAGCACCGCACGCTCAGCAATGTTGATCAACTGGCGCACATTGCCCGGCCAGGGGGCCTGCAGCAGCTGGGCGGCCTCCTGCGCGCTCACCTGCGGTGCGTCACAGCCGTATTCCTCGGAGAACTGCTCGGAAAGCCGGGTAAACAGCGTCAGAATATCCTCGCCCCGCTGACGCAGCGGCGGCACGGTGATGCGCAAGGCTGCCAGGCGGTAGAACAGGTCCGGGCGCAGCGCGTCCTCGCAGGTCTTGCCTGCTTCCTGCAGGTTCGAGATGGCGACAATCCGGGTCTCTGCCGGAGTGCCCTGCTCGTTGATCACGCTCAGCAGCTTGGCCTGCAGGCTTTCGGACAGCGCATCGATGTCTTCCAGAACCAAGGTGCCGCCGCGGGCTTCCTCGATCGCAGGCAGCATGCTGTCTTCCGGCTGCATCGGGCCGAACAAGCGCTTGGCCAGGGCTTCCTCCTCCAGTGCAGCGCAGGAGATCAGCACGAATTTCTTGCCCGCCCGGCTGCCAACCGCATGCAGCGCATGGGCCACCAGCGTCTTGCCAGTGCCGGTCTCGCCGTCGATCAGAACATGGCCATCGGCCTGCCCCAAGTCGAGGATATCTTCGCGCAGACGCTCCATCACCGGGCTCTGACCGATCAACTTTTTCATGATCTGGCCGCCGTCGGACAGCTCGCGCCGCAGCGCCCGATTGTCCAGCGTCAGGCGGCGGGCGCCAGTGGCGCGTTTGGCCAGCTCTGACATGCGGTCCGGGTTAAAGGGTTTCTCCAGGAAATCGAAAGCGCCGACGCGCATCGCCTCAACCGCCATCGGCACATCGCCATGGCCAGTGATCATGATCACCGGCAGCGCAGAGTCGCTGCCCATCAGCTTTTTCAGAAACTGCATGCCGTCCATACCGGGCATCTTAATGTCTGAAATCACGATCCCCGGATATTCCGGTCCAAGCACCTTGAGCGCCTCTTCGGCGCTGGAAAAGGTTTCAGTGTCATAGCCTGACAGCGCCAGCCACTGGCTGATCGACTGCCGCATATCCTGTTCATCATCGACGATCGCGATTTTCATAGCCTGTGCCATCCGCGTCCTCTCCTAACTCTTGCGGGCTGCGGTCACTCCGCCGCCTCGATGCCGTCCGCCAGGACCGGCAATTGCATCTCAAAGACCGCGCCGCCGCTCTGGCCATTGCGGGCGGTCAGCCGTCCCCCAAGGTCGTTGACGATCCCCGAGGAGATGGCAAGCCCCAAACCCACCCCGTCGCCGGGCTGCTTGGTGGTGTAAAAAGGCTCGAACAGTTCATCGAAGTCCTTGATCCCACCCCCGTTGTCGCGCACCGAAAGGGTCGCGGTCTCACCGGCGGCCAGCAGGATTTCCACCTCCGGGTCCGCCACCGATTTGGTGGCGTCCAGCGCGTTGCGCAAGAGGTTGACCATAACCTGTTCCAGCCGCATCCGGTCGCCCATCACCATAACAGGTTCTTCCGGCAATATCCGGGTGATTTTCACATGCCGCTGACGCAGCTGCGGCTCCATCATCGACAGGCTGGAAGCCAGCGCATCACCCAAGTTTACAGGGCTGAACGCATCGCCGCCCTTGCGCGCATAAGACTTCAGCTGGCGGGTGATGGCGCCCATTCTCTCAATCAGATCATCAATGCGGCCAAAGGAGGCCAGTGCTTCATCCGGACGGTTGCGATTGAGCAGCAGCCGGGCGCCGGCCAGATAGGTTTTCATCGCCGCAAGCGGCTGATTCAATTCATGACTGACAGCCGCCGACATTTCGCCCAGAGCAGCCAGTTTCGAGCTTTGCGCCAGGCTTTGTTCCGCCACCGCGAGGGTCTTTTGCATCCGTTCCCGCTCGGCGATTTCTCGCTGCAGGCGAACGTTCAATACGCGGAGCTCTGCCGACTCGCGCTGAAACAGCGCCATGCGCAGCGCGGTTTTCCGGCTGAGCGCATAGAAGGCCAGCGCCAGAAGAATGGCGAATCCCATGATTTCCAGTGCAAGCACCGCGTTCACCCGTTCGCGCACCGAGGCGTAGGTGGTGAATGACGCCATACGCCAGCCCTGGAACGGCACCCGCGTTTCCAGCCGCATCACGGCCTCGCCTTGCAGATAGGCGTCCGGCGGCAGCGCGGTCCAGTCGGTGGTGGCACGGATTGCCCGCTGGATCGCGCCTTCGGGAGTCTGCAAGGTCAGCGCGTCGCCCTCCTGCAGCCCGCGCCAGCGCGCTTCGGTCGCCAGGATGATATTACCGGTGCTGTCCGTCACCAGAACCGCGTCGGAAATTCCCGCCCAGGCGCGTTCAAACTTCTGCAGGTCCACTTCGACAACAATCGCCCCCAGCACACCGGTGACATCCACAATCCGCCGCGAATAGGTGAACCGGTAGCCGCCGACTTCGCGCGCGATCACAGAGAACACAGTCGACTTGGCCCGCACCGCATCGACAAAATATGCGGCATTGCGATGGTTTTCGCCCAGCCGGTTGCGGTCGGTAGCCGCCACCGTGCGCCCGTCCCGTGCCAACAACATGATCGAAGCGGCGCCGATTTCATCCACGAATGAAATCAGCCGCTGCGTGGACAGGGAAAAATCATTGGATTGCAGCGCTGAGATCAGCGTCTGATCTCGCGCCAGCAACTGCGGCACGATGGCGTGCTGGCGCAGCTCACTCAGAAGATTGCCCGAATACAACGCCAGCCGCAGCTCGGCCCGGTTGCGGGTGCTTTCTGTAAATCTATGGGTCAGCGCCCGGTTGGTGGTCCAGACGGTGACCGCAGCTGCCGCCATGAACAGCACAAGCGCCAGCCTTGCGCGCCACGAGATCGTGCGCGAGCCGGTCTTGGGTTTCTTTGCAGTCAGGTCAAAGCGCGGGGCGGTCATAAACAATACCTATTGCGCCCGCCCCGGCTTCTCAAGTCAGGCTGCCGTGACCATGCCCGCCAATGCGCGGAACATGGCCGTTCCATCTGTGCCGCCATGCCCTTCGTCGGCCGCGCGCTCCGGATGCGGCATCATGCCGAGAACACGGCGGTTTTCGGACAGGATGCCCGCAATGTCAGCCATCGAACCATTGGGATTATCTTCATAGGTGAAGGCCACCCGGTCCTGATCCTGCAGCGCCTTGACGGTGTCTGCATCAGCAAAATAGTTGCCATCGTGGTGGGCAATCGGCACCCCGATCACATCGCCGGCGTTATAACCTTGAGTGAACACGCTATCGGATGTCGTCACTTTCAGGTCTACCGTGCGGCAGATGTATTTCAACCCCGCATTGCGCAGCAGTGCGCCCGGCAGCACGCCGGTTTCGGTCAGAATCTGAAAGCCGTTGCAGACGCCAATGGCATAACCGCCGCGGTCTGCGTGCTCGATGACTGCCTTGCAGATCGGGGACTGTGCCGCGATGGCGCCGCAGCGCAGGTAATCACCATAAGAGAACCCGCCCGGAACGCCGACGATATCGACGCCTTCGGGCAGCGCGCTGTCCTTGTGCCAGACCATCGACACATCGAACCCGGCCTGTTCAAACGCCACCGCCAGATCGCGGTCGCAGTTCGAACCCGGAAAAACAACAACCGCCGCCTTCATCAGGCCATCTCGATGCTGTAGGATTCGATCACTGTGTTCGCCAGCAGCTTTTCGCACATGGCAGTCACATCGGCCTCGGTGGCACCTTCAGACAGATCCAGGTCGATCACCTTGCCCTGACGGACGCCTTCGACCTTGTCAAAGCCCAGGGCTCCCAGCGCGTGGCGCACAGCCTCGCCCTGCGGATCCAGAACCCCGTTCTTCAGCATCACATGCACCCGTGCCTTCATCGCATCATCCCTCAGGTTTTCGATGGCGAAGCCCTGCCGGGCTTCATCTTTCCAAAAATACTCAAAGACCCGCAGCGCGGCAGGCGCAACGGGTCCTGTCTCAGTTCACCAGCGTCGGCTTGCCCGGCGCCGGCGGGTTGTTCGGCATCACGCCCAGACGGCGTGCAACTTCACTGTAAGCATCCGTCAGGCTGCCCAGATCCCGGCGGAACACGTCCTTGTCCAGCTTCTCGCCCGAGTTGATATCCCAAAGACGGCAGCTGTCGGGGCTGATCTCATCTGCGACCACCAGGCGCTGGAAGTCTCCATCGTAGATGCGGCCGATCTCGATCTTAAAGTCGACCAGACGGATACCAACAGCCAGGAACATGCCGGACAGAAAGTCATTCACCCGCAGCGCCAGGCTCAGGATATCATCCATGTCCTGCTGACTGGCCCAGCCAAAAGCCGCGATGTGCTCTTCAGTGACCAACGGGTCACCCAGGGCATCATCCTTGTAGCAATACTCAACAATCGGGCGCGGCAGCTGTGTGCCTTCGTCAATGCCAAGGCGCTTGGAGATGCTGCCCGCCGCATAATTGCGCACGATCACTTCCAGCGGCACGATCTCGCAGCTGCGCACCAGCTGCTCCCGCATGTTCAGCCGCTTCAGGAAATGGGTTGGCACACCGATTTGCCCCAGCCCCAACATGAAAAATTCGCTGAGAATGTTGTTCAGAACCCCTTTGCCCTCAATCACGTCGTGTTTTTCGGCGTTGAAGGCGGTGGCGTCATCCTTGAAATACTGCACGATGGTGCCGGGCTCTGGGCCCTCATACAAAGTCTTGGCTTTGCCTTCGTAAATCTTCTTGCGACGCGCCATTGGGAACCTTTCGGGTCAATGCCGGGAATCCGGCCCTGCGATGTGCCGCTCTCATAGTGCAAGGGGGCCTCAGCCGCAAGCGTGCTGCATGGCTCAGCTGTACAGAACCTGTGGCCAGGGCGGCTGCCCCCAGCACCTGCAGCCCGGCCCCTTCCTGCGCAAACGGCTTGCGCAGCACTGCAAGGGCCTTACTGCGCACAATTTTTTCTTGCCCTGAACAGTGATCAGGCTCTTATCATATAGAGATGTGCAACAGCTTACATGAGGACGCGATATGACGACATTCGACGAGCGTGAACAGGCCTTTGAAGCGAAGTTCGCGCATGATGAGGAGATGCAGTTCAATGCACAGGCACGCTGCAACAAGCTGCTGGGCCTTTGGGCGGCGGACCTTCTGGGCCTGGATGGAAAGGATGCAGATGCATTTGCCGGATCCATCGTGGCCGCTGATCTGGAAGAAGCAGGCCACGAGGACGTGGTGCGGAAGTTGGAAGGCCAACTGCAAGGCAGAGCCTCAGCTGATGACATCCGGGCAAAACGCGCTGCGCTGTTGGCTGCAGCCAAAGACCAGATCCTGAGCGAAGCCGACTGAGCCACAGGGACGCCTGGGCAGGCCGGTCTTGCTGCTGACAATTGTCATTACTTTTCCGCCTCCGGCACGGCAGCTCCCGCCCGGTGGCATGCCGCCTTTGTGCTGTTATCGGCAGCAATGCGGCAGAGTGTCGGCATCCTCATAATGAACTTGAAGAAAATGAAATTGCCCTGGCAGGCCCAGCGTGACACTGCGGAGGGAAACCAATTTGCTGTCCGCTGCGCCGGACCAGCCTGCGCATACGGAATCCGACCAATGACAAACACCTTCGAACAGCTCCTGAATACCAAAGACGTGCTGCTGGCGGATGGGGCGACTGGCACCAACCTGTTCGCCATGGGGCTGCAATCCGGCGATGCGCCGGAGTTGTGGAATGTCGATGAGCCCAAAAAAATCCTGTCCTTATACCAGGGTTCTGTCGATGCGGGCAGCGACCTGTTCCTGACCAACAGCTTTGGCGGCACAGCGGCACGGCTGAAACTGCACGATGCGCAGGGGCGTGTGCGTGAATTGAACCGCATCGCAGCCGAACTTGGTCGCGAAGTGGCCGACAAGGCAGAACGCAAGATCGCAGTCGCTGGCTCTGTCGGCCCGACCGGTGAAATCTTTGAACCGGTTGGCGAAATGTCCCACTCCCTGGCGGTCGAAATGTTCCACGAACAGGCTGATGCCCTGAAGGAAGGCGGCGCCGACGTGCTGTGGGTTGAAACCATCTCTGCCCCTGAAGAGTTTCGCGCCGCAGCTGAAGCCTTTAAGCTGGCGGATATTCCTTGGTGTGGCACCATGAGCTTTGACACCGCCGGGCGCACCATGATGGGGGTGACCTCCGCAGATTTGACTAAGCTGGTTGAAGAGTTCGAAAACGCGCCGCTGGCCTTTGGCGCGAATTGCGGAACCGGCGCCTCGGACATTCTGCGTACCGTTCTTGGCTTTGCCGCTCAAGGCACTGAACGCCCGGTGATTTCCAAAGGCAATGCCGGCATCCCCAAATATGTCGATGGCCATATCCACTATGACGGCACCCCCGAGCTGATGGCCGAATACGCGGTTATGGCCCGCGATTCCGGTGCCAAGATCATCGGCGGCTGCTGCGGCACCATGCCGACACATCTGCGTTCCATGCGCGATGCGCTGGACAGCCGCCCGCGCGGTGACCGCCCTGCGCTTGAACAGATCGTCGAAGCCCTGGGCCCGTTCACCTCCGACAGTGACGGCACCGGAGAAGATGCCGCTGCGGGCGATGAACGCCGCGGACGCCGTGGACGCCGCCGCGCCTGACAGCTTCTTCCCATGGTCATTCTTTAAAACGGCGCTGCAACGCATTTTGCAACGCCGTTTTTCTTTTGTCTTACCGATCCCAGCCGGTGATGATGAAGCCATCGATCCCGGGCACAGGGTCCGTTTTCTGTGTCAGCGCATCCTTGACCGAGGCCGCCATATTCGCAGCGCCGACTGCTGGCCCAAATGCGGAATGCCACATCTTGCACCGCCCCCATAAAACGCACTTTGACAGCAGCAAAAGCCATTGCATGCCCCCCACCTTGTGCCCTGCGGATGACCTGCCTGTGACAAAACGCCGGAGCGGCAGATCGGGAACACATCAGAAAAGCGCCAACTGATCGCCTGGCTGCGGCGGCCGGGCGAACAAATCGCACCGCAACGCTGCGCTCCGCTCCTGCAGGCCCAGCCGCTTGCAGGCGGCCTGGAACCGCTGTGCAATCACCTCGGCATAACGCCCCTCTCCGCGCATCCGGTGCCCCCAGCGCGGATCATAGTCGCGCCCGCCATGCATCTCCCGCAACCGCGCCATCACCTTGGCAGCCCGGCCAGGCGCATGTTCCGCCAGCCACTCCTGCCAAAGCTCCGATACTTCCCGCGGCAACCGCAGCATGATCCAGCTGGCCGCATCGGCGCCCGCGTCCGCACCGGCAGCCAAGAGCGCTTCCAGTTCATGGTCTGTCAGCCCCGGCACCACAGGCGATGTCATAACCCGCACCGGCACGCCTGCCTCTGTCAGGCGCCGGATGGCAGCCAAACGCCGCGCAGGAAGCGGTGCGCGCGGCTCCATCCTGCGGGATAGATCCGGATCCAGGGTGGTCACGGAAATTCCAACCCGCACCAGCCCCTTAGCAGCCATCGGCGCCAGAATGTCCAGATCCCGCTCGACCATGGCGCCCTTGGTCACAATCGCAACAGGGTGGTTAAACTCCTGCAGCAGCTCAAGACAGGCGCGGGTGATTCCATAGTCCCGCTCGCAGGGCTGGTAGGGATCCGTATTGGTTCCCAGCGCCAGCGTTGCCACCCGGTATTTCGGCGCCGACAGCTCCTGGCGCAGCACTGCAGCCGCATTGGGCCGCGCCACCAGCCGGGTTTCAAAATCCAACCCAGGCGACAACCCCAGGTAGGCATGTGTCGGCCTGGCAAAACAGTAGATGCAACCGTGCTCACACCCCCGGTAAGGATTGATGGACCGGTCAAACGGCAAATCCGGCGACCGGTTGTAGCTGATCAGAGATTTCGCCGCCTCCTCCCGCACCTCGGTGGGAATCACCGCCGGATCCAGCTCCTGAAACCAGCCGTCATCAACCGGATCCCGCGCCATTTCATAGCGGCCTGTCGCATTGCTGAGACTGGCGCGCGCTTTGCGTCGCATCGGTTGGGAGGCATCATGATAAAGCATGCCTCATGATGCACCCGTCAAAAGAACAAATAAAGAACAAATGCGCGGAACTGATGATTTTCATGCATAATCCGCATTACCAAATCATCGAATTTCCTCCTATACGTCGGTTCGGGTAACAGCAATGTCGCAAACAATGCAGTCGAGCGGCGGCATTCTGTCACAAAAGTTCCAAAACTAGGCCAACACGGGGCATCCCGCCCCGTAAGCAAGGATTAAGCGAATGTCGGACGAAGAAGACATCATCCTCTCTGAACTCGATGACGAGGAACTTGTTCAGCAGATGTTTGATGACCTCTATGATGGTCTCAAAGAGGAAATCGAAGAAGGCGTGAACATCCTTCTCGAGCGCGGCTGGACGCCCTACGACATTCTGACCAAAGCGCTGGTTGGCGGCATGACCATCGTCGGCGCCGACTTCCGCGACGGCATTCTGTTCGTTCCGGAAGTGCTGCTGGCGGCCAACGCGATGAAGGGCGGCATGGCCATCCTGAAGCCGCTGCTTGCCGAAACCGGCGCGCCGCGCGTGGGCTCCATGGTCATCGGCACCGTCAAGGGTGACATTCACGACATCGGCAAGAACCTGGTTTCCATGATGATGGAAGGCGCAGGTTTCGAGGTCGTCGACATCGGCATCAACAACCCGGTCGAGAACTATCTGGAAGCCATGGAAGAGCACAAGCCCGACATCCTGGGCATGTCCGCTCTGCTGACCACCACCATGCCCTACATGAAAGTGGTTATCGACACCATGGTCGAGCAGGGCCTGCGCGACGACTACATCGTGCTGGTTGGCGGCGCACCGCTGAACGAAGAGTTCGGCAAGGCCATCGGCGCCGACGGCTACTGCCGTGACGCAGCCGTGGCCGTGGAAATGGCCAAGGACTTCGTTGCCCGCAAGCACAACTCGATGAGCGCCTGATTTGGCACGCAAAGGACGTGCAGCCCGCTTGACTGAGCGGGCTGCCTTCCGCCCCCCCACCGGTCGGACGCTTGAGGAAACATCCCTCACCGAACAGGGCCTGGCTGCCCCTGAAAAGAAAACTGGCCGCATTCTGCTGATTGCCTGTGGCGCACTTGCGCGCGAGATCCTTGCCATCAAGGACGCAAACGGCATGGATCACATCGATCTCACCTGCCTTCCCGCCAAGCTGCACCTCTACCCGGAGCAGATCATCGACGCGGTCGATGGCGCCGTAGCCAAGCATTCAGCCGTCTATGACAAGATCTTCGTCGTCTACGCGGATTGCGGCACCGGCGGCGCGCTGGAGCGCAAATGCGCCGAACTCGGCGTCGAGATGGTGGCCGGCCCGCATTGCTATTCATTCTTCGAAGGCAACGAGACCTTCGCAGCGCATGCGGATGCAGGCGAAATCACCGCCTTCTATCTGACTGACTTTTTGGTCAAGCAGTTCGACGCCTTCATCTGGCGCCCTATGGGTCTCGACAAGAACCCGGAACTCAGGGACATGGTGTTCGGCAATTACACCAAACTGATCTACCAGTCGCAGATCAGCGATCCGAAACTCATGGAAAAAGCGCAAGCATGCGCGGACCGCATGGGTCTGGAATTCGAGCACCGCCATACAGGATATGGCGATCTGGAAACCGCCATGATGAACTGGGCCGGATAGCCCCTTCATCTTTCCGAAAATACTCCGGGGAGCGCGAGGGGCCGGCCCCTCGCCCATGTGCGTCAGGCCTGTGCCATCGCAGTTTCACGAACCCGCTCGATCATCGCCCGCAAGCCGTTGGAGCGTTGTGCGGACAGATGCTCGTTCAACCCCAGCCGCCCCAGTTCAGCTTTGACATCCACTGCCGCCACGTCTTGCACCGGCAGGCCATTGTAAAGACAGCGCAGCACGGCAATCAGCCCGCGCACAATCATTGCATCGCTGTCCCCGTCAAAGCGGAACACGCCGTTCTCAACAGCCGCGTGCAGCCAAACCTGGCTGGCGCAGCCATCCACTTTGGTTGCAGGCACCTTCAGCGCCTCGTCCAGCGGTTCCATGGCTTTGCCCAAGTCGATCACGTGGCGGTAGCGGTCCTCCCAGTCCTCCATGAACTCGAAGTCTTCCACGATCTCTTCAAAGGCAGCTGCAGCCATCGTTTATCTATCCTCAAACCCGCTTCCGGTGCAGATCAGCACCTAAGCCCCTGCCCGCGTCTTTTCAACTGCTTTTCAAGCTGCGGCCAATCAGGTAATCCGTTGCAAAGACATTTTGAATGGGCGGGGACAGATGCAAAAACCATTGGCTCTTACATTGGCCTGTGCGCTGGTGCTTTCAGCATGCGGCTGGCGGGACTCTCGACTGAACCCCAGCAATTGGTTCGGCAGCTCTGAACCGGCTGAAATTGAAGTAACGGAAGCCGTAAATCCGCTCCTGCCACAGGAAAGCAACGCACGCGGCATCTTTGCAAAGAAACCGCCCAAGGACAAAAGCGTTCTGGTGAGCCAGATTGCAGATCTCCGGATCGAACGCACCTCCACAGGGGCCATCATCCGGGCGGTCGGTATCGCAGAGCGCCAGGGCGCCTTCCAAGTGGAACTGCGCCCGGTTGAGGAGCCCGGAGAGGGCATTCTCGCTTACGACTTCCGCATCGTCTACCCAGAGCAGCCGACGATCACCGGCAGCGAATTCAGCCGCACCCTACACGCAGCCCGCACGCTGTCGAACCAGGATCTGCAGGACATCCAGCTCGTGCGGGTGAATGGTGAAACAAACGCTCGGGAAAGCCGCCGCCGCTAACCCTGGCCGCTGGCCGACAAAAAACGCCCGCATGTGCGGGCGTTTTTTTGCTGGCTTCATTTCTGATACAGCTGTTTACAGTTCAACAACCATCACATCCTGCCCCTTGGCTGCCAGGCCGATCTCGCCCTCGCACAGCCGCAGCGCATCTGCCCCAAAGACCTCGCGGCGCCAGCCGCTGAGAGCCGGCACATCGCGCATTCCGGCTGCTATGGCATCCAGATCGGCGCTCGGCGCGATCAGTTTGGCGGCAACCCCTTCGGCCTCCGTCTTGGCCTTCAGCAACACCCGCAGCAGGTCTGCCAGCGCCGGATTCACCTGCAGCTTTTCCTTGCTGCGGTCCATCTTGGGGTGTTTGTCTGCAGGGCAGGCAACACCTTGAGCCACGGCCTCCAGGATACCCTCGGCAATCGCGCCCTTACGTGCTTCGCGCAGCAGAAGGCGGGAACCGCCCAGCTCGCCGCCGCTGCGCGGTTTGGTCGATGCAAGCTCCACCAGCGCATCATCCTTGAACACCCGGTTGCGCGGCACGTTGTTGCTCTGGGCATAGATCTCGCGGAACGCTGCCAGTTCTCGCACCACAGCCAGGAACTTTCCGGAATTGGTGCGGGTTTTTACACGTTTCCACGCGTCTTCCGGCTTGATATCATAGGTCTCCGGGTCGGTCAGAACCTGCAGCTCCTCGGCCACCCAATGAGACCGGCCGCTTTTGTTCAGCTCGGCCGCCAGAAACTCATAGATTTTGCGCAGGTGGGTCACATCCGCCAGCGCATATGTTTTCTGCGCTTCGCTTAGGGGACGGCGCGACCAGTCAGTGAAGCGCGAAGTTTTGTCCAGACCCTGTTTGACGATCTTGCGCACCAGCGTCTCATAGCCAGCCTGCTCACCAAAACCGCAAACCATTGCCGCCACCTGAGTGTCAAACAACGGCTTCGGGAACACCTGTGCATCAACCCAGAAGATTTCCAGATCCTGACGCGCAGCGTGGAACACTTTGACCACATTCTCGTTGCGGAACAGCTCGTAAAGCGGCTCCAGCGAAATGCCATCAGCCAGCGGGTCCACCAGAACCGCATCATTTTCCCCGTCGCCGGCAAAGGCCAGCTGGATCAGGCACAGCTTGGAATAATAGGTACGCTCCCGCAGAAACTCGGTATCCACCGTCACATATTCGTGCTGCGCTGCAGCTTCGCAGAAGGCCTGCAGTTCATCGGTAGAGGTCAGAGTTTTCATAAATTACGGCTTTTTCTTTAACGCTGGGACTGGGCCGTGATACGCGCTTGTCCCGGTCAATGCAAACAGGTGCCAGGCCGCGCAGACCATTCTGCCAGCGGTGTTGCGGCTGGCGGCACAGCTGTGCCAAAAAGCTTCAATATTTGTTGGCCTGAACGCCTCAAACATTCATTTTCATTATGAATTCGATCCTCTTAGCTTGGTGGCACACCGTCACAGGAGGACAATTGATGACCATACTTGATCTTTCTCCCGCAAAAACCCATGGCCTCACAGTGTCTCGCGGACTGATTCCGGTGCTGGCGGCAGTTCTGTTGCTGTTGCTGCTTGGCCTGCCCGCGCTGATGGCACCTGACTCTAAGGCAAAACCGCTGGACTGGCACGGCAACAGCGCGGCTCTGACGGCCCCCCGTTAACCCAGCACTACAGGTGTTTTATCTCCGGCGGCAAAGCGGCGCAGTACGGCCGGATACAGCTTGTGCTCCTGCTCCAAGACACGGGCCGCCAGCCCATCCGGCGTGTCCCCTGGCTTCACCAGCACCCGCGCCTGCCCTAGAAGAGGACCATCATCCAACAGCGGCGTTACTTCGTGCACGGTGCAGCCATGCTCTGTGTCGCCGGCTTCCAGCGCTCGGGCGTGGGTGTGCAAGCCTTTGTATTTCGGCAGCAAAGAGGGGTGGATATTCAGCATCCGCCCCTCGAACTGCGAGACAAACCCAGCCGTCAGCACCCGCATAAAGCCAGCCAGGCAGACAATGTCGGCACCGGCTTTGATAATGGGTTTCACCAGTTCTGCTTCAAAGGCCTCCCGGTCCCCATGGAACGGTCGGTGGTCGACAACAGCAGTGGCGACACCTGCAGCCGCAGCCTTGGCCAGCCCGCCAGCATCGGCGTTGTTGGACAAGACCAGGCAGGGGCGCGCCGGGTGGTCCCCGGCCATGCTTTCCAGCAGCGACACCATGTTGGAGCCGCCGCCGGAAATCAGGATGGCGACGTTCTTTTGGCTCACAGTAGCTTGCCCGAATAGCGCATGCCGGCGCCTGCGGTCACGGTGCCCAGACGGGTCACGGTCTCACCTTCTGCAGCCAGCACTTCGGTCAGAGCATCCGCACGATCGGCCGAGACAGACAGGATCATGCCGATGCCGCAGTTGAAGGTCTTCAGCATTTCCGCTTCGGCGATATTCCCGGTCGCGGCCATCCATTTGAACACGGGCGGCAGTTCCCATGCGCCCAGGTCAATGTCTGCCCCCAGATCTTCAGGCAGCACACGCGGCAGGTTCTCTGTCAAACCGCCACCAGTGATATGCGCCAGCGCATGCACACCCCCTGCCCGCACAGCCGCCAGGCACTGCTTGACATACAGACGTGTCGGGGTCAGCAGCGCTTCGCCCAGCGCGCCCTCGCCGAACGGGCAGTCCGCGTCCCAGCCAAGGCCCGACACCTCGACCAGTTTGCGCACCAGCGAATAGCC
Organism: Rhodobacteraceae bacterium (ex Bugula neritina AB1); assembly: GCA_001730095.1. Taxonomy (GTDB): domain Bacteria; phylum Pseudomonadota; class Alphaproteobacteria; order Rhodobacterales; family Rhodobacteraceae; genus Leisingera. The sequence continues at coordinate 441,651 of MDLF01000074.1, forward strand.
GTTGGAGTGCACGCCATCGGACGCCAGCCCCAGCAGCACATCGCCCTCGGCCACGCCTTCGGGCAGCGCGGTGCCGCGTTCCATGGCGCCAACCGCAAAGCCTGCAAGGTCAAAATCGCCTTCCGGATACATGCCCGGCATCTCGGCAGTCTCGCCGCCGATCAATGCGCAGCCAGAGCGCACGCAGCCCTCGGCGATGCCTTCGATGATGCGCGCGGCAACTTCGGTTTCCAGCTTGCCGGTGGCGAAATAGTCCAGAAAGAACAGCGGCTCGGCGCCCTGGCAGACCAGATCGTTCACGCACATCGCCACCAGGTCGATGCCAACGCCGTCCACCACGCCAGTGTCGATGGCAATCCGCAGCTTGGTGCCGACACCATCGGTCGCTCCAACCAGAATCGGGTCGTTGTATCCTGCGGCTTTCAGATCGAACAATGCACCGAAACCGCCCAGCCCGCTGGCTACGCCGGAACGGTTTGTCCGCTTGGCGGCCGGCTTGATCCGGTCAACCAGGGCGTTGCCCGCATCAATGTCCACACCTGCATCTGCATAGGTCAGGCCGTTCTTGCCGTCGCTCATATCTATCCCCTGAATGGCGCTGCTGATCTGTCGCGCCTGCGATAGCCCAAGCAGCCGACAGAGTCCACGCCCAGACCGCCCACTTGCCTGACTGAACCCGCATTTGCGGCAGAGGGGGCCGGTGGATTGTTTGAAGGCGTTCCCAAGTGGCGGACCGCGCAGCAGCTATGGATTTCGGGATTGTAGGCTCGCGGACATAGGTTCGCTGGCCGCCGCGAGGATGCAGCTGCGCCGGATCGGCGGCCACAAGGGGGCGCTGACGGTCTTGGCAGTACTGGGCGTTGCCTTTCTGCTGCTGAAGTCTCTTCTTTTGCGCAGACCCGCAATGGAGCGGTTCCCTATCCCTTGACGCCGCTGTGATTTTTGCTAGCAAGGGCGCATGGCGGGCCTGTAGCTCAACGGTTAGAGCAGAGCGCTCATAACGCTTTGGTTGCGGGTTCAAATCCTGCCGGGCCTACCAATCCGCTCAAGTGAATAAATGAATTTGATGTGTCGCTTGGGCCAATCGCACATCTTATGGCGCATCGGGTTGCGACAATGGTGCAGCGTGGTTTGCAGCGCGAACGCATTGAAACCAGATAGCTGCTATCAACCCTGGAACTGCTCCCCCGCCCAATCTCTTGCAGCTGCGGCTGCCTTCAGCATCTCAGCAATGACCGGGCGATAGGATTATCAAAGCAGACGAAACAGCCAGAGCTTTGCTGCAGCGCATCCTAGCGGGCGATCACGATATCCGCCTTGAGGCCACCCAGATCGGCGCTTTCGCCCAGACGCAGAGTGCCGCCATGGGCGCGGGCTGTATCCGCCACAATGGCCAGCCCCAGCCCGACACCAGACCCCCGGTTCTGGTTCCGGGCCGGGTCCAGGCGCGTAAAGGGGCGCATCGCGTCGCCACGCAGCTCTGCAGGGATGCCGGGCCCGTCGTCTTCGACCCGGATCCGCATGGATTTATCTGTCACGGCAACCGATATCCGGGCGCAGGCACCATAGCGCACCGCATTGGAGATCAGGTTTGCCACTGCGCGGCGCATCGGCTGGCGGCGCAGCAAAACCTCCCCGGTTCCGCTCATCTCCCCTAGCACCACCTGTTTCTCCTGACGCTGCCAATCGCTGATGATGTCACGGACCAGCTCTTGCGGGTCCACAAGCTCGGGTTCGCTGACCGCCGCACCACGGGAGAAATCCAGGAATGCATCCAAAAGCGCCTGCATCTCATCGACATCGCGCAGCATCGGCGCGGCGTCTTCTTCATCCAGCATTGCCAGCTCCAGCTTCATCCGCGTCAGCGGGGTGCGCAGGTCATGGCTTACGCCCGACAGCATCAGCGTGCGCTGTTCAATCTGGCGTTCGATGCGGGCGCGCATGTCCAGAAACGCGCTTCCTGCAGCCCGCACTTCCGTTGCTCCGGCCGGTGAATACGGCACTGCGCGGCCGCGGCCAAAAGCTTCTGCGGCATTGGCCAGCCGCTTGATCGGACGCAGCTGATTGCGCATGTACAAAAAGGAGATCATCATCATCAGAAAGCCAAACAGCAGCATGGTGACAATCAGCTGGTGCGGCGCCGCTGCGGTCACTCTTCGGCGGTCAAAGCTCAGCTCAACCAGCCCATGGGCAGTGCCAAAGTAAACCAGAACCATCCGGTCCGACAAAAACCTTGCGGCCAAAAAGCCCGGAAAAGTCTTTTCCAGCTCCTCTCGCACGACCCGGCCCGAAAATTCGATCAGACTGAACCTATCCTCAGGCAGCGGCGCACCCGGCGGCAGAAATCGCGCCTGCATCTGCAAAGGCTGCAGCAACGGGGCAATCTGCACCAGTGCTGCCTCCTGATCCGGTGCTGCATCCGCGATCTGGCGCAGCAGCTCCATCTCACGCTGGATGGTTGCGGTCATCTGCACCGTCACATCCTCGAGGTCGCGCTTGATGAACACAACAGAGATCACAATCTGCAGCGCCACGATCGGCACCACCAGGATCAGGGCCGCCCGGGCATAAAGGCTGCGCGGCATATATCGTTTGAGCCATTGGAAGAACATGGGCTAAGCCTATAGGGCGCCGGGGAAAGAGGGAAGATTGCCCAGGCCGTGAAACAGCAATAGGGCAGAACTATGCAGGCACCGGACGACTTCAACCCGCAACCAGGCCTGGCAGAGGAGCTGGAGCCGGGCCTGCGCCGCATCCTGGCACCGAATCCATCGCCAATGACCTACCGGGGAACCAATACATACCTGCTTGGCACCGGTGGGCTGGCGGTGATTGATCCAGGCCCGGATTCGGAGGCACATCTTGCCGCGATCTTGGCTGCGGTGACGCCCGGCCAGCAGATCACCCATATCATTGTGACGCACAGCCACCTGGACCATTCGCCGCTTGCCCGCAGGCTGAGCAAAGCAACTAGTGCGGCGGTTTATGCATTCGGCGGACCGCAAGCCGGACGCAGTCAGGTGATGGCCCGTCTCGCGGCACAAGGGCCAGCCGGCGGCGGCGAGGGCATCGACAAAGAGTTCGCTCCCGATATCACTGTCGCGGATGGCGCCGTTATCAGCGGCGATGGCTGGGCGCTGGAAGTGATCCACACACCCGGCCATCTCGGCAACCACATCGCACTGGCCTGGGGCGACGCCTGCTTTACTGCCGATCACGTGATGGGCTGGGCCAGTTCGCTGGTGTCGCCGCCGGATGGCGACCTGACCGACTTCATGGCCTCCTGCCGCCGCCTGCAGCAGCGCAGCTGGCGGGTCTTTCACGCCGGACATGGCGCGCCGATCACCGATCCGGCCGAACGCCTCGACTGGCTGATTGCGCATCGGGAATCGCGTGAGGCCGCGATTCTGGCCGCCTTGGCACAGGCCCCTGCCACGGCCCGCAGCCTGGCAGAGCAGATCTACACTGAAACGCCACCTGCCTTGCTCAACGCTGCGGAACGCAATGTCCTGGCGCATCTCGTCGACCTTACAGGCCGCGGCCAGACGACCCCGCACGGCGCCCTTTCGGCCACTTCGGTCTTTGCGCTCAGCCACGGCTAATTTTTTTGAAAAAGTGTCCGGTGCCCTCTGGACGGTCCATTTCGGGACCGCTATACGGCACAGACCGTTCCGGCGTAGCTCAGCGGTAGAGCAGTTGACTGTTAATCAATTGGTCGTAGGTTCGATCCCTACCGCCGGAGCCATAAAAAGCCCTCAAGCTTATCGCTTGAGGGCTTTTTTGCAATTATGTGCTGCCAACACCATTTCGCCCCCTGGCCGCTTTCCAAGGATCTTATGTCTATATATAAAGCCATTTAGCCATTTTATTGGAGGCAGCATGGCCGCACCCCGGGCAAACATGAGCTATCGCGACATCAAGCAGGTGGTGCTGGATCGCATCCACAACAAAATCTGGGCTCCGGACAGCCTGCTGCCAAGTGAAATCGACCTGGCTGCGGAGTTCTCCAGCACCCGCACCACCGTCAACCGGGCGCTGCGGGAACTGGCAGAGGAAGGTTACCTGGAGCGCAAGCGCAAAGCCGGCACCAGAGTCCTGAATGCGCCTGTCAGAAAAGCACAGTTTGCGATTCCGCTGATCCGGGATGAGATTTCAGAAACCGGGGCCGACTATCGTTACGCTCTGGTCGAACGCGCTGCCATGCCGGCGCCCGGCTGGCTCTCAGCCAGGATGAACATCGCCCAGGGCTGCGAGGTTTTATACCTCAGATGCATGCACTATGCGGGCAATGCGCCGTTTCAGTATGAAACCCGCTGGATCGTGCCGGACAGCATTCCTGAGGTATTGGAGGCGGATTTCTCCTGCTCCGGCCCAAACGACTGGCTGGTCCAGAAAGTGCCGTTCACCAATTTGGAGCTGAGTTTTCTGGCCACCAAGGCCGACCAGCCGGTTGCCGAATTTCTAGACACCCAAGTGGGCGAACCGATTTTCACCACCGAGCGCATCACCTGGCTGCGCAGCAAGCCTGTCACCCTGGCCAAACTATTTTTCGCCCCGGGCTACAGGATGACAACCCACCTTTGAGAGCAGATGCATACAGGAATTGGCGCCATCTGAGCCCCGGCACCACACTGCGTCCCAAGCCTTCAAAATTTTTCTGTTTGCACGAATTTTTCCTCTGGACGCAGCAAGCTGGAAATCCTATACGACGCCACATGTTCCGGCGTAGCTCAGCGGTAGAGCAGTTGACTGTTAATCAATTGGTCGTAGGTTCGATCCCTACCGCCGGAGCCAAAGAATTCAAGGGCTTAGCGTTTCACCGCTAAGCCCTTTTCTTTTCAGCGACAACATAGGCCAGCAATTGCAGAAGCGGCCAGTTAACACGGTATGACCTCGCCGCCAGGCGCCTTTGCACCTGGCCGCATGTGCTTCAGTTTCAACTATTGGGGCGCACCCGCGCTGCAGTCTTGTTCGCAAAGGCCTCCAGCCGCTCCCGTGCTGCGGGCTGGGTGTTCACTACACCGGCCACTACTGCCTCGGCATAAGCCGCATCCATCCCGGACATATTGTTCAAATGGCTGATTGCAGAGCAGATCGCATAGTTTGTCAGCGGCAGGTTTTCGGCAATCTTGTCCGCCAGTTCCAACGCCCTGTCAAAACTGGAGCCTTCGGTGATGTATTGCGCCAGCCCCAGATCGACGGCCTCCTGGCCCTGATAAACACGGCCGGTCAGAATCATGTCGATCATCCGGTATTTTCCGATCATGTCAGACACCCGGATGGTGGCACCGCCGCCGGTGAAAATCCCCCGCTGGCCCTCTGGCAGCGCGAAATAGGTGCTCTGGTCGATGACCCGGATATGCGCTGCACTGGCCAGTTCCAACCCGCCGCCCACAACCGCGCCCTGCAAGGCAGCGATCACCGGAACCCCGCCGTATTCCATCTTGTTGAAAGCTTCATGCCAGCGCAGGCACACATGCATGAAGTCATCGGGGCTGCGGTCTGCCTTCCAATGTTCAACCAGATCAAGCCCCGCACAGAAATGATCCCCCTTCCCGGCCAGCACAACGGCCTTCACACCGTTGCGATGGGCGCTGCTGAAGAAGCTGACCAATTCCTCGATGGTGGCTTCATCCAGCGCGTTGCGCTTGGTTGGCCGGTTCAGCCGGACGATGCTGACGCCGTTGTCCTGCTGTTTAATATCCAGGTTTTCATAAAGGTGCGCATTTGCCGCTTGGGTCATGGATTCGGCCTTTTCTTCGGTTCCGGCACAGAACTGTGCCGCTGTTGCTAAATATTCAGAGAGTGAGCGCGGCATCGCCAAGGCTGGCGCTGCCATCGGTAATGCGCTGGCTTTCGGCTGTGCATTCCACCAGGATGTGCTGTGCGTAAAACACTGCCGTGGCGATTTTCCGCGTCATGAAGGGCGTGTCTTCGCCCTGCTCCAGCTTGGCGGTTGCGGCCAGCACAGAGCGGCCCAACTGCCAGGCTGTGGCAAGATTGCCTGTCAGCATCAGGAATGGAACACTGGCGCCATAGGCTGCATTCGGGTCCTTTTCTGCGGTTTGCAGCAGCCAGTCCAGACTGGTCTCAAACATCCCTCGCGCCTGGCCCAGCCGTTTTGCAATGGCTTGCCCCTGGACAGTCCCGGCCAGCAGTTTCTGCTCTGTGTCTGCCACCAGCGCGGCAAAGCGGCGGGCAGTTGCACCGCCGTCCCGCAGCACCTTGCGGCCCAGAAGGTCGTTGGCCTGGATCGCAGTGGTGCCTTCATAGATCGGCAGGATTCGTGCGTCGCGGTAGAATTGGGCGACCCCTGTTTCTTCAATGAACCCCATGCCGCCGTGCACCTGCACCGCCAAAGAGGTCACCTCCAGGGACCGTTCTGTGCAGAAGGCCTTGACCAGCGGCACCAGAAATTCGGCCATATCCTCGGCCTCAGAACTGCCTTGCCCGGCCAGATCCAGCCAACCCGCTGTGGCAACCGCCAGCGCCCGCCCGCCTTCGGTCAAGGCCCGCATCCGCAACAGCATCCGCTGAACATCCGGATGACGGATGATCGACACGGCATCCTTGGCGCTGCCATCCACAGGGCGGCTTTGGACACGCTCCTGTGCATATTGCATGGCATGCTGACAGGCCCGTTCCGACACGGCTACCCCTTGCACGCCAACAGAAAAGCGCGCGGCGCGCATCATTACGAACATATATTCCAGGCCGCGATTTTCCTCTCCGACCAGAAAACCGGTCGCGTCATTGTATTCCAGCACGGCTGTCGGGCTGGCGCGGACCCCCAGCTTGTGTTCCAGGCTGATGCAAGTGACCGCATTCCGGCGGCCCGGCGTGCCATCTTCCTTCACCAGGAACTTGGGCACGATAAACAGGCTTAATCCTTTGGGGCCTGCCGGGGCACCTGGGGTGCGCGCCAGCACCAGGTGAATGATGTTTTCCGTCAGCCCATGCGCACCGTAAGTAATGAAAATCTTGGTGCCGGAAACGGCATAGCTGCCGTCACCAGCCGGTTCCGCCTTGCAGCGCACCCTGCCCAAGTCACTGCCAGCCTGTGGCTCGGTCAGGTTCATGGTGCCGGACCATTGACCAGAAATCATCCGCTGCAGATACAGCTGTTTCTGTGCATCCGACCCGGTCAGCAACAGCGCCTCTACTGCACCATCGGTCAAAAGCGGGCACAGGCCGAAACTCAGGTCAGCAGCATTCAAGACTTCGGTTGCAGCCGCCGCAGCCGCACGCGGCAGGCCCATGCCACCGAACGCCTCCGGATGCGGCAGGCTCTGCCAGCCCATCTCTGCAAACTGCGCATAGGCCTGCCTATAGGCTTCGGGCAGCACCGCCTCTGCCCCCTCCAGCCGCGCTCCGGTCTCATCCCCGATCCTGGACAGTGGCGCAATGACATCCGAACAGAACCGTCCCAGCGCATCCAGCGCGGCTTCAACATCCGCCAGCTCAATGCCGCCGCCTGCCGCATCCGGTTCGGGCATCGCTGCCAAATGCTCAATATTGAACATGATATCACGAATGGGTGCCTGATAGGTCATTTCCGCCGCTCCGGATTACTGTTCTTTCATGCCAGATACGCATTGTAAGATGCAGGTTCCACGTTCAAAATAGACAACATCCTTTCCTAAAGTGACAATCCACATTGACAGCCGCACAGCCCACCGCACCAGAGGCCGCCAGCCTTGCAACCCTGTCGCCGCAATTTGCCGGGGATTGGATCGATGCGCTGCGGCTGTGCTGCAAGGACTGCCAGCTGAAGTCCCTTCTCAAGCGGTCCGGGCTGAACCTGTCAGACGGGCAGCTGACCCATCGGGTCACTCTGGATCAAATCGTCCGGCTGTATCAGATCGCCGCTGTTGAAACCGGTGACGAGATGACCGGTCTCTGGAGCCGCCCGGTGAGACCCAGAGCCCTGCAGCACCTGCTGACCACCGTCCGCGAGGCCAGCACACTGCCCGCTGCGCTGCACCGGTTTTCCACCTTCTGGAACCTGTTGCTGGACGACTACCAGGTTCACCTCATGGAATACAGCACCGGCAGCGGGCTGCAGCTGGTGCCCCAGGGCACATCAACGGTTCAGCGGTTCGGTCACATGCTGATCCTGAAACTGGCGCATGGGCTGCTGTCATGGCTCGCAGGATACGAAGTGCCGGTCCACGCAGTTCATTTCGCCTTTGACCGTCCCGGTTTTGCACAGGACTACGCGGTCATTTTCCCGGCTCCCGTCAGTTTCGGCGCACCCTGCTCGTCGATTTCCTTTGAAGCCGGGAGTCTTGGCCTGCCCGGCCGCCGCAGCAACGCAGAGCTGAACACATTCCTGGCCCGTGCCCCCCGGGACTGGATTTTCACCGGGTTCCGCGAACATACTCAGTCTTTGAAAGTGCGGGAATTTCTGTATCGGAGCAGCTGGGAAAATTGCCATCTGGCAGAGACGGCGCAGGCGCTGAGTGTCACCCCCAGAACCTTGATGCGGCGGCTGGATGCAGAAGAGACTTCTTTTCAAGCCATCAAGGATGGGCTGCGGCGTGATCTGGCAATCCGGGATTTGCAATCAGGCCTGAAGAGTATCGAGGAGATTTCCCAAGACACCGGATTTTCCTCTGCGGCCAATTTCCACCGGGCTTTTCGCCGCTGGACCGGGGCTCCGCCAAGCGCCTATAAACCTCCCGCAGCTTAAGCACCCGCTGGCATTTCTGCATTGCAGGCACAGCCGCATTGGCCGGACATGCCGCTGTCCACCCCCGAACTTGAACCGCAGCCTGCGTCAACGCGGCGGAGTGAAACTTGGCGAGACCGCGGATTCTTTCGTGACAAAGGACAGTTGCATCAGTAGAAACAAACCATGAACACCCCTATTTCCTCGATCCGAAACCTTGGCCCCGCCTATGAGGAAGCTTGCCGCCAAGCTGGCATCGCCTCAGCTGAGGAATTGCGCGCGATTGGCGCTGATGCGGCCTATGCCAAACTGTTGGAAACCGGTACCCGGCCGCATTTCATCGGCTATTACGTTCTGGTGATGGCGTTGCAGGGGCGTCCCTGGAACGATTGCAAAGGCACGGAGAAGGAGGAGCTGCGCAAACGCTTTGACGCCATCAAAGCAGAGACGCGCCCGCAGCACAGCTCAGCACTGCTGGCTGAACTGGACGCAATCGGCGTACGGGCAACGCCGGCTGATCTGAAGATGTCCGAATCTCCGCCGCGCTGACGCTCAGCCCCTGCCAAAGGAAAAGGCCGCCCCAACCGGGACGGCCTTTAATTTTACCGACAATCTTGTGGCTTAGCCGACCAGCTCGAGGCCGGAGAAGAAGTAAGCGATTTCCACTGCTGCGGTTTCCGGAGCGTCGGAACCGTGCACGGAGTTTTCGCCAACCGATTCAGCAAACTCGGCGCGGATGGTGCCTGCCGCGGCATCTGCCGGGTTGGTGGCGCCCATCACTTCACGGTTCTTGGCAATGGCGTTCTCGCCTTCCAGAACCTGGGCGACGATCGGCGCGGAAGCCATGAATTCGCACAGTTCGTCGTAGAACGGACGCTCAGCGTGCACCTTGTAGAATTCGCCCGCCTGGGCTTTGGTCAGGTGGATGCGCTTTTGCGCAACAACACGCAGGCCAGCTTCTTCAAACTTGGCGTTGATTGCGCCGGTCAGGTTGCGGCGGGTTGCATCGGGCTTGATTATCGAAAAGGTGCGTTCCAGAGCCATCGGGTGATCTCCTGAAAAAGGTTTCATGTCAGTTCTGCTGCGAAAACCAGCATAGCGTTCCGGCGCCGGGTAACATGGCTTTGGCGTCATGGAAAGGGGGGAGTTTGCCCGCCACCCAGCTTTGCGGCTTTTTTCGGGTGCTTTCAGCCGGCCTCAGGCAGCGGCTCCAGCCGGTCAATCCGAAGCACATATAATGCCGAAGCCATCGCCAGGCTGTTGGTTCCCAGAATAACCCCCAATACCGCAAAGGGCGCGTTTTCCGGTGAAACCAGGGCCCCGGTTAATGTGGTCAGCACGGCGCCCACGGCAACCATCATGGCTCCCGATAATCCCGACGCGCTGCCAGCCAGCGCAGGCCGCACGGACATCAATCCTGCGGTGGCATTGGCAATTGTCAGCCCGTTTCCGAACCCGACAAAAACCGCCGCACCAAAAAACACCCAAAGCGACCCCAGCCCGGCCAAAAACAGCAACAGCCCGCCAATGGGACCGGCAAGCGCAAAGCAGCGCCCGGCAATGATCAGGTGCAGCAGCCCAACCCGTGACACCAGCCGTCCGGTCACAAAATTGCCGGCCATAAACCCCCATGTGATGATCCCGATCCCCAGCCCCAGCATGGCCGGGTTGAGCTCGAACCAGGCCTCGGCCACCATTGGCGCCCCGGTGATAAAGGTATAAAAGCCCCCCACCGAAAAAGACGCGCAGAAGCTGTATCCCCAGAACCGGCGCGATGAGAACAGCTTGGGATACGTCCGCATCTGTGCTGCGAATGTGGCCGAGCGCTGGCTGTTGGTCTCACCCCAGTCGCCCCAGCAGACCATCAGCATGACACAGCCCAAAAGCGAATACAGAACAAACCCCGAGCGCCAGCCAAAAGCCATATCCAGGAACCCGCCCAGCATCGGTCCCAGCATCGGCGCCAGCGCCATAGCCATCGATATATAGCCCAGCTTGCTTGCGGCCTCGGCGGTGGAATGCATATCGCGCACGGCAGCACGGCTGACCACGGCCCCGGCAATCACAGCCCCCTGCAACAGCCGGAAGCTCAGGAACACCCAGATATCCTGCGCCAGCACGCAGCCGATGGATGCAGCCGTGAAGATCAACAGCGACACCAGCATCACAGGCCTGCGGCCGTAGCGGTCCGACAGCGGCCCCATCGCGATCTGCAGCACCGCCGAGACTGCCAGATAGGCCGCAACTGACAGGTTGGCGAGTGCGTAATCGACCTGAAACTCCCCTGCGATCCGCCCCAGCGACGGCAGAAACATATTCGTCGACAGCACCGCCAGACCTGTCACCAGGATCAGCGTGGCAATATGCGGCGGTGTCTGGGCAGGGCGCATTCAGAAAAGACCGTGTGATAGGTGATGAATGGAATAAAATCAGCGTCATCAGACACAGCAGCTCTGCGGCTGTCAATGCCGCTGGCGGCACACACATCTCTCTGCTAAGAGCCGGATATGCTACGCATTCAGGACATCACTTATTCGGTCGAAGGCCGCCCGCTGATCGAGGGCGCATCCGCCACCATTCCAACCGGCCACAAGGTCGGGCTGGTCGGGCGCAACGGCACCGGCAAAACCACCCTGTTCCGGCTGATCCGGGGCGAGCTGGTGCTGGAGACCGGCAGCATCTCTCTGCCCTCCAAGGCCCGCATCGGCGGTGTGGCACAGGAAGCGCCAGCCTCGGATGTGTCGCTGGTCGAGACCGTGCTGACCGCCGACACAGAGCGTACCGCCCTGATGGCAGAGGCGGAAACCGCCACCGATGCGGCCCGCATCGCCGAAATCCAGACCCGCCTGTCCGATATTGACGCCTGGTCGGCCGAGGCACGCGCCTCCGCGATCCTCAAGGGCCTGGGCTTTGACGATGAAGACCAGAAACGTCCCTGCGCCGATTTCTCTGGTGGCTGGCGGATGCGGGTGGCGCTGGCAGCGGTGCTGTTTGCCCAGCCTGACCTTTTGCTCCTGGACGAACCAACCAACTACCTCGACCTTGAGGGCGCGCTGTGGCTGGAAAGCTATCTGGCGAAATACCCGCATACGGTGGTGATCGTCAGCCACGACCGCGGACTGCTGAACCGGGCTGTCGGCGCGATCCTGCATCTGGAGGACAAGAAGCTCACGCTCTATCAGGGCCCTTACGACACCTTTGCCGAAACCCGTGCCGCCCGTATTCTGGCGGCACAGGCGGAAGCCAAGAAACAGGATGCCCGCCGCGCTCATCTACAAAGCTTTGTCGACCGGTTCCGCGCCAAGGCCACCAAGGCGGTGCAGGCCCAGTCGCGCCTGAAAATGATCGCCAAGATGAAACCGATCACCACTCCGCAGGAAGCGGCGCTGCGCGCCTTCACCTTCCCCGAGCCTGAGGAAATGTCGCCCCCGATCATACATCTGGAAGGCGGCACAACCGGATATGGCGACACGGAAATCCTGAAACGGCTGAACCTGCGGATCGATCAGGATGATCGCATCGCTCTGTTGGGTAAAAACGGCCAGGGCAAATCGACACTTTCCAAGCTGCTGGCCGACCGGTTGCCCTTGATGTCAGGCAAGATGACACGGTCTTCCAAGCTGCGCATCGGCTATTTCGCCCAGCATCAGGTGGATGAGCTGTATGTCGACGAAACCCCCATCGAGCACCTGCGCCGTCTGCGCCCCGATGAAGCGCCGGCCAAACTGCGCGCGCGGCTTGCAGGCTTTGGCCTGGGTGCGGCGCAGGCCGAAACCGAAGTCGGGCGCCTGTCGGGTGGCCAGAAAGCACGGCTGAGCCTGCTGATCGCCACCCTCGACGCGCCGCATATGCTGATCCTGGATGAGCCGACAAACCACCTGGACATCGAAAGCCGCGAGGCACTGGTGGAGGCACTGACGGCCTATTCAGGCGCTGTGATCCTTGTCAGCCATGACATGCATCTTCTTAGCCTTGTGGCAGACCGGCTGTGGCTGGTCGCAGGCGGCAGTGTCAAACCTTTTGATGGCGATCTGGAAAGCTACCGTGCTCTGCTGCTGGCCCGCGACAAGCCTGCGCCCAAGGCAGAGACACCCAAACCCGCCAAGCCCAAACGCGCCTCCCGCGATATGCTGCTGGGATTGCGCTCCGAAGTGCGCAAATCAGAGGCCCGCGTCGAAAAGCTCAGCGAAATGCGTGAAAAGCTTGACGAAAAGCTCGCCGACCCTAGCCTGTATGAACCGGGCAAGGCGGGTGATATTCAAATCTGGCAAAAGAAACACGCCGAGTGCCTGGAGGCGCTGGAACGGGCCGAAGGTTTGTGGATGGAGGCGCTCGAAAAACTGGAGCAGGCTGAGACACAATGATAGACACCGCATTTCTGATCACGTCTTTCGTCACTCTTTTTGTCATCGTCGATCCGATTGGCCTGACGCCGGTCTTCATCGCCCTTACTCAGGGCATGCCTTCTGCCCGGCGCCGCTCCATCGCACTGCGGGCAACGGTTACTGCAGTAATTCTGCTGGCGATATTCGCAGCTCTGGGCGAGGCGGTTCTGGGGTTCATCGGCATTTCCATGCCCGCCTTCCGCGTCGCTGGCGGCGTGCTTCTCTTCCTGACCGCACTCGACATGCTGTTTGAGCGCCGCAACAAGCGGCGTGAAGACCGCAGCGAAGAAGACGACTTTGACGATCCTTCCGTTTTCCCGCTGGCAATCCCCCTGATGGCGGGCCCCGGCTCAATCGCAACCGTCATCCTGCTGACGGGCCAGCAGCCCGGCCTTGCAGGTTTTGCCATGGTCATGGGCGTTGTGATCGCCGTACTGGCGATCCTTCTGGTGATGTGCCTGTTCTCCGGCCTGTTTGAACGCATGCTGGGGAAAATCGGCATCACCGTTGTCACCCGACTTCTGGGCATGCTTCTGGCGGCACTTTCAGTTCAGTTCGTGCTCGACGGTCTGCGCGACTTCGGCTTTGCAGGCTAGCAGAACGCGCTGCTGCACCTACATTACCCTCAGGAGGTGAGCGCATGGCCGAATATGAAATCGGGCAGTTTGTCTATCTGATTGTCCTGCTGATCGCCGTCGGGTCCTGGGGGTTTGTTCAGAACCGCCAGAGCCTCGGCAAAACACTTCAGATGTTCGCGGTCTGGGGCTTCATCTTCCTTGGCGTCATCGCCTCTTACGGTCTGTGGGACGACATCCGCCAGACTGTCCGCCCGCAGCAAAGCGTGTCCGTGGATGCAGGGCGGGTTGAGGTGCCCCGGTCCCCGGACGGGCATTATTACCTGACCCTGAGCGTCAACGGCGCCCCGGTTGAGTTTCTGGTCGACACCGGCGCCACCCAGATCGTTCTCAATGAAAAAGATGCCAGGCGTGCAGGCATCGACACGGAAAACCTCGCCTACCTTGGCCGCGCGATGACCGCCAACGGCGAGGTAAGGACTGCCTCGGTCCGTGTGGACGACATCTCGCTCGGCGGCATTTCCGATAGCAACCTGAGGGTCTGGGTCAACGAGGGCCAACTGGACAAATCCCTGCTTGGCATGGGCTATCTGCAACGCTGGTCCAGCATCGAAATCCGCAGCGGCGCGCTGATGCTGACCCGCTGACCCGCTGACCCTATAAGGGCCCCAGGCTTTGCATCAGGGGCGACTGCAGACAGCAAGCCCGGCTTCTTTCTGGTCACCAATACCCTGGGGTGAATTGTCCCCAAAGGGACAAGAGGGGCAAAGCCCCTCCCCGTCAGCCGTTCTGCGGTGACAGGATGAAACCTGTTATCGGATAGACCCGCCCAAAGGCGCCCGGATTGCTTTCCAGCCGGACCGCAGACCAGTCGTTCTTTTCAGAGACATCAATCACTGCCATGCCAAGCGAGACTTTATTGCGCTGCCAATTGGCATGATTGACCCTTATTCTGCGCGCGTCCTCAACTTTCGAAACGACGGCGACATGCCCCAACGGATTGGAACGGGTGGCGCTGAATGCCATGACCGCGCCAGGCTGTGGTTCCTTGCTGCGGCTGTATTGCCCACTGGCCTGCGCCCACCAGGTCTTGGCATTTCCAAAAATTTCAATGCCGCTGGCATTGCGGGCAAAGGGCACGCACCAGACACGGCGGCCCTTGGATTGCAGGTACTGAACTTCCTGGACCGCATATTCCAGCCGCGCGGCGTCAACTTCTGCCCGGCTGACGGACCCATTCTGGATGTCGCCGCAATTGGCCAAAACAAGCAGGCCGGCGCCGACAATAGAAAGCAGCCGCAGCCGCTTGACCGCATGTCCGAAATTCATCTGTCCCCCCAGTATTCTGGCCCAGTTTTCTGGTCGATTTCCGGTTTTCCGGAATTTATGCAGGCAGGAATAATGGGTGAGTGATTAAAAATCGAGACATTGTTGCCCATGTGAAACATCCCACACAGGACTTCGGCGGTTTTCTGCCAAAGGCCGGGTTCAAAACCGGCAACCCGCCTATTTCTCGGCTTTCTTTTCCCAGCGACCGCTTTCCTCTGACCAATACTGGGCAGAACACCCCGCATCAGTCAGCGCTTTCCATTGCGTGCGGGCATGCTGCACAGCCTCGGGATCGGTGCCGTCAAACAGGATGCAGACACGGCTCAGCGCCTGCACTTCCGCAGAACTGACAGCAGCGCCATCCACCGCCATCACGCAATCCGGGCTATTGGCCGCTTCCGGTCCTGCTGTCAGCAGGACCGGCTGCAAGGCATCATGTGGGCCACCCGCCAGCCCGTGCGCCAGAAAGCTGTCTTCCGGACCATGCCACAGGCGATCATCCAGCCACCCCATGCGCTCCGGGTCGCGGCCGCGCACCGCGATGCGCCAGCCCGCCCCGCGTGCCTTGTCCAGAAGGACCGGCAAGGTCTCTTCCAACGGCCTGCGCGTCAGATGGTAGAAATAGGCAGATCCCATAAGGTGTTATTCCGCCTCAAACTTGTCCGCGACCAGCCGGTTCAGCGCCATCACACCCCAGCCGGTGGCCCCCTTGGGCGCATATGACGTGTCAGACTTCACCGAAGCGACGCCTGCGATGTCCAGATGGATCCAGGGCATTCCGTCCTGAATGAACCGCTGCAGGAACTGCGCTGCGGTGATCGACCCTGCTGGGCGGCCGCCCACGTTCTTCATATCAGCAATGCGCGACTTCAGCTGATCGTCATAGGCCTGCCCCAACGGCATCCGCCAGGCGCCTTCATCCTCGGATTTTGCAGCCTTCAGGAACGCGTTGCACAGATCGTCATCATTGGAGAAGACGCCGGCATTTTCATGCCCCAGTCCGATGATGACAGCGCCAGTCAGGGTTGCCAGATCAATGACGCCTGCCGGTTTGAACCGTTCCTGCGCGTACCAGAGCACATCACACAGCACCAAACGCCCTTCGGCATCCGTGTTGATGATCTCGACCGTATCGCCCTTCATCGATTTCACCACATCGCCCGGACGGGTGGCATTCCCGGACGGCATGTTTTCCACCAGGCCGACCAGCCCGACCACATTGGCCTTGGCCTTACGCAGCGCCAGCGCCTTCATGGTGCCGGTCACAACGCCCGCGCCGCCCATGTCCATGGTCATGTCTTCCATGCCTGCGGCCGGCTTCAGGGATATACCGCCGGTATCAAACACCACGCCCTTGCCGACCAGCGCCAGCGGCGCTGCCCCCTCGTCGCCGCCCTGCCATTGCATCACCGCCACCTTGGAGGGGCTGTCCGAGCCCTGGCCGACGCTCAGCAGCGTGCGCATGCCCAGCTTTTCCAGCTCTGCCTCTTCCAGAATCTCGACCTCCAGGCCGATCTCTTTCATTTCCTCAATGCGGCGGGCGAATTCGGTGGTGGTCAGAACATTTGCGGGTTCATTGACCAGATCACGGGTCATATGCACCCCTTCGGCCAGGGCCAGCAGCGGCACGCAGGAAGCTTCCAGATCAGCAGGCGTCTTTGAGGTCACCACGATCTCGCCCTCTGATGTCTCCTCCTTCGGAGACTTATGGTCGTCAAAGGTATAATCCCGCAACGCCATGCCCAGCGTCAGATCCGCGGCCTTGTTCATGCTGCCCGCCATCACGGTCAGCCGCTTGCCTGCGGCGACCTTGGCCAGCTTGGCACCTGCCTGCCGCGCCTCCACAGGGGTCAGTTTGCGCGGCAGCACCAGCACATCCAGCGCCTCGGCCTGCATGCCTGCCGGCCAATTCAGCGAAATCACGTCTCCCGCTTTGGCCTTCTTGAACCCGTCTGACTCTATCAGTCTGGCAATGCCGCCTTTGGCCATCCGGTTGGCGCTGCGCGCAGCCTGATCCATGCTGCCCTCCGGCGTCACCAGGACCGCCACCCGGCCAGTCATCTCAGC
Source organism: Rhodobacteraceae bacterium (ex Bugula neritina AB1) (assembly GCA_001730095.1). GTDB lineage: Bacteria > Pseudomonadota > Alphaproteobacteria > Rhodobacterales > Rhodobacteraceae > Leisingera. The sequence continues at coordinate 458,678 of MDLF01000074.1, forward strand.
CATCGCCTTAGGCTCGTATTCGGCAAAACGGATCGGGGTAAGGCTGCTCATCTTCGCGGACTCCTGCTGAATTCATGTGGTTCTTGCCACCAGAGGTATCCTGCCCGGCTGCGCTTGGAAAGAGCCTGCTCTGCAGGATGCGCTCTGCGGTCTCTCGCCAATCATGGCTTCCGGTGAGAATGCAGTTTTCCCCGCCAATCAAATCCACTAAGGTCCGCCGGAATATCAACGGCAAGATCTGGGGGGATCGGGTGTCACGCTACGACAGATATGTCCTGTCACAGTATCTGCTCTTCTTCGGCTTCTTTGCCCTGATTCTGGTGGCCGTGTTCTGGGTCAACCGGGCAGTTGTCCTGTTTGATACGCTGATCGGAAACGGGCAATCTGCGCTGGTGTTTCTGGAGTTTACTGCGCTCACCCTGCCCAATCTGATCCGCATGGTGCTGCCGATCGCCGCCTTTGGCGCTGCGGTCTGGGTCACCAACCGGCTGAACAGCGAAAGCGAGCTGACCGTCCTGCGCGCCACAGGTACCAGCCCGTGGCAGATGGCCCGCCCTGCGCTGGCCTTTGGCGTCATTACCGCGCTGATGATGTCGGCGCTAACCCATTATCTTCTGCCCGCCTCGATCAGCCAGCTGGAGCAGCGCGAAAGCGAGGTCTCCCGCAACATCACCGCCAAGCTGCTGAGCGAAGGCGATTTTCTGCACCCGGCCGACGGCGTTACCTTCTACATCCGCCAAATTGACCCGGACGGCACTTTGAACGATGTCTTCCTGTCGGACCGCCGGGACCCCGCCGTTACGGTCACCTACACCGGCACCCGCGCGTTTCTGGTGCGGGACGGCGACAATGCGCATCTGATCATGGTCGAAGGCATGGCACAGCGGCTGGACCATACCACCCAGCGGCTATCGACCACTTTGTTCTCAGATTTTTCCTATAATATCAGCTCTTTGGCGCGGAAATCCGAGAATCCGGCGCGCAAAATCCGCGCCATTCCCAGTCTGGAACTTTTGACCCGCACCGCAAGCATTACTCAAAGCGACGGGCATTCTGCGGGGGCCCAAGCCGAAGAGCTGCACCTGCGCTTTGCCCGCGCATTGGTTTGCATCGCAGTGACATTGATTGGTTTCGCTTCTTTGATGCTGGGCACCTTCTCGCGCTTCGGCGTCTGGCGTCAGGCCTTCCTGGCCTTTGTCGTGCTGATCTTTATCGAAGGCTTGCGCGGCGTGGTTTCAGAGCCGGTGCTGCAAAACCCCAGCCTGTGGCCGCTGATTTACCTGCCGGCCCTGCTGGGCCTGGCTGTGTCGCTGGTCTTTTTGATCCTGTCCGCCCGTCCCAAGCGGATCGGAACACCGGCGCCGGAGGCCGCGGCATGAAGCTGGATATCTACTATGCGCGCCGCTTTCTGCAGTGGTTCCTGGTCATTGTTGCGGTGCTGATGACGCTGGTGGTGCTGATCGACCTGAATGAGCAGGTCCGCCGGTTCGAAGCCGCCGATCTCAGCCTTGCACAGCTGGTCGGGCTGACATTCCTGAACATTCCCGCCGCACTAAGCGAGTTTCTGCCTCTGATCATGATTCTCAGCACCATCGTGTTGTTTGTCGGACTGGCTCGCAGCAGTGAACTGGTGGTCACCCGCGCCATTGGCCGCTCCGGCATCCGTGCTCTGGCCGCGCCGGTGCTGATGGCCGCAGGGATTGGCGTCCTTGCTGTCACCACGCTCAATCCCATTGCTGCCGCGACGGCCAACCGGTATCAGGATCTGGCTGAAACCTACCATAACGGCGGCCCCTCGGCGCTGTCGCTCTCTGGCGAGGGCCTGTGGCTGCGCCAGGGCGGGCTGCGCGGACAATCTGTCATCCACGCAAAGGGTTACAGCGGTGATCCTGCCAACATAACACTGCATAATGTGTCGATCCACGCCTATACCATCACAGGCGGCCCCATTCGCCGTATTATTGCAGACAGCGCCCGGCTGGATGGCAGCAACTGGGTTCTGACAAACGCCAAGGCCTGGCCGCTGGCCGCCGGGCTCACCCCTGAAACCGGCGCCGGTAAATTCGACGAGCTGCACCTGCCGACAACGCTGACCACCGACCGGATCCGCGACACATTGGGCACCGCAAGCGGCATCTCGATCTATGACCTGCCCGCCACCATCCGCGAATTGTCTGCCGCAGGTTTCGCCACCAAACGCTACGAGGTGCGTTACCAGGCCGAACTGGCCCGGCCGCTGTTCCTGATCGCGATGGTGCTGGTTGGCGCAGCCTTCACCATGCGCCACGCCCGCTTTGGCGGCACCGGGCTGGCGGTGCTGATGGCGGTGCTTTTGGGATTCGGGCTTTATTTCATCCGCAATTTCGCGCAAATCCTTGGCGAGAACGGGCAAATTCCTGTCGCACTGGCGGCCTGGGCACCGCCTGCTGCCGCAATACTATTGACCTTGGGACTGCTTCTCCATGCCGAAGACGGGTAACCTGCGCCGCGCTCTGCTGCTTTCTGTCGTGCTGCCCTGGCTGGCGCTGTCCGCGCCCGCGCTGCATGCTCAGACAGCCGAGTCGCCGGATCCGGCCCAGCCCGCGATGCTGGTTGCAGATCACGTCTTTATCACGCCGGACCGAACCCTGGTGGCAGAAGGCAATGTCGAAGCCTTCCAGGGAGATATCCGCCTGCACGCCCAGAAGATCACATTTGACCGGACCAGTGGCACCCTGCAGATCCAGGGGCCGATCCGCATTGACCAGGACGGCGACATCACGATTCTGGCCAATGCCGGGGAGCTGGACCAGGATTTGCGAAACGGCCTGCTGACCGGTGCCCGAATGGTGTTCCAGCAGCAGGTGCAGCTGGCCTCGCTGCAGATGACGCGGGTCAGCGGCCGCTACACACAACTGTATAAAACGGCTGTTACCTCCTGCCATGTCTGCGATGACGGCCGCCCGCCGCTTTGGCAGATCAGGGCTGAGCGCGTCACCCATGACCAACAGGAACGGCAGCTTTACTTTGAAAGCGCCCAGCTGCGGGTGCTGGATGTCCCGGTCTTTTACTTCCCGGCAATCCGCCTGCCCGATCCTTCGCTGGAAAGGGCCAGCGGCTTTCTGGTGCCTTCGGTCCGGTCCACCTCGAACCTCGGCACCGGGCTGAGAGTCCCCTATTTCTTTGCTCTTGGCCCGCACAAAGACCTGACCGTGGCGCCCTATCTCTCGTCCAGCACAAAGACACTGGATCTGCGCTATCGCCAGGCCTTCCGCCGCGGCCGGATTGAATTCAACGGCGCCTACACGCGGGACGATCTGTTCCCGGGTCAGGACCGCGGCTACATCTTCGGCGAAGGGCAATTCGACCTGCCGCTCGGCTACCGGTTCACCTTCGATGTCAAAGCCGTTTCCGATGATGCCTATCTCGAAGACTACGGCCTGCCCGATCTTGACCGGTTGCGTTCGCGAGCGGAACTCGACCGGGTGCGCCGCGACAGCCTGTTCCGCCTTTCGCTGACCCATTACAAAACCCTGCGCGACAGCGAAGTTCAAAGCGATATTCCCTCCGGTATTGTCGAAGCATTCTACCAGAAACGTTACTTCCCTGCCGTGACTGGCGGTGAAATACGCCTGACGCTCCAGGGCCACGGCCATCACCGCAGTTCCGGCATTTCGGCGACATCGACAGACGCCAACGGCCGCGATCTCGCCCGGCTGAGCACCGATATCAGCTGGCACCGGACCTGGAAGCTGAGCCACGGCCTTTTGGCACAGGCTGAGCTGGGCGCCGCTGCGGATGCTTTCCGCGCTTTTGATGATGCTTTTTTCACCGAAGACGTCACCCGCCTGACGCCCCGCGGCAGCCTGACATTCCGGTTGCCTATGTCACGGCGCGAAGCCGGCGGTGCCAGCCAATATCTGGAACCAATCCTGCAACTGGGCTGGCGCGACGAAGGCGGAAGCGCTGCGATCAGCGAAGAAAGCCGGTTTGTCGAATTCGACCAGGGCAACCTGCTGTCCCTGTCACGTTTCCCGGCAACCGATGCGCATGAGGATGGCTTTACCCTGGTCTATGGCGCCAACTGGGCCCGCTATTCCCCCGATGGCTGGCAGGCTTATGCCACCGTCGGTCAGGTTTTGCGCAGCGAGGGCGACACCCGGTTCACCAAAAGCTCAGGTCTCAGCGGCACATCTTCGGATCTTCTGCTGGCCGGCCAGATCAAATTCGGCGACGGCCTGGCGATTTCCAGCCGCGGCCTTTTGAACGGGTCTCTGAACTTCTCCAAAGCCGAAGTGCGCGGCGAATGGCACACAGACCGCTCCAGCCTCTCCGGCACCTACCTGTGGCTTGGCACGGACCCGGACGAGGAGCGCCTTGAGGAAACCTCAGAGCTCTGGGTCGACGGACGTTACGACATCAACCCCAGCTGGTCTGCCAGCGCCCGGCTGCGGTATGACATTTCCGACGCCCGCGCCACCCGTGCGGGGCTCGGACTGGCCTACCAGAACGAGTGCGTAACGGTCGACCTTTCAGTCAACCGCCGCTATACCTCAACAACAAGTGTTGAGCCGACAACCGATTTCGGCTTTACCATCTCCCTTAGCGGTTTCTCCGTAAAGAGCGGCAACAAACAGTACAGGCGGTCATGCAGCAAGACGTGAATACCCGGTTCCCGGCTCCCTTTCTTTCCCGTGCTTTCAAATCTGCAGCAACAGTGGCGCTTGCCGCAGGGCTGTTGCTGACCGGCTTGCCGGCAGGTGCACAGAATCTTTTTGCGCCTGCAATCACCGTGAATGACGAGGTCATCACCCGCTACGAGCTGGAACAGCGCGCCCGCTTTCAAGCGGCGCTGCGGGTGCCGGGCGATCCGCTGGAAACCGCCCGTGAAGAGCTGATCAACGACCGGCTCAAACTGGAAGTCCTGAAACAAGTCGGCCTTGAACTGTCTGACGAAGACGTCACAGCCGGCATGGAAGAACTGGCGGGCCGAGCCAATCTGTCGCTGAATGAATTCCTGTCGGCCTTGCAACAGCAGGGCGTGGCTCCGCAAACTCTGCGCGATTTCACCAAGATCGGCCTGGGCTGGCGTGAATACACCCGCGCCCGCTTCCTGGCGCAGGCCCGTCCGACGCCGGAAGAGATCGACCGTGCGATGGGCACGGCCGGCTCCGGCAGCGTCCAGGTGCTGCTGAGCGAATTCATCGTGCCGATCAATGAACAGAACGCAGCCCAGGTAGAAGAGCTGATCGAACAGGTTGCGCGTCTCAAGGGCTATGACAGCTTTTCCGCTGCAGCCGCGCAATACTCCGCAGCTGCCAGCCGCAACGAAGGCGGCCGCCTGCCCTGGATGCCGCTGACCAAGCTACCGCCGCAGCTGCAGGAAATCGTTCTGGCCCTGAAGCCGGGCGAAATCTCCGAGCCAACGCCGCTGCAAAACGCGGTGGCGCTGTTCCAGATGCGCGGCGTACGTGAAGTAGAGGGCGCGGCTCCGCGCTATACTGCAATTGAATATGCGGCCTACTACCTGCCGGGCGGCCGCACTCCCGAAGGGCTTGCAGCAGCACAGAAAACCGTGAACAGCGTCGACACCTGCGAAGATTTCTATGGCCTTGCCCAGGGTCAGGACCCGTCGGTGCTTGAAATCCAGAGCCTGCCGCCTGCGGATATCCCGCGTGACATCGCATTGGAACTGGCCAAACTCGACCCGAATGAGACCTCGACCGCACTGACCCGCAACAATGGCCAGACCCTGATGGTTCTGATGCTCTGCGGCCGCACTGCTGATCTCGGCGAAGGCGCCAACCGGGAAACCGTGGCCAACGCGCTGGCCTCGCAACGGATGGGCTCGCTCACCCAAAGCTATCTGGAACAGCTGCGCGCCGACGCGCGGATCGACATCAAATGACCCACTCCGGGCCTGTTGCGCTCAGCTGCGGCGAACCCGCAGGCATCGGCCCGGAAATCGCCGTCAAGGCCTGGGAGACACTGCGCGGGGACTGCCCGTTCTTCTGGATCGGGGATCCGCGCCATCTGCCCGCAGGCACACCTGTCCGGGAAATCGCAGCCCCTGCCGAAGCCGCAGCAGCCTGCACGGACAGTTTTCCAGTGTTGCCCCTGGCCTTTGACGGCTCGGACCGCAAAGGCCGCGCCGATCCTGCCAATGCCGCAGGCGTCATCCAATCCATCAAAACCGCTGTGTCGCTGGTCCAATCTGGCCAAGCCTCTGCCCTCTGCACCGCCCCCATCCACAAAAAAGCGCTGATCGATGGCGCCGGTTTTGCCTATCCCGGCCATACTGAGTTTCTGGCAGCACTGGCAGGATGCGAACGGGTTGTGATGATGCTGGCCAGCGAACAGCTGCGGGTGGTGCCTGCAACCATCCATATCGCCCTGTCCGATGTGCCCAAGGCGCTGACGCCGGAAGGCGTGCGCGAAACCATCGAAATCACGGCAGCCGGCCTGCGCCACCAGTTCGGCCTTGCTGCGCCACGCATTGCCGTTGCGGGCCTCAACCCGCACGCAGGCGAAGGCGGCGCCATGGGCCGCGAAGAGCTGGACTGGATCAACACCCTGATCAGGCAAATGCAGACCGAAGGGCTGGACGTCACTGGCCCGCATCCGGCTGACACCCTGTTCCACGCCGCCGCCCGCGCCCGCTATGACGCAGCGGTCTGCATGTACCACGACCAGGCCCTGATCCCGATCAAGACGCTGGATTTCGACCGCGGCGTAAATGTGACTCTGGGGTTGCCGTTCATCCGCACTTCGCCTGACCATGGCACCGCCTTTGACATCGCAGGCACCGGCCAGGCCAATCCTTCCAGCCTGATCGAAGCGCTCAAGCTGGCCCAGCGGATGGCTGCCGGCACTTGATTCTTCTTCTGGCGGCAAATATCCCCGCCGGAGGCATGAAAGTTCCGGCGCGCCGCCCCGCGCCCAGCCCCAGGGTCCAGATGACATGAGCGCTATCGACAGCCTTCCCCCCTTGCGTGAAGTGATCGCAACGCATCAGCTGTCAGCGCGCAAGTCGCTGGGCCAGAACTTTCTGCTGGATCTGAACCTGACAGCCAAAATCGCACGGCAGGCCGGCGACCTGAGCGGCTGCGATGTGCTGGAAATCGGCCCCGGCCCCGGCGGCCTGACACGCGGATTGCTGGCCGAAGGCGCGCGCCGCGTGCTGGCGGTGGAAAAAGACCAGCGCTGCCTGCCGGCCCTGCAGGAAATTGCAGCGGCTTATCCCGGGCAATTCGACGTGATCAACGGCGATGCGCTGGAGATCGACCCTCTCGACCATCTCACGCCACCGATCCGGATCGCCGCCAACCTGCCCTATAACGTCGGCACCGAACTTCTGGTGCGCTGGCTGACGCCCAAGGAATGGCCGCCGTTCTGGCAGAGCCTGACCCTGATGTTCCAGCGCGAAGTGGCCGAGCGCATCGTGGCGCAGCCCGGCTCCAAAGCCTATGGCCGCCTGGCGATACTGGCGCAATGGCGGGCCGATGCGCGTATCGTGCTGTCCCTGCCGCCCGGCGCCTTTACCCCGCCGCCCAAAGTCTCCAGCGCCGTGGTACATCTGGACGCCCTGCCCGCGCCCCGCTTTGAGGCAGATGCGGCGGTCCTGTCGCGGGTGGTGGCAGCGGCCTTCAATCAGCGACGCAAGATGCTGCGGGCCTCGCTCAAGGGCATCTCGCCCGATATCGAGGCGCATCTGACCGCCGTCGGCATCCCCCCCACCGAACGCGCCGAGCAGGTAAGCCTCGAGGCCTTCTGTGCGCTCGCCCGCGAAGTGGCCAAACGCTGATCCCCTTTGTTCCGATTTGAACCGGAGACCGTCTTTCAATGACACAGACCGTTACTCCCCGCCCGACGCTTCTGTCCGTGAACGTCAATGCCGTTGCCTACCTGCGCAACCGGCGCGCGGTGCCATGGCCAAACCTGATCGACATCTCCCGCGCCATTCTGGCCGCCGGCGCCCATGGCATCACCGTGCATCCCCGCCCGGATGAGCGCCACATCCGCTTTTGCGACCTGCCTGCCCTGTCCCGGCTGATCGCCGAGGAGTTTCCGCAGGCCGAATTCAACATTGAAGGCTATCCGACCCGCCACTTCATCGACCTGGTACTGGAAAACAAACCGCATCAAGTGACACTGGTGCCGGACACACCAGAGCAGTCCACCTCCGACCACGGCTGGGATTTTGCCCAGGACGGCGAGATGCTGCGGCCTATTGCAGAAGAATTCAGAGCGGCCGGTATCCGGGTCTCCTATTTCGTGGACACAAACCCGGATCAGCCTGCACTGGCGATGGCAGCAGGCGCCGACCGGATCGAGTTCTACACCGGCCCCTATGCGGATCTATGCAGCGCAGAGACCGCCCAGCAGGAGCTTGAAAACATCCGCCGGACCGCTGATCAGGCCCGCGCGCTTGGCGGGCTGATGATGAATGCGGGCCACGACCTGACAGTCGAAAACCTGCCCGGCCTGCGGCAGGCCGTGCCGGATCTGGCCGAAGTGTCCATCGGTCATGGGTTGACGGCTGACGCGCTGATGCTGGGCTTTCCCGAAGCAGTCCGCCGTTACCTGCGGGTTCTGGGTCACCCGGCCTGACCCCAGCCTGCACAGCGTAACAAATAGCCAACGCTTTGCAGATGGTTTGCTATAACGGCTGGCTCGCAAAAGGTTTTTCTGCCAGCCTCTCGGAAAACATAACTCCAAGAGGCAGCTTTGATCCCGCGAGACAGCAGAAAACCCATCCGCGGCAGCAAGTGGCTGCGCACCGCCCTGCCGCGGCTGCGCAACCATCTGAACGCCCTGCTGCTGGGCATCCTGCTTCCTGCTGGAGCTTTTGCGCAATCCGCAGAGTCGGTGCAGCTGTGGTCCTACCACAACTTTCCGCCTTTTGTGACCGACCTGACAGCGGAGCAAGGGCTGACCTTCGACCTGGCCGCAGAACTGACACGTCGGTCAGCTGGCAAGTTCATTTTTGAGGTCACCGTCCTGCCCCGGTTCCGGCTGAATGAATTTCTCAGCCAAGATCTTCCCGGCCTTGTGCCCTGGGTCAATCCGATTTGGTTCGCGGACCGTGACCAGACCAGATATCTGTGGAGCAGGCAGATCATGCAGGACCGGAATTCCGTGATCTCCCCAGCCGGATCACCGGTTGACTACAGTGGGCCGGAATCCCTGGACGGAATGGTCCTGGCTGCGGTGCAGGGGCACAGATACTCTGGTGTTCAGGACCTGATTGAACAGGGGCGTGTCACCCGCACCGACCTGCGGTCGGAAAAGAGCCTGGTCCAGTTTGTTGCAGCCGGGCGCGGCAGCGTTGCCATTCTGGCAACCTCGGCACTGGATTACTATCTGCAGGACGCAGATCTTCAGGAACAGCTCGCAGTTTCCCGCCGCCCCCACGCGACCTATCACCGGCATATCATGACACAAAAGGACCTGCCCCATGTGCATGCCTTTGTTGAAAGCGTCATGGATGAGCTGATGCAGTCCGGCGCCTGGCAGGACACTTTGCAGGAATACGGCGCCCGCAGCCAGGCTGACCTTCCACAATAGGCCCGAAAGAGAAAAACCCCCGGGCCGCTGCGGCATCGGGGGTTTTCAATGTCGTCAAGCTGCGGCAGTTACTCTGCCGCTTCAGGCGCGCCGTCTTCGGCTTTGGGTTTGGGTTTCGGCTTGGCCCGCGGACGCGGAGCCCGCTTTGGGGCCGACTTCCCATCGTCTTCACCGTCTTCCGCCGCAGGCGCCTCTGCATCCTGTGCAGCCGGTTTGCGGCTGCGCGGCTTGCGCGCCGGAGCTTTCTTGGGTGCATCCGCCGCCGGGGCCTCGGCCGCTGCAGGCGCATCGCCCTGGCTTTCCGGGGTTTCCACCAGACCGGTTCCGCCGCCACTGCCGTTGCTGCTGTCGCCGCGCGGATCGATCACTTCGGGCTGCGGGGCCGCAGCAGGATCGGTGGCAGGTGCGGCCGCCGAAGCCTCGCGTTCCTGACGCTCCAGCCGTTCGGCGCGTTCGCGGTCGCGCTCGGCCTGACGCTCGCGGTTCTGGCGCTCCTGCTCTTCGCGGCGTGCATCGATTTCGCGCTGCGCTTCGTTAAGCAGCCGCAGATAATGTTCTGCATGCTGCTGGAAATTCTCTGCCGCAACCCGGTCATTGCTCAGCTGTGCGTCCCGCGCCAGCTGATTGTATTTATCAATGATCTGCTGCGGAGTTCCGCGCACCTTGCCTTCGGGACCGGAGCTGTCGAACACCCGGTTGACAACATTGACACCATTGGGGCGGTTCCGGTTCGACTTGGAACGTGAACGTGATTTGGAAGATCTCATCAGCCTAACGTCAGCCTTGAATTAATGTGCCGTAGACCCAATCATGCGCGCCTCTGCGCCGGATCATCAGCTATTTTGGGCTTGCAGCCGCGGGAAGCGTGGTAAGCTTTCTCCGAAAGCGGCTATCTCTGAGTAATCATGTTCCGCCCTCCCGCACAAGGGGCACAAGCGGATTTTCTGCGCTAATTCTTTAGAAACCGCGCATTTCCCCGTTAAAAACCATCCGCTGGGCCGGATTGTGCACAAACCACCCGGTCGCGACCATCAAGGTCCTGAAGCACTGCAATGCCTCTCAGGCCAGCGGCTTCGAACAGGGCACTGACCGCGGCGCCCTGGGTGGGGCCGGTTTCCACCAGCAGCCGTCCACCCGGGGCAAGATAGCCCATGACCGACGCTGCAATCCTGCGATAGGCACCCAGACCATCGCCACCATCGGTCAAGGCGATGCCCGGTTCATGGCCGCGCACCTCGGCTGACAGGCCATCCATTTCATCCAGCGCAATATAAGGCGGGTTAGAGACGATCAGATCGAACTGCCCCTCAACAGTTTCAAACCAGTCGGATTGCTGGATATCTGCCCGCGCCTCGACCCGATGCAGCACCGCATTGGCGCTGGCCTGCAGGCAGGCAGCCTCGCTGATGTCCACCCCAAGACCCGTCGCATCGGCCCGTTCCGCCAGCAATGTCACCAGAATGCAGCCCGAGCCGATGCCCAGATCCAAGACCCGGGCATAAGGCTGCGCCAGCGCCGCTTCGATCAGGATCTCGGTTTCCGGGCGCGGGTCCAGCACATCGGACGACACCTTGAAGCGGCGGCCGTAGAATTCCCGTTCACCAATCAGATGCGAAACCGGCACCCGTACGGCCCGCAGCGCAATCAGCTGTTCATAGCGTTCGGCGATTTCCGGCGCCAGATCCTCAGGGGCGATCAGGGTGACGCGGCTGGCCTCGATCCGCGCGGCATGGGCCAGCAGCACCCGCGCATCCCGCGCCGGATCCTGCACGCCTGCAGCCCTTAGCCGGGCTGTGGCAGCTGCCATTGCCTGCGCTGCGGTCTCTGCCATCATCACTGCCCCATCTCGGCCAGCAGCCGCGCCTGATTGTCGGCCGTCAGCGCATCGATGATTTCCGTCAGGTCGCCGCCCATCACCTGATCCAGCTTGTAAAGCGTCAGGTTGATGCGGTGGTCGGTCATGCGGCCCTGCGGAAAATTGTAGGTGCGGATACGCTCGGACCGGTCACCGGAGCCCACCTGGCTGGCGCGGTCGGCGGAACGTTCGCTGTCGATCCGCTGACGTTCCAGATCATACAGTCGTGTTTTCAGCACCTGCATCGCGATCTCGCGGTTGCGGTGCTGGGATTTCTCCGAGGATGTCACAATCAGCCCCGTCGGCAGATGGGTGATACGCACGGCCGAATCGGTGGTGTTCACATGCTGCCCGCCCGCACCAGAGGCGCGCATGGTGTCGATGCGGATGTCATTCGGATCGACATGAATATCCACGTCTTCGGCCTCGGGCAGCACTGCCACGGTCGCCGCCGAAGTATGGATGCGCCCGCCGCTTTCCGTGGTCGGCACCCGCTGCACCCGGTGCACCCCGGATTCGTATTTCAGCCGCGCAAAGACGTTCTCGCCTTTGATATGGGCCACCACTTCCTTGATGCCGCCCAGTTCGGTTGCCTGCTCCTCGATGATGTCGACCTTCCAGCCCTGCGCTTCGGCATAGCGCTGGTACATGCGCAAAAGGTCGCCCGCAAACAACGCTGCCTCATCGCCGCCGGTACCGGGACGGATTTCCAGCATCGCAGGGCGGGTATCTGCGGCGTCCTTGGGCAAAAGCGCCAGCTGCAGCGCATGCTCGACTTCGGGGATCGCTGCCTTCAGGGCCGGGATTTCTTCCTCCGCCAGATCCTTCATATCCGGATCCGCCAGCATCGCTTCCGCCTCTTCCAGATCGCCTTGCAGCTTGCGGTAGGCGGCCACCTGCTCTGCCACCGGGCGCAGGTCGGAATATTCCTTGGCGAGCGCCGCAATATCCCCGCCCCCGGCGCCATCCGCCATTGCGGCTTCAAGATACTGAAACCGCTGCAGGATCTGTTCCAGGCGTTCTTCGGGGATCATGGCGGACCTGTTTCCGTTCTTGTTTTGCCGATCTTCCCCCATGTGATATGCTAGTGCCATGCGACATGCCAGAGTCCTTATTGCCACAATCCTCCTCAGCCTGCCCGGCCTGGGGCTGGCGGATGTGAAAGGCCCAGGCGGCAAAACCATCGACTGCTACTGCACCGACAAATCCGGTTCCCGCGTCGAACTGGGCGAGCTGCGCTGCCTGCAGGTGGATGGCCGCATGTTCATGGCGCAATGCCAGATGTCCCTGAACGTGCCGATGTGGCGCGAGGTGCAAAACAGCTGCCTGTCGGCATCGCTGGAAGAAATGCCCGGCACATCTGCCGCCTCTTCAGCATTGCCTAAGATCTGACCTGAAACCACATGTCGTTTCCCCCGCTGTTCAATCACTGAACAGTGAACCAAACCCGCCCATCTGATAGGGTCGCCATGCAACGCGTCTTCAGGGGCAGCCCTGCCCCTCAATCGCGTCTCAGTAAAAAAAAACGGTGGCTCATCGGCCATAGGCCGATGAGCCTGCGCCGCGCATATGCGCGGCGCCACGCCCAACTGCGAGGGGCTTTTTCCAAAAGCCCGCGAACAGGCGGGAGCCCCGCGTTAATCCTGCGCGGAAACAGCCCCAGCACCCTCTTCCATCTCTGCCAGCCAGGTGTTGATCCGTTCCCGGTTTGCGCCCAGGTCCGATCGGCCAAAGCGCAGCCGGGCATAGACTTTCAGCAGATCGCCATCCTGTGCCGCAGTGGTGTAGTCGGGAAAGCCCAGCACCTGAGTGCGGGTGATATATGTGGCCATGCCATCCGCCGGGCCGCCTGCCAGCACGCTGGTGCGCGAGGCGCTGCTGGCGATCTGATGGAACCGCTCCAGCCCGTCCGGCCCGCTGCGCACCACCCGGAACACGCCGCCGCGAAATTCCTTGTCCTCGGTAAACTCGGGCTGGGTGTTCCAGTCCAGCGGATCACTTGGTGCCAGGCGGATGAACCCCAGCCCGGCAACAATTGCAGCCAGCAGAACCCAGCCAAACAGCATAAGCCGCTTCATTGCGGTTTCAAGGTCAACCCTTGCCTCCTCCCTCTGCGGCCCTCCCCCGGCCTGACATACAGGCCGGACCGCTTATTTTGTCACCACTCCCGGCAGCACGCACAGAAGCTCATACAGCAGGTTCGCACCCACCAAGGCCGTGTTGCCAGAGGGATCATAAGGCGGCGACACCTCCACCAGGTCGCAGCCCACGATGTTCACCCCCTTCAGCGACCGGATCAGCTCCAGCGCCTGCGGCGTGGTCAACCCGCCGATTTCCGGCGTGCCGGTGCCCGGCGCATAAGCCGGGTCCAGACTATCGATATCATAAGACACATAGACCGGCCTATTGCCGATATCGCGGCGAATTTCCGCACCCATCTGGTGCAGCGACCGGTTCCACAGCTCCTGCGCCGGGAAATGCTGAAAGCCCCAGCTTTGCGCCTCGGTGAAATCAGTGGCGGCATAGCCGGTGCCGCGGATGCCGATCTGATAAGTCTTGTCGGGAACGATCAGACCTTCTTCAAAAGCGCGGCGGAACACGGTGCCATGGGTTTCGCGCTCGCCGAACATATCATCGTTCACATCCGCATGGGCATCCACATGCACCAGGGCAACAGGCCCGTATTTCTTGGCGATGGCCCGCAGGATCGGCAGGGTGATCGAATGATCGCCGCCCATTGCCACCGGAATCACCTCGCCCGTCAGGATTGCCTCATAGCTTTCCTGAATGATCCTGAGCGAATCCGGCAGCGAGAAAGTATTGATCGCCAGATCGCCAATATCGGCGATGTTCAGACTGTCAAAAGGCGCCGCCCCCGTCGCCATATTATATGGGCGCAGCATCGCGCTTTCAGCACGGATCTGTTTGGGGCCAAATCTTGTGCCCGACCGCCAGGAGGTGCCGATGTCCATCGGCACGCCCAGAACCGCAACATCAAGCCCCTCCAGAGAGGTTGCTTGCGGCAGTCGCATAAACGTGTTGGGCCCGGAAAATCGGGCCAGATCGTTGCCGCTGATCGGCTGATTGAAGTCAGTCATTTTCTCTCATGTTCCAGCCAAGAAGGCAGATGGTTTTCGTCGCCACATGTACCCCGGCAATAGCAGTTGCGCCGGTTGTGTCAAAGGGGGGAAAGACCGCGACCGCACCGCCGCCCCTGATACTGATGCCGACAATCCGCGCTAGAGACGCCGACCTGCGCTGGAATGCCCCGGGATGCGCCTGCTCCAGTCCGGCATGCCGATGCCCGGCGCATAAGTCGGATGTCAAAGATCGGTCCGCCACAACCGGTCATCACCGGCGTGCTCAAACGGTTGTGCCGCCAGCCGCAAGGCGCGGCAAGGCTCTGCAGCGCAGATGACCTGCGGATCACCCGCAGTCCCAGACAGGTACCGGGGCGGTTTGTCAGTGCCTGATCACCGGCCATACCGGTGACAGCAATATCAACACCGGTCAGATCCTTGGTGTATTTTCCGCGCAGACAGAAGACCGCCCCGCCAACAGTGTTTTCCGGCCTCATCCCGTTCAGAAGCGCAGAGATCAACACCAGATCAAAGAATTCTTTTGCGCCCTCCAGTGCCATCGCAGCGCACCTCCCAAGGCTTTTGGTCAAACACCCGCATTGCTGGCGCCTGCCATCTGGCCCCAAACTGCGCTGGCACTGACCTGCACTGACCCGCTGCGTGTCCAGCGCTTACCCGGCCGTCGGCTGTGCCCGCTCCACCAACCTTGCAAAGAACGACGCTCCAACAGGTGCGATTGCGTCATTGAAATCATACTTCGGATGATGCAGCCCCGCACTGTCCCCCTGGCCCAGGAACAGATATGAGCCAGGCCGCGCTTCCAGCATATAGGCAAAATCCTCCGCGCCCATTTCGCGCCCGCCATCAGCCTCGACACCGCCCGCACCGGAAATCTCCCTGGCAACCTCCACCGCAAAGGCAGTCTTTTCCGCGTCATTGAAGGTTGCCGGATAGCCGACCTCGTACTCCAGCTCCGCCTCGACGCCATAGCTTGCAGCCTGCCCGGCCACGATCTCCTGCATCCGGCGCATCACCATCTTCTGCACGTCAGGGTTAAAGGTGCGTACGGTGCCATTGATATAGGCGGTGTCCGGGATCACATTGTCCACGGTGCCGGTGTGGATCTGCGTGACCGAGACCACCAGATCCTCCAGCGTATGATGATTGCGGCTGACGATCGTCTGAATAGCCTGGGCCATCCCGCAGGCGGCCATCACCGGGTCGCGGGTTTCATGTGGCATCGCCCCATGCCCCCCCTTGCCCTGAATATGGATGTGAAACGTATCCACCGCCGCCATCAGCGCGCCCGGTGTGGTCAGGAAATGCCCTTCCGGCAGGCCCGGCGCATTGTGCAGCGCATAAACCTCGCCGATGTCGAAACGCTCCATGATACCTTCCTCGACCATGATGCGCGCACCGCCGATTGCCTCCTCTGCAGGCTGAAAGATCAGCGCAACCCGGCCGCTGAAATTGCGCGTCTCCGCCAGATATTTCGCGGCCCCCAGCAGCATCGTGGTATGGCCGTCATGGCCGCAGGCATGCATGTTGCCCGCATGGCCAGAGACATATTCAACGCCAGTCTCCTCGGGGATCGGCAGCGCGTCCATGTCAGCACGCAGGCCAATCGTCGCCCCCGCGCCCTGGCCATTGATGATCGCCACCATCCCGGTCTGCGCAATGCCCTCATGCAGTTCATCCACGCCGAATTCGCGCAGCCGCTCCGCCACAAAGGCGGCGGTCTTGGGCAGGTCCAGCGCCAGTTCCGGGATCTGATGCAGATGCTGCCGCCATGCCTTCATCTCCTCGGCATAATCGGCAATTCGGTTCACAATGGGCATCGGGCTGGACTCCTGCATCAGACTCGGGATGATGCATCTGACACCCAAAGAAGAGCAGCCGCAATGCCCCAAACCGATCTGATCCACGATGAAGCCGCAGGTATCGAGCGCCTGCTGGAAATCATGCGCGCCCTGCGCGATCCGCAGACAGGCTGCCCCTGGGACATCGAACAGAATTTTGCAACAATCGCCCCCTATACTATTGAAGAGGCTTACGAAGTTGCCGACGCGATCGAACGCGAGGCCTGGGATGAACTCAAAGGGGAGCTGGGCGACCTGTTGTTCCAATCCGTCTTTCACGCGCAAATGGCGCAGGAGGCCGGCCATTTTTCATTTCAGGACGTGGTCGCCACCATGTCCAACAAGATGGTCTCGCGCCACCCGCATGTCTTCGGCGCCGAAAGCCGCGAAAAATCCGCCCAGCAGCAGACCCGCGACTGGGAGGCGATCAAGGCCGCGGAACGGGCCGACAAAGAACAGAAAGGCACGCTGGACGGGGTCGCCGTTGGCCTGCCTGCCCTCTTGCGCGCCTACAAGCTACAGCAACGCGCGGCGCGGGTCGGCTTTGACTGGCCATCAGTCAGCAATGTGATTTCCAAAGTCACCGAAGAATGCGCCGAACTGGTCGAGGCACGCGACACCCTTTCCCACGACAAGGTCGAAGAGGAATACGGCGACCTGCTGTTCGTCATGGCCAACCTCGGCCGCCACCTGGGGATCGAACCCGAAGCCGCCCTGCGCGCCGCCAATGCCAAATTCACCCGCCGTTTCGAATCTGTCGAGGTCAAACTCGCCGCCCGCGGCAAACGTCCCGAGGACAGCGATCTGGCCGAGATGGACGCCCTGTGGGATGAGGTGAAAGCAGACGAGCGCAGCTGAACGCGCCCGGCATTTTCATCTTTCTTCAAATACTCAGATCCCGGCGGCAGCGCCGCCGGGCAGCCAAAGGCTTCTGCACCTGCTTAAGGCCCGGAGTCAGTCTCAGTTTCAGGCCCTATCTCTGACCCAATCTCAGACCCGGTTTCAGGCCATCCCGGCCTTTTTCAGATTGGCCATGATGGTCTTGAAGTCCTCGATGATCTTTTCCTTCTTCATCAGATCCTTCCACAGCTTTTCTGCGGTCTTCTTGTCGTCCACAGCAATATTGACCATCACGCCTTTCAGCTTCTTGGCATCGGTAATGCCCAACAGTTTGGCCGCCTTCTTGGGGTCTCCTATCCCGGTCTCGGCAACGTATTTCTTGTATTCGTCACTGCCGGTGAAGCCTGCCACATCCTTGTTCAGCATCTTCACAACCTCGTCCTTGCCAGTGGCGATGATCTTCTTCCAGTCGCTGCTCTTGAAATCGCCTTTGTCAGCCAGCGTCTGCGCCGCCTTATAGGTCTTGGAGGTGATATTGACCGGCTCTTTGCCCTTCTTCTGGTCCAAATAGCGGCTCCAGAGCGATTCCGGATTGCCCTTGTTCTGCGTGAACATGAATTCATTCAGGCAATAGCGCCGCTTGCAATATTCCATGTAAGCGGCGGTCATCTTCTTGTCTTTCAGAATGTCGCCGACAATCCCAGGCCCTTTTGGCATGCCTTTTTCCTATGCTGATCAATGTCTTTGCGGCCAAACACGCCGTACCAACAACGTCTTCAAACAGGCTCAGTAAGAATGGTCTGCGCCTGCGGCTGCTCCCGCTCATGACGTGACGTCAGGAAACTATAGAAAGCACACACAGCAGCAGCAAACCCCAGTCGCAGAAAATCTGCGGAAATTTGCAAAGACACTCCCGGCGGCTGTTCTATCCCGGACAAACCCGGCGTAGTCTCATGGCGCACGGAATGCGGAGACAGCCATGGGCGCCAGGAAAATCATCATCGACACCGATCCGGGCCAGGACGATGCGGTTGCTCTCCTTCTGGCGCTGGCCAGCCCTCAAGAGCTGGATCTGCTGGGCATTACCTGCGTCGCCGGAAATGTGCCGCTGGACCTCACCGCCAAGAACGCCCGCATCGTCTGCGAGGCGGCTGGCAAGACGGATGTGCCGGTTTATGCAGGCAAAAAGGCGCCGCTGAACCGCCCGCTTGTCACCGCAGAACATGTGCACGGGCAAACCGGGCTGGACGGGCCGGAGCTATGGGAACCGCAGATGCCGCTGGCCGCTGGCAACGGTGTCGATTTCATCATCGACACCCTGCGCCACGAGACACCCGGCACGGTGACTCTCTGCACGCTTGGCCCGCTCACAAATATTGCCGCCGCTTTTAATACCGCGCCCGACATCATCGACCGGGTGCAGGAGATCGTGATGATGGGTGGCGCCTATTTCGAAGTGGGCAACATCACCCCGGCGGCTGAATTCAACATCTACGTTGACCCAGAAGCCGCTGAGATCATTTTCAGATCCGGCGCCCCGATCACTGTTATGCCGCTGGATGTGACGCATAAGGTGCTGGCCACCAAACCGCGCGTCGCGGCGATTCGGGCGCTGGGCAGCAAGGCGGGCCATTTCACCGCAGAGATGCTCGACTTCTTCGAACGCTTCGATGTCGAGAAATACGGGTCCGAAGGCGGGCCGCTGCATGACCCCTGTGTGATTGCCTGGCTGCTGAAACCCGAACTGTTTTCCGGCCGCCATGTGAATGTGGAAATTGAAACACAGTCCGACCTCACCCTTGGCATGACCGTTGCCGACTGGTGGGGCGTCACAGACCGCCAACCCAATGCGCTGTTCATCGGCGATGCGGATGCGGAGGGTTTTTTCAAACTTTTGACCGAAAGGCTTGCCCGCCTATGAGCGCCGCCCTGCATCTCGCCAAGCCCGAGCATCTGGACACGGTGCTGGCATTGGTTGCTGCATTTCACACCGAAGAAGATCTGGAAAGCAGCGACGCGCATCGCCGCGCAGGCATCGAGCCCTTGCTGAACGGCCACCCCTACGGCGCGGTCTACCTGATCGGCCCAACCCGCGCGCCGATCGGCTATATCGTCATCACTTTTGGCTGGTCGGTGGAATTCGGCGGCATGGATGGTTTTGTGGATGAGCTTTACATCCGCCCCGCCGTGCGCGGCCGCGGCATCGCCACCGAAGTGCTGACAGAACTGCCAAAATCATTGGCCAGCGCAGGCATGCGTGCCCTGCATCTGGAAGTAGACCGCGAGAACGAAACCGCTCAGCGCCTGTATCTGCGCACCCGTTTTCAGCCGCGCAAGAATTACATCCTGATGACCAAACAACTCTGACACGCTGCTGCAAAACCGTTCCTTTGAATGGCATCCGCCCAAAGACCGCCAGATCTCCGGGCGGATGCCAGCTGCGGCTCCCGGCTCCCCGCAGCTGGCCAGCCCCCGCCTTGGCCAAACCCACCACAGGCGGCAGCAGTTGGGACGTGTCGGGCTGCTGCCGCCGGTTCCCCCCGGTGCGCGTATCTATGCGGAACCATCCCCCGCGACTGCGCCATAGTCCCGCCTGCGGCCTGAAATACAGCCGTCTTCGAGCTGAAAATGAAGTCATCAAATAGCTTTGCGATGGGCACCTGCATATGCAGGCTCCGTCAAAATCGGCCTGGACAAAATCGGCCTGGGCAAAACCGGCCTGACCTAAATCGGCCCGACCAAGATCGGCCAGGGCGCACGCACCAGCCTGACGCCAAAACAGCCCAGCCGGTACAGCAGACAGAGCCGCCAACGCGCTCAATCACAACTGACGACTGGCCAAAAAGACAAAACCGCCAATACACTTATTCCCGCGGCGGCGGCATCCATTGCTCCGCCCTTTGCTGAAATTCCCGATCTGGCGCCCTCCCCCCGGTGCGGGCGCCAGATCGCCGGATGCAGTCCCCCCGTCATGCTGCACCCTGTTATCAGCGTGTTTGACCGCCCAGTTGCATCCTGTGAACCGGATCATTCGGCGACGCAGTCTGACCGCTGAAGGGATAACTCCCCGGTCCGCTGCAGCCCAAAAGGCCGGCAAGAACTGTACAGATTGCGATTGTGCGCATTGCCCGCATCGTCATAGCCTGCTCCCCTTCTCTGCGGCGTCCACTGAGCCGCGCAAGAAACAGGTAACATAACGCCCGCGTGACCGTCTGTGATCCGGGCCACACATGCAGCTTGTGGAAGATAACCGTTCAGAGGAACGCGTACTCCCGGAAAGTTGCCGCCTCTCCCAGCTTTTCCCCCGCCGCTCCCAGCAGCGGCCAGATCACCGCGCCCCGGATCTCAAACCGCGTGCCGGTCGCGCTGATACGAACCCCTGCGTAATTGCTGATGAACCCTTTGGCGCGCATCTCGGCAAACATCGCGTCGCGCTGGCTGCGGTGGGCCGGTTCCGCCGTCAACCGCGACGGCATTGACGTCAACTGCTCCCAGCCCATCTCCCACAGCGCCTGCGCCGCCAGATTGCCGTATGTCAGCACCGGGTCGGCATCGATACTGTGAGACAATACAGGGAATGGGGCGTGATACAGCGCTTCGGCCGTCGCGGGATCGACCAGAGGCCGCTCCAGCAGCCGGGCAAAACTGGTCATCATCAGCCCTGCATGGTCGGCACGAAAATCATTCCGGCAATTAGGTTCGGCAGAGGCAATCATGACTTTCCCTTACGGCCCCTACCAAGGATGTTCCAGCCGATTTTCCCCTTGGACCTAAATACTTCATACGTGGTAGCAACTGCCAGATTGACTATGACCCCCAGTGCCGAAGCCACAGAAAAGCTCTGTTCAAACGGCACCCCGAACACTGTATCGGCGGCGTGAATGAAATAGCGGGCAGTCGAGACGCTCATCCCAATGGCGAAGGCCAGACGCATCAGCCGTTGATGGGTTTGCATGTCCCTCTGCCGGATCTTCAATACGGCCAGGATCATCATTCCGCTCATGCCAAGACAAAGCACATAGGTCACGACCTGTGTCAGAAATCCGCCAAGCGCTGGAAAGACCAGCACCATATGCATGACCCCAACGCTGGAGAACAGGCCTGCGACGACAAACACATAGCCCAATACGCGGTGCAAACGCCGATACCGCCGCAACCTTGCGTAAAACTGCAAGGGACCGATCAGAAAAAAGACCAACCCCGGCAACAGATGCACCGCGCTGCTGATAGGATGATCGGCATAGCGCTGATCCACGTAATTCAACGTCTCATGGGGTAGAGACAGAAACCACAGCCGGTAGATGCTATCCCGCAGAACCGGCCAGCACAAAATGTAGAGAAACACCGTTGGCACACTTGCCTGCAAGAAAGTCATGGCGCTCCCTTCGATACCTGGCAGACAAAAAAGGGTGGGTCAAACACCCACCCTCTCCTTAGCCTATCTTCCGCGCCTCACTTCAGGATCGAACGGCCCGCGTATTCGGCCACTTCGCCCAATGCTTCCTCGATACGGATCAGCTGGTTGTATTTCGCCAGCCGGTCCGAACGCGCCAGCGAGCCGGTCTTGATCTGGCCACAGTTGGTGGCCACGGCCAGGTCGGCAATGGTGGCATCCTCGGTCTCGCCAGAGCGGTGCGACATCACGTTGGTGTAGCGGGCGCGGTGCGCCATATCGACGGCCTTCAGCGTCTCGGTCAGCGAACCGATCTGGTTCACCTTCACCAGCATCGAGTTGGCGACGCCGCGCTCAATACCATCGGCCAAACGTGCCGGGTTGGTCACGAACAGGTCGTCGCCCACCAGCTGAACAGAATTGCCGATCTTGTCGGTCAGCAGCTTCCAGCCGTCCCAGTCGTCTTCGGACATGCCGTCTTCGATCGAGATGATCGGATAGTCGTTGACCAGCGCCGCCAGATAGTCGGCGTTTTCCTCAGAGGTCAGGCTCTTGCCCTCGCCCGCCAGAACGTATTTGCCGTCCTTGTAGTATTCAGTCGCCGCGCAATCCAGCGCCAGATAGATCTCTTCACCCGGCTTATAGCCTGCCTTTTCAATGGACTTCAGGATAAAGTCCAGCGCCTCGCGGGAGGAGCCGATGTTGGGGGCAAAGCCGCCCTCGTCGCCGATGCCGGTGGAAAGACCTGCGGCCGACAGCTCTTTCTTCAGGGTGTGGAACACCTCGGAGCCCATGCGTACGGCTTCGCGGATGTTGTCCGCGGCGACCGGCATGATCATGAATTCCTGAATGTCGATCGGATTGTCGGCATGCTCGCCGCCGTTGATGATGTTCATCATCGGCACCGGCAGCACACGGGCCGAAGTGCCGCCAATATAGCGGTAAAGCGGCTGGGTGGTGAAATCAGCGGCGGCCTTGGCCACGGCCATGGAAACACCCAGAATGGCATTGGCGCCCAGGCGGCCCTTGTTTTCGGTGCCATCCAGTTCGATCATCGCCTGATCGACCGCGACCTGCTCGGTGGCGTCAAAACCGGCCAGCTCTTCGGCGATCTCACCGTTTACCGCGGCGACCGCCTCCAGCACGCCTTTGCCCAGGTAACGGGATTTGTCACCATCACGCTTTTCCACTGCCTCATATGCCCCGGTCGATGCGCCCGAAGGCACGGCTGCGCGGCCCATGGTGCCGTCTTCCAGGATCACGTCGACCTCAACCGTCGGGTTGCCCCGGCTGTCGAGAATCTCGCGGGCGTGAATGTCGATAATGGTGCTCATCTGTCCATCCTTATGTGGTGCCGGAAAGCGGCGCATTGGGTTGCCAGCGTCATACCAGCCGGTGCCGGAAAGTAAACCGGCATCGTTATCGCTAACACGCATAAAAGCGGCAGGTTAGGGCTAACAAGGCGCTGTTTGCGCCAACAGGCAGAGCTTTTCCGCGAACCGGGGCGTCAGGCCGCAGCAGCCGCTTCGCGGCGGGCGCGGCGCGCCAGCCGCTGCTCGCGCACAAAGGTATAAAGACCTGATCCGATAATAAGCGCAGCACCTGTCAGCGTCAGCGCATCAGGCCGCTCGCCGAAAACCAGCATGCCTGCCAGGATTGAAAACAGCAGCCTTGTATAGCGAAACGGCGTCACCGCCGAAGCATCCCCAACCCGCATCGCAATGACAATGCCGTAATAGCCCAGAACTCCGAACAGCACCCCGCCTGCCATCATCAGGTATTCGTTCTGCTCCATCACCTGCACCTCGCCTGGTGTGAAGGCCAGCAGCAGCAGCCCCGCCGGGATGACTGCCAGGAACGCCTGAAAGCTGACAATGGAAGACGGCACCGCACTGTCCATGACCCGGGTCATCAGATCCCGCGTGGCAACCCCCAGCACCGCGATCACCACCAGCAGTGCGGCAGGTTCAAAACTGTCCAGCCCCGGCCGGATAATCAGCAGCACACCGGCAAAGCCGACGCAAATCGCCAGCCAGCGCCGCCAGCCGACCTGTTCCCCCAGAAACAGCGCCGCCCCCATGGTGATCACCAGCGGCGTTGCCTGAAACACCGCTGCCACCACCGAGATGTCGACCAGCGCCAGCGCAGAGGCAAAGCCCATCGCAGAGACCGCCTCAGTCGCCGCCCGCAGCACCGGCCGCAGCCGCCAGGAGCGCGGGGCAAACAGGCGGTGCCCCTGCATCCGCGCCATCACCGCAAAGACCAGCCCGCTGCCGATGCCCAGCAAGATCAGGATCTGCCCCACCGGCAATGTGCTGGACAGCCGCTTGATGAACATGTCTTCCAGCGTGAAAAAGGCCATCGAGGCGATGACCAGCAGAATGCCGTGCAGGTTGTTCATAATTGCGCGCCCCAATCAGTGCAGACCGGCAGATGCCGGGCCATCCCGGCACACAACATCACACCCAGGGCGCGGGCAACTCTGTTTCCGACCCTGCCCCATGACAAGACGTGCGCATATATATCAAAATCTGTGAAGTGTCGGGCCTCTGACAGGTGACCAGGTGGCAAACACCGGGCGCTTACAGAGCTTGTCAGCCTTTCTTGGCTGGCACCCCGTAAAGCTCCAGCTTATGGCCGCGCAGCTCATACCCCAGCTTGCGGGCAATCCGCTCCTGCAGTTCCTCGATGTCCGGGTCACAGAACTCGATCACTTCACCGGTATTCATGTCGATCAGATGGTCGTGATGCTCGCGTTCTGCGTCCTCATAGCGGGCCCGCCCGTCGCCGAACTCCAGCCGCTCCAGAATACCTGCCTCTTCGAACAGCTTCACAGTGCGATAAACCGTGGCGATCGAAATGCCTGCATCCATGGCGCTGGCGCGGGCATACAGCTCCTCGACATCCGGGTGATCATCGCTGTCCTGCAGCACCTGCGCAATCACCCGGCGCTGGCCGGTCATGCGCAGCCCTTTGGTCTCGCAGCGGGCGATAATCGTCTTTTGCATTTCTTCCTCACGGTGTTCTGATCTTCCTCTTTAAAGGATGCAATCTGCGGCGAAAACAGACTTTTCACCCCGAACGAAGGTTGACAAACAGCTTATCCACAGCCATTTGGCGCACAGGCATCCCTCCCTGCCGCGTGAGCAGAGACCAAGACCGGCCGCGCCGCAGGCGCAACCAATACCGGGGTCAAGTGATATGCCGCCATTCCCAAAATCACGCGTGGGGATTGCAGAGGCCAGCGGCCTGGCATCCGGCCAGCGTGCGCCCGAGGTCCCTGCCCCGCATGAACCCGCTGTGCAACAGCGGATCCGGCCCGTGCTGAATGCAGGGCTGTGAAAGGACGATACGTGACTGAATTTTCGACCATGGGGCTTCCTGAAAAGCTCCTGAACCGCCTCAAAGACCTGGGCCTCAATGACCCGACCCCGATCCAGGCCCGCGCCATTCCGCATGCGCTGAACGGCCAGGACGTGCTGGGGCTGGCGCAGACCGGCACTGGCAAAACCGCCGCTTTCGGCGTGCCGCTGATCGCGCGGATGCTGGAATACGGCCGCAAGCCCGCCGCCCATACCGTGCGCGGCCTGGTGCTGGCACCGACCCGCGAATTGGCCAACCAGATCGCAGATACGCTGAAAGGCCTGACCGAGGGCACCCCGATGAAGGTCGGGCTGGTGGTGGGCGGTGTGTCCATCAATCCGCAGATCTCGCGCATCGCCAAGGGCACCGATATCCTGGTCGCCACCCCGGGCCGCCTCATTGATATCCTGGACCGCGGCGCGCTGGACCTTGGCTCCTGCGACTTCCTGGTGCTTGACGAGGCCGACCAGATGCTGGACCTCGGCTTCATCCACACCCTGCGCAAAATCGCGGCGCTGATCCCCGCCGAGCGCCAGACCATGCTGTTCTCGGCCACCATGCCCAAGCAGATGAACGAGATCGCCAACTCCTACCTGCAAAGCCCGGTCCGGATCGAAGTTTCGCCCCCGGGCAAGGCCGCAGACAAGGTCACCCAGTCGGTTCATTTCATCGCCAAAGCGGAAAAGCTGAACTTGCTGAAAGAGCTGCTGGGCGATCACAAGGATGAACGCACGCTGGTCTTCGGCCGCACCAAATGGGGCATGGAAAAGCTGATGAAGACGCTGGAAAAGGCGGGCTTTGCGGCCGCAGCCATCCATGGCAACAAATCCCAGGGCCAGCGCGAGCGGGCTTTGTCGGCCTTCAAGGCCGGTGAGATCAAAGTGCTGGTGGCCACAGATGTGGCGGCGCGCGGGCTGGATATTCCGGATGTGAAATACGTCTACAACTACGAGCTGCCGAATGTGCCGGACGCCTATGTCCACCGCATTGGCCGTACCGCCCGCGCAGGCAAGGACGGCCAGGCAGTGGCTTTCTGCGCGCCGGATGAGATGGACGAGCTGAAAGCGATCCAGAAGGTGATGAAACTCACCATCCCCACCGCCTCGGGTCGCCCGTGGGAAGCGATGCCGGATCCGGCAGCGCCCGCTGGCAAACCGGGCGGCCGTCCCGGCGGACGCCGCGGCGGCGGCAAACCCGGCGGCCAGCGCCGCCGTGGCGGCGGCGGCAACGGCGGCCAGGGCAAACCCCAGGGCGGACAGGACGGCGCCTCTCAGCGCCGCGGCCAGAAACAGCGCACACGCTAAGCCTGCCGTGCTGCTCGGGGTCAAGGACGGCAAAGCCGCAGCGCGTCAGCGCTGTTCATCCTTGACGCTGAGCAGTACATAAACACTGGAATTGGCGCCTAAGGGCAAACCTGCCCTTAGCCGCCTCTCAGCAAAAACTGCGCTGCGCAGCAGCGCCTGGCCCAAAGCCGCCAAGGGGTATCAGGCGCAGCCTGAGCACCTGCGGGTGCGGGAGCGCTTCCAGTCTCACACAGCCCGCAAATCCGCCCGGACCGGCACATGATCAGAAGCCATATGCGCTGGACGGGCTTTTTGCACCCCATGCCCCATACTGCGGCGGCAGCAGCCTCTGGCACAACCGGGTTTTCCCGCCGGAACGGCGCGAAACAGGATCAAGTGCCGCAGAAGGTCGCCTGCACCACTTCTTGCGGCAATGGCGGGCGCTGCAGGTCGGCATGTTCCGGCTGATCCTCAAAAGGCTTTGCCAACACCCTGTTCAACTTGTTGAACAGCGCGTAATCTCCGGCAACCGCAGCGGCAATCATCTCTTCGATCCGGTGATTGCGCGGGATGAAAGCCGGGTTGGCGCTGCGCATCACGGCCTGCGGGTCCGGCGCGCCTTCCAGCCGGGCCTGCCAGTCCGGCGCCCAAGTATCAAAGGCCGCCGGATCGGTGAACTGATCCCGCGCGGTGCCATCCGCCAACGCCCGGAATGTATTGGTAAAATCGCTTTGGTTCTCTGCCATCCGTTCCAGCAGGCCGGTCACCAGCTCCAGATCGCCATCCCCTGCCGCGCTGATCCCGAGTTTTGCCCGGAACCGGCTCAGCCAGGCCTCTTCGGTGCGCGCAGGCATGGCATGGACGATTTCTGTTGCCTCTTCGACACCTGCCTCCGGGTCATCCATCTGCTGGATCAGCGCCGTGGCCAGCTGCGCCAGATTCCACACCGCAATGGACGGCTGATTGGCATAGGCATAGCGCCGCCCGCGGTCGATCGAGGAAAACACCCTGTGCGGATGGTAATCATCCATGAAGGCGCAAGGCCCGTAATCGATGGTTTCGCCCGGGATTGAGGAATTGTCAGTGTTCATCACCCCGTGGATGAAACCCACAGACATCCAGGCCGCGATCAGCTCCGACTGCGCATCGCGCACTGCGCGCAGCAATCCCATCGGGCCATCTGCCTCCGGGAAATGGCGGGCAATGGCATAATCCGTCAGCTGCCGCAGGCTGGCCTTGTCGCCGCGCGCCGCAAAGATCTGGAAGCTGCCGACCCGCAGATGGCTCGCCGCCACCCTTGCCAGCACCGCACCGGGCAACCCGCCCTCGCGCCACACGGTCTCGCCGGTTTCCACCGCCGCCAGCGCCCGGGTGGTGGGTATGCCAAGCGCGTGCATCGCCTCGCTGACAACATATTCCCGCAACACCGGCCCCAGCCAGGCCCGGCCGTCACCATTGCGGGAATATGGCGTGCGCCCCGCGCCCTTCAGCTGGATATCCCGGCGTTTGCCGTCGACCCCCAGAACCTCTCCCAGCAGGATTGCACGGCCATCACCCAGCTGTGGATTATAGGTGCCGAACTGATGCCCGGCGTAAAGCTGCGCCAGCGGATCAGCCCCTTCAGGCACCAGATTGCCGCCAAACACCTGCGCCATTTCCCCGGCGTCACCGGGCGTGATTCCCATGATCCGCGCCAGATCCTCGTTGAATGCCGCCAGCCGCGGCGCCGTCACCGCCTGCGGCGGCAATTTGGAGTAGAACTGCCCCGGCAGGGCGGCATAGGTGTTGTCAAAGGGGATCGTGAATGTCATGGCCCAAACATATGACCGGGATAGAGATTTACCAGCACCAAAACAGGCAGAGCAGATATGAATGCAGATCAGATCATTGCCCATCTTGGCTTGCAGCCGCATCCCGAAGGCGGCTGGTACAAGGAAACCTGGCGCGCCGAGAATGAAGGACGGGCCGCAGGCACCTGTATCTACTTTCTTTTGACAGAGGGCGAGCACAGCCACTGGCACCGTGTGGATGCAGGCGAAATTTGGCTCTACCACGCCGGCGCACCGCTGGTGCTGTCGATGGCAGCAACCGATGCCGGACCGGCACAGGACCACCTGCTGACCCCGGACCTGACCAAGGGCGCGCCGCAGCTGATCGTGCCCATGGGCCACTGGCAGGCTGCCCGCACGACTGGCGCCTATACGTTGGTCAGCTGCACCGTCTCGCCGGGTTTTCAATTCGAAGGCTTTGAACTCGCCCCTCCCGGTTTCGACATCCCGCGCAGCTGAAATTTCCGCCTTGCGGCGAATCCCCTTACTGGACCAGGCTGTCCAAATGTCTGCGCAAAGGGATCACAGCCTGGATCACACGGGCCTCGTCAAATCGCTGCCGCCTGAAACCAAGGCAGCGCTGACCGCCCGTTCCGACGCAGCCGGCCTCCGGCATCTTGCGCTGTATCTTGCGGCGATGGCAGCCTGTACCGTCGGCATTGCCCTGCAACTGCCTTACTGGCCGCTGCTGATGCTGCCGCAGGGGGTGCTGCTGGTCTTCCTGTTCACGCTCAGCCACGAGTGCACCCACAAAACCCCGTTCCGCAGCGCCTGGATGAATGAGGCCGCAGGCCATATCTGCGCCCTGGCGATTGCCCTGCCCTTTGTCTGGTTCCGCTATTTTCATCTGGCGCATCACAAATTCACCAACGACCCCAAACACGATCCAGAGCTGGAACAGGGCGGACGGCCTGAAACACTTGGTTCGTGGATTAAATACCTCAGCGGCTGGGGGTACTGGAAAGGCGTGGCCCAGACCATCTGGCGCAACGCCTTTGGCACCATCACCGCGCCCTATCTGCCGGAGCGCCGCCACGCGGACATGCGGCTGGAAGCCCGGCTGCTGCTGGCGGTCTACGCCGCCGCCCTGCTGAGCCTGCTGGTCTCCCCCCTGGCGCTGTGGCTGTGGATCGTGCCGCTGCTGATCGGCCAGCCAGCCCTGCGCGCCTATCTGCTGGCAGAACACGGCCTCTGTCCGCCAGTTGCCAATATGCTGGAAAACTCCCGCACCACCTTTACCACCCGGCTGGTGCGGTTTCTGGCCTGGAACATGCCCTACCACGCCGAACATCATGCCTTCCCCAATGTGCCCTTCCACCAGCTGCCTGCCTTCCACGCGATCACACAAGACCATCTCAAGTCGACGTCAAACGGGTATGGAGAATTCACAGCAAACTATATGAAGCAGCTGACACGCTGAACCACCAACAGAGCCCGCAAATTTCTTCGAAGAAACTTGGCAAGAAACGTCGCAGTTTCCTGCTCGTTTTCCTGCCCGTTGAACTTTGGCCCCGGCCTATTCCTCCGGCACGCTCACCACCCCGCCGCCGACACAGGCGCGGACACCCGTGGTTCCCGGCGCCGAGGTCGGCAGGCCGCGCGCCACCCGCACCGCCAGATGGGCAAAGGCCTGCGCTTCCAGCATGTCGCCGTCCAGGCCAGCGTCTTCGATGGGCTTCACCGGGCAGTCAAGCGACACCTGCAGCATCTCCATCAGAACCGGATTTCGGCGCCCGCCACCCGTGACCAAAACCACCTCCGGCGGCTCCGGGCAATGCTGCATGCCCTGCGCAACCGACGCCGCGCACATCGCCGTCAAAGTGGCCGCCGCATCCGCATCGCTCAGCTCGTTCACCAGGGTGACCATTTCTGCAAAATCGTTCCGGTCCAGCGACTTGGGCGGCATTCTTGCGAAATATGGCTCGGCCAGAAACAGCTCCAGCGCGCCGGTTTCCACGGTGCCGGTCTTGGCCACCTTGCCATCCGCGTCCCAGGGAATGCCCAGGCGCTCCTGCATCAGATCATTGACCGGCGCGTTGGCAGGACCGGTGTCAAAAGCCAGAAGCGCCCCCGGCTCCTCCGGGTGTTGATACTGCGGGTCCACATAGGTGATATTGCCGACCCCGCCCAGGTTCAGGAAACACAAAGGGTTTTGCGCACCAATGTATTTCGCACAGGCAAAGTGAAAGAACGGCGCCAGCGGCGCGCCTTCGCCGCCCATCGCCACATCGTCAGTGCGGAAATCCCAGACCACCGGTTTGCCCAATGCCGCAGCCAAAGCCGCCCCGTCCCCCACCTGCAGCGTTCCCCGCTGCCGCGGAGCATGGGCCAGGGTCTGGCCGTGAAAGCCGATAATCTCCGCATCCCGGAACGCTGCCAGCGCTGCCGCATGCGCTGTGTCGCAAACGTCTGCTGCGGCCGCGACCTCCGGTCCGGTCCATTTGCCGAGGCCCGCGCGCAGGACGTTGCGTTCTTCGGCCGAATACTCACGGTAGCTGCTTTTGCCAAAACTATGGATGCAATTCCCGTCAGTCACCACCATGGCTGCGTCGACCCCGTCCAGCGAGGTGCCGCTCATCGCGCCCAATGCCCGGACGGCGCCGGTTTTTCCGATGGCCTTGCTCATGGCCGCTGCCCCTTCATAGGTTTCGGGCCGTGCCGCCCGTTGTACAGGATACTACAGCGCATAATTTGCCGGGAAAACAGGTTCCAACCAGCGCCAATGCGATTTATAGGGCATGGTGCAAAACCATAGACCGAGGCATGTTATGACCTACACACCGAAATCGGATTTCATCGCAGTCATGATGGAACGCGGGTTCCTCGCGGACTGCACCGATTACCAGGGCCTGGATGACGCCCTGATCAGCGGTGTGCGCCCGGCCTATATCGGCTTTGACGCCACAGCGAAATCTCTGCATGTCGGCTCGCTGATCCAGATCATGATGCTGCGCTGGTTCCAGAAGACCGGCCATCAGCCGATCACGCTGATGGGCGGCGGCACCACCAAGGTGGGCGACCCATCTTTCCGCGCCGACGAACGCCCGCTGCTGACCGAAGCCCAGATCGACGACAATATCGCCGGCATCAAGAAGGTGTTTTCGGCCTATATCGACTATGACACCGACGCGCCGAACAAGGCGCTGATGCTGAACAATGCCGAATGGCTGGACGGCTTGAACTACCTGGAGTTCCTGCGCGACATCGGTCGCCATTTCTCGGTCAACCGGATGCTGTCATTTGAGTCCGTGAAATCCCGCCTCGACCGCGAGCAGTCGCTGTCGTTCCTCGAATTCAACTACATGATCCTGCAGGCCTATGACTTCATGGAGCTGAACCGCCGCTATGGCTGCATCCTGCAGATGGGTGGCTCGGATCAATGGGGCAATATCGTCAACGGCATCGATCTGACACGCCGCACCATCGAGCATGAGGTCTACGGCCTCACCTCTCCACTGCTGACCACATCGGACGGCAAGAAGATGGGCAAATCGCAGGATGGCGCAGTCTGGTTGAATGCCGAAATGCGCAGCCCTTATGAGTTCTGGCAGTTCTGGCGCAACACCACCGACGCTGACGTCGGCCGCTTCCTGAAGCTCTATACCGAGCTGCCGGTGGACGAATGCGAACGCCTCGGCGCGCTGGCAGGGTCTGAAGTGAACGCCGCCAAGGTGATCCTGGCCAATGAGGTCACAACCCTCTGCCACGGCGCAGAGGCTGCGGCTGCGGCGGAAGCAACTGCGCGCGAAGTGTTCGAGAAGGGCGGCGTGGGCGATGATCTGCCCACGCTGTCGCTGACATCGGCCGATCTGGGCGACGGCATTTCGATCGTGCAGCTGATCGTCAAATCCGGCCTCGCCAAATCCGGCAAGGACGCCAAACGCCTAATTTCCGAGAACGGTGCGCGGATCGACGACCAGCCGTTGACCGACGCAGGCCTGATGATCGACGCAGGCGCGCTGTCGTCCCCGATCAAGCTGAGCGCCGGCAAGAAGCGCCACGCGCTGGTAAAACTGGACGGCTGATGCGCCGGGCACACCGCAGCAAAGGGGAGCCGCCGCGCTCCCCTTTTTCATGCCATTTCATCCCATCAGATGCTCCCGCCCATTCCAGCCCCATCACAGATGGGGCGTCATGGTTGGGCGTGGCGCCGCGCTGACGCGCGGCGCTCCCCGGCTATCGGCTTCTGCCAGGCCGACCGCGGGTCAAGGGCCACGCATACGGCCGTGGTCAAGGGCCGCGCATACGGCCGTGCACAGTGCGGTTTGCCCTTGAGGCGGGAATGTTCGGAATCTGCTGGAACAGGCGCCTTGGAGGCAGTTCTCCTCCCAAAGTGCATCACAGCACGCAATCTGCTGCGCAGCAGCGCGCCGCGCAGCGGCGCCCGGCCCAAGGCCGCCAAGGTTCAATTGGCTCTGCCAATGCACCTGCGGGCGCGGGAGCGCTGCGGCTTTAGAAAAACACTGCGTCCAGCAGCGTCAGTACCAAAAACACCGGCAGCGACAGCCCGATGGCAATCAACAAGGCCGCCGCCTTGGTCATCCTTGGCGCTGCAGCCGCCTGCCCCATGATCCGTTTTGCTGTCTTCATGGCGGAAATTAACCATGAATTAGGTTTCCAGCCCGTTAATGGATTCATGTTTGACAGCGCCCCAGCCTCTGAACCCGCCCCGATGGAAACCGCACACCCTCAGCCCCGCGCGCTTCAGCAATCGCCGGAGTTTGCCCGCGCTCTGATGGCCTGCGGACAGGATCCTGTGACCCTGGACGGCACGCTGGTACTGCAGCGCCGCCTGCCCGGCGGGCTGCGGCTGATGATGGTGAACCGTGCGGATCTATCGGACCCTGCCCCTCTGATCACTGCCCTGCGCAGCAGCGGCCTGCACCGGTCCCCGCTGATCCTGTCGCCGGAAACCCCTGCACCGCAGCTTGCCCTCTTTGGTGCGGTGCCGCTGACCACCCCTGCGCATGCCGCGCTCTGGGATCTTAGCCAGGACGCCGGACAGCGCCGTGCCGCGCTGCACCAGAAATGGCGCAACCGGCTGAAGCATGGCGAAGCGCAACCCCTGCGCCTCACCCGGCAGAACCTGCCCCATGATGTGCGCCACTGGCTGTTTCAGGCCGATGCCAAACAGCAAACGCTGCGCGGCTACCGCAGCTGGCCCATTGGCCTCACCCTCGCCTATGGGCGCGAAAACAAGGGCCAGGCCAAATTGTTCCAGGCGTTTGAGGGCAAGGAACCCGTGGCCGCCACCCTGATCCTGACCCATGGCAGCACCGCCACATACCACATTGCCCACACCACCGCCCGCGGCAAACAGCTCAGCGCCCATCCGCTGCTGTTGTGGGAAGCGGCAAACTGGCTCGCCTCCAAAGGCGTCAGCCGTCTGGATCTCGGCCTCATCAATACTGAGGATGCGCCCGGCCTTGCCCGCTTCAAACTTGGCACAGGGGCAAAACTGCACCGGCTGGGCGGCACCTGGGGATTGTGGCAGCCGCTGGGACGCCTCTTGCGCCCGCTGTCCTGGCTGGACCGCCGACTGATGAACAGCTGACCGGATTTTGGCAGGTGCGACGCCCCGTCCCGCTGGACAGCTGCATTCTGCCTGCATTATATGAACAAATGTTCATATAACCAGGAGGCCTCCGTCCATGAAACTTGCAGACACTGCAGCCGTGATCACCGGCGGCGCCTCCGGCCTGGGGGAAGCCACCGCGCGCTACTTTGCCGAACAAGGCGCTCAGGTCACCATTCTGGACCGCGATGCCGAACGTGGTCCCCAGGTGGCGACAGAAATCGGCGGGCATTTCGCCCGGACCGATGTCACCAGCGAGGACTCCGTGTCTGCTGCCATTGCGCATGCCGTGGCAAAGATGGGCAGGATCACCGCCTGTGTGAACTGCGCAGGCATCGCAATCGGCGCCAAGACCATAGGCAAAGAGGGCGCCCATCCGCTGGATGCCTACAAACGCACAATCGACATCAACCTGGTCGGCACCTTCAACGTCGCCCGTCTCGCCGCCCTCGAAATCGCCAAGAACCAACCCGACAAAGACAACGCCCGCGGCGTGATCATCAACACCGCCTCCATCGCCGCCTTCGACGGGCAAAAAGGCCAGGCCGCCTATGCCGCCTCCAAGGGTGGGGTGGCTGGCATGTGCCTGCCGATGGCGCGGGATCTCGCCGCCTCCGGCATCCGAGTGATGACCATCGCCCCCGGCATTTTCATGACCCCGATGCTGGCCGGGCTGCCGCAGGAGGTGCAGCAGCAGCTGGCTGCCGATGTTCCAAACCCGGCCCGTCTGGGCGACCCCCGCGAATACGGCCGACTGGCCGGTTTCATCGTCGAGATGGGCTATCTGAACGGCGACGTCATCCGCATCGACGGCGCCCTGCGCATGCGCTAGGTCCTTCCCGCCGAGAGCAGGCCAAGATCACCTGATGAGCGGCAGCGCTTGCCCCATCTCCCCTTGATGCGGCCTCAGCGGATCACCCAGTGGATTAAATGCCTTCAGGGCAAGCCTGCCCCTGCAGCGCGGCTCAGCAGAAAACTCTGCGTTGCGCAGCAACGCACGGCCCAAGGCCGCACAAAGGCGCCTTGGCGCAGCCAGGGCACCTGCGGGCGCGGGAGCGCTGCGGCAATTGACAATCCGCTCACCCCGCCCTTCACTCCTGGCCAGGAGGCCCCGATGAGCACATCCGAACGGCAGAAAATGCAGGCGGGCGAATGGTACTGTTGCCTGGACAGCGAACTGGCGGCGTTGCGCCATCAGGCCCGTGTGGCGGTGCAGCGGCACAATGGGGCGCCCCCTGATCCGGCGGAACAGCTCAGCCCGGCGCTGGCAGCGCTCTTTGCAGATCACGGCGAAAACTGCCTGATCGAGGCACCGTTTCACTGCGCCTATGGCATCAACATCCACCTGGGCCGCAACGTCTACATGAACGCCGGCTGCACCATTCTGGACACCGCGCCCGTCACCATCGGCGATGGCACCATGCTGGGACCGAATGTGCAGATCTATTGTGCCCAGCACCACAAAGACAGAGAGTTGCGGGCAAAGGGGCTGGAGATCGCCTGTCCCGTCACCCTTGGCCGGGACGTCTGGATCGGCGGCGGCGCCATCCTGCTGCCCAGCGTCACCATCGGCGATGGTGCGATTGTGGGGGCCGGTTCAGTGGTCACACGCGACGTGGCCGCAGGCGCAACAGTCACCGGCAATCCCGCCCGCCCGCGCCAAAAGTGATCAAACTGCAAACCAGGCGCGCGCCGCATTTACGGACCGCTAGGATTCATTGAAAAATTACAAAGACTTACGGCAGTAACCTTGACCCATTGTTTCGCGCGCGAAACAATGGGTCAGCGGTACTGACGTACCCAAAGCAAGGGCGTCAGCCCTCGGCCTTTTCCTCCAGCTCCAGCCATTCCTCTTCGGCAGCAGCCAGCTTTTCCTGCCGCTCCACCAGCGCCTCGGTGGCCTTCTTGAACTTGACCGGCTCGCGCGAGAACAGCTCCGGATCGCTCATCAGTTCCTGCAGCTTTCCGATCTCCGCCTCCAGTCGCTCGATCTCTGCGGGCAGCGCCTCCAGCCGGTGCTTCTCCTTGAAGCTGAGACTGTCCTTGGGCTGGCTCTCCTGCTTCACCTTCGGCTTGGCCGCCTTTACTTTCTCAGGCTTTGCTGCTGTCTCCAGGGGCCCGCGCTGCGCAAGGTAATCGCTCCAGCCGCCGGCATAGGCGGTGGCCCTGCCGCCGCCTTCCATCGCAATGGTCATGGTCGCCACCCGGTCCAGGAAATCCCGGTCGTGGCTCACCAGCAGAACAGTGCCGTCGTAATTGTCCAGAAGCTCCTGCAGCAGGTCCAGCGTCTCCACGTCCAGATCATTGGTCGGTTCATCCAAAACCAGCAGGTTCGAGGACCGCGCCATCAGCCGCGCCAAGAGCAGCCGCGCCTTTTCCCCGCCCGACAAAGACCGCACGGGTGCCCGCGCCTGGCGCTCGTCGAACAGGAATTCCTTTAGATAGCCCACCACATGTTTCGGCTGGCCGCGCACCATCACCTGATCCGCCTTGCCGGAAATCCCCAGCAAAGGATCGGCGGTCAGGTTTTCCCACAGGGTCGCATTGCCATCCAGCTGGTCGCGGGTCTGGTCGAACAGTGCGATTTCCAGATTGGTGCCCAGTTTCACACTGCCAGCATCCGGCTGCTCCAGGCCCAAAAGCATTTTCAACAGCGTGGTCTTGCCGGCGCCATTGGGGCCGACAAAGGCCACCCGGTCGCCGCGCTGCACCTTCAGAGAGAAGTTCTGCACAATCGGCTTGCCGTCGAACGCCTTGCTGAGATCCTCCGCCTCGATCACCTTGCGGCCCGACTTGGGGCCTGCGTCCAGCGCCATCTCGGCAGCGCCCTGTCGTTTGATCTGGCCCGCGCGGTCCGCCTTCAGATCCTGCAGCGCCCGCACCCGGCCCATATTGCGCTTGCGCCGGGCCGAAATGCCTTCAACCGCCCAGCGGCTCTCCGACTTGATCAGCCGGTTCAGCTTGTGGCGCTGCTGGTCTTCTTCGTCCCACAATTTGTCGCGCCAGGCTTCAAAATGCTCAAACCCCTTTTCCTGCCGCCGCACCTCGCCGCGGTCCACCCACAGGGTGGCGCGGGTCAGCGCCCGCAGGAACGCCCGGTCGTGGGAGATCAGCACAAAACCCGCGCGCGTGGCTTTTAACTCGTTTTCCAGCCAGGTGATCGCTTCGATGTCCAGATGGTTGGTCGGCTCATCCAGCAGCATCAGGTCGGGCGCCTCGGCCATCAGCTTGGCCAGCGCCGCACGCCGCCGCTCCCCGCCCGAGGCGGTTTCCACCGGCCGCGCCGGGTCGAACTTCAGCCCTTCGCCTGCACGCTCAACCTTGTACATTTCACCGGGGTCCAGCGCGCTGGCCGCAAAATCGCCCAGCGTTGCAAACCCCGTCATCTGCGGATCCTGCTCCATATAGCCCACGGATTTGCCCGGCGGCACCACGATCGAGCCCTGATCGGCCTCGACGATCCCCGCCATCACTTTCATCAGCGTGGATTTTCCCGATCCGTTGCGGCCCACCAGCGCCACCCGGTCGCCGGGCTGCACCACCAGATCAAGATCTGCGAAAATCGGATTGCCCCCGAAGGTCAGGGAAATGCCGGACATCTGTAAAAGAGGAATACGTGCCATGCCAGCCAGCTACCCCGGCGGCAAAATCGCGTCAACGCCGCATCTTCGTCTTTTTCTTCTTTGCAAGAATACTCAGGCCGTTCCGGCCACCGCCCGCAGCAGCCGTTTGCGGGACTCTGGGATGGCGCCGATTTCCAGCCCGGTGAACACATGCAACGTGTTCATCTGCCGGTCGACAACGGCATGATCGCTGACCCAGCCCCCCATCCCCAGATAGGTTCGCAGCAAGGGCGGAATCATTTGCATCGCCGACTTTGCCTCCACGGATCGCGCGGGCGCCTCTGCAAAGCGGACCACCTCTGGCGCCTTCACCTTTGGGCGCCACTGCCCAGGCGCCAGGTGACGCTGCCGCAGCAGTTCAAACGCATCCTGATAGGGGGCGGCAGCAGTGCCCGCAAACGAGGAGCAGCCAAACAGCATCCGCACCCCCTGCCCGTCAACAAACCCCGTCATCGCCCCCCAGGCGATACGCAGAATGTCAGGCTCTTGCCAATCCGGATGACTGCAAAAGCGCCCCAGCTCCGCCATCCGCCCCTCAAACGCCTGCAGCGGCGACAGATCATAAAACTGGGCCGAATAGCTCTGCGCCAGCGCCGCGCCGCTGTGTATCAGCAGCAGCCGGAAGCAGCAGACCAGTGTGTTGCTGGCAGTTTCCTCTACCAGAACATGGGAACATAGGTTGTCAAAGGGGTCGCGGTCGACGCCGCCGGTCCGGAAACACAGCGTCCGCAGGGTTTGCGCTGCGGAAACATCCGCGGCACCCACGGCAAGCCGGGCGCGATAGCGCCCCTTGCTCAGCAATATTTCAGATCCCGCCACGGCGGCCTCCAGCTTACAGGCCCGGCCCATACCATAGGCGCTGCGGCCTGCCAGTGAAGCCGGGTTATTCGTTGTTCAGCAGCTGGCCCGGAGCAAAGTTGCCCAGATTGCCCAACAGCTGCCGCAGGAAGGTGTTGTCCTGCACGCCAGAGCTGGTCACGCGCCGCTCCAACGGCACCACCTTGCCGTCTTCCAGGCTGAAGCGCTCAATCGCCTGCACCACGCCTGAGGTGTCGAAACTGATTGCCACCAGATCACGCGCCACCGGCTGCGGCGCCTTGGCGCCGTAGTGGCGGAAACGGGTGGCGACATAATAATAGCCGCTTTCGTTCAACACACCGGTCGAAGACGGGATGCCGACGGTCTCGGCAACCGAATCCCTGGTGTCGATGCCCGGAACCACTTCGGCCAGCAGCGACGGCGCGGGCACATAGCCGTGCTTGCGGTAGACAGAGGTGCAGGCTGCCAGAGCCAGCCCCGCTGCCGCAAATACAGCGCCGCGCAGAACGGCCTTGAAGTGAAATGCCTTTGCAACCATGACTGACCCCCAGCGTGCCGCCATGAGCGGCGGCTTGAATACGTCTTTCAACCCGATTACCTAATGACCGCCTCCGGTTCAAGAAACGAAAGTCCCCGATTATGTCTGACAGCACCGCTTTGCGGGTGGCGGACCTTCCGCAAAACGCCCCGACTGCCTTTGAAATCACCCCGGATAAGGGCGCCCTGGCCGCTTTGGCGCAGGAAATGGGGGTGAATGCTTTGCGCAAAATGCGCTTCACTGGCGATATCAAGGCAAAGGGCAAGAAAGACTGGACACTGACCGGCCGACTGGGCGCCACAGTGGTTCAGGACTGCGTGGTGACGCTGGAACCGGTGACCACCCGCATTGATCAAGACGTCACCCTAACCTACCTGGCCCGGCTCGAAACACCTGAAGGCGCCGAGGTCGAAATGCCCGAGGATGACAACATCGAACCGCTGGGCAGCCACATCGACCCTGCCGCAGTGATGGCCGAGGCGCTGGCGCTGCATATTCCCGCATACCCGCGCAAAGACGGTGCTGAGCTCGGCGAGGCCGTTTTTGCCGAAGATGGCGTGCAGCCCATGCGTGACGAGGACACCCGCCCCTTTGCCGGCCTTGCCGCCCTGCGCAACCAGCTGAAAGATGAGGGCTGAGCACAGAATTATTGCAGCGCAGAAAATCACCTCTGGCGCCGCTGCCCTGCCTGCCCTAAAAAACAGCTTGCGCCAGCGGAGATTCGCAGTATTTTCGCGCGCTCATCGGAATTTTTGGTTGGACAATGCTTGGGCAGACGCCTAAACGCACGTCAGACTGATCGAACAGAATGCAATCGCGCCGCGGGGATGGCCCCAAGGCCCAAACAGACAAAGGTTGAGACATGGCCGTCCAACAGAACAAAGTATCCAAATCGCGCCGCAACAACCGCCGCGCGCACGATGCACTGGTTGCTGCGAACCCGAACGAATGCGGCAACTGCGGCGAGCTGAAGCGCCCGCACCACGTATGCCCCTCCTGCGGCCACTATGACGACAAAGAAATCGTCGCAGCTGCAGACGAGATCGAGATCGATGAGGACGCGGCATAAGCCACGGACAGGATCCTGATGCCAGGCAGGCTTTCGCATGACGGGTAAACCCGATCACATTCAGGCAGAAGCCGGCCGCATCACTATTTCTGTTGACGCCATGGGCGGAGACGCCGGCCCCGCTGTTGTGGTGGCCGGCATTGCTATGTCCGCAGCGCGGAACCCCGACATCAGCTTCATTCTGCACGGGCCCGCTGACCAGCTGGCCCCGCTGGTCGCCAAGAAACACGCGCTCCAGGGCCGGGTTGAGATTCGCGACGTGCATGATGTGGTCACCATGGAGGACAAACCCTCTCAGGTGATGCGCAACGGCAAGGGCACCTCAATGTGGTCGGCCCTTGACGCGGTCAAGAACGGCGAAGCGGCAGGCGCTGTCTCCTGCGGCAACACCGGTGCGTTGATGGCGCTCAGCATGCTGCGCCTGCGCAAGCTGCCGGGGGTCAACCGCCCGGCCATTGCGATCCTCTGGCCCTCGCTGAACCCGCAAGGCTTCAATGTCATGCTGGATGTCGGCGCCGACGTGAAGGCGGATGCAGAGGACCTGCTGCAATACGCCCTGATGGGCACGTCCTACGTGCGCAATTCGATGGACATCAGCCAGCCCCGCGTTGGCCTGCTGAACGTGGGCACCGAAGAACACAAGGGCCGTACGGAATTGAAAGAGGCCTTTGCGCTGATTTCGGAAAACGCGGAAAAATCCGGTTTCGAGTTCGTCGGCTTTGTCGAAGGCAGCGATATTCCCGGCGATATTGCCGATGTGATCGTCACCGATGGTTTCACCGGAAATGTCGCGATCAAGACCGGCGAAGGCACCGCCAGCCTGATGCGCACCGCGCTGAAGGAAGCCTTTGAATATTCCTTCCTGTCAAAGATTGCCGCGCTGCTGGCGATGACCTCGCTCAAGCGTCTGTCCAAGCGGATGGACCCGCGGCGGGTCAACGGTGGCGTGTTCCTGGGGCTGAACGGCACCGTGGTGAAATCCCACGGCGGCGCCGACGCCATGGGCGTTTCAGCCGCAGTCAAGCTGGCCTTCCGGCTGGCAGAGCACGGGTTCGCTGAAAAACTGGCCGCGCGGGTTGCATCTGTCGGCGCGCATACCCAAGATAATACAGCTTCCCGCGACCTGCGGGCGGCCACCGAAAAAGACTGAAATAGGCAGGCAGACGGATGACGCGACGCGCGGTAGTTGTTGGCACAGGACACTATCTTCCCGAACGGGTGGTTGAAAACGCGGAATTCGAAGCCATGCCGGAGCTGGAGACATCGGATGAATGGATTCGCACCCGCTCTGGCATCGAACGCCGCCATTTCGCCGCCGAAGGCGAAACCACTTCGGATATGGCGGCCAAGGCAGCGGCACGCGCCTTGGCGGACGCGGGCCTGACCACGAGTGATGTGGACGCCATCATCGTCGCAACCTCCACCCCGGATCTCACCTTCCCCTCTGCCGCCACCATGGTGCAGGCGAAACTGGGCATGACCAATGGCTTTGCCTTTGACGTGCAGGCCGTTTGCGCCGGTTTTGTCTATGCTCTTGCCAACGCCAGTGCGCTGATTGCCTCTGGGCAGGCAAACCGGGTTATGGTGATCGGGGCCGAAACCTTCAGCCGGATCATGGACTGGACTGACCGCGGCACCTGTGTGCTGTTTGGCGACGGGGCCGGCGCGTTGCTGCTGGAAGCGCAGGAGCAGCCCGGCGCCAATACCGACCGCGGCATCCTGTCGACCGATCTCAATTCGGACGGCCGTTACAAGGATCTGCTCTATGTGGACGGCGGCGTCTCTGCCACCCAATCCACCGGCCATCTGCGAATGCAGGGCAACCAGGTGTTCCGCCACGCGGTCGAAAAGCTCGCCTCCACCGCCAACACCGCGCTGGACCGCGCCGGGCTCTCGGCTGCGGATGTCGATTGGATAGTGCCGCATCAGGCCAACATCCGCATTATTCAGGGCACCGCCAAGAAAATGGGGCTCAGCATGGACAATGTGGTGGTAACTGTGCAGGATCACGGCAATACCTCCGCCGCCTCCATTCCGCTGGCCCTGTCGGTCGGCAAGGAACGTGGCCAGATCAAGGACGGCGATCTGATCGTGACTGAGGCCATCGGCGGCGGCTTGGCCTGGGGCGCCGTTGTTGTGCGCTGGTAACTGCCCAACCCTATTTTTCGCCCGAATTCCCCCGTGCAATTCATTGATATTGACAGGGAAATTCCCCGCGCCCTATGCTTTGGCAAACAACGGGGATTGGTATGGGCGAAAAAACACTGACACGAATGGATTTGAGTGAAGCGGTTTTCCGGGAAGTCGGCCTGTCGCGCAATGAAAGCGCACAGCTGGTGGAAAGCATGCTGCAGCATATGTCGGATGCCCTGGTGCGCGGTGAACAGGTGAAGATCTCCTCGTTCGGCACCTTCAGCGTAAGGGACAAATCAGCCAGGGTCGGGCGCAACCCGAAAACAGGCGAAGAAGTGCCGATCCAGCCGCGCCGCGTGCTGACCTTTCGGCCCTCCCATCTGATGAAGGACCGCGTGGCAGACGGCAACCGTAAGTAACGGGACCAATTAGCCATGTCGAAATCACCGGACGCTTTCCGCACCATCAGCGAGGTCGCGGGATGGTTGGACGTACAGGCGCATGTCTTGCGTTTCTGGGAAAGCAAATTCACCCAGGTCAAACCTGTGAAGCGCGCCGGCGGGCGGCGCTATTACCGGCCTGCGGACATGCAGCTTCTGGGCGGGATTCGAAAGCTGCTGCATGATGACGGCATGTCGATCAAGGAAGTGCAGGCCATGCTGCGCGAACTGGGCATCGCCCATGTCGCCGGTCTCTCGCATCCTCTGGACGGCGAAGTAGAGCAGCCTGCTGCAAAAGCCCCGCCGCCTGCGGACAAGATGGGCGAAAATTGGCAGCAGTCGCTGGAACTGGCCGCAGACGCGGTGGAGGAAGAGGCCCCCGAAGACAGCAATATCGTGGGTTTCCCGCAGTCTCCCGGTGCAGATGCCGGGCCCCAGCCGCCCGCTGCGGCATCCTCTCGCCCCGAATCTGCCCCTGCCGAGCCCCGGACCGAGGCCGCGCCCACGCCGCAAAGTCAGATGGACCTGGCGCCCCCGCCCTTGGACGGCAACGCAGCTGATACGGCAGAGCCTTCTTTCGGCACAGAGTCAGCATCGCCTGCACCTGCCTCCGCTCCTGCCGAACCTGTGCAAAGGGCCGATCCTGCGCAAAGGGCCGAACCCGTACAAAGGGCTGACCCCGTACAAGGCGCCGAGCCTGTGCAAGAGGTCGAACCCGTGCAAAAGGTCGAACCCGTGCAAGGGGCCGAACCCGTGCAAGAGGTCGAACCCGTGCAAGAGGCCGAACCCGTGCAAGAGGTCGAACCCGTGCAAGAGTTGGAACCCCTGCTAGAAGCCGAACCCGTGCAAGAGGCTGAACCCGCGCAAGAGGTGGAACCCCTGCTAGAAGCCGAACCCATGCAAGAGGCAGAACCTGTGCCTGAGGCCGCCAGCCTGCCCGGCACTCTGGAAATGTCCGCGGACCCTGCAGCGGAGGCAGACGCCAGCGGACAGACTGCAGACAGCGCACTGGAAAATCACCCGACCGAGAACACACAGCTGGAAACTGAGGTGGAACAGGCCCTGGAAACCGCCGAAGCAGCACCGGCTGCGCCGGATGCCGGCTTTGCGCCCCTAGATCCGGCCGCGCCCCCCGCTTTTGCTG
The DNA here is from genome assembly GCA_001730095.1 of Rhodobacteraceae bacterium (ex Bugula neritina AB1). GTDB lineage: Bacteria > Pseudomonadota > Alphaproteobacteria > Rhodobacterales > Rhodobacteraceae > Leisingera. The sequence goes on from MDLF01000074.1 coordinate 502,067, forward strand.
AAGAAGACCTCGCAGAGGAACCCGCAGAGGAACCCCAGGATCTCTTTGCCCTGCCCTCTGCTGCAGAGATGCAACCGGCCCCGGAGGCGCAGCCCGCCGCCCATCTGACGGAACATGAAGCAGAACCAGCGCCTGAACCTGTGCCCGAGCCTGAGCTTGTGCCTGAGGCAGGACCGGATGAGCCGCTGTCCACCTTTGCCGATGCGCCGGTCGAAACGCCGGAAACCGCAGAGGCTCTTTCGGAAAGCCCAGAGCACGCTCTTGAAACCTCGGAGCACGTTCATGAGACCGCAGCGGAACCAGCTGCGGATACGGAGCATGTTTTACCCTCTGAACCGCACACCGAGCCCCCGGCGCCAACCACGGCACCAGAGGAAACTGCCCCGCTGACGGCAGAGGAGCACCCGCCTGAGCCGGAAATCGCTGCCGCTGCCGAAATCGCAGAAGCCGCCGAAGATCTGGGCCAGACGCCAGAGCCTGCGTTTGCAGAACCTGCTGAGGATGATGTTTCCCATGCTGCTGCGGACGCTCTGGAAGAAGAATTGGCACCGGCTTCTGCTGAAACGGCTCCGGTGGTTGCGGACTCGGCCCCTCTGGCAGCCCCGGAACCGTCAGAAGATACGCTGATTGCCGCTGCTGGCATGGCGCCAGAAGACCCGCTGGATTTTTCCGCAGCCGCGCAGGGAACCGGTGCAGCGCCGGAACCGGTGCCCGAACCGTCACCGGAACCGGAGTTTTCCCCCGATCCGGCAGCAGCCTTCCCGCCCCATGACCTTGATGAAGCCGCACCGCCGGTCGACGCCCTGGAGTTTTCCAGCGGCCACAACGACGGCGGAGAAGAAGAATCGCCCCTGCCAGAGCCACCGCAGGAGCAGCAGCCCGATGCCATGGCAGAAGCCGCAGCCCTGCCGAACACAGAACCTGAAACGGTTCTCGCAGAGCCGGCGGAGGCGGCGCCCGCTGTTCTGGAGGAATTCTCGCCTCCCCCTGCAGCCCCGCTTGAGGAGCCAGAGCCAGTTGCCCTGGAGGAAAGCACTGCCCCTGCGGCAGCGGCCTTTGCAGAGGCAGAGCCTGCAGCCCCGGCTGCAGTGCGGCCCGGAATATTGGCGTTGCTGGCTGAAACGCGCAGCGTGCCGCCGCAGTCCCATGCAGGGCTTGCTGCCTGCGTCGAAGAGCTGCGGGCGCTGGTTCAGAGCAGACCCTGACCTTCTGCCCCTGCAGAACCGGAATTTGGCGCGCATTCCGGTTCGCAAAACAGATGCCGTCCGCCGCATGTGCGGCAAAGGCTTGCTGCTGTGGAATTTCTCTGCGGGGCGGTAAAAAATCTTTCCGCCCCCTCTTGCCCCTGCCGCGAAAACGGTTAGAAGGCTTTGCAACGGGCTATGGCGCAGCCTGGTAGCGCGTCCGTCTGGGGGACGGAAGGTCGCAGGTTCGAGTCCTGCTAGCCCGACCATATGAAAAACGCCCGGGTGTTCGCGCACCCGGGCGTTTTCGTATCCTGCGCAGGGCTTTGACGATTGCGCAGCGAGGCCAATTCGGCCAGCATCGCCGCACGGACGGCACCGAGGGGGACAGGACATGACAGGCGTATTGCCCAGCCAAACCATTGAAAAGATGATGGAACGCGGCGACATCACCGTCAGCACGCCGCTGGTGGAGGGCCAGGTACAACCCGCCAGCCTTGACCTGCGTTTGGGCAATGTGGCCTACCGGGTGCGTGCCTCGTTCCTGACCGGTCAGGGTCGCAGTGTTTCCGACCGGCTGACCGAGTTCGAGATGCACCGGATCGACCTGCGCAATGGCGCGGTGCTGGAAAAGGGCTGCGTCTATGTGGTGCCGCTGATGGAAAGCCTGGCTTTGCCCGGCGATGTGTCCGCGGTTGCCAATGCCAAAAGCTCCACCGGGCGGCTGGACCTTCTGACACGCACCATCACCGACGGCGGCGAGGAGTTTGACCGTATCAAACCCGGCTACACCGGCCCGCTCTATGCGGAGATCTGCCCGCGGTCGTTTTCGGTGCTGGTGCGCCCGGGCATGCGTCTGAACCAGATCCGGTTCCGCACCGGGCAGGCGGTGCTGTCGGATGCCGAGTTAAAGATGCTGCACGCAGGCTCGCCACTGGTTGACGGCGCGGCGGTGATTGAGGACGGGCTGGGCTTTTCCGTCGACCTCAAGCTGCCCGGCAGTGATCTGGTCGGCTATCGCGCCAAGCCGCACACCGGCGTCATCGATCTGGACCGGATCGGCGAATACGACCCGCAAGAATACTGGGAAGAAGTGCGCACCAAAGACGGCCGCATCATCCTCGATCCCGGCGCTTTCTACATTCTGGTGAGCCGCGAGGCAGTCCATATCCCGCCCGCCTATGCCGCCGAAATGGCGCCCTATCTGGCCATGGTCGGCGAATTCCGGGTGCATTATGCCGGGTTCTTCGACCCCGGTTTCGGCCATGACGCCGCGGGCGGCGCAGGCTCCCGCGGGGTGCTGGAGGTGCGCTGCCACGAGGCGCCTTTTGTGCTGGAGCATGGCCAGGTGGTTGGGCGTCTGGTCTATGAGAAGATGGCCGAGGTGCCGGAGCAGCTGTATGGCGCCGGAATTGCCTCTAACTATCAGGGCCAGGGGTTGAAACTGTCCAAGCATTTCAAGGCGCCTGCCGGATAACGCTGGAGCAGCACCCGCCCGCCAGCAGGACCGGCGTGCCTGCCTCTTGCGCCGCAGGCGCACCCAATGTTTGACGGGGCGAACCGGCGGAGGATCGGTTAAATCACCGGGCCGCCGTCTGCCAGCTCCCCTGTTGTGCCCGCCTGCACTGGCCTGTCCAGATGGGTGGACAGCACCGTATAGGTGCGGGTGGCGCGCACGCAGCCGACCGCATAGACCCGCGCAAGCACCCCTGCCAGTGCCTTGGGCGAGGCGACGCGCACCTTGAGGATCAGGTTGGTATCGCCGGCAGAGCTGTGCACCTCCTCCAGTTCCGGCATCTCCTGCAGCGCCAGAAGGTCCTTGGTCACCCCCCAGCCCTCTGTATCCACATGGATGAAAGCCAGGAGCGGCTTGCCAACAGCGGCGCCGTCCAGCCGCGCAATGGTCGCCTCAATCGCACCAGATGCACGCAGACGCTTGACCCTTTCATGCACCGCAGGGGCAGACAGCCCGACTTCCCGGCTGATGTCGGCATAAGAGCGTGTCGCGTCCTGGCTCAGCGCGCCTAATATCTTTCGGTCCAAAGCGTCCAGAACACGGGCAGCCCCGCCGTTTCTCTGAACCTCATCTGTTTTTTCCCTGCCCATTTCCGCCTGCCCTTCACAGAACTTCATTCAGCACATAGCAGGGATACCTGAATTTTATTCAAGGTAAACCCATGAGAACCCCGATTCTGATCCTGATGAGCGCCATTGGCGTGATTGGTGCGAACTCGCTGCTGCTGTCGCCTGTGGTGACTGCTGTCAGCGACACCCTGAATGCCACCACAGCAGAGGTGATGCGCGCCGCCAGCGCCTATGGGCTGGGGGTTGCTGGCGCTGCGCTGCTGCTGGCGCCGCTTGGGGACCGGATCGGCGCCGGGCGGCTGATGCGTGCGGCATTGCTGCTGTTGGCGGTGGGACTGGGTGCCAGCGCCGCTGCGCCGGATGTCTGGTGGCTGATGGCGGCGCAGGGGCTGTGCGGGTTGGCCGCCGGCGCCGCCCTACCTTCAATCTACACGCTGGCGATGGTGATTGCCCCCAAGGGCCGCGAGGCGCGAGTGCTGGGATATGTGCTGGCGGGCTGGACGGTGTCGATGGTGCTGGGAGTCAGCGTCAGCGCCTGGGCCACCGACCTGGTCGGCTGGCGCGCGGTTTATGGCACGCTGACAGCCGTGGCCCTGCTGCTGTGCGGCGCAGCGGCACGGTTGCGCGGTGCGGACCGCCCCAGTGGCCAGGCCACCTCGCCGCTGACGGCGCTGCGGGTGCCGGGGATCGCGCGCGGACTGCTGGCGACTGCGCTGCTGATGCTTGGGTTTTACTTCAGCTATTTCTTCACCGGCGCCCATATCACCCAAGTATTGGGGCACAGCACCACCCAGGCAGGCTTGTTGCCATTGTTCTATGGCATCGGATTTGGCCTGGCGGTGCTGCTGGATCCGCTGCTGGACCGGCTGGGGCTGGCGCGGGCAACGCCGCCGGTGTTTCTGGGCGTCACTGCCAACTATCTGCTGTTGATGGTCTGGGCGGACAGCTATCTGCTGCTTCTGGGCCTCGCGGTGCTGTGGGGGATCTTCCAGCATCTGGCCTTGAATCTGGTTGTGGCACGGGTCACGCTTTTGGACCCGCAGCAGCGCGGCGCCATTATGGGGCTGTTCAGCACCGTGACGTACCTGTGCGTCTTTGCGGCCCCCTTTTTCGGTGCCGCGACCTATGATGCAGGCTGGGGGCTGGCTGGCTGCTTTGCTGTTTCCGCCCTGCTGTCGGCCTGTGCAGTGCTGGAATCCTTGGGGCTGCAGCGCAGAAAAATCAGCCCTGACGGTGCCCCGGCTTGACCGGGGGAATGCGCGAGCGTCCGGTCTGCTGCAGCGGCGGCGGGGGAGCCTGATCCGGGCCTTGGCCCTGCGCAGGCCTGTGATCTTGCTGCTTGCTGCGTTTGGAAACAGCGTTGATGCCGGCATTCACACCGGCATTGACGGCGCGGCTCACCAGACGGCGCAGCACCATGTTGATGATCCAGTTGATATTCATGGCTTCATCCTTTTTTGCCCTGCCCGGTGTCTTAAAGGTTAATTTAGGCAATTCCGGGGCGCAGAACAGCCCCGGAGCGCGCCCGGGCAGACACGATTGTGTAAGCGAGTACCGGCAGCGTCACTCCTCGAACAGTTCCGCCTGTTCCTCCGGCTCTTCGTCGCCGTCATCCCCCTGGCCCATCACAAAGGCGCCCGGCGGTGGCCGGCTCTCCAGCAAGCCCGCGGCGCGCAGCTCCTTGAGCCCCGGCAGGTCGCGGGCACTTTCGAGGCCGAAGTGGTCCAGGAAATCCGGCGTCACCACAAAGGTTACCGGGCGGCCAGGCGTCATGCGGCGGCGGCCCAGGCGAATCCAGTCCATCTCCATCAGCTGGTCAATGGTGCCGCGCGACACCGACACGCCGCGGATCTCTTCGATCTCGGTGCGGGTCACCGGCTGGTGATAGGCGACGATGGCCAGGGTTTCGATGGCGGCGCGGCTCAGCTTGCGCAGCTCTGTGGTTTCCTTTTGCATCAGAAAACCCAGATCGGGGGCTGTGCGGATTGCCCAGGCATCGCCCAGCCGCACCACCCGCACGCCGCGCCCTTCATACCGCTTGCGCAGATGTTCCAGCGCCTCACGCGGGTTGCAGCCGGGCGGCATGCGCCCTTCCAGATCCCGCAGCGTCACCGGCTCGGCGCTGGCAAACAGCACGGCTTCGACCATGCGCTCCTGCTCCGCCATCGGCGGCGCGTCGAACAGGGTGTCGTTTTCGGTACGGCCTGAGGCCTGCGGCCCCGATGTGTTATGGCCGTCCATGATCTGATCTTCCATCAGTGTTCCTCGTCGAGGCTGCGCAGCTGGATGGGCGCAAATGTTTCGCTTTGGCGCAGTTCGGCCTTGCCTTCCTTGACCAGCTGCAACGAGGCCGCAAAGGTCGCCGCCGTGGCTGACCGCCGTTTGACCGGGTCGCTGTGCCAGCCGTCCGGCAAATAGCTGATGAGATCAGTCCAGTCGCCGGTAAAGCCAAGCAGATGGCGCATCCGGTCCAGCGCTTCCTCCATGGTGAAGACCGAATCCCGGTCCATCACGAAGGGGCGGAAATCTTCCTTGGTGCGGATGCGGGCATAGGCCTGCATCAGGTCCAGGAGGTTGGCGGAATAGGTGACGGTCTTGATCCGGGCGACGCTCTCTTCTTCGCCGCGGGCAAAGAAGTCCCGGCCCAGCCGATCGCGTGCCATCAGCCGTGCAGAAGCGTCACGCATGGCCTGCAGCCGCTCCAGCTGGAAGGCCAGATGCGCGGCCAGTTCCTCACCCGAGGGGCCTTCCTCGGTTGGGTCCGGGGGCAGCAGCAGGCGGGATTTCAGGAACGCCAGCCAGGCTGCCATCACCAGATAGTCGGCGGCCAGTTCAATGCGCAGTTCCTTGGCCTTTTCGACAAAGGCCAGATACTGCTTGGCCAGATCCAGCACGGAGATTCGGCGCAGATCGACTTTCTGGGTGCGCGACAGGGTCAGCAGCAGGTCCAGCGGGCCTTCGAACCCGTCCACATCCACGATCAGAGCTTCGGCCGCCAGCCGTTCCTCAACAGTCGTGTCTGCTTCTGAAAAGAGTGTCTGCTCAGCCATACACCTGCCCGCCCATGAGGGCGGCAAGTTCTCTTTCGGCGCCCAAAATGTCAAGGGCGACGGGCGGTTTGCGGGCGTCCAGGGCGCGGTCTGCGCGGGTCTGTGCCGCTGCATTCATGGCGCCTGCGGCTTCGGCGACCCTGATACGGTCTTCAAGCGGCGCATTGCAATAAAGCACCACATCGCAACCAGCGGCAATCGCCGCTGCGGCGTTGTCTGCAGGCGTGCCCTGCAGCGCCTTCATCGAGATGTCATCGGTCATGATCAGCCCGTCAAAGCCGATCTGCGCGCGGATCAGCTGCATCATCACCGGAGAGATCGTGGCCGGTCGGTCATCATATGCGTCATAGACAAGATGCGCAGTCATCCCCAGCGGCAGATCGTTGAGAGCTGCAAAGGCGGTAAAGTCACTCTGTTCCAGATCGTCCGGGTGGCTCGTCACATGTGGCAGATCCAAATGGCTGTCAGCGGTTGCACGGCCATGACCGGGAATATGCTTGAGCACAGGCAGCACACCGCCGTCCAGATGCGCGGTCGCCACGGCGCGGGCTATGCGCGCCACCGTTTGGGCGTTGGTGCCATAGCAGCGGCTCTTTAGAAACTCATGCGTTTCCATAGTGACGATATCGGCAATCGGCGCGCAGTTGCTGTCGATACCCAGTGTATTCAGCTCATGTGCTATCAGGCGGTAGCGCAGATACATTGACCGAACCGCGTCTTCGCCAGCCAGCTGGACCTGCTCCAGCGGCGGGCGCCAATTGCGCGCCAGCGGTTTGCGCAGCCGCTGCACCCGCCCGCCTTCCTGATCGATGGTGATCAGGCAATTGCGCCCCACTGCCTCGCGGAACTCGCTGCACAGCGCCTGGATCTGGCCCGGCGTGTCCAGGTTGCGGGCAAACAGGATGAAACCAAAGGGATCTGCGTCGCGGAAGAAGGCTTTTTCATCCGCTGTCAGCCGCACCCCTTCGGCGTCTAAGATAGTGGCTCCGTAGGTCACGACCGTCCCCTGCTGTTTTGTCCCTGGAACACAGCACCCACGTCAGGATGCCATCTGCCCGCCGGGGAAGAAACGGCGAGCATTGCCCGGCGCCTGCGGGCAACAGAAGTATCCCACTTGCATCCTTACCGGGTGGTTACAGGAATACAATCCGCATTCCCGGCCACCAGTGCCGAGCAGAACCGGCGGGCATCAGACAGCCCGTCAAACCCCATTGCCCGCAGCCGGTAAAAGGTCCGTCCGCCGCTTTCGGCGCGCTGAATCACCCGCTGCTTGGTGCCCAGATACTCCGGGAAGCGGGCGCTGATACGGTCCCATTCCGCCCGCGCCACCTCGGGGCTTTCATAGGCGCCAAGCTGGGCCAGACGTGTGCCTGCCTCTAGGGCTGCAGGATCCACATCCACGGTTCCCGCCCGCACAGCTGGTGCAGCCGCAGCCGGCGCCGGGCTGAACCTGGCGGGGCGGGCCGATGGCCGCAGCGAAACTTTTATTCCCGGTGCATTCAGCAGCGTCGAAGACGGCGCCGCCGCGGCAAGCGCCGGCTGCAGCGGTGCTGGCTGCACGATGGCCGGGGCAGCTGCAGCGGCGGGTACTGCCGCAGGCTGCGCCTCTGCCTCGCGCGCAAGCTCTGCCACCAGCGCATTGATATCCCCGTTCTCGAAAGAGGCCACCGCTTCTGCGCTGACACCGGATTCGCTGCCGAGAACCGAAGGCGAAGCAGGTTCTGCCGGGACTTCGGGCAGCTCCGCAACCGCTGCCGCTGCTGCCGCCAGTTCCGGCAGGGGCTTGTCATCTTCGGTCAGCTCAATGGCTGAGGGCGCCAGCGTCAACCGGTCGGCGGGCGCTTCGGCGCTGCCGCTGGCCGCCACCGCATTCACAGCCAGTCCCTGATGATCGGCCTGGCTGCCGCCAGGGTTCACCGGCTGTTCACGCATCGGCCCTTCGGAAGCCCGCACCACCGGCACGCCGCTTACGTCGCGCATCACCAGCTTGTAGCCCCAGATACCAACACCGGCGACCAGCGCGACGGAAGCCACGGCGCCAAGAATGCTCAGGCTTTTGGAAAACCGAACCCGCAAAGAGGCCGGAGCCGCAGCATAGGCTGCATAAGTATCACTGTCGGCGTCCTGCTGCTCTGGCTGATAGCCATAGGCGGGATCTGCATAGCCATAATCCGGCTCGGCGCCTGGCCCGGTGTACTGCTGGCCGACATAGGGTTGATTGGAATAATGCTGTTCGGAGTACCGCGCCCCGTCAGAGCCACCAGTTGCGGTGTCCTGTTGTCGGCCACCACCCTGTGAATAGGCGCGCCCCTGGCCCGCCTGCGCAAAATACGCCATTATCCGCCTCACTGCCCGGATTGGCAGCGCGGTTCAGCGCTGCGTACCAGGTCTCTTGAACTGCCTCAGTCCGGCGGAATGTGTGATTTATACCCGCAAAGGCTGGTGCCCCAAGGGTTATCGCATCTCTTCTGCCGGTTTGACGCCAAGAATACCAAGACCAGCGGAAATGACAACGGAAACAGCCCGGGCCAGCGCCAAATTCGCATGTGTTGCCGATTGGCTGCTCTCGTTAACAAAACGTAAACTTTTGTTCGATTTGCCGAGGTGGTAGAGCCCGTGCAGCTCGGAGGCGAGGTCGTAGAGATAGAAGGCGATCCGATGCGGTTCGTTGGTGCGGGCGGCGATTTCCACCTGGCGCGGCCATTCGGCCAGCTTCTTGGCCACTGCCAACTGCGCCGGATCGGCAATCAGGCTGAGGTCGGCGGCGTTCAGGGCGGCATCATCTGCAGCAATGCCCTGCTCGCCCGCTTTGCGCAGGGTCGAACAGATCCGCGCATTGGCGTATTGCACATAGAACACCGGATTGTCCTTGGACTGCTCCAGCGCCTTGTCGAGGTCGAAGTCGAAGCCCTGGTCGTTCTTGCGGGTCAGCAGCATGAAGCGGGTCACATCGGCGCCCACCGCATCCACCACGTCGCGCAGGGTGACAAAGGTCCCTGCCCGTTTGGACATCTTGAATTCCTGGCCGTCCTTGAACAGCTTCACCAGCTGGCACAGTTTGATATCCAGCGGTACCTTGCCGTCGGACAGCGCCGACACAGCCGCCTTCATCCGCTTGACATACCCGCCATGGTCAGCGCCGAAGATGTCGATCAGCTCGTCAAAGCCGCGCTCCACCTTGTCGTAGTGATAGGCGATGTCGGGCGCGAAATAGGTCCAGGCGCCATCGGATTTCTTGACCGCCCGGTCAACGTCGTCGCCATGGTCGGTGGATTTGAACAGCGTCTGCTCGCGCGGCTCCCAATCGTCGGGCTTCTTGCCCTTCGGCGGTTCCAGCACGCCCTGGTAGATCAGCCCCTTGGCTTCCAGCGCCTTCAGCGCCGCTTCGATTTTGCCGGTGCCATAGAGAGATTTTTCCGAGTAGAAGACATCCATCTGGATACCCAGCTGGGCCAGGTCCTGACGGATCAGCTCCATCATCGCATCGGTGGAGAACTCGCGCACTTCCGCCAGCCAGACGTCTTCGCCCTTGCCGACATAGGCATCGCCCACTTTGTCCTTCAGCGCCTGCCCGACGGGGACCAGATAGTCGCCCGGATAGGTACCGTCGGCAAAGGCCACTTCCTGCCCGTGCGCCTCCAGATAGCGCAGGTAGACGGAACGGGCCAGCACATCAACCTGGCCGCCACCGTCGTTGATGTAATATTCGCGGGTGACGTCATAGCCGGCATAGGCCAGCAGCGACGCCAGTGCATCGCCAAACACTGCGCCGCGGGTATGGCCCACATGCAAAGGGCCGGTCGGGTTGGCAGAGACATATTCCACATTCACGCGTTTGCCCGCGCCCATCGCTGAGCGACCGAAATCCGTGCCTGCGTCCAGGACCGATTTCAGAACCTCCTGCCAGATGCCGGATGCAAGGCGCAGGTTCAGGAAACCGGGGCCTGCGACCTCGGCGCTGGTGATCCGCCCGTCTGTGGCCAGTTTGGCCGCCAGTGCCTCGGCAATGTCGCGCGGCTTCATCTTGGCGGGCTTGGCCAGCACCATCGCCGCATTGGTTGCCATGTCGCCATGGGCCGCATCACGCGGCGGCTCCACCGCCACATTGGCGAAATCGAGCCCCTCGGGCAGCGCGCCTTCGCCGGTCATGGCGGTCAGGCTGTCAATCACAAGCGAGCGGATATCGGTAAAGAGGTTCATATCTGGCGTCCCAATGGTTCGACTTTGCGGCTTATCATGCCTAGCCAGAGGGTCAACACTTGTGTGGACTCTCCCCCTGCTCAGGCCAGTCAAAGAACCGCGGTGCGGCCTTCCAGTATCTTGCCCCAGGTAAATATTTCATAGGCGCGCAAAGCAGGTACGTAGAACGGATCGCCATGGATCAAGTGTTCCACCTCTATCCGGTCCTTCGCCTCGACAATCCACAGAGCACCGCAGAAGTCGCTGTCAACATCCGGTTTCAGCCCGCCACCAATGCGCAGTTCAGGATGTTCCCTGACATAGGCCACATGGGCGTCGCGCCGGGCCTTGTCGGCCCGGATCTCCATCATTTCCGGCGCATCGCGGAACAGAACGGCCCAGCGGGTCAGCCCGGGGGCTGTACTGTTGGCCTGTTCTGATGCGGTCATGACAGCATCCCCTGAATCGCCGAGGCGGTGCCCCATTCAGTGATCTTGTAAGTACGCAGCGAGGCTACATAATACGGGTCCTGCAGGATCAGCCGTTCCACATCCTGGCGGGTTTCGGCCTCCACATTCCAGATCGCACCGGGGAAGTCCTGCATCGGGCGCATCGCCAGCGCACCGCCGATCTGCAGCTCAGGCCGCGATCGCACAAAGGCGATATGCGCCTCGCGCCGCTTCCTGTCGCTGCGCACCCGGTCCATTTCGGGCTTGTCCGTGAATGTGACGGTCCAGCGTGCCATGGCTTTCCCCTCGTTTTGCCTCCTATCGCGGATACCGTCGACGCGCCGCAGCATCATAGGGCCAGATCATAGCACGGGTTACAGCCAATTTGAGAAATCACATGGCACGCAGGGCGGGCAACCCGCCGACCCTGCGCTGTCAAACCTGGGCCGGATGCCCGTCCGACTGTTTTGCACCGTCACAGATCTCGTACCAGTCGGGTTTTTCGCCCACAAATTCATGAAAGCTGTTGCGCACCTCCAGCCCCCCGTTCAGCGCATTTGCGGCAATCGGGAAGCTCTCCTCCTCCGACAGGATCTCTCCCAGCGAGCTGCCGCACGTCCGGCAGAAGCAGCGGCCGTATTTATAAGGTGGCGCGGGCTGATACAGCGCCACTTCCTCCCTGCCCGCAATCCAGCGCAGATCGCCCTGCTTCACAAAGACAATGGTGCTGGCTCCGGCCTTGCGGCAGCGCGCGCAATGGCAAGTGCCCATCAGGCCGGGCTGCGCCAGCAATTCAAACCTGACAGCACCACAGCAGCAGCTTCCTTCAATCATTCCGGCAGTCCTTCTGTACATCCGAATTTGGCGGGAACATTAAGTGAACATTTAACGCAAAGCAAGCCATCGCAATGCGTTGCGCACAGACCATTTGCTCCGCACGCCCCGCTTTGCAGGTCTTAACCAGATTATGCCACAGCCCCCCGCTGCAGCCCAAGGCGCGGGTCTGGCACCCCGTGTCAAACAGGAGACCAGCCGCCCCCTGCCCACCCTCGCAAGAAGTGCAGAGGCGTCAGATGGCTGAAGGTTTTGACCGCTCCGGGATGCGCTGGCGTTCTGGCCCTACCCTCTGTCTTTGTTGGCCGCGCCGCCATCTTTCATCGCCCATTGAAAGGCATGCAGACAGGACACACGCAGGCAGAAATACAGTAAAGACGGCGGCAGCCGTAATCGTTCAAACCTCGACCTTCACCCCGATCAGCCGCTCATGCAGCTGCAGGGCAAAGCGGTCGGTCATGCCGGCAATATAGTCCGACACGATCCGCGCCAGCGCGGTGCGGTCCTGTGCGGCCGCAATCTCGGCGTGCCAGCGCTGTGGCATGTCCTGTGGGCTGTCCAGGAAATAGGGAAACAGCGCCTCCACCACCTTGGCGACCTTGGCCCGTTTTTCCATCACCGGAGGCGCGCGGTACATGCGGGTGAACAGGAAGGCGCGGATTTCCTTCAGCCCCTCCCAGATCTGCGGCGAGAACTGCACCACTGGATGATCCAGCGCCCGCACGTCCTCAACGCTTTGCACGCCGGTCTCTGCCAGCAGGGTCCGGGCCGTGGTGATCACATCCTCCACCATCACCCCGAAAAAACGGCGCAATGCCTCATGCCGGCGGCGGTTCGGATCCAGTCCGGGGTACAGCCGGTCCACCTCGCCATAGGCCTGATCCAAAAGCGGCAGCCGCGCCAGATCATCATCCGTAAACAACCCGGCCCGCAGCGCATCATGCAAATCGTGGTTGTTATAGGCGATGTCATCCGACAACGCCGCCACCTGCGCCTCGGCGCTGGCATGGGTGTGCAGTTCGAGGTCGGTGGCCGCATTGCATTCCGCCAAGGCCCAGGGCAGCTCCCCGACCACCGGGCCATTGTGTTTGGCAATGGCTTCAAGGGTTTCCCAGGTGAGGTTCAAACCATCAAATCCGGCGTAGTGGCGTTCCAGACAGGTCACAATACGGATCGCCTGGGCATTGTGGTCAAAGCCCCCAAAAGGTGCCATCAGCGCATGCAGCGCGTCTTCGCCGGTGTGGCCGAACGGCGTATGGCCCAGATCATGCGCAAGTGCCACCGCTTCGGTCAGTTCCTGGTTCAGCCCCAATGCGCCGGCAATCGTCCGCCCCACCTGCCCCACTTCGATCGAATGGGTCAGCCGGGTGCGGTAATTGTCGCCTTCATGCTCCACGAACACCTGGGTCTTGTGCTTCAGCCGCCGAAAGGCGCTGGCATGGATGATCCGGTCGCGGTCGCGCTGATAAGGGGAACGGAAGGAGCTTTCCTCCTCCGGCACCTGCCGCCCGCGGCTGCGGTCCGGCATCGTGGCATAAGGCGCATGCATATGAAATCTTTTCCCCTACCAATCTTGCCGCTTGACGTGCACCTTTCTATATAAAGCTTTGCGCTGCAACCTGCGCCCGTGGAGAAAGCTGATGAACCTGCCCCCGAAAGTCACAGACCGCGCCTTTGCCCGGCTGGCCGAAATTGGCGCTGCAGATCAGGGCCAGGCGCTGCGGGTCGCAGTGGAAGGCGGCGGCTGTTCTGGTTTTCAGTACGAGATCGCTCTGGATGCGGCGAAAGATGACGATCTGGTGCTCGAGAGCCAGGGCGAGAAGGTGGTGATCGACAGCGTCTCGTTGCCGTTTCTGGAAAACGCGGTGATCGATTTCACGGAAGAGCTGATCGGCGCCCGCTTCACCATCGAGAACCCCAACGCGACCTCCAGCTGCGGCTGCGGCACCTCGTTCTCCATGTAAGCTGGATGTTTTTGGGCACGGCGGTGCCTTGCAATTCCGCCCCCTTTGCACCGGAAGTGTTGCCGAGGCGGTGTTGCCGGGGCGGCGGATCGCAATCGCCTGCTACGGATCGGTCTGCAACCGCCCGGAACTGCGCAACCGGTTCATCGCCGGTCCAAACTGGTCCCAGACCAGATAGAGACCGGAGGCAATCACGATTGCGCCGCCGATATAGGTGGAGGCCGGCGGGAACTCCCCGAAGAACACTGCGCCGATGACGGCCATCCAGATGAACTGCAAATTCATCAGCGGCGTCACCGCATAAGAGGCCAGCAGCCGCAGCGCCACCACCAGCAGCCAGCGCGCGCCGAACAAAAGGAACGCATAGGCTGCTGCCCAGGCCACATCGGTCAGTGGCATCGGTATCCAGACAAACGGCAGCGCCACCAGCATCGCGCCGCACAGCGTGATGTTCGGATAGAACACCTGCGCCAGCGCATTGCTTTCATAGCGGCCGATAAACCGCGCCATGGTCATTGAAAACGTGCCGGAAACAACCGCCGCAAAAGCCACCAGATGCCCTGTTGCAAGATGCCCCCCGTCGCCGCCATGAGGCAGCAGGAACATTACGCCGGCAAAACCTGCCATCAGCGCCATCCACGCCGCTGGGCGCACCGGCTCCTTAAGCACCAGTCCGGACATCGCACCAGCCAAGAGTGGCATCAGCCCGATGAACACAAACACCTCCGCAAAAGGCAGCAACCGGAAGGCGTAGAAAAAACATACAGCTGCAAAAAGTGTCGCCACGGACCGCAGCGCCATTGCCCGCGGGCAACGGGTGCGAAAGCCGCTGCGCAAACGGGGCATCCGGTCGGCCAGCAGGCAAAAGCCCGCAACCATAGCCCCCGACAGCGCATAAAGCTGTGCCGCCGCATACTGGCCGGCCAGCAGCTTGGTGATCCCGTCAGCAGAGGCAATCAACCCGGAATAAGCCACCACCAAAAGCGCCCCACCCAGTGCCTGGTTGCGTGAACAGCCCATCACGCCGCCCCCGCACTGCCCGCACGGGCAAATCCTTCAAAGAAATGCGCAAATCCGGCGCAACTGCGCTCAGCTACGCACAGCAGACCGTGCTCTTCCTCATTCAACATGGCCTCGGCCCGTACCTTGACGGAGCCCCAGCCCGAACGGGCCATTCCGGCATCAAAAACGGCTTCTGAAAGGCTCTTCAAAATACTTCCTCCCTGCACCGCTGACACACGCACGCCCCCTGCGGGAACGGCCTGCCGGAACGCGGATCGCCCCGACAGAATCATGAGCCAGTTAGTAACAAAATACTCGTGATAAGAATCATGAAGTCTAGAAGATTCGCCTTCAGATAGAGTAAAGGCGGAAACCTGCCTATCAAGCCAGGCCTCCCAGGCGGCCGGCGGCCGCTGCCCACCATAGCGCAACGCGATACAGATCTCTGCCAGCAAATCGGCGTTCTGATCAAGGAAGGCCACCAGGCCGGCAAATTCCAGGCTGGTTAGTGCGGCCTGCGGCAACTGCGGGTCGCGGCGGCCATATTCCGACAGGTAGAAAACGATGTGAGTCAGCTCATAAGCCGCTTTCTTGTTTGGAATGGCAAAGGTTTCCGGGCGGCTGATAAATGCACGCAGCCGGTCGTCCAGCCCATCATCGCGCAAGCAGATTTCACGCCGCGCCAGCAGCCGCCGCGCTTCGGCGCGCTGAAGATCCGACAGCTCTGCTCGTGCCAGCCCTTCAGCCTGAACCCAATCCGCCAGCTGCGCGCCGGTGTCTCCGGGCATCCCCAGATCCTCCAGATCCAGGCAAATCGACAGGATAAAGCGGTAATACTGACGGAAAAAACTGATGTGCCGCGCCGCGCCGTCGTAGAACCCCTGCAACGGCGCCAGGGCCTCAGCGGCAACATTTGCCCCGGTGCATTCCAGAATATTCAACAATTCGGCGTTTTCCTTGAGCCAGAACACGTCCTCCTGTGTGCGCCGATGCGCCGCAAAGCTGCCAATCAGCGCGGTATGCGCGGCTGACCGGGACTGGCGGGCGGCGGGCGAGAAAAACGGGATGATCTGGGCCATAAAAACCTCCTGCAGGGAATAGCGGCGCGGCGGAGGCGGCCCGGTTTCCGGGGCCGCCCTAGGTCAGGGGCCGGGCGGGATGCCGGCCCCGCCCCGGTCAGCTGCCGGAGGAAAACAGCCGGGTCGCGTCGCCTGCACTGGTGCGGGCTTCCGCTGCCGGAGCCGATCCGGAAGAGAACAGATGCGTGCCTTCGCCGGAACCGGCCTCTGCCGCGGCGGCTGGAGCGGACCCGGAGGAGAACATTTCCACGCCCTCGCCCGCACCGGTTTCTGCCCGCGCGGCGGGGGCTGAACCCGAAGAGAACATTTCCGTCAGACCACCGGAGGCTGTTTCGCTGTCCGCCGTCGGCGCTGAACCGGAAGAATACATTTCCGTCAAATCCCCTTCCGCAATCTCAGGTTGCAAAACAGGTGCAGAGCCAGAAGAGAACATCTCAATCAGGTCGCCAGCTGCAGTTTCACTGTGGGCCACAGGGGCTGAGCCGCTGGAGAACAGCCCGGTTTCACCGCCTGCCCAGCTGTCAGCCATCTGCGGTGCCGAGCCGGAAGAGAACAGTGAAACGCCGTCCCCTCCGGACAGATCCGAAGTGCATTCAGGTGCCGAACCAGAGGAATACATCTCTGTTGCATCCCCTGCAAACAGGCTGGCGCCTGCAGTCGGGCGGGTTGCGCGGATAGTCTGGATTTTACGCTGAGCAGTCATGTCAGAACCCCATTCATTTAGGACAAAAGGCTCCTCGACGCTGGCACGGATGCCGCGCAGCGCAAACAAAAAATGCAATTTCACATTGCATTTTGCAGATTCAATTACATTAACTTCAAGCCGTTATTTTTTGTGCAATTTCAATTAATTCAATTAACCCACAGGATATTCACCACATTATACACACGCATATTACCGCAAAATAAATATACTCAACCTCAGGGGTACTTTTCACTTATGCAAAACGAAACGAATCGCCGCGGCACAGGCGGGGCAGGATTCGCGCCCCGGGCTTGCCTCGGGGCGCCGGTTCAGCGATAGGTCGGCTGGACGAAAGCAATCTGCGCCGGAGACACGCCATGAAAATCGCCACATTCAATATCAATGGCATCAAGGCCCGCGCACAGGCGCTTCCGGACTGGCTGGATGAGGCCCAGCCCGATGTGGTGGTGCTGCAGGAAATAAAATCGGTGGATGAGGCCTTTCCGCGCGAGATCTTCGAAGAGCGCGGCTATAACGTCGAAACCCATGGGCAAAAGAGCTTTAACGGCGTAGCGATCCTGTCGAAACTGCCGCTGGAGGATGTGATGCGCGGGCTGCCCGGCGACGACAGCGACGAACAGGCGCGCTGGATCGAGGCGACTGTGGTCGGCAAGCAGGCGATCCGCATCTGCGGCCTTTACCTGCCCAATGGCAACCCAGTTGAACTGGAGGCAGACGGCAGCCCGGTGGCGGGTGGCAAATACGCATACAAACTGTCCTGGATGGAACGGCTAAGAGCCCGCGCCGCTGCGCTGATGGCTGCAGAAATGCCCGCGCTGATGGCCGGGGATTACAACATCATCCCGCAAGCCGAGGACGCCAAACGCCCGGAGGCCTGGCGCGAGGATGCTCTGCACCGCCCGGAAAGCCGCGCAGCGTATCAACGGATTGTAAACCTGGGCTTTACCGAGGCCTTCCGCGCCCGCCACCCGGGGCCGGGGCACTATTCTTTCTGGGATTACCAGGCCGGGGCCTGGAATCGGGGTGACGGCATCCGCATCGATCATTTCCTGCTGACACCGCAGGCTGCCGATCTGCTGAAGGATTGCCAGATCGACAAGGATGTCCGCGGCCGAGAAAAGCCTTCCGACCATGTGCCGGTCTGGGTCGAGCTGGACATCTAGGCGCAGCCCGCGCCGCGCCCTGGCGCGGCGCCCGGCCCAACGGATGCTGCGTCATTTTTAATGGCGCAGCAGCGGGCGGGAGCCTCTTTTGCCCGGTGTTGCCTCTGAGATTGGCCCGCTTCAGGCGGTGACATCGTGGCGGTAGATCCAGTCAAACTGGCTGACCATCCGATCAGGCGCAAAACGACCGCCCAGTTTCAGCAGTCGATGCGCAGGCCAGGACAGCGGCGCGCGCAAATGGTATTTCCAGGCATTGCGGCTGGCGGCCTGCACCACATTCTGCGCCCGCTCGCGGCGGCGCGCCTGATACATTGCCAGACCAGAGCTCATCCCCGCAGCTTCCTGCAGGGAGCGCGCCAGAACCCAGGCATCCTCTAGCGCCAGATTGGCGCCCTGCGCCATAAAGGGCAACGTCGGATGGGCCGCATCGCCCAGGATGGCAGTGTGTTCACCGTGCCAGCGGTTTGCCACCGGGTGACGGAACAGCCCCCACAGCAACACCTCTTCCACGGTCTCCAGCAGCGCCGCAGCGGTGCCGCCAAACCCCGCGAAAGCGGCGCGCAGATTGGCCGGGTCATCCTTGAAATTCCAGCCTTCCTCAGCCCAGGCCCGGCGCTCTTGCACTGCAACCAGGTTTACCAGGCTGCCATCGCGCAGCGGATAAGCCACCAGATGACGCCCCGGCCCCATGAAGACCTGCGCCTCTGGTGGCAGCTTCAGGTGATTGGGTACTATCGCGCGCCAGGCGACCTGGCCGGTAAAGAAGGGTTTGCGTTCGCCATTCAAGGCCACCCGGGTCTTTGAATGCAGCCCGTCAGCCCCCACCAGCAGATCGCCACCGCATTGCGCGCCATTCACCAGATGCACCAACGGCTGCGGCCCCGGCTGCACACGGTCCACCCTTTGCAGCAGCCGCACCTGCACCCCTTCGCGCCGGGCGGCACCAGCCAGAATGCCAATCAGATCAGACCGGTGCACGAAGTAATACGGCAGCCCGGCCGCATATTCATCAAGATCCAGCCGCAACACCTGATTGCCGCGGCGGTGTCCGCGCAGCACTACGGCACGGGCGCGCTGCGCGCTCCAGGCCAGATCATCCGCCAGCCCCAACGCCTTCATCACGTGCACGCCATTGGGAGTGATCTGCAGTCCTGCGCCCACCTCGGTGATCGCCTCAGCCTGTTCCAGCACCGTGACAGATGCTCCGAAACGGCGCAGCGCCAGCGCTGCTGCCAGGCCGCCAATGCCGGCGCCGATGACGGTTATTTTCAGGCCTTTGAGGTCCATGGGGCTCCCGCAGATTCTCCGCCCGCCTCAAATGGAACAAAAAACGCCGGAGCAAAAGGCCCGGCGTTTATGATTTTTGCGTTTTCGCCGCTGATCTCAGCGGTCAATCGTCACGGTGGACCTTTTCACGGCGCTCGTGACGTTCCTGCGCTTCCAGGCTCATGGTGGCGATCGGGCGCGCATCCAGACGTTTCAGCGAGATCGGATCGCCGGTCACTTCGCAGTAGCCGTATTCGCCTTCGTCGATGCGGCGCAGCGCCGAGTCTATCTTGGCGACAAGCTTGCGCTGGCGGTCGCGGGTGCGCAGCTCCAGTGCGCGGTCAGTCTCTTCGCTGGCACGGTCGGCGACATCGGGAATATTTCGGGTGCCGTCCTGCAGCCCCTCAATCGTGTCGCGAGTATCCGCCAGAAGATCTTGCTTCCATTCCAATAGCTTACGTCGAAAATACTCAGTCTGCCGATCATTCATGAACGGCTCATCTTCGGCCGGGCGGTAGTCATCCGGCAGAAACACTTCTTGCTTCATTTCGGCTCCTTCGGTCTGGCCCATCATGCTGGTCATAAACTGTACCTCAACACTTTGGCTCCCCCTCTGCCGCAGCGTTTATCCCTATAAGGCAGGAATGTCACTACACAATAGTGGCGCGGTTTGGTTAAAACCGTGATAACAAGACGGCAACCAAGGTTGATGCGGGAAAGATATGCGATTTCAGGGCACTAAGGAATATGTTGCAACCGAAGATCTAAAGGTGGCAGTGAATGCGGCGGTGACGCTGGAGCGGCCATTGCTGGTCAAAGGCGAGCCCGGCACCGGCAAAACCGAGCTGGCCAAGCAGGTGGCCGATGCCTTGGGCCTGCGGATGATCGAGTGGAACGTGAAATCCACCACCCGCGCCCAACAGGGCCTGTACGAATACGATGCCGTCAGCCGCCTGCGCGACAGCCAGCTGGGCGAGGAGCGCGTGCATGATGTGAAGAACTACATCAAGAAGGGCAAACTGTGGGAAGCGTTCGAGGCTGGCGAAAAAGTCGTGTTGCTGATCGATGAGATCGACAAGGCGGATATCGAATTCCCGAATGACCTGCTGCAGGAGCTCGACAAGATGGAGTTCCATGTCTACGAGACCGGAGAGACCATCCGGGCCCGGCACCGGCCAGTGATGATCATTACCTCCAACAACGAAAAAGAACTGCCGGACGCATTCCTGCGCCGCTGCTTTTTCCACTACATTCGCTTTCCGGATGCGGAGACGATGAAAAAGATCGTCGAAGTGCACCATCCAGGCATCAAGGAGGCGCTGCTGACTGCGGCGCTGACGCAGTTCTATGAAATCCGCGAAACGCAGGGGCTGAAGAAAAAGCCCTCCACCTCTGAGGTGATCGACTGGCTGAAACTGCTGCTGGCCGAGGACCTGAGCCCGGAGGACATCGCACGCGACGGTGCAAACGCTTTGCCCAAGCTGCATGGGGCGCTGCTGAAGAATGAGCAGGACGTGCATCTGTTTGAGCGGCTCGCCTTTATGGCGCGCGGGCGGCGCTGACCTGCGACCTGACAGCACCGGCGGCAGAAGCCTTGCAAGCCGCTGGTCTGTTTCGCTTCAAATTGCCACCGCATTCCCCTATCAGAGGGAACAGGGCCGGGCTGACGCAGCCGGGCCGCTAGGGAGACGCCTGAGTGCCCGCGAAAACCGCATCTGATCCAAAACAGCCCCCCCGCCGCAGCGGGCGGCGACGGCTGACGGCGGCCGCAGGCCTTGTGGCTGCGCTGGTCCTGAGCGCCTGCACCGCCGCCTCGCCGCGTGCAGAAGCTCCCAGCCGGGCGGCGGCCGCACCGCTGACCCTGCCGCCGGTCAAGGTGTTCACCACGCCCCAGCCGCAAGCCCCCCGGCGGTCCAATTCCGAAATCGCCCGCGACTTTCTGGACCTGCATTTCCAGCTCGAGGGCGGCAGCACCCTGCCCCAATTCACCCGGTTTGAAACCCCGATCACTGTGCGGGTCACCGGCACGCCGCCGCCCGGCTTCAGCCGTGAGCTGAACGCGCTGTTTGTGCGCCTGCGGTCAGAGGCCGGGATCTCTATCCGCCAGACTGCCAAAGAAGAGGCCGGCGTCACCATCCAGCTGGTGCCACGCAGTGACATCCGCCGGGCCCTGCCCAAGGCGGCCTGTTTCGTGGTCCCCAATGTTTCCTCGCTGGCGGAATACCGGCGCAACCGGCGCAGCCCGCGCACCAATTGGGCGCTGCTGCGCAAACGGGAACGGCTGGCGGTGTTCATCCCCAACGATACCAGCCCGCAGGAGGTGCGCGACTGTCTGCACGAGGAGCTGGCACAGGCAATCGGGCCGCTGAATGATCTGTACCGGCTGCCGGATTCGATCTTCAACGATGACAATATGCATGCTGTTCTGACCGGCTTTGATATGCTGATCCTGCAGGCAACCTATGCACCAGAGCTGCAAACCGGCATGACGCGGGAGCAGGTCGCGGCCCGCCTGCCTGCCATTCTGACCCGGCTGAACCCGCGCGGCGCCCGGGGCACGGCCTCTGGCCTGCCCCAGACGCCACGGGCCTGGGCAGCGGCTTATGAAAAGGCACTGGGGCCGCAAACCTCCCTGCGGGAGCGGCTGCGCGCAGCAAACAGGGCCGCCGAAATCGCCCGCGATCTGGGCTGGCGCGACCATCGCCGCGCGCTGAGCCATTACACCCTGGGCCGGATGCTGCATATCCGTGAGCCAGAACTGGCGCTGCAGCATTTCCTGACCGCGCAAACATTTCTGCGGGCAATTCCCGGCACCGAAATTCATCAGGCCAAGCTGACAATCCACCTGGCTGCCTATGACGTGGCCACCGGCAATGGCGACTCGGCGCTGGCGCGGCTGAAGCCCGCGGTTGCGGCCGCCGCCACGCATGAGAATGCAGCCCTGCTGTCGACGCTGCTGATGCTGCAAGCAGAGGCGCTGGAGCTGACAGGCAGAATGGTCGAAGCACGGCGGGTCAGGCTGGACAGCCTGGGTTGGGCGCGCTACGGCTTTGGCCCGGATTGGGTGGTCGAGGCCCGGATGGAGGAGGTCGCCGCATTGCGCCCTTCCTCCGGCTCCTGACGCTGCCCGCAAGAAACTGATCCTGCAAGACAACAGACGGATAGAACCATGATCGTAATCATCGGCGTTCTGCTAGGCGGCCTGATTGGCGCCCTGAAGGCCCGCAAACGTGGCGGCAATACCCTGGACATGCTGCAATACGGGGCTGTTTATGCCATCGTTTTTGGTATTCTCGGCCTGCTGGCAACCATCCTGGCACACCGGGTGCTGGCGTAACCGCTGACCGAGGCCCGCAATGTTCCAGCCTTTCTTTGAAAACCTGCGCAAAGCGGCCATTCCGGTTTCCCTGCGCGAGTATCTGACCTTTCTCGAGGCGATGAAGGCAGGGCTGGCCACCTATGACATCGAGGCCTTCTATTTCCTCGCCCGCGCCGCGATGGTGAAGGATGAGCGCAATATCGACAAGTTCGACCGCGCCTTTGCCGCCACCTTTGAAGGGCTGGAGGCGATCCCGGCAGAGGCGGTGATGGAGGCCGTGGACCTTCCCGAAGACTGGCTGCGCAAGATGGCCGAAAAACATCTGAGCGCCGAGGAGAAAGCCGAGATCGAGGCGCTTGGCGGCTTTGAGGCGCTGATGGAGACGCTGAAGAAGCGGCTGAAGGAACAACAGGGCCGCCATCAGGGTGGCAACAAGTGGATCGGGACAGCGGGCACCTCGCCTTTTGGCGCCTATGGCTATAACCCTGAGGGCGTGCGCATCGGACAAGACCAAAGCCGCCACCAGCGCGCGGTCAAGGTCTGGGACAAGCGCGAGTTCAAAAACCTCGACGGCGATGTGGAGCTTGGCACCCGCAACATCAAAGTCGCCCTGAAACGCCTGCGCCGCTGGGTGCGCGAGGGGGCGCAGGACGAACTGGATCTGGACGGCACCATCCGCTCCACCGCCGAACATGGCTATCTGGACGTGAAAACCCGGCCCCAACGGCACAATGCGGTAAAGGTGCTGCTGTTCCTGGATGTTGGCGGCTCTATGGACCCTCATATCCAGGTGGTGCAGGAGCTGTTTTCAGCTGCCCGCACTGAATTCAAGCATCTGGAATACTACTACTTCCACAATTGCCTGTACGAAGGTGTCTGGCGCGACAACCGGCGGCGCTGGAACGAGAAGACCCCCACCCATGAGGTGCTGCGCACCTACGGGCCGGATTACAAATGCATCTTTGTGGGCGATGCGTCGATGTCGCCCTATGAAATCGCCTATCCCGGCGGCGCCAATGAGCATTGGAACGAGGAAACAGGCCAGGTCTGGCTACAGCGCGCGCGCGAAGCCTGGGCATCGAACCTTTGGATCAACCCGGTGCCGGAGAAATATTGGGACTACACCCATTCCATCGGCATGATCCGCGAGATCTTTGAAAACCGGATGGTTCCGATGACTTTGGACGGCCTGGAACGCGGCATGCGCGAGCTGACACGCTAGACATCCTATAGAGGACGCAGGGAAACTCTCCCGCGTCCGCAGGCGCGCCGGCTGTCGCCGCCGCTCCTTGGCAGCCTTGGGCATGGCCTTCTGCCTGCCCGGCAGGCAGAAGGCGCGCCGGACCGCAGGTCCGGCGCCGGGCCCAACTGCAAGGACGGCATTTTCAATGCAGGCCGCGCGGGCGGGAGAGCCGAAGGCTGCGCCAGGGCTGCCCCTTCAGCCGCCCCACAGTCCCCAGGCCCCCAGCGCAGCAACCGGCACGAACAGCCAGCCTTGCGGCAGCAGGCCGTAGGTTACCCGCCGCACAGGCGGCAGCAGCAGCCCGACAACTGCTGCCGCTGCGGCCATCGCGGTGCCTGCCAGCGCCATCCCCTCGACGCCACGGGCACCAAGGAGCAGGAACAGGGCCATCAGGCCAAGAACCCCTGTGACCATATGCCAGCACAGGAGCATGGTCTCACGCAGCGCGTCCGGTAGCTGCCGGTCCTGCGCCAAGGGCCGCGCACACTCACGCCCGCCGATGAATGCGTGAACAATCATCCACAAACCCGCCAGCGCCGAAGCACCAAGAAAACGCCATTGCATCGCAAATCCCCTGATTGAAAAATCACTGTTTCCAAGCCACCCGGGCGCGCCAAGAGCAGCCCTCCCAGTCGGACCAAAAAAGCTGCAGGAACGCCACCGGTTACTCTGCCGCAGGCGATGGCGGCGCTGCGTACGCAATTCTTTTCCATGCAACCTCTGGCAGTTCACCCGCGGAAATCCGCCGCTCCAGATCGGCACAGGCGCATGTTCGCCGAACCCGTCCAGAGCCAGTTGAACTGCAACCCTGCCGGAGGCTACCCAAGTAGAAAAGGCGCGGCAAACAAAGCCGCCATCCCCGAGCAGGAGCATCGCGTGAGCGTGCGGCAACAAAATAACACCCCCCGCGGCAGCGCATCTGCTGCCAGTGTGAAACCGTTCCAAATACGAGGACGCTATTTCACCGCTGTCGCCCTGCGCCCTGAAGACGGGCCGCTGGATCAGGCGTTTTACACAGCCCTGGATGCGCAGCTGCGCTGGAGCCCGCATTTCTTTGACGGTGCGCCGCTGATCCTGGATCTCGGCTGCGCGCCGGGTCTGCACCGCCCAGCCGAGATCCGGGCGCTGGCAGACAGTCTGCGCAGCCGGGATCTTGCGGTGTTCGGGGTTCAGAACGCCACTCCCGCACAGGCCGCTGCAGCTGAGGACGCTGGGCTGATCGTGCTTGCCAGCGGCAAGGACGCCCCTTTGAACACAGAGCCAGGCCCCCGCCGGGAAATCCCCCACAAACTGCAGCCGCCGGAAAATGTGGTGATTGCCCAGCCAGTGCGCTCTGGCCAGACGGTGGTCGCCGAGGGCGGTGATCTGGTGGTGATTGGCCCTGTCAGTTCCGGCGCAGAGCTGATCGCACGGGGCAGTATCCATGTCTACGGGCTGCTCCGGGGGCGCGCCATGGCCGGCGCCGAAGGTGACGAAAGCGCGCGCATCTTCTGCCAGCGGTTGGATGCGGAATTGCTGGCGGTGGCGGGGCTCTACCGGACAAACGAGAATTTGGAGCCGGCGCTTTTGAACCGCGCAACACAGGTTTTCCTGCGCGACGGCCAGCTGTGTGTGGAGGCACTGTGATGAGCAAAAATCTGACATTGGAAGACCCGCTGGGCAAGGTGATCGTTGTCACCTCAGGCAAGGGCGGCGTTGGCAAGACCACAACTTCTGCGGCAATCAGCGCCGAGCTGGCGCGGCGCGGCCACAAGACAGTGGTGATCGATTTCGACGTGGGGCTGCGCAACCTGGACATGATCATGGGATGCGAGCGCCGCGTGGTTTTCGACTTTATCAACGTCATTCAGGGCGACGCCAAACTGAAACAGGCACTGATCCGCGACCGGCGACTGGAGAAGCTGGCGGTGCTGCCGACCTCGCAGACCCGCGACAAGGACGCGCTGACCAAGGCAGGTGTCGAGACCGTGCTGGAAGAGCTGCGGCAGGAGTTCGATTACATCATCTGCGACAGCCCGGCAGGGATCGAACGCGGCGCCCAGATGGCGATGCATTTTGCCGATGAGGCGATTATCGTCACCAACCCCGAAGTGTCCTCGGTGCGCGACAGCGACCGGGTGCTGGGATTGCTGAACAGCATTACTGACCGCGCCGGTAAAGCCGACGCAGACCCCATAAGGGCGCAGGTGCTGATTACCCGCCATGACAAGGCCCGCGTCAACAGCGGCGAGATGATGACAGTAGAGGATGTGCTTGAAGTTCTGGCGGTGCCGCTGTTGGGGATCATCCCCGAAAGCAAAGCCGTGCTGCGCGCCTCGAACCTGGGTGTGCCGGTGGTGCTGGATGCCCCCTCGGCGGCAGCGACGGCCTATGAGGATGCGGCAGGTCGGCTGATCGGCGATCAGATCGAAATGCGGATTGCTGCAGACCCGCGCCGCGGGCTGCTGCAGCGGCTGTTCCGGCGGGCGGTGTAAGCGGATGTTTGGCTTTTCTCTCCGCCCCCGCAAAGCCTCGGCCAGCACCGCGAAGGAACGGTTGCAGATCCTTCTGGCGCATGAGCGCAGCGGCTGCGGCGGCGCCCGCCCCGACTGCCTGCCGCAGCTGCAGCGCGAGATCCTGAACGTGATCCGCCGCCATATGCAGATCGGTGACGAGGCGATCGACATCCGCATGGAGCGCGGCGACGAGCTGTCGAGTCTGGAGATCAACATCGAGTTTCCCGGGAAGCTGGGATTGAATTAGGCCCCGGGGGCCCTGGGGTGGTTCTGCCTGCCCTGGACCTTTGCCTGAGCGGCGCATCAGTGGCTCAGGACAGAATTTGAAATTCCGGCGCGGCATCCCCACCCCTATACCGTGCCGGATCAGGGCAGGATTATCCTGCCCGTGCTGTCATGGGTCTTCCGCACTTGCCCTGCGGGAGGCCCATGGCACGCCTTACGGCCAACCTTGCGGCCCGCTTCAATTCTACGCTGCGGTGTTCATCGCGGTTGGCGCATTTGCGGTGTTTCTGTGCCTAAAGCCTCGGCGCTGCCGACGCCCGGGCACAGCGGCCCCTGCGTGCCCAGCATGCTGAGGAGCTGCCCCCAGGGCGCAGCATCTATGCTGACCCTGGCGGGACTGTGCGAACCGGGCCATGTAGCGAAAGCTGTTGTTTTCAGGAACTTTTGCAGCATTAACGGCTGAAAGATGCGGCGGCGGCTGCGGATTTTGCGCGGTGGCCTGCGCAGGCTGCAAGGCTGGCTCTTGCTGCCGCCGGCATTTGCACCCATATCTGTGCCATGCTGCGCCTGTTGCCCATACTTCTGGCTGTCGCCTATGGCCTGATGATGTACCGGATTTCTGTCTGGCGCACCCATAGGGAGCTTGACCAGCGCTCAACCGAACTGGCCGACCCGAAACTGAAAGCACTGACGGACCGGCTGGCAGCGGCACTGAATGTGGCGCGTATTCCCGTGCATATTTATGAAACCGACCCGGTTAATGGTCTGGCAGCACCCGACGGGCGGATTTTCATCACCCGCGGCTTCTACCGGAAGTATCAGAACTGCGAGGTCAGCGCCGAGGAGATTGTCACTGTTATTGCCCATGAGCTGGGCCATGTCGCGCTGGGGCATGCGAAGAAACGGATGATTGATTTCTCTGGCCAGAATGCGCTGCGCACCGCGCTGATGATGATCCTGGGGCGGTATATCCCGTTTATCGGACCATGGATTGCCGGGGTGCTGACGGGGCTGCTGGCAGCGCGGCTGTCACGCGGGGACGAATATGAAGCGGATGAATATGCTGCAGCGCTGCTGACAAAGGCAGGCATTGGCCTGGCGCCGCAGAAGAGCCTGTTTGCCAAGTTGGAAGAGCTGACGCAAGCGCGCGCGGGCATGGCGCCAGCCTGGCTGATGAGCCATCCCAAGACCGAAGAGCGCATCGCCGCGCTGGAGCGGCTGGAAGCCAAATGGGCCAAAGGCTGAGCAAGTGGCGTG
Organism: Rhodobacteraceae bacterium (ex Bugula neritina AB1); assembly: GCA_001730095.1. Classification (GTDB taxonomy): domain Bacteria; phylum Pseudomonadota; class Alphaproteobacteria; order Rhodobacterales; family Rhodobacteraceae; genus Leisingera. The sequence continues at coordinate 529,567 of MDLF01000074.1, forward strand.
GCCAGGATTGAGGGGCCGGCCCCTCAAACTCCCCGGAGTATTTTCAGAAAGATGAAACAACAGGCAGCCCCACTGTTTCCGCAGGTTTTGCTGCGGGGCCGCGACTGCCTGAACTGTGACGTTACTGAACGTCATACTCCTGTTTGAAACCCGCCAGCGTGCCGCCTGTGACCAGATGATCCAGGAAAATCTGCCGCTGGTAGCCATATAGCGCGTTCAGGAACTTGATTTCCTCTGGCGTCATTTCACGGCGGGTATAGCCCTGTTCCTCCAGGCATTTGTCGATGGCGCGACGTTCGCCATTGGCCCGGATATGGTGTTCGTTGGCCGCAATGATCGCCGGGCCGATGATCAGCCCGCCCCAGAGCACACCGCCGATGTAGCTGCCGGTGACCGCGTTTTTGCCGCCCGCAGGCGCGCGCGGGCCACAGATCCGCACCGCCTCATGCGCCTCGGAGATCGACTTGCCGGGCTGAGCCGGGACCGAAGGCACCGGTGTCTTGGCGCAGGCTGACAGCCCTAACACTGCCGCAAAAGCCAACCCGCTCAGGGTGCGGGAGGGAAAACGGTTTGGCACTACGGCGCGGCAAGGTTTTGTCGGCATATTTGATCCCTGGCAAATGCAGTTAATTCAAGCTTTTCAGCTTGATAAACGCGGCTGACCCGAACAGCCAAGCGAAAATCCGGCAGACTGCCGAGCAATTTTTCCGGCTGTGGTTCTGTTACCGCGCCAGCGCCTTGGCGAGCCGCGGCAGGCGGGCTTTCTTCAGCAGAGGGCGGATGTCCCAAATGCCGCCTGAAAGCCGATTCGCCTCGGCCAGCACCCTGGCGCCAAGTGCCTCCATACCAGCGCTGTCCTGCAGCCAGAACCCATAGAGCAGTTCATCCGGGCCCAGGCGCTCCAGCCCTTCTTCCGCCAGGGTGTGGCGGGGAAAGTCCTTGTTGTTCAGCGTCACGATCGCGTCGGCATGAATCGCGATGGCGGCAGCCAGAACATGCACGTCGGCGCTGTCAGGCAGCCAAAGGCGCGCCGCTATGCCAGGTGCTGGGGCGGTTTCCGCCTTGGGCCAATGGGCGCGGAGCAATGCCGTTTCTGCTGCTGCCTGTGCGGCACCTTCCGGGCCGAGTTTCAGCGCTGCGCGTTCCCATTCCTCCAGAATGCGGGCGGACCACAGGGGGGTGAAATGCCCCAGCCGGGCTGCCCCCAGCAGCATTTCCCGCATCACCGTCGGATAGAGAACACATGTGTCCAGGAGCAGCTTCACCGCGCGTCAGTCCAGCCGGAAGAACACGGCCTTCAGATAGCCGCTTTCGGCCAGCTGCGGCAGCTGCGGATGGTCAGGGCCTGCGTATCCGGTGTGAATAAGGGCAGCCCGGCGCCCGCCCTTGCCGATACCGCGGGCCGAAGCATTGCGGAACCTGGAAAGATCCGCGGCGTGAGAGCAGGAGCAGAGGCCGAGATAGCCGCCGGGCTTGACCAGCGGGGCTGCCAGTTTGGCAATGCGTTCATAGGCGCGCAGACCTGCCTCCAGGGCCTGTTTGGAGGGCGCAAAAGCAGGCGGGTCGCAGATCACCACATCGAACGTCTCCCCTTCTGCTGCCAGAGCAGCCAGCACATCAAAGGCATCGCCCTGGCGGGCGGTGAACCTGTCCTGATAGCCGTTGGACGCGGCGCCCTGAGACGCCAGCTCCAGCGCGGCGGCTGAGCCGTCAACGCAGGTGGCATGCCCTGCCCCGCCCGCCAGCATCGCCAGGCCAAAGCCGCCGACATGGGAGAACACATCCAGCACCTTGGCGCCGGGTGCCGTGAGGCGGGCGGCAAAAGCGTGGTTTTCGCGCTGATCAAAGAACAGTCCGGTTTTCTGGCCACCGGTGAGATCCGCCATATAGGTGGCACCGTTCATCTGAACCGGAAGCGGCGCTGTGGGCGCTTGGCCCAGCAGGGGCAGGCTGATGTCATCCAGGCCTTCCAGCCCGCGGGTGCGGCCGGAAGCATTTTTCAGGATCACTTCCGCGCCGGTGACCTCTGCCAGAGCAGCAGTCAGCATGTCCAGATGGGTCTCAGCCCAGGCAGCATTCGGCTGTACTGCGCAGGCCGTGCCGAAGCGGTCGATCACCACACCGGGCAGACCGTCGGATTCCGCATGCACCAGCCGGTAGAAAGGCGCATCATAAAGCCGTTCACGCATTTCCAGCGCGCGGGACAGGCGGGCGGCGAACCAAGCCTGGTCAATCACCGCCTCCGGGTCGCGGTCCAGCATCCGGGCAATGATCTTGCTTTCAGGATTGACCGAAACCAACCCCAGCGGCGTGTGCGCCTCATCCTCCAGCACCGCAAGGGTTCCAGGCGCCAGATTGCGGGTGCGGCGGTCGGTGACCAGTTCATTGGCATAAACCCAGGGAAACCCGTGCCGGATGGCGCGGGCGTTCGACTTGGGCTTCATTTTCACGCGGGGGCGCCGGAGCGCGTCAGGAGAGGCTGTCATGCGGCTCTCTTAGCCTTAAGAACCGCGCAGGGAAAGAGGCCCCCGCAGTTCCCCCTTGAGGGCGGGCGGCGCCACGGAAGTCGACCATGCGCCGAACGCCGCATTCCCGGCGGCATAGAAACCCGTGGTCTCATATCAGCTGGAGGCACCTATGACTGCAGTCGCAAAGCGGCGCCCCGGCACCGCCCTGCATGTCTGTCACCGCTCGCGTGAACGCCAGCCGCCACGGCGGCGGGGTTTTTCAGCGCCTTGCAGCCCGTCGCCCAGCACCACGGTCATCGGATGGTCCGGGTTTGCAGCACCGTAAAGGTCCAGCAATGCCTGGATGTCAGCGCGGCTGTCGCGGGCCGCATCCATTCCCAAGGCCCAGTCAAAGAAAATGCTGCGGCATTGGGCATCTGTGATGCCTTCGATCCGGTAGGATTCGTAGATCAGACCGCGCGGGTCCTGTTCAGTGCTGCCCGTCTTCATCCGCTGCTTCCCTTTCCAAGGTTTCGCCAATCAACGCAGCACAGCGGCTGTAACGGGCCTGCAGCTCCTGCTCCAGCGCCTCCAGCGTGTCAAAGCCGGTGGCACGGCAGAGGAACCGCGCCCCGACCTCGCCCAGGGTTTCAGCCTCGATGGCCTTGCCCGAGAGCAGCCGGGCCGCGCATTGCACGGACCAGAATAAACGGTAACCAGCGGCAAGATATTCCGCATCCGCGTCATTTAGCCATCCGGCAGCGACAGCGCCGCGCAGACCGGAAGGAACATCGCGGGCAACCGACGGTGAGGTCAGTGTTCCCGCCTGTGACATCAGCTCGATATCCATCATCCGGCCCGCACCGTTCTTGGCATCCCACACGCCCGTCGGCGACTTGGCTGCGGCCAGACGGCTGCGCATCTGCGCAACCTCCGTCAGAACCTTTGCCCGGTCCCGGGGCTGGCTGAGAAACCGGGCGCGGAATCCTTCGATCTCGGTGGCCAGACCGCTGTCGCCCGCAATGACACGGGCGCGGGTGAGCGCCAGATGCTCCCAGGTCCAGGCCTCATTTTCCTGGTAGTGGGTGAACCCCGGCAGGCTGACGGCAACCGGCCCCTGGGTACCGGAGGGACGCAGGCGCATGTCGACCTCATACAGGCGACCCTGCGCCATCGGCGCCGACAGCGCGGTGACAAAGGCCTGCGTGAGGCGCGCGAAAAAGGGCCGCGTTGCGAGTGGACGCTTGCCCTCCGACATCTCGGCTCCGCCCGGGTCGTAGATCACGATCAGGTCGAGGTCGGACTGCGAATTGATTTGCCCTGCCCCCATTGAGCCCATCGCCAGTACAGCCGCACCGCGTCCTGGCGGAGGACCGTGTTTCCTTGCGAAATGCGCCACCACCTCAGGCGAGATCCCAGCGATAACCACCTCTGCCAGCTCAGCATATTGGCTGCCGGCCTGATGGCCGCCGATCAGCCCGCGCAAATGATGCACGCCGATGCGGAAATGCCATTCCTTGCACCAGCGGCGGGTGGCATCAAGCCGAGCCTCATAGTCGTTCTCCAGTTTCAGCCGCGCCTTTAGCTCTGCCCGCAGCTTGGCCTGCCCGGGCCAGGGATCAAAGAAAGAGCCACCGATCACCGCATCAAACACACCCGAATTGCGCGACAAAAACGCGGCCAGATCGCGAGAAGTGCCGGCCACATCGATCAGAAGATCAATGAGCTGCGGGTTTGCACCGAACAGCGAAAACAGCTGCACGCCCGCAGGCAGCCCGGCCAGGAAACCGTCCAGCGCAAGCAAGGTTTCCGCCGGTTTGGCAGTCTTGGCAACGCGCGACAACAGCTCTGGCTTCAGCCCCTCGAAGATATGCGCCCCGCGTGACGAACGCAGTGCCGGATAGGTTGGCCAACGGGCGATGATGGCGCCGTCCAGCTCTGCCGTATCTTCTGCCAGCGCCGCGGGCGGCGGTGCCGCACCGGGAGAGAAGAACCCCTCTGTCAGCTCGTGGACCTGTTCAAGCCGGGTCCTGATTTCCGCCTGCAGCTCTGCCGGATCCCGGTCCATCAGACAGGCGATGCGGGCGATCCCGTCTTCGGATTTCGGCACCCGGTGAGTCTGGGCGTCATGCACCATCTGGATACGGTGTTCGACCTCGCGGTGGGCGCGGTAATGGGCTGTAAGAGTTTCCGCTACGTCCTGCGGCACCCAGCCCTTGGCCGCCAGCGCCGCCAGCCCTTCGACGGTACCGCGCAGACGCAGGCCTTCATCGCGCCCGCCCGCAATCAGCTGCCGCGTCTGGGTGAAGAATTCAATCTCGCGGATGCCGCCGCGGCCCAGTTTCATGTCGTGGCCCGGCACGTTCAGAGCGCCGCCGGTCCCTTTGTTTTCGCGGATCCGCAGACGGATGTCATGGGCGTCCTGAATCGCCGCGAAATCCAGATGCCGACGCCAGACAAAGGGACGCAGGGTGTTCAGAAACCGCTCGCCTGCCGCAAGATCCCCGGCGCAGGCGCGCGCCTTGATATAGGCGGCGCGCTCCCAGGTGCGCCCCAGGCTTTCGTAATAGCGCTCTGCAGCCTCCGTCGCCAGGCAGACGGGTGTGACTGCCGGATCCGGGCGCAGCCGCAGGTCGGTGCGGAACACATACCCATCGCCGGTCCGGTCGCTGAGGGTGGCGCACATGTTCTTGGTTGCGCGCACCATGCCCTGGCGCGCCTCATAGAAATCATCCGGATCGAAGCGGGTTTCGTCAAACAGGCAAATCAAATCGATGTCGGAGCTGTAGTTCAGCTCATGCGCGCCCATCTTGCCCATCGCCAGAATGGTAAGCCCGCCCGCAGTCGCAACGTCGTCTTCAGTCAGGCCCGGCAGTTTCTTGCGCCGGATCAGATTGGCGATCTCCGCCTTGATGGCCACATCCGCGCATAACGCTCCGAAGTCGGTGAGCGCGGCGGTCACCTGCTCCAGGCTCCAGCCACCTGAGAGATCACACAGCGCCGTCAGCAGCGCCAGTCGCCGTTTGGCCTGGCGCAGGCCCGGTTTCAGGGCCGCTGCTTCCAATGCGCGGCACTCCGCAAAGACCTGCTCTACAGCGGCCTGAGGATTGTGCAGCGCCTCTGGCAGCCAGTCTGCCTCGCGCGCCGTCAGCTCCTTCAAATAGGGACTGGAGCCGCAAGCCCCCGCCACCAGTTCGGCAAGATCACCGGACAGAGACGGCACCAGCGTCCGCGCCTCGGCGCCAAGCAGTGGGTCAAAGGGGCGGGGAATGCGGGACATTGTCAAACCAGTCGTCATGACCTGAAGACTGAGCTGCAGGCCGGGGCGCGTCAATGGCCGAATTGCCGCGCTGCCGCATAGGTTTACTTTGGGTCAGGAAAACCCGAATAGGTGACGGTCAACAGTTAAGATATTACTAACGATACGGTTATGCTCCCGTTGCGAATCCATTTCGAAGTAGAGAGTGTTTTTGTTTCCGGCGGCTGTCCGGATCGGCCTGTGTTTTCAAACAGGTTCAGGCGGCGGCAGTTTCAGCACTGCCTCTCAGACAGTCGCGCAGCCGGAGCATAACCGCGCATCTTCCCGGCATTCAGACAAACCGCCGCAATTTGCGTGTTTGGAGACAGTTGATTGTGCCGTGGGCACAAGACCCCGGGGGGCGCCAAACCAAAAGTTCCTCAGGACGATTTAAGGTTGGAAGCCGCCCCCCTGCAATCTCCCTGCAGGTAGATTTTCAAGGGACATCACCTATCGGTCCTGACTGGCAGAAGACACCGTCCACAGGATTGCCAAGCCCCATGCTGTCAAAAGAAAAAAGCGCGGCAATCAGAGAGCCTGGCGGCACGCGCAGCCCCCCCCCAAGAACCTGAAAAACTCGCATGCCTGCGCCCCTGCTCGGCGCGAGATGACAAGTTGGCTGCTGCCCGCACCCGCAGGATCCGATTAGGGTAATCACCCCATGTCCCGCTTCTGCGCCTCTGGTTAACGTTACGGCAAGAGATCGGCAATTTTGGCAACCTACGGACATATCATGGGCCAGGCAGTTTATTCTTCCGGAACCGATAGAAACATTGGTCAGGGCACATACAATTTCTACTTCAACCCAACCGGAGACACCCTCTTTGCGACGGTGACCAATGTCGCCTACAAATTCAAGATTGACTACAATGGCGGGGCCAAGGTCGATCTGGGCAAGGTGGATATCTATTTGTACTCGCCAAATGGCGAACGGCATACGATCTATTACAATTTCGATCATTTCGGGAATGATACGGACGCGGGCAAAGACAGCGACAGCGCCTATGATCATGACATCTACTATGACGGCAGCGGCGGCGAGAGCACCTTCTCTCGGGGTTTTGATGGCAATCAGGTGAACGGCAACTGGCGTCTGAGGGTCGACAACGACACCGGCAAAACGCTGACAATGTATTACGTCGACACCCGGGTCGATTTCCTGACGGCGCCGGATATGATCGTTGAGGACATCGAAATCACCGGTGACCGGGCGCTGGGGGAAAAGGTCAGGATCGAAGCCACGCTCAAGAACATCGGCGAGTCCGACTATTTCGGGATCGGCAAGAATTTTGACGTCGAATATCTTGTCAACGGCAAGGTTGTCGGTACGGACTCGGTGACATACGGGCTGAATGCGGGGCAATCCAACAAGGAAAGCCTTACCTACACGGTTGAAACCGCAGGCCAGCAGAACGTCGAGGTCCGCGTCAGCGGCATCAGCGGCGAAGGCGTGACCAGCAACAATTCAAAACCCGCCGGCTTCTTTGCTGCAGCCCCCGATCTGGTGGTTCAGGACATTCAGGTCTTTGGCGAGCTTAAGACCGGGGAAGAGATCAAATTGAAGGCGACGCTGGCCAATATCGGCGGCGCCGATTACGGCGGGCTGCTCGCGGGCGGGTTCGAGCTGGAATATTTTGTTGAAACGACCAGTGGCGGCGACCGTTACATCGGCAAGGACAGCGTCAGCTTTGGACTGACCGCCGGGCAAACCAACACCGAAACCATCAGATACACGCTGCAAAGCGGAGATACCGGGACCTTCAAGGTCAAGATCGTCGATACCGCCAATGAATCCGACACCACCAACAACACCCGCACCGAGCTGGTCGGCGAAATGCATGACGAAAAACAGTCCGTGGCGGAGTCGCTGGAGCATGTGGAGTTGGGCACTCTTTTTGCCCGGTCGGTCTATGGCGAACGCAACATCGGCTCTGACTACCGCGGATCCGCCGACAATGGTTTGGGCGACCGTTACGACAATTACTTTGACACGCTGGGCTGGCAGGTTCTGACCGACACCGAGCTGGGCAACCATTTCGTGCCCAATGAAGACGCGCGGTTCAATGGCGGCGGGCTGTTCGAAGGCAAGGCGGAGGCTTTGGTGCCCGGTTGGGATGCGCAATCGCTGCTGGCACTGGGTGAAACCGCAGGCGGCAGCAAAACTCTGGTGCTGACCTTCCGGGGCACCGACGGCAGTTTCGCCGCCTTTGCAAACGGCCAGGCGTTTTCCGGCGACGGGCTGTTTCACCATTACAACGCCCATAAACCTTTGGTCGAGGCGGCGCTCGCCTACGCCAATGACCCGGCCAATGGCATCGATAAGCTGATCGTCTCGGGCCACAGCCTGGGCGGGTCCATGGCCGACATCTTTGCCGCGATAGACGCGCAGCGTCTGGACGAGGCTGTCGAGCTGACAGTGGTCTCTTTGGCCCCGGCCGGGATCGACAAGACGCTATACTCCCACACAGAGGCCTTCGACGGGTTCGAAAACCAGCATGATCCGAATGTCGTAGATGTGGAAGGCGGGTCGGTCGATCTGATTGAGCCGTCATATTACATCGGCCTGTCGCACAATAAGGACGCGGTGACCTTTGCCGAAACGGTCGATCTGGACAGCATTGATGGCTATGTGGGCAACAACATCCTGCGCAACAACAAGAACTTTGATGACGCGATCACTTCGCTGTTCATGCCCAATCTGGACAACTCCGAAACGGATTCCGGTGGTTTCTGGTTCCCCAAGGGCTTTGGCGCGCATCACAACATCGGCGTTTACTGGGCCAATATCTCAGCGCTCGCCGCTGATACGCTGGCGAAACTTTATGACAACAGCCAGAAGATCAGCTTTGGCCTGACCGATTACAGCCAGGTGAAAGACATTGATGGCAATGCGCTGCCCGTCTTCCCGGCGTTCACCGGCAGCGACATGTCAGCCTATGACAATGACGCCGGGGCAAACACCCTGCGGGGCGGAGCCACCGCGGATTACATTCTGGGCCTCTCCGGAGATGACAACATCCTGGGCGGCCTGGGCGATGACCTGCTGTCCGGCGGTGACGGCAGGGACGCGGTTTCCGGCGGCAGCGGCCAGGATGCTCTTTCGGGCGGCAAAAATGCGGACAGGCTGTCGGGCAATGGCGGCAACGACCAGTTGTTTGGCGACGCCGGGCGCGATAATTTGCGGGGCGGCAGCGGCCAGGACCAGCTAACTGGCGGGTCGGGGAATGACAAACTGCGCGGAGGCGCTGGCGCTGACCAGCTTATCGGCGGCAAGGGCAAGGACACAATGACCGGCGGCGGCGGCAACGACCACTTTATCTTTAAATCCGTTCCGGAAATCCGCGCCGATAAAATCCGCGATTTCAAGACCGGCGACAAAGTGGATCTCTCCCGCATCGACGCCTCGGGCACGGATGCCGGCAATCAGGCCTTCAGCTTTGTCGGTGATACAGACTTCAGCGGCACTGCGGGTGAGCTGCGGTACGAAACGCTCAGCGACCGGCTGCTGCTGCAGGGCGATGTGGACGGCGACGGGCTGGCGGATTTCTCGATCGCCATGATGGGGCTGACCGATATGCAGGCCAGCGACCTGATCCTTTGAGAGGTTGCGCAGCAGGCTGGCTATCAGCCGCAAACAGGCTAAGCTGTCACGGAATGATTGGTGAATTTTGGCTCTTCCTGTTCAGACTGACCTGTGCACTGCTCCTGGTGAGCGGGGCCGCATTCAGCGGTCTGGCAGGCTCAGCCCAATCTGCCGCAGCCTGTCCGCCTGTGGCTCTGTCACAGGCTGCGGATCAGCGACTGGACCTTGCGCCCTATGCCTGCACCTTTGTTGACACCGGCGGCACCCTGAATTTGGACGCCCTCGCCGCGCCAGAGCAGGCGCAGGCGTTTCGACCTGTGCACGGCGCGCTGGTCGACTTCGGCTTTGGCGACGGGTTGGCCCGGTACTGGGTTCGCCTGCGGCTGGAAAACCCGGGGACCACCGAGGGTATCTGGTGGCTGACCCACGACATTCCGGTCGCGCAGGGCATTGACGTCTACTTGCTGCCCGATGAAGGGGACACCAGACGGCTTCTTTCTCTCACCGCCGCCGACCCGTTTGATGCGCGCCCGATCGCACACCGCCATCTGGTGTCGGA
>MDLF01000074.1:539653-559479 GCA_001730095.1 Rhodobacteraceae bacterium (ex Bugula neritina AB1)
GCGCTGATCTTTGGCATGGGGCTGATCTCGACCGTCTACCTCTACAGTCTCGACGGGCAACGTGCCTTTGCCTATGGCGGCTACATGCTCTGCAGCGTTGTGTTTCTGGTGCATATGGACGGCTTTGCCTTCCAGTTTCTCTGGCCAGGGTTGCCGGGTTTCAATCAGGTGGCCCTGGCGATCCTGTCGGCACTGTCGGTGGCTTTGGGCATCAATTTCATCGCCCAGATCACCGACGCCCGGCAGCACGCCCGGCGGATGCATCAGCTTGCCATTGTGACCATGGCCCTGCTGCTGGCCACGATCATCCTCGCGGTTCCGCTGATTTCAACCCTGATCTACAAAAACACGACGCTGCTGATCGTGGGCTTTGCAACCTTGTTGCAGGTGGCCCTGGCGCTGTCCGCCGTGCGCCGAAAGATGCCGGGCGCAATCTTTCTGGTGATCGGGTTCGGCGCGCTGGCGCTGTCCTTTCTTTTCGGCATCTTCGGCTATTTCAGTGAAGGCCTGTTTGCCCAGGAACTGGTCGGCATCGCGCTGCGCACCGGCTTTCTGGCCGAGGCTCTCGCCTTTTCCACTGCCATCGCCCTGCGCATCACTGCCGCCCGGCGCGAACGCGACCGCTATCTGCGCGAACAGCTGCGCCTGTCCGAGGAACGCCTGCACCTGAGCGAGGCCCTGCGCCGCGCCGAGGACGACCGCCAGCGCACTGCCGCCGCCATGCAACGCAGTCACGACGCGCTGGAAACCACGGCCCATGACATCCGCCAGCCGCTGGTGGTGCTGCGTATGGCGCTGGCCGGGAAAGAGGATCAACACCCCGGCCTGCGCGACAGTCTGAATTACCTTGATGACATTCTGCGCACGGGGCTTGAAGTTTCCGCCCGCCCCCTCGGCAGCGGCGACAATGATCCGCCCCAGGCCGGCGCGCAGGAACACTTCAGCCTCGACATCATCCTGCAGAACCTCCAAGCCATGTTCGCAACCGAGGCCGCCCGTCAGAAGATCGCATTGCGCGTGGTGCCATCGGGCACGTATATTCACGCCGACCCGCTCTCGGTGATGCGCAGCCTCGGCAATCTGGTGTCCAACGCCCTGCAGCATTCCGGCGCGCAGCACATCCTGGTGGGGTGTCGCCGCAACGGCCAGACCATCGCGGTCGAGGTACACGATGATGGCTCAGGCATGAGCCGCACGGACCGCGCCCGCGTTTTGGAACGTGGCGTCAGGGGACAGCAATCCGCAGGCTCGGGCCTTGGGCTGGCCATCGTGGCAGAGCTTGCCGAGCAAAATGGCGCTGTCTTTGATCTGCAATCCCACCCCGGCCGGGGCACCATCGCCCGACTCAGTTTCCCGCGCGCCCAGCAGGCCAGTACCGGCTCTGACCGCCTACATAGGGAGATCCCATGACCGCCCCAACCGCAGTTATCGCAGATGACCACGCCATGATCCGCCAGGGCATCGCCCAGATCCTGACCTCAGCCGGGGTGCAGGTGGCAGCCGAGGCGACCAACGGGCTCGAAGCTATCGCACTTGTGCGCAGCCATCAGCCCACATTGCTGACACTGGACATCGCCATGCCCTATTCGCGCGGGATTGAGGTGTTCGGAGAGGTCCGCCGCTGGTCGCCCGACACCCGTATTATCGTGTTCTCCGGCATGACATCCGAGGGGCTGCTTTCCGAACTGGCAACGGCCGGTGCCGAAGCGATCTTTCTCAAACGTGAGGAAATCAGCGCCTTTACCGCCGCCATTCCCGAAATCCTGGCCGGGCGCAGCCTGCTGGGTCCCGGGGTCGCTGAAATCCTTGCTGCGGCCGCCGGGCGCGAACAGCTGACCGCGCGGGAGAAGCAGATTCTAAGCTTGATTGCCCAGGGTCTCAGCAACCGTGAAATCGCAGAACGGCTGGGGGTCAGCGCCAAGACCGTGGACAATCACCGCACCAATCTGATGCGCAAGGTCCAGGCTCATTCGGTCGCCGAACTGATCGCTTATGCCCTACGCGAAGGGCTGATGGAGGCCAATCTTGAAACCTGATCACCTCACTGGACGGCAACCTGCTGGCGACTGACGCTGCCACATGATTTCAGATGAAAGCCCCAGCCTGCGGCCTTGGGCCGAAATCACTGCCGCTGCACCGCCAGTATGTTTCCGCGCCGGCCTCCGGGCAATCGGCGAGACTGAAAACGCTGGACCCAACACAGGCTGTTGCGTTTGAAAAAGAGAATGCCAGCCAGAACGCGCCGCTGATCCACACAGGGCTTGCGATGCGATTTGGGAAGGCCAGTTTTGAGGCAAACCATCTTCCCATCTGCCAGCTGGAAGATACCCTTCATATCATCGCTCGTTTCTGCGGCCGTCAAACATGCGACTTGGTGGAGGTCAATTGGCCCTGAGCCGAACCATGGCTCCGCAAGAAAAGATGCGGCACCAGATTTTGTGACAGTTTCTTGCACCGCTTGGTATTTTACCCCGCCAAGTCAACTTTCTAGCTTGGAGCCGGGTGGAAAATTACGTTAAGGTTTCCAGGTTACCCGGCCGTGGCTGCCGGGTATCGGCACTGTCCCTCTTTGTTCCCGATGATAGCGGGTTCTTTGGATCGCGTGAATTTGACACCGCATGCACTTTGGCGAGGCCCGAATGGCGACGATTACCTTTTTTGAACCGTTTGAAATTGGCACAGAAATCGAGGCGCAATTTGATGTTACCAGTCAAAGCATCCGTTTTGCTGGCCCAAACGGGTTCTTTGCGGAGTATACCGCTGCACCAGGTTCCAGCTTCAGGCTGGTAACCAGCCATGATGGCGCGTTCTCAGTGGCCGGAGTGATTGAATCCTACCGGCAGTTTAAGCCATTCAGCGGGACGGAACTGACCTTCGCTGTGACCGGGTTGTCTCTGGATGCAAGCTCTGTGGTTGCAGACCCGGACATCACTCGAGACATATTTCTGGATCTCTTTTACGGCGGCGCAGACATCTTTTATGGATCAAGCCTGGACGATACAATCCGCGGTCTTTCCGGAGCAGACTTGATCCAGGGCAGCAGCGGCTTCGATCTGCTGCGTGGAAACAGGGGGCAGGATACGCTGCGCGGCGGTGCGGGCGAAGACAGTCTGTTTGGCGGTCGGGGGTCGGATGTTCTGCGCGGCGGGGCCGACAGCGATACATTGGACGGCGGCCGCGGCAGCGATCTTCTTGACGGTGGCAATGGAGATGACCTGCTGATCGGCGGCGAGGGCAATGATACTTTTTATGTCAATTCAGACGGCGATGCGGTGACAGAGGAAACAGGCGGCGGGCACGATCTGGTTTATAGCAGGCTGGAGAGCTACCGCCTTGCTGACAACACAGAAGATCTGAGACTGCTGTCCAGCAGCGGCCTGCCCACAGAACGCACCGGAACAGGAAACCAGCTGGACAATACTATTTTCGGTGCATCGCAGGCCGACAACAATTTGTCAGGCGGAGCTGGCGCCGATTTCCTGCACGGCAGATCCGGCAATGACACAGTGTTCGGAAACGCCGGTTCAGATTGGCTGGGTGGACGAGGAGGCCATGACGAACTGTCCGGTGGCCGTGGAGCCGACACGCTGAACGGCGGCAGTGGGGACGATACGCTGAAGGGCGGCGCTGGCAGCGATGTGCTGTCCGGGGCTGCAGGGCGTGACGAAGTGTCCGGCGGCAGAGGGGCAGACACGCTGAACGGCGGTGACGGCGACGACACGCTCACCGGCGGGTTGGGAAGCGATGTAATTGAGGGTGGAAACGGGAACGACCTGATTGTTGCCATATCTGCCAGTGCTGGTGCTGGCGATATCATCGCTGGCGGCGGCGGACCCACCGAGGAGACCGACACGGATGTGCTGGACCTGCGCGGTGCAGGGGCCATTGCAGTAGCATCAGAGGACGACCTGGAAGATGCCGGTGGGCAGCGGGGCACCGTGACCTTTGAAGATGGATCAACCCTTGAGTTTCAAGGAATTGAGACCATCCTCGCGGATGAGCTGCTCGTTACGCCGGAAGTTACAGGCGAATCCGCTGAAGTGGACGAAGACAGTTCTGTCACGCTGGATGTTCTGGCCAATGACAGCGATCCGAATGGCGACCCGCTTGAGGTCGTGGCGGTGTCTGCTTCCACCGGGGATGTCAGCATCAACCTGGATGGCACACTGACCTATGCTCCGCCGCCGGACTTCAATGGCGATGTGACGATTTCCTACACCGTATCCGATGACGCAGGAAACACCGCAAATGGTCTTGTAATGGTGGCGGTCCTTCCGGTTGCGGATGCGCCTGTGGCCGAAGATGACAATGCAAACACCGACGAAAATACCGCCGTTACGGTGTCGGTTCTGGACAATGACAGCGATGCCGATGGCGATGCGCTGACAGTGCAGTCGGCTTTTGCTGAAAATGGGGATGTTGCGATTAACTCTGGCGGCACAATTACCTATACGCCAGCCAACGGTTTTTTTGGCAATGATACCATTTTCTATACAGTTTCGGACCCGTCTGGGCTTACCGCATCAGCCCAGGTCGCGGTGACGGTGGATGAGGACGTGGTGGAAACACCCTCTGAGTTTGAGCCCATGAGGCCTGGAGCTGTCTCTCCGGACGGCACTGTAGATGGCGAGAACACCGGTGAAACCATGGGCGTCGGCTATAACGACAGCTCCGGGGCGAATAATGGCGGTGGCGATGAGATTACTGATGGCGCCGACAACATCCAGGGCAATGAAGGCGATGACATAATCAATGGCGGCGGCGGTGCCGACACTCTGACGGGCGGATTGGGGTCAGATACCCTGACTGGCGGGGCTGAGGCAGATGAATTTGTTTTCAACAGCTTTTCGCAAAGCCGTTCCGGTGACACAAACCGCGATGTCATAACAGATTTTGACGACGCGCTGGACCAGATTGATATCAGTTCAATCGCTGTAGAGGACGCCCATATCGTGCTGTCCCTTGATGAGGGCAACTTTGACATCACCTCGCAAAATGCGGATTCACCGCCTGACATTATTATCTTTCTTGATGAGCACGCGGACGGCGTTTTGCTTACGGCCGTGAATGTCAGCGAGGATCCGGACAGAGCGTTGCTGGATGCTGACTTTGAAGTGTTGCTGCTGGGAGGACACACTTTGACCTCTAGCAATTTCACAGATATTGGCGGCGATGCTATGGGCATATGACAATCAATCGGAAACGACCAAGCAGCCATGTCACACCTGCCTTTGCTTCACGCAAGGCGGCAAAAATACAAAATGAAACGCGCGGCGGAAAGGGCTCCCAATGAACGACAAAGCAAGCACGGCGTGTTTGTCCTGCGTGATTTCCGCGGCGCTTTTGCTGCTTCCGGCGCAGGCGTCAGCCGCAGCGTTGCCTTCGACCGGAATGCCCGGGGGGATGATCTTTGGGTATGTGCACCAGGCGCAAGTGCGTGGTGAGCCAGCGGCCTCGGCCTTCGGCAACGATCCAGTCGGCGGAGGCGGCACAACAGACAGCCAGCATGCCGCAAACGCCGCTTCGTCCGGCCCGGCATCCGTTAGCACAGCTTTCACCAACAGCATCGTCGCACAGATAGGTGTCGCCTCTGCCGCCTGCGAGGCCGTTGGGACGGCTTACCGGACCGACTGTCTGGCCAAAGAGCTGCAGGAACTGGTGAAAGAGCTGCCGGCCCATGGCGAGTATGCGGCTGCCCGCGAGGTGCTTGCCAAGGCTTCATCCGAGCTGGCAGACCTGTCTCGCCAGAACCGTGACAATTCGCAACCGCGGCTGCGGGTGACCGTGCAGGACGACAAAAAAACAATCCGCCGCCCGGTGGCAGCCGTAAAACCGGAAACAGCCGCGGCAAC
Source organism: Rhodobacteraceae bacterium (ex Bugula neritina AB1) (assembly GCA_001730095.1). GTDB lineage: Bacteria > Pseudomonadota > Alphaproteobacteria > Rhodobacterales > Rhodobacteraceae > Leisingera. The sequence continues at coordinate 545,506 of MDLF01000074.1, forward strand.
CAACGCTAAGGCGCTGGCCGTTCTCGATGAGGCAACAACCGTGTTGCTGCGCTCCGCAGAGGGTTCCAGCAATGCAGCGCTTCACTATCAACAGATCGCCCAGGCGCTGAATTCCAGCAAGGTACTGCTGCGCTCGTAACAGCTGTTGCAGAGCCTCATAAAGCCGCCGCTGGCAAGCTGGGAGGCCCCAGAACTGCATTCTGGTTCTTATGGCGAACCTAGGTGTTCAGTCCCGGCATCTGGTGGATCGGATCGATGATGAAACGATCTGGCTCTGAAGTCCAGATTTTGCAGATGTATTCGTAGGGCGTGAGGCCGCTGAGAGTTTTGAGTCTGCGGGCAAAGTTGTAGGCAGCCATGAAGTCGCCGAGATGTGTTCGTAACTGATCGTGGCTTTCGTAGTGGTATCGCTTCACTGTCGCCTCTTTGATCGTGCGGTTCATCCGCTCGACTTGGCCATTGGTCCACGGATGGTTCGGTTTGGTCAGGCGATGCTCGATCCCGTTGGCCTCACAGATCATGTCGAAGCGCATCTGCCGGGAGTATACTCTGTTCCGGTTTCGTGGCTGTTCGGCGAACTGGATACCGTTATCGGTCAGGATCGTATGGATGCGATAAGGGACCGCCTTGAGCAAATGTTCGAGGAATTCCCAGGCGGTCTTGCGATCTGCCTTGTCGACGAGGTGGGTGACTGCAAACTTGCTGGTCCGGTCAATGCCAACGAAAAGATACAGCTTGCCCTCCGCAGTCTGCACCTCGGCAATATCGATATGAAAAAAGCCGATGGGGTAGCGCTTGAACCTCTGCCGCTTAGGCTTGTCGCCCCCGACATCCGGCAAGCGCGAGATGCCATGCCGCTGAAGGCACCGATGCAGCGCTGACCGCGTCAGATGCGGGATCGAGGGCTGGAGCGCATAGAGGCAATCATCCAACGGCAGTAGCGTATGCCGCCGAAATGCGACGATCATGGCCTCCTCGGCTTGACTGAGAATGGTTGAGCGAGGCTCTTTCGGCCCTGTTTTGCGATCCTCAACGGTCTCGCGCTTTCGCCACTTGGCAACAGTCTTCGGGTTGATCCCGAGTTCCTTGCTCAGCGCCGCGATCGAAGCTTGCGATCGCTGTATTGCTGCTCTGACAGCGTGCGTGGTCGTGGCGCTCCCGTGACGAACTTGTCCCATAGTGCTTCCTTCCATTCCAAAGAACAGATCGCACCATCAAACCATGGGATCAAACACCTAGCAAGATCGCGAGCGTTTTCATCAGAAGGCCGCTCATTCATTTCCAATTCATATGACCCAATAAACACAATAAATTTTCTAAATTCCATCGCCAATGGTAGCGTCCTGTCAACAACGCAGATTGAGAGTTGAGATGGATCGCAACGACTTCAAGAAGACTTTTGGCACTTCTGGTCCTGTCATTCTTCCTGTCATTCATGTGCTTGACAGCGAACAGGCCGAGCGGAACATCAAAGCAGCTATTGCGGGTGGTTGCCCGGGCGTTTTTCTGATCAACCATGACTTCGAGAAAGAGAGACTGGTCCCGATCATCAAGGAGATGCGGGCAGCGTTCCCGGACATCTGGCTAGGGGTGAATTTTCTCGCGGTCACCGGCAAGTTTGCCTTCCCAATTCTAGGAGAGTTGCAAGCTGAAGGTTGCATGGTCGATGGATACTGGGCCGACGACGCACGCATGGATGAACGCCGCGCGGAAGATGATCAGCCCGAAGCAGATGAGATCGCGGCGATCCGTGACGCCAGCGGTTGGACCGGGCTTTACATTGGCGGCACTGCGTTCAAAAAACAGCGCGAGGTTGATCCGGCGCAGTATGGCAAAAGCGCGCGCATCGCGACGCGCTACATGGACGTCGTTGTGACCTCCGGCGTGGCAACCGGTCATGCAGCTGCTGTGGGTAAGATCGACACGTTTCGCGAGCATTGCGGTGACACTGCGCTTGGGCTTGCATCCGGCATCACACCCGGAAACGCGGGCCAATATGCAGATGCGGTTGATCTTTTCATGGTTGCAACTGGCATCAACCATGACGGCGATTTCTACAATATTGATCCTGAGCGCCTGAAGCGGCTCATGGATCTCACACAGACATAAGGGAGAGAAAAGGTGGCTCTAGACAAAGGACCCAGAGACGACCGTTGGTACTTCTCGCTGATGGCCCCGAACACCAAAGGCGACAAGTTTGCATGGCTTGATCCGACCTCGATCTACATCAACGGCAAGGCGTATCATGATTTGCTTGATGATCTGGTGGCTGATCTAGATGCCGATGAGATTGACGTCATCGCTGGCCTCGATGCGATGGGCTTTGTCTTGGCCGCGGGCATCGCGGCCCGTATCGGGAAGGGCTTTCTGCCCATTCGCAAACCCGGAAAGCTCTGCGTGGACACAGACAGCGCGTCTATGACCAACTACTCCGGTCAAACCCAGTCGATGGAAATGCGCACGCCCGCCTTTGCACCCGGAACGCGAGTTTTGCTGGTGGATCAGTGGGTCGAAACCGGCGGCACGATGCATGGTGCGGTCCAGCTGGTTGAACAGCAGAAGGGCAAAGTTGCGGGCATGGTGGCGATTGTCATGGAAGAGAATGACAACACGAAGTCCTATCGCGAAAAGTACAAGGTCGTCACGGCGATCCAGCCCGGCACCGAATGGCAGCGTCAAGCAAACGCGCAGTATCTCGAAAGCTTCAAGACCTACAAACCCGAGATGGCGTTTCCAATTTAGGGGACCTCTCCGGCGCACATAATCACACACTATTCGAGAGGGGCTCGACAGATGAAATTGATCTGTGGAAACAGTAACCGTCCGCTTGCCGAAGCGATTGCCGCGCATATGCGTGTCCCTCTAGCAGAGTGCAATGTGCGCCGGTTCGCTGATGAGGAAGTCTTTGTCGAAATACAGGAAAACGTGCGTGGCGATGACGTCTACGTCATCCAGTCCACGTCCTATCCGGCCAACGACAACCTTATGGAACTGCTGGTGCTCATCGACGCGTTGCGCCGATCCTCTGCTGGGCGCATCACCGCTGTGATCCCTTACTTTGGCTACGCGCGTCAGGATCGCAAATCAGCCCCACGGACGCCGATCACGGCAAAGCTCGTGGCGAACATGATCACCCAGGCCGGGGCGCATCGGGTTCTGACAATGGATCTGCATGCAGGTCAAATTCAGGGATTTTTCGACATCCCGACGGACAATCTCTATGCGGTGCCCGAAATCGTCCGGGATATCGAAAAGCAGAAAGGTCGTGACAATGTGATGGTGGTCTCTCCGGACGTAGGCGGCGTAGTGCGCGCCCGCGCTTTGGCAAAACGTCTCTCGACCGGCTTGGCTATCGTGGACAAGCGCCGCGATAAACCTGGATCGTCTGAGGTGATGAACATCATCGGGGACGTCTCTGGCAAGTCGTGCATGTTGGTCGATGACATTATCGACTCTGGCGGCACCCTCTGCAACGCCGCAACTGCGTTGCTGGAAAATGGTGCGGCTGAGGTTTCTGCCTACATCACGCATGGCGTTCTGTCAGGCAAGGCGGTCGACAGGATCAACGCATCTGATCTGTCGTCGTTGGTCATCACCGACACAATTTGTGCTACCGAAGCAGTCACTGTATCATCGAAAATTCGCGAGATTTCAATTGCCCCGATGTTTGCTAAGGCCATCACACGTATCGCCAATGGAGAGTCTGTCAGCGTTTTGTTCGAATAGATAGTGATCAAGCGACTTGCATAAAGCAACTTTATCGTTGCTCGCGCTTGATTTGCAGCACTAATGTTTTCACATGGGCGTGGTCAATCTTTCAACAGAGCTCCTCAGAGCCTTCATCACTGTCATCGAAGTGGCAAGCTTCACGCGCGCGGCCGAGATACTCGGCCGGACACAACCAGCGATCAGCCTGCAAGTGAAGCGCTTGGAAGAAGCTGTTGGCTATCCGTTGATTGCGCGGAAAGGCAAAGAGATTTCGCTCACTGAGCGGGGGGAGGCTTTGGCAATTCATGCCCGGCAGATCCTCCGACTGAATGATCTTGCAATGGCAGAATTTGAGCAACGTGATCCTGCTGCAAGATTGCGGGTAGGGTTGCCTGTGGACTATGCGGTAAACACCCTGCAAGCCTGCCTGACAGATGTTGTCCGACAATTCCCGGATACACAGATCGAAATTCGATGTGACCTGTCAAAGCATCTGCTGATGGCAATGCGCAGCAACGAAATCGACATCGCCGTGGCGCTGTTTGACGGTGACGACCAACAGTTTTTGTTCCGCAACTGGAAGGAACAACCAACATGGGTTGGTGCCAACGCATTCGAAATCCCGGAAAACACCGATATCCCTCTCGTCGCTCATCCCTATGGCTGTGTTTACCGCGATCGCATGGCCACTGCTTTGAAGTTGGCAGGAAAGAGTTGGCGCATAGCCTACTCCAGCCCCGGCATTGGCGGCGTTCAACGTGCGGTCCAGGATGGCCTTGGCCTTTCTTGCCTCACCGCTCCGACGGTCCAAAGCGGTATGCGCACGTTCTCTGAACAAGACGGCCTGCCGGTTCTCGCCCCTTTGCACATCGGGCTTTTCGCACGACAGGCTCAGTTGGGCGCAGGCGGATACGCTGCCATGGATGCCATGATCAACACCTTGGAGCAGCGTTCTTCGAGCACGGCTGATGCATAACCGCTCATTATATGAGCATATCAACGATAAATTTTCCAAAAGTCCTGTTTTACCATACCATTCTAAAAAAATCAGACTGAACACTATGGTTCAGCGAAAAATCAAATGCTCTTTTGCTGGGAAGGAGCGACGATATGGGAGACACAAATGTACAAACCTACCGTAACTTCATCACTATTGGGCTTGAACCGCCGCCAACTGCTGAAAGTCGGCGGTGCAGCCGTTTTGACAACACCATTTGTTAGCCGCGCGTGGGCTGCAACTACCGAAATTAACATGCTCGCATGGTACGGCCATGGTGAGGCTGATGTGGTTGCCGAGTATGAAGCCGCCAACAACGTCAAGTTTGTACCCAAGTACTACGCTGGTGGCGACAATATGCTGGCACTGATAGCCCAGTCACCTCCCGGCACCTACGATCTGATCCTGTCTGACGCTGAGTTCGTGCAGCAGTTGAACGCGGCTGGCTACATCGAAGAAATGAACCCGGCCGATTATCCGCTGGATGACATGCTGCATGAAGACTTCTCGCAGTTCCCCGGCCACTGGGCAGACGGCAAGATGTACTCCATGATCCTGCGCGGGGGCCATCTGGGTGTTTCCTACAACAAGAACTCTGTGACGGCGGAAGAAGCGGAAAGCTATGCCTGCTTCTGGAAGCCGGAGCTTCAGGGCAAAGTGGGCCACTTTGACTGGCACTTGCCAACCCTGGGCCAGATGAGCCTCTATGATGGGAATGGCGCTGACCTTTGGAACCTGAATGACGATCAGTGGGCCAAGGTTCAGGAAACCACCATGAACCTGCGCCCGCAGGTCGGCGGGTTCTTCGACTACGGCGGAACATTCAACGGCCTGAAGAATGGCGAGATGCAGGCAATGGTCGGCATCGGTGACTGGATTACCGGCGTTCTGGAAAAAGACGGCGCGCCTGTAGCTTCCGTCATCCCGAAAGAAGGCGGCATCCAGTTCACAGAAAGCTACTCCATTGGCAAAGGCAGCGAAAAGGCGGAAGAAGCCAAGAAGTTCATCCAGTACATGATGTCCCCTGCAGGTCAGGTGAAGTCTGCACAGATGGCGGCCTATCCTGGCTTCTGCGTGACCAACGCTGGTCGTGCAGCCTTGATCGAGGCGGACATGGCGGAAGCCACGCGTTCGCACCAGATCGACGGCGATCCGCAGGATCCGATCACGCTGATCAAGGAAGGTCGCATTCATTACCGCGACATTCCTCAGCAGCAGTCGCTGGAGGACTGGAACGACTTTTGGTCTGAGTACAAAAGCGCCTGATCTGATGGCCTAAAGACACCAAAGCGGGCGGCCCTGTGGCCGCTCCTTTTTCCCAGACACGCGAAAGCCCCATGTCCTCCAAACCTGAACAACGCCCGAACCTCTATGCTCTGACCTGGCGGCTGCCGATCATTTTCTGGCAGTTGATCTTCTTTGTCGGGCCGGTCCTGTTCATGGTCGCGATGTCGTTCTTCCTGGTGAAGAACTACCGCATGACCGAAGCGTTCGAGTTCGTGAACTGGTCACGGATGCTGACGCGAGGCTTCTTCTGGGACAGCTACTGGTACACGCTATTTATCGCCACGGTTTCGACGATCTGCGCGATGTGCATCGCCTTTCCGGCAGCCTTTACGTTGGCCTTTCGGGCGTCCGAGGCGACTCGCCGTTGGGCGATCTTTCTACTGATCATTCCGTTTTTCACCAGCTATCTGGTCCGCACTTTTTCTTGGTTTGTGATCCTGTCGGAAAGCGGCGTCGTCAACGCGGTGCTGGGCTATGTCGGCCTTGGCCCATACACGATGCTGAACACCCATTTCGGAACACTTGTGGGGTACATGACCCTTACGCTGCCACTGGTGGTGATCTTGCAAACAGTCACGATGTCAAACATCGACAAAAACCTGATTGAAGCCGCCCACAACCTTGGCTGCTCGCCGCTACGCACGATCTGGCAGGTGATCATTCCGTTGTCCAAGACCGGGCTGATCATCGCTGCGATCTTTTGTTTCATTCTGTCCTTTGGTGATTTTGTGGCCCCCTTCTATCTGGGCGGATCACAAGAACCGACACTGCCGATCCTGATCCTTGATACCACCAAATCCGGTCAACAATGGCCCCGCGCTGCCGTTGTTGCGATCATGATGATGGTGACCCTGTTTGCCATTGCCTTTACGGGCATCGCCCTAGCCTACCGCAAGGGTAAGGGTGCGAAATGAAACAGAGCCGATCCCTCAACTTTATCCTCGGCAGCTATGTCGTCCTGATCTTCGCCTTCGTTTTTGCGCCGATCATTTTCAGTATGATCTTCTCGTTCAACTCGCAACGCTTCCCGACGATCCCTCTCGGAGAGTTCTCGACCGAGTGGTATGCAAAGGTGCTGGCCGATCCCGACATCTGGAAAGCCGCGCGGAACAGCCTGATTGTGTCCTGTTCGACCGCGGTGATCGCGACGTTCCTTGGGTTCTGCACGGCCTATTCCGATTTCCGCTACAACTTTCGCTTCAAGGGGCCCTATCTTGCGCTGATCCTGCTGCCGCCCACGATCCCGCTGATCATCATGGCCCTGGCAATGCTTGCGTGGCTGTCCAAAATTGAGATGTCGGGTCAGCTTTACTCAATCATTATCGCGCACAGCGTCCTGACGGCACCGTTTGCTATGGCCGTCATCCGCTTGCGTCTGAATCAAATGGACCCGGACCTAGAATCAGCCGCATGGAACCTTGGCGGTTCTGAATGGCAGACCATGCGGCATGTCATCGTGCCGTTCTGCAAGCCTGCCATTTTCTCAAGCCTGTTTTTGACTGCCGCCGTTTCTTTCGACGAATTTGCCGTTTCCTGGTTTGTCTCCGGTCTGAACTCGACGCTGCCGGTGGTCGTTCTCGAAATCGTTCAGGGCAATATTGACCCCCAAGTCAACGCCATCGGCACCTTCGTATTCCTCACCTCAATGACGCTGGTTGTGCTGGCACAGCTCTTCTTCGCCAGCCGCCAAATTAAGGGCATGCACGCATGAGCAAACCGTTGGTCGTCTTTGACAAAGTCCAAAAGCACTTCGGCAAATTCGTCGCCGTAAAAGAGCTGGATTTCGAAATCCGCGAAGGCGAGTTTCTGGCAATCATGGGGCCCTCCGGCTGCGGCAAGACCACGACGCTGCGCATGTTGGCAGGGCTGGAAGCGCCGACGCACGGCGAGATTCGCCTCAATGAACGGGTTATGAATGACGTACCTCCCCATGAGCGTGACACGCCGCTGGTGTGGCAATCACTCGCGCTCTTCCCGTTCCTGACGGCGCGCGAAAACGTCGAATTTGGTCTCAAGATGCGCGGCGTAGACAAGGCGGAACGAAAAGAGCGGGCCATCAAGTGGCTCGACAAGATGGGCATCCTCGAATTTGAGAACCGCCACATTTCGACCTTGTCAGGTGGCCAAAAGCAACGCGTTGCGCTTGCGCGGTCACTGGTGATGGAGCCGCAAATCTTGCTTCTGGATGAACCACTGTCTGCCTTGGATGCGCATTTGGTCATCCGTATGCAAGCGGTCCTGACTGATCTACAGCGCGAATTGGGGATCACATTCGTCTATGTGACCCATTCCCAATCTGAAGCCTTCGCCATGGCCGACCGCGTGATCATCATGGGCAAGGGAGAGATCGGCCAGATCGGCACCCCCAAGGAAATCTACCGTGCACCTGCAAACCAGTTTGTTGCCGAGTTTGTGGGCCGCAACAATATACTGGCAGGCAAAGTCAAAACTGTTGACGGCGGTACGGCGTGCATCGCGACCACCTCTGGTGAGTTCACAGTGCCCAGCAATGGAGTGCCGCTGGTCGAAGGGCTCAACGCCAGTTTTGTGATCTCTGCGGATCTCGTGCATATCGCGACCAAAGAACCCTCGGGCGAAAACAAAGCCTACTGCAAACTCATCTCGGAGGAATTCGTTGGCTCCATGGTCACCCTGTTCTTGGAAGACGCGCAGCGTCAGGAATTCAAAGTTCAGATGCAGGAACGCGAATTGTCCAAGTTCGATCTGCACTCTGGTGATGAAATCTGGCTGTCGTGGGACGCGCAAAGCGCCCACGTTCTGAACGAAAGCTGATCCATGATCCGCAATCCCATCCCTTGGCCGGGAGGCGCAAAATGCGCCGTGGCAATCACTTTTGATATGGATGCAGACAGTCTCATCCATATTGCCAAGCCCGAAGACAGCCACGATCGTCTCTACCCGATATCAATGGGGCGCTACGGTCCTATGGTCGCGCTGCCCCGCATCCTCGACACCTACCGTCGTTTGGAGCTGAAGCAGTCGTTCTTCATCCCCGGTTGGTGCCTGGAGACATACCCGGATGTGGCCGAAGCGATCCTGAAAGATGGGCACGAGATCGGTCACCACGGCTATCTGCACGAAGACCCGATCAAAACGCGCGGAGAGCAGCGCGAGTGGTTTGAACGCACGCTGGATGTGCATAAGCGGATTTGCGGCCAGCAGCCACGCGGCTACCGCGCGCCGGTCTACAATATCACGCAAGAAGTCGTCGATCTGATTATCGAACACGACATGCGCTATGACAGCTCCATGATGGCCGATGACATCCCCTATCGTTTGGATACCGCCAAAGGGTCGCTCTACGAAATGCCCGTCCACTGGGGCACCGACGATTGGCCTCCCTTCGCGCATTACGACGAGATTGGCTACATGATGCCGGTCGCAAGCCCGTCCCACGGACTCAGCGGTTTCTGGGAGGAATTCGAAGCGCAATATGACGCCAGTGGGTTCTTCATGCTGATCATCCATCCTTTCCTGACAGGCCGTCTGGCGCGGTGGAAACAAGTCGAAGCCTGGATTGCCAAAACACAGGAAACCAAAGACGTTTGGTTTGCCACCCTTGACCAGATTGCCGATCACATGGACCAGTTGCAGAAGGATGGCATCTGGACGCCAAGCGTTGAGCGGCTGCCCTACTACGATGGTCCAATCTTGGGGGATAAGACTTGAACGCTGACGGCAGACGCCTTCTGCGCATTGCTTACGACGAAGCCAAATCCGGGTTTGACGAAGGAGGGTGTCCGATTGGTTCATTGCTGGCGCGCGGTGGAGAGGTTGTGGCGCGGGGCGCAATCAACGGGTGCAAAAAGGCGACCCGATTGCGCACGGCGAGATGGACGCGTTGTGCAAGGCTGGCCGCCAAAAGACCTATCGCGACACCACGCTCTACAGGTCGCTCAGCCCGTGCATGATGTGCACAGGGACGATCATTCAGTTCGGCATCCCGCGCGTGGTCGTTGGCGAGAATAATAACTTCGGCGGTAACGAAGAGTTCCTGCGCTCGAAGGGCGTTGAAGTGATCATCGCAGATGACCCGGATTGCGTCGCGCTGATGGAGCGTTTCATCGAAGAAAAGCCAGAGCTTTGGGCAGAGGACATCGCTGAGTAATTGCTTCCTGCACGGACTCTCCCACGGCAAAGACGCTTGCTTATCTGATGTGCCGCGCCCGCCTATGGGCAGACTGGTGCCCGGTATTGTTGGAGAAAGCGAGCGAAGAGGACTGATGTGATCAAAAATGGCAGCATGAATGTAGATCGACCAGATCTCGTGCCAGCTGGGGCGTTCAGCTATCCGGTCAAAGACCCTCAGGAAACCCGGTGGTTCGGATTCCTACTATTGCCCCAATTCACTCTGCTTGCTTTCAGCGCTGCTCTGGATCCGTTGCGCATCGCGAACTAGCTTTCTCAAAAACCACTCTATGGATGGCTGGCCATCTCAGATACCGGCACAGCGGTTTCATCATCCTCCGGCATCGATATCGATGTGCATGGTAGCCTGAGCGACCTGAACCCCGATACCTGTCTGACGTCAGCGCTTATGGGTCCAAATAGGGCAATTTGATAAGAGAGTGTTTCTGGCTCATCGTGACCACCGAGGAGTGGACGATGAGAAAGACAATCAAGATTCCCGGCGAGAAGATCGTCAAAGATATAAAGCGGGCGACCCGCAAGCAGTATTCTTCGGAAGAGAAGATCCGGATCGTCTTGGACGGCCTGCGTGGCGAAGACAGTATGAACGGCACCGGGTTTTTCGGAGGCTTCAACTCCTGAGTAGGATGAAGCCACAATGAGCAAGACAACAAACAAGTATTCTCCTGAGGTCCGCGAGCGTGCGGTGCGGCTGGTGCTGGACAACCTGGGTCATCACAGTTCCCGCTGGCAGGCGATCATGTCGATCTCCGCAAAGATCGGCTGCTCGGCGCATACACTGAACGAGTGGGTGAAGAAGGCAAAAGTCGACAGCGGCAAGCGGGCGGGTGTTCCGACGGATGTCGCCGAAAAGATGAAGGCGCTTGAGCGGGAGAACCGCGAGCTGCGTCAGGCGAACGAGATCCTCCGCAAGGCATCGGCTTATTTTGCGATGGCGGAGCTCGACCGCTGGTCGAAGTGATGGTGTCCTTTTTCCGCTGCCCGGTAGTCGATACGCAGTATCGACGAGAGGGACATGCATCGCGCGGAGCATGGGGTCGAGCCGATCTGCACTGTCCTGCCGATTGCCCCTTCCACGTATTACGAGCACCTGGCAAAGCGGGCCAATCCGGCCCGGTTGTCGGACCGTGCCCGGCGTGACGCGGCACTGCGGTCCGAGGTCCGGCGGGTTTTCGAAGAGAACTGGCGGGTTGTGAACGGCGGAGCAATACTCGACCAAGGTAGCTGCGGTGTTGTGCGGTCGCGGGCGGCGTAAAAGTCGGCCACTTTTACCCTTTCGGCACTCGGGAGGGCTTGGGGATATTCACCGTGGATTTGTATTTGAAGGTTCGACACGCTCACTTTGAGGAAGGGTTGAGCGGGCGTCAGATAGCTCGGGATTTTGGGATCAGCCGAGATAGTGTTTCGAAGATGCTGTCCTATTCTGAGCCGCCCGGGTATCGCAGGACAGCGCCGATCAGGCGCCCCAAGCTTGATCCCTATATCGCGTATATTGATGAATGGCTTGGTGAGGACAAAGCGCGTCCACGCAAGCAACGCCACACGGCCAAGCGGATATTTGAGCGGCTGCGCGACGAATGTGGATTTGACGGCGGCTATACGATTGTCAAAGACTATGTGCGGACGAGGAAACGGGGCTCACGGGAGATGTTTGTGCCCTTGAGCCATCCGCCGGGGCACGGCCAAGCGGACTTTGGCGAAGCGTTGGTTGTCATCGGCGGGATCGAACGGAAAACGTACTTTTTTGCCTTCGATCTGCCGCACAGCGATGCGTGCTACATCGGCGCTTATCCTGCGGCCAACACCGAAGCCTGGCTGGACGGGCATGTCCATGCCTTTGCCTTCTTCGGCGCGGTGCCACGCTCCATTCTCTACGATAATGACCGCTGCCTTGTAGCCAAGATCATGCCGGACGGCACCCGGAATCGCACCCAACGGTTCAGCGCGATGCTATCGCATTATGTCATCGGAGACCGCTACGGTCGCCCGGGCAAAGGCAACGATAAAGGCAAGGTCGAGGGTCTGGTCGGTTATGCTCGCCGCAACTTCATGGTGCCAATGCCTTGCTTTGCCGATTGGGGCTCGTTCAACGATTACTTGGAAGAACAATGCCGCAAACGGCAGGCGGATATCCTCCTGGGTCACAAGACCAGCATCGGTGAACGGCTTGAAGCTGATCTGGGGGCGATGCGTCCTGTGCCCGCCGCGCCCTTTGAGGCCTGTGATCTGCAAAGCGGCCAGGTCACGTCCACCTCCCAGGTGCGCTACCGCGGCAACGATTACTCGGTGCCGGTTGCCTATGGTCACCGTGAGGTCTGGATAAAGGGTTTTGTGACCCGCGTCGTCATCGGCTGCGCAGCCGAAGTGATCGCAGACCACCCTCGTTCTTACGGCACCGGCGACATGATGTTCGATCCGGTTCATGATCTGCCGCTGATCGAGCGCAAGATCATGGCCTTCGACCAGGCAGCGCCCTTGCAGGGTTGGGATCTGCCAGAGGCCTTCGCAACATTGCAGCGTTTGTTAGAAGCGAAGCAGGGCAACGCTGGCAAACGGGAATATGTGCAGGTTCTGCGCCTACTGGAACGCTTCGAGATGGAGGCGCTGCATCTGGCGATCAAAGACGCGTTGCAGATGAGGGCCGTCAGCTTTGACGCGATCAAACACTTGCTACTGTGCCGCATCGAGAGGCGTCCGCCCCGGCTGGACCTGGATGTCTCTCCCTTCCTGCCCAGAACCAATATCGCAACGACATCCGCCGCGTCCTACATGAGCCTGCTGGCCGGCGGTGGCGTATGACGGATGCACCAGAGCTGTTGCTGGCCCATCATCTCAAAACCCTGCGGCTACCCACTTTCCTGCGCGAGCACGACAAGCAGGCCCGTATCTGCGCGTCCGAAGGCGTGGATCATGTGCGCTATCTGGCACGGCTGACCGAGCTGGAACTGATCGACCGGGAACGGCGCATGGTGGAACGCCGGATCAAGTCGGCGAAGTTCCCAGCCGTCAAAAGCCTGGATAGCTTCGATTTCAGGGCCATCCCAAGCCTCAACAAGATGATGGTGCTGGAACTGGCCCGCTGCGCATGGATTGAGCGCAAAGACAACGTCATTGCCCTTGGCCCGTCAGGCACCGGCAAAACCCATATCACCCTCGGGTTGGGATTGGCGGCCTGCCAAAAGGGCCTACCTGTCAGCTTCGTCACAGCGGCATCGCTGGTTCATGAACTTATGGAGGCCCGCGACGAGAAACGCCTGCTGCGATTGCAGCGCCAACCGGCCAAGGTCAAATTGCTGATAATCGATGAGTTGGGCTTTGTCCCCCTGAGCAAAACCGGCGCTGAACTGCTCTTCGAACTGATCTCGCAGCGCTACGAACGCGGTTCAACTCTGATAACCAGCAATCTGCCATTCGAAGAATGGACCGAAACCTTTGGCACCGAAAGACTCACTGGCGCCCTGCTGGACCGCCTGACCCATCATGTGAACATTCTGAAAATGAACGCCGAAAGCTATCGCCTCAACCAGCGCCGCGCCCGCCTCGCAATCGAACAGAAATAGCAATCAAACAATTGGCGGACTTTTATGCCGCCGTTGACAGTTTTGTCCGCTGACCAGACATTTCCATGGTCATTTTCGAACGCTCGCTGTGGCTGAGCCAAACACGTAACGTCACTCATCAATCGCAACCCACTTACTTGGGAGGTCGGGCCAGTATTTGTCGCAAACCGAGAGGCCGACTTATGTGACCAAAGAGGCAAGTTTCGTTGTTCAACAGATTTTCGCCACTTTGATTTTAAAGAAAAAATTTCG
>MDLF01000075.1 GCA_001730095.1 Rhodobacteraceae bacterium (ex Bugula neritina AB1)
CGTTCTCCCAGTGATAGTTGCGTGTAAACGGCTCCCATGCCAGGATCTCCTATTAAATAACGCATTGTTTTCTAATAGGAGTCGCACTTCAAAGTAGCGCTCACAAACGAAGCGGTTCGATCCTCAAAGTATTTGGGCCGTGCCCTGTGGCGGAACCTGATCGGGTACCACCGCCGGAGCCGCGTCGAGATATGAGGAGGATCAGAAAAGGGTCCGGGGGCTCCTTTTCCGACGATTGAATGCATTGTGTGAAACTGCCTGGTCAGCGCCTGTCGGCGCGCGACGTCGACCGTCAGCTTGCGGAGAGCCAAATCCGTGCCGCGATCCTGAACGGCTTCACAGCTCTTGGCATACCCCATACCGTGGCAGTAGGCTAAATCGGTCCGGGGGAAGGGGAAGACCGTCCCCAGGCCGATTTGTGCAACAAAGCCTGGTTGGCCCAGAAGACCAACTTTGGATTCTAGGAGACTTTGCCTTTGGTTCCAAAGCCGCTGTTGTTCACCATGATGAGCGGGTAGTGTTGTTCCAGAGGGGCTGGCAGTGGGCCGCGAAGAGTACATGGCTCCGGCGTCAGGTGAAGATTGAAATTCATCCGCAGAATTGTTGGTTTTCGGGGGACTTCAGGCCGCCTCTGTTTTCAATGAGGGCATGATCGGTCAGGAATGCCCCGGTCACAAGATGGTCAGGTGGCAACAGGGCCTGGTGGCGCTGCCCCAAGGCAATGTGCCGCGGACGATACATCCGCCGGACCAATTACGCGGATCCATTATGAAACTATGGCCGCGAAACAGCGGTGCTACCCGTGGAAATGTCCAATCGTGAAATGGGTGCTTTTTATCGGGGTATGGCTGCGCAATAACTGTGAAAATGACAAATGAGCATATTACAAACACCGGTGTCATGATCTGCGGCGGCCTAGGGTCGGGTAGGGGATACCTATGTCGGGGGATGACTGTATGAAAATCGCGGTTGCAGGATTGGGTTATGTCGGGATGTCGAATGCGGTGCTTCTGGCACAGAAGCATTCGGTTGTGGCCATCGACATATCTGAAACGCGGGTGCAGATGGTGAACAGCCGTCAGTCCCCGGTTGCCGATGCTGACCTTGAGGATTTCCTGGCCAACCGCGTGCTGGACTTGCAGGCCACAACGGATCCAGCCGCGGCTTATGGGGATGCGGAATATGTGATTGTGGCCACCCCGACCAATTATGATCCCAGGCACAATAATTTTGACACCTCCAGCGTCGAGGCGGTGATCCGGCAGGTCATTGATATGAACCCGCAGGCCACCATCGTTATCAAATCGACGATCCCCGTTGGCTTTGTCAGGGAGATCCGCCGCGACCTGGGAGCCGATCAGGTGATTTTCTCCCCCGAGTTCCTGCGCGAAGGCCAGGCGCTGTATGATAATCTGCATCCCAGCCGTATCATCGTCGGTGAACGTTCGGAGCGTGCGCGGGTTTTTGCGGAATTGTTGCTGGAGGGCGCGGCGGACCAGGATGTCGAGGTTCTTTTCACTGATCCAGATGAGGCAGAGGCCGTAAAACTGTTTGCCAATACATATCTTGCCATGCGGGTGGCGTTCTTCAATGAGTTGGACAGCTATGCGATGGCCGGCGGCATGGATACGCGCCAGATCATCGAAGGCATCAGCCTGGATCCGCGCATCGGCAGCCATTACAATAATCCGTCCTTCGGTTATGGCGGCTATTGCCTGCCCAAGGACACCAAGCAGCTCCTGGCCAACTATAACCATGTGCCGCAGAATCTGATCGGCGCCATTGTCGATGCCAACCGTACCCGCAAGGATTTCCTGTCCGATCAGATCCTGATGACCGGCGCCCGGGTCGTCGGCATCTTCCGGCTGGTGATGAAGGCGGGCAGCGACAATTTCCGCCAGTCGTCCATTCAGGGCATCATGAAACGGCTGAAGGCCAAAGGGATTGAAGTCATCGTCTATGAGCCGGTGCTGGATCAAGAGGACTTCTTCCGCTCCCGTGTGGTGCGGGACCTGCAGTATTTTAAGGATAACTGCGATCTGATCGTAGCCAACCGCCTGACCGACGAGATCCGGGACGTCGAAGACAAGGTCTTCACCCGCGATCTCTTTGGCGGTAATTGAAACCGGTCGAACCAGCCCGGGCTTAAGGATAGGGAAAACCAACGTGCAAACCGTTCTGATCACCGGCTCGGCTGGCTTTATAGGGTATCATCTCAGCAAATTGCTGCTGGCGCATGGATACCGCGTCGTGGGGCTGGATGCCCTGACGGATTATTACGACGTCTCCTTGAAAGACGCCCGCCACGCCATGTTGGCAGCGGCGCCTGGTGGGGAGAATTTCACCCCTGTCACCGGCAAGGTCGAAGAACCCGGCCTTGTCATGGAGCTCTTTGAGGCACATCGTTTCGACTATGTGGTTCACCTGGCGGCTCAGGCCGGGGTGCGCTACTCGATCGAAAACCCGCGGTCCTATCTCGAAAGCAATCTGGTTGGGTCTTTTGAGGTTCTGGAAGCGGCCCGAGCGTATCCGCCCAAACACATGCTGCTGGCGTCGACGTCCTCGGCCTATGGTGCCAACACCCGGATGCCGTACCGGGAGGACCAGCGGGCTGACCACCAGATGTCCTTTTATGCGGCGACCAAGAAGGCCACTGAAAACATGGCGCATTCCTATGCGCATCTGTTTGATCTGCCGGTCACGATGTTCCGCTTCTTCACCGTCTATGGACCTTGGGGGCGGCCAGACATGGCGCTGTTCAAATTCACCAAGGCGATCCTCGAAGGCAAGCCGATCGACGTCTACAATCACGGCGATATGAAACGCGACTTTACCTATGTCGCCGATCTGGTCGAGGCGATCCGCCTTCTGCTGGATGCGGTGCCGGAGCGGCCGGCCGATGGCCAAGTGCCCGAAGGGGACAGCCTGTCACCGGTGGCGCCGCACCGGGTGGTCAATATCGGCAATTCGGATTCTGTTCAGCTTACGGACTTCATTGCCGCCATCGAGAAAGCCACCGGTCTTCCGGCGGTGCGTAACATGATGCCGATGCAGGCAGGGGATGTGCCTGCCACATGGGCGGATGCCAGCCTGCTGAAATCCCTTACTGGCTATGCTCCGAAGACGGATGTGGAAACCGGGGTTGCCGCCTTTGTAGACTGGTACCGCGACTACTACCGCCCGAATGAGGCGGCCCGGGGGGCGAACTGACGGCAGGCCACCGGGGCGGCGCGCGGGAGGCTCTGCGGCTGCACTGTTCACAGGTTCCGGGCTTGGCTGTGCTTACGCAGGCAGATGCCCGCAGGAGCCGGGGGAAGGTCTGGCGGAACCAGCCGCAAAGGGGCTGAACTCAGTCATTGCCACCTTCCGGCGACTCTGCTAAACGCCATCCATCCTGAAGACCCCGGATTCGTTTCCGGGGTTGTTACGTTTGTCAGGATACACGAACTCGGGGACCTTCGGGGCCCTACAACACGGCCACCTTAGTAGGGCGTTTCCTTTGGAAACAAACGGGCAGGGGGCTTTTAACATAGCTGGGCCAAAGACAAGAACCTAAGGCCTGGCACGCTAAACGGAAGACAGAAAGCATGGCACTTAAGTCGTATAAGCCGACGACGCCGGGCCAGCGTGGGCTGGTTCTGATCGACCGTTCGGAGCTTTGGAAAGGGCGTCCGGTCAAGTCTCTCACTGAGGGTCTGACCAAATCGGGCGGCCGGAACAACACCGGACGGATTACTTCCCGCCGCCGCGGCGGCGGCGCAAAGCGTCTCTACCGGATTGTTGACTTCAAACGGAATAAATTTGATGTCGCCGCAACCGTCGAGCGCATTGAATATGACCCCAACCGTACTGCCTTCATCGCTCTGGTGAAGTATGACGACGGCGAGCAGGCCTATATCCTGGCTCCGCAGCGTCTGGCAGTCGGCGATCAGGTCATCGCCTCCGCAAAGGCAGACATCAAGCCGGGCAACGCAATGCCGTTCTCGGGCATGCCGATCGGTACCATCGTTCACAACATCGAAATGAAGCCCGGCAAAGGCGGCCAGATCGCCCGTGCAGCCGGTACCTACGCTCAATTCGTTGGCCGTGACGGCGGTTACGCTCAGATCCGCCTGTCCTCGGGTGAACTGCGCCTGGTGCGTCAGGAATGCATGGCCACCGTTGGTGCCGTGTCGAACCCCGACAACTCGAACCAGAACTTTGGTAAAGCCGGCCGTATGCGCCACAAGGGCAAGCGTCCTTCTGTGCGTGGTGTCGTCATGAACCCGATCGACCACCCGCACGGTGGTGGTGAAGGCCGGACCTCCGGTGGCCGCCATCCGGTTACCCCCTGGGGCAAACCGACCAAAGGCAAACGGACCCGCAACAAGAACAAGGCGTCGCAGAAGCTTATCGTCCGCTCGCGTCACGCCAAGAAGAAAGGCCGCTAATCCATGGCACGTTCCGTATGGAAAGGCCCCTTCGTTGATGCTTATGTCCTGAAAAAGGCCGAAGCAGCGCGTGAATCGGGCCGCAATGAAGTGATCAAGATCTGGTCGCGCCGTTCCACCATCCTGCCGCAATTTGTCGGTCTGACCTTTGGTGTCTACAACGGCAAAAAGCACATCCCAGTCAACGTCTCGGAAGACATGATCGGTCAGAAGTTCGGTGAATACTCGCCGACCCGCACCTATTATGGCCACGCCGCAGACAAAAAAGCGAAGCGGAAGTAAGTCATGGGTAAGGAAAAGAATCCCCGCCGCGTGGCAGACAACGAAGCAATGGCAAAACTGCGCATGCTCCGTACCTCCCCGCAGAAACTGAACCTGGTGGCTCAGATGATCCGTGGCAAGAAAGTTGAGAAGGCTTTGACCGACCTGACTTTCTCCAACAAGCGGATCGCGCAGGACGTGAAGAAATGCCTTCAGTCCGCCATCGCGAATGCTGAGAACAACCACAACCTGGACGTCGATGAACTGATCGTCGCCGAGGCATGGGTTGGCAAGAACCTGACCATGAAACGCGGCCGTCCGCGTGCCCGTGGCCGGTTCGGCAAAATCCTGAAGCCGTTCGCGGAGATCACCATCAAGGTGCGTCAAGTTGAGGAGCAAGCCTAATGGGTAACAAAGTTAATCCGATCGGCATGCGCCTGCAGGTGAACCGCACCTGGGACAGCCGTTGGTACGCCGACACCAAGGATTTCGGTGATCTTCTGCTGGAAGACATCAAGATCCGTGATTTCATCAAGGATGAGTGCAAGCAGGCTGGTATCGCCCGTGTGATCATCGAGCGCCCTCACAAGAAGTGCCGTGTGACCATTCACACTGCGCGTCCGGGCGTGATCATCGGCAAGAAAGGCGCAGACATCGAAACCCTGCGCAAGAAGCTGGCGAACATCACCGACAGCGAACTGCACCTGAACATCGTTGAAGTCCGCAAGCCGGAACTCGACGCTGCTCTGGTCGGCGAGTCCATCGCACAGCAGCTGGAGCGCCGCGTCTCCTTCCGCCGTGCCATGAAGCGCGCCGTGCAGAACGCCATGCGCATGGGTGCCCTGGGTATCCGCGTGAACGTTGCGGGCCGTCTCGGCGGTGCGGAAATCGCACGTACCGAATGGTACCGTGAGGGCCGCGTGCCGCTGCACACCCTGCGTGCCGACATCGATTACGCACACGTCGAAGCCAAGACTGCCTATGGCATCATCGGGATCAAAACCTGGATCTTCAAAGGCGAGATCATGGAACACGATCCTGCGGCGCGTGACCGTAAAGCACAGGAAATCCAGGACGGCCCTGCACCTCGTGGTGCTGGTGGCGGTCGTCGCTAAGGAGGATTTGAGATGCTTCAGCCAAAGCGCACTAAATTCCGCAAAATGCACAAGGGCCGGATTCACGGCCTGGCAAAAGGCGGCTCGGACCTGAACTTCGGCACCTATGGCCTGAAGGCAACCACCCCTGAGCGTGTGACTGCACGCCAGATCGAGGCTGCCCGTCGTGCCATGACCCGCCACATGAAGCGTCAGGGTCGTGTCTGGATCCGCATCTTCCCGGATACCCCTGTTACCTCCAAGCCCGTCGAAGTTCGTATGGGTAAAGGTAAGGGTTCCGTGGATTACTGGGCCTGCAAAGTGAAGCCCGGCCGCGTGATGTTCGAGATCGATGGCGTCAGCGATGAAATCGCCCGCGAGGCTCTGCGCCTTGCTGCGATGAAGCTGCCGGTCAAGACCCGCGTCGTGGTCCGCGAAGACTGGTAAGCGGCGGCTTTGCCGCCGTGTGCACGCCAGCTGCAGTTGCTTATGCAAAAGCGGCAGGGGCGCATCCGGTCCTGAAAATCAAACCCCTCGCTGAGCAATCAGCGGGGGGTTTTTGTTGCAGGAAGCCCGGGGGCTCTGCCCCCGCCGCCGCTGGCGGCTCCCCCGGGGGATTTGCAACCAGAAAGAAGCAGGGGCTGCCGGGCGGAACTGTCTCGCCAAGGCGGGGCAGCTGGAGTATCAGGGCCGCATGGCCCAGATTGACTCGCTCTTCGTGACCCGCCTCTACCGCGCGCAACTGTCCGAACACGGACCTTCTGTTGACGCGCAGGAACTGGAAAACTCCTGCCTTGTGATCGCCGGTGACGACGACGCGGGCCAGGACTGGTGCGAGGAGAATGGCTATCCCGGCTATACCTCCTATGCGTCGCTGACGGATCTGCCCTGGCGGTTCCCGATCTTTGCGGATCTGGTGAAATCGCTGGATCTGCATGTGGCAGGCTTTGCCCGGGATCTGGAGCTGGATCTGGATGGCCGCAAGCTGGTGCTGGAGGATCTGTGGATCAATATCCTGCCCGAGGGCGGCACCCACGCCAGCCACATCCACCCGCATTCGGTGATCTCTGGCACAACCTATGTGTCGATGCCCGAGGGGGCCTCGGCGTTGAAACTGGAAGACCCGCGCCATGCGATGATGATGGCGCACCCGCCACGGGTGAAGGACTGTCGGCAGGAGCTGAAGACCTTTGTCTATCAGTCGCCCGCAGTGGGCGATGTGCTGCTGTGGGAAAGCTTCATCCGCCACGAGGTGCCGCTGAACATGGCAGAGGAAGAGCGGATTTCGGTGAGTTTCAATTACCGCTGGGAGTGAGGCCCGGTCCGCAAAGCGGCAATCGCTCCGGGGGAGCGATTGAGGGCCGAACGGGCGGAGCCCTGAAAGCCTGGTCTCCCCTTACCACGTCCCCTGTATGATGCAGTCCAGCCCGTCGGTTGCCAGATGCCACAGGGCACCCAGCGCCAACGCGCGGATTTTCCAGTTCGGTACCAGCAGCGCTGCAGTGTAGGCAGCAGCAGCCAGCCCTGAGTGCAACGGGTGAAAGCCGAGGCTGCAGCGGTTCGGGTCGAAGACCGGCGTCGCCAGCAGGTGGTCGGCGTCAATCGCATTCGCCAGGATCATCAGCCCGGCGGCCATCAGCCAGCGCTTGCGTCCAAAGAAAAGGCGCGCCAGGGCGAAAGGGGCGATGAAATGAAAACCGTAGTGGATCAAGGTGGGAAGCAGGGTGAACAGGGCAGGCACCATGGCTAAGGCGGCAGATCCCGTTGCAGAGCCGGATCTGCCGCGCGGGGTCAGTTCGTTATCAGCTGGATCGTCAAAGGTGCGCCGCCGTCGATAATGCCCAGCAGCAGGTCGATGTTTGGATGTGCGCCAGGGCGGTTTCTGGCGTCTTCTGTGTGTTCCGCAAAAACGGCGATGCCGTGGGAAGCGGCCTCTGCAGTCAGCGCATCAAAGGTCTGTGCCAGATACTGATACACCGCCAGCGACCCCTGTTTGCCGGGAATGTTGTCGATATGGGCCACAACAGTCTGGGAGCCATCCAGAAGTTCAATGCCGGCCAGCCCCTCGATCGGTGGCAGAAGCTGCAGGTTGTCTTTGAAAGATGCGGTCGGCTGGATCATTGCCTTGTCCCTTGTGGTGCGGTGAATTGCTGGCTGGCTAGCACCATTTGCCCGCCATCGCCATGGGGGCAAACGCGCAGTCCTCGCCCTGCAACCTTACCCTTGCCCCTGTGTCCCATCTCCTCTATAGGGACCCATCGCTTGTCCCTAATCCGCCTCGGATCAGGGTCGGGTGATTCTTTTTTGCCGTGCCGCTGGGTGCGGTTTGACATAACCCACCAGGTAACAAGGTGACCCTCGGGGCCTTCTGGTGCTTTGGACAAGGAACAAAGGCGATGAACGCCAATGATCTGCGCGAGAAAACCGTGGATGAACTCCGCGACGCCCTCGCATCCCTGAAAAAAGAGAGCTTCAACCTGCGTTTTCAGCAGGCAACCGGTCAGCTGGAATCGACCGCAGGCATCAAGGCGGCCCGCCGCAATGCTGCACGCGTCAAGACCATCCTGAACGAAAAAGCTGCAGCTGCAGCTGAATAAGGAGCTACTCGAATGCCCAAACGTATCCTGTCTGGCGTCGTGACCTCCGACGCAAACGCACAGACCGTCACCGTTTCCGTTGAGCGCCGCTTTACGCATCCGGTTCTGAAGAAAACCATCCGTAAGTCCAAGAAATACCGGGCTCACGATGAAAAGAACGCTTTCAAGATCGGCGACTCTGTACGCATCATCGAATGCGCGCCGAAATCGAAAACGAAACGCTGGGAAGTTCTGGAAGCCTAAGAGTCTCATTCGAGACTCCTGGCGACTGGGCTGAAAAGCAAAGTCGAAACCCTGGGGGATCACGCCACGCATCGGCGCCCCATAGGTCGGGAGAAACCACATGATCCAGATGCAAACAAATCTGGATGTTGCTGACAACTCCGGCGCTCGCCGAGTTCAGTGCATCAAGGTTCTGGGTGGCTCCAAGCGTAAATACGCATCCGTAGGCGACATCATCGTCGTCTCGGTCAAGGAAGCCATCCCGCGCGGCCGCGTGAAAAAAGGCGACGTCCGCAAGGCCGTTGTCGTACGCACCGCCAAAGAAGTCCGCCGCGAAGACGGCACTGCAATCCGTTTTGACCGGAACGCAGCCGTTATCCTGAACAACAACAACGAGCCGGTTGGTACCCGTATCTTTGGCCCGGTTGTTCGTGAACTGCGCGCGAAAAACTTCATGAAGATCATCTCGCTTGCTCCGGAGGTGCTGTAACAATGGCTGCTAAACTCCGCAAAGGCGATAAGGTCATCGTGCTGTCAGGCCGTGACAAGGGCAAAGAAGGCACCATTGCCTCTGTTGACCCGAAAGCCGGCAAGGCCATCGTCGACGGCGTGAACATGGCGATCCGCCACACCCGCCAGTCGCAAAACGAACAGGGCGGCCGTCTGCCCAAAGCGCTGCCGATCGACATGTCGAACCTGGCACTGCTGGACTCCAACGGCAAAGCAACCCGCGTCGGCTTCCGCGAGGAAGACGGCAAGAAGGTCCGCTTTGCGAAAACCACCGGGGAGACTGTCTGATGGCTGACGCAGCAACCTACACCCCGCGCCTGAAGACCCTCTACAAAGAGACCATCCGTGGCGCTCTGAAAGAGGAATTCGGCTATAAGAACGACATGATGCTCCCCAAGCTGGAGAAAATCGTTCTGAACATCGGCTGTGGCCGCGCTGCTGTCAAAGACAGCAAGAAAGCCAAATCCGCACAGGCTGACCTGACCGCAATCGCGGGCCAGAAGGCTCTGACCACTGTGGCCAAGAACTCCATCGCCGGCTTCCGCGTTCGCGAAGGCATGCCGATGGGCGCCAAGGTGACCCTGCGCGGCGACCGGATGTACGAATTCCTGGATCGTCTGACCACCATTGCGATGCCCCGTATCCGCGACTTCCGCGGCGTTTCGGGCACCTCTTTCGACGGCCGCGGCAACTATGCCATGGGTCTGAAAGAGCACATCGTGTTCCCGGAAATCGATTTTGATAAAATCGACGAAGCCTGGGGCATGGACATCGTGATCGCCACCACCGCGAAAACCGACGCGGAAGCAAAGGCGCTGTTGAAAGCTTTCAACATGCCCTTCAACAGCTGAGCGCGGGAAGGATAGAGACATGGCTAAGAAAAGCATGATCGAACGCGAGAAGAAGCGCGAACGCCTGGTGGCAAAATACGCCGCAAAGCGTGCCGAGCTGAAAGAAATCGCGAAAGACGAAAGCCGCCCGATGGAAGAGCGCTTCAAGGCGCGCCTGAAACTGGCGAAACTGCCGCGCAACTCGTCGGCAACCCGTCTTCACAACCGCTGCCAGCTCACCGGCCGTCCCCATGCTTACTACCGTAAGTTGAAGGTCAGCCGTATTGCGCTGCGCGAGCTGGGGTCTGCTGGTCAGATCCCCGGCCTGGTGAAATCGAGCTGGTAAGGGAGAGACAGATATGAACGATCCTATCGGCGATATGCTCACCCGTATCCGTAACTCTCAGATGCGCGGCAAATCCACCGTCATGACCCCGGCTTCCAAGCTGCGGGCATGGGTGCTGGACGTGCTGGCAGACGAGGGCTACATCCGCGGTTATGAGAAGATGACTGGTGAAAATGGTCACCCGGCCATCGAAATCAGCCTGAAATACTTCGACGGCGAACCTGTTATTCGCGAGCTCAAGCGGGTTTCCAAGCCCGGCCGCCGCGTTTACATGGGCGTCAATGACATCCCGTCGGTCCGTCAGGGCCTGGGCGTGTCGATTGTCTCCACCCCTAAGGGTGTGATGTCGGACGCAAGCGCACGCGCAGCCAACGTTGGCGGCGAAGTGCTCTGCACCGTCTTCTAAGGAGGCCTCGCAGATGTCCCGTATTGGTAAAAAACCGGTCGAACTGCCCAGCGGCGTGTCCGCTGCCGTGTCCGGCCAGACCATCGAAGTGAAAGGCCCGAAAGGCGCCCGCACCTTCACCGCAACCGACGACGTCACTCTGACCGTGAACGACAACGTTGTCACCATCGAGCCGCGCGGCAAGTCCAAGCGTGCCCGTCAGCAGTGGGGCATGTCCCGCACTCAGGTGGCAAACCTCGTGACCGGCGTGACCCAGGGCTTCAAGAAAGAGCTTGAGATCCAGGGTGTGGGTTACCGGGCTCAGATGCAGGGCAACACCCTGAAGCTGAACCTGGGTTACAGCCACGACGTTGATTTCACCGCTCCGGAAGGTGTCACCATCACCGCGCCGAAGCAGACCGAAATCGTTGTGGAAGGTATCGACCAGCAGCAGGTGGGCGAAGTGGCGGCGAAAATCCGCGACTGGCGCCGTCCCGAGCCCTACAAAGGCAAAGGCATCCGCTACAAGGGCGAGTTTATCTTCCGCAAGGAAGGCAAGAAGAAGTAAGGACCAGCAAAATGGCAAACAGCAAACGTACCCTGTTTCTGAAGCGCCGGCTGCGCGTCCGGAACAAGCTTCGCAAAGTGAACGCAGGCCGTCCGCGTCTGTCCGTGCACCGTTCGAACAAGAACATCTCTGTTCAACTGATCGACGATCTGCGCGGCGTGACTCTGGCAGCGGCGTCGACCCTGGAAAAAGATCTCGGTGTTGTCGGCAAGAACAACATCGAAGCGGCAACCAAAGTGGGTGCAGTGATCGCCGAGCGCGCAAAAGCGGCTGGCGTGAGCGAAGCCTACTTCGACCGCGGCGGCTTCCTGTTCCACGGCAAGGTGAAGGCTCTGGCCGACGCTGCGCGTGAAGGCGGCCTGAAGATCTAAATCCCATGCGGGCAGCCTTTTGGGGCTGCCCCGATGATCCGGGAGACCGGCCTTCGGGCCGGTTCTCACCAAGGATTGACAGAACAGGCGCCTCCGTCTTACCGGACTGCGCCCTATGAAAGGAATGCCTGATGGCAGAACGTGAAAACCGCCGCGGCCCGCGCCGCGACCGTGAAGAGACACCGGAATTCGCAGATCGCTTGGTCGCGATCAACCGCGTGTCCAAAACCGTAAAAGGCGGCAAGCGCTTTGGCTTTGCAGCTCTGGTTGTCGTTGGCGACCAGAAAGGCCGCGTCGGCTTTGGCAAGGGCAAGGCGAAAGAAGTGCCCGAGGCGATCCGCAAGGCGACCGAGCAGGCCAAGCGCCAGATGATCCGCGTGCCGCTGAAAGAAGGCCGCACCCTGCACCACGACATGTCCGGCCGCCACGGCGCCGGCAAGGTTGTGATGCGGACCGCGCCTGAAGGTACCGGTATCATCGCAGGTGGTCCGATGCGCGCTGTCTTCGAAATGCTCGGCGTCAAAGACGTTGTTTCGAAGTCGATCGGTTCGCAGAACCCCTACAACATGATCCGCGCCACCATCAACGGCCTGTCCAAAGAGCAGAGCCCGCGGTCTGTGGCTCAGCGTCGCGGCAAAAAGGTTGCTGACATCCTGCCCAAGCGGGACGAAGCACCGGCAGCTGCCGAAGCTGAAGCGTAAGGAGTAGAGACACATGGCAAAAACTATTGTCGTCAAGCAGATCGGTTCTCCGATCCGCCGCCCCGCCAAACAGCGCGCGACCCTGGTCGGCCTGGGCCTGAACAAGATGCACAAGACCCGTGAGCTGGAGGATACTCCTTCGGTCCGCGGCATGGTCAACTCGATCCCGCATATGGTTCAGATCATCGAAGAGCGCGACTAAGCCTCTTTTGATGCAGACTTTGGAAAGCGCCTCCGGGAAACCGGGGGCGTTTTTCGTTTTGACAATCCTGCCGGAACAAGGGGCGGGTTCTGCGGCAGGGCGGTTAACCTTCTGGCAAGGCCCCTTGCATGGCTTGCATAGCGGGCAGTCCGAACCGTCAGTTGTACGACTCAGGCGCCGGGCCTATTTCGATGCCACAACAACAGACCAAACACGGACAGCCGGGAATAGGCCCGGCCCGCCAGTACAAGGATCTTAATGATGGCACATGTTATTTCCGCTCCGGCCGGCCTTTCCCTGACCGCCCGCATCCACGCAGCCTTTGCCGGTGTTGTCGTCTCCTGGATGAAGGCCCGCGACTTCCAGCAGACGTTCAAAGAACTGGACGCGCTGACCGATCACGAGCTGTATGACATCGGCGTCCGCCGCTGCGACATTGGTGACATCGCGCGCCGGCACGTCTACGGCTAAGAATTCCTTTTCTCCCGGGCGCTCCTCTCCTCCTCCTCTTGTTGCCCGGGCCAAAGCGCCTCTGCCCCTGCCGGGCAGGGGCGTTTTCTCTTGGCGCAGGGCAGGATCTCTCACGCAGTTGTGTTATGCGCCCGCTGCATAGCCGCCAGACCGTAGCATCCGTTGTACAGCTGCGCCGCCATCCTTATCTCCGGTTCACTTCAGACGAACAGATCAAGCGGCGCGCCAGAGGCACAGTCTGGCAGCGCAGCGAAGGAACAAGAACAATGGCATATTCAACTCTTTCCACACCAGCATCGGCTGGTCTCTTCACCCGTTTCCTGAGCGTGGCCTCCGGCCTCTACCGGAACTGGCAGCTGCGGCGCGAATACAGGGCAACCGTATACGCCCTGCGCGCGCTCTCGGCCCGCGATCTGGCCGACATCGGGCTCAGCCGCTGCGCCATCCCCGGCGTCGCCCGCGAGCACGTCTACGGCAAGTAATTTCTCCGGCCGGCTGACGGATCCTCCTCCCTCTTCGAAAGCCCGGCCCGAAAGCGCTCCTGCCATCCGGCGGGGGCGTTTTTGTTTCCTGAGCAAGAAAACACCGCCCGGCTGACAGGCTGTGCACTGCCCTACTTGATCTTCAAAACCGGGGTCGTCAGACCGTTGCGCCTCCACCGTACGCACCGCCTACGGCGCCTTAACCCACCTCTGGCAATATCATCTCCGGTCATGATCACCCGCCGGGCCTGACACCCCCGGCACCTGGAACAGGGCTCCGGTCTGGCACCCGGAGCGCGCGATACGCGTATTCGCATGGGGTCACCCCTATCCCATCTCCACCCCGGGCGGCGCCGCCAACCTTTAACGGACGGCCAGCAGCGGAACGGACACAGAGTAACAGGCGGCAAGATGTGCAACCGGCAGGGCAGGGGCCTTGGCGGGAACGTGTCTTGCCAGACATTCTGCGCTTGCACAGGGCAGGTGCCCGCAGGGCTTGATCCCATTCCCCAACCCGTCTATACGCCCCCGGTGGCGTTCTGCGCCACGGAATCACCAATCAAGAAAAGCCGCGGTTGGCCCATCACGCTTCGGGGGCCACATCCGGCAAGGAGAAGCGACATGAAACTTCACGAACTCAGCGACAATCCTGGCGCCGCCAAGAAACGTACCCGTGTGGCCCGTGGCCCCGGTTCCGGCAAAGGCAAAATGGGTGGCCGTGGTATCAAAGGTCAGAAATCCCGCTCGGGTGTTTCGATCAATGGCTACGAAGGCGGTCAGATGCCTTTGTACCAGCGTCTGCCCAAGCGCGGCTTCAACAAGCCGAACCGCAAGGCATACGCCGTTGTGAACCTGGGCCTGATCCAGAAATTCATCGACGCAGGCAAACTGGACGCAGGCAGCATCACCGAAGATTCGCTGATTGCATCCGGCCTGGTACGTCGCAAGCTGGACGGCATCCGCGTCCTGGCCAAAGGCGAAATCACTGCCAAGGCAACCATCGCGGTCACCGGCGCCTCCAAGGCCGCTGTTGAGGCCGTAGCCAAGGCTGGCGGCTCTCTGACCGCGGCAAACGCAGCCGCCGCAGAGTAAGCGCTTGTGAGCGGCGCCAATGCCGCTTACATAAGCTCTCGAGTTTTCCCATGACGCCGCCCGAGCCGGAAAACGGTTCCGGGCGGCGTTTCCGCTAAAGAAGAGACCTTTTCATGGTATCAGCAGCAGAACAAATGGCGGCGAACACCAGCTGGGCGGCCCTTGGCAAAGCCACGGATCTGCGCAACCGCATCCTGTTCACTATCGGCCTATTGATCGTCTACCGCCTGGGCACCTTCATTCCGGTTCCCGGCATTGACGCAGACGCCCTGCGCCAGTTCATGGAACAGGCAGGTCAGGGCATCGGCGGCATGGTGTCGATGTTCACCGGCGGCGCGCTTGGCCGCATGGGGATCTTTGCCCTTGGCATCATGCCCTATATCTCCGCCTCCATTATCGTTCAGCTTCTGACCTCGATGGTGCCTTCGCTTGAGCAAATCAAGAAAGAGGGCGAGCAGGGCCGTAAGAAGATCAACCAGTACACCCGCTACGGCACCGTGGCGCTGGCGACTGCGCAGGCCTATGGGCTGGCGGTGTCGCTGGAGCAGGGCGATCTGGCCACTGATCCGGGCATGTATTTCCGCATGGCCTGCATGATCACCCTGGTGGGGGGCACCATGTTCCTGATGTGGCTGGGCGAGCAGATCACCCAGCGTGGCATCGGCAACGGCATCTCGCTGATCATCTTTGTTGGCATCATTGCCGAGGTCCCGGCCTCGATTGCGCAGTTCTTTGCCTCTGGCCGGTCCGGCGCCATCAGCCCTGCCGTGATCATCGGGGTGATCCTGATGGTGATTGCAGTGATCATGTTTGTGGTGTTCATGGAACGCGCGCTGCGCAAGATCCACATCCAGTACCCGCGTCGCCAGGTCGGCATGAAGGTCTATGACGGCGGCTCCTCGCATCTGCCGGTCAAGGTGAACCCGGCGGGCGTGATCCCGGCGATCTTTGCCTCCTCGCTGTTGCTGCTGCCGACCACCATCTCTGCGTTCTCCTCCGGTGCCGCGACCGGTCCGGTGATGTCCTGGCTGCTGGCCAACTTCGGCCCCGGCCAGCCGCTGTATCTGTTGTTCTTCGTCGCGATGATCGTGTTCTTTGCCTATTTCTACACGTTCAACGTTTCCTTCAAACCGGATGACGTGGCGAATAACCTCAAGAACCAGAACGGCTTTGTTCCCGGTATCCGTCCCGGCAAAAAGACTGCGGAATACATCGAATATGTTGTGAACCGCATCTTGGTCCTGGGCTCCGGCTACCTGGCGCTGGTCTGCCTCCTGCCAGAGGTGCTCCGCGGCCAATTCGCCATCCCGGTATATTTTGGCGGCACGTCCGTTCTGATTGTGGTATCCGTCACTATGGACACAATCCAGCAGGTGCAAAGCCACCTCCTTGCGCATCAGTATGAGGGCCTTATCGAGAAGAGCCAGCTGCGCGGGCGCAACAAGAAACGGACAAAACGGGGACCCTCTCGCCGATGACCAACATTATCCTCCTTGGCCCGCCTGGCGCGGGCAAAGGTACGCAAGCGCGTTACCTGGTTGAATCTCGCGGCATGGTGCAGCTCAGCACCGGTGACATGCTGCGGGATGCCCAGACTTCCGGCACCGAAATGGGCAAGAAAGTTGCCGCCATCATGGCCGAAGGCAAGCTGGTCACCGACCAGATCGTCATCGGCCTGATCCGCGAGAAACTGCGGGAAGGTGCCGAGGGCGGTTTCATCTTTGACGGTTTCCCGCGCACCCTGGCCCAGGCCGACGCGCTGGCCAAGCTGCTAGATGAGATGGGCTACAAGCTCGACGCGGTGATCGAGATGCAGGTCGATGACGAGGCACTGGTTGCCCGCGTCACTGGCCGCTCCACTTGCGGCGGCTGCGGCGAGGTGTATCACGACCAGACCAAACCCTGGCCTGCGGATGGCAATTGCACCAACTGCGGCAGCACCGACGTAAAGCGCCGGGCGGACGACAATGAGGACAGCCTCAAGACCCGCCTGATGGAATACTACAAAAAGACCTCGCCGCTGATCGGCTACTACTACGCCAAGGGCAGCCTGCAGCGCCTGGACGGTCTGGCTTCGATCGAGACCGTCCGCAAGGACATGGCCTGGATCATGGGCGAATAAGCCGCTCTACAACTTTGCGAACTTCGGGGAGGCGGCTTTACAGTCGCCTTTCTTGTTCTAGAGCTGTGCGTTTCAGCTCGATCAAGGTCATCTGTTTGATGTCATCACTGCTGTCGCAAGTCAGGTCCGGTAGCGTTTTCGTCAGCCAGCTCTTACCGCCGGAAAGATCCAGGTAGCCCATCGACCAATCGACGAAACTGCGTTCTGTTGTTTCGTCCTGCAGTATCTCATGAAATCCAAAATGTCGCTCATCTTCCCGGATTCTGGCAGCAAGGGATCGGATGTGTGGCTCAGGCCCTTCCAGAATCTGCAGGTAATCCCAGCCGCTGCGCACCAAAAAACCAGAGATGCTGTTTTCGCTGTTTTGGGGCGCGGCTTGCCGTAGGATGTCGACATCTACAACTGAATAGGGCGGAAATGCCGCTTTGGATTTGTAAAGAAGCCTTGTAACCATCAATCACCTTCTCCTACTGTTTTAGTCAGCTTAGCCAAAGCCTTTGACGTTGGCTACATTCTGATGCGCAGGAGGTTTGCTGTCTTGGCGGCAATGTGCGCCATGCCTGTTGACGCGACAATCAATTCCCCCTAGGTACCCCCATCCCTTCTGGGAATGATTCCCGGCGGATGGATTCGTCTGTCTGCCTCACCACCTCGAGATGCTGGACCCTCTGGCCACACTGCCACGGTCAAGTGTTGTGAAAAAAGGTTCCGGAGCTACGGAACCGCAACGAAAAGGAAAGTGACACGTGGCACGTATTGCCGGCGTTAACATCCCGACTGCAAAGCGGGTTCCCATCGCCCTCACCTACATCACCGGTATCGGCAACACTTCGGCGAAAGCCATCTGTGAAGCTGTTGGCATCGACGCAACCCGTCGTGTGAACGAACTGTCCGACGCTGAAGTTCTGGCCGTGCGCGAGCACATCGACGCCAACTACACCGTCGAAGGCGACCTGCGCCGTGAAGTGACCATGAACATCAAACGCCTGATGGATCTGGGCTGCTACCGTGGCCTGCGCCACCGCCGCAACCTGCCGGTCCGCGGTCAGCGTACCCACACCAACGCTCGCACTCGCAAAGGCCCCGCAAAGGCCATCGCTGGCAAGAAGAAGTAAGGGAGGGTTTGATCAATGGCACGTGATAAGACACGCGTTAAGCGCAAAGAGCGCAAGAACATCGCCACCGGTGTTGCGCATGTGAACTCGTCGTTCAACAATACCAAAATCCTGATCTCTGATGTGCAGGGCAACGCGATCTCCTGGTCGTCTGCTGGCACCATGGGTTTCAAGGGTTCGCGGAAATCCACCCCCTATGCCGCTCAGATGGCTGCAGAAGATGCAGGCAAAAAGGCACAGGAACACGGTGTGAAATCCCTGGAAGTCGAAGTTCAGGGCCCCGGCTCTGGCCGTGAATCGGCTCTGCGCGCACTGGCTGCGGTTGGCTTCAACATCACCTCGATCCGTGATGTGACCCCGATCGCGCACAACGGCTGCCGCCCGCCGAAGCGCCGTCGCGTCTAATTCGATTTTTTGCTGGGGCCCCGCTTGATTCGCAGGGCCTCAGTGCGTCATTTAAACCTCGGGCGTCCTTGGCCTTCTGGACATGGGGCAAGGACAGGAATGGAGGGAACGCATGATCCATAAGAACTGGGCAGAGCTGATCAAGCCGGCACAGCTGGAAGTGAAGCCGGGCAATGATCCTGCACGTCAGGCAACTGTCGTTGCAGAGCCGCTGGAACGCGGTTTCGGCCTGACCCTGGGCAACGCGCTGCGTCGCGTGCTGATGAGCTCGCTGCAAGGCGCCGCCATCACCAGCGTGCAGATCGACAACGTCCTGCATGAATTCTCGTCTGTTGCGGGTGTCCGCGAAGACGTGACCGACATCATCCTGAACCTCAAGGGCGTGTCCCTGCGCATGGAAGTCGAAGGCCCCAAGCGCCTGTCGATCAATGCCAAGGGTCCGGCAGTTGTCACCGCTGGCGACATTGCCGAAACCGCCGGCATCGAGGTTCTGAACCGCGATCACGTTGTCTGCCACCTGGACGACGGCGCCGACCTGTTCATGGAACTGACCGTGAACACTGGCAAAGGCTATGTCTCGGCAGAGAAGAACAAGCCGGAAGACGCACCGATCGGCCTGATTCCGATCGACGCGATCTATTCGCCGGTCAAGAAGGTCTCCTATGACGTTCAGCCGACCCGCGAAGGTCAGGTTCTGGACTATGACAAGCTGACCATGAAGGTGGAGACCGATGGTTCCATCACGCCTGACGATGCTGTGGCCTATGCCGCCCGCATCCTGCAGGATCAGCTGGGCATCTTTGTCAACTTCGACGAGCCGGAATCGGCTGGCCGTCAGGACGAGGACGACGGTCTGGAGTTCAACCCGCTTCTGCTGAAGAAAGTGGACGAGCTGGAACTGTCGGTGCGTTCGGCAAACTGCCTGAAGAACGACAACATCGTCTACATCGGCGACCTGATCCAGAAGACCGAAGCAGAGATGCTGCGCACGCCGAACTTCGGCCGCAAGTCGCTGAACGAGATCAAGGAAGTGCTGTCGGGCATGGGCCTGCACCTTGGCATGGATGTCGAGGACTGGCCGCCGGACAACATCGAAGATCTGGCCAAGAAGTTCGAAGACAGCTTCTAAAAGTTTTGAGGAGGGCCTTGGCCCTCCTCTTCAATGCCCGGGCCTGCCGGGGACGACATGGGCATCTGCCCCAAGGTGAGCAGCTGACACGCATCCGCTGCCTGACAAAGCAAAAACGCAGATCAAAAGGACTATCAAAATGCGTCACGCACGTGGTTACCGCCGCCTGAACCGTACTCATGAGCACCGTAAAGCCCTGTTTTCGAACATGTGCGGCTCGCTGATCGAGCACGAGCAGATCAAAACAACCCTGCCCAAAGCTAAAGAATTGCGCCCGATCATCGAAAAGATGATCACCCTGGCGAAACGCGGCGACCTGCACGCCCGCCGTCAGGCCGCTTCCAAGCTGAAAGAGGACAAGGACGTTGCGAAACTGTTCGAGGTTCTGGGCCCGCGCTACAAGGACCGTCAGGGCGGCTATGTCCGTATCCTGAAGGCCGGCTTCCGTTACGGCGACATGGCTCCGATGGCCATCATCGAGTTCGTCGACCGCGACACCTCTGCCAAAGGCGCAGCCGACAAGGCCCGCCTGGCCGCAGAAGAAGCTGCTGTTGAAGCAGAAGAATAAGACGCGCTGAACCTTTAGGTTCATCTGTCTGCCCCCGCTCCTCCCGGAGCGGGGGTTTTTCTTTGCGCTACGGAAGGTTGCTTTGCTGCAAGTTCATCTTCAAAGCGAAAGGGATTCGTAATTCTCTTCTGTCTTAACTCGTCCATCCGAAAAATCCGGGACAGAAGTGATGGCAAAGAAGAAAACATCCGCAGCCAGGCGGTTCTCAGTAGCAAATCTCAGTACCAAGGTGAAAATCGTTTCCGTTGCGGTTCTTCCGCTGTTTCTGGTGCTGGGGGTCGGGGTGCTGACCGTCTTCAATCTGGGGCGGATGGTTCAGTCCGCCAAGGCGGTGGATCACACACAGGAAATCCTGACCGAATCGCAAACCCTGGCAGAGGCCGCCTCGCAGATGGAGGCCGGGCTTCGCGGCTATCTTCTGGCCGGACGGGAGGAATATCTGGTGCCTTTTGAGGCGGGCAAAGGCCAGGTTGCTGAAACCCTTGCCAATTTGCGCAGCCTGGCAGCGGGTGATGCCGAAATGCTCTCCACTCTGGACGAGGCGGAGCAGACCCTGACCGGCTGGCAGGAAAATGTGGCAGCCGGCGCCATCGCACTGCGCCAGGAAATCGGCGACGCCATGACCATGAACGACATGGCGTCGGAAGTGAAGAAATCCAAGGGTCGGGTCTATTTCGAAAAGTTCCGTACAGAGATCAGCAGACTCATTGAGGAAGAAGAGGTTGAGCTGAACAACCGCCGCAATACATTTCTGTCACTGGTCAATGCGGGGATTGCCGACCCCAACTATCTGAACACATCGCTGCAGGCGGTGGAGCAGACCCATAAGGTGATCAGCCGGGCAAAGGACCTGCTGGCCTCCGCTGTCGACATGGAGACCGGAATGCGCGGGTTCCTGCTGGCGGGCGACCGGGAGTTTCTTACGCCCTACATGGAAGGCAACAGCCGCTTCAACAAGATCATGGCCGACCTCCGGCTGGCGCTCACAGAAAACTTTATGCAGACCAACCGCCTGAACAAAGTGGCAGAGATCATTGAGGAATGGCGCAATGACGTGGTGGTTCCGATGCTTCAGCTGCGGCGGGAGATTGGCAGCGCAGCCACCATGGACGACATGGCCGATCTGGTCGCTGAGGGCCGCGGCAAGGAGTATTTTGACAGCTTCCGAGCCACTATGGTGACGCTGCAGGCCGCCGGTGCCGCCAATATGGCTGAACGCCGTGCCGCAGGCGAGGAACTGGGCGCGCAGACCCGCACAATGATCCTCGCAGCCATCGGTGGCGCGATCCTGATCGGCGGGGCTTTGGCATTTGTCATCGCCACCGGCATTGCCTCTGGTATCCGCCGCATCGTTGTGTCCATGCGTGGCCTGGCAGAAGGCAATAACGCGGTTGAAATCCAAGGCCAGACCCGCAGCGATGAGGTCG
Organism: Rhodobacteraceae bacterium (ex Bugula neritina AB1); assembly: GCA_001730095.1. GTDB lineage: Bacteria > Pseudomonadota > Alphaproteobacteria > Rhodobacterales > Rhodobacteraceae > Leisingera. The sequence continues at coordinate 21,329 of MDLF01000075.1, forward strand.
GCGACATGGCCCGTGCGCTGGAGAAATTCCGTGATGAGCTGGTCCGAATGCAGGAGGCGGAGGCTCAGAAAGCCGAGAGCAAGGACGCCGAACTGGCGGGTGTTGTGCGCCAGCTCAGCGACCGTCTGTCGCGCCTGTCCCACGGTGATCTGACCATCCGCATCGCTGAACAGTTCCCCGAGGAATACGAGCAACTGCGCGCCGATTTTAACGGCTCGGTCGATAATCTGAATGCCACTGTGCAGAAGGTGATCGAAGCCTCTTCGAGCATCCGCAGCGGCGCTGCCGAGATCAGCCAGGCCTCTGACGACCTGTCGCACCGCACCGAAAGCCAGGCGGCAACGCTGGAGCAGACGGCCGCCGCCATCGACGAGCTGACCGCCAGCGTGAAATCCGCAGCCGAGAGCGCCCGCAACGTGGAGAGCACCGTGCGCGAGGCCCGTCAGGAAGCCGAGTCCAGCGGCGAAGTGGTGCAGGAGGCGGTCACCGCCATGGGCGGGATCGAGGACAGCTCAAAGAAGATCAGTCAGATCATCGGCGTGATCGACGATATTTCCTTCCAGACCAACCTTCTGGCCCTGAATGCAGGCGTCGAGGCCGCCCGCGCAGGCGAGGCGGGCCGCGGCTTTGCAGTGGTGGCCTCCGAGGTGCGGGCGCTGGCGCAGCGGTCGTCAGATGCGGCAATGGAAATCAAGACGCTGATTTCCGACAGCTCCAGACAGGTGGATCAGGGGGTCGATCTGGTCGGCCGGGCCGGCGAGGCGCTGCACTCCATCGTCGGCCGCGTCAGCCATATCTCGCAGCTGGTCTCGGACATCGCCGAAGGAGCAGAGGAGCAGTCCACTGGCCTTCATGAAATCAACACCGGCGTCACCCAGCTGGATCAGGTGACCCAGCAGAATGCCGCCATGGTCGAGGAAGCCACCGCAGCGGGCCACTTGCTGAACAGCGATGCGATGAAGCTCACCGATCTGGTGACGCATTTCCAGGTGGACGGCAGTGTCGCTGCAGTGCCGACACCGGCGGCCGCCAAGGCAAAGCCTTCTGCCCACGGAGACAGCGATGGCGGCGGCGATTGGGGCGCTGATGACTGGGAGGCTGAGGCCGCTCCGGCATCGTCCGCGCCGCCAGCAAATGAAGGCAACGCGGCCCGCGATCTGTGGCAGGATTTCTGAGGTCCGCCGCCAGGCACAGTCAAAGGCCCTCTCGCGCTGAGGGCCTTTGCAGTTCGGGCAGGGGAATTCAGGGGTGACAGCCTCCCGAATCTCCGCTAGCGTCCGCGTATGACCCGTAGCTATGCCGCATTCTGGTATTTCTTTTATCCGCGCCACATGGCGGACGGAGGGGTCAGCGCATTCTGAGCTAAGATATCGGAACGCATCAGGATACCACCAACCGCCCGCAGCCCGCAGGCGGTTTTTTTGTATCCGTCGCAGCGCCAGGGGCCTCCCGCCAAGGAAACAGACAGATGACACCGCAGACCGAAAACCTTCGCATTACCGCCATGCAGGAACTGATCTCCCCCGAAGACCTTGCGTCGCAGATGCCGTGCACGGCGGCGGCCACGGATACTGTCTTGGCCAGCCGCACGGCCATTCAGGACGTGCTGCACGGCCGCGATGGGCGCGTTGTTGCGGTGGTCGGCCCCTGTTCGATCCACGACCCCAAGGCAGCAATGGAATACGCCGAACGGCTGGCGCCGCTGCGCGCGCGCCTGTCTGGCCAGCTGGAAATCGTCATGCGGGTCTATTTCGAAAAACCCCGCACGATCTCGGGCTGGAAAGGGCTGATCAACGACCCCGGCCTCGACAACTCTTTTTGCATCAACGAAGGGCTGGGGCTGGCGCGCCGCCTGTGCCTGGACATCAACGCCCTGGGCCTGCCGGTCGGGACGGAGTTCCTCGATACTGCGGTGCCGCAATATATCTCCGACCTGATCGCCTGGGCCGCCATCGGCGCCCGCACCACCGAAAGCCAGATCCACCGCGAAATGGCCTCGGGTCTCAGCTGCCCGGTGGGCTTCAAGAACGGCACCCGCGGCAATGTGCAGATCGCGGTGGATGCAGTGCGCTCTGCCGCCCATCCGCATCATTTCATGGCGCTGGCCAAATCGGGCCGCGCCGCGATTGCCGCCACCAGCGGCAACCCGGACTGCCACCTGATCCTGCGCGGCGGTGGCGGCACCAACTATGACGCGGCCTCGATCGATGCGGCCTGCAAACTGGCGGAAAAGGACGGCATCCGCGGCCATGTGATGATCGACGCCAGCCACGCCAACAGCGGCAAGGACCCGATGCGGCAGCCTGCGGTCCTGCGCGACGTGGCGGGGCAGATCGCCGGCGGCGACACCCGTATCACAGGCGTGATGGTGGAAAGCCATCTGGTGGCGGGCCGTCAGGATCTCGGCAGGGGGGCGCTGACCTACGGCCAGTCCATCACCGATGGCTGCCTGGGCTGGGAGGACACCGTGGCAGAGCTGGAACATCTGGCCGATGCGGTTGCCGAACGCCGTGTGCATGCGGCGCAAAAGGCTCTGGCCGACGCCTGAAGCTGCCATGGCGGCAGGGGCCTCCGCGATCGCGTCTTCGGACCAGAAAGAAGAGCCTGCTTCTTTCTGGTCTAAAGTACCCCGGGGTGAATTGGCCGTCAGGCCAAGAGGGGCAGCGCCCCTCCGCCCCTGGTGGCGCAGAGGCTTGCCTCCAGCCTTGCAATCCGGGCCGGTCCCCCGCATATCCTGCACATAGCAACAAACGGAGCCCGCATGATCCGACCAGCCCTGATGTCCTTGGCCCCGTGTTTGGCCTTCTGTCTTGCCCTGCCCGTGCTGGCCCTGTCGGCCACCGCCGAGACCCGGGTGCCGCAAAGCCAGGCAGAGATTGCGCTGGGGTTTGCACCGCTGGTAAAAGAGGCGTCTCCGGCGGTTGTGAACATCTACGCCAAGGTGGTGCGCCAGGTGCAGCAGCGCCGCCGCTCTCCTTTCATGAACGATCCGTTCTTTGATGACTTCTTTCGCGGTTTCGCCAAGCCGCAGCCGCGGGTTGAAAACTCGCTTGGCTCCGGGGTGATCCTGTCGGCGGACGGCATCGTGGTGTCCAATTACCATGTGGTTGGCAGCGCCACCGAAATCCGTGTGGTGACTGCTGACCGGCGCGAATACAACGCCCGGGTGATCCTGGGCGACAAGGCCAGCGATCTGGCGATCCTGCAGTTGGAAAACGCTGGCGAGCAGCCCTATCTGCAGCTGCGCAACAGCGATGAGGTCGAGGTCGGTGAGCTGGCGCTGGCCATCGGCAACCCTTTTGGGGTCGGGCAGACTGTCAGTAGCGGCATCATTTCCGGCCTTGCGCGCACCGGCATGGGGGCTGGCGCAGGCTTTGGCTATTACATCCAGACCGACGCGCCGATCAATCCGGGCAACTCCGGCGGCGCGCTGATTGATGTGAATGGCGATCTGATTGGCATCAACACCCGCATCCTGTCCCGCTCCGGCGGCTCCAATGGCATCGGATTTGCAATCCCTGCCAATCTGGTCAAACAGTTTGTGGAGCAGGCCAGGACCGGCGCAGAGGAGTTCCAGCGCCCCTGGGCCGGCATGGCCGGGCAGCCGGTGGATGCGGATCTGGCTGCCTCGATGGGCATGGATCTGCCGGAAGGCATGGTGATCTCTGACCTGCACCGGGCCAGCCCCTTTGCCAAAGCCGGGTTCCAGGTCGGCGACGTGATTACCCATGTGGACGGGGAAGTGGTGAATTCGCCCTCCGAGATGGTGTTCCGCATGTCGGTCTCGGGCCTTGGCGGAACGGCCGGGATCACCCGTCTGCGCGGGGCTGAGAGGACCGTGGTCGAGGTGCCGATGATCACTGCGCCGGACCAGCCGCCTGCCGATCCGGTGCAGCTGGATGAGCGGGCCGCGCTGCCCGGTCTGACCGTGGCACAGATCAATCCGCAGGTCATTGCCCGTCTGGGCTTGCCGCTGTCGGCAGAAGGGGTGGTGGTTACCGACCCCGGCCCCTATGCCGGGAACGGCGGGCTGCAAAGGGGTGATCAGCTGCTGGCGGTAAACGGCCAGCGGATTGGCAGCACCGGTGATGTCCAGGCTATTCTGTCGGACAGCGGACGCTGGGTCCGGCTGGAACTGAACCGGCGCGGCCAGCGGGTCGCCCTGCGGTTCCGGCTCTGAGCCCGCGCATCGGAGAGGCCGCCGCAGCGGCACGGGAAGGGGCGGCATTGCCTCCTCTTGGCGTGTATTTCACAGGGCCGCCTGCGCGGGCCAGCTGCAGCAAATGCGAGGGGTAACATATGGCAGATCTGTTTGATGCAGGCCCTGGCCACAGCCGCCAACCGCTGGCTGCTGCATTGCGGCCACGGTCGCTGGATGAGGTGATCGGGCAGCCGGCGCTGACGGCAGAGGGCTCCATCCTGCGGCGCCGGATTGCCGCCGATCAGCTGGGCAGCATCGTGCTTTACGGGCCGCCGGGCATCGGCAAGACCTCGATTGCGCGCGCTGTCGGCGGAATGTTGGGCAAGGAATTCCGCCAGCTGCATGCGACGCGGGCCGGGGTCAAGGACATCCGCCAGCTGGCCGATGAGGCACGGATCCGGCCGCTGCTGATCTTTGTCGACGAGGTGCATCGGTTCTCGGCGACGCAGGCGGATGATCTGTTGGCAATCTGCGAAGAGGGCACCGCCGATTTTATCGGAGCGACAACGCAGAATCCCTATACCGCACTGCCCAAGGCTTTGGTGTCCCGCTCCACGATCCTGAAGCTGGAGCCGATTTCGATTGAGGATATGGAAGAGGTACTGAACCGCGGGCTGCGGCAGCTGGCCGGGGGCGGAGTTGAAGTTCAGCTGACAGCGGCGCAGAAACGCCTGATTGCCGGGCGTTCGGGCGGGGATGCGCGCCGGGCGCTGACAACACTGGAAAGCCTTGCCATCGGGCATGAGGGCGGTGCGGTCAACGTCACGGATGCCATGCTGGAGGAGGCCTACAGGGCAGCGCCTGTCAATCATGACCGCTCTGGCGATCAGCATTATGATGTCATTTCAGCCTTCATAAAATCAATGAGAGGCGGCGATCCGGATGCGGTGCTTTACTGGCTGGCACGGCTGATACATGGCGGTGAAGACCCGCGGTTCATTGCCCGCCGGATCATGATCCAGGCGTCCGAGGACGTAGGGCTGGCGGATAATTCGGCGCTGCAGACAGCGGTGGCGGCGGCGCAGGCCCTGGAGATGGTCGGCCTGCCGGAAGCGCAGATCATCCTGTCCCATGCGGCGCTGCATGTGGCGCGCGCGCCCAAGTCCGGCTCGGCCAACAGCGGCATTGCAGCGGCTTTGGCTGCTGTGGCCAGCGAGCCGCCGGCGCCGGTGCCGCTGCATTTGCGGGACACCCATTATCAGGGCGCGCAGGAGCTGGGCCATGGCGGTTACCGCAGCCCGCATAAAGATGCCCTCGGCTGGGTCGATCAGCCCTATGCGCCGGGAGTGGAGCCAGGCCGGTTTTACCAGAGCGACGCGCGCCTGTCGCCGACCTTTGAGAAGCGGGCGGATGACTATTGGGAGCGGCTGACCGGCCGCCCGGTGCCCAAACGGTTCGGATGACGCCATGAGCGGCTTTCCCGCAGGAAAGCCGCGGCCTCCGGCGGGGGTATTGGGAACCAGAAAGAAGCGGCAGCTCTGCATGCGGTGCAACGCGGGCAAAACTTGACATCTCAGCCTGCGCCGGCGACAGGACGGGGATGATTTTTTCGGTTTCCATGGTCGCGCTGGGTGGCGCTGTTGGGGCGGTGTGCCGCTATCTGGCCGGGCTGGGTATCATCCGGGTCCTGGGGCATCATGATTTCCCGGTGGCGATCCTGACAGTGAATATCCTCGGCTCCTTTCTGATGGGGATGTTTGTGACAGTGGCTGCCCTGCGGGACCTGACGTGGCTGAGCCCCTTGGTGATGACTGGCCTTCTGGGCGGGTTCACCACTTTCTCGGCGTTCTCGCTGGAGACCGCCAACCTGATCGAGCGCGGCGCCTTCGGGCAGGCGGCGCTGTATGTAGCTTTGTCCGTGGGCCTGTCGGTCGGCGGATTGTTTCTGGGCCTGATGGCCGCAAGGGGAGTGTTCGCATGAGCGGCGTTCAGATGATTACCGTCAGCGAAGACGATGGCGGCCAGCGCATTGACCGCTGGCTGCGGCGGCTGTTTCCGCATGTGAACCAGGGCCGCATCGAAAAGATGTGCCGCAAGGGGGAGCTGCGGCTGGACGGCGGCCGCGTCAAGGCGAGTAGCCGCGTCGAGGCGGGGCAGGTGGTGCGGGTGCCGCCGCTGGCGGACAGCGATCTGAAGCCTGCTGCGCCGCGCGAGATGAAGATCTCGGACGCCGATGCCCGGATGATTCAGGATTGCGTTATTTACCGGGATGATGATGTCATCGTGCTGAACAAGCCTGCGGGCCTGGCAGTGCAGGGCGGCTCTGGCACCACCAAACATGTGGATGGTCTGGCCGAGGCGCTGAAGTTCGGGCTGGAGGACAAGCCCAAGCTGGTCCACCGGATCGACAAGGATACCTCGGGCATTCTGGTGTTGGCGCGCAACCGCAAGGCCGCGCAGGGGCTGACTGCTGCCTTTCGCCACAAGAACACCCGCAAGATTTACTGGGCGCTGGTTGCGGGCGTGCCGACGCCCTATCTGGGAGAGATCAAGAACGGGCTGGTGAAGGCGCCGGGCCATGGCAAATCCGGCGAAGGCGAGAAGATGATCAACGTGCATCCGCACGACATCGACGACACATATGGCGCCAAACGGGCGCATACGCTTTATGCCACGTTGTATCGGGTCGCCTCTCGTGCGGCCTGGGTGGCGATGGAGCCGATCACCGGGCGCACCCATCAGCTGCGGGCGCATATGTCCGGCATGGGCCATCCGATTGCAGGCGACGGCAAATATGGCGGTTCGGGCCAGGAGAACCTGGGCGACGGCTGGGGCGCGCAGTTTGGTGGGGTGATCTCGAAGAAGCTGCACCTGCATGCCCGCCGGATGGTGTTTGAGCATCCGGTCACGCAAAAGCAGGTGTCCGTGGTTGCGCCGCTGCCGGAGCATATGAAGGAAAGCTGGGACACTTTCGGCTGGAGCGAAGACCTGGCCGCCGATGATCCGTTTGAGGACCTGAAGTGAGCGCAGAGCTGCGGCTGATCCTGTTTGACGTCGACGGAACCCTGGTGGACAGCCAGGGGGCGATCACCGGCGCGATGGCCGAGGCCTTTCAGGGCGCCGGTCTGGAGGTGCCTGCCCGCGAGGCGATCCTGTCGATCATTGGCTTGTCGTTGCCTCTGGCCATGACGGAACTGGCGCCGGGTCAGGACGCGGCAACGCTGGCGCGGCTGGTGGAAGGGTACAAGTCCTCATACATGCTGGCGCGTGAAGCTGCGGGCGCGGCGCATTCGCCGCTGTACCCCGGCACGCAGGAGATGCTGGCGGAGCTGCATGAGGTGCCGGAGTATCTGCTGGGGGTTGCCACCGGTAAATCCCAACGCGGGGTTGATGCGCTGATCAAGGCGCATGAGCTGAACTGTTTTGTCACCCGGCAGGTGGCCGACCATCACCCGTCCAAACCGCATCCGTCGATGGTGCTGACCGCGATGGCGGAGACCGGGGTGGCGCGTGAGAGCACCGTGATGATCGGCGACACGCGGTTTGACATTGAAATGGGGCGTGCAGCAGGTGTGACCACCATCGCCGTGCCCTGGGGCTATCATCCGGCAGACACATTGGGCGCCGACTATCTGATCCGCGATTTCGCGGAGCTGCGTCCGCTGCTGGCAGAAATCTGGAAGGGTTAGAATATGAGCGGCTGGGCGCAGAAGCGGTTCTGGAAAGAGGTTGCCGTTGCGGAAACCGCAGAGGGGTTCGCGGTGGAGCTGGACGGGCGGCGTGTTAAGACCCCGGCCAAGGCGCCGCTGGCGGTTCCGACCCGGGCCATGGCCGAGGCAATTGCTGCGGAATGGGATGCCCAGACCGAATCAGTTGACCCGAATTCAATGCCCTGCACCCGGTCTGCCAACGCTGCCATAGACAAGGTGACACATCAGCACAGCGAAGTGGCGGCGATGCTGTCTGAGTACGGCGACAGTGATCTGTTGTGCTACCGGGCCGGTTCCCCGGTTGAACTGGCCGCCCGGCAGGCCGCTGAATGGGATCCGGTTCTGGACTGGGCAGAGGCCCATCTGGGCGCCCGTCTGGAGCTGCGGATCGGGGTTCTGCACCAGCCGCAGCATGCGGATGCTCTGGCAGTTCTGGCCGAGAAAACCCGGTCGATGACTTCGTTCCAGCTGGCCGCATTTCACGACCTGGTAGGCATTTCAGGCTCTTTGATACTTGGGTTTGCTGCCGCATATGGCTGGCGCAGCGCGGATGAAATCTGGCAGCTGTCGCGGCTGGACGAACGCTGGCAGGAAGAGCAGTGGGGCGAGGACGAGGACGCCCAGGCTGCGGCCGAGGTCAAGCGGCAGGAATTCCTGCATGCCAAGCGATTCTACGATTTCTCCTGACCTGATAGGAAATTACTTATCCACAGCCTGGACGGAAATAATATTCTGCGCAGACTCGGTTTGTGCGGAATTCGTACGTCGAAATTCCCGATACCGCCCTTGACGTTTGCAGAATAATGCGCCCAAACTCAGCCACGAATTAGGGGAGGACCCTTCTTCAGTCTCAGACACGGCGGGGGATCGCCGGAGTATAAGAACCGCCGAATGGCGGGCTATCAGGAAGAGGTAAAAATGAAAAAAACCATGATTTTGGGCGCAATGGCCTTTGCCGGTCTTGCGGCTGGCGCAGCTTCTGCCGGCACGCTGGACGACGTGAAGGCCCGCGGCAAGCTGAACTGCGGCGTGACCACCGGCCTAGTTGGGTTTGCGGCCCCGAATGCGAATGGGGAATGGGAAGGCTTTGACGTTGCCGTCTGCCGTGCTGTGGCTGCAGCTGTGCTGGGTGACTCAACCGCCGTGGAATTCGTGCCGACCACCGGCAAGACCCGCTTTACCGCGCTGGCGTCGGGTGAAATCGACATGCTGGCCCGTAACACCACCTGGACTTTCAGCCGCGATGTCGACCTGAAATTCGAATTCGTCGGTATTAACTACTATGACGGTCAGGGCTTCATGGTTCCGAAAGAGCTGGGCGTGTCCTCGGCCAAGGAACTGGACGGCGCAACCGTCTGCATCCAGACCGGCACCACCACCGAGCTGAACCTGGCGGATTTCTTCCGCTCCAACAACATCTCTTATGAGCCGGTTCCGGTTGAAACCAACGCCGAAGCACAGCAGCAGTATCTGGCTGGCGCATGTGACGTCTATACCACCGACGCATCCGGCCTTGCATCAACCCGCGCAACCTTTGACGATCCTGCCAGCCATGCGATTCTGCCGGAGATCATCTCCAAAGAGCCGCTGGGCCCGCTGGTCCGTCATGGCGACCACGAATGGGGCGATGTTGTCCGCTGGACCCTGAACGCGATGATCGCGGCCGAAGAGCTGGGCGTGACCTCTGCGAATATCGGCGAAATGGCTGCTGGCACCGACAACCCGGAAATCAACCGTCTGCTGGGTGCCGAAGGCACTCTGGGCGAGATGCTGGGCCTGTCGGCTGACTGGGCCAAGAACGCAATTGCGTCCCAGGGCAACTACGGCGAAGTCTTTGCCAAGAACATTGGCGAAGACTCCCCGGTTGGTCTGGCCCGTGGCCTGAACGCTCAGTGGACCGAAGGTGGTCTGCTGTACTCTCCGCCGTTCCGCTAAACTAACCTACGGGAAGGGCGCAGGAGTTTCCTGCGCCCTTTTCCTATCTGAAAATAGCTCCGGCCAGCTGCGGAGCGGGGACAACCCCGCCAGGATAGAATGCCGGAGCCAGGGGATCACAATATATGTCAACGTTGACTGACCCGCCGAACGAAAGTTTTCGGCTGTCTATGCTTATCAACGACACCCGCTACCGTTCACTGACTTTTCAGGTGATAGCGGCTGTCATCCTTGCTCTGTGCATCTGGTATCTTGGAAACAACCTGATCCAGAACCTCCGCGCCGCCGGGCTTAACATTTCGTACAATTTCCTCAGCGACTCGTCCGGTTACGATATCAACCAGCGTCTGGTTGAATATGACAGCCAGTCCAGTCACGCCAAGGCCGCTCTGGTCGGCCTGCTGAACACGTTGCTGGTGGCTTTCCTGGCGTGCATAACCGCGACAGTGTTCGGGGTTGTTGCCGGGGTTCTGCGCCTGTCCAACAACTGGCTCGTCTCCAAGCTGATGGCGTTTTATGTCGAGATCTTCCGGAATATTCCGGTGCTGATCTGGATCATCATCATCTTTACCATCATGACGGCGGTGCTGCCGGGGCCGCGGGCTTTCCGCGGTGATAATGCGACGTCCAGCATGCTGTTCGACGCCTTTGCCTTTACCAACCGCGGCATTTACACGCCGATGCCCTGGTTCGAGCATGGTCTCTTTGCCAGCGCGTCCATGAACTGGCTGCTGGTGATCGCTGGTTTTGTCGGCTCATGGTTCGCAGCGCGTCGGATCAACATCTGGGCCAACCAGAAACAGGAAGCCACGGGTATCCGGCCCAAGACCACGGCGCTGATCCTCGCCGCTTGGCTGGTGCCGTTCCTGGTGCTGATGCTGGTGATGGGGCTGAGCTGGGAATACCCCGAGCTGAAGGGTTTTAACTTCAAGGGCGGCATCAAGATCGGCGGTCCGCTGATCGCGCTGTGGTTTGCCCTGTCGATTTACACCGGTGCCTTTATCGCCGAGAACGTCCGTGCGGGCATTCAGGCGGTTTCCAAAGGCCAGACCGAAGCGGCTTCGGCCCTGGGCCTGCGTCCGGGCAAAGTGATGAACCTGGTGGTTCTGCCGCAGGCGCTGCGGGTGATCATCCCGCCGCTCATCTCCAACTTCCTCAACATTACCAAGAACTCCTCGCTGGCGATTGCCGTGGGCTATGCGGATATCACCGCAACTCTGGGTGGGATCACCCTGAACCAGACCGGCCGCGCCATTGAATGTGTTCTCCTCCTGATGCTGTTCTATCTGACCGCTTCGCTGACCATTTCGATGGTTATGAACGTCTACAACGCATCAGTTAAGTTGAAGGAGCGCTGAGACATGAGTGATCAGAAAACCAACTCCATCGCTTTTGTTGCTGATGGGACCATCCCGCCGTCGCCGCCGCCTGCGGGCGAAACCGGCCCGGTCAAATGGCTGCGCGAAAACCTGTTTTCCAATGCGGTGAACTCCGCCCTGACCATTGCAGCTTTGCTGGTGATCTATGTCATCCTCAGCAAGACCCTGCCGTGGCTGCTGAATGGGGTGTGGACCACCAATTCGCTGGCAGAATGCCGCGAAGTGCTGCAGGGCAAAACCGGGGCCTGTTTCTCGGTTCTGACCGAACGCTGGAACCAGTTGCTGTATGGGTTCAAATACCCGGGTGATCAGTACTGGCGCCCGAATCTGGCTCTGGTGCTGTTGCTGGTGGCGATTGCGCCGGTGCTGTTTTTTGACCTGCCGCGCAAACTTCTGGCCTTTACCGCAATCTACCCCTTCCTGGCCTTCTGGCTGATCTGGGGCGGCACCATTCTGGCGCCGATCGTGGCGCTGCTGGGCTTTGCCGCGGGCGCATTTGTGTTCCAGACTTACGGCAAGAGCAGCTTTGCAATCGGCTTCTTCGGAGCCATTGTTGCGGCCTTTGCCGTGTGGCTAATTGGCGGCGCGCTGATCCCTGACGGGGCATCGGACAACGCCATGCTGCAGGCGGTGCCATCGCGCGATCTGGGCGGTTTCATGCTGAACCTGATGCTCGGCGTGACCTGTGTGTCGCTGTCGCTGCCCTTGGGCATCGCGCTGGCACTGGGGCGTCAGTCGGACATGCCGCTGATCAAGTGGATCTGTGTGGTCTTCATTGAATTTGTGCGCGGCGTGCCGCTGATCACCCTGCTGTTCGTGGCATCGGTGATGCTGGCCTACTTCTTCCCGCCGGAAAGCACCGTCGACCTGTTCCTGCGCGTGGTGATCATGATCACCATGTTCTCGGCAGCCTATATCGCCGAGGTGATCCGCGGCGGCCTGGCAGCCCTGCCGAAGGGACAGTATGAAGCGGCTGACAGCCTTGGCCTGGATTACCCCCAGGCAATGCGGCTGATCATCCTGCCGCAGGCGCTGAAGATCTCCATTCCGGGCATCGTGAACGTGGCTGTTGGCCTGTTCAAGGACACCACCCTGGTTTCGGTCATCTCGATGTTCGACCTGGTGGGCATGATCCGCGGCCCGATCCTCGCCTCCACTGAGTGGAACGGGGTCTATTGGGAGCTTCTGGGCTTTGCTGCGCTTCTGTTCTTCGTCGTCTGCTACGGCATTTCTCAATACTCACAGTGGCTCGAGCGCCGTCTCGCCACCGATCACCGTTAAGGAGTTCAACATATGTCTGAACTTATGTCCGACCGTCAAATCGACCGCTCCAAGATGCAGGTAAGCGACGAGGTCGCTATTGAAATCAATGGGATGAACAAGTGGTACGGCTCCTTCCACGTGCTGCGTGACATCAATCTGACCGTCAACCAGGGCGAGCGGATTGTTATCGCGGGCCCGTCGGGTTCCGGCAAATCCACCCTGATCCGCTGTCTCAATGCGCTGGAAGAGCACCAGCAGGGCAAGATCGTGGTGGACGGCACCGAATTGTCCAATGACCTCAAGAACATCGACAAGATCCGTTCCGAGGTTGGCATGGTGTTCCAGCACTTCAACCTGTTCCCGCATCTGACCATTCTGGAGAATTGCACCCTGGCACCGATCTGGGTCCGCAAGACACCCAAGAAGGAAGCCGAAGAGCGGGCGATGCATTTCCTGGAAAAAGTGAAAATCCCGGAGCAGGCCCACAAATACCCGGGCATGCTGTCGGGTGGCCAGCAGCAGCGTGTGGCCATCGCGCGCTCGCTTTGCATGATGCCGCGCATCATGCTGTTCGATGAACCCACATCGGCGCTCGACCCTGAGATGATCAAGGAGGTCCTGGACACCATGATCGAACTGGCCGAGGAAGGCATGACCATGCTGTGCGTGACCCACGAGATGGGCTTTGCCCGTCAGGTGGCGAACCGGGTGATCTTTATGGATGCAGGCCAGATCGTCGAACAGAACGAGCCGGAAGAGTTCTTCAACAACCCCAAGAGCGACCGGACCAAACTGTTCCTGAGCCAGATCCTGGGCCACTGAAGCAGCGGCCTCACGAAACCAAGAAGGCCGGGCGCAGTGCCCGGCCTTTTTCGTTCTGGATGTCTTGGTCAAACCATCCTGATCAGGCGTGGCTGGCAAAAACTACGGTGCTGCCATCGGCCAGGATCAGCAAGCTGTCAAACGCCTCGCGCTCTTCGCCCATCTCCATCCCCGGTGATCCGATCGGCATGCCCGGCACGGTCAACCCCAATGCCACAGGCTGTTCCGCCAGCAGCCGCAGGATGTCGCCTGCCGGCACATGGCCTTCGATCACATAGGCCCCGGCCATCGCCGTGTGGCAGGAGGCCAGATCGCCACCGACGCCCAGCCGGTCCTTCATCGCCCACAGCTCCTCATCCGGCACATCGCGCAGGTCGGTTTTGAAACCGGCAGCGGCCAGGTGATCCGCCCAGGCAGAGCAGCAGCCGCAGCTGGGTGACTTCATGATGCGGATGGTTTGTGCTGCCGTGGCGAACCCCGGCAGTGCGGAGAGGGGGAGGGCGGCTGCGGCAAGCAGCAGGGAACGGCGGTGCATGATGATCTCCAGTCCTGACAGGTGATGTCCTATGTCCTGCAGAAATCTAGCCATGGTCCGCCGCAGCGGCCAGCGCCCTCCTGCGCGGGATGCGCCAGAATGCCGCAGGGGTTACTCGCCCAGCAGTTCCCGCGGCACGGCAAAATCGATCACCTTGCCGCTGCTCCAGCTCAGTTCCCGCCAGCTGCTGATATCGAATTCAGCCACCAGCGTGGCGCCGGTCGGGTAGTCGTCGAACCGCGAATGCTCTGGCGGGCTGGACACGATGGTATGGGCAAAGGCGGCAATCCCGGGATTGTGGCCGACCAGCATGATCCGTTTGTGCTCCGCCTCGCTCAGAACTTTGAACATGATATCCGAATTGGCGTGGTACAGGCGCTCGGTAAAAGTTGTCGGCACGCCCAGTTCCATCAGCTCACAGGTCTCGCGGGTGCGCTGAGATGAAGAAGAGATCACTTGATCCGGCAGGTAGCCGCATTCGCGCATCCATGCGGCGATGGCGGGCGCAGAGCGGCGTCCGCGCTTGTTCAGCGGGCGGGCGTGATCGCTGGGTACAGTTGTGTCCCAGGAAGATTTGGCGTGGCGGGTCAGGATCAGGGTGCAGGTCATTACGGGTGAAAATGCCTCATGTGGTGTGCGGTTTGTTCCGGGTCGCGGCGGGCAGTGCGGCTTAGCGGGCAGGCCAGCCGTGCAAGGCAGCCACCGGTCATGCAGCCGGCGCCTGCGCTGGTGTCGAGATAGCCGTGGCAGGCTGCCAGATCGTAGGGGCCTCCGTCGGCCAATGCGCCTGCAGGGCAGGTGCTGAGGCAGGGGCGAGAGGGGCAGCTGCGGCAGGGGGACTCTGCCAAAAGTGCAGGGGGAATGTCAAACTCCTGTGTAAAATGAAGCGCCCCCCGCAAAGATACCATCATTCCGGTCTCATCATGCACCAGCATCTGTGACGGTGATGTGAAAAACCGCCCCGACGCCAGCGCCCAGTTGATGAAAGGCGTATAGGGCGGGCCGCCAAAGGGGAAATAGGCGGTGGCCCCCCATGCGTCCGCCAACGCCCCGATGACGCGCTCCGACCAGCTGTCTATCGGGTCCGGAATGCCGCCAAGATGTTCCGGCGATGCCCTGAACAGCGGCCAGAAATCCGCATTGGTGCCCAGCAGCAGCAGGGTGCCGCCCTGCAGCGCCTGAACCGGCTGGCGGGCTGGGTGCAGCGCGCCATGGATGGACAGCCCGGCCCCTGCGGCGGCGGTTGCCAGGGCGGTGTAAGACGGCGCGTTGCGGCATTGGGCGTCAGGCTTGGCGGTCTGGCTCATGGGGGGCGTCCCTGGCAGGTGGCATGGCAGAGCCTAACAGCCGCCTGCTGCGCAGCGGAGGTGAAAAGCGTCCCACTCTGTTCTGCCCGCGTCTTCCAACCGGCATCTTCCTGCCTGCGGCGAGCCCTGCCGGGGCATGCAGGTTGGACCTTCCAGCATTCTGCTGGCAGCCGGTCTGTAACTTCCGCCCCAGGGAGGGACAGAATGCCAAGATTTACCGTGACCGGGCACTACACGCCTTCTGCAATGAAGGCGATGATCGAAAACCCCAGCGACCGCGAGGCCGCTGCGCGGGGGCTTGCTGAGGCGGCAGGCGGTACCTTGGAGAGCGTCTATCTGACCACCGGGGACCAGGATTTTGCCATCAAAGTCATGATTGACGACATCAGTGGCCTGCTGGCGGGCCTGTTGGCAACCGGCGCCAGCGGTACCGTCTGCAACCTCCGGACCATGCGCGCCGTCACCTCCGATGCGTTTACGGAGATCCAGAAGAAGGCCGGGGGCATCGCGGCCGCCTATAGGACACCGGGGGGCCGATAGAGGCATCCCTTGTTCATCTGGCTGAAAATATCCCGGGGTGAATTGGCCCCGGCAGGGCCAAGAGGGGCAGCGCCCCTTTTGACCTGTCTGCCCGGGCTTGTCAGGCGCGGATCATCGAACCGGCGCCGTGCTCGGTATAAAGCTCCAGCAGCACGGCGTTCTGCACCCGCCCATCAACAATGATACAGGCGCGCACACCGCCGCGGACCGCGTCCAGCGCGGTTTCGGTTTTGGGGATCATGCCGCCGGCGATGACACCGCTGGCGGTCATGTCCTCTACATCTGCGGCTTTCAGTTCGGTCACCACTTCGCCCTCGGCGTTCTTGACACCCGCCACGTCGGTCAGCAGCAGCAGCCGGTCGGCCTCAAGCGCCTTGGCAATGGCGCCGGCGGCCGTGTCGCCGTTGATATTGTAGGTTTCGCCCTGCCGGCCGGAACCGATGGGGGCAATCACCGGGATCATGTTCTTTTCAAACAGCCCATGCAGCACCTTGGGGTCCATTTCCGCCGGCGCGCCGACAAAGCCCAGATCCGGGTCGGCCTGATCGCAGGTGATCAGGTTGGCATCCTTGCCGGACAGTCCGACCGCGCGGCCACCCTGGCTGTTGATCGCCTGCACGATCCGCTTGTTGACAACGCCGGACAGCACCATTTCCACCACTTCCATGGTGGCGGCATCGGTCACCCGCTTGCCGTTCACAAATTCTGACTTGATCTGCAGCTTTTCCAGCATCGCATTGATCATCGGGCCGCCGCCATGCACGATCACCGGGTTCACCCCCACCTGGCGCATCAGCACGATGTCGCGGGCAAAGGTCTCCATTGCCTCGTCGCTGCCCATGGCGTGGCCGCCCAGTTTGATGACGACAATCGCCCCGGCAAACCGCTGGAAATACGGCAGCGCGCTGGAGAGGGTTTCGGCGGTGGCAATCCAATCGCGGTTCATATTCTGTTTCTTCATCGCTTGGTGTCCCTTTGACAGGGGGGGTTACGCATTTCTTTGCTTCCTGCCAAGCCAGCTGCGGCATTGTGCCGTTGCAGCGGCCGGTGCGGGTGGTAGGCTGCCCCCGGATACCACCTTTGACGGAGCTGCGCCATGCGCCAGAAGACCCTCCTGTTGACCGGCGCCAGCCGCGGCATCGGCCACGCCACCGTGCGCCGTTTCAATGCCGAGGGCTGGCGGGTGATTACCTGCTCGCGGCAGCCATTTCCGCAGGAATGCCCCTGGGGCGGCGGTCAGGAAAACCATGTGCAGCTGGATCTATCGGACCCTTCTGACACGATCAACGGGGTGGGTCGTATCCAGGAACTGCTGGACGGCCGGCTGGATGCCCTGGTCAACAATGCGGGGATCTCACCCAAGGGACCGGAGGGCGAGCGGCTCAGCACGCTCAACACCGACCTGATGGACTGGGGCAAAGTGTTTCACGTGAATTTCTTTTCTTCGGTGGTGCTGGCGCGGGGGCTAAAGGATGAACTGGCGGCGGCCAAGGGGGCTGTTGTCAATGTGACCTCGATTGCGGGCAGCCGGGTGCATCCTTTTGCTGGGGCGGCCTATGCCACCTCCAAGGCGGCGCTGGCGGCGCTGACGCGGGAGATGGCGCATGACTTTGGCCCGTTTGGCGTGCGGGTCAATGCGATTGCGCCGGGTGAGGTGGAGACTTCGATCCTGTCGCCCGGCACGGACAAAATCGTCGAAAAGCTGCCGATGCAGCGGCTGGGCCAGCCAGAGGAGGTGGCCTCAGCCATCTTTTTCCTGTGCTCAGAGGGCAGTTCCTACATCTCGGGTGCCGAGATCGAGGTGAACGGCGCGCAGCACGTTTGATGGAACGCCTCCCGCCCGTCCCGCCCCCCACGGGGCGGGCGCTTCGCCTCCCACCCCGCCGGGACGGGCGCTGCCCTCCGTTCTGCCTTAGCTCACCGCGCGTTTCAGCACCGGCAGGTTACCCAGCAGCAGCACGTCAAAAGCCAGCACCGCCAGCAGCGCCAGACCGGTGAGCGGGAAGGCCAGCGAGACGAGAACGGCGATCAGGGCAGCCCCTTTCCAGAACGGCATTTCCGCCGGTTCCGGCGGCGCGGCCAAACGGGCGCCCTTGGGGCGGCGTTTGACCCACATCACCAGGCCGGAGACGCAGACAAAGATGACGGAAAGGCAGAACACCACGTTCAGAAGGAAGCTCCAGGTGCCCATCAGACCCATGTGGAAGGGGATGCTGACGGCCATTGCCTTGCCGGCCCAGGAATAGTCCTGGTATTTCACATCCGCCAGAATCTTGCCGCTGTACTGGTCCACATGCACGGTGCGGTCGATAAAGGGGCTGTCGCCGTCGCCGCTCATGCTGTCGCGGTTGAGGGTCCAGACGCCTGTGTCGCCGCCGGGGTAGGCGAGACGGAAACGGCCCTCCATGCCCAAGCGCCGGCCCAGGGCAATCAGGCTGGAGGCATCCACGTCTGCGCCCTCTGCCACGCCGGTGATCCCGGTGTCCGAGCCAGAGGCAGGCATCGGGGTCTGTTCCAGCGCCCAGGGCACGTCGTTGGTATGCCCGTGGTTCATGCTGGCGTGGATGTCGTCCGACAGGGGCACGTTGTCCCATTTTGCTGCCGGAAAGGTGCTCCAGGCCTGCATCATCTGGCCGCCCCAGATGCCGGTCCACGAAAGACCAGAGAGCAGAAAGATCACCAGGATGGCCGACATCCAGAAGCCGGTCACCGCATGCAGGTTCTTCCACAGGGCCCGGCCGCGCGCGCGGAAATTCGGGATCAAGGCGCTGGCCGCATTGCCGCGCGGCCACCACAGGTAAAGCCCGGTCAGCACCAGCACGATGCCAAGGCCCGCGGCAATCTCGATCAGCCGATCGCCGGTGTCGCCGATCAAGAGGGTGGAATGGATGTTGTCGGCCAGATCGTACCAGCCTGCGCGGCGGTCCCAGACCTTGATGACTTCGCCGGTGTATTGGTCGATGGCGACCAGACGCTGGCCGCCCTCCGTTTTCACCCGGAACACGGCGGCCAGATCCGGCGCCTTGGGGCCGATCCATTCGGCGATGGTGCCGGGCTGGGCTGCCAGAACGGCGGCCTCCTGCGCGGGGAGGCTCAGTTCGGCTGCGCCCTGGGTCACGGCGATTTTTTCACCGTCGCGGCCGTCAAACTGGGTGATGAACATCATCATCAGGCCGGTCACTGCCAGCATGATCAGAAAAGGGATCACGAAGAGGCCGGCGTAAAAGTGCCAGCGCCATACGGCGAAGTAGAATTTCTCGGAAAGCGGGCGCGACTGGCCCGCGGATTGCGGTTGGCTGGTTGCCATTGGGTCTCTCCATATCGGAACAGGGCCGGGCGCGCGGGGCGCCGGCGAAAATGTCAGGTGTGTTCAGAACGTCAGGAGAGCGCGGGCGGGCCGCGTGCATCATAGCGCCAGTGAAAGCCGGCGGTGCGATGGGTAAAGGCTTCACGCGACCAGCGGTCGCTGAGAGGCAGGTTGAGATCCAGGTCAATCAGGCTGTCCGGCAGCAGCGCAACCGCGCCGAGGGCCGCAAACGGGCAGCTGCGGTCCTCCATCTGCTCAGCCGGGGTATGCGTGTCATCGCCGCCCAGATCAACCCAGGTTTCCACCGGG
The DNA here is from genome assembly GCA_001730095.1 of Rhodobacteraceae bacterium (ex Bugula neritina AB1). Classification (GTDB taxonomy): domain Bacteria; phylum Pseudomonadota; class Alphaproteobacteria; order Rhodobacterales; family Rhodobacteraceae; genus Leisingera. The sequence goes on from MDLF01000075.1 coordinate 40,577, forward strand.
CCGCTGCCGGTGCAGATCACCAGGAGCACCTTGCCGTCCTGCACCGGGGCTGGCATCCAGCCGGATGGGATCAGCCCGGCCACAGCCAGGGCGATCACAACCAGCAGAGAGGGCAGGCGGCGCAGCATGATGATTACAGCCCGGCGATGATCGACCGCAGGGTGGCGATACCGTCGCCCTTCTCGGACGAGGTCAGCACGATTTCGGGATAGGCGGCGGGGTGTTTGGCCAGTGCGCCCTTCACCTGCTCCAGCACCTGGGCACGGTCCTTTTCCTTGACTTTGTCGGCCTTGGTCAGGACGCATTGGAACGTCACGGCGGAGCTGTCCAGCAGCTTCATGATCTCTGCATCCACGGCCTTCACGCCATGGCGGCTGTCGATCAGCACAAAGGCGCGGCGCAGGTTCTGGCGGCCTGACAGGTAGCGTTTCAGCAGTTTCTGCCACTGTTCCACCACCTTGAGCGGTGCATTGGCATAGCCATAGCCCGGCAGGTCGACCAGATACAGCTCAGGGCCTTGGGTGAAAAAGTTGATTTCCTGGGTGCGGCCCGGCGTGTTGGAGGCGCGCGCGATGCCCTTGGTGCCGGTCAGCGCGTTGATCAGGCTCGACTTGCCGACGTTGGAGCGGCCGGCAAAGCAGACCTCCAGCCGGTCGGCGTCTGGCAGGCCGTTCATCGCGACCACACCTTTCAGGAATTCCGTCTCGCCGGCAAACAGCTTGCGGCCATTTTCGGCAGAGAGATCGTCCGGCGTTTCGGCCAGGGAAAATTGCATTTGCATCACAGCACCTTTACCGCGTCGCCCAGGCGGATTTCACCGCCGCGCACCACTTCGGCGTAAACCGAGAAATCCTGGTGGCCCCAAGTGTCCTTGAGGGTCTTAAGCGTATCGGCGTCGCGTTCGCCGGTTTCGGGGTTGGCGGTGGTTGCCAGGCAGCGCACCACCCGTTCGCGCACCGCAAAGACGGCGGCACCGATCTGAACCTCGCGGCCCAGCCAGGTGTTTTCGGCCCAGGGTTCATCCAGATCAAACCAGATGTTGCCGCGCCAGCGCAGGGGCGAAAGAGAGTGACCGATAGCCTGTTCCACCGCGCGGTGAGAAGCCAGGTTGCATAGGGTGACCGAGGGAAAGTCGGTATCGGTCATGCCGCGGCCGGGCACCCGGACAATATGGGACGACGCGGCACGGTTTTCCGGCAGCAGCGGCTTTCCCCAATCGAGGAAGCGCTGCAGGTCCGCCGGGTTTTCCGGGTCAAACGTCAGATCCGGCTGCGCGGGGTGGCGCAGTGTCAGCTGACCGCTGGCATCGTCCAGAGCGGCGTTGATCGCCATCAGCCCCGGCGCCTTGGAACCGCGGGTGAAATTCTGGCAGGGCACCCATTGGGAACCGTCTGCCGTGGAGGTCTCATGCGCAACCGCCCAAACACGGTCGCCGGGCATGGTCTGCCCGGCGATCATGGTGACGCTGTCCAGTGCCTCCCGCCCATGAGATTTGAGCGGGTGGCGCCAGATGTCTGTGACCTCTGCGGTCATTCGTTCTCGGCCTTCGGCTTCTTTTTGAAGCTCGACTTGATATTGCCGAACACGTCCGGCTTGTAGCCGTGGCTGCGCATGATCAGATACTGCTGGCTGAAGGTGATCGTGTTGTTGGCAATCCAGTAGACCACCAGGCCGGAGGCAAAGCCGCCGAGCATGAACATGAACACCCAGGGCATCCAGGCAAAGATCATCTGCTGGGTCGGGTCGGTGGGTGCCGGGTTCAGCTTTTGCTGCAGCCACATCGAGATGCCGAGCAGGATCGGCAGGATGCCGATGAAGACCAGCGCCAGGATGCTTTCCGGAGCCGGGGAGGCAAAGGGCAGCAGGCCGAAGAGGTTCATGATCGACGTCGGGTCCGGCGCGCTGAGGTCCTGGAACGGTCCGAAGAATGGCGCGTGGCGCAGTTCCAGGGTGACAAAGATCACCTTGTAGAGCGAGAAGAAGATCGGAATCTGGATCAGGATCGGCAGACAGCCCGCAGCGGGGTTCACCTTTTCCTTCTTGTAGAGTTCCATCATCTCCTTTTGCATCTTCTGGCGGTCGTCGCCGGCGCGTTCCTTGAGCTTCTCCATTTCCGGCTGAAGCTCTTTCATCTTGGCCATGGAGGCATAGGATTTATAGGCCAGCGGGAACACCAGGATCTTGATCACCACGGTCAGGCCGATGATCGCCCAGCCCATGTTGCCGATCAGGACGTTCAGATTGTGCAGAAGCCAGAACATCGGCTTGGTCAGGAAGAAGAACCAGCCCCAGTCGATCACGTCCAGGAAGCCCTCGATGCCTGCCTTCTCGTAGCCGCGGATGGCTTCCCATTCCTTGGCGCCGGCAAACAGTTGGGTGGTGACTTCAGACGTCTGTCCTTCTGCGACCGTCACGGTCGGCAGCACGATGTCGGTCTGGTAGATGTCGCGGCGCTCGTCGAATTTGGCGATCGAGCGGAAGCTTTGGCCCGGGGCGGGCACCAGGATGGACATCCAGTAGTGGTCGGTGAAGCCTGTCCAGCCGTTGGCTTCGACCTGTTTGATGCTGGATTTCGAGCCGTCGCGGGGGTCGGCCTCAAAGTCGGCCATGTCGTCATAGTCGGTCTCGGCCAGTTCTCCGTCGGTCATACCGGTGAGACCTTCGTGCAGAATGAAGAAATTCTTCAGGTCTGCAGGCTGGCCGTGGCGGGCCAGGGTGCCGTAGGGCGCCAGCGAAACGGTGCCGCCGGTGGCATTGGCAACCGATTGGGCGACCGAGAACATATAGTTCTCATCGACAGAGATGGTGCGCGAGAAGGTGAGACCCTTGCCGTTGTCCCAGCTGAGCGTCACCGGGCTGTCCGGGGTCAGGATGGCGTCTGACGGGGCGGACCAGATAGTATTGGCGCCAGGCACATCGCCCAAGGTCAGACCGGCGCCCGGTGCCCAGCCATAAAGCGCGTAATAGGCGCCGGCTTCGCCCACGGGCTTCAGCAGTTTGACGATGGGAGAGTTTTCTTCCAGCGTCTCGCGGTAATCCTTCAGCGACAGATCGTCGATCCGGCCGCCCTGCAGCGAGATGCTGCCGGTGACGCGCGGGGTGTCGATGGCCAGACGCGGCGCTTGCGGGGCTGTGGCCTGTTCAGCGGCGGTGTCGGCCACCGCATCAGCGCCAGCCGCGCTGGGGGCGGCGGCGGTATCGCCAGCCGGAGCGGTTTCGCTGACCGCGGTTTCCGGAGCCTGTTCCGGTTCCGGCGGCGGGAATAAGGTGTACCAGCCCAGGATCACCAGAAAGCTGAGGACTGTTGCGAGAATAAGATTTTTGTTCTGATCGTCCATTTGGGACTGCCACCTCGTGTAGGGAAGGACACGAGGGGTTCAACAGAGCTGGGCCGCAAAGGTCAAGCAGAATCGCGGTGCACCGGTGCCTTGGACGGTCCCGGTGCGCAAGAAAATCAAAGGAATGAGCCTTTGGGGCGATTGTCAGGGCGTCTGGCGGCCTATTGCGGGCGCTTCCTGCAGCTTGGCTTCATGGGCCGCGATCCAGTCCAGTGTCTGGTCAAACGGCATCGGACGGCCGATGCCGAAGCCCTGCACATGGCCGCAGCCCAGCTGCGCCAGAAGCGCGTGTTCACCTGCGGTTTCCACCCCTTCGGCCAGAGTGTGGAGATCCAGCCGCTCAGCCATGGTCAGAATGGCAGAAATCAGTTTCTGCTGTTCGGGGTCCTGATCTGCCTTCATCACAAAACTGCGGTCGATCTTGATGCGGGAGATGTTGAAGCGACGCACCGCAGAGATCGAGGCATGGCCGGTGCCAAAGTCATCCAGGTCAATCGGGCAGCCCAGTTCGCTGAGGGCAAGGATGTTGCGGGTGACCACATCATCGGGTTGATCCGTCATCACGGTTTCCAGGATTTCCACGCACAGGCGGTCGGCCGGCAGGCCGAAACGCTCCAGTTCCCATTTGACACGGCCGGCAAGACCCGGGTTGCGCAGTTCCTGGGTGGCGAAGTTGACACCGACGCAAGGCACCTGCACCCCGGCCTCGTCCCAGGCCCTGATGGCAACCAGTGCATTATAAAGCATGACCTGGCTCAGCCGGTCCATCAGCCCGGCCTCTTCAAGCGCCGGCAGGAAAGTCGAGGGCGGGATCAGACCCTGCACCGGGTGCAGCCAGCGGGCCAGTGCCTCAAACCCTGAAACACGGCCAGTATCCGTGCAGATCTGGGGCTGGAACCAGGCCTGGATCTGGCCGGTTTCCAATGCGGCGGCGGCTTCCTCGCGCAGGTTGCTGCGGGTGCCTGGACTGTTTGGCATATCGGCAGAGAAGGCGCGGATGCCGCCGGGTCCGTTGCTTTGGGCCTCTGACAAGGCGGTGATTGCGGCTTTGTTCCATTCGGCGCTGGAGCCTGCCGGTGCGCGACTGTGCTGGCAAAAGCCAATCGAGGAGGTCATGTAGAGGCTGGTTCCGTCCAGCGCCACAGGTTCTTCGGTGGCGGATTGCATCCGCCCGGCCAGTTGAATGCACAGCTCCAGATCCAATTGCAGTGTTGGCGCCAGGCAAACGGCAAACCGGCTGTCGCCGATACGGGCGATGATGTCATTCTGGCGCAGCGCCGACACGATCTGGGCGCCGCAATGCTGCATGACGCGGTCGCCGGCCTCCTGCCCGTGGCGGTTGGTCATTTCCTTGTATTCGTCAAGCTCCACGATGAAAATGGCAGAGCGCAGGTCGGTGTCCGTGCATTCCTCGCAGATTTTGGCAGCGGCACGTTCAAACCCGTCGCGCAGGATCATGCCGGTCACACTGTCACGCTGGGCATTGCTGTCGCGCATGCTGAAGCCGCCGGCTGCTGCGAACAGAACCGGCAGGCCCAGTGCGACGGCCACCAGCGCGGCTTCGCCGCCGAGCCAGAAGGTTGCGAGGGTCAGCGCGGGCAGGAAGGCGAGCAAAGACGGACCCGCAATCGCAGGGGGAAGGGTTTGCCTGACGCGTGCCAAAAAGCCTGAACCCGTATTCATCATTCCCAGACCTTTCGTCTGCAGCCAGTCATTCTGGTTCTGAGACTAAAGCGCTGATATAACCCGGGAGTTAACGCAGGTTGGGAATTTCCGGATTTTCTTCGGTGGATCCACCCTTCTTCAGGTCCAATCCTGCAAAATCGAACAGTTTCGGGTCCAGAAGATGCGAGGGCCGCGCATTCATCAGTGCTCGGAACATCACCTGGCGGCGGCCCGGCGAATTTGATTCCCACTGGTCCAGGATCTGTTTCACCTGCTGGCGCTGCAGCCCGTCCTGACTGCCGCAGAGATCGCAGGGAATGATCGGATAGTTCATCGAGCGCGCGAATTTCTCGCAGTCGGCCTCAGCCACATGGGCCAGCGGGCGGAACACGAACAGGTCGCCTTCCTCATTGACCAGTTTGGGCGGCATGGTCGCCAGGCGGCCGCCGTGGAACAGGTTCATGAAGAAGGTTTCCAGAATGTCGTCGCGGTGGTGGCCCAGCACCACGGCCGAGCAGCCTTCCTCGCGGGCAATGCGATAGAGGTTGCCGCGGCGCAGGCGCGAACACAGCGCGCAATAGGTGCGCCCCTGCGGCACCTTGTCGACAACGATGGAATAGGTGTCCTGATATTCGATCCGGTGCGGCACGCCCATTCTCTCGAGGAATTCAGGCAGCACTGTGGCCGGGAAGCCGGGCTGGCCCTGATCCAGATTGCAGGCCAGCAGGTCCACCGGCAGCAGCCCGCGCCACTTCAGTTCATAAAGAACCGCCAGCAGGGTATAGCTGTCCTTGCCGCCGGACAGGCAGACCAGCCATTTCGGCGTGCTGCCGTCTTGGCGGCGCTCCACCATGCCGTATTGGTCGATCGCCTCGCGGGCATAGCGCACGATGCGTTTCCTGAGCTTCTTGAACTCAGTGGTCGAGGGGGCGCCGGCAAACAGCGGGTGGATTTCGTCCAGATCATCATCAAGCATGGCCGCGCCCTAGCCGAGGATGGGCGTTTTGCCAAGGAAAAAAGGCGTGGAGGGAGTCAGTCCTTGCGCTCTGGTACCGGGTCATAGCCGTCTCCACCAAAGGGGTGGCAGCGCCCGATGCGGCGGGCGGTCAGCCAGGCGCCTCTGATGGCGCCGTGTTTCTCCAGCGCTTCCAAGGCATAGGCCGAACAGGTGGGCTGGTAGCGGCAGTTGAAGCCGACCCATGGGCTGAACAGCAGCCGGTAGGCGCGCACAGGCAGGGCAAAGAGACGGGCCAGCGGGGTCATGGCGGATAGATAGGGGCAGGGCGCCGCTGTGGCAATGCAGCAGGCTGCGGGGATTGCTACTGGCCGTGGATTTTCTTCAGCGCATAGATCAGGTCGCGCTTCAGCTCCTCGAGCGGGCGCTGGGCGGTTTCTATGGCGCGGCCGATCAGCACGTAATCCCAGCCGGGGCGGCCATGGAGGGGCAGAATCATCCGCGCGGCCTCGCGCAGGCGGCGTTTGGCACGGTTGCGGGCCACCGCGTTGCCGACTTTCTTGGAGCAGGTGAAGCCGATGCGGATACCACCGCTGTCGCGGCGGTCCAGGCCCTGAACCATCATGCCTTTTGTGCCCTGCTTGCGGGCAGGGGGGCGGGCACAGGCGAGGAAATCACGGCGCTTGGCCATGACGTCCATCTTTTGAGACTCAGGCGCACAAACGGACACCGCCGGAGGCGTGTCCCCTCGGGCAGCGTTGCCGTCCTTGGGGGCCTCCGGCGGTGTCATGTCCGTCGATGCCGGAACTAAGCTTATGCGCTCAGTTCTTTACGACCGCGGGCGCGGCGTGCATTCAGGATCTTGCGGCCTGCCTTGGTGGCCATGCGCGCACGGAAGCCGTGGCGACGTTTGCGAACCAGGTTCGAAGGCTGATAGGTGCGTTTCATCGCTCCGGTCTCCAAATTATCATCGGGTGTGCGGAATCGCCCGCCCGGGGTCTATCTCGAAGCCCGGTCTTTAGGAGGGAATGACGGGTAAGTCAAACCCCGCAAGCCGCCTTTTCCGGGCAATATGCAACATTTCTGCCGAAAACTGCCCCGGGCGGCCTGCCCGGACGCGGCGGCTGTAACATGCACCGGATGATTCTGCCATAAAGCTCACGGAAACCGGCGTTGTGATCAAGCGGCTGTGAAACGGGGCTGGCTGCCCTCGCCGCAGGCCCAAATTAGACGTAGCAACAATGGGCATCGATAGAGACGGACTTATGAGTGACATGACAGAGACCCCGAAACCCGGTTCGCAGCCCGGAACGGAGACGGCCAGTTCCAAGACTGCCAGTTCGAAATCGGGTGCCGTACGCCACCTGCCGCTGATTGCAGTGGTGGCCGTTGCCTTGATTGGCGCCATTGTGCTGAAGGATTATCTGACCTTTGACACGCTGCGCGACAACCGCGAGGCGCTGATGGCGTTCCGGGATCAGAACTATCTGGGGCTCGTGGCGCTGTTCATGGGGATCTATGTCGTGATCGTGGTGTTCTCGCTGCCTGGCGCTGCGGTGGCTTCGGTGACGGGCGGGTTTCTGTTTGGTCTTGTTTCCGGCACGGCTTTCAATGTGGTGTCCGCCACCATCGGAGCCGCGGGGATTTTCCTGGCGGCGCGCATGGGGCTGGGGGCGATGCTGACGGCGCGGATGGAATCTGCCGGGGGCCGGGTGCAGATGCTGAAGAATGCGCTGCGCCAGAATGAAATAGAGGTCCTGCTGCTGTTGCGGCTGGTGCCGGCGGTGCCGTTTTTCGTGGCCAATCTGCTGCCGGCGCTGGTTGGTGTGAAACTCGGCAACTTCCTGTGGACCACCGCAGCGGGGATCATTCCGGGCGCCATTGTGTTTACCTGGATAGGCGTGGGTCTGGGCGAAGTGTTTGACCGGGGCGAAGACCCGGATCTGAGCCTGTTATGGGAGCCGCATGTGATCGGGCCGATCCTGGGCCTGTGCATTCTGGCGGCAATGCCGATCATCGTGAAATCCGTTCGCAGCAAAAAGAAAGGCGTCTGAGCATGAGCAGCATTACTTGTGATCTCTTGGTGATTGGAGCCGGGTCGGGGGGGCTGTCGGTGGCCGCCGGAGCCAGTCAGATGGGGGCGGATGTTGTCCTGCTGGAAGGGCATAAAATGGGCGGCGACTGCCTGAACTACGGCTGTGTGCCTTCCAAGGCGCTGCTGGCCAGCGGCAAGGCCGCCCATATGCAGGCGCATACCCAGGGTTTTGGGGTGGCGGATCAGGTGCCGCAGGCGGATTATGCGGCCGCCAAGGATCATGTGCAGGCAGTCATCGATACCATTGCGCCGGTGGACAGCCAGGAACGGTTCGAAGGCTTTGGCGTGCGGGTGATCCGGGAATACGGGCATTTCGTCTCGCCCACCGAGGTCGCGGCCGGTCCGCACCGCATCACGGCGCGGCGGGTGGTGATTGCCACCGGCTCCTCGCCGCTGGTGCCGCCGATCCCGGGGCTGGACACAGTGCCGTATGAAACCAACGAAACCCTGTTCGAGCTGCGCGAAAAGCCGGAGCATCTGCTGATCATCGGCGGCGGCCCCATCGGCATGGAGATGGCGCAGGCGCATGTGCGTCTGGGCAGCAAGGTGACCGTGATCGAAGGGATGAAGGCGCTGGGCAAGGATGATCCAGAGGCCGCTGCTTTGGTGCTGGATCATTTGCGCAAAGACGGTGTTGAGATCGTCGAAGGCGCCATGGTCTCCCGCATTGGCGGGCAGGCAGGCGCCATTGAGGTCGAAACCCGTGACGGAAGCAGGTTCCACGGCACGCATCTGCTGATGGCGGTGGGGCGCAAGGCCAATATGGGCCGGTTGAACCTGGCCGCCGCCGGGATTGAAACCCAGGGCAATGGCATCAAGGTGGATGAGAGCCTGCTGACCAGCAACAAAAAAGTATACGCCATCGGCGATGTGGCCGGCGGGCTGCAGTTTACCCATGTGGCGGGGTATCACGCGGGCATCATTATCCGATCCGCGCTGTTCGGCCTGCCGTCCAAAGCCAGGACCAGCCATATCCCCTGGGCGACCTATACCGATCCGGAACTGGCACAGGTGGGGCTGACAGAAGCGCAGGCACGTGACATTTACGGCGTCAAGCTGGAGGTGGCGCGATTTGATTACCATCACAACGACCGTGCCATTGCCGAGCGCAAGACCAGAGGCTTCATCAAAGTCATGGTTTTCAAGGGCCGCCCTGTTGGCGTGACGATTGCCGGCCATCAGGCGGGAGAGCTGATCGGCCTGTGGTCGATGGCCATCGCCAACCGGCTGAAAATGGGTCAGATTGCGGCAATGGTTGCGCCTTACCCCAGCATCGGCGAAATTAACAAGCGGGCGGCGGGCGCTTATTTTTCCCCGCGGCTGTTCGACAGTGGTTTTGTTAAACGCGCAGTGCGCTTTGTTCAGCGCTGGATTTCATGAATTGAAGGCGGCCTAATGCTCAATACGCTCTCGGGCAGATTCCTGATCCTGACCACGGTCTTCGTGATGCTGGCCGAGGTGCTGATCTTTGTGCCGTCGATTGCGCGGTTCCGCGAAGATTATCTGGCGGACCGGCTTGAGCGGGCGCAGATCGCCTCTCTGGCGCTTTTGGCAGATGACATGCTGGAGACCGAGCTGGAAGCGGAGCTGCTGGAAAATGCGGGGGTCTACAATGTGGTGCTGCGCCGCGACGAGATCCGTCAGCTGATGCTGGCCTCGCCCATACCACAGCAGATCACCGCCACCTACGACCTGCGCATGGCCGGCGCCATGATGCTGATCATGGATGCCATGGCCCGGCTGGTGCGGCCGGAGAATGAAATTATCCGGGTCATCGGTGCGCCGGTGCGCGAGGCGGGGTTGCTGATCGAGGTGACAATAGAGACCGCGCCCTTGCGGGCCGCCATGATCGACTACGGGGTGCGGATCCTGATCCTGTCGGCGGTGATTTCGGTCTTTACGGCGGTGCTGCTGTTCATTGCGGTGCGCATCGTGCTGGTGAAGCCGATCAAGGGTGTGGCCGGCTATATGCAGCGCTACGCGGCGGCCCCGGAGGACGGGCGTGGCATCATCCAGCCCAGCTCCAGCGTGGTAGAACTGCGCGAGGCGGAAGAGGCGCTGATGCAGTTGCAGACCGAACTGACCCAGGCGCTGAAGCAGCGGGAGCGGCTGGCGCAGCTGGGCGGTGCGGTGGCCAAAGTCAGCCATGATCTGCGCAATATTCTGACCTCGGCCCAGCTGTTCACCGATCGCATCGAGATGAGCGAAGACCCGCTGGTGCGCCGGTTGGCACCAAAGCTGGTGAATTCGATCACCCGCGCGGTGTCACTGTGCGAAGGCACCCTGGCTTTCGGCAAGGCAGAGGAGCCGTCACCCACATTTGGTGTGATCTGCCTGCATGAGATCGCAGCCGATATTGCCGAAAGCGAATTGCTGGCCGCGGACAGCGATTTGGTAAAGATCATCAACGCGGTGCCCAAGCCGATGATGCTGCGCGCCGATCCAGAGCAGCTGTTTCGCATCGTGCTGAACCTGGTGCGCAATGCCCGCCAGGCGATTGCCGCCACTGCCAGGCCAGGGCAGGTCACGGTGGATGCGCAGGAAGAAGCTGATGCCTGGTACATCACAGTCGCCGACACCGGGCCAGGCCTGCCGCAAAAGGCACAGGACAATCTGTTCACCCCGTTTCAGGGCGGCATCCGCAAGGGCGGCACGGGGCTGGGGCTGGCGATTGCTGGCGAGCTGGCCCGCGGCCATGGTGGCAGTGTGACGTTGAAGGAAACCGGCGCCCAGGGCACCGTGTTCGAGATCCGCCTGCCCAAGGGCGACGGCGCGCTGTAGCCGGCATCGGCGGCTGTTGCGCCGGAAAGCGACAGCGGCACGGCACTATTTTTGTTTTTGGGGTTGCGACTCCCCAGCGGTATAAGTAAACCCCGCCGCAGTGGACCGATAGCTCAGCTGGATAGAGTACTTGACTACGAATCAAGGGGTCGGGGGTTCGAATCCTCCTCGGTCCGCCACTACCCTATTTGTCGGGCGACACATAGTTCTGCCATTAGCGACAGAACCTTTCCTTTTTCGTGTCTCCAACATCCCCGCTCGCGCCTCCTGTTCCGCCAGTGGCGAAGCCTTCCCTGATTTTCACTTCGGAAGACCTCGTGTCTTCCGGAGGGCAAAGCAGGGTGGGCGCAGCCCGGACTGCGGCCGGACGGTGATCTGACACACGGGGCCGGAGCGGTGAAATTGGGAGGGGCCCGCGCCTGGCGCGGGAGGAACCGGATTTCTCCGTGGAGGCTGACGCGCAGCGGCATCAGAACCCGTGTTCAGATCGCCGGCCGGATGGCAGGCGGACCAATCAAATGGAAAATGCCGGGGCAGGGGGGAGCGGGCACAGCCCGTCGATGCCCTGCCTCGACTCCTGGGATATGCAATCCGCGCACCCCGCGCGGATTTCTACTGTCTTTAGCTGAAGGCGCAGTTGCCCAGGCAAAACAGCCAAGTCCTGCTACGGCAAAAGGGATCGTTACCTTCTGATGCGGAAACTGGGTAGTTCAAACGACTTGTGGCCGCGGTGGAAAGTGGCTCGGAACGAGACGCCTTCCGCCGCTCCCGGGTCGCAGGGAGTTTGAGCTGCCCAGGTTCCGTCCGGATGCCGATGCAGTCGGTGTCCGGATAGAGCCTGATCACGAGCTGAAAGCTCGGGATTTGCCCACCCAAGAACGGGCGCTCAAGACGAGCATGGAAAAGACCCGTACAGCCCGGAGCGGACATAGACACGGCGGCGGGTGCCAAAGATGCTGTCGGTGCAAAATTCCATGGTCACTTTCCCGGAAGCGGACCCTCGGCAGGGCCGAGCTGCCTCATGTGATGCTGAGGGTCGCACCAAGGGCAGCGGAGCGCAGATTGCGACTCTATCGAATTTCATGTGAACCCCTCTTGCCGACACGGCCTGGTAAAACAACGGGCATCTTTTATGATGCCCGTTGTTTTACTTGATACCTTCACTGCAACTGTCGTTGTTCAAAAGTTATCCCATCCTTGGGCCACACGAAGCTCTTCCTGCTCGAATGCAGGTTCCGGATAGGAGTTGGATTGATCCGGCTTTCCAGGCCGAGAAACCAGTTCCCGGCCCTCAGATCCGTCTCTGAACTTGGACACTTCTTGAGTAAGCTGGCCTGCATCATTCGATAGCATCTGGCTGGCTGCCGAAGTTTGCTCCACCATGGCTGCGTTTTGCTGAGTTACCTGGTCAAGCTGTGATACGCCCTGATTGATTTCCAGCAACGCTGTTGATTGTTCCGAAGCGCCGGTGGCAATTTCCTGAATATGTTCGGAGATAGTGGCAACGCTCTTAATAGTCTGCTGCAGTTCTTCGCCGGATTTCCCAACAAGGTCGACGCCAGTGACCACTTGTTGGTTGCTCTCGCCTATCAACTGTTTGATTTCGCCAGCAGCGTCAGCTGATCGTTGTGCAAGCGCCCGAACTTCAGAAGCAACGACGGCAAAGCCGCGTCCGGCCTCTCCGGCACGTGCTGCCTCAACCCCAGCGTTCAGTGCCAGAAGATTGGTCTGGAAGGCAATATCATCAATCACGCCGATGATCTTCGAAATCTGCTCTGAAGAGCTTTCGATTTTCGCCATAGCGCCAATTGCACTACCCACGACTTCGCCGCTTTGCACAGCAGAAGTTTTAGCTTCAGCCACAATGCCTTCGACCGTCCGAGCGCCCTCAGCAGATGCTTTCACGGTCGCGGTCAGTTCTTCGATTGCTGCAGCTGTTTCTTCCAAGGTCGCTGCGAAAGATCATTGGCAGATTGTGAAATCTCATCTGCTGTACGGCCAACCGCCGATGACACTTGCTTCACCGCCGTTATAGACGTGCTAGGCCGTGTTGACAAAAGGGATTCACAGGCAGCGCTGAACGTGATTCAAGCTGGTATCTGCGATGGAGACCAGCTTGGCACGAGACCTT
>MDLF01000076.1 GCA_001730095.1 Rhodobacteraceae bacterium (ex Bugula neritina AB1)
GCCGCGACGGAGGAAAATACCGGAAGCCTTCCACAACTGGAACAGTACCAAGCTTTGACCATTCCTGAAGAAGGTCGGCTAAGAGACGCGATGTCTGCTCTAGCTGACAACTCGGAAGCAGTGGAGTTTTTCACAAATGACGAAACACTCGATGCCTTTAGCGAAGCCTATGAAGCGGCTAAATCTGCGGGGTCTCCAATAGGCATGATCCCACATGATCAAGCGATGCGTTTCTGGATGACTTCGCGCGCGTTAACCACTGGGCCAGAAGCTATGGCCGCCTTTCCGGGGAGTGGACCTTCAGTCCTATGGTGCCTCCCACCCTTAATCCTGTGCAATCCACCAATACCTGTTCCCGAGGAACAATAAAACACATCGCATGGTCGAACTAAGTGTAGCTTAAGGGGGGTAGAACAGTTGAATGAACTGAAGCAGCTGCACACGGATTACGAGCGCTGAGACGCACGGTGTCTGAACAAACGTTGGACAAACTAATCCTGACGGAAGCTGCAAAAGGAAACTTCTAAGCCCTTCTCACGGCCGTGCTTGCAGGGACTACGTTCGCAGCCAGCTCAACGTCTCTGAACGCCGCGCCTGGCGCGTGCTGGGGCTCCGCTTGGTGTGGCTTGACTCTCCAAACTGCTGCCCCGCGCCTCACAGGCGTGGACTTCAAAATTTTGAGATCGCCACAATTGACAGTGGAACATGCATATGCAGCATCAACTTTGACGGAAAGTTCGAACAGGATTACTCTAGACATGTCATTCGATAATGCTGACGCGGAAGTGAGCGCTGCACTTGAGGTGGATCTGCGCACAGCAGAAAGGGTGAACTTCGCCTCCTCGCAGAATGGCGTTTCCATCATCAAGACACTTGTTTTGAAGAACTCCGGCGAAGATGTGCTGGAAAATATCCTGGTCGATGTCGAATGCAGCCCTGGCTTGATCCGGCCGAAATCCTGGACTGTAGACCGTCTTCTACCCGGCGATGAACGGTCTCTGCCAGACCTTGAAGCCCCCTTGGATACGACACTTCTTGGCGGCCTCAACGAAGCAGAAACTGGGGAGCTGCAGCTAACTGTGCGGTGCGGCGGAAGGACGCTGCTCAAGGAAACAAGGCGCCTTGAGCTGTTGGCCCGTGATGAATGGGGCGGCATCGGGGAGATGGCTCAGCTTCTTGCAGCTTTTGTGTCACCAAACGATGCGGTTGTGGCTGTGATTCTGAAAGACGCAGCGCGCCTGCTGGAAGCGGCGGGGCAGAGCGGCAGTATTGAAGGTTATCAGTCCAAGGATCCTGGACGGGCCTGGATGCTCGCAGGGGCCATATGGTCGGCTGCGACAGGCCTGGGGCTCACTTATGCCGTTCCGCCTGCAAGCTTTGAAATCCGTGGACAGAAAGTCCGGAACCCTGGCCGGATCCGGTCAGAAGGCCTTGCGACCTGCCTCGATTCTTCTCTTCTCCTAGCAGCCTGTTTCGAGGCAGCAGGGCTCAATCCAGTTGTCCTGTTCTCTGAAGGGCATGCCTGGACAGGCGTCTGGCTGACAGACCGCGACTTCGAAACAGTGACTGAACCGGACGTGATGACAGTCCGAAAGGCAATCGATGCCCGCGAATTTGTCACGATGGAAACCACACTGCTTACAAAGCGGCCCACGGTCGGTTTTGATGAAGCGGTCGAGAAAGGACGTGAGCACACGGCCGAAAGAAATGAACACACATTCCTGACAGCTGTGGATGTTCGGCGTGCCCGGGCCGCTCGTGTTCGCCCCTTGGCGAGCCACCGCACAGACAGCAATGTTGAAACCGCTGAAATCCCTGCAAGCCCCGCCGCCTTGCCGAAGCCGCTGGAGTTAGGTTTCCTTCCCGGCGATCTGATTGAGGAAGAGCCCCAAAACGCTTCAGACCGCATCTCACGCTGGCAGCGGAAACTATTGGACCTGTCTCTGAGGAACAGGCTTCTGAACTTCCGCGATACGAAACAGACTTTGCCATTCCTATGCCCGGATGTCTCCGTTTTGGAGGACCAGCTCGCCGCTGGCAAAAAATTCAAGGCGCTACCTTTGAGGGAGGAAGACCCCCTTGGAGAGCGGGATCTGCTGGTGAAGGAAGAGCCAAAGCTTCTGGAGGAAGTTGCGCGGGACGCATTTGCAAAGGGGCAGATCGCTGTCCCTTTAACGCGGAAAGAGACTGGCAAGCGGCTTTTAGAGCTTCACCGTCGTGCCAAAAGCGACATGCAGGAAGGAGGGACGAATACCCTGTTTCTCGCTGCTGGATTTCTTCGCTGGAAAAAATCGGAGGGAGACACCCGCAGCTATCGCGCTCCTCTTATCCTAATTCCAGTCAAAGTTTCCCGCCGTTCGGCTCAATCTGACTTCGTAATTGAACACCACGAGGATGATGTCCGCTTTAACTCCACCCTGCTGGAATTTCTGAAGCGCGATTTTGACCTCAAGGTGCCCGAACTGGAAGGTGAGCTGCCCCGGGACGAGAGCGGATATGACCTGCCGCGGATCTTCGAAACCATGCGCCGTAAGGTGCGTGATGTTGCTGGTTTCGAAGTGGTCGAAGACCTTGCGCTTTCGACCTTCTCATTTGCCAAATTCTTGATGTGGAAAGATCTTGTCGACAGGACCGACAGTTTGCGCGAGAGCTCGCTGGTCAAACATCTTGTCGACAATCCAACTGAACCCTTCTTGCCCGAAGGGGCGCCTGGTCTGCCAAAAGATGTCGATGTCGACAGGCGGGTTGCCCCTCGCGACCTGTTTACGCCATTGCCTGCTGACTCTTCACAGCTGGCTGCTGTACTGGCTGCACAGGAAGGGCATGATTTTGTCCTGATCGGCCCTCCCGGCACCGGAAAGAGCCAAACCATCGCAAATATCATTTCCCAATGCCTTGCAGTGGGCAAGACCGTGCTCTTTGTGGCGGAGAAATCAGCCGCTCTTGATGTTGTGCATCGCCGCTTGTCGGCACACGGTTTGGGAGACGCGGTTCTGGAACTACATTCCAACAAGGCGGACAGGAAATCTGTTCTCGGTCAGCTAGGCCGCAGCTGGGACCGTGCGGCAGAAGCTTCAGAAACAGCATGGAACAAGATCACCGATGATCTGACGCTGACAAAGGAGCAGCTCAATTCTTACGTTGCAGCCTTGCACCGGAAAGGAACGCAGGGGTTTAGCGTGTTTCAAGCCATCGGGCGTACAGCGGGAGAGCCGCAGCCATTCAGCCTGAAATTTGACAACAAGGACGCTCATGACGCCGAAAGCTACGCCCATCTGCAGCGTTTGGCTGAGGCCGTGGGACGGTGCCACGAAATCGTGGCAAATCACCCTCCAATTCCCCTCGTTCAGGCTGAAGAATGGTCATTCGGATGGCAGGCCGAGCTGTTAGAAACCGCCGGGGCACTGCGCAATGCAACGGGTGATCTCGCCGATGCAGCGCGGCAACTTGCAAGTACGGCAGGTTTGAACGTCGACGAGTCCGGCACGCCAGAATATTTGAAACAGCTTCTGGTTCTTGCCAGTGTCCCTTCAAGCGGCCAGGATGTGAGCTGGGCGCTGTCTCAATATATGGACACTCTGGAGAGAGATGCCGATCAGCTGGTTAAGCTGTTGGGCACATACCGCGCTTCTCTCCAGGAGGCCGCGGCCAGCTACCCCATGGACCGGCTGCACGCGATACCATTGGATCAGTTGGACGCAAGCTGGCGCCTTGCCCAGACGAAGATGTGGCCTTTGTCGGTTTTCGCCAAGTCCTCAGTGCGTAAGTTGCTGCAAACCTATGCAAATGGCGGGAAGGCAGAACCTGCCAAAGATATCGCGGCACTCATAGACGCCAAAAAAGCCCTAGCTGAGATTGAGGCCAATCCATTTAAGGACTGCCCTGTATTTGCCGGCGTTGATACCGATGCGAATGGTTTGACAGGCTGGCTAGGTGAAGCAAGCGATTTGCGGACAGCGATTGACCAGCTTGTGCCATCCGTTGCCGATGCCTCCATTTGGGAGGATACGACCAAGAAACTTGCTGCGCGTTCTGATGGCACGCTGCGGGAAGCAATCGCAGAATTTCAAACCCGTTATGATGCCTGGTCTGACTGCGCTTCAGCGTTCGCAAGCACTTCCAAATCTGACCCAGCAATTTTGCCGCTAGCAGAGCTTTCCCGAGCTTTGGACCGCATCCTCGCCAACAAGGCACATCTTTCGGACTGGACCCGGTGGGTTGGAATCCGCCTGCAAGCACAGACAGCAGGTTTGGCTCCGCTAGTTGAAGTCTTGGAGGCAGGCGGGAACGTCATTGATGCTGAACCGGCATTTGTCGCAGCCTATGCTGCCTGGTGGCTGCCGCTGGCAATGGACGCTGACGGTGCGCTACGGGGCTTTTCGCATTGGTCGCATGAGGATGCGATCAAGCGCTTCCGTGAACTTGACACGCACGCGACTGAGATGTCTGCGGCACAGGTATTGCACCGCGTCCGTCATGGGTTACCCGCACAAGATATGGTGGCGAAGAGGTCAGAGCTTGGCACTCTCCGTCATCAGCTCAATTTGAAGCGCCCCAGCATGCCGATCCGCACCCTTATCTCCGAAATGCCGGAGACCTTCACCAAACTTGCGCCCTGTGTGCTGATGTCTCCCCTGTCTGTGGCTCAATATCTGCCAGCCGGCCAGGCAGCCTTTGACGTGGTGATCTTCGACGAAGCGTCACAGATCACTACCTGGGACGCTATTGGTGCAATTGCCCGGGGCAAGCAGGCCATCATTGTGGGCGACCCGAAACAACTCCCGCCGACGAATTTCTTCGGTCGCACGGATGATGGTGAAGAGGATTTGCCAGAAAGTGAACGCGACCTTGCCTCCATCCTCGACGAGGTCGCATCAGCAGGCATTCCGACACAGCAACTTGATTGGCACTACCGCAGTCGCGATGAATCCCTGATCGCCTTTTCGAACTGGCATTACTACGGGGGGCGACTCGTTACCTTCCCTTCGCCGGCGACAGAATCCAAAGCAGTTCAGCTTCATCAAATCGATGGTGTTTATGGACGCGGCCAAGGCCGGACCAATGAGATGGAAGCACGCGCCATTGTTCGCACGGCGGTGCGCCGGCTGAACGAGTGGCTCAAGCGGCCAGAGGACGACAGGCTGACCTTGGGTGTCATTACCTTCAATGCTGAACAGCAAGGCCTGATCCTCGATCTTCTGGATGAAGAACGGCGCTGCAATCCAGAGCTCGAGTGGTTCTTTGAAGACGCCCGCGAAGAACCGGTCATTGTAAAGAATCTGGAGAACATTCAGGGTGATGAACGCGATGTGATGCTCTTCTCGATCACATTTGGCCCTGACCACGCGGGCAAGCTATCAATGGCATTTGGGGCGCTCAACGGCGATGGCGGGGAGAAACGTTTGAACGTGGCGGTGACCCGGGCTCGTCAGGAGCTGCACATCTTTGTCTCCATCCGCGCGGATCAAATCGATCTCACGCGCACAAAGGCCCTCGGAGTCAAGCACCTTAAAGGCTTCCTGGATTTCGCGGCTCGCGGTCCTGCCGCGCTTCCGGCAATGGATGACGGCTCTTTGGGACCGGTTGAAAACGTGTTCGAAGCAGCGATAAAGGCGGCCATAGAAGCCAAAGGCTGGGAATTGCGGCCGCAAATCGGTGTTTCTGGTTTCCGCATCGATCTCGGCGTCGTACATCCTGATCATGCCGGGGTTTACCTTGCCGGCATTGAATGTGATGGAGCCACCTATCACAGTTCCGCAACTGCAAGAGACCGGGACAAGGTTCGCCAGGCAGTGCTTGAGAACCTCGGCTGGTCGATCTTCCGCATCTGGTCCGCCGACTGGTTCAGAAACCCAAAAGCGGTTGTGGAGCGTATCCATGAAGCTTTGACCGCTCATCTTAAGGCGGACCGGAGCGCGCGCGAAGCAGCGGAAGAACTGCGGGCGGAGGAAGAAGCCGCCGTCCGCGAGAGTGAAGAAATTAACAGCGAAACAGACGGCGCGGATGAGAAACCCGCCGAGAATATCTCTCCCAATCGATACAGCAGACCCCGTCAATAAAGATGCTCATGGCTCCAGACAGGAAGCTCTGGTCGCCGGAGCCGCGCCCATTGAACGCAAACAACTGACATCTGATGAAGCGGTATCGATAGCAGCAACCCCGGATCCTGATCGCTTCTACGAACCGTCCTACATCCCTGTTTTGGAGGCGCTGATTGCGGAAATTGTCAAAGAAGAGGGGCCATTGCCGCTACCCCTGCTTGGCAGGCGTATTTCTGCTCTGCACGGTTGGCAACGAACTGGGCGGCGGATCGCAGAGCAGGTAAAGAAGTCACTGGGACAGGTTGAGGTTCACCGGGAAGGTGACGTGGATTTCGTCTGGACCAAAGGTAGCTATTTAGAGCGGATCCCCTTCCGCACCGGACTGCAGCGCGCGCTGCGCGATGTTTCGAGGTCAGAGATCGCAGATCTCTTCGACCAACATTCGGACCGGCTCTCAGCCAGCGAAGATCCGGCGCTTGAGCTTGCGCGACAATTTGGATTGTCGCGACTAACTTCTGATTCGAGGACTTACTTGGAAAGCTGCATAAAGTGGCGAGCGGAGATTACGCTAAAATGACAAAACTCTCCTACTTCTCAGACGCGATCTCTCAGAAGCCGGTTGATTTTGGCCGCTGCCTGTGCTTTTCCTTTGCCAGACAAGCTGCCGTTGATTCGGCGGCTTCGTATGCGTTACGCAGTACTTTACACAAAGGGGGCGGGTGGGTTCACAGCAATACGGGATGTTCAACGCAGCGCGTTCACCCGAACAAGACTCCACCACAGTGTGATTGATGAACACAAAGGAATCCATTGCAAAGGCAGCGGTGCTTGACCGTGTGTACGGCGAGCAAGCCACAGGTGCGTACAATTTTCTTTCCGCAAAAATTATTGGGCACTCGAAGAAACGTAGTCAAATAAACGCCCCAAAACCCAACTCGCCGAAATGTAAGCAAAACAGCGAACGTAAGCTTACTTGGGACAGCGACAAGGGCTACTATGTTTATAAAACAGTTAATGCATGAAACTTGGAAAACGAGCTTCTTACTTAGCTCTTCATACTGACGTCAACACACTAGACAGAACTGTCGAGATCGCCAACACCCTTGGTGACACTGTTGAAAAATGGACGCCAGGCACACGTGTCTCGCCCATGTGGGGGGTCGATGGCTTCTCCACGGCACGCCCTACTGCCGACTCTTTCGAAGGTAGCGCAAGAATTGTTTTCCTAGGCCCCGTCTCTCCGGTTAAAGTTACTCGGGATATCAATCTATCGCAATTAGGTAAAAGTTTTAAGCTCTGGATCACACAGGGAAACTTTAACGTTGTGGCAAAATGGGATTGTGAAGCCAGCAATCTCGACGGAGTAAAACTATTCTCCAAATACGCAGAATCTCGAAACATACCATTTGAGAGCTGGGAGGTAAAAAACGGACTGGTCCAAAACAAAATTGAAAGCTGGTCAAATGGACCCGACTACTCACGCGCGCTAAAGAACCTCAAGAAGCTGAGCGCAAGGCGGTTTCCATTTGAAATTAGAGCCCATGTTCAAGAGTACTGCACCCTTGCATCCAGTACAATCGCCCGATCCTCGGCTTACGCAGAAGGTATTTTCTGTGAAATTGAGCTGGCAATTCAAATATTTGCAGAGAGGGTACAAGATTACCTTGAGGGAAAAGTTCAAGCGCTAGAAATTCAGGCTGAACTGATTTCAATGAACGCTGCATTGTCACGTTTTGCATCACAAGCCTTCTCAGGTACAACACCTATTTCTGCGACCGAATGTCATTTTTGGATCCACTCTCTATTGGGCACAGGGACTGCCAATAGAGCACTGCATGAGTTTGTTAATTTTGTGTCGAACAAAATTGGAGATGAGCGCATACCACAAAGAATTGCCCTTTTACCCGAGGTAACAAACGCTGCGCCATCTTTCGATGAGATGATGACCGACAAAGCACTCCTTGATGAGGATGTTTTGGCCATGACTCCTCCTCCAAATGCCGAAGCGCGTGTCTCCCCGCTAGTTTCCTATTTTAGTGGCCGAGATGGATACAGCAGCCATCTCCAGACGGTCAGCGCGCCTCTCACTGCTATTTCAGAAGCCAACTCTTATGGTACAAATCTATTAACAGTAACACACGAGCTTGGCCACGTCTTCACCCGCGCTGTATTTGCAGAACTATACCCCAACGCGGAAATACAAGATGAAATTGAAAACGCCCTCCGGATCATTTCCCCAGACTTTGAACCGAATCGCAGACCAGGGAATTGGCACGAGGCCGCATTAAAACTAATGTTGGAAGGCGTTGTCTCTCTAGAACAGGCTGAGCGCGACGACGCCATTGATCCCGAAGATCACAATGAAGACTTCATGAAATACATTCTCGCAGCCTGGCGAAAGGAAGCCCAGGAAATCGTAGTTCACACCTTCGACTTCCTATACTTCTACAAGGACAATATTGAGTTTTACATAGAATCTCTATGGCACAGTTGGGGCGCGATTTACGGCATTGGAGATCGAGTCTCGGAATATATCCTGCGAACACTCGCGGCAATTTCGTCAAACTACCTAAAGGAAGATCCTGAAAAGAGGTTCGAAATCGTACTGCACTCCTTTGTTTCCACTCTGAATAATATTGCCAGTGAGAATACGGTGCGGAGCGGATATGCAAAACAGGCTCTTGCAGAGTTAGATCAGATATTTGAGATATCAAACCCCCGAAGGATCGTCCCGAAAAGCACGGAGGAGTTTGAGAAATTCAAGCAAAGATATAATGTAAGACTCTACTTTGTTCGACTTACACATATCTTTCTTTACTCAGATACTGTTTCTGCGACTTTCTACGGGGACTCGTATGTTGGGGGATCGGAATCTAAGAGGCTTGCAAAACTCCGCCTGGACGAAAAAACAATATCAAATCCGATAAGACTGCTTCGAGACACACTTTCAAAGGAAACCTCCGAAGCCGAATCTCTGTGGGTCTTGACTAAGCTTGCATTCAATCTCGATCGAGGAAGGGCATAGGCGCGATGACTTTCTACAGTGGTTTTTTGATTGGCCTGCCGGACTCTGAAACTCCTGCGGATTTATCTATCAAGCCGGATCAGATTTCCAAAGGAGACAGAAACCAAATACACGCCACCATGGAAAGGGATGGGAATATATTTGGTTTCAAGCACTGGCACAGATACAAGCTCCTGACAGAAAGAGAGTTTTTCGACAACCCAGAAAGAAATGTTCGCATCGGATCCCTTCTGCAATATGAGGTTTTGACAGTTATGGGCGATGGGAAGGCCCTCCTCCTTGCAGAAACGAAAGATATTGCTAACTATGTGATAGACGAGCTATTGCGCCGAACGGTATTTCCCAACTTCCGGCGCATAGAAATCATACTTGATGATTTAATTGACAGCTGCTCCAAACCAGACAGCGACTACTTAATCACCATTTTGCACGGTAGTTATGCTGGAAACGATGCGGACCTAAAGAGAGCGTCTTTCTACGGCGCCGATCTTACTGGATCAAAGTTAGTTCGGGAAAATAGGAAACTCTTTAACTTTTATACCTGCGGCGTAGAAAGAAGAGTTCTTGACGGGCTGCCGACAATCAGCGGGCGGGAAGGGGAAAGTCTTATTGCAAGATTGGGAAATGACGGTTTTGTTTCGGCAACGCTGTCAAATCGCAACCGTGCGCTCGAGCTCGGTAAGTTGATTAATTACATTGCTTCGAACCGCTGGTTAAGCAGCTGGGTCAAGCGATCAATGAAAGAAGATTTATAAATGCCCTTGAATGCGAATGACGCGGCCTCATGGCAAGATCGTGAATTTATTGTTGACATGCTTTCGACGCAGCTCGTCCGCGGCAGATTAGCTCTTATTTTGGGCGCAGGTGTTTCTCAACCTTTTGGTCTACCTAATTGGGATGCCCTCGTGAACAATATGTCAGAAAAAGTTGGTGAAATGAAAATGCCCCCCGACGGGGACCCAATCCTTAGAGCTTCCAATATTCGGAATAAATATTATCCTGGCCAAAGAAAAGACTTTTGCAACCTAGTTAAAGACTCTCTCTACAAGGATTTTGACCTTAATTTCGCAGCACTCAGATCCTCCGAAATGCTGTCTGCTATTGGAGCTTTAGCGATGGCATCTAAACGAGGAAGCGCTTCTACAATAGTAACATTCAATTTTGACGATATACTTGAGAGATACCTAGAGTATCATGGATTCTCAACAAATTCCGTAACAGCATCGAGCCACTGGGCCTCCAACAATGACATTACAATTTACCACCCACATGGGTTTTTACCTTCAGACGATCAGAAGAAGTTGAGCAGCGACGTTGTTCTAGGTTCTGATGAGTTCTGGGAAATTATGTCAGCAAGTGATCACAACCCTTGGAGAAACCATCTCCTTGCAATCTTAAGCACTCACACTTGTCTGTTCTTGGGGATCTCCGGTAAGGACATGCACCTTCACTCACTTGCACAAGCTGTGAAGAAATCTCATGCCGTTAATCGTGAAAGGATGTGCCGCCACTCCGTGTTACTAACAAAGTCTGGTAGCATGGACCCAGAGTTAGATGGCGTTCTCAACGGCTGGGGTATCGCTCCATTTTCACTCAATGAGTATAGTGATATTCCACATTTACTGTTCGAGATTTGCCAACGTGCCAGTAAAAAATAGTCTCTGTTGACGCAGCTTTAAATATTGGACTGCACGGATTCTAGCTTAGCCAGACTAAAGTGATCCTCCCTAAAAAGAAGCCGTCTGCCCCTATGATTAGGCAGCGAAGGAAGTGATCCCATCCCATTTTGGCAAGCCGTGGATACCAGCCCTCGCTGCAGGAGTATCCTCACACTAGTCATTGATGGTCTTGGACGGACGCTCGAACACCGCAGGGTACCGCTCCATGATTGATGCACAACGCTTCATGGGTGATGTAGTGGTTTTGGCTGTAAGCGCTGTCCCGGCCCCACGTTGTAGCGCCCATCCCGTGCTGCGAGATCTTGCACATCTCACAGTGGGGAGTGCGTTTCGCAATGTGCGCTACAAATTCGTTTCTCAAATCGTTGGGCGTCGAGATCTACGCGTCGGGTCATCGTCGGTGGCCGGATGACGCCAAGGCCCAGGCAGTGGCGGATACGCTCGAACCGGGCGCGACTGTGTATGGCGTGGCGGCGCGGTATGGAGTCTTACCAAACCAGCTGTCGGCTTGGCGCCGGCTGGCGAAGCAGGGGAAGCTGGTATTGCCAGCAGCGGAGCTGGGCGAACCGGTCTTCGCCCCGCTGGTGGTTTGTGATGTTCCGGAGGTGCAGCCGGAGCCGGACATGGCCGCTTCAGCAGAGGTGATCCGGATCGTTTCGGGCGAAGTCAGGATCGAGCTGGCGCCCGGCACGCCCGCAATCCGGATCGCCGAGATTGTGCATGCGCTCGGAGCCGCGCCATGCTGATGCCCTCGCAGGGCGTCCGGATACTGGTGGCGACAAAGCGTAAGCGCCCGATTTTTACCGCAGCGGTTGATTGTTGACGCGGGCGATGATGTCGGACTCAGCAGACGAAGTCTTCGAGGAAGCTGTGCCATGCCTCGACGGACACTCGTGCTGATGCCAGCATGTCGCGCAATTCGTCGATGCCCTCGTCGGTCAGCGCCGTAATGTAGTCGTCCCGTCCGATGTGGACGCTGACGATGTTGCCGTAGGAGAGGTTGTCGTCGTTGCTGACGATGGCCTCGAGAAGTCCAGGATCCTCGCCCAGCAGGCTGGCGACATGGGCGATGGAGCAGACGTAGGTCGTCGCTGCCATCACGCAGCCTCGCTGCGTTTCTGATCTGCCGGCTTCCAGTTCCAAGGGAGTAATTCGGCCAGCCGGTTGACCATGTGATCGTGGATACGGTCCAAGACATCTGCGAGGTAGGCCTGCGGATCGAGGCCGTTCATCTTTGCCGTCTCGATGACGGTCATGGCGCGGGCGAGCGTTTCACCGCCGGTATCCGAACCCGCGAATAGCCAGTTCCGCCTGCCAACGGCCAGTTCCCGTTCATTCTGCCCTGGAACTTCCCACCGTCAAGCTGATCCCGCGTGAGGCGGGGGCAACGCTTACTTTTGGCTCAGCATATGCGGCTCCTTTCCTATGGGTGAGCGGATGGAGAAACTGCGTGCTCAATGATGGATCCCGGCCGCCTCCATCACTTCCCCCCTAGCCAGCATCCGGATGACATGCCGAAGGGTCAGCCCCGCACCGCGTCCGGTAATTTCCAACGCCTCGGCCACGGCCTCGACAGACGCTTGCGTCAGTCCGCGCCTGCCGCCCTCACGACGGGCAAAGGCGGACAGCTCGGAAACTGAAACTGGCGGGAGGCGGATGACCTCCAGGCGGCTTAGCAGAGGGGCTGGTAGAGTGACCAAGGTATTGGAGGTCAGCACCCAGCTGATCCAGGACATGTCGAAACCCACCTGGAAAAAGGGGCACTGCCACGAAGTTGCAGAAGATGGCTCCAGGAGGGACAGCAGCCCCTCGGTCAGACCGAAGCAGTTTCCTTTGGTCGAAGTTGCAACCCCAGCCTTTTCCACTTCATCCACAACTACCACCGGATTCGCAACCAGGTGCTTCAGGATCGTCATCAAAGGGCGCCCCGGCTGAGCGTTTGACCAGCCTCGCTGGGAACCCACAATACCGAACGACGCCTGTTCCGCCGTCGCCTCCACACCACAGCGGGGCAAGCCAAGTGTTGCGCTCAGCTGACGGGCCCACATGCTTTTGCCGATGCCCGGCGGCCCGTCCAGCAGCATAGGCGGCAGGCAAAAGCCCGCGTCACCGTTGCGGACTGAACGCCGCATCGACTTCCAAAGAAGATCTGTCGCGGGCGCCATCCAGGGCATTTCGGCATGGATCCCGGCGGCGATTTCATCCGCCTGGTGTTCTGTCCGGATCCGGATCAGTTCCACACCATTGCGCAGAACCTCCAAGGCTCTCCGGTCGTCGAGTTTGAGATGGGAGAGACCTGCAGCCGCAGCCCGCCGTTCCGCCAGCCTGCTCACCCGGCGGTCCACGCGGTCCTGACCTTCGCGCCCGAGACCAACCTGCATCAATTCGTTTTCCCACCGAAGGCGGTCATCACGATCCTCAGGGTCCGGAGGTACAATGCCGCGCTCGAGGGCGCGGCGCGTTTTCAGGAACCGTTCCAGGCGCTGCCGTATTGCACGCCGGTCTTTGTCGGCATTGTGGAACTCTGCTTCGATGAACTTGATCTTGGACATAGCTGGCCCTTTCCCGGCGCGCCGCGCCGTCTGGCACCCGATTGCACACGGTGCGTTCGGGGAAATGAAGGAAAGAACCTGGCCAGGTTTGAGCTTCAGTCCTGCTCAA
This sequence comes from Rhodobacteraceae bacterium (ex Bugula neritina AB1), assembly GCA_001730095.1. Lineage (GTDB taxonomy): Bacteria > Pseudomonadota > Alphaproteobacteria > Rhodobacterales > Rhodobacteraceae > Leisingera. The sequence continues at coordinate 13,407 of MDLF01000076.1, forward strand.
TACGGCCATTTCAGTCAACAGGTGGCGCTGATCTTCGGAGGGGAAATGGATCCCTTCAGCATGCAGAAGGCAGAGATCGCATAAGTCATTGTTTTAAAACAAAACCACCGGCCGAAGATCGGCCGGTGGCAATTAACCTCGTGTCAAAATGGCAGAAAACCCCCATCAATGGCAGTTATTTCTTGGGTCCGACATTCGCGGGCCGACGGCCCTGCCGGTTCAACTGAACTGATCCGCAATGACCCCGCAACACCGGGGCCAATGGGGCAGATTTTTTCATGGGTCATCTGCCACCCTCTTCGCTAGTGTCGCGCGCAGGAAATGACGGTGCTCTCTTGCCTGCAGGGCGCGCCGTGCCGGAACTGCAGGCAAGGGAACACATCGCATGAAAACCCATGCACAGGCAGTTGTCATCGGCGGCGGGCTGGTCGGCTGCTCGATCCTCTACCATCTGGCGAAACTCGGCTGGACCGACGTGGTGCTGCTGGAACGTGACGAGCTGACCGCAGGATCCACCTGGCACGCGGCGGCCAACATCCACGGGCTGCACGACAACAACAACGTGACCCGCATCCAGCACTACACGATGAACCTGTATAAAGAGCTGGAGAAGGAAACCGGACAGGGATGCGGCGTGTTCCAGCCGGGCAGCCTGTATCTGGCCAAGACCGAAGAGCGCGAGCACCAGCTGCGCCTGCAAGAGGCCAAGGCGAAATACTATGGTCTGAACTTTCATGAAGTCAGCCGTGAACAGGCCAAGGAACTGCACCCGCTGGCCCAGTTCGACGATATCCGCTGCATCATGTTCGAACCCGACGGCGGCAATGTCGATCCTTCGGGCGTGACCATGGCCTATGCCGCCGGCGCCCGCGCCATGGGGGCCCAGATCGAACGCTTCTGCCCGGTGATCGGCACCGAACAGCAGCCCGACGGTTCCTGGATCGTGAAAACCGAAAAGGGCGACATCCACACGCAATGGGTGGTGAACGCAGGCGGTCTCTGGGGCCGTGAGGTCGCGGCCATGGCCGGTCTGACCCTGCCCCTGCAGCCGACCGAGCATCAGTATTTCGTGACCGAAAGCATTAACGAGGTCGCCAATCTGGGCCGCCGCCTGCCCTCGATCGCTGACCGCGACGGCGAATACTACTTCCGCCAGGAGGGCAACGGCTTCCTGATCGGCGCCTATGAAAAAGACATGCGGTTCTGGGCCGAAAACGGCACCCCGCTGGATTTCGCCCACGAACTGTTCCCCGACGATCTGGACCGGATCATGGAGAACGTGATCCGCGCCACCGAACGTGTTCCTTGCGCCGAGACCGCAGGCGTCAAACGCGTGATCAACGGCCCAATGATCTGGTCGCCCGATTCCAACGCCATCTGGGGCCCGGTGCCAGAGCTGAAAAACTACTTCTGCTGCACCGGCATCATCCCCGGCTTCTCGCAGTCCGGCGGGCTCGGCCTCTTGGCAGCGCAGTGGATGATCGAGGGCGAGCCGCAGTACGACATGTTCGCCTGGGATCTGGCGCGCTTTGGCGACTGGGCCGACAAGGCCTTCACCAAGGCCCGCGTCGAAGACCAATATGCGCATCGTTTTGCCATCCATTTCCCGAACGAGGAACGCAGCGCCGGCCGCCCGGCCCGCGTGCGCCCCGCCTATGAAATGCAAAAGGACATGGGCTGCGTTTTCGGCCTGAACTGCGGCTGGGAGCATCCCGTGTGGTTCTCTGGCACCCCCGGCACCAGCGACACCAACAGCTTCACCCGTCAGAACTGGTGGGAGCCCGTGGGCCGTGAAGTGAACATGCTGCGCGAAAACGTCGGCGTGATCGACATCTCCAACTTCGCCAACTACGTGATCAAGGGCGCGGGCGCGTTTGACTGGCTGGACAAGCTGGTCGCCAACAAGGTGCCCACCGAAGTTGGCCGTAGTTGCCTGACCCCGCTGATTTCCGTGCGCGGCGGCGTGGCTGGTGATTTCACCATCACCAAGGTGGCCGATGACGAATACATGATGGTCGGTTCCGGCATGGCGGAACGCTATCACCAACGTTTCTTCAACATGGTTGAACTGCCAGAGGGCACCACATTCGAGGTCGCCACCGACCGTATCGCAGGCTTCAACGTGGCCGGTCCGAAATCGCGTGATATGCTGCAGCGGATGACCAATGCGGATCTGTCGAATGAGGCTTTCCGCTTCATGCGCTCGCGCACCATCGAAGTGGGCGGTGTCGAATGCCTGGCAATCCGCGTCTCCTTCACTGGCGATCTGGGCTGGGAACTGCACTGCGCCGAAGACGATCAGGTCAAACTCTATTCCGCCCTGCTGGCAGCGGCGGCCGACTTCGACGGTGGCCCGGTCGGTGGCCGTGCGCTGGGATCGTTGCGGATCGAGAAGGGCTATGGCTCCTGGGGTCGCGAATACAGCCAGGAATACTGGCCGCAAGAGGTTGGCCTGGCCGGACTGGTCAAGCTGGACAAGGACTTCCTGCACAAGGATGCCTATCTCAAGATCAAGGACAACGCCCCGCGCGAAATGCTGGTGGGTTTCGAGATCGAAGCCGACAACAACGCGGACGCCACCGGCGGTGAGCCGATCTTTACCGCAGATGGCGAACCAGTGGGCCGGGTGACGTCGGGCGCCTATGGCTACTCGGTCGGCAAATCGCTGGCGCTGGGATATGCCGATCCCAAAGTAGCAGGTCCGGGTGACGAGGTTGAAGTCTATATCCTCGGCAAACCACATAAGGCGCGCATTCTGGAAACCGCGGCCTTCGACCCTTCGGGCGCACGTCTGCGGGCCTGAGGGCCTGAGCCTCAATCATCCCAATGAACACATGCAGCCCCGGTCAAATGGCCGGGGCTGCCGTGCTTTTGTCGTGCCCATGACCTATATTCATCAGCAGGCTGCCGGACGGAACTGCAGAGCGGTGGCCGCAAGGGAGCACAGCTAGATGCCGGAAATCGAAATCATTCACTGCGATGCACTGCCACCGGAACAAGAGCTGAGCAGCATTCTGACGCAATACTATGATCTTATTGTCCAGCGGATGGGCGCCATGGGGTTCAGCATTGACCCGGCGGCCCCGCAAAGCGCGCTGGCAGAGTTCTGGGCCAACGCCGGCGATTACCTGCCTCCGAACGGTTGCCTGCTGCTGGCACGGGATGAAAACGGACAAATCGTCGGCTGCGGCATGCTGAAACGGCTGGACCGGGAAACCGGAGAGCTGAAACGGGTTTTCGTCACCGAAGCTGCCCGTGGCACCGGGACCGGGCGGCGGCTCATCGAAACGCGCGAGGAAGCCGCACGTGCAATGGGGCTGAAACGGCTGGTGGCCGACACGCTGACCCCCAATGTCGAAATGCGCAGCCTCTACCCCAAGCTTGGCTTTACCGAGGTGCAGACGCCGCTGAAGACAACGAGCTATCTCGATCAGCCGATGCTGCGTCCGCATATGCATTTCTTTGTCAAGAACATCGGGTAGCCCGGCACGCGGCTATCAGAGTGCCTGCATCCCGGCTTTCAGCCACTCCGCAAATACAGCTTCATCCACATCGCCGGTGGCCAGATCCTCCATCATCCGCACACCCTCAACCGGGTCGGGGCGGAACTGGAAACCGTTGAGACGCAGGAAGGTCACAGCTGTTACAAAGGCTGTCCGCTTGTTGCCATCCACAAAGGCATGCGCCTTGGCGATGCCGAACACATAGGCCGCGGCCACTTCTGCCACGTCTGCATCGGAAGAGGCCGCCGGGTTCATCGCCCGGGCGCAGCCCATCTCCAACAGCGCCTTGTCGCGCATCCCTGCCGCGCCGCCATGGCGGGAAATCTGACGGTCATGGAAAACAGTAACGGCGGCCAGCGGCACCCATTTGTAGCTGCTCACGGAAATCCGCTCATGCCAGCGCCTGAAGCAGGTCGCGGTTCTCGTCCATAACCACTTCTGCCGCCGCCAGCGCCTCAGCCACTGAGGGGTCATGCGCCATCACACGCAGGCTGCCGTCATCGCCACGCACCACAAACAGCGTATCGCCTTCCTTGGCGTCCAGCATCGTCAGCATTTCCGTCGTCAGGGTGATGACGGCAGAGTTTCCAACTTTCCTGATCTTGGTCTCAATCATGGGCAGGCCTCGTGTATATATACTCGTATATACAACAGCGGGCGCCAAATTTCAATGCCGCCAGCAGGTCGCGCTCAGCGGCTATAGCGCTACTTGCGCTGCGGCCTTCAGCAGCCAGGTCTTGAAATGCTTGACCGAAGGCGTCGCAGCCTTGTCCTTGAAGGTGGCGAAATAGGTCCAGGGGCAGTCCAGATCAAAATCAAACGGCTCTATCAGCCGCCCATCCGCCACATGCGCGCGTACCAGGGATTTCGGCAGCACTGCGCAGCCCATGCCATTCACCGCAAACTCCAGCCCCATGTTCGAGGAATTGGTCTGCAAGCCGCCCTTATGCTCAATCCCCGTCAGCCCGAAATGCCTGGCGATCTTCTCCCAATAGACCGGGCGGCCCAGAATATGGATCAGCTTGCCATCGACCAGCTGTTCAGGCCGCGTCAAAACCGTGCCGTCGACCCGGTAATCCGGCGCGCAGACCAAAGCCAGTTTTTCGTCCCATAGTTTCACCGCCGGGCCTTCCACATCCTCCACATGATTGATCGTGATCGAAATATCCGACACTTTGGTCTCCACATCCACCCAGATGGTGCTGTGAATGGTCAGGTCGATCTCTGGATGCGCCTTGGTGAAATCCTCCACCACGTGGATCAGCCATTTCTCCGCCAGGCTGACCGGGCAAGAAATCACCACCTCCCGCTTGTGGCTTTGTGAAATCAGCAGCTGGGTTGCACTGTCAATCTCCTGCAGCGCATGACGGACAGAGGGCAGATAGGCCTCTCCCACATCGGTCAGCGACAAGGATCGGGGGTGGCGCACAAACAGCGGCCGGCCGATGAACTCCTCCAGGCTGCGCACATGGTTGGACACCGCGGATTGGGTGCAGTTCAGCTCATCCGCTGCCGTGGTAAAACTCAGATACCGCGCTGCGGCCTCGAAGGAACGGAGGAACGTCAGGTGGGGAAGATTCTTCATCATGGATCCGGCAGCGGTTTCGGGACCATGTTCCCATGCTTTGAGATGGGCCGCAATTCCAAAGGGACTGCGCCCGAAACTGGAAAAAGCGACGCATGGCGCATCATTCGCGAAATATTTCAGCCCTAAGACCTCGGTTTATTTGTGGGTCAGCCCATGCAGTTCCCCCTAGCCTGCTCGCATACCGCCCCAGCATGAGGCCCGCCATGACCGCCGCCTTCGACCGAGCCGCTGATTTCACCTTTGACCTCGCCCCCGGCGACCTGCCCCAAAGCACCCGCGCGGCCGCGGCGCTGATGTTTCTGGATACCCTCGGCATCACCATCGGTGCTGGCCCGATGGAGTCTGGCCGCATCGCCCGTGAAACCGCCGTCGCGCTCTATGGCTGCGGCGCAGAAGGGCTGGCGGCGCGGATGATGTTCGATGGCCGCAGGGTCAGCGTCGCGGGTGCGGCCTACGCGGCTGCCACCGCCACCGACAACCTGGACGGCCACGATGGTTATTGCCCGACCAAGGGCCACATCGGCGTGGTTGTGATCCCGGCGATTGCCGCCCTGGCAGAAACCGTGCCCGATTTCTCCGGGCCTGAGGCGCTGGCGATCACCACACTCGGGTATGAGCTGGCAGGCCGCGCGGCGCTGTCACTGCACGCAAGCGTCAGCGACTACCACACCTCCGGCGCCTGGAACGCCCTGGGTGTCGCCGCCATTGCAGCGCGGATGCGCGGTCTCAGCCGGGATCAGCTGCGCCAGGCGCTGGGGATTGCCGAATACCACGGCCCCCGCAGCCAGATGATGCGCGAGATCGCCAATCCTTCGATGCTGCATGACGGGTCCGGTTGGGGTGCGATGGTCGGCATGTCCGCGGCAATCCTGGCCGAGAAGGGTTTTACCGGCGCGCCGGCCATCACCATCGAGGACGACCAGGCGGCAGACCACTGGGAAGACCTCGGCAGCTTCTGGCAGATGGAGCATCAATATGTGAAACCCTACCCGATCTGCCGCTGGGCCCATGCGCCGATCGATGCCCTGCGGCAGGTAATGCTGGACAACAATCTGACGCAGGATCAGATCGCCAAGATCCACATCAACACCTTCCATGAAAGCGCCCGCCTTTTCCCGGGCCTGCCTTCCACCACCAGTCAAGCGCAATACTCGCTCGGCTTTGCGGTTGCGGTGCAAGCCGCATATGGGCGGATCGGGGTCGAACATATCTCTGGCGATGGCCTGGACGATCCGCTGGTGGCCGCGATCCACAAACGCATCTCGGTTTCCGAAGCGGCCCGCCACTCGGTCCGCTTCCCTGTCTGCCGGGTGGCTGATGTGGTGGTCACGCTGACCAACGGTCAGAACATCGCATCCGGCGACATCCATGCCCGTGGCGGTCCCGAAGCACCGTTCTCGCAGAATGACGTCGTGCGAAAATTCATGGAATTCGCCACGCCTTCACTGGGTGAAGCCCGCGCTGGCGCCATCTGCGACACAGTGCTGGGCTTCAGCAAGGCAGACAGCAAGTTTTCCGATCTGGGACGGCTGATCTACAGCGCCCCGTAACCCGACCGGCAGGGATGCAGACACTGTCATGGCGGCACGTCAAAAGCCGCCGGCACCCCCATCCCGACTGCTGCCGGGATGGGGGCAGTCTCTTATCCGAAGTGCAGGGTTTTGACTTCCTGATAATCCTCCAGCCCCAGCATGCCGCCTTCGCGGCCATTGCCGGACTGCTTGTAACCGCCAAAGGGCGAGCCATAGTTGAAGCCGCCGCCATTGATATGAACCGCGCCTGCACGCAAGCGCGCGGCAACCCGCTCAGCCCGCTCTGGATCGCCGGTCTGCAAATAGGCGGCCAGGCCGTAAGGCGTGTCATTGGCGATGCGGATGGCGTCTTCCTCATCCTCGAACGGGATGATCACCAGAACCGGGCCAAAGATCTCCTGCTGAGCAATCGCCATTTCATTGGTCACATCGGCAAAGATGGTGGGGCGCACGTACCAGCCCTGTTCCAGCCCTTCAGGCCGACCAAGCCCGCCAACCAAAACCCTGGCACCTTCGTCGATGCCTTTCTGGATCATGGTCTGTACCCGGTCGAACTGGATCCGGTCGAACATCGGGCCGATGTGGTCGCCTTCCTGGGCCGGATCGCCTACTGCCTGCCCTTCGGCGGCAGCTCTGGCGATCTCCAGCACCTGATCATAGCAGCTGCGCTCCACCAGCATCCGGGTTGGTGCGTCGCAGCTCTGGCCGGTGTTGTACATGCATTCCAGCACCGAATTGGTGACTTTTTCCTGCAGGTCCGCATCCGCAAACACCAGGTTCGGCGATTTGCCGCCCAGCTCCAGCGTCACCCGCTTCACGGTGTCTGCAGAATCCTTGGCCACCGCGACCCCTGCCCGGGTCGAGCCGGTAAAGGACATCATGTCCACGTCAGGATGGCGCGACAGGCCTGCGCCCACGGTCGGCCCGTCACCATGGATCAGGTTGAACACACCCGCCGGATACCCCGCATCGTGAATCATCTGCGCGTAAACGGCAGCCGACATCGGTGTATGCTCTGACGGCTTCAGCACGCAGGTGGACCCAGTTGCCAGCGCCGGCAGCACTTTCAGCGCGATCTGATTGATCGGCCAGTTCCAAGGCGTGATCAGCCCGCACACTCCGATCGGCTCACGGACCAGAATATCCCCATTCGGCAGCGTCTCGCGCAGCGCCTGCGATTTCAGCGCGTCCAATATGCCTTCCAGATGCCCAATCCCGGAATCCGCCTGCGCCTCGCGCGCCATGGAAATCGGCGCGCCCATCTCGGCACTCATCGCCTGCGCCATCTCTTCGCGGCGTTCCCTGCTGATGTCCAGCAGGCGCTCCAGCAGCGCAATCCGCTCCTCCCGCGTGGTCCGCGAGAAACTGTCAAACGCTGTCTTTGCCGCCGCCACCGCAGCGTTCACATCTGCCTCGTCACCTAGGATAATGGTGCCGATCTGCGCTTCTGTCGCCGGGTTCAAAACCGGGAATTCACGGGCTGAATGCGGCGTTACCCAGGCACCGCCGATATAGAATTTTTGCAGGTCCATCAGGTTGTTCTCACAGTTGCGCCGCTTAGGCGGCCAGGAAGTAGCGAAGATGCAGAACATCTGCATGCGGCAGCCGCTGCGGGCACCTCCGCGCAGCGGCATTGACCTGGCAGACTGCCCGTCTTTGCCTGCCAATAGTAGGCCGAATCCGCCAGAAAATCTGCCTTTTCCGCAACTGCCCGGCTGTGGGATAGGCGCATCAGTGCGATTCTAAGACCCCAATGGGCGCAGGAAGCGTTTCACGACTGGCACAGACCATGTCTATGCTATGTAAAAGCCCGCCAAAAAGGGCGACCAGAGGCAGACCATGAGCAAATTCAATTGGACAGCGCGATCCGTGCTGCTGGCAGGTTCTTTCCTGTGCGGCTGCACAACCGTTGGCATTGACTACAACCGACCGGATTTCGCGGTGCCTGTCAGCTATTACCAATCCCGCAGCTATGCCACCGCCAAAGGCGCCTCCGAAACATGGTGGCACGGGTTGGGCGACGCCACCCTTAACCAGATGGTCGCAGCAGGACTGCAGCAGAACCTGGGGATAAAGGCAGCCAAGAAACGGCTGATCGCAGCAGAGGCTTTGCGCCGCGGCTCAGGCCGCCCGCAGCAGGTCAACGGCGACTTGGAGGGCCGTTCAGTCTTCTCGCGCCGCGAATCGCAGAATAGCTCCACCAGCACCGACTCGGCGGAACTCAGTGCCGCCTATGTCTTTGATCTGTTCGGCGGGTTCGAGCGCCGCTCCGAGCGGGCCGTGGCCGACCGAGATGCCCAATTCTATCAGCTGGCCATCACCCGGCTCGCCGTGGCCGACGCCATCACCCGGACCTATATCCAGGCGCGCTTCTTCCAGCGCGGCGCCGCCGTCACACGCAAAACGATCCAATTGCGCCAGCAGATCCTGCAATCAGTCGAGGAGCTGAAGGAAGCCCGCGCAGTTCTGGCGCTGGACGTCGAGCGCACAAAACTGCAGGTCGCCAGCGCCAAAGCGGACCTGCCTGCCTTCATTGCCAGTTACGAAGCCTCGGTCTTTGCCTTGGCCTCGCTTTTGGATCGTGATGCGTCTGAAGTCTTTGCATTGATGCAGGGCAACTATGGCCAGCCCGCTCCTGCCACACAGCCGGAACTGGGCGTGCCCGCCGCTCTGCTGCGCAACCGTCCCGATGTGTTGCTGGCTGAGGCCCAGCTGCGCGGCGCCACCGCCGACATCGGAGTCTCCGAAGCGGACCTTTATCCCTCTTTGCAGATCACCGGCAGCGTGCAGGCAATCCGCGGCACGCCTGACCTCTACTCCATCGGCCCTGTACTAAACGTGCCGCTGTTCAACCAGCCAGTGCTCCGTGCCGTCCATCAAAGCGCAATCGCCGAGGCCAAAGCCGCTGAATACGATTACCGTGCATCCGTGCGGTCCGCAGTGGAAGAGGTGCAGTCGCAGCAAAGCAGTCTGCGCGCGGCCCGCGAACGCACTGCTGCCCAGGCTCGGGCGGTGAATCTTGGCACCAAAGTTGCCGGCCTCGCGCGTGAAACGTTCAAAGCCAGTGAGATTACTCTTTTCGACCTTCTGAACACCGAAGAAGCGCTTCGCGAAAACGAGCTGGACCTGATTGCCGCCCGCCGCGACCTGGCGCTGGCCTGGGCCAGCCTGCAAATTTCGCTGGGCAAAGGCTGGGCGCCGCAACAGGATCCGGACAGCGCAGTGGTTCTGGTTAAAAAATCAGACTAAGGAAACATGCATCGGCGCGACAATTTCAGGCCTTGATCAGGCCTGCTGCGCCTCGCGTTCCATCTGTTCGACCATCTTGCGCGCGCGCTTGCACTGCAGCTTGTCGCGCAGCGGGCTGTCGGGGTCGACGTCCTTGGAGCAGACCACGCATTTGTCCGCACCCGAGATCGCATTCAGGCCGCCGCAGCTGCCCTTGATCCTCTTGCCCATCAGGATAACCCCCAGCGACATGCCCAGGGTGATGATCAGCAGCAGGATGAAGGCCAGAAGAAAGGTGCTCATGGGTAGGTCCCTTGCAGGAATGCCAGGCGGGCGGTTCAGTTTCCGGTCAGCGCCTCGAACGCGCTGCTTGCCGACGTCATATAGGCATCTTCACCGGCTTGCACGTCCCGTTCGATAAAAAACACGGCAAGTTTATGCTGCTCGGCCAGCGTCAGCCCGTCTTTGCGCCCCAGAACCAGCATCGCTGTGGCCCAGGCGTCGGCCAGCATGGCGTTTTGTGCTATCACCGTGACTGAGGTGGTCGCATGAGTCACCGGCCGACCCGCAACAGGGTCCAGAATATGGGAATAGCGCCGACCCTCAAATTCAAAGTAATTGCGGTAATCGCCAGAGGTCGCCAGCCCGTGATTGCTGACCGGTACAATCAGCTGGACAGTCTGGGCAGCGGAATCGGGTTTTTCGATACCGATCCGCCAGGCTTCGCCCTTGGCGTTTTCACCTTTGGTCACCAGATCGCCGCCGATCTCAACCATGTAGTGTTCAACGCCGAACCCGTGCAGGGCCGTCGCCACCGCATCAACCCCATATCCCTTGGCGATGGCGGACAGGTTGATGCCGGTTTCCGGTGCGGTCTTCTTCAGCGTGCCGGCCGCGGCATCCAGCACCAGCAGCCGGGACTGCCCGACGCCTTCCAACGCAACGGCAATGGCATCATCCGTCGGCACCGGGTCTTGCGGCTTGCGCGGGCCGAACCCCCACAGTTCGATCAGCGGGCCCAGGGTGACATCAAACTTGCCGCCGGATTTGTCATGCACGTCACCCGCCGCCGCCAGTACATGGGCAAACTCAGGCGAGATCCGTACCGGAGCGGTGCTGCGCGCAGCCGAGAATGTGGAAACCTCCGAGGCCGGGTCCCAGTTCGACATCTTGGCGTTGACAGCTGCCAGCGTGCCTTCCACCGCCTTTTTCAGCACGTCGGGGTCCAGATCATTACCCAAGGCGATCACGCTGTAGGTGGTGCCCATGGTCTCGCCGCTTAGCCGCACCTCCTGTGGCTCAGAGCCGAACCAGCAGCCAGATACGGCCAGCACCGCAGACAGGAGCAGGGCTATCAGGGACTTTCTGGGCATTCGGCAACCTCCGGCGGCAAAACTGGCGCAGCTATGCCCGCGCGCCCCGGCAGAGTCAAACCGCGCGCCGGGTCAGCCGTCAGAACTTCAGCGGTACAAAGGCCAGCGCCAGCAGGCCAATCGCCGCCGGAACCCCGAACAGCCAGGACCGGGTCCGCGCATTCGATGCCTCGGACTTCCAGTTCTGCCGGTACATATGGCCGCAAACCACCACCAGAAATACGGTCAAAGCGCCGGTTACGGGGGTCAGGTAAAGGGTTTCGAACATGTTGTTTTCCCGCCGTTGTTAGCGCTCGCGTCATTTCGCCCCTTTCCGGATCCTAATCCGCCGTTAAGATGGGGGCATAACCTGATGCAGGATAGGAGGAGACCCCGCGCATGGCACCGTTCTCATACCAGCCTCCCACCCGGGGCGACAAGTCCGGGCAGGCAAGCCACAGCCAATCGCCTGAATCGAATTTGTCGCACGGCCAGTCCACCGTCGCCAGTTTCCTGGAGACCAAGGGCGACGCTATCTTTTCGGTCCGCCCCAATGACACGGTCGGCCACGCGGTTGAGGCTTTGAAGGAGAAACGCATCGGCGCGCTGGTGGTCACCGACCAGAACGGCGCGTTGCAGGGCATTCTGTCAGAACGCGACATCGTGCGCCGCCTTGCGGACACCCCTGGCCACACCCTGCCGCAGCTGGTCGAGGAGATCATGACCCGCGAGGTGAAAACCTGCGCACCGGATGATCTGCTGATTGACGTGGCCAAAGTCATGAACGAGGGCCGCTTCCGCCATCTGCCAGTGCTGAAGGACGGCAAGCTCTGCGGCATGGTCACTGTCGGCGACGTGGTGAATTTCCGCCTCAAGGAGCTGGAATACGAAGCTCTGCGCATGAAGCAGATGATCGTCGGATAAGGCGCATACCGGATGGTCCGCCTTCGGGCGGATCAATTCTGGCAGCAGGCTCTGCCGCAACTTGGCGCTGGTCACGCCGGGTGCCGCGAAACACCGGTTTAAACCCCAATTTGACCAATCCTGCATGATGAACCAATGTCCGGTTTGACGTGCAAGCGTGCGAGGTTGGGACAAAAAATGGTGGAAGAACTTTCCGACGAGGAAACCGCTCTTCTTCAGGCAGTTGCGTGCTGGTTAAATGAAGAAATGCTTTCACAACTTGTTAGAGTGTCTCCCGCGCCTGAAGGCGACTATTGGCGGGTATTAGAACCAAACAAGGACCAACCCACCTTGGGTAAATCCTACAAGCGTTGCGACCTTGACCACCTTCTTGATGGGCTGGCTTGCCACTCTCACTACGTCAACAATCTGTGTCAGCACCACGAAGCTGTGACTCCAACTGGGTAAGCTTTAAAGGACGTTTGCGTTTCTATGGCCGCATGCGGATACATGGAAGCGACGTCTGAGAGAACGTTTGAATGAACCGACGACTTCGGTCCTTGGTTGGTGCGTAATGGGGCATGGGACTTAGACGAGTTTGAGCCCGCATCGCAAGAAGAGGTGAACGACGCGCTGGCAACCATCCCAGCACAAGCGAGGGATTGGTTGTCTGGGTCTCTATGCCGTCACAAACCAGACTTTGTTCGATGCTTTTTTGCTCAGTGGATCAATGGGAAGTGGGAAGAGCGAGAATGGCGACAAGCACCAAGCGATGATTGGGACCTCAGTCTTGCTGCCGGGATATACGCGCGAGTGAGATACTCCCCTATGTTTGGACAGTTTCCGGCGTGGTTTAAGCTACTTTCTGCTCCTGCTGATCGGGTTGGGTTTCATTATTTCTCAGCCAATAGACCACGGCTGGAGGTTTGCCGCCCAGACCGGATTGGGCCGTTCCCCCCGCAACCCCCGCAGCAGGTAGGGGTAGGTCTGGTGTCCTTTCGCCGCCTTGCCCCCTCTCGCAC
>MDLF01000077.1 GCA_001730095.1 Rhodobacteraceae bacterium (ex Bugula neritina AB1)
AATACGTGGGCGTCACAGGCAAAGAGCTGCGCCGTGACGTGCTGGCCGGCCTTGGGTTCTGCGTGATCCTGTTGGTGCTGACCTTGCTGGTGATATCTGCGGTTATGGCCCTTGATCTGGCCCCACCGATTGAGACCTTACTGGCACTGGCCCCCGGCGGGCAGGCAGAACTGGTTGTTTTGGCGCTGATTGTTGGTGCGGACATGGGGTTTGTCGTGGCACACCATCTGTTCCGCATCTTCCTTGTGATCCTGGGCGCGCCGGTTATGGCGCGTTTGTTCGATCCCACGCAGAAGGGTTGATCATGTGGATCGGTTGGCCGTTTCGATAGGCAACCACCTGATCAAAAATATCCGCAAATTGTAGTTCAAATTCATCTTCGGTCACAAATCCGATATGTGGCGTGCAGACAACGTTGGGATGAGTCAGCAGCGGATCATTGGCCCAAGTGATCGGTTCTTTATCAAAGACATCCAGCGCGGCCTGACCGGGATTGCCTGCAGTAAGCGCGGCTAGCATCGCGCCCGGCTCAATCAACCCTGCGCGTGATGTATTCACAAACAACGCATCGGACCGCATCTGGCTAAGGTCATTTGCCGTGATCAGACCTTTGGTTTCGGGTTTCAACCTGACGTGCACAGAGACCACATCAGGTGTGCTGAAAAACCCCTCCCGACTGGCAGCCACAGGCTTGCCATCAGCAAGCGCCCGCGCGCGCCCCTCCGGTGAAGCCCACCAGATCACGTTCATCCCGAACGCCTGCGCATAACCGCCAACCGCTTTGGCAATCCGCCCATAGCCATAAAGCCCCAAGGTGCGACCTTGAAGCGTCTTGCCGACCCCCATTTGCCACTGCCCTACCTTCATGCTTGCCATCTGCTGCGGAATTTGGCGCACTGCAGCCAGGATCAGCGCCCAGGTGTGTTCTGCAGCGGCGAAGCTCGGGGTGCCGGAATGCTGATTGGAGCACAGCAAGATGCCATTTCTGGTGCAGGCTTCCACATCCACATGAGGGTAAACGCTGCGCTGTGAAATCAGTTTGAGATTTGGCAATTGGTCGAGCACTTGGGCCGTCATTGCGCTGCGCTCACGAAACAGCACAACCGCATCAAAGGGTTTCAGCCGGGCGGCCAATTTGTCGGGGTCGGGTTCATGGTCCGTAAAGACGGTGACTTCAATGCCGGTTAGTTTGTCAAAGCAAGGCAAGTCGCGCAGTGTGTCGAACCAATCGTCCAGAATGGCAAGCTTCATCAGCTCTCTACTCGGTCACCCGCGTTTGGCATACGCGGAGTCGGGACAAAGACTTCTGTCACCAACGCGCGCAGGGCATTATGCACCTTACTGCGTTCAGCCAGCAGGTAGTTGAATTGTGCATCACATCCCGAGATTGGCGTGGGATAGTTTCGGATATCGTCTTGCAGGCTTTGGAAGGCGCATTCCAGCTCTGTTCGGGCGATGAGAATGCAATCTTGGAAGGTTTCTGTCATGCGAGACTCCTCTAATTGTATACCACGGTATACATTTTGCATCCGTCTGTCAATCGCCCCGCCAAACGTCGCCGGGAACAAAGACCTCGCCCGAAGCCAGCTTGCGGCAGGTGCGCACAAGTCCCGCAGATTTGTGCTCAAATCGTCCATCATTGAGCTTAAAGTCCACCAGCACCTCCATCAGCCCCATGGGATGTTCCAGAGTCACCGTAACGGGCCCCTCCTTGGGGCGGTCCAGCAGACTATCGGCCACCGTGCCCGGCGTCAGCGCGCAAGAGGCAAGACATTGGCTGCCTGTGACCGCCATCGTGGGATGAGGTGCCCATGGCATAAAATACCTCGTGGCTATCGTGCCGCCCTCTTTGGCCCGCGCAAGAACCCCAAATTTCGGTGTGACCGATTTGGCGCAATCGCCCAAGCCCATGGCCTGGCCCGCTTGCAGGCGGATGGCTTCCATCCTTTCAAAGAACGCTGTGTTGGCTTCCAATGCCTCACGGGTCTCATACCCCGTCAGGCCCAGATCAGCCGCTTTGGCAATCACCATTGGCATGGCCACATCCATGCAGGTGACCTCCACCCCGTCAAAGGTGTCTTTCAGATTTCCCGTCGGAAGGAACAATCCGGTCGAAGATCCTGCCACCTTCATGAAATTCAGCGCAACTGGGGCTGCCGTGCCTGGCACACCGTCGATGGCAGCATCACCCTCATAGGTCACAATCCGATTAGGCGTTTGAACCAAAGCCACCACTTGAGCGCCTGTGTTCACCGCCCGAATACGCACTTCAGTCTCGCCGTCCTGAGGTGGGATCAACCCCATCTCTATCGCGGCAGAGGCAACGCCTGACAAGATGTTCCCACAGGTTGGCTTGAAATCGACGGCTTTGTCTTCGACGCTGACCTGGGCAAAGAAATAATCAACATCTGCCCAGCCGTCCTCTGACATTGACAGCATCGCTACCTTGGTTGTTACTGCGTTGCCGCCACCAATCCCGTCGATATTCAGCGGATGGCCTGCCCCCACAGCTGCAACCAGAACCCGCGCCAGTTCATCCAGATCGCGGGGCAGATCTGCGCGGTTGAAATATGGCCCCCGCGATGTGCCGCCACGCATGAAAAGGTAGGGAATTGCGGTCTGTGTCATGTGAAGGGCCACGGAAGGTCAACATAGGATTGCAATAGACCCGGTGGAAAATCACGGCCCAACAGCCAAGCCATGGCCATCATGAAAGCCAGCCCAACCGTTGCATACGCCAGCGTTTGGCCCCAGCTGAGCTCTGCGCGGACCCGCAAGAAAGACACCAGAAAAACCGCTAGCGCAATGATGAACCCGGTGACCGCCGTCAGGCAAAGCAGGAAGGCAAACCATGCCAAAGTGGGCCACAAACCGTAGGTGTTTCCCAACGCTTCAGTGCCGGTTTCGCGATCCGCAAACAGCGTGTGGGTTTCCGGCTTCAACATCATTTGCACAAGCAGGATCAGCGCGCCAACCAATGACACGCTGGCAACGAACACCGGGAACACGCGGTCTGTCCAGGCGTAGTCTGGGATCGTCGCCGTATTGTAGAGCGCGTAAATGATGAACACCAAGACCACCAACAAGAACACCAATGGCGCGCGCTTGCCGCCCGATGGCACATCCCCCTCGGCGAGAATGCTCTTGGCCTGACGCAACCCAACAACTACGGAGACAACCGTGATGACAATCAACGTGATGGTGATCCATGACAGGACATAATCCATCCCCGTTTCCCAGCCCTGACGAAATTTGATCCCTTGGATCTGATAGGCATTGTTTGAGTAATTCTCGACCGGTGTCGAAAGCACAAACCCAATCAGAAACGCAGGGCGCGACCAGTCAAAGCGGCGCATCATGATGCCAAGGAAACCAATGGCAAAGAGTGCCACAAGGTCCATCAGGTTCTGCCCACTTTGGAAGGCAGCAAAGGCGATGACCATGAAGATGAAGGGTGCCAAAAGGGCAAAGCGGATGTTGGTCAGCCGGGCAATTCCGCCTGACATCGAGATGCACAAAATGGTGCCCACCACATTCGCCAGCGCCAAGAGCCAAACGATTGAGTAGACAAAATCGAGATTGTTCTCCAGCAGGCTTGGTCCCACATCAATGCCATTGCCCAACAACGCCAGCGCGCCGATGAAGATCGCCATGGAGCCTGATCCGGGGATACCAAAGAGCAGCGTGGGCACGAGCCCACCGCCTTCTTTGGCATTGTTAGAGCTTTCCGGGCCAATCACCCCACGCACGTCGCCTTTCCCGAATTGGTCCTTGCCCTTCGCGGTCTGGATGGTGTGTCCATAGGCGATCCAGTCCACGACCGAGCCGCCCAAACCGGGGATAACCCCAACAACCACGCCGATGATCGAGCAGCGCGCCGAGAGCCATTTGTTGGTCCACCAATCCTTGATCCCCGTTATCCAGCCACCGCCCAACGCCTGACGGTCGCTGATCGCCTTGTCTTGCCGCAGCAGGGCGACGATTTCAGGGATGGCAAAGATACCCAAGCCCACAATCACCAGCTTCAGACCATCCGTGAGGTAGGGGAAATCATAGCTCGCCATGCGCAGCTCACCGTTGAACGGACCTTCCCCAATGCAGCCAATCAACATGCCAAGACCCGCCGCCACGATGCCCTTGATGGCAACACGCCCCGCCAGAATACCCACCATCGACAGGCCAAAGACAGAGACCATCAACAGCTCAGGCGACTGGAATTTCAGCACCAAGGGGCGCGCCACCAGAATGAAGAACGTCAGGAACGCTGCACCAACCAGCCCACCGAACAGGGATGAGGCAAAGGCTGCCGACAAGGCCCGCGCCGCTTGCCCTTTCGTAGCCATTGGGAAGCCGTCCAGCACTGTCGCCTGGGATGCAGAAGACCCCGGAATGCCCATTAGCACAGAGGCAAAAGTGTCGGACGTTGGCACCACCGCGACCATACCAATCATCAGCGCCAAACCCAAAATTGGGTCCATGCCAAACATGAACGGCAGCAGCAACGACAGCCCCGCAATGCCGCCCAAGCCCGGGAAGACCCCAATGGCCAACCCCATACAGACCCCCAGCACCAGATAGCCCAGAACAACGGGTTGCAAAATTTGCCCCCAGGCAGAGCCCAAAGCGGGAAGTGCGTCGAAAAATATGTCCATGATGACCCCGGCAACTGGTTGCAAAAGCGCCCCAGACGCAGGGCCTGGGGCGCTCAAAAACCAGTTGGGTTACTTCAGCTCAACGCCAAAGTCTTCTTTCAGCCAGCCCTGCACAAACTCCCGCGCGCTGTCGTTCACGGTAATCGCATTTGCGAGGGCTGCCTTGGCATCCGCGCCGGTGTACATGGGATACTTGCCCAGACGCTTGGCAGAGATTTCAGCAAAATCATCACGCGCGGCGATCTTGGCGAATGCGTTGCTGAACGTGTCGATGATCTCCTGATCCGTGCCCGCTGGCAGGAAGGCAATCTTCTGGCTTGGGAAACCTGCGATAAAGAAGGCCTTCCACGCATCCCACTGGGGGCCCGAGGTTTCACAATCGTCTGTGGCTTCGCAGACTTCCTGGAAGGTCGGTAAATCCGGGAAGGTCGGGTCGCGCACGATGTTGCCATCCGCGTCGATCGAGCCCCATGTCATCATGGGCACGGCCTTTCCGGCATCTACCAGCGCAGCGGAGCCCTTCAGGTAGCCAGAGGATGTTTGATAGTCGATTGTCGCCTCGCCACTTTCAAACATCTTGCGGCCATCGCCCCGGCCTTTGATGCCCAGCACGTGCTCGACGTTCATGCCCAGCATTTTCCATGCCAAGGCAGGAATGATGTCCAGACGGGTGGCACCCTGGTTGCCATAGATAAATGTCATATCCTGAAGATTGTTGGCGGAGCCGTCAAACTTGGCCCCTGCCTCTGCGTTCAGATAGGCAACGCCGCCGGTGCCGGAGGCCATCACAGGGTTCCAGTCGTTGTATTCATAGCGCACACGCGGATCGCCCAGCAGGTAAGGGAACTGGGTAGAGCCGGAAGAGCCGAACATAACGGTGCCGTCACCGCCCTTTTGTTCCTGAAACCAGTTAGCGCCTTTTGTAGAACCCGCACCGGGCATGAATTTCACAACAACCGTGGGGTTGCCTGGCAGCGCTTCAGACAGCAGGGGGGCAAAGAAGTTGGCCCATTTCGCAGAGCCGCCCGTTTCAGAAAACGGAATGGTCCATTCGATGGTTTTGCCGGACATATCAACATCAGCACTGGCAGGCAGTGCAAAGGCTGCGGCGGCAATGGCCATCGCGGCGCGGCGGGTAAATTTGGATAGTGACATTTGGTTTCCTCCCGTGGCGCGTTTATCGCGCTGAATTCAGTTTGATCAGGTCGGTCATTTCCGCCCTTGATTCTATCACTGTGCTTGCCCAACCTTGCATGAAGCTTTCGCTGGGGGAAAAATGCGCTTCGCGCTTGTTGAGGACAATGAAACGCTGGCCAATGGGATCGCGCACCAGCTGCGCGATCAGGGCCATTCTGTCGACGTTTTGCACGACGGTGCAGAGGCGCTGGATTTCCTGCGCCAAGATAGCGCGGATCTTGCGATTATTGACGTGAACCTGCCCTCGCTCAGCGGGTTTGAAATTCTGCGTGCGCTGCGCCTGGCTGAAAACACAATGCCCATCATCCTGCTGACAGCACGCGGCGATCTGAAAGATCGCGTTGCCGGGCTGGATGCAGGGGCGGATGACTATCTAACCAAACCCTTTGATATGGAAGAACTTGATGCCCGCATCCGCGCGCTCATCCGGCGAAAGCCGCTTGAGGCGGGCAGTATCGTGCAAGCCGGTGCGTTAAGCTATGATCGCGCGGGTCGAAGACTACAGATTTCGGGGGCAGACGTTGCGCTTACCCAGCGCGAACTTGCCGCTTTTGAATGCCTGTTTGAGCGTGCTGGCCAGATCGTGTCAAAAACTCAGATTGCCGATCATCTCTATGGCATTGGTGCAGAAATCGAAGAACGTGTTGTCGAAGTCTATGTCTCACGGCTTCGCAAGAAGTTGAACGCTGGAGGGGCCAAAATCAAAACCGCACGTGGTTTGGGGTACATGATGGATCTGCCTGCGTGACCTGGATCAGCCAATCGCTGCGCCTGCGCCTCTCGCTTTTGATCCTGCTTCCGCTGGTGATTGTCTCGACCCTTGCCATGATCTGGCGGTTTGAAAATGCCCGCAGCACAGCAGAGGAGATTTTCGACAAGAACCTTGTGATGCTTGGTCTCGCGGTGTCCCGCGATGTGGCCTACTCGGGCGGCGATACATTGTCAGAAACCACCTCGAACCTGTTCCAGAATGCCTCAGGTGGGGCGATTTTTTACCATGTCTACGGCCCGGATGGCAGTTTTGTAACGGGTTATTCCTCCCCACCGGTGCGAGGACCGGATGCAACGTTGGAGCCCAACAGACCGGTCCTTTTTGATGCCGTGCACCAAGGCGTGCCTGTCAGGGCTGTGGGTTTGGCCGAGCGCGTCGAGATTGATGGCATCCGCGGCCTGTCCGTGGTGACAGTTTGGCAGCAATTGCAGCCACGGCAGGAATTTGCGCGATCATTGGCATTGCAGAGCCTGCTTTTGACGCTGATCCTGATTTTGACGGTTGCGATGGTGGTGTTCTTTGGCGTTCGTTTAGGTCTGCGCCCGCTCAAACAGCTTGAGAGTGCTATCCAAAAACGCTCAACAACCGACTTGCGACCCATTGAACGGCAGGTCCCGGTTGAGGCCTATGGCATTGTGCAACGCCTGAACGGTTTGTTCGCCAGCCTGACAGAAGCGCAGACATCAAAGGATCGCCTGATCTCAAACGCCGCGCATCAATTGCGCAATCCCATAGCGGCGATCCATACCATGGCCCAAGCGGTCGAGGCCGCCAAGACGCCCGCGGACAGCAAGGCGCGCGCATTCGAATTGGTGACGGAAACCAGACAGGCCATGCGGTTGACGGAACAGATGCTGTCTCTTGAACGCATTCGAGGGATTGAGCCGGAATTGCTGGAGACCGACCTCACCGCCTTTGTCAGAGACTTCGCCGCACGTATCGGTCCGAAAGTTTTAGACGGTGATGTCGAATTTGAGGTGAACCTGCCAACCGCCCCCCTTCCCGTACAAATTGATCAAACTCTGTTCGGCGAAGCCTTGACCAATCTCGTCGAAAACGCACTGCAACACGCGGGAGCAGCACTTTCGTTGATAAGGATTTCTGTCACCCAGACTGATGGACAAGTGTGTGTCTCAATCGAGAATGACGGTGAAAAGATATCTGCCGAAAAGGCCGCCCGTGTTTTTGAACGATTTGCCCAAGGCAGTGAAAGTCAGGGCGCTGGTCTGGGGCTGGCCATTGTTCAAGAGATCGTCGCTTCCCACAATGGAAAGATCAGGCTTAGCAGTGATGCAATGACACGGTTTGAAATAGTGTTGCGATGGTAAATGCGCCTTGGGTGCCAGTTGCATGGCACCTTAAAGGGCCGGTTGCAGTGGTGACGTAAAGCTGGCCTTTATGGGGTCTGTTACGGCTGAGTGCAGGATCGTATGTTAACGCCCCATACTCCCGGTTTTGAGCTTTCTGGTGGCCTTCGTTATGGCGATGAGCGTGGTGCGCCCGTTTGTTGGCTGTGAAGGTGGCAAGAAATTTCGCGTTGATGAGGTTCATGGCTTCGCCCTGCCTTGCGGCGGGGAAGAATTGCCCATCGCTGGATGCGGTGATACCGCCGCCCCAGTACCGCGCCATCGGTAATTCTGACTGCGCAGCGATTACTATGGCGAGCGCTCGGTTGATGGCGTCGCTTTCGAGATGCCATCGCGACAGGCGGGAGAGCTGGAAGTAATCATGGGTGTTGGTCGCCTCGGCCATCTTGCTGAGCCCAAGGTTCAGGCCCTCGACCAGCAGCACGTTCAGCAGCCCGATGCGATCCCTGCAGGGAACACCCGTGCGCAGATGGGTGAAGGCTTCGGTAAATCTGATCTCTTCATCCACTTCCTGCAGCAGATCGGTAATCCGAACCGCAGGTAGGCGGTCATAGAGATCAAGCACCATGGCGTCGGCCTCAGCGGGTACGGTGCCGGTCAGGCGATCCAGCTTGAGGATGCCATTTTCAATAGAGCCACCTGGGATTGCGCCTGTTCGTGCCGCGTGAGCCAACCTCTCAAGCCCTTCCTGCAATCGTTCCCTGCGGTCGGCCAGCCAGACCTCCGGCTCAAAGGGCATCGTCAGGCGCGGCATCACCTTGGCGGCCTCTATCGGCACGAGGGCCTGTTTCAGGTCGGCATAGCGCCGGGAATGGGCAAGCCAGATGTCACCAGATCGGAAGGCGTCGCGGATTTGGAACAGCACAGCGACCTCCCAAAGTCGGCTGTCACCGGGCTCCTGGGCATTGAGATGGCGATGCCATTTCGAATTTCGGCGCAGGAAATCCGTCTGGCGGGGCGCATTGGCCTGACCTTCGGCGATGATCTTGGCGGCTTTCATCAACGGTGCGGCCACGGGGGCATTCCGGACATCAAGAGCACACAGCATGCGTGGCGCGTACCGCCGGAACCGGTGATACCCATGAATGACATGCGCCAGGGCATCGGCGGCCATTGTATCGGTCAACTCAGCAGCGGTTGCCACCATGCTTTCGAGACGTGCCCAACCGCAGGCGGTCTCGGTTGCATCATCGAGAGATGCGCCATCTCCCTTGGCCTCCAACAGGGCTGCACCGAGGTCTTTGAAGGAACACAACGTTTCCTGCAGGGATGATCTGGCATCCGCGATCTGCGCATCGCACAGTTTCTTAGCATCCCGCCATGTTTTGCCGACGATCCGGTCATGGGTCTCGATGACCGCGTCCGCAAGCGCCGCACGCCATGCGACGGCGCAGACCGGGAGGATGGCCAGGCGGCGATCACTACTGATGTCACGCAGGCCATCGGCAAAATAGCGTTCCCCCTGACGCTGCAAGCGAGTCACCCGGTGGGGCGGAATGCCCGCGAGGATGTCAGGCGACAGGTTCATCTCCTGCAGGAATTCCAGCCGGTCAAGCAGGCGGGTGGTATCGGCCGAGTTCTGTCCCACCTCGAATTGGCTGCAGCCAGACGAACCGGCTGACCTTGCCCTCGACCATCTCTGTAAGCAGGGCATCAAGGTGAGCTTTCAGGAGCTCGTCCAGCCGGGCCACGATGGCGCTGTCGATCCGGCGTTCCGCCGCAACAAGCGCATCCGCACAGAGGCGCTCGATGACGGATATACCCGGCAGGACAGTTCGGGTCCGGCGACGCTCGTCGACAAATCGGTAGGCCAGATCATGGTTGGTGGTCGCGTTCTCCGCCTCACCCACCAGCCAGGCCTTAAGCTCGCGCGCGCGGTGACCGGCGAATATCTTGAAGCCGTAGATCTGACGCAACACGATAAGATGATCACGCCTCGTTTCGGAGCGGGTGGCGTACTCGGCAAGAGCATCAGATCCCAGACCAAGCTGCGACCCAAGGAAACGGGTTACTTCTGGGGGAATAACCTCGCCTGAGGCGAGCAGACGCCCTGGATACCGCAGGGCGCATAACTGCAAGGCAAAGCCAAATCGGTTTCGGTCGCGGCGGCGCTCATTGATGTGTTCGAGATCATCATCGGATAGCGTGTAGTGGAGAGAATGTTTGCCTCGTCTGTCGGAAGATCAAACAGCGTCGCGCGTTGCCGCGCGGTCAGAACCGCTCGGTGTGCCATAGTTCTTTTGCTTTCAGCAGGGAGTTTGTGTATCTTTGATTTAGATACATATTAAGATTTATTTGGGCCAGGATATGCAAGATCGCACCGAGCAGCATCACAAACGTTGGTATAAGATAAAGTCATGCTGATAGGGTATGCCCGGGTCTCGAAAGCCGACGGCAGCCAATCCCTCGATCTGCAGCGAGACGCGCTCATCGAAGCGGGCGTGGCAGCCGACGGTATCTACGAAGATCAGGCCTCTGGTAAGCGTGACACCCGGCCAGGTCTCGATGCATGCCTCAAGGCCCTGCGTAAAGGCGATGTCCTGGTAGTCTGGAAGCTCGACCGCCTCGGCCGCGACCTCAAACACCTCGTCACAATCGTGCAGGAACTCACCGATCGTGAGATCGGCCTCCGTGTCCTGACCGGACAAGGGGCGCAAATCGACACCACCACCGCTGCAGGGCGGTTGATATTCGGCATCTTCGCGGCCCTGGCAGAATTTGAACGGGAGCTGATCCGCGAGCGCACCGTCGCAGGCCTCAAGGCCGCCCGGGCGCGAGGGCGAAAAGGCGGGCGTAAATTCGCGCTGACCAAAGCACAGGTGCGTCTTGCGCAGGCGGCCATGTCGAACCGAGATACCTCCGTCGCACAACTCGCCAAGGAGCTCGGCGTAAAACCAGTGACCATCTACCGATATGTCGGCCCTAACGGGGAGCTCAGAGAGAACGGAAAACGCGTCCTGGCCGCCTAACGTACGATCCTGCACGCAGCCGGAATCGACCCCATTTGGGACCTTTATGCGGACGAGGTCATTTTCATTATTGAGGGGATTGACGAAAAATCCGTCAATCCCCTCATTTCTTATTAAAGTGGCCTTGGCCCGAAGCCTCGGTCGTCAGAATTCAGATGATCTTTTCGATCTTCTTGAAATCAGAGCACTCCACTACGCTGCAGGATCTTAGCCTCATAGGCCTTAACCACTGTACGCGCTGGCTTTCCGTAGTCCTGATAGCCGTTCTCTTCCAGAAGATGTGGGAAGAGATACAGGATCTCCTGACGCACGTCTTCTTCAAAGGCATCCATGCCTTCCTGGCCAGGATGGAAGCTTTCCGTCCAAATGCCATTCGACAAGATCACCTCGTGGCTATCGAACAGAATGTGGAAGTATTCCACTTCACCACCACTCACTTGCGTGATGCCGGCCTGTCCGACCATGTGCTTAGCGGCGACCAGCGCTTCTCTTGTTTCAAGAAGAAGTTCCAGCTCCCACCCGGTGCGTAGAACGCGGTGGTTTGGAGATAGCCAGAGCGCTTTCTCGTTGTCACCAAGCGCACCCGCCTCGAACTTGACCGGAGCCATCTTGTCGATAGCAGCCACCTTGCGAGAGCCGATCCAGCGAATTTCCTGAATGCCGCTATCGCGGGTAATGACTTTGTCGCCTTCCTTGAGGTTTTCGACTGCCACAAGGCCACCGATCGTCGAGATCATGGTCCCGCTCACAAAACACGGTACGTTGGTGTTATCGAACGTCAGCTGAGTGCCACTAACCGCGCTTCCACCATCCTCGATTGTGAGGTCGATATCGCCGATCTGCGCCGAGTAATCCGTTCCGCCGATGATACCATCGACCACACCATCCGCCGCATCTGCACGCAGCATGCCCAATGCAGTACTAAAGTCATTGGATGGATCTGCATCCGCATTGTTGACGGCATCAAGTGTCGTTGCGTTGTAGAAGCCGCTCAGGTCAACAAAGTCGTTGTTGGTCTGATCGCCATCGTTGATCGCTCCGGTTCCGTCAAGGAAGTCCGTGATCGTGTCAGCACCATCACCTGGCTGATAGACGAAGGTATCGTCGCCCTGACCACCGGTCAGTACGTCGGCACCCGTGCCACCATCAAGCAAGTCATCGTCGATGCCGCCATCCAGCGTATCGTCTCCGGTTCCACCGTCCAGCGTGTCAGAGTCGTCCTGACCAAACAGCTGGTCGTTTCCGGCCCCACCAATGAGCGAGTCATTGTTGTTGCTCATATTCGGATCCGTCAGCGTATTGGTGCCGTCATCCTCTAGGTCGTAGACTGCGGAGGCCGCAAAGTTCGGATCAAGCGGTGACAAGCCACCGTAGATGATGTCGTTGTCATCACCGCCGTCGATCGTGTCGTTGCCTTCACTGCCCTGGATCGGGGTCGAGTGGGGCTGAGTGCAGAAAACCCCGTTAAGGATTTTGAACCGGGATTTTCGGCCAGCGGTATTCACCCGTTAGAATGATGTGTGCCCATCCAAGCGGTGAGATGTGGGCGAGGAGTTCGGGTGGGCAGTCCAGTCCTGCCCGCTGTCGCTTTGTCACGGCGTTGCCGAGCTGTTTGGAATTCCAGTAAATGATGATGGCGGTCAGCAGATTGAGGCCAGCGATGCGGAAGTGTTGACCTTCGGTGGTACGGTCACGGATTTCTCCCTGACGCCCGATCCGGAGGGCACCTTTCAGGGCGTGATGTGCTTCTCCCTTGTTCAAGCCGATATTGACGCGGCGCTGCATGTCGGTGTCGAGCAGCCATTCGATGATGAACAATGTGCGTTCGACCCGGCCGATCTCCCGCAGGGTCAACGCCAGATCATGTTGCCTCGGGCGCGCGGCCAATTTCTTGAGGAGGTGACTTGGCTGCATTCGGCCTGACAGCATTGTAGCGATGCAGCGCAAAACGTCCGGCCAGTTTTCAACGATCTTCGCTTCCCGGATCTTGTCCCCGGTCAACCCTTTCAGCTCTTTGGGAACAGCGCGGAGGTCAAACACATGCAACCGCTTGGAGGCCAGGTCGCGAATGCGGGGATGGAAACGATATCGGTGAAGGTCGTCGGGTTTGACCCCAAGTTGGGCAGCGATGTAGTCAGACATTTCTTTGGGGATGATTTCTCCGGGCCTCAACAGCCGCCCCGGATATCGAAGGGCACAAAGCTGCAGCGCGATGCCAATCTGGTTCTCGGGGCGACGACGAGTACGGATAAAATTGATGTCTTCATCGGATAGGGTGTAGTGCCGAAGCAGCAACGCCTCATCCGTCGGAAGGTCGAAAAGGGCCGCGCGTTGTCGCGCGGTCAGGACCGCTCGGTGTGCCATGGGGATCGTCTTTCTGTCAGAGGAGGGTCTTCAAAACTGTAGAAATTGAGACGGTCCGCTTGTCATGTCTTTTTCAATGTCTCAATATGGATGTCGCAAAACCCTTTAATTTATTCGAGACCCCATGGCCAAAGTCGGATACGCCCGCGTCAGCTCCGTCGGACAATCTCTGGTCGTGCAGCGCGAAAAGCTGGACGGCTGCGACAAGCTCTTTGAAGAGAAACGCAGTGGCACCACCGATGCCCGCCCTCAGCTGAAAGAATGTCTGAATTACGTTCGCGAAGGCGACCAGCTGATCGTTACACGGATCGACCGGCTGGCGCGTTCAACGCTACACCTGTGTCAGATCGCCGAGACCCTGAAACACAAGGGCGTCGATCTGGTCGTGCTTGATCAGAATATCGATACATCCGACGCGACAGGACGACTGCTGTTCAACATGCTCGGAGCCATTGGGCAGTTCGAAACCGAAATCCGTGCCGAGCGTCAAATGGACGGGATCAAAAAGGCGAAGGATCGCGGCGTTCAGTTTGGCAAACGGCCCGCGCTTACCAACGATCAGATTGCAGAGCTTCGCGAAAAGCGTGCAGCCGGAACGCTGATCAAGGAATTGATGGCTCAATACAGCCTCTCAAAGGCCACCATCTATCGATATCTCGGAACCAACGAACCGTGAGAACCAATCTCAACGCACAAACCACCCGCCAAAATCCTTGAAGGGGTTTTCTGCACTCTGCCCCACTCGACCCCGCAAACACAAATCCGTCATCAATTTCATAGGTGAAGATCTGTCCCGCCGGGCCGACTGAAGTCGAACGGCCTTCGGGACAGCGCGGCTTTTCGTTGTGGCAGGATCAGCCCCGCCATGGTTCAGGGCCTTCGGGTATCATTGTGTTTCTGCCACGCACGATTGCACCCTCGGCATCATACATCGGCAGGCTGCACAACTGCGCGCTGTACGTGGCGCCGTCCGTGCCGGTCACTTCCACTTCTGTACCCGGTCCCATTTCCGGGTCATCCATCCGCACCAGCGCGACACCGCATTCCTGGTAAGGCGACCATGTCGACGAACATACCCTGCCGACGGTTTTGGCACCTACCGAGATCGTCCGCCCGCGTTCCGCGATCCCGCCGCGCACCCGCAATCCGAAGGTTCGCGATCGTTTATCGGCCTTTTCCAAGGCTGCCTTGCCGATGAAATCCGGCTTGTCCATCTGCACAAAATGACCGAGACCGGCGTCAAAGGGCGTGGTCGTGCTGTCGAACTCGGCCTGGCTCATCAGACCGGCCTCAATCCGGCGCGCGCGAAACACCGGCGTACCTGTCAGGATCATTCCGTGCCTCTGGCCCACCTCCAAAATGCGGTTACCTACCTTTTCGGCATCGTTTTCTGGCCGCAGATAAAATTCCCAGCCAAGCTCGTTCGTGAACCCGGTGCGGGTGATAATGACCTCTTCTCCGGCGATGCGGACGGTCGCGATGTCAAAATAGCGCCACGGATCGGGGAATTCACCGTCGATGACGTCGCGCAACACGTCCATGGACCGTGGGCCTTGCACCTGGCTGACCCAGACATTCGGATCTGAAATCGTCACGTCGAATTCATGCGCGTGAGCCATGTACCAATTGGAAAGCTCACCATCGGCCTGTGCCATCCAGAACCTGTCTTCCGCCAGGCGCAACATGACGCCATCGGTGATCATGCCGCCATGGTGATAGAGGACGAAGTTGTAGGAACAACGACCGACTTTGACCCGGCTCACGTCACGGGCGAACACCCTGTTCACGAACGTCTCGGCATCCGGCCCAGAGATTTCCACAGGGAATTCCCCGGTATTGCGCAGGATGACCTTCTGACGAACGGCCCAGTATTGCTCATCATCTGTCACGTGGTTCAACCGCTCCGGGGTCATACGGTTGCAGTAAAGCGAGTATTCAGGGTCGAAGGGGAGCTCCATGTAGGACAAGGGGTGCGGTTTCATGATCGCACTCAACTCGCTCGGCCGTCGGTCTGCAGTCGGGATTGCCTTGATGGTGTAGCGTTTGCTCAGAATGCTTTCGTGCATTTACTGGATTCCGTATTGAATGTTGGTTTGAAGAGCGGCCAAAGCTCGCGGTCATCTCATGATAAAAGGGTTCGCAGCCGTGGTCTGTTGCGCAATCCAGACAGATTTCACCTGCATGAATTCCTTGATCGCCTCTTGCCCGCTTTCCCGCCCCTGACCGGAGCGTTTGAAGCCACCGAAGGGCGTCATGAAGCTGACAGCGCGATATGTATTGACCCAGACAGTACCGGCCTTGAGCTTGTCCGACATCCGGAAGGCCCTGCCAATGTCCGAGGTCCAAACCCCGGCAGCCAATCCGAAGAGGATATCGTTGCCGATACGGATCGCGTCTTCCTCGGTGTCGAATGGGATCACTGACAGGATCGGGCCGAAGACCTCTTCCTGTGCAATCCGCATTTCGTTGGAGACGCCGGTGAAGATCGTCGGCTCGACGAAACGGTCCCCTTTTGCGCCATCGCCGGTATAGGGTTTGCCGCCCAGAACGCAGGTTGCCCCGTCTTCTCGAGCGACGTTGATGTAGTGGAGAATCTTTTTGTATTGCGGCGGCGTGGTCACCGGGCCGACATGAGTATCCATTGACATCGGGTCGCCGATTTTGGCTTCACCAGCCACCTCGACCAGCCGCTTGACGAAGCTGTCGTGGATTGAGCGTTGCACCAGAAGCCTCGACCCGGCAATGCAGGTCTGACCGGTTGCGGCAAAGATGCCTGAGATCGCGCCCATCACGGCGGCTTCGAAATCGGCATCCTCGAAGACGATGTTGGGCGATTTGCCACCCAGTTCCAGCGTGACCGGCATGATCTTTTTCGCCGCCGCCTCATAGATCTTCTGTCCCGCGAGGTCAGATCCGGTGAAGGCAACCTTGGCGACATCCGGGTGCTCCACCAATGGCGCGCCGGTATCGAGGCCGAACCCCGTCACGCAGTTCACCACGCCATCGGGGAAACCAGCCTCCTTGACCAGTTCCATGAATTCGAGGGTCGAAGCCGAGGTGAACTCGGACGGTTTGACCACGGCGGTATTGCCAGCCGCCAGTGCCGGAGCAAGCTTCCAGGCCAGCAGCAGGAGCGGCGAGTTCCAGGGCGTGATCATCGCGACCACGCCCAAGGGCTCGTGCTTTGTGTAGTTGAAGATGCCCGGCCGGTCCGAGGGCAGAACCGCGCCTTCGACCTTGTCGGACAGACCACCATAATAGCGGTACCACTCGGCCAGATAGCGGGTCTGGGTACCCATCTCGGCGATCAGCTTGCCGTTGTCACGCACCTCCAGTTCGCCTAGGCGCTCGGCCTCGCGCTCGATGATCTCTGCCAGCTTGACCAGTAGCTTTCCCCGCGCCGTTGGACGCATTTCGGCCCATGGCCCCGTCTCGAAAGCCGCCTTGGCGGCGGCAACGGCCCGCGCCACATCTTCTGTGTTTCCCTTGGCGATCTGCGCCCAGACCTCGCCCGTGTAGGGGTTGTCAGTGTCAAAATATTGACCGCTCGCTGGTTTGACCCAGGCGCCGTTGATGTAATGCTGATAGGTTTTCATGACGTCACTCATCGTCCTGGTCGGGCTGGAACACGATGCGGCCTGTGACCCGGCCATGTTCCAGATCCTCGACTGCCTGGTTAATTTGCGAAAGCGGACGCCGCTCAATCGGCATCTGCTTGATCTTGCCTGCGCGCACCATGTCGATCAGGGCGCGCAATTGCGGTGAGTTTCCGACATGGCTGCCGCGCACGGTCATCGCCTTCTGCGGCAGCCAGACCTGAGGCATCTTGAAATCCCCGCCAGCCTGTCCGACGACGACATATCGCCCGGCCTTCGCCAGCGCGCGCACCGCAATCCTGCCTGTCGATGCTCCGCCGAAGGTGTCGATGACACCCATCAGGCGTCCTTCAGCCAGACGCTGCAACTCGGCGACGGCGTCATCACGCTTGCTGTTCATGACCTTCACCGCGCCCATCTGGCGTGCTGCGTCAAGCTTGGCGTCGTCGATGTCGACAGCGATGATGTTCTCGAACCCCATGGCCCGCGCAATTGCGATGGCGTTCATGCCAAGCCCGCCGCAGCCCATGATTGCCATCCACTCACCGTCACGCAGCGCGCCCATCTTTTCCAGAGCGTTGTAGACGGTGATTCCCGAACAGGCGTGTGGCACGACATCTGCCGCATCTAGTCCCTCGATATCGACAAGGAATTTCTCATTCTCGACAAGGCAATGGGTGGCAAACCCGCCCTTCTGCTTCAACCCGATGATCCGCATGGAAGAGCAGTCGCTCTCGCGGTCTTCGCGGCATGCCTCGCATTCGCCGCATCCGATCCAGGGAAAGACGAGAACCTGCTGTCCGGGCGTTACAGTCGTTACCTCGGGGCCCACGGCCTCTACGACACCGGCAATCTCGTGCCCGAAGGTCATCGGCAATTGCGCGCCGCGTT
This sequence comes from Rhodobacteraceae bacterium (ex Bugula neritina AB1), assembly GCA_001730095.1. Taxonomy (GTDB): domain Bacteria; phylum Pseudomonadota; class Alphaproteobacteria; order Rhodobacterales; family Rhodobacteraceae; genus Leisingera. The sequence continues at coordinate 17,809 of MDLF01000077.1, forward strand.
CGGCAAAGGTCAGACGGCCCTCTTCGCCAAGGTCCATATAGCCTTTCTGGACATGCAGGTCCGAGTGACAGAGACCTGCCGCCGTAACGCGCACCAGAACCTCGACCCCGCTGGGCTCCGGCAATGCATTTCGGCGTCTTTCGAAGGGCTGCCCCCATTCAACAAGATCGTAGCTGGTGTATTCGGTCATGAGGTTTCTCACAGCAAGGATGGGATAAGTGTGACGATGCCCGGAACAAGATAGAGCAACGTGATCGCTATCGCGAAGATGGCTACGACGCTCCACGCCGCCCGGTAGGTCTTGCCCATTGGGAGGGTGGGAGACGCAGCCTTAAGCGCGAAGAGTGCGTAGCCAAACGGGGGCGTCACCGAACCAAGGGTGACGTTTATCAGGTAGATTGCCCAGAACCAGATCGGGTCGAACCCGAACGCGTCGGCGATCGGCGCGTAGATCGGCACGCTGACCAGCATATAGGCGATCACGTCGATGAACATGCAGGCCACGAGCGTGATGAGCATGATCGCCAGGAAGGCCGTCAGGCCAGTGAGGTCCTGCGCCAAGAAGAATTTCAGGAAGCCTTGCGATGCGCCGGTAAAGGACAGTATCTGAGCAAACAGGCTGGAGGCGGCAAAGATCGCCATGATCGAACCGGTCAGAAGCGCCGCCTCGACAAGGCTGTCGGTCAGGAACTTGAGGCTGAGCTTTCGATAAAGCGCGGTTGTGATCAGGGCACCAACGACCCCGCTGGCCGCGGCTTCCGATGGCGTGGCAACACCAAGCAGGATAAACCCGATGACGGAGAATATGACCATGAGGAACGGCACGCATTTCAAAAGCAGCCACCCCAGGCTGTCGCCATCTTCGCCTCCGTTGGCGTCGTCTTCCGGGGCGAGGCTTGGGTTGCGCTTGATCCGCACCCAGACATAAAGCCCGGTCAGGGTGGCAATCAGCAACCCCGGAAGCAGCCCAGCGATAAGTAGCCCGGCAATCGAGACATTCACCAGGGATCCCAGGATGATGACGACGATGGAGGGCGGAATGATGGGGGCGAGGCTCGCGCCGGACAAGATCGTGGTGATCGAAAGGCCCTCGTCGTAGCCGCGCTGGCTCATAGAAGGCAGAACCGAACGCCCAAGCATGGCTGTCACTGCGACGATGGAGCCCGACAAAGCGCCAAAGATCGTGGAAAGCGCGATCACGAGGAAATAAAGCCGTCCCCGCAGCTTGCCAAAGATGCGGTTCGCCGCGTCGAAAAGCACTTCCGTCGACCCGGAGCGAAACAGCAGATCGCCCATCAGAACGAACATGGCTACGGTGCTGAGGGACACGATGGACGTTGCCGTCAGGATCGAGTTAGCGACTAGCCCGAAGCCGTTAGAGCCAAACAGCATGAAGACCGCGCCGATGCAGATCGCGAAGAACGCAATGAATACCGGTAGTCCCGTCGCAAAGGAGCCGAGCAGAAGCCCCAGCAGGATCATAAGGGTTTCGGCCCAGCTCATACCTCATCCCTCCCGATCAGGGCAGTTGTTAGGAAGATCAGCGCGACAACGCCGAAACTGAATGCAATCGGCGACAGCAGGGCCCATTTGGGCACTTGAATAACCGTGTTGGTCAGGATGCCCGTCGAAAACTGCTTCAAGGCCGACGAGGCAACGATCCACGCCGCCAGCGCCGCGACAATTGCCGAAACCAAAGCCAGAACCCGGCCCCATTTTACTGCTACGTCATCGCCCATGGCCTCGACCAGAAATGTAATCGCGATATGCTGGTTGCGGCGGGTCACCTCGGGCAGCGCGAGAAAGATCATCGCGGGCATGATGAAGCTGATGACGTCGTTGCTCCATTTCGTCGGAGCGTTCATGGCGTAGCGCATGAAGATCTCCATCACGAACAGAGTAACGATCCCCGCCAGAAGAAGCGCGGAGAGGATGGCCATCCCCCCCGCAACTGCCTTTTCGATACGTTTCAGCCTGGGCATTTATTGCGAAAGCCCAGCATCTACGGCAAGTTTCCGGATACTCGCCGCCACGTCCGCATCGGTGTCCATCGCGAGGCCCCACATGGCCTCGGACATCCAGGCCGAGATATTTTCAGCCTCGTTTGCGTTCATGTTGGTGATCGCCATGCCCTTTTCCTGAAGCTGACCCAGCTCCATGTCGGCGATGCGCGTCATCTCTTCGAGCGCGTAGAGTTCCGTCTCGGCCGCGGCGCGGGTGATTGCCGCCTGCGTGTCGGCGTCGAGCGAATTCCATTTGTCGAGGTTCATGAACATCCAATTCGACAGCGATCCGAAATCAGGCTGCAGAACATGGCTGGCAACTTCGTAAAGCTTGAAATCGACCAGCCCCGTAGCGCTCCAGGGAGCGGCATCGATCACGCCATTCTGAAGCGAGGAGTATATCTCGCCACCGCCCAGCGGAACAGGGCTGCCGCCCAGTTTCTCGATGATCGCGATGTGCGAGGCATTGGCCCGCACCTTCATACCTTCAAAGGAATGCTCGCGCCCGTCGACCGCCTGGTTGGTCACGAAACGAAAGCCCCGCTGGCCCAGCGGCATGATCCCGATCACCTTGATGCCCAGGGTCTGGTAGTAGGCGTCAAAGGCGTCGAAGATGCCGCTTTCACGCCAGGTCGCCGGATCGACGGCGATGCCATCAGCGGCCATGCCGATTTTCGTGGTCCCCGCGTGATAGGCCGGGTGGGTGAAGATCATGTCGATGATACCAGTCTGAAGCGGTTCGACCAGTTCGAGCGGGCTGATCGCCTCGGGCCCGACAACATTGATGTCGGTATTGCCGCCGGTATGTTCGGCCACCTTGGCTACGAAGGTTTCGACATTGACGCGGTAGGTCGCCTGGTTCGACGCCCAGGAACTGACCATTTTCAGCGTTTCAGCCATTGCGCCAACGCCGGAAAGGCCCAAGGCGAGCGCTGATACGGCAGCATATTTCGACAGTTTTGCGATGATCATTTTGTCCTCCCAAGGTTCACGCGCCCTCAATGAAGAAAGGACGCCTTTGCAAGGGCAGCTTTGCAAATGCTGTGGGGTGACAAAATTATAACGCGAATATGGGTGCTATAACGAATTTGCAACGCAGTGTCAGGCGGCTGACAGAAAGGTTTTAGCCAAGCCCGCCTGTTTTAACCGGCCTTCGATGCGTTCGCCCGGCAGCCATTCCTCAAGCCTCACGCGCAGCTGCAACAGCCGCTCGAAATCAATTCCAGTGCTCAAGCCGATGCTTTCCAGCAGATAGGCGCAGTCTTCTGTCGCGATGTTCCCCGTCGCTCCGGGGGCGAAAGGGCATCCACCGAGCCCCCCAAGCGCTGCATCGAAGCGCCGAACGCCAACCTCGGCGGCAGCAATGACATTGGCAAGCCCCATGCCTCTGGTATCGTGGAAGTGGGCGGCCAGTGGAAGCGGGCCGACCACGGTCGAAATGGCGGCAAAGAGTCTACGCACTTGGAGCGGATTTCCGTAACCGACCGTGTCGGCGATGCTCAATTCGTCCGCCCCGGCGGCGGCCAGTCTTTCTGACAAGTCCAGAACGCGGTCTTCTGGCACCTCGCCCTGGATGCTGCACCCAAATGCGGTCGCGATAACCGCCGACAGGGCAACCTTGCCCTTCAACCCACGCGCATCGCGTTCCGTCACGAGGTCCTCGAACTCTGTCGCCGACGCGTCGGTCGGGCGCCGGACATTAGACATGTTGTGCGCTTCGCTGGCTGACAGAACGAAGGTGATCTTATCCGCCCCGCGCTCAAGGGCGCGGATACCACCCTTGAGGTTCGGCACAAGCACCGCCGCGGTAAAACCTCCGATGGCCTTTGCTCCCTTTAGAACTTCGGCCGCGTCCGCAAATTGGGGAATGGAGGATGGCGGAACGAAAGACGTCACCTCGATCTCCGAAAACCCGCAAGCCACCTGGTCTCGGCACCAGTCGAGCTTGGTTTGGGTTGGAAGGATCTGGCCAACCATCTGCAACCCGTCGCGAAGGCCAACTTCGCGCAAGTCCACTTTGTCCGGGAGAGGCATGCGCTTCATTGCCCTTTGAACTGCGGTTGGCGCTTTTCGTTGAACGCCCGCACGCCTTCGCGCCGGTCCTCGGTGTTGATCGTGCGGTTATAGGCTTCGATCTCAAAGGCCAGCCCATCGGCCAGTGACATCTGCGCACCGCGATAGATCGCCTGCTTGGCCTGTCGGACGGCAATCGGCGCGTTTCGGGCAATACCTTCGGCAGTGTTCAGTGCTGCCTCCACAAGGTCGCCAATCGGGAAGACGGCATTGGCGAGCCCCCAGTCCAGTGCCTCTGCCGCACTGAACGGACGGGCTGACAGGATCACTTCCTTGGCACGTCGCTCACCAATGGCCCGTGCCAATGTCTGGGTGCCACCGGCACCGGGGATGATTCCGATCCGGGTTTCGGTCTGGGCAAAGCGGGCGTTGTCGGACGCATAGATGAAATCCGCTGCCGCCGCGATTTCGCAGCCCCCCGCATAGGCCGCACCGTTCACGGCGGCGATGATCGGCACCGGGCAGCCCAGAATGGCACGGATCATGCGTTCATAGACCAGATGCTGAAGGCCCCAGTCATGATCAGACATCCCGTCGCGTTCCTTCAGGTCGGCCCCCGCACAGAACGCCTTTTCGCCCGCGCCCGTCATGACCACGCACCTGGTATCCCCGGGATCGAGCGCCAGGTCCTCGTAGAACTGGACCAGATCACGAGCCATCTGCGTATTGAAGGCGTTCGCAGATGTCGGCCGGTTCAGTGTGACCTGCAGCACGTGGTCACGCGGCGTTGTTATCTCGAGTGTCGAAAATGAGGAAGTTGTCATGAGGTGATCCATTGCCGTTTTCGACAAGATCAGCGGCATAATGCGATCAAACAATTAAAATGTTGGCAGTGCTGCCATGCAGAAATTCTATGGCGGGCGGACGCACGTCAAATGTCATCGACAAGATCCGATTCCGGGTCAGCTTTCCAGACACCTTCCTTGATCATCGCGGCGATCTCACTTGAAAGAATATTGATAACAGCATCTGTGGCTCTTGTGTTTGACCGGTCCGGCGGCATCGCCATGACAAGTTGTCGGCGGATAGACGGCGAAACTACGGTCCGGGCTTCGAGCATTCCCGCCTTGACCTCTTCTGTGACCGCAGAGAGCGGAATGAAGGCGTGATAGGACCCATCGATCACAAGGGACTTCAATACCCAGAAGGCGTCACCCCGTAGCGCGATGTTCAGGGACACACCCGCCTTGACAGCGGCGTTATCAACAAGCATTCGAATTCCATGAGGACGGCTAGGCAACACAAGTGGCAGGTGCGCCGCGTCAGCGATCCGGATCTGTGGGCCCAACTCGGGTAACGATCCAGGAGGGCTGATCAGCCCGATATCCTCGTAAAGCAGCTCCTTGCAGGGCAGGTGCAGGTCAGCCGCAGGCCCATAGAGAAACGAAATGTCCAGATCGCCTCGCTGAAGCCACTCTATGAGGTGGCCTGAATACCCTTCGACCACCCGAAGTGTAACTTCCGGCAACTCGCGCCTTACCCGTTCCACTAGACGCACCGCAAAAACGGTGTTCACGCTTGGCATCAATCCGATCGCTACATTGCCTTTGATCACTCTGTCATTCGAGCGGATGTCGTCAACCGATTGCTCCAACTGGCGGATCAGGCCGGAAACACGCCCAAGGAGTTTTTCACCCGGTTCGGTGAGTGTCATACCCCTGACATGGCGTGCAAAAAGCTGAACGCCGATCTCATGTTCCAACAGCTTGATGTGACGTGACAGAGCCGGTTGCGCCAGTCGCAAACGGTCCGAAGCAGCGCTGAGTGATCCGGTTTCCGCAACGCAGATGAAAGTCTTGAGCTGCTTGATATCCACGTCGACACCTTCGAATTTCGCTATCGTGACTATGCTTACTTTCGCATATTTTTATTTCCGTCAATGGAAGAAAGTGGGAGTGGCTTGGCAAGAGGTCACACGTGATTTACAGGAATGAACCGCCGATGAGCAAATCTGACACCTTGAACTCCGCTCCAATCACCGAGGCCATCACTTCGTTTGCGACGGGTTCTCTGGATGAGGGCCGATCTGAGCCCGCACTACGCATGACACGCATATCACTGTTCGACTGGCTGGCTGTTTCGATCGCCGGGCAGGACGAGCCGGTCAGCCGGATCGTCAGGGACTATGTCTCGGCCGAAGGCGGTGTCACTGAAGCTACGGTTGTCGGAACGGCGCAGAAGCTACCGGCGCGGGCAGCCGCAATGGCCAATGGAACGATCAGTCACGCACTTGACTATGACGATACCCATTTCGCCTATCTTGGGCATCCCAGCGTCGCCGTCTTTCCCGCGAGTTTTGCTTTGGCGCAAAAGACCGGAGCGAGCGGCAAGATGTTTCTGGAAGCATCGCTTGTCGGTATGGAAGCGGCAACGCGCATCGGCACTTGGCTTGGGCGTCATCACCATTTTGTTGGATTTCATTCCACCGCAACCGCAGGTGCCTTCGGCGCGGCACTGGCCTCATCTCGATTGCTTGGACTGGACGTGCGGGGCGCAGAAAACGCCCTCGGGTTGGTCGCAACGCGCGCCTCGGGTTTGCGGGCACAATTCGGGACAATGGGCAAACCGTTTCATGCCGGTATGGCCGCGTCCAATGGTGTCGAGGCCGCGCTTCTCGCCCACGCAGGCTTTGTGTCCCGTCCCGACGCATTGGAGGCCGACCAGGGTTTCGCGATCACCCACGCGGCAGAAATGCGGGATCCAGGTGAGATATTGGACGGTCTTGGCAAGTCCTGGATGTTCGAAGGGGTGCTGCATAAGTTCCATGCTTGTTGTCACGGTGCGCACGCGTCGCTTGAGGCCTTGATTGAAGCGCGTGACAGACTGAGCATAGTACCGGACGAGGTTGCAAGTGTCTCGCTTTCAGTGCCACCGCGGTATCTGAAGGTCTGCAACATCCTTGAACCCCAAACGGGGCTTGAAGCGAAGTTCAGCTACCGTCTGTGCTCAGCGATGGTTCTCGCGGGTCGGGACACTGCCGCCTTGACGACCTATTCTGACGCCGCCTGCCGCGCCCCAGATCTCGTTGCCCTGCGCGACCGCGTGGTGGTGAAAGGCGTTGACGGATTGGCGGAAACGCAGGCAACGGCCCGGATCACGACCAATGATGGCCGAAGCGTTGAAATCACCCACGACATTGATCGCATGGGAGGGCTCGCGTTGCGCGAGCAGAAGATCAAGGCCAAAGCTCAGGCTTTGCTGGGCGAAGACTCCGCATCCGATCTTTGGAATGCCGTGAAGACTGCGGAGCCTGCCTCCCTTGATGAATGGTTGCGGGGCTAAAACGACCCAGACACCTGCACCAAGCAAGCCGCATCATAAAAAGCTGATATAGCACCTATCCATGCATTTTAGTTTTTCAATGCCAACACAGATGCGAGTTCTGGTTCGAACAGACACCCTACCAAGATATGCGCGAACCGGAGAAATTCATGGTACAATCAACAGACAAAGTGGACCTGACTCGTCAGCTCGCAGAGTTCGTTGCTCGCACGAGCTTCGATGACTTGCCGACCGAGGTCGTCGAACAGTCGAAACTCTTCATCCTTGATACCCTCGGCTGTGCCTTGGGAGGGCGTATTCAAGCCAAGGAAGAAGTTTCGTGGGTGACCGGATTCGCCGCGGCTCAGAAAGCGGGTGGATATTCCACCGTCTTTGGCGAGGCGGGTAAAACCAGCGCTGTTACAGCCGCACTGACCAATGGCGCCATGGCACATACGATTGACTTCGACGACACGCATATGCCGTCGATTTCCCACCTCGGATCGTCTCTGGTCGCCACGACCTTTGCCCTGGGCGAGGAACTGCAATCGAGCGGCAAGGAGATCATTGAGGCCTTTGTCTTGGGCTTCGATGTGGCCGGGCGCATCGGGCGTTGCACTATGCCGACCCACTACAAGTTCTGGCATCCGACCGCGACCTTCGGGGGCATCGGCGCAGCCGCCGCCGCAGCGAAGCTGCTGAAGTTGGATGCTGTTGGCATCGAAATGACCATGGGACTTGCGGCTGATGCAGCTGGCGGGCTTCGCTACGGCGTCGAGAATGGTGATTTCTCAAAAAGTTTGCATCCTGCCATGGCAGCGATGAAAGCCGTGCTGTTTGCCCAACTGGTCAAAGGCGGGGCGACCGGTCCGCTTGGAATCCTTGAATATCCGTCTGGCTTCTTCAACGCTTTCTCGGAAGAGCCAAACCCCGAACCTCTTCTCGACAGGTTGGGAGAATATTACGAGGTCAGTATCGGCGGTCTGAAATCGCTTCCGACAATCCAATGCAGCCATACGGCAGTGACAAAAACGCTCGACCTGGTCGCCGCGAACGGCTTGCAAACGGAAGACATCGCTGAGGTCAGCATCGTGCAGTCCGAGACCATGCCAGGACAAGGCATGAACTATGCGCCAAAGAGCCCCCTTGCAGCGCGTCTCAGCACGCCTTTCGCCGTATCTCTGGGCCTCAAGGACGGGGCAGTCACGCTCGAACGCTTCTCGGACGAAACTCTTGCCGACCCGGATATTAGCGATCTGATGCCCCGCATCAAGATCGAGGCCAGCATGGAACTGGCAGAGAAATACCCCAATACTGTTGCCGCCCTAGTGGATGTCAAAACCCGCGATGGTCGGGTCTTCTCAGGGGAACAGATTTACGCCAAGGGCGACCCGAACAACCGAATGACACCGGAGGAAATTGCGGCAAAGTTCCGCACGCTGGCGACCGGGGCGCTTGGCATTGAGCGAACCGACCGGGTGTCCGCCGACATCCTCGCTCTGGAGGCCGCTGAAGACCTTCGCGAGGTCACCAAGAGCCTTGGCGCGGCCTGACGTCGACCCGGAGAGAGTAGCATGGCAAACCCGTTTTCCGACCTGCTGGTGGTGTCCGTCGAACAGGCGTTGGCGGCACCTCTTTGCACATCGCGCCTCATCGATATGGGCGCGCGGGTGATCAAGATCGAACGCGCCGGAGGCGATTTCGCACGGGGCTATGATGCCGCAGTCCACGGCGACAGTTCGTATTTCGTCTGGACCAACCACGGGAAAGAGTCGGTGGTTCTGGACCTGAAATCCGAAGGGGACGCCGACCTGATGCACCGCCTTCTGGCGAAGGCCGATGTCTTTGTCCAGAATCTCGCGCCGGGCGCGATGGCCCGCGCGGGGTTCGGATCGGAGGAAATGCGCAAGAAAAACCCACGGCTCATCACCTGCGACATCTCCGGTTATGGCGACGACGGTCCAGCCAGCGCGCTCAAGGCCTATGACTTCCTTGTTCAAGCCGAAAGCGGGTTGGTGGATGTGTCGGGTGCGCCGGATGGCCTGGGCCGCATCGGCGTTTCGATCTGCGACATTGGCGCAGGGATGACAGCGCACGCGGCGATCATCGAGGCGCTCCTCTATCGCGAACGCACCGGCGAAGGCTATGGCGTCAGCGTATCGCTCTTCGGCGTAGCGTCGGAATGGATGAACGTGCCGCTGATGCAGTACGAATACGGCGGCAAGGCCCCCAGGCGGGTTGGCCTGATGCACCCCACGATCCAACCCTATGCCGCCTTCAAGGTGAATGACGGGTCCCAGGTCATCATCGCCATCCAGAACGAGCGCGAATGGGCACGGTTTTGCGACAAGGTACTGGAACAACCGGGCCTGGCCAGCGACGAAAGGTTCAACAGCAACAATGCGCGGGTTGAAAACGTCGAGGCGCTGCATGACATCATCGGCAGCGTCGCGCGCTCCCTCTCACGGGACGCATTCACCAGAAGTCTCGCCGACGCAGATATCGCCTATGGCTCGGTCAATTCCCTGGCGGCGCTTGCCGATCATGCAGGCCTGAAGCGTGTCCGCGTTGCGACCACCATGGGCACAGAAGTTACCATGGCAGCTCCGCCGATTCTTCGATCCATCGACGCAAATGACAGTCTGCCCCCACCTCCGACTCTTGGGCAGCATACCACTAGCGTCTTTGACGAGTTCGGAGGCTCGTAGGCTCCGACGATGGCGCAACCTACTGCCGGTCGGCTGCTACCTGAAATCGAGAAGACCTCGAGCAGTTTGTTCTGTGACACTTGCAGACGCTTGGTTCCAGAGCAATGCCCTCCATGAGCGAAATCGCACCCATTCGCGCATTGTGCAGCACTTGTGGGTTTGGGCCGTCAGCAACGGCGCTCTTCGGGCGGACCCAGGCTAAATGCTGCACGACCGCATGACAGCTCAGGGCCCAGACCTACTGATGCTGCACAGAGCGCTAATGATTACAAAGCGTGTGAAGCAGACGTTGTCGCAAGTCATGACGCAAGAAGCAGTCGTTTCTGCTGGTTTGTCGATGCCGCGTTGGGGTACGGATCATGGTAGTTCGCAAAAACTGGCACGCAGAAAGAAAGGCCAGTCACTTCCATTCCTTGGTTTCCCGAGCGAATTCTTCGAGGTAGTCGCCCAATGCGTTTGAAGCGGAAATGGCCGCCGTCGTGTCTCCGTTTGCGACATCAAGTAGCAACCGAGCGTGCAGCTCGGCCGCAATGTTGAAGTCTTCTTTTTTCATGTGAAAAATCCAGAAACGGCGCGACAAACCCTGGACAACACGCATCGTTTTCTTTGAAAATTCATTGTGACAAGCTTCGACAACCAGGTCATGGGCCGTTCTAACAGCCGAAAAGGCCTGGGGACGCGACGCAGGCGGAGCCTTACTGGCTTCCAACAACTCTTCACCAAAGTTCCTCATGATCTTCCGGTCCTTTAAGGTGTCGCGAGTTGCGGTCTTGTAATCGTGGCACAAGAACAGGCGCGTTGTGTCGGGCAACGCCAGGATGCGCTGGATCGAGTTGTAGAGATCGGTGGCCGACCCGCCCGGAAAATCGGCGCGCGCGGTGCCGAAATCCGGCATGAACAGCGTGTCGCCGATGAAAGCGGCATCGCCGATAACATAGGTCACGCAGGCCGGCGTGTGGCCGGGAGTGTGCATGACCACAGCGTCGAGGTTTCCGATGGCAAAACAGTCGCCATCGGCAAACAGGCGGTCGAACTGGCTGCCGTCCATCTCGAATTCAGTGCCTGCGTTGAATATCTTGCCAAAGACCTCCTGCACCGACGAGATATTGGCGCCGATCGCGATCTTACCACCCAGTTGTTGTGCCAGATACGGTGCTGCCGACAGGTGATCCGCGTGGACATGGGTTTCAATGATCCATTTCAGCGCCCAATCGTTGGCCCGGTTAGTCGCGATCAGGTTGTCAGCGTGCCGGGTTTGCGTGCAACCCGACGCGTGGTCGAAATCTAGAATGGAATCGATCACCGCACAGGCATTGGATGATGGATCCTAGACGATGTAGCAGGCCGCGTTGGTGGCTTCGTCAAAAAAGCTGTGTACCTCAGGTATTGTTTGTCGCACGGGTTAGAACTCAACGACTGCGCGAATGGACTTTCCTTCGTGCATCAGGTCAAAGCCATGGTTGATCTGGTCCAGCGACAGCTTGTGTGTGATCATCGGGTCGATCTCGATTTTACCGTCCATGTACCAATCAACGATCTTTGGAACGTCTGTCCGGCCAGACGCGCCACCAAATGCAGTGCCACGCCAGACCCGGCCGGTGACAAGCTGGAAGGGACGTGTCGAAATTTCAGCACCCGCGGGCGCGACACCAATGATGATGCTCTCGCCCCAGCCCTTGTGGGCAGACTCAAGCGCGGTGCGCATGACGTTCACGTTCCCCGTGGCATCGAAGGTATAATCCGCCCCGCCGCCCGTCAGTTCGACCAGATGAGCAACAAGATCGCCGTCCACGTCCGAGGGATTCACGAAATCGGTCATTCCGAACTGTTTGCCCATTTCGGCCTTGCTGCCGTTGAGGTCGACGCCAACGATCTGATCGGCACCCGCCAACCGCAGCCCTTGAATCACGTTTAGGCCGATACCGCCCAGCCCGAACACAATTGCACGCGCCCCGATCTCGACCTTGGCCGTATTGATTACCGCGCCAATACCTGTGGTGACACCGCAGCCGATATAGCAGATCTTGTCGAACGGCGCGTCCTTGCGGACCTTGGCCAGCGCAATCTCGGGCACCACAGTATGGTTGGCGAAGGTCGAACACCCCATGTAGTGGTGGATCGGCGTGCCATCCAGCATCGAAAACCGTGTCGAGCCATCAGGCAACAGGCCCGCGCCTTGCGTCGCGCGGATCGACTGGCAGAGGTTGGTCTTGGGGTTCAGGCAGTATTCGCATTCTCTGCATTCCGGCGTGTAAAGCGGGATCACATGATCGCCGACCTCCAGCGAAGTTACGCCTTCGCCAACTTCAACGACGACGCCTGCGCCCTCATGACCCAGGATCGCGGGGAAGATCCCCTCGGGGTCATCGCCTGACCGGGTGAATTCATCCGTATGGCAAAGTCCGGTGGCCTTGATCTCGACCAACACCTCTCCGGCGCGGGGGCCTTCAAGGTTAACTTCCATCACTTCCAACGGCTGTCCGGCTGCAACGGCCACGGCGGCTTTGGTGCGCATTTGTCCCCTCCCAAATTTCGACTTGCTTCGAATCGTAACATTCTCATAATTCGAGACACGGTCTCACAATAGGTGGTTTTCCGTCAATATGCATCTCGAACGTCTCGTCAGTCTTCTAGAGGTCATCGCGGTCGCAGGGCGGCCTCTGTCCGCGGCAGAGTTGCAAAGGGCCACCGGACTGCCCAAGCCCAGTTGCTATCGCCTTATCCAAACGCTGATCGATCAAAAACTGGTGGATCAGCCGGGTGCAGACGGGAGGGTCGTGATTGGCGAACGGCTGATCCGCATCGCGCTTCTGGGCAAGTCGGATGCCGATGTGCGGCGCTGCGCGGCCCCGATTCTGAAAACGGCGGCGACCACTTTTAACGAAACGGTGTTTCTAGCCCGCTTCCGCGACAGCAAGGTCGAGATCATCCATGTTGAAACCCCCGACGATCCGGCCCGCGCTTTCATCCACCCCGGGCTGGGCGAACGCCCCATGCACGCCTGTTCCTGCTCCAAGGCCATCGCGGCCTTCACCGAGCCCGAATTCCAGAACGCGATCCTGTCCGGCACCTTGCAGCAATACACCGAGCACACAAAAACCACCGAGGCCGCGCTGCGCGCGGAATTCACCAAGATAGTCGAACAGGGTTTTGCCGATTGCGATCAGGAAATCGACCTCGGGATAGCCAGCGTCGCGGCTCCGATTTCGATTGGTAACATCGGAGCAACCTTCAGCGTCGGCGCGGTCGGCCCGATCCGCCGTTTCGGGACCGACTACCGCCGCGAAATCGGCGGAAGACTCAAGGACATATCCGAAAAGATCAGCGGGGCCATTCAACTGTGCAACGTTGCGGAGGTGTGAACCGGCTTCGCTTTTTGTTCGCAAGAACCAAAAACAGACCCCGAAACGGGGCGCATTTCATCATCAAGGGAGAAAAAAATGAACCTAAGACCAGACCCAACATTTCACGCCTCGCCCAAGCTGGCGATGGAAGCACCAGTTGAAAACTACGCCTTTACCGTGATGCTGAGCCCCGATGGATCGCAATCGGACGGCATCGCCGTTGTCGATCTTAAGCCAGGCTCAGACACCTACGGCCAGATCGTCCATCAGGTGATCGTGCCCAATAAGGGCGACGAATTTCACCATTTTGGCTGGAATGCCTGTTCATCCTCTCTGTCGCCCCTGTCCGGGCACGCGTTTTTGGAACGGCGCTATCTGATCGTACCGGGCATCCGGTCGTCGCGCATCTATGTCATCGACGTGAAAGAACCGCTGAAAGCCAAAATCCACAAAACCATCGAGCCCGAAGAAGTGTTCGCCAAAACCGGCTATTCCCGCCCACACACCATTCATTGCGGCCCCGAGGGCATCTATGTCTCGTGCCTTGGCGGTGGTGGCGAAGATGGCACCGATGGCCCTCCGGGTATCTTCATTATGGATTGCGAAACCTTCGATATCATCGGCCAATACGAAATGGATCGCGGCAAGCAGGACAAGCACTATGATTTCTGGTGGAACCTGCCGCAGGACTACATGGTCAGCTCCGAATGGGGCCTGCCGCCGCAGTTTGAGGGCGGCGTCGTGCCTGAGGATCTGCTCAGCAACAAATATGGCCACTCGATCCATTTCTGGGATTTGCGCGCGCGCAAGAATATCCAGACAATGGATTTCGGCGACAATTATCAGATGGCGCTGGAAATCCGTCCGGCCCACGACCCGACAAAATCCTATGGTTTCTGCGGCGTGGTGGTCGATACCACCAACCTGCAAGGCGCGATTTTCACGTGGTGGCGGGATGACGACGGCAAATGGCAGTCTAAGAAGACCATCACCATCGATCCGCGCCCCGAAAAGCCCGAGAACCTGCCGCCACTGCTGCAGGGGTTCGAGGCCGTGCCGCCGCTGGTCACCGATATCGACCTGAGCCTCGACGACAAATACCTCTATGTCGCCTGCTGGGGGTTGGGTGAGATGCATCAATATGATGTCTCGGACCCGATGAACCCTGTACTGGCTGGCAAGGTGGAACTGGGCGGCATTGCACGCGGCACCAAGCACCCCAATGGCAAAGATTTTGCATATGGCCCGCAAATGGTCGAGATCAGCCGCGACGGCAAGCGTGTCTACTGGACGAACTCGCTCTACTCGACATGGGATGATCAGTTCTATCCCGATGACGAAGGCGGGCAGATGGTAATGGCCGATGTCGGCGAAAATGGCGGGTTAACGCTAAACAAGGACTTCTATGTCGAGTTTCCAAATGGCCTGCGCAGCCACCAGATCCGGCTGGAAGGGGGCGATTGTTCGACCGATAGCTTCTGCTACCCGTCCGTCTAAATGATGGGTGACATGGCAACGGTGACAGCCCTTTGGTGGGCTGTCATTTTTTCTGGCTTCTATCACGGGATCAACCCGGGCATGGGGTGGCCGCTGGCCGTTTCGGCGGCGCTGATGGAGCGCCGTCACATGGCGATGCCCAAGGCGCTGGCAATGCTGGCCCTTGGGCATTTTCTGGCGATGATCGGGATATTGCTGCCATTTTCTTTGATGATCTTTCTGGTCGAATGGGAAACGCAAATCCGCGTCGGTGCCGGGTTGCTGGTCATCGCCATGGGAATCTACCTGCTGATCAATCGCAGGCATCCAAAAATATTGGCGCGTGTTCATCCGGCACGTCTGGCGCTCTGGTCCTTTCTCGCTGCAATGGCGCATGGCGCCGGCCTGATGCTGGTGCCCATCTTTCTGGGGATCTGCGCTGTGGGCGCGGATGAAACGGGCCACGCTGCGGCGCAATCACTGATGGGTAGCAATGTCACGACTGCGTTCATCGTGGCATTTGTTCACACCTTCTCGATGACAATCGCCGGTGGGGTCGTCGCACTGATAATTTACCTCTGGCTTGGGTTGAAATTTTTGTCGAAGACTTGGTTCAACCTCGACCTCGTTTGGGCACTGAGCCTTATTCTGGTTGGCGGGTTCGGCGTGGCATCTGCCTATTTGGGGCATTGAATGTCGGCCACTTGGCATTCGGCCGCGGCTTGCAAGCAGTTTGTGCTCATCCATAGTTTGGCGTGACAGATTTATTTGCCTGCGCGCCAAATCCTGAAACGCCCCTGCCCCGAAATTTCCTGCACCAGCCCCATCTCGTCCATCAGCTTCAGATTACGTTGCACTGCGGCTCGGCTGGCACCGGTCAAGATCTCAGCCATAGGAGCCGAGATCAATGGCCAGTCCGTGAAGACCTTACGCAGATTTGTCGGAGTGCGGCCCGACAGCATGGCCATCGCGTGTTTCGCCCGCGCTGCCCATGCCTCGATATCGTCCAAGTGCCGCATCGCGGTCAAAACGGCGCTTTCCATCCCGTCTAGCCATCGCTCCAATCTCTCGGCAGGTGGCCCTCCCGACCGCAGCCCCCCTGCTCCACCCATAGCGAGCGGTGCGAAGATGGCACCGCGTTCTTCGCTGGCCGCAATCCTGGACGCGGTGACAGCGGCTTCGAGCCGGTCTCCGTGTTGTCCGAGGCCCGCCAGATTCCAAAGATGAAAGCCCATGCAAGCCCGGGTGATTGGGTGTAAATCGACTGCGGCGGTCATTACGTCCAGCCATCCGCCCGCACGATCTTTGAGGCGCTCGGCACTGTCTTCAATGTTCTCGGGATCGCGGCGATCCAGGAAAGCGGCCAAGTCGACATTCGGTCCGGGGCCTCCCGTCAGGCGCCGAACAGCCCATCCAACTCTTGCCAGGGCATTGGGATCATCCTGTGCGCCTGACAACCGCATCGATACCCAGAGCGCCAGACGATCAGAACTCACCCGATCCCCGTTGAGCCAGCTAAGATCCGCTGCCTCGATAAGAGCGAGGCGATGCCGCCAGCCTTCCGGGCCACGCAGCAGCCTGTCATCCAGAGCTCCTAAGCGTCCAGCTACTCTTGCCAGCCGCGCAGCGTGAACGCCTTCTGCCTTTGCCCAGCCATCGATGACAGCAGTGTCGGGCGGTTCTGCCCGTGGTCCCGGAGGCAAAACATCCGGTTCTTCCTCGAGTGGCCCAGGCAGAAACCAGAGATCCTCGTCGTGAGCCTCTTCATCCTCCTCGATTGTGATGAGGGGATCATCGAAATCATCAGTCAATGCAGACGGTTGAGGCTTCATATGTGCAAAATACTAATCTTTTGCACATTGCCCAAGTGGTTTTGTGGCGGTTGCCGACGCTCTTTATATAGTATGCGCGCGCGACTGCCGGTGGAACCTCTCAGATCGCGCTCAGCGCGAGGAAACCAAGGGTTTTTGGACAAGGACGACGAGAGAGTACTTACTTGCATTCGTTTACAAACGGTCGTTTAATAGAGATACCTTAAATTGCAAACGGCCCGTTTTCATGCCCCTCATAGGCTATGCGCGCGTATCAACCGAGGATCAGACCCCCCTGCCCCAGTCTGAGGCCTTGCAAGCTGCGGGTTGCATAGAAATCTTCGAAGAGCACGCCTCAGGTGGCAATCGTGCGCGGCCGGTGCTTGCGCGCGTGCTGGAGCGTATCAGCAAGGGCGACACGCTGGTCGTCGTTCGGATCGACCGGCTTGCGCGGTCTCTGTCGCACCTTCTTGAGGTGATTGAGCGTCTGGAGGCCAAGGGGGCTTTCTTCCGCTCTCTCCAGGACCCGATCGATACCGGATCCCCGCAGGGTAAGTTCACGCTTCAGGTTCTGGGCGCCGCGGCCGAGTTCGAGCGCGCCCTGATCCGGGAACGCACCAAGGCCGGCCTCGCCAGCGCGCGCACAAAGGGCCGCGTGGGCGGGAACCCTGGGCTGCGGGCGAAAGACCCTGCTGCTCTTCGCAAGGTGCGGCTGGCGCGACAGGACGGCTACATG
>MDLF01000078.1 GCA_001730095.1 Rhodobacteraceae bacterium (ex Bugula neritina AB1)
GGTCGAACGTGTCAGCCGCTTCACCATGCTGCTGAAGAACCCGAACAAGCGCACCAAGCCGGTGATGGGGAAAATTATGAAAGCCGTACGCGACCTGCCTCATCTGGCCCGCAAATCAATCACCTTTGATCGCGGTACCGAGTTCGTCAGCTGGCCACATTTGCAGGCCGAAATCGGGACGCAGACATGGTTCTGCGATCCTTCCAGCCCGTGGCAAAAAGGCACGGTCGAGAACACCAATCGAAGGGTCCGAAGATGGCTTCCTCGCAAGCGCGACATTAGGACGATCACAGACGAGGACATGAAGGTGATCTGTGATCGGCTCAACAATACGCCTCGCAAGTGCCTTGGATGGAAGACGCCCGCTGAAGTCTTCCGTGAAAAGATGATGGAAGAGATGGGCCGATCCCCCTACCCTCAACGCCAATAGGAGTCGCAGTTCAGGTATCGCTCACACCTTGAGCCATCATGGGGTGGTTCAGCACAAGGGGATAGGTTTGCGGCAGCGGCGGTTTGACATTGCCCAAGGCTACCCTACCGTCTTTGGCGAGCACAGTGCCTGCTGGATGCATGGAGCGCTGCTGTTTGTGTCTTTTGTAGGGGCGCGCAGCAAAGAAATGCCGTTGGCCGCGGCGGCTGCGTGTGAACCTGTTTGGTGGGTGGCTGGTTACTAGGGCTTTGGTGCTGTGAATAATGTTTTGCAAACCGACAATGTCGGCGTTGATATTCAGGATATCTCGCTGACAGGCGATTTTACAATTGAATTCAATATCTTCTTTGAACCGGGATCGGAGATTGCCAAGAATGACGGGGCGGTGTCCTCGCAATCCGCAGGCGGCAATGACATCAATTTCTTTGATGGCATCCCACGCCTTTACGATGCGGATTGGGGCGATGTCGTGGTCGGGCTGTCGCCGCTTGAAGCCGGAGAGTGGAACCACATTGCCCTGGTGCGCGAAAGCGGTGTTGTCCGGCTCTATGTGAATGGCGTCAATGAGGCCAACTCTTTGACCCAGAATTATAATGACACCTTTGTGATTTCGGATTTGGCATCCAGCGTCGCCGGGGCGCTGGAAGGCCGTATGGATGAGGTCCGGGTCTGGTCGCTGGCCCGGCCGGGCGCCGAGATCCTGGGCAATGCGGCCCAGACACTGGATTTGAGCGGCGGCGTTCCTGTCGGCCTTGAGCGCTATTACCGCTTTGATGAGGATGCGGACCATATTGTGGACGCAACCGGCAATGCCGAAACCGGCCATGACCTGCACCCGCCTGCGGGAACGGTGATCATCGAAGACAATACGGTGTTTGACACGCCTGTGGGCGATGTCGGCGGCTTTATCGACACTAAGGTTGTGAACGGGTTGTCGCTGCCGACAGATATGGCCTTCCTACCGGATGGCCGCATGCTGGTGGTGCAAAAAAGCGGTGAGGTCATCCTGGTTGAGGACCCGAGCGTCGCAAACAGTGCGAAATCCGTCTACATGGATCTCAGCGCCCAGGTTGAGAATTCCCGGGAATCCGGGCTGCTGAACATTGAGGTCGATCCGAATTTCGACGAGAATGGCTATTTCTACCTGCTCTACACCGATTTGGCCGAACAGCGCACAACTGTGGCCCGTTATCAGCACCAGGAAAACAGTGGTGGCGCCACCAGCACCGGCGACATCAGCGCGCAGACGGTTCTGTGGCGGGAGTTTGACACCTATTCCGAGGCGGACCACCAGGGCGGCGGCATGGCCATTGCCTATGAGCCGATTGATGCATCAGACCCCAGCCCTTACAAGATGTACATTAGCATTGGCGAGGAGTTCGAGGCGGCCAATGCGCAAGATCTGACCCATGACGATGGTAAGGTGCACCGGATCAATCTGACCGATGGCTCGATCCCCGCCGACAACCCCTACTATGATCCGGCTGCGGCGGCGAATTATACGCCTTGGGTGCATACCCAATCTGCGATTTCAACCAGTGCCGAAAATCTGGCGATCGATCCCGAAGGGGTGGTCACCACGATCTACAGCCACGGGCTGCGCAATCCGTTCCGGGCTGAGTATGATCAGGTGTCGGGCACGCTGTGGATCGGCGAGGTCGGCGGCAACGGGCGTTTTGCCACCGAAGACATCCATATCGCCGCCCCCGGCGCCGATCACGGCTGGCCGGATTATGAGGGCTATCTGCCGGACCCCGATGATCCGGGGAGCCCGATTTACAGTTATGTGCATGCCTCGGCCCCCGGGCAGGACCAGCTGCCCAGCTATGGCGATGCGGGGTCTTCTGTTTCCGGCGGTGTTGTTTACCGCGGTACGGCGTTTCCGTCCGAATTCCAGGGGGTCTATTTCTATGGCGACTGGGTCCGCAACTGGATCCGCTACCTAGAGATCGATTATTCCTCCGGTGAGCCGGTGTTCGTGTCCGACAACCACTTCAAGAATGCCGGCGGGCAGGTTCTGACCTTTGCGGAAGCGCCGGATGGCAGCCTCTATTACATCACCACCTTCCAGACCGGAAATATCTTCACCTTTGAAGGCGCGGTGAACCGGCTGGAATACAGCAGCAGCAATCAGGCTCCGGCGGGACAGGGTATCATTCTCGATCCCGGCGAAGAGGCCAGCCTGACGACGCCGCATACGGTGACTTTTGAAACCGATGCATTTGATCCGGACGGGGATGACATCACCTATGTCTGGTCGTTCGGCGATGGCCCGGACATTGATGGTGACGGTATTGGCGATGGAGCCACCTCCACCGAGCAGAACCCGACATATACCTATACCTCCGAAGGGCAGTACACGGTCGAGCTGATCGCCACGGATTCCAACGGGGCGCAAACGGTTTACAACCCGGTGACCATCACGGTCGGCAATGCGCCGGCTGTCACCATCGATACCCCTCTGGCGGGGGCCACTTTCCGGGCGGGCGATATTCTCACCCTGACTGGCAGCGCCACCGACGCCGAGGACGGGCTCCTGTCCGGGCCGGATGTGTTCTGGTCGGTCAACCTGGCGCATAATGAGCATTTCCACCCCGAATTGCCGGCGGCGGAAAATGTACCGGGCGGCATTCAATTCGAAATTCCGACGAGCGGGCATGATTATTTTGAAACGGTGGGCTATTCGGTTGCGCTGACCGCGATCGACAGTTCAGGCCTGGCCACCACCGAGACGGTCCTGATCTACCCCGAGGAAAGCATCACGACCTATGACATGCCGGATGTGGCAGGGTTCACCTTCTATCTGGATGGGATCGCCTATAGCGGCGATCAGGTCCGCGATAATATCATCGGGTTCAATCATTCCCTGGACGTGCAAAGCTCCTATATCAGCGGCGGCTACAACTGGGATTTCTCGCATTGGGAGGATGACCCGTCCATTACCACAACATCCAGAACCTTTGTGGTGCCGGAAACCGACAGCACGATACGGCCGGTTTTTGTGCAGGGCACCCCGTCTCTGGATGCGGCTGGGGATACGCTTTCGGTTGATCTGGCAGAGCTTGCGGACGGCTCCTGGGCCGCCCTGCCCTATAATATCTTTGCCAATGACAGCGGTGCGGGCCTCGCTCTGGAGGCTCTGCAGGGCTACAAAGGCAATGGCCAGCCGGTCACGGTGAGCAGTTTTGACTCGTCCGGGCGGCTGAAGACCTGGTCGGATGGCGGCGGGCTGTTCCGGATCAGCAGCGACGGCAGCGTTGAGTTCAAGGACCGCGACGGCCAGTTCGCAGGCCTGGCGGCGGGCGCCAGCGCGACCGTCTCCATCGGTTATGAAATCGGCGACGGTGTCAGCACAGATGCCGCCCCGATTTCCCTGACGATCAGCAATGGGGACACAAGCCCCGCCAACACGGCCCCCTCCGGCGCCGGCATCCTGCTGGATCCGGGCGAGGAGACCGCCGCCGCCGCACCGCATACGGTGACCTTTGAGGCGGATGTGAGCGACGCCGAAGGCCATATGCTGACCTATGCCTGGGACTTTGGCGACGGCACGGTTTCGGATCTGGCAGCGCCCTCCCGCACCTACAGCAGCGAGGGGCTGTTCACGGTCTCGCTGACCGTCACCGACGAGCTGGGGGCGGCGACCAGTTTTGCGACGGCAGAGATCGATGTCGGCAATGCGGCGCCGGTTGCGGCGGATGACAGCTTCAGCCTGACCACCGGGTTTGATCCGGTGGCAAGCCATCTGCATATTCTGGACAATGACCATGATCCGGACGGCACGCTGAACATGCAGGCTGTGGAGGTTCTCTCCGGTCCCGGTTTCGGCACTGTTGAAATCATCGACACGGCGCAGGAGCTGCTGGACCGCGGGCTGATGGCGGGCCATTACGGGCATGCGGAATATGTGCCGGATGACCCGGGTTTTGAGGGCACCGACAGTTTCACCTACCGGGTGCAGGACAATGAGGGAAAATGGTCGAATGCGGCCACCGCAACCATCACGGTGTCTTCCGGCGGATCAGGTGGGTCAGGCGGATCAGGTGGATCGCCGGGGGCGCTGCTGTCGCAGAACAGCGGCAGCGGTGTCGATGTTCAGGATCTGACTGTCACCGGCGACTATACGGTCGAGTTCTGGGCTGCCTTTGCACCTGGCAGCACGGTCAACAAATATGATGCCGTGCTCTCGGCCGGCAGCTATGACAGCCTGCGCAGCGATGACCCCGCCACCGACGGTGTCTTTGGCAATGACCTGAACTTCCATGCCGGCCAGATGCGCCTGTATTCGACGGAGACGGCCGGCAGCCCGGATGTCATCGTTGCCAATACCGCCGTCGCTTCCGACGGATCCTGGAACCATTTCGCCCTGGTCCGGGAAAGCGATGACTTCTTCATCTATGTCAACGGCGATCTCGATGCCTCGGCCACCAATGCCCTGGCCGCAGATCTGGTCATTGAAAGCATCGCCAGCAATGTCCGGCAGCAAAATGCCTTTGGCGGCAGCCTGGACGAGCTGCGGATCTGGGATGATGCACGCAGTGCAGCCGAAATCATGGGGAATTACATGCAGGCGGTTGATCCGGCGGCAGAGGGTCTGCTGCGCTACTACCAGTTCAATGACATGGATGATGTGATCGATTCCACCGGCAATGCGGAAGCGCAGGGAGACTTGGCCTATGCGGCGGTTGCTGGTGCGGATTGGGCCGATACCGATGTTTTCATCTTCTGAGGCGTACGCGCCCGGCCGCGCCTCGGGCGCGGGCCTGGCGCGGATGGTGCCTGCCGCCATCCTGGCTCTGGGGGCGGTGCTGTTTGCAGTGAACCTGTGGCGCAACCGTTTCTTCCTGCATGATGATGCGTTCATTTCGCTCCGCTATGCCCGGAATTTTGCAGAGTATGGGGAGTTGTCCTGGAATCTTGGCGACCGGGTCGAGGGCTATACCAATTTTCTCTATGTGCTGATCAGCTCTGGGCTGCTGCGGCTGGGTCTGGATCCGGTGTTGGCGCTGCGGCTGATCAATGCTGCGGCGGTGGCTCTTCTGGTTGCCGGGGTGGTCTACGGGCTGCGGGCGCTGTTTCCTGAGCGCCGCGGTGTGCAGGCGTTCGGGCTGGCGCTGATCCTGGGCAATGTGTCGGCTGCAGTCTGGCTGGTTGGCGGGCTGGAAGCCCCTCTGGCGGCAGGCTTTGTGACCTGGGGGATGGTTTTCCTGCTTCAGGCGATGGCGGATGACGGCAGCGACACCGGCAACGGGCGCGGAACGGAACATGAAACGGGACACGGAGTCAGCGACAGCATTCTGGCAGGGTCGTTTTTTGCGCTTGCCGTTCTCACCCGGCCAGACGGGGTGGTTGTGGTTGCTGCGGCCTTTGTGGCGTTCCTTGTGGCAGCCCGCGGCAGCGGACGCAGCCGCCTGCTGAAGGCGCTGGTGATTGCCGGCATTCCCTTTGCGGTGGCGGCGATCCACATGGGGTGGCGGATGGCCTATTATGGTGATCTGGTCCCGAATACGTTTCACGCCAAAGTGGGATTGGACCTGGCACACCGGCTTGGCAAGGTCGGGGCGTATCTCTTGAAATCGGCTCTGCTCTATTTGCCGGTGCTGGCCTGCGGCGGCCTGGGGCTGCTGGCCGCCGCAGCGCAAGGCAGGCTGACCCGGGTTATCTGTGTTCTGGCCACGGTCTGCGCTGCCTTCTTGCTGTATGTCGTCTGGTCGGGCGGAGATCATATGGCGGCCGCGCGCGTTCTGTTGCCGGTGTCCGGTCCGGCGGCGTTGCTGGCGGCGGCTGCGTTGGCAGCCATGCGCCCGCCCTATGCACGCGGGTTTGCGGCCCTGTGCCTGGGGCTTCTTGTTGCGGCGGCGGTCAATGCCCGGTCGTTCCGGATGGATTGGGCGGCGTTCAACGGGATCATTGTGGGCCGGTATATCGAGCAGGCTTGGCCGCAGGATTCTCTGGTTGCCCTGAACACAGCCGGTTCGACACCGTTCTTTGCCCCGTCCCATAGGTATATCGACATGTTGGGATTGAATGACCGGACGATTGCCACACGGGCGAATGTGCCGAAGCTTGCGCGCCGCCAGGCCATGCCCGGTCACGGCAAAGGGGATGGGGCCTATGTCCTGTCCCGCGCGCCTGGTTACGTCATCCTGGGAGGAGCTGAGGGCATCGCCGTTACAGAGGCCCGCAACTGGTTCCTGACAGGCGTGGAGTTGAGCCAATTGCCTGAGTTTTCCGAATGCTACCGCAAGCGGACTGTCTCCCTTGAGGTGCCTGCGGACATGGCCCGGTTCCGTCCGGGGGCAGGCCCTATTCCGTTTACCTTCTATGTGAGAGTGTGCGTGTGATGCCGCCGCCGGGGGCTGCCAGAGCCTGCAGCCCGGAGCAGGTGCTGGTTGTCATCCCGGCCTTGAATGAGGCCGCGGCGATTGAGGCCTGCATTGCCTCTCTGCGGGTGGATGACCGTTTCATGGAGCGTGTCTGCATCGTTGTGGCCGATGGCGGCAGCACCGATGGCACCCGGGACATCGTGAAGAGGATGGCTGCAGATGATCCGATGTTGCGGCTGCTGAACAATCCCGCCCGACTGCAGTCTGCGGGCATCAACCTGGCGGTGAAGCGGGAAGCCAAGCCGGAGCATGCCATTCTGGTGCGCTGCGATGCCCATGCGGTTTACCCGCCGGGTTACGTCCGGCGGGTGGCTGAAGCTTTGGCCTGCCGCCCGGAGGCCGCATCGGTTGCCACGGTCATGGATGCCGCAGGGGACAGCGGTTTTGCGCGGGCCTGCGCCTGGGTGATGGATACGCCGCTTGGCTCGGGCGGCTCGCAACATCGCGGCGGCACTCGGCCGCAATGGGTGGACCATGGCCATCATGCGGGATTCCGGCTGAGCTGGTTCCGGCGCATCGGTGGCTATAACCCCAGCTTCAGCCATAATGAGGATGCGGAATACGACCGGCGCCTGGCACAGGCCGGGGGCCGGATCTGGCTGGCTGCAGATATCCGGTTGACCTATCAGGTGCGGCGCACGCCCGGGGGGCTGCGGCGGCAGTACTGGAACTATGGTCGCGGCCGGGCGCGCACTGTGCTGACGCATCGGATGCGGCCGCGGTTGCGTCAGCTTGTGCCGGTGCTGAATGTTCTGGGCCTGGCAGGCGGCCTGGCCGGCGCTGCGCTTTGGCCGCCTGCGCTGATCTGGCCTGCGGCCTATGTTGCAGCGCTGCTGGCAGTGTCGCTGGTTGGTGCTCTGCGGCTGCGCGGCTGTGCCGGCCTGTGGGCGGGGGCAGCGCTTGGCATCATGCATACGGCCTGGGGGCTGGGATTCTTGCGCATCTGGCTGCCCTGGATCATGACACGGCGGCAGGCGCCGACTTATGCGCCGAAGCTCTGAGCCGGTTGATATCGGCCTTGAGCGGGCGCCAGGACAGCAGCGCGGCAAGGCCGGTCGCAGCCGCTGCGGTGGCAAGAACGGCGAGCGCTTCCAAGGCAGTGCCTGGGATCATCGGTGACATCCAGGTTCTGAAGGCCAGCCCGCCCCCGGCTCCGGCGGCAACCGGCAGAAGGAGCTGGCGGGCGGCGGCAAGCCGGTCCAGCGGGATGCAGCGTCCGATATATGCCCAGTACCGCGGCAGATAGGCGACGGCGAACAGGCTGCGGGTGAGGATTGCCGCCTCGAATCCCAGCGGCAGGGCTGCCAGAAACAGCAGCAGTCCGATTGCGCAGCGTTCCACCGCCATCCGCAGCCGCAGATCGGTTCGGTCGGCGACCATGAAAACCCGGGCGCCGCTGGAGGCAAGCGCATCGGTCAGCAGGCCGGGAACAGCCAGTGCAAACACGGTGGCGACCGGGCGCCAGGGGTCCGAGAGCAGCCAGACAAATGCCGCCTCCCCGGCCAGGGCGATCACCAGGACACTGGGAAACAGCACTGTGGCCAGCAGCCGGGTCGACGCAAGATACAGACCGGCGACCTCTGGCGCTCCTGCGCCTTCCCGCCATTGTCGTGACATTGAAACCAGCGTTACCTGCGAGACCGGTCCCGCCAATGCGGTCCGGCTCAGTCGTGCGGCCCGCTCGGACATGGACCAGAGCGAGACCGCCAGAGTGCCGAAAACCGGCCCGAAGGCCAGCACCGGCGCCTGGTTCTGCAAGGTCATGACGCCGGAAAACAGAAGTGTGTTTTTTCCGAACCGTAAATGCGGCCGCAGCAGAGGCAGGCTGAAGGCGAAGTGCGGCTGATATGCGGAAAACCAGGCAAAGCCGATTGCCCGCAGCAGGGCGGTGACCACCTGCTGCGCGACCAGCGCCCAGACGCCTGCTCCGGCAACTGCCAGCGCCATGGCCGCCAGCAGGCCGGCAATCCCGGCAGAGACTGTGACGCTTGAGATCTGGTCAAACCGGTAGGCCCGCTCAAGGGCTGCCTGATGGGCAGACATGAGCGATTGCAGAAAGGGCACAGAGGATAGCACCAGCACAACCAGCACCAGATCCGGTTCCTGCATCACTTTGGCAAAAATCGGAGCCGCGGCGGCGGTCAGCCCAGCCAGCGCCGCGCCGGTCAGAAACAGGAACCAGAACACACTGCTCCATTCCGCCGGTCCCAGATGCGGTCGCCGCACCAGCGACCGGCCCATGCCGGCATCGCTGAAGGCGTTGGCAAAAAGCGGAACCGCCATGCCAAGCGCCATCAACGCGAAATCCCGCATATCGAGCAGACGGGTGAGAAGCGGCAGGCTGAACAGCTGCAGCAGCGTGAGAAAGGCCCGGGCGCCGATGAGCGCGCGGACGCTGGCAAAGAATTGCGCCGGGGGGGCGGCGCTGCTGCGGCCTTTGGACAGGGGCAGGATTGCGCGCCGCCTCAGCATGCAGGCCCGCCTGCGGCGGCCGGATGCCTGCCCTTGGCTGCCGACAGCCCGGAGACCGCGGGCGCTGTCTCCTTCGGCAGGATGCTCTCGTCATAGACCGTCACCCCGAAATGCCGCAGCACCCGGGACATGCGGCTGACCTGACGGTCGCTGAAGGCCTGCTGCCACTTGCCGGCCTGGGCGGCCGGATTGCCCAGCTGGCTGGCGTCCATGGTCATTCGGCTGGCTTTGCCGGTATGGGCCAGAACCCCGGCGGGCACAGGCCTGTCCCAGGCGGCAAACAGGCGGCCGATTTCCTGTGCAGGCTCTGCAATGAGCGTCTCATAATGCATCCGCACGGCCTGGGCCTGTGTCAGCGGATCCTCCAGTGCGGGCTGCTGCACCCGGCACCACATGGCAACGATGCGTTCTTCGTCGGATGTCAGGGAACGGATGTAGCGGGCGGTGTCTGTGCCCGCGCCCGCATAGCGACCCCGGGCCAGATCAGCGTCCATGCCGCCGGTGCTGAAGTTGCCCATGCGCAGTTGCGAGGCGGCAATGGCAAAAGGGTGGCGCAGGAAATGAATCGGCGCGCGCCGGAACGCGATCCGGCGCAGCATCCAGGGCAGGAATCCGTTGGCCCGGCAGCATTTCACAAGCAGTTGCCGGGCGCGCAGGAAATCCGCCGCCGGGCTGGCCCAGCCGGTCCAGCTGTTGATATGCCGACCTGCCAGAATGGCGCGCACCAGGGTTTCGGCCTCGGGCCAGTCCGCATCGGGCGGGATGATCTGGCGCCAGGCAAAGCCGAAGGCACGCACCCGCGGCGCATGCTCCAGATGGAACGGTTCCCAGATGACAGCGCTTGGCTCTGCAGCGCATAGGACCTCGCTCAGCCATGTGGAGCCGCTGCGCGGATCACAGGACAAGAGCACCGCATCTTCGGCGCAGAAACCGCGCACCCTGAGTGCGGTTTCTATCAGCCGGGCGCGGGCAAGCTGTTTCATGGCTGCCTCCCGGCGGAGTGAGGCACCGGGCCTGGGGTGCCGGAACCGGGCAGGTAGCCGAGGCGGCGCAGCAGGGCTGCGCGGGCGGCCAGGGTGCGGTCGCGGCTGCGGCGCGCCTTTGGCCCGGGGCCTTGCAGCACGGGGTGCGCACGGCCCTCAAGCACGGCAGCGGCGGCATCCGGCACCAGATGCAGCGCCTGCAGCAGATTGCGGGTGCGCAGCATCTGCGGGCTGAGCCCCGCCGCCCCTTCGGTGCGCCGCTGCAGGACAATCCGGCCGGTGTCGACGCCGGCATCCACAAAATGCACGGTGATACCGCAGCTCTGCCAGTCCTGTTCCAGCACTTGCCAGAATTCCGCTTGGGTGCCGCGGTAAGCAGGCAGCAGCGAGGAATGCATGTTGAGCGTTCCAAGCCGCGGCAGGGTGAACACGGTCGGCTTCAGCACCGGGGCTCCCGTCACGGCAATCAGGTCCGGGTGCTGCGCTGCCAGCCAGGCGGCGCTGGCAGAGGCGTTGGGATTGGCGCAGATATGCACGGCTGCACCCGGCGGCCAGTCCCGGGGCGGAGCGGCCGCGCAGTCAAAAGCCCGGGCCGCCTCCCGGGCGAGCCGGGCTTCCAGGCGCTTGACCCGGCGCTCCAGAGGCGTTGCGCGCCAGGCTGCGGCGAGCGTTCGTCGCAGTCTCTGCCGCAGGGACACGGGGCGTTCAATTGCGAGAATGCCATGCAATGCGGATCCGAACCGCGCCCGCATCGCGGCAGCCATGGCGCGCCCGAAGGGCACATCGTGGCAGATCAGAATGATCCGCGCAGTGGCAGCCGACCCGGTCATGGCGTCAGCTCCTTCCTGTCTATTCTGCGGAACAGCTCATGCCGGGTGTGGAAGTGCCAGAGGAACCTCTCTGGCAGCCCTGACCAGTGCGGCTCTGCGTCGTAAAGCCCAAGCTGCGAACGGTGGGCCGCAAGCGCATGCGCCTTTTGCACCCGCAAGTCCGCGATCCCGACAGCGAACATGCGCCAGGCCAGCGCTGCCCGCAGCATTGCCGCAGTTCCGTGCAGAAAACCGGCTGTATTGCTGCCCGGCCTGCGCCAGGAGCGGAAATCGTAGCTCCAGACCGGGTATTCATAGAGCACAGGCACAGGCCCCTTGCAGGCCGCTACGGCCTGACGGGCCGCCCGGGCCAGCGCCTGATGGTCGGGATGGCCGTCGCTGCGCGCACAGACATAAATTTCCTGCGGTTGCATCTGCGCCACCGAGCTGAGGATTGCGGCGCTGAGCCGGCGCTCGCTGGCCTCCAGGCTGCCATCCTGAAACCCCAGGAAATACAGCGAATTCGCGTCCAGCCCCAGCCTGCGGCAGGCGCGGCGGGTCTCTGTTTCCCGCAGCGCCGCCAGCTTGTCTGGGCTGGTTTGAAGGGTCCGTTCATAGCGGTGCGAGGCAGAGCCATCGGTTGCCATCAGCACGGTGACGGGCGTTCCGGCCTGCCGCTTGAGCGCAATCAACCCGCCGCAGCCCAGGGTTTCATCATCCGCATGCGGCGCTAGAACCAGGGCAGGCCGCAGCGCCGTGCGGGCGGTCATATCCCGTGCCTTCAGGTGCAGGGCAGTGTGAAACAGCCGGCATGCTGTCTCTTCGGCCTGCTGCCAGGCGCGCTGGCGCAGCGGCCGGGAAGCGGACGGGCGGGTCGCCTGCGGGGCCAGTTCTGTCATCCGGTCACCGCCGTGTTGCCAAGTGAGAGGGGAAATATTCGCCGCGCCGGATCATTCCGGCGGTTTTACGCAGCACCGCCATGGGCGAGGCATAGCGGGGGCCGGGTTCGGCAGGGCCTGCGGCATGCAGGGCGTCCAGCCGGGCCGGAACAGTGTCCAGGCTGTGGCGCTGTGCAATGGCTGCCCGCGCCCGGTCTGCCCGCGCCCGCGCTGCAGCCGGGTCCTGGCGCAGGGTTTCGATGATCCCGGCGGTGTCCTGCGGATGGCCATAAAGCGCCAGATCGCCAAAGGTGGGGGCCAGGCGCGGATCCAGCACGCAGACGGCGCCCATCAGCATCGCCTCTGCCACCGTGCGGCCGAAGCTTTCGCTGGAGGCGGGGTGGAAATGATAGACAAAGACATCAAGCCCATCGAGAAAGTGCGGAACAGGTTCGCTGTCGAAGTCCAGAACTGTCCAGTCCGACAGATCCGCGCCCAGCCGCTCCAGATCGGCGCGCGGGCAGCCCATCACCCGGATCCCGCAGTTCGGGAGATCGGGCAGGCTGGCAGCGATCCCGGCCGCAGTATCGGGCCATTTCAGCGGATCAGCCCGGCCATGGCGCCCGATCATCAGCCGGTTGCCGGAAAACGCCTGCCGCCGGGGCGTCCAGCTGTCCAGGCTGAAGACATTGGGCCAGTCCAGCGGCGCCAGCCGGATGAACGGGGTGAAAGAGCGCAATTGCTGGCGGCAAAGCCCCGACACCGGCAACCACTGGGTCCGCGCCCCGGTTGCCCGCGCCACGCGGCGCGCCGTGGCAGCCGGATCATACTGCAGCGAGCCGTCGCCGCGGAACGGCAGGTGATGGGCGACCAGAAACACCTTGTCCGCCTGCAGCCGGAGCGGCGTGCGGATGCCGTAGAAAAAGGTCATGGGATGATGCAGGAATACCGTGCGGGCCTTGATCGGGTGGCCGTCTGACGGGTCCAGCCGCTCAATCCGGCGATCTTCATAGAGCGCGGTGGCAATCCGGCTCCGGGCATCCGGTGCCCCGTCCAGATAGGAACTGTGGACCTCGGCCAAGCCGACGCGCAGCCCAGTCGCCAGAAAGGCGTCGATGTCGCAGGCCAGGGCGGCGGCGGTGCCGCCCGCAAACCGCGGATCAATCACGCAGGCAATGTCCAGCATCAGCTGCCCTCCTGCTGTGCGGCGCCGATTGTGCCTGCTGGCCGGGCCGCGCGGGGAAATCTGCGCCAGCCGACGGCAGCTGCTCCGGATGCCGGACCCTCCCGTAGCGCGCGTCTCCAGGCATTTGTTTCTAATAGATATGACACTAGTTTACTCTCAACAAACACCAGCCGCAGACATAAGCAGGACAGTGGCCGCAGCGGGCCGGGAGGACCAAAATCCTGTTTCTGCTGCGAAAATGGTAGAGGGCCGAACCGGGAAATCAAGGCCCGCGCGAGAGCGGCAATCCGGGGAGCGCCAAGGATGGCACAAACATCCGGGCACATGGTGTTTTAGTGGGTTTTGCAAAGGTCTGGATAGGATATGACAGATTTTTCGGCGCCGGAACAGCCGCGGGTGGGCCGCATGGCGGCAGAACAGCGCGGCAGGTTCAGCCTTCTGATCGCAGCCGGGGTGGTGGCTGTGATGGCGTTTCTTTCCTGGTTTCTGGCAGGGGCGCCGGGCACAAATGGCATCGATGATGCGGCGATCACGCGCGCTTATGCCGAAAATATCGCAAATGGGCATGGGTTCGTGTACAATATTGGCGGCGAGCGGGTGGAGGGCGCGACCTCTCTCCTGTGGACGCTCATTCTGGCTGTGCCCTATCTGCTGGGCGGCAATCCCGAGATCCCTATCCTATCGGTTGCGGCGCTTCTGACCGTGGCGGCGATCTGGTGCGGTCTGCGTATTGCAGGCCGCACCGCCGGCGGAGCCAGCAGCCTGGATGGCCGACGGGCAGAGCTGCTGTCGGCGCTGGCGCTATGCGGGCTGCCGTCATTCTTCATCTGGTCGGTCTGGTCGATGATGGAAATCGCGCTGTGGACGGCGCTGATCCTGCTGCTGCTTGACCGGCTGTCTTGGCTGGCAGAGGCCTCTGCGCCGCTGCCGCGCCGGGATCTGCCACTGCTGCTGGCCGCAACGGCGCTGCCGCTCACCCGGCCCGAAGGCATTGCGGTTGCCGCCGGGCTGGGACTGCTGGCCATTGCCCTGCGCCCGGCGGTCTGGCGGCCGGCAGGGCTGGCTGTGCTGGCGGCAGCGGCGGCCTTTGCGCTGCTGGCACTGGGGCGGCTGGCCTATTTCGGCTTTCCCTTCCCCAATACCTATTACGCCAAAGTCTCTGCGGATCGGCTGCAGAATATGTACGACGGTGCCAAGTATTTCATCAGCTTCCTGACCGGACAGCCCTTTGCCGAGGTGCTGGTGCCTGCCTGGCTGCTGCTGGCCGTCGTCAGCCTGTGGGGGATGCTGCGGCGTCCGGCTCCGGGCCAGCGCACGGCGGTTCTGGCGGCGGCAGCGGTCTTTGGCATCCTGTTTTCCTATGTGATGCTTGGCGGCGATCATTTCGCGCTCTGGCGCTTTTACCAGCCAGTGATGCCGGTTTTTGCGCTGCCGCTGGTGCTGGGCGGGCTGGCGCTCTGGCGGGTGCTGCAGCCGGTGCCGGGCCCTGTCGCGGCTGGGCTGGGGCTGGCGGCGCTTCTGGTCTGGATTTCGGTCAACGCCGTCTCTTATCGGCAGGAACGGTTCCGGGTCGTACGTGAATTTGCCCTGTCCGCCCGCGGCGAGGCCTTTGGCACCTATATGAACAGTTTCTCTCCGCGGCCCAGCCTGGGAGTGACGGCCGCAGGGGGGATCGCCCTGACTTATGAAGGAGAGCTGCGCGATCTGATGGGGCTGAACTGGGTCGAAATGGCCCATGCAAACCCCATCAAGACCGGCTTTCGCAACCATGCCAGCTTTGATGCGGACACCTTCTGGAAGCATCCGCCGGATCTGCTGCCACAGTTCCACAAATCCGGCTGCCAGCGGGCCACTTGGACC
The DNA here is from genome assembly GCA_001730095.1 of Rhodobacteraceae bacterium (ex Bugula neritina AB1). GTDB lineage: Bacteria > Pseudomonadota > Alphaproteobacteria > Rhodobacterales > Rhodobacteraceae > Leisingera. The sequence continues at coordinate 15,005 of MDLF01000078.1, forward strand.
GAAGCAGCGCAGGGGGCTGCCAGCGGGGTCAAACAGCTGTTTGCGCAGCCGCAGTTTCAGGCCCGGTATACGCCGGTGCTGCTGGAGATGCGCGGTGGCAGATGCACCAATGCCTTTGCTGCAAACCATTGGCTGGCGCAGGCTGCGGACAGTCGGATCATTGCCGCTGGCTGGGAGAAAGTCATCCTGTCCGGCAACAGATAGAGGTTTTCATGGTCGCTGCCGGTTTTGCGCCTAGTCTTTAGAGCAGGACACCATGGGGAATTGTGAACAGTGCCATTGGTAACACTTCAGACCGCACAGAACCGGCGCTATGACATCTGTATCACGGGCTCCGGACCGGCCGGGCTGGCGGCGGCGCTGCCACTGGCAGAGGCCGGTCTGGCTGTATTGGTGCTGGAAGCAGGCGGGCATACGCCGCGCCCCGGCCCGGGCGCGGTATTTGAATACCCGGATGCCCATGCCGATACCGCCGAGACGCATTGCCGGGGGCTTGGCGGGACCTCCTCTTATTGGGGCGGCCGGATCGTGCCGCTTGCAGCCCATGATTTCCAGCAATTCGATTGGCCCCTGCCGTTCAGCGGGCTGGCACCGCATTTCGATGCCGCGGCAGCTTTCCTGGGCGGCCACATGCCGCAGGATGCGTTCCTGCAGCCTGGCGCCAAGGGGTATTTTGATCTGGAGGCTCAGGAAGCCCTGGCGGATTCCGGCTCGCTTCTGCGCTGGCACCGCAGCCGGATTGAGGCCGCCGAGGGGCCGGATACAGTGTTAGACGCCACGGTTACGGGTCTGGTGCTGGAAACCGGTTCTGACGGCGCCCTGCACTGCACAGGCGCCCGCGTCCGACCGCCGGATGGGGCGCCGGCGGTCAGCATCCGGGCCCGCGCCACCGTCCTGGCCCAAGGCGGTATCGAGACCGCGCGGCTGCTGCTGGCAGAGCGGGCCCGCAACCCTGCGGGGCTCGGTCATCTGGCCGCGCTGGGACAGTATTACGCTGGGCATCTGACGGGCAGCATTGCCAGCATCGTGTTTCCGCCCACTGCGGATGTGCGCGCGTACGGATGGCGCCGCCAGGGGGCAGGCGGGCTTGGCCGCCGGGTTTTCCGCAGCACGCCGCAGGCCATGGCTGAAGGGGTCAATATGTTTTTCTGGGCCCGCAACAGGGCCGCTGCCGATGCCGGTCATGGCTCGGGAATCCTGTCTGCCAAGCATCTGCTTGCGCGGTTGCGCGGGCACAGCACGCAAGAGCCGACCGCGCCGGGTCCTGGTGCACCGGAACCGCAGCTGCAAAGCCCGGCATGGTCCCATATGCGCAATTTGGCAGGGGACACTGGGGCCAGCCTGCGGGCGCTGCCGGGCATCCTGCGCGCCCGCCGGGATCCCGGGCGGGAGGCGGTTGACCATCTGATCCCCAACGGGCCGAATTGTTACCGGCTGAGCTATCATGCCGAACAGGCGCCGCTGGCCAGCAACCGTATCGAACTGGCCGGGCCTGTTGAACCGGATGCCCTGCCTGAGATCCGGATCTATTTTGACTTCTCACAGGCTGATACCGCCCGGGTGGCCCGCGGGCATGAGATGCTGGCGCAGGAGCTGGCGGCATCCGGTCTGGCCAGGCTGCGCTATGATGTGCCCCGCGAAGACCAGGCCGCGGTCATCCGCGCCAGCGCCCTGGACGGCTATCATCAGACTGGCATGGCCCGGATGGGGCGGGATCCGCGCGACAGCGTTACGGATGGGGACTGCCGGGTGCATGGTGTGCAAGGGCTTTACCTGGCGGGCTCTGCGATTTTCCGCAGCAGCGGCGCAGCGCAGCCGACGCACTCCATTGCGGCCTTTTCCATGCGGCTGGCCCACCATCTGCTGCGGGCTGCCGCCCCGTCCTGCACGGCTGCCAAAACTCTGAGCAGCGCCCAGGTCGCGCAATGAGCAGGAGCCGGTCAGCCGCAACAATGCCCACACCGGCGCGGCCGGTTGAGCTGGGGCTGGCGGTGCTGTGGTTCCTGGTCACCTTCACCGTGTTCCAAAAGGACGAGTATCTTCTCTATCCGCTGGCGCTTTATTTCTCTTATGCGGTCTGGCGCGATCGCCGCGCGACGGCACCGATCCTTGTGGGCAGCTGGCCGCTGCTGCTGCTACCGGTCTGGGCAATCTTGTCTTCACCCATGGGCGTGGTGCCCGATGAGGCATTCCGGACCGGGGTTCAGATGCTGCTGTCGGGGCTCATCTGTGTGCTCTTCGCCGCCTGGATGAGCCCCCGCAGAATTGTTCTGACAGCGTTTTTTGCCACTGGTGTTTGTGGTGTGCTCAGCATTTTCTTCACGTCATATCATGATGGGGCGATGACCGGAATCTTCGCGCATAAGAACATGCTGGGGGCAAAAATGCTCTTGCTGTGGGCCGCGGCGCTATGTGTGGCTTTTGATCCCTGGTTCCGGCTGTGGCTGCGGGGGGCCGCCCTGATGCTGGCGGCGCTGGCATTTATGCTGATCCTGCGCAGCCACTCAGCCACGGCGCTGGTGCTGAGCCTGGCCATCATAGCGATGATCGGCGGCTTCAGTTTCTTTGCCGGAGACGGGCGCAGGACGCCGGCTGACCGGATTGCTGCGGGCCTGATCACCATCGGCGTGCTGGCCATTGCCCTGCCGGCCCTGCTGAGCGGGCCTGACACATTGGTCGATGCGTTTTTCGACCGGCTGGGCAAAAGCCGCACGCTCACGGGGCGGACCCAGCTTTGGGCCTATGCCGAGGGTGTGATCCGCCAGCACCCGGTCACCGGCTATGGTGGCGGCGGTTTCTGGCGGTATCAGGAGAATGATCTGGTCCGGCAGATTTTTGCGAAATTTCACAAGAGCCCCAACCAGGTCTTCTCCTTCCATAATTCGTTCTACGAGAACACCGTCCATTTCGGCCTGATCGGGCTGGTGCTGACGGTTTGGACGCTGGTGTGGGCCTTTGGCCGCCTGGCGGCTCAGCTGCTGCAGCATGGCGGCATGCCATTTATTTTCTTTCTGGCAGTGGCCGGCGTCGAGCTGATCCGCGCCATGGTCGAAAGCGAGCTGATGCGTCCCTTCGTTCTGGCGCATATGCTGATCTGGATCGGCGCTTGCTTCCTGTCCAAACACCGGCAGAACAGCAGGCCGATGCCGCTGATGCAGCCGCCGGATCCACAGAAACCGGCGGCTGCCCTTAGGGTCGAAACCCCTTAATCAGAGCCGCAAAGCGGATGTTTCAGAACAGGTCGTAGACACCGGTTTCAGCTGCCAGCCAGCTGACATCCTCCGGGTTATGCCAGATTTCCCTGTCTGCGGATTTCTCCTCCTGGGCAAAGAGCGAAATGCCATCGCTGTCAAAGTCGCGCAGCCGCAGTGCGGCGGGATCATTGCCGTTGACCGATGTCATCGATGCCAGGAAGGCCAGGTCATCGAAGGCCCCCGGATCGGTATTCACCTGCGTGTCTTTATGGTTGACGCCCGTCATGGTCCCTGCCTGCAGGCCGCCGCCGGTGCCGGTTTCCATGGCCAGGACATAAACCGTTTCCGCCTTGAAGCTGCCGTCGCTGTTCTTTTCCTGCCGCTGCAGCATGATGTCGACGGACTCGTTGCCGGTTACCTCGTTGCGGACTGTGATTGCCTCGGAAGCGGCGTGGCTGCCGATCTGCGTGAACACCGCGATCTCGCCTTTGAAGCCGGAGAAATCAACCGAGGCCTTGCCATTTTTATCCGTCTGTACCTGCAGCGCGGTGATCTGGCGGCCATCCGCCAGTTCATAGGTGCCGCTTGGCATGGCCACCCAGCCCACCGACTCCGCATTGTGCTTGCCGTTGAGATAATCCCACTCTTCGATCTGCATCTTGAAGCCGTCATCCGTGACCGACTTAACCCGGGCAAAAGCCGGCTGGCCGCCCTTTGAGGTCAGCGGGCCCATGATCACAACCGGATCGTCGATGGAGGTTTCAAAACCCGTGCTGGTCCAGCTGCTGCGCGCGCCCTGGCTGAAGGTCGCGGTGCCGGCTTCGAGCACCGCCGTAGCTGTGTTCCCAGTGTCCGTACCGCCAGTGCCCGTACCGCCGGTGTCCGTACCGCCGGTGTCCGTGCCACCTGTGCCGCCAGTATCTGTGCCGCCGGAACCACCTGCGTCGGTATAGCCGTCAAACAGGTCGATCTTGCTGGAGGGCAGTTTGAAATCGGTGATTTCATACGGCTTCAGGAAATCATCGGCATAGCCTTCCAGCGTGATGTCAATCCGGTAGGCGAAATGCTCCCCGGTGACACGGTCGGTGATCCAGATTGCAAGCGGCATGACCCAGCCGCCATCGCCGTCGCGCAAGGCACCGTTCAGCGCCAGCATATCTTCGGGATCGGGTTGGCCCAGATCATTGTCATTGCTGCTGATGCCGTCACGGGTGGCAACGGAAACTTCGGCCCACAGGTTCGACCCCAATCGCATGGTGCCGGCGTTGTCGGTGATGGTCCCGGAGATCAGCACCTCGTGGTTGCGCGGACCCAGGGTGAGATCCGCATCTGCATCCAGCTTCAGGATCGGCCGGTCGAGCGTTTCAAGTGCGGCGGCGTCCCCAGACTGCAGCCGGCTGTCATTATAATAGGCGCTGTCAATCTTCTTCCCCACATTTGCGAAGGTGTTGCCGATATAAACACCCTCATGGTTGACCCCCTTGTCGTAGACTGCGGTATTGAACCCGTCGAAATGGGAGTTAATGATCGATGTGCTTTCATGTTTGTTCGGCAGGTAAATGGCCCGCCCGGCGCCGTCATCGTCGGCGATGAACAGACCGTCACGGATGACGTATTGCCCGGTGTAGTTGAAGACATCAAACACCCGGTCCACCTCCCAGGCCGTCATCCCCAGCATGTCGCTGCGCAGGTCGGTGGTGGTGGCCATGCTCTGGCGATGGCCGGTGTCGATCATCGTGTGCACCGCAATTGCGGTATTGTCATGGAAGCCAAGAATGGCGGGCTCTTCGTTGTTCAGAACATCCTTGAGCGGCATCGGGTCGAATTGCAGCGCGTCGCGGTCGGGATTTTCGACACTGGTTTCGGCCGCGCGGTACATCCAGCCGGTATTGGCATTGGCCGCAATATTGCCCTGCTGAACGATCTGCCGGGCCTGGTTTTCATAGGCGACGCCACTGTGGCCAAAATCAGCCTCCAGTTCGTCGCGCTGGATTGAGAAATCCTCGCCTGCGCCAGGAATTCCAGTGACAAAATTGCCGATCCACTGGCCGGTTTCATTGCCGTCTTCCGACACGATGCCGGCGCCTGCGATGTCATGGACAAAGTTGAAATCGACGGCCGCGTGGCTGGAGTGCTGCACGATGCCCCAGCCTGGGGCGCCATGCACCGAGTTGCCGTTCAAAACCGCCAGCTGGCTGCCCGCGGCCGCACCGGTTTCATGCAGGTGCAGCGAATAGCGGCCCGCGACATTGCTGCCTTCGTCAAGCGGCAGCGATTTGTCGGTACGGCCAAGTTCGCTGAATTCGGCGTATTGAATCGCGACATCCGGCGTGTGCATCATCATCACATGCCCGCGCACCCCTTCGGGGTTCTCGGAAGAGAAGACAACATTGCGGGTTTCGTTGCCGACATAGATATCCAGATCATATCCGGCCGGGGTCGTGTGGTCGTAGCTCAGCGCTTTGTCGAGGGTAATCTCCACCCCCTTTGACGTCTCTTTGATCGCAACGATTTCCCGATTTTCGTCCTGGAACTGGCCTTGTTGGGTGCCCATGACGACAAGCGTGTCGCCAACCTGCCAGCCATCGGTGTTGGCGGTGAAATTCAGGACCTTGGTGCCGGCCTTGGCGTCGCCGTCCAGGGCGGCATAAGCGTATTTCGTGGCACCATGCACTTCGACTTTGCCCTGGGCGACCAGGCCATGACCCAGCAAGCCGGGATCAATCGAGGTGTCGATCGGGCCATCGGCAAATACAATCGAGGTGGTCACATTCGCCTGCACCGGGTTCTCTGCCGTGCCGACGGTCAGATGCGAATGCAGGCCGGTGACGAAGGTTTCCACCCGGATATGGGTATCCTGATCGGTGGCGAAATCCAGCCCGCCGTCCACCCGCACCCAGTCCAGCCTGGCGTTGGACGTGGAATTATATTCCACCGAAACCCCCATCGGGATAAGAACTTTTGCCTCTGTTCCCGGTACCTTACCGTTTTTCCAGGTTGACGGGTCGTTCCAATTGCCGGACTGTATTGCGACGTGGGTCGCGTCATCGGGATTCGCAATCGACATTGTCATGTCGGTGGACATCATCGTGTCGTGGGTCATCGTATTCATGGAACTGGTTCTCCAGGCCGACCGGTCAGACAGTGCTCACCGGTTCTGGCATATGATTGTGTTTCGCAAAGGCCGTGGGGTGGAAAGATTTACGTTTCTTTCACGGCATCTTCGGGACGGTTTACGGACCGGTGCTTGCGGTCGAGCTGACCGCGCCGCCGGGGAATATGACAGGAAAGGTCGGCAGCACGCCTTGCCAAATGGGCGCCCGTGCAAGACCAGGCGCAGGCAGACGGAGCGGCTTCCTTTAACTCGGCAACCATTGAACTGCTGTGGGGCTCAGCCGCACGCGAAACGCCGCAGCGCTGCATTGGAACTGCATCGATTTGTCCTCGTTAACTTTGTTTTGCGAGAACGTGCCCCAACGCGCCATTCATTTCCAGCGCGATTGAATTGGATTTCAAAGCTAACCTCCGCATGAGCAAAAATCCGAGCGTCCGCCCTGCAAAGGCTGGCAGGATTACGCCGAAACACCCGGTTTCTGCGGTTTCAGCCCCCGCATTCACGCTAAGTTAACCTTTGCGCGAGTCCACGGACATGTTTCGCGGTTTTTGGGAAAAATGTTGCATTTCAGGTGGGAAAAGCCAGATTTTCAAACTGAAACAGAGGCCTAGTCGTTCAGAAGAGCCGCCAGTGCCGGATTGCTGAGGCGGGACGCCGCCTGGGCCGAAGCCGCTGCCAGAGCGCCGCGCGCCGAATCGTCACGCAGCAGCTCGCAGATCAGGGCTGCATATCGGGCATCCGAAGCGGCTTCGGCCACCAGCCCCTCAAGCGCGCCGCCAAATGCATCCAGCGTGCCGCAGGTCACCGCCACAGCCATACCCAGGGACAGGTAGTCGACCACCTTGATCGGGATTCCGCTGCCTGATTTCATCGGGGCCAGGCCAATGGCCTGCGGCCCTCCGAGGGCGGCCAGGTCTTCCACTGGCCCCAACAGAACCAGCCCTTCGGCCTGGGCCTCCCCCGCAGAGATCCCGGAGGCGATTGCGCCGGCGACCCACAGTTCCGCGTCCGGGATTTTCGCACGCACCGCCGGCCATATCTTCCTGCGCAGGAAATCCAGCGCTTCGGCGTTGCCCCTATGCCGGGAGCCGACAAACAGCCCGTGCGGCTTACGCCCGGTGTCTGCGCAGGCCGACCCGGGGCGGAAGGCAGGCGGCATCCATTCGTGGCGGGTCTCAGGCAGCAGCGGCTGCAGGCGGTCGCGTTCGGTGCAGCTGGCATGAATCAGCAGGTCTGCCGCCCGGCAGCGCTGCGCTTCGGCCTCCAAAGTGATCACAGCATGGTCCGGTTCCAATCCTTGGGCCGCAAAACTTTCGGCGCGCAGGGAAAACAGGTCATGCAGGAGCACAATGCGCCTGCGCGCCTCCACCTGTTCCAGCAGCGGTGCCAGGCTGCTGTATTCCGCGGTCACAATCCCGGCTCCGGCCTTCCGCACCCGGGCCAGCACGTCCTTGCTTTCCCGCGGCGCAAGCTCTGCGCCCAGCAGGCTTGGATAGGCACTGCCCGCCTGCCCCGTCAGCCGCCGCCTGACCTCGGCCCCGAGGCGCCGGACCATGCGCAGCCAGACCCCGGGCGCCAGAGAGATCCGGGTGCGGCCGATGCGCAGCGTCTGCCCCCAGTCGATGCGCTCTGCAAGTTCCACAAACCCCGGATCCAGGCGGGCCCAGGCCAGATTGCCGAAAGAGCGCCTGGGGGCAAAGACAATCCGGGTGGCCAGCCCGGCCTCCCGGCACAGGCGCAGATATGCCTTCAGATACGTGTTGCTGCCGGACCGGGCTGCGTCCAGCCGTCGGGCGACAATCAAAACCGCCTGCCGTTTCTGTTCGGCGCGGCGGGTCATCTGCGGCCGCCGCGAGCAATGCGTTTGTGCAGCGCCTCCGCCAGATGCCCGGCCACCCGGGCAAAGGCGCCCGGCCGCCGCAGCAGGCTGGCTGCGGCAGTCGCGGGCCGCCGGGCCTTGAGTGCGGACAGGACCTCTTCGGTGGTGATCAGGTTCTGCAGATTGCGCTGCCGTGCTGCCAGCAGGCCGGTGACTGCCGCATGCTGTGCAGCAGGCAGCCTGGCAGCCATGACGCGGTCCGCAGCCAGCAGGGCACGCATATGGCTGCCCTGGGCCCGGCGAGACACAGACCCTGCCCGCCGGGTGTAGCTGTAGCCCGTTTCACCACTGAAATAGAGCCGCGCGCCCGCCGCCAGAGCCTCAAGGATCAGATGGAAATCCTCGCCGTTGCGCAAGCTCTCATTATAGCGCAGCCCGTGCCGGCACAGGAAACGGCGGCAGATCAGCGGCTTGGCATAGCCAAAGCTGAGTTCGGCGCGGGCCATATCGTTCAGCCGCAGCCAATCCGCCAGACCGATAAAGCCCGGGGGATGCCGGTCTGCCAGCCGCGGCCCCGGCAGGAGGCTGCCCTCCGCATCCACGGAGATGAAATCGTCAATCACGATATCGGCCTCCTGCTGCAGCGCATGGGCCTGCATGCGGGCCAGACGGCCGGGCAAAAAGCGATCGTCGCTGTCCAGGACGGCAACCCAGTCCCCTCGCGCGGCGGCCAACGCCAGATTGCGGGCACCACCCGGCCCCAAGTTGACCGGAGATTGCATCAGAGACACCCGGGAATCGCAGGCTGCGGTGCGGGCAGCTGCCTGCGCAGTGCCATCGCGTGATGCATCGTCAGCAATGATGACATCGACAGCGACATGTGCCTGGACCAGAGCCGATTGGATGGCGGCGCCCAGGCAGGTTTCCGCATTATGCGCCGCAATAGCCACCGTGATCCGGGGCAGGTCTGTCACCGCGGGTAGCCCAGCATGCGGGCGCCAGCCAAGCCGGAAAACACCCCTGCAGCCCGGGCCAAAAGAGCGATGCCATTGGCAAAACCTCGCCTGCCCTTGAGAAGCGAACTGGCCAGCCAGCCCAGCCCCACCACGGTCATCCCCACGCCGCGCACCAGGCAATAGGCCGTTGAATGCAGGCGGGACCGGCGCAGCAGCACCGTGAGCGCCCGTGTGTTGCCAAAGCGGAATTGCCGACCCACCGCCCACCGCCAGGACAGGCGGTGGGCGGGCTGCTTCTCGCAGACCCAGGCATTCAGCGCATAGGCGCCCAGCCCGCCTGCCCGCACCACATCCTGAAAAAACAGGGTGTCCTCGCCCCCGGTGAAGCTGAGCCTTTTGTCGAACCGGCAGCGGTGCCGGGCTGTGAAGCTCAGATCCAGCAGCACATTACTGGTCCAGCTCTCATTGCGTGTCTCGCCATCCGCATAGCGCCGCTGTTCGAAGAACAGCGTGTGCAGCCACCATCTGTCGCGCGCATCGTCGACCAGCATCCGCACCGGCCCCTGCACAAAGGCTGCTCCCGTGCGCTCTGCCATCTGCACCAGTTCAACAAGCCAGGAGGGGGTCACGGTCTCATCATCATCCACAAAGGCCAGGAAGCCTTCTTCACCAGCCTCGCTGAGAACCCGGTTGCGGGCCATGGGAATGCCAGGCTGGGGCTCATGCACATAGCGGCACGCCCAGGGAAAATCGTGGGTTTCGCGCTGGAATACACTCTGAGAAGACGGGGTGTCGTCATTGTCCACGATGATAAAGGATAATTCCATATCATCGCGTACATCCAGCAGGCGGCAGGAGCGCAGGAGCTTTGCAAGCCCCTCAGGGCGCCTAAAAGTGCAGGCACAAACGAAAATCTTCAAAGACACACTCCGCAAAGGGGCTTTGTAACATTCCGGGCCAGGCCGGCACCCCCTGATCGCCGGGAAAGTATTTACGAGTGATCAGGCCGTTGCAAGAGATAAAGCCTCAGGCCGTCCAGGCGGCGGAGACGGTTGCCTGATATGAAAAAAACTCGCCGAACGGGCCTACAGCCATAGTTATCTAGGAAACGGGAAGCCGCAAGGCACCGATGGTTTGGTTAATAGGTTCGCGCGAATGATCGTTTCGCATCGTCACAAGGTTATTTTTGTGAAGACGCTGAAGTCTGCAGGTACAAGCATTGAGCTGGCCCTGGCGCATCATTGCGGGCCGGATGACATCGTGACCCCAATCTTTCCCGCCATCCCGGCCCATGCGCCGCGCAATTGGCGGGGCTGGTTCGCCCCATGGCGCGAAGTGCGCAGCCGACAGGATCTGCGTAAAAACATTGTGGAATGCCTGCGCCGCGACAGGATCTACAACCATATCCCCGCCCGCTTTGCCCGCGCCCGGCTGCCGGCGCAGATCTGGGACAGCTACCTGAAAGTCTGCGTTGAACGGAACCCATGGGACAAGACGCTGTCGCATTTCCATATGTTCCGCAATGCGGCCTGGCACCGCCGCCATGATCCCGGGCTGACACTGGATGGATATCTTGAGAACCGGATCTTCTGCCACAACGCACCGTTTTATTGCGACGCCGACGGCGCACCGATTGTTGACCGCATCCTGCGGTATGACCGGTTGGAGGAAGAGCTTGCCACCCTGTTCAGCGAACTCGGCCTGCCGTTTGACGGGCTGCCGCAGGCAAAATCCGGCTTGCGCACAGACAGGCGGCCCTACCGCGAGGTGTTTGATCCGCGGCAAACCCGCATCATCGCCGAGGCGTTCGCACATGAAATCACCTTACATGGATGGGAGTATTGACGTGGTTGTCACAAAGAATCCGGGCCAGCGTTCCGGCGCTGTCAGAAAGAGCATCTTCACAACGGCGTTTCTCGGGCTGTCCAGCCTGCTGATGACAGGGGCTGCAGCGGGCCAGATCGAAGGAAAGCCCGCAGGAGCGCCGTTCCGGAGCGTCTTTCCTCTGAGCGGGCCAGGCGTGAACTGGTGGCGGGCAGAATACGACCACCCGGCCAATTGGCTACAGACCGCCTGGCGCAAAGATGCCGTAGAATACGGCACCGCCGGTGTCCGTATGCTTCTGGTGCCTTCTGCAGCAGAAAACCGGGTGGAAATCAGAGCGCTGCAATCGGATGACGGAAGCCTGCTCGCAGCAGGGAAGACCTCAAAGGAGTTTATAAGCGGCCAGGTCCAGCGACGTAAGTGGTACGGGTATGGACGCTATGAAATCATCTTGCAGGCGGCGGGCGGCAAAGGTCTGATTTCCGCCTTCTACCTCTATACCGGTCCTAATTTCGGGCACAGCCACGAGGAAATTTCTCTTGAGATCCTCGGCAAGAATACGGCCAAGGCGCATGTCAACCGGTTCCGCGGCGGCAAACCGCTGGAGCAGCCGCCCTGGGTCGATCTGGGCTTTGATGCTGCCAAAGCACCGCGGCTCTATACAATCGACTGGTCCGAGGAGGCCGTCATCTGGTCCGCCGACGGAACCGAGCTGTTCCGCCTGACCGGTGCGGAGCAGGTTCCGAAACCTCCGATGAAGATCTATTTCGAGCTTTGGGCCGGCAGCCAGGAACAGGCCCATTGGTCGGGCGTTGCCCCCAAGGACACCCGCGCCGAAGCGCTGGTTCAATGCGCCTCTTATACGCCGCCTGAAGGCGGCACTCCGGCGTGCAGTGATCTGATCATTGCCGAGTAACCGGTGTCTGCAGCTGACGCGCACGGCGGCAGGCAATGGCCAAGGCCGGCGCTCACTGAGTGGTTAGCGTGAACTCCAGCGAGACTTCAAAGACATCGCCCGGCAGCACCGGATCGTCAGGCCCCACCGCAAATACCTCGGTCCCTGCCGCCGTCCTGCGGCGGATTTTCATGCCGGTGCGCAGCGGCAGATCCGCAGGCGCCGCGCCCTGCACCGTGGCCAGGCCCAGGAACATCGCCTCACGTTTGGTCTCCAGTTCGATCTTGCGGCGGGTGTCCTGAAGCTGGGAAACGATTTCGTGCCGCCGGTTGTCCACCGCCTGCAGCAGGTCACGGCGGGTTTCGCCGATCCGCTGGCGTGCCCGGTAGATCGCGGTGTCGAGATCCAGTTCCTCGGCATTCAGATTGGTCAGGACACGTTCGGCATCCACCAGACGGCTGGCCACCACCGCACCGCGGTCCACCAGCGCGCGCAGTTTTTCCGCTTGATCCCGGGCCAGCTCAACCTGCCGCTGCTGCCCGACCAGCTTGCCGTCCAGCGCTGCAAGTTCGGTGCGGTACAGCGCAATCAGCGCTTCGTTGGATTCCACCGTGCGGACCTGGGATTCCTGCCGGATATCAAACAGAGCCGTCTCCTCCGAGAGAATCCGGTCTACGGCGCCGGCGCCGTCAGGGTGGCGCAGATTATCCGGAAAGGCGATGGCTTCAGCGCCCGCCTGTTCCGCCATCAGCCGGGCCTCCCTGGCCCGCAGGCGCACAAGCTCCACCTGGGTCCCCCGCAGCGAGCTCACCAGCCGGTATTCAGACTCATCGCCCGGTGCCTGGCTGCGGCTGCGAAACAGGCCGCCGGCCAGTGCCAGCGCCTTACTGCCGGTCATCCCGGGGCGCCAGGCATAGGCGCCAGGAGCCGCTGCATCGCCGCCAATATAAAAGGGACGGTAGCGCAGGATTTGCATCGAGACTTCCGGCGGCTGATAGAGCCCAGCGGCCGCTTGCAGCTTGGCAGCGATTTCGGCAGCGGCTTCAGAGGTTGTCGCCCCCCCGGCGGTAATCCGGCCCGCAATCGGCACCGCCAGGGAGCCATCCAAGGCGACTGCGTATTCCCCGGATAGCGCTTCCATCGTCTCATAGGCCCCAGTTTCGTCATTCCAGGCCACCACCCTCAGGACAACCGCATCCTCCGGCCCCAGCCGGTAGGCTCCGGCCGCGGCTGCCGCCGCCAGAAGGCCCCACAGCGGCAGCGCCCGAAACACCACAGCCGCCATCGCCACCATAACAGGCATCAGCCTGGATATATGCGTTCTCATCATGATTGCTTCCACCCGGATTTGACGGTCTGCATGAAGCCGGGATACTCATATTTGCGCTCGGCCCGGCGCTTAACCCCGGTCATCACCGCATAGATGTTCTGGGCGCGCAAATCGCGCAGCCGCTCGATACAGGCTTCAACGGTTTGCCGCGCCGTGGCGTTCCAGCGCGTGACCATCACCAGCGCATCGGCATGATGCAGGAAGCTCGAAACATTGCCCAGGGACAGAACTGGCGCAGTATTGATGATCACATAATCATATTCCGCGGTCAGATTTTCCATCAGCGTTTCGAGCCACCGGTCGGGCAGGCAGCTGAGATCCGTCTGCGCTGTTTCTGCCACCAGCAGCTGCCAGTAGCCGGCCCGCGCGCGGGTGATGCCGGCGATTTCCGTCCCGGTATCGGCGGGACCGGGCACCGGCCGGGGCCTGCCGGAATTGTTCTGCGCGGCATCGACCAGAATGACCGACCGGCCCCGCGCGGCCAGCGCCGCTGCCACCAGTGCCGCCGCCATTGCCTTGCCTTCGCCCGGGACCGCCGAGGTGAAGACAAGGGTTGTGCCGCCGCCCTGGCCGGTTACCCTGGACAGGAACAGCGCCAGCTTGCGGCCCTCTTCCACCAGGGTCCGTTCCGGGCCTGGCAGCGGGCTGGCAGTGCCCAGATTGTTCAGCAGCCGCGCGGCCCGCTGTTTGCGCAGAGACGACAGGCTTCCGATCACCGGCAGCCCGGCTGCCCTGCGCAGCTCGCGCCCGGTCTTGATGCTGTTGCTGGTCAGCTCAATCAGCAGCGCGATCCCCAGTCCGATCGCAAGCCCTGCCACCCCGGCAAGGGCCAGCCGCAACAGCGTCCTGGGAGAGCTCGGATCCTTTGGCGCCTCAGCAAAGGACAGCAGCCGCACCGTGGGCTGCTGCAGGGCTTTGAGCTGTGCCGATTCCGTGGCGACCTTGAGAAATTCCTCATAGGCAATCCGGTTGGCGTCGGCGATCCGGCGCAGCTTGGCCAGTTCAACCATATTGCGCGACCGGGCCTTCACCATCTCCTCCAGACCTGAAAGCTGGGCTTCGATCGAGGCAACAACCGCCGCTGCAATACTGGCCCGGGTCGCGAATTCGGACACAATCCGATTGGTTTCCAGTGCGGATTCCTCCTCGACGCGGGCGATCACCGCATCCAGCGCGGCCACTTGCGGCGCGTCTGCGCCGAATTGCTCTGCGGCACGGCTGCGCTCGATCCGGTGACCGGAAAGCTGCTGGCGCAGGTCATTCAGAATAGGAGATTCCAGCACCTGCGACGCGGCCACCGGGCCGGCGGCCGCCACCAGCTCGCGCACCTTGTTGCGCTGCGCCTCGGCCGTGACAATCTCGGTCCGGGCCGCAACCAGCGACCGGCCGAGATTTTCGATCTGCTGGTTCAGCCGGTCTGCATTGTCCTGATTGACACCGGCCACACGGGCCTGGAAATCCACCACTGCGGTTTCCGCGCCCTCCAGATTGCGCCCCAGCTCCTCGACCCGGCCGCTCAGCAGCTGCACCTGCTCCTCGATGGCCTGGCTGCGGATGCCGAGGCTGAACTTGGGGTATTCGGCAGCCACGGTATTGGCGATGGCGGCCGCAAACAATGGCGTGGCGGCTTCTGCCGACAGGCTAATGCCATAGCCGTTGCCGCTTTGCTCGATCCGCAAGACAGAGGCCAGACGATCCGCAGCCTCACCGTATTGAAGCATGTCTTCGGCCAGGGCCTCTGCCGCCGCCGCTTCTGGCACGGACTTTGGCAGCGGCACGCTGGAGGCCGAAGAACTGGCCGCGGTCTCAGGCACCGGCTTGGCACGGATCAGGCCGGAAACATAGGTTTTGAACGACCCCAGCATGCGCAGCGGCAGCGGCGGCGGCCCGCTGCTTGCCAGCATCGACGCACTGGTCTCCGCGCCCAGGCTCTTGACCACCTCGATCATAAAGGCCTTGGACTGCATGGTGGTGATTTCCTGCTCCACCACCTGACGGCTGAGCGGCACGCCGGTCAGCAGGTCGGCAATCGGAGTGCTGTTCTGGCGTGGGTCCACCAGTGTCACTTCCGCGGTTGCCGTGTACCGCGGCTGAATCTGGGACAGCAGAACAGTGTTTACTGCGGTAACGGCAATGAACACCGTCCCGATCAGCAGCCAGCGGCGCCAGAAAAACAAATAGATGTCCCCCAGCCTGAGCCCGTCCCTGCGCGGCTGGGCATCAAGCGGATCATCCACCATAAAGCTGAGAAGCCCATTGTTCCGGTTCACTACAGCACTCCTTGGAAAGCAGGTCCTGAGACCTGAGAATGGAAACCCCGGCGATGCCCGCAGGGCCTGCTGTTAAGACAGGCATGCGGCGCGCCGTATGCAGAAGGCCAGTCTGCCATGTCAGCACCTCATGCCGGGCCAGACCGCGGCCAGCTCCCGGTCCAAAAGCGCCGAGAGGCCGGTATTGCGGGCCGACAGATGCTGTTCCAGATAGGCCCGTGTCTGCGGCTGCATCGGCGGTGGGCGGTCTGCGGTCATGAAACGCGGGTTGATATGCGCGAACCACCAGTAATGCAGTTTGTTCTCCAGCCGCCGCGCCAGGCTGGCAGGCCCGCCCATATGCCGCCGGTAGCGGCCCCGGACCAGCTGCCGCCCAAGCCGGTTTGCCGCCCGGTGCAGCCGGGGCCGGGCCGGGTATCTGGTCCGGTTAAACCAGGCCCGCGCCGGATCCACCGGCATCGGGCTGGCTCCCAGAAACTGCGTCACCGCATCCACACAGCCCTGCATATCGGCACGGAAATCCTCAAACAGGCAGACATGCACGCGCTCCCGCCCCAGCGCGCTGAAAAACCGCTGCAGGCCGGCTGCATAGCTCGACCCCAGCAGGATATGCGGATAGCGGATGATCGCGGCCTCGAAACTTTCGGTGGCGCGCGATGTCTTGATCAGATGCCAGTATTGCGAATACGCGCGCTGCACCGGATGGCGCAGCATGAACACCAGCTTGGCCTCCGGCAGCTGCGCCGCAATGCGGCTCGCCGCCAGCTCCGACATCAGATAGGTGGTTGAATCCTCCCCGGTCAGCCCCCCCGGCACGGCCGACGGGAAACGACCGGCATACCAATTCTGGTTCGCCTTTGCGCCCGGGCGCGGATCCCACCATTGCAGCATGCCCGCACGCACGCTCAGAAAATCAGGATGCGCAACCGGATCGTCTGCGTCAAAGAAATGCACCTCATCCTGTGGAAGCGAAATCGCCGGATGCTGGTCCAGAATGAAATGCAGCGAGGTCGTGCCGCATTTGGGGGCGCCGCCGATAATGAAATCGGGGCCACGGCGGGCCGCAAGCCCGTCAAAGGAGGCCTGTGCCTCCTCTGGGTCAAGAACAATCTGTTTCACCGCAACCGGTCCCCGGAATAAACCTTTACGCTGTGCTTCCCTCCCGGCCGGAGCCGCAGGAACACATCATTGCCATAGAAGACTAGGGCGCCGGATGGGCGCGGCAACGGTGTTCGGCCCGGAAGCCGTTTCAAACTGCAAACGCGGCGCTGGCGCGCCTGAACGCCGGCCCCCCTGCAGGGATCCGCTGTGGACAAACCGCCGCCCGGCCCGGATAGTGGCTGCAGTACTCTTTTCAGCAGGCTGCATTGTGTCCGCAATTTCCGTCATCGTTCCGACGTTCAACCGCAAAGACTACCTCCTGGAAGCCCTGGCTGCGCTGCAGCAGCAGACACGGCCGGTCAGCCAGATCATTGTCTGGGACGATGGTTCCTCGGATGGCACCCATGCGGCGGTGGCTGCGCTCAGCGATCCCCGGCTGCAGTATTGCCGGGCGGAAAATGCAGGTAAGGCAGCTGCCCTGAATGCGGCGCTGGAACTGGCCGACGGCGATTACATCTGGATCTGCGACGATGACGACATTGCCCTACCCGATGCTGCAGAGCAGCTGGCGGGGCTGCTGGATGCGCATCCTGAAGCCGGGGTCGCAGGAGGGTGCTACAACCGGTTCCGTGACGGGCCGGAGGGCCGCGAGGTCACCGGCCCTGGCTACTGGCCCGATCTTAGCACGGGCACCCCTTTGCGCCATCTGCTGGAAGATATCTTCCTGTTCCAGAATGCTACCCTGGTACGGCGCGCGTGCTATGGCCGGACGGGCCCTTTCCGCGAAGACCTACCGCGCTCGATCGATTATGACATGATCGTGCGGCTGGCGGTGCGCTTTCCAATACGGATGACCAGCCAGAAACTGTTCCTGCAGCGCAAGCATGACGGGCTGCGCGGACCGGCCGGCCACCGGCATGCGGCCAGTGCTGCTGACAGCGTCTGGGCGCAACAGGACAAGGTTGTGTTCCAGGGGTTGCGGGATCATCTGCCACTGTCCCTGATGGAGGCGATGTTCAGCGGCGCATCCAGGGCGCATCTGCGCCGCGCCGCCTGTCTGCAGCGCGGCGGCGCCTTTGCCCGGCACAATCTGTGGCAGGACGCCCTCAGTGATTTCGAAGCCGCCGCTGCGGCAGAGCCTGCAGCGCCGCTGGCAGCGGTTGAAACCGCCATCTGCCGCCGGGCGGTTTCGGGCAAGCACGGAGTTGCCTTCAGCCCGGATGACCGCCGCCGCCTGAACCGTCTGCGCAGCAGCGGCGCGGCCGGGCGGGCCATTGCCGCCAGCCTGGGGCGCGGCCTCTTGTGGTCCCTGCGCCGGGCGGCCGGCCGTGGCAATCCGGCCGAAACTCTGCGTCTGGCCCGGATGCTGGCCGCAACCGGGCTGCGGCTGCGGGGCGGCGCACAGGACAGCAGGCTGCGCGAGAACAGCATATTGTCGGCCGCCGCCTATACCTGGTGAGACGCAGCTAGGGCCACTGCCCTAGCTGCGCCGGGCCCTGTCGCCACCCGGCGCAAACCTGCGCCTGCTGCGCAGCCAGGCCTGCTGCAGCAGTTTTCCCATCAGGGCCGCCGTTACCGCAGGCGGCTCCAGTCCCAGCGCCGCGATACTGCGCAGATCGCCTGCCCGCACCGCGTCGATCATCCGCCGCCAGGCCCATTCCTTGTGAACCTGCCGGCAATGGCGGCGGATGGCTGCACGGGCGGCAGTTTCCAGATCCGGCCGCCCCAGCAGCGCCCGGTCCGCCTGCACCAACGCACCCAGATCTGCCGTGCTGTGCTGCCCGCTCAGGGAGTTTTCCCGGTGCACTGCAAAATACCCCCGCGGATCCACCAGCTGGAACGCAGCCCCGGCGGCCAGCGCCTGGGCATACAGCATGTAATCCTCGGCCAGCCGCAGGGTCTCGGCATAGCGCAGTCCATGCGCCTGCAAAAAAGCGCGCCGCATCAGCGGTTTGACAAAGCCCAGCTCGCTCCGACGTCCGCGGCTGCCATGGGTATTGGCCTCGGCAAAAAGGGCCAGCGAGACCTGCATTCGGCCAAAATCCTGCGGGCTCCACAGCCGCTGCCCGGTTGCCGTCGGGGCCGTTTCGGAGACTTGGTAGATATCATCTGCCAGGAAATCGAGCCCCTTTGCCTCAGCCTCCTGCACCAGCCGGGCAATCCGGTCCGGCGCCATATGATCATCTGCATCCAGCACCGCGATCCAGGGCGCAGCAGCGGCGGCAATCGCGCGGTTGCGGGCGGCGGCAGGTCCGGCGTTGCGGGGCTGGCGCAGGACCACGGCTCCCGGCACCGGGCCGCTCAGCCGTTCAGCCAGCTCTGCAGTGCCGTCCTGCGAAGCGTCATCGACCACCAGAACCTCGACCGGAACCGTCTGGGCAAAAGCCGAGCGCAGCGCCCGCTCCAGCGTGGCTTCAGCATTATAAGCGGCAATCACGATCGCTGCGCGCGGCGCCTCTGCTGTCAGCTGTCCTGTGTGGTCCGGCCTCGTGCCCATGGCTTGCTCTCTCGCGCTCACAGGCTGGTTTTCTTGAACAGCCGTTCCGGCAGTATCCGGATAATCGCCATGATCATCCGCCAAACCGGGCGCACGTAGACCACATCGCGGCCGCGTTCAACGGCGTGCAGGATCGCTTCCGCCACCTCCTCTGGCGCGGCGGTCAGCGCCCTGGGCAGGTCCAGACCTTCGGTCATGCGGGTGGCCACAAAGCCGGGCTTGACCGTGATCACCTGCACCCCTTGCCGCGCCAGCCGGTTGCGCAACCCGGACAGAAACGCGGTAAAGCCGGCCTTGGCGGCGCCATAAACGTAATTCGATGCCCGCCCGCGATCACCCGCAACCGAGCTGACCCCGACAATCGTGCCCCGTCCCAGTGCCGCCATCCGTTCCGCATAAAGCCCCAGGATCAAGGCCGGCCCTTCAAAATTACTGCGCATGACCCGCGCCGCCGCCGCCGGATCCAGCTCGCTTTCGCGCTGATCGCCCATCAGGCCGACAACGCAGACAACGATCCCCGGCGGCGCCTCGCCTGCCCCGGCGAATTCCGGCAGCGCCGATGACGCCAGCACGTCAAATTCAACCGCCTGTGCCCCGGCACCATACCGCAGGGAAATATCCTGGCAATCCGCCGCCAGGCTCTGCGCCTCCCGGGCCGCCAGCATCACCGGGTGGCCCGCGCGGGCAAAGGCATGCGCTGCCGCCAGCCCGATATCCGACCGCCCGCCCAGGATCATCACGCCGGGTTTGGGTTCATTCATAGCAACAGCCTTTCAGATTGAGCGGAAGCAAAGGCGGTATCCAGTCCCTCTTTGCGCCGCATGGCCTGGAACCGGGCGGCACGCGGGTCGGACCGGTGCAGCGAAGCCGCCGCCATCCGCGCATCCTTGGCCAGATAAAACCGGCCGCCATGTTCCAACGTGATCGCGTCCAGCCTGTCCAGCAGTGCCAGCGCCCGCACCGTGGCCGGGAAATCCAGTGCCAGCGTATAGCCGGGCATCGGAAAAGACAGGCCGCCACGGCCACGGCCGAACTGCTTCAGCACCGCCAGGAATGACCCCTGCCCCGCCGCCGACGTCTCAGACAGCAACGCCACCAGTCCCGCGCGGGCGCTCTGCGTCGGCAGCACGCATTGAAACTGCACAAAGCCCCGGCGCCCATAGATCCGGTTCCAGCCCAGAACCGCGTCCAGCGGATAGAAGAAGCTGTCCCAATCCACCAGGGATTCCCCTGCCCGCCGCAGGCCCTGGCGCCAGTACAGCGCATTGAACGCCTTGACCGTACAGCGATTGAGCAGCGCAGAAGGGGCATTCCAAAGCACCCGCCGCTTGCGGCGCAGCGGGGCCTGCAGCGGTGCTGCGCGCTGCGCCGGTGGCAAGTCTGCAGCCCGGGCGTGCTCCCCCAGCATCAGCAGGGACCGCCCCAGCGAGTCTCCGCTGGCCAGGCAATCGATCCAGGCCGCCGAATAGGTCGCCTCTCGGGCGGTCTCAAAGGCAGCAAGCGCGGCGTCCAGATTGGCAGCCGGCAGGGTCTTCTGGCTGATCCAGGCGCTTTCGACAGGGCGCAGGCGGATAGCGGCGCGCAGGATGATGCCGGTCAGCCCCATGCCACCCAGCGTCCATTCAAACAGCCGGGAGTTGCTGGCCGGGCTTGCTCTGGTGACAGAGCCATCCGCGCCCAGCACATCAATCCAGTCGACAAAGGCGCCGAAACTGCCCTCGCAATGATGGTTCTTGCCATGCGCATCCGCGGCAATGGCACCGCCAAGGGTGACGAATTTGGTGCCTGGCGTCACATAGGGAAACCAGCCCCGGGGCAGGAAAACATCAATGATATCGGACAGGAGCACTCCGGCCTCAGCCACCAGCCGACCGCTGCTGCTGTCAAACGCCAGTATCCGGTTGAAACGACGCATCTCTATGGTTGCCGCGCTGCCAATGGCACTGTCGCCATAAGCCCGCCCGTTGCCGCGCGCCACCGCGCCGCCGCCGCCGGCCGCCGCGCGCAAGGCCGCTTCGCCGTGCGGCGCCGCAACCCGGGCAAAACGGCGGGGAAAGCGGCCCCAGCCCGAGATTTCCTGCATCCCCATCAGGCAGGCCGCTCCGCTGCCGCCTGGTTGAATACGTAGCGCCGGTCCAATTGATATTTGATGGCATAGCCTGCTGCCAGCCCAAGCACCGCGCCCGTCTCGCGCATCGCATCAGTACCCCAGGCCAGCCAGAATGCGGTCTCGCTGCCCCAGAAGATCGCGGTCGTGATCAGGCCCATAGCGGTATACAGGGTGAATTTCCGCCCATGTGCCGCCAGCCCCCGCGATGTGTCGGCAAAGATCCAGCGCTTGTCGAGGATGTATTTCAGCGCCAGCCCGGCAGCCGTGCCACAGAGCACCGCCGCAGCAAAGCCTGCCCCGGTGCTGCCCGCCACAACAAGCACCAGCCGCTGCACCGCCAGATTGGAAAATGTCGCCAGCACCGCAAAGACGGTATAGCGCAAGACAAGCGCCGTGCGTGTCACAGCATCGTCCCTCCCAGGGCAAACAGGAAAATCAGCCCAAGGCAGATAATAGAAATGTAATCCCTGGCTGCAAAGACAACCGGATCATCATGCATCCAGCCGCGATGGGTGATCATCACCATCCGGCTCAGCCAGAACAGCAGCACCAGGCAGATGCCCCACAGCGCCTCGGGAAAAGCATAAAGCTCGCGCACACCGGGAGTATTGAGATACAGCGCCATCACCAGCACCGACATATAGCCGGAGGAAACAGCCATATTGGCCACCAGCGGCTTGTCCGATGTCCGGTAGTCGCGCCCGGCCACCTTCTTGCTCTGCGCATCGCCTTCGGCCACCAGTTCGGCCTGCCGCTTCATCGCCGCCAGCGCAAAGAAGAAGAACATCGAAAATGCCAGCAGCCAGACCGACAGCGGGATTCCCGTGGCCACGCCGCCGGCAATGATGCGCAGGGTATAAAGCCCGCCAAGAGTGCAGATGTCCACCACAAGACGGCGCTTGAGCAGGAAGGAATAGACCGTGGTGACCCCGTAATAAAAGGCCATCACCGCCGCAAACAGTGGCCCCAGCGCAAAGGCGATGCCAAACCCCGCCAGCAATAGCCCCGGTGCCAATGCCGTGCCCCAGGAGAGCGGCAGCTGCCCGCTGGCAAAGGGGCGCTGCCGCTTGCGCCGGTGCTGCCGGTCTGCTGCCAGGTCCAGAAGATCGTTCAACAGATAAACCGAAGAGGCAATCAGGCTGTAGGCGGCAAAGGCCGTCAGCGCCTGCAGCAGGGTCATAAGGTCGAGCTGATGCGCAGCCATCAGCGGCAGGAAAACCAGGACATTCTTCAGCCATTGATGCGGCCGCATCGCCCGCAGCAGCGGCCGCAGGCGTGGCTCTGCAGGCGTGAGATGCAGCACCTCTTCTGCCGCGCGCGCAGCCTCTGCCTTAAGCCGCGCAGACAGGCCCACGGTGATGGCTTTGTCCGCGCCGCGCCAGACCGCCAGATCAGCCCGGGAATCGCCGATATAGGCATAGCCTTCCGCCCCGTAGAGCGCCTCCAGCCGGGCCGCCTTGGTGGCGCCTTTCAGGTTTTCCTTGCCGTCCGATCCATGGGCCTCATCAAACAGCCCCAGATGGTCTGCAATGCGCGCAACAATCCTTTGATCCGACGCCGAGACCAGAGCCGTGCGGCCGCCTTGCTGCCGCCAGGTCTGCACATAGGCAATCACATCCGCATTGTAGGGCAACAGTGCCACATCCACCGGTCCGGCCTGTTCCAGAAACCGTTTCAGCTGCGCCCGGCCCTGGATCAGCCTGCCCAGCATCGGCAGCGCATTGGCCCAGCGTTTGGACAGCGCCGACCAGGCGGTCTCATACAGCATATCTGTCCGTATCAGGCTGCCATCAAGGTCCACGACAAGCACCGCACCGGCAGTATCCGCCTGCGGAACAGTTCCAAACATTCCTGAATCATCCATATCAATCCCGCAGCAAATTTGGGGGGTACACATAAAACTGTCCGGTGCCCAATTCAGCTCCCAAGGGGCGGATCAGGCATACGATTAAGAAATCTAGGGCAAATGTCCGGGTTGTCTCAGGAAATTGCACGACACGGCACGCCAGCCGCCCGATCCGGGCCCTGCGCTTGACGCAAGAACAATGAGTATGGTTACCTGCAGTGCAACGAGGGGGCTGGCAGCATGAGAACGCCGCAGCGGAACCTGCGCAGCGCTTTTGGGTGCCGGAAGGCGGACCGGTTTGGAGTGCTGCTTCTTTTTCGGAATGAGTTTGCCGCGGAGAGGGGCACATCGCCATGCTTTGCAGGGCAGCCGCCTCATCCGCTCAAAGGTGTGTTGATGTCAGTTTCAAATAAGTTTTGCCATGCAGCCTGCCCCTGCGCCTCGCAATAAGGTCGCCATCGCGGTTTGCACCTATGCGCGCCAGGCGGATCTGGAAAAGCTGCTGCTGTCGCTTCAGGACTTGCAGGTCCATGCATGCATCGAGCTGCGGCTGATCGTCGTCGACAATGATTCCGGCAGAAGCGCTGAACCGCTGGTGACAGCCTTTCAGTCCCGGCTGCCCTGGACGGTTGACTATGTCCATGAGCCGCAAGCCGGCATCCCCTTTGCCCGCAACCGCGCGCTCCGCGCCGCAAGCGGCGATGATTACCTGGCCTTTGTGGATGACGATGAAACCGTCGACCCTCTGTGGCTGAACGCGCTGATGGACGCCGCCCGCAAGACCGGCGCCGCCTTTGTTCAGGGGCCGCTGACAATGACCGTCGAGGACGCGCGCGACCGCTGGTGGCTGCAAAGCGGGTTCTTCCGCCAGAAGCGCTTTTCGGATCTCAGCCCGCGGCAGGAGAGTTGGACCAACAATGTGCTGATCGATCTCGCTTTTGTGGCCAAGCACAACTGCTGCTTCGATGCCGCGCTGCAGTTCGACGGCGGCTCGGACACACTGTTTTTCCAGGATATTGTGGCTGCCGGGGGGGAAGGCCGGTTTGCCGCCCATGCGATGGTCTATGAGATCCAGAAGAAAAGCCGTCTTACCTGGAAATGGGCCACATTGCGCCAGTACCGCTATGGCATCACCCGGGCCAATACGGTGCTGCTGCGCAAGCCGCGCGGCTATGCCGGGCTGTACTGCGGCCTGCGCGGTACAGCCATGGTCGGCCTGGGGGTGGTCGCCCTGTCGCGCGGGCTGGTCCGGGGCCGGGCCGGGCTGGCGGATGGCATCGCCCTGATCGCCCGCGGCGCCGGGGTCATCTCCGGCTTTTTCGGAGCCCGGCGGCGAGAGTATGCGCGGTGAGCTGCAGAATTGACATCTGTGTCTGCACCTTCCGCCGCCCGATGCTGGCCGAGACGCTGGAGTCGCTGCGCCAGGTCGAACCGCCGCCGGGCTGCAGCCTGTATCTCCTGGTGGTCGACAATGACGACACGCCATCGGCCCGCGCCCTTGCGGAACAGGCCTGCCTGCCCTTCCCTGTCACATATATCCATGCGCCTGCTCGCAATATCTCGATTGCCCGCAACGCCGGGCTGGAGGCCGCGCAGGGTACATTCCTGGCCTTCCTGGACGATGACGAAAAGGCCGGGGCGGACTGGCTGCTGCAGCTGCATGGCGAAGCCGTCCGAAGCGGCGCAGATGCGGTGTTCGGTCCCGCAGTCTCAGTCTATCCCGAGGGCACCGAAGCCTGGATGATCGATGGCGATTACCACTCCACAAAGCCGCCACCCGGCCCGGCTGAGCTCACAACCGGATGCACCGCCAATGTTTTGATCCGGCGCACCGCCACCAGCGTCGCCGGGCTGCGTTTCGACCCGGCCTTGGGACGCTGCGGCGGTGAAGACACGGTCTTTTTCCGTCAGGTGTTCGTCAGAGGCGGGAAGCTGCGGTTTGCCCCGCAGGCGGTCGTCTATGAAGACGTGGCCCCCCAGCGCCTGTCTCTGGGCTGGCTGCTGCAGCGTCGGCTGCGGGCCGGCCAAAGCCATGCGCATGCGCGCATCCTGACGTCCCCGGTTCCGGTCAGAACACGTCTCAGCCTGCTGTTTGCCGCCCTGGCCAAAGGCTGTTTCTGCGCGGCCATGAGCGGCCTGTCCGTCGGCAGCAGGGCCAGGCGCAACTTCTGGCTGATCCGGGGCGCCCTGCATCTGGGCGCCGCCAGCAAGTGCTTCGGCATGCGTGAACAGACCCTCTACGGCACCTCGTAGCCGCTTGCGGTCTGCGCCGCCCTTCCAGGCTGTCTGGACCAGCCTACCTGAACTGGCCTACCTGAACCGACCTGCCGCAAGCAAGATCCTGCTGATATGGGTCACCGCCGCGCAAGCGGATTGCACCGGAGCCGGGAATCATATTCGAAAGCCGATCAAGAGGCCGCGCAAAGATATCCCAAACAGGCAGCACACCGCCATATTGCGGCTGATCCTGGAAGATAGCGTGTCTTCAGCAACAAGATACACAATATCTTGCGGTACCGATGGTGGTCACATATGATTTGATCATGGCGGTAAATATCGCAATAATTGATTGCAGGGGAATCTCTGCAACTCTGAATGGAGACCACTGTATGAGACATCTGCCGGTAAGCGCACCCAGCTTTGCTGTTGCCTCGGGTGTTGTCCTGATGCTGTTCGGCGCCCCTTGGTGGCTGGCCGCCGCGGCTCTGCTGCTGGGCGCCCCGTTTTTTGTTGCTGTCTGCTATGTGATCTGCACCGCCGTGCTGCCCTGCGACCCGGCCCTGCGCAAGCAGCGCCGTTAACGCTGGCTCCCCCGGTCGCCTTGTACCAGCCCCGCCTGCACCCAGCCGGGTGACCTCCTGTTCCGCTTTCAGCAGCCGGTGCGCCTGATGACCACCAGCCAGGTTTTGAACAGGATCATCAGATCCAGTGGAAAGCTCATGTTGCGCAGATAACGGTGATCCATGGACACTCGGTCTTCGTAAGACACGCTGTTGCGCCCCGACACCTGCCAGATGCCGGTGATCCCCGGTTTCTGCGCCAGGTAGGATCCCGACCGGCCGCCGTATTTCCCCAGCTCTTCGCCGGTCACCGGGCGTGGCCCGACAAAGCTCATGTCCCCGCACAGCACGTTCCAGATCTGCGGCAGCTCATCCAGGCTTGATTTGCGCAGGAAATCCCCGAACCGCGTAATCCGCGGATCATGAGCCAGTTTGCGGCTGGCCTCCCATTCCCTTGCCGCATCCGGATTGCCGCCCAAATAAGATTGCAACTTCTCTTCGGCATCCGGCACCATGGTGCGGATCTTCCAGCATTTGAAGCTGCAGCCGCCCCGGCCGACCCTTGCGTGCCCAAAAAAACCAGTCCCGCCGCCGCACCTGGTGATCAGCCATAGAATGGCAATCAGCGGCGCAATCAGCGGCAGCAGCGCTGCGGCCAGAAACAGATCGAATACACGTTTTCCTACTCTGCGGTACAGCCCCTCCCAGACCATCCGCTCGGCTGTCTCTATCCCCTTGCGGCCCCCCGAAATCTCAAAATTTTTCAGTTGGCCCTGATACTCAGTAACATTTTTCATACCCACTACCCAAAACAACACATCAGGACAACTTGGGACGACATAGAACTGCTTACTGAAATTCCCCCCTGACAAGCGTTATTTTTAGCGTGTTTCTTCAGAAAGTAAATTTTTACCTAAACTTTCCAGCAAATGCCCATTGGGAAAGATGTTGCAATCCCGCCGAAAATCCCGGCGCCAGCGAGGCTTCCAGCATTCGCAATATTGCCTGGAGGCGCCGCAGGGTCTCGTGCCGCAGCCGCGGGCACGCATAAAAAAACGGGCCCCAAAGGACCCGTTTTCTGCAATCACGTCAGCGCCAGCAGCGCCGTCAAAATCACTTGGTAGTGGTGGTGGTGGTGGTGCCGCTGGAATCTCCGTCATCGGCAATCACAGCAACAAATACGAGGCCTGCGGCGATACCCGCTGCGGTGCCTGCGGTCAGGCCGGTGCCTGCAATGCCAGCTTTGGAGGTGGCGGCAGGTGCTGTCGCGGTCTGGGCGGATGCGGTGGAGGCCAGGGCGGTCAGGGCCAGGGCAGTCAGGATCTGTTTCATCTCAAAACTCCTTTGGAGAACTGTGCAAGAGGGTATCGGAGCCGACCTTAGGGGAGGCAGGTTTCTATTTCAACGTACGCAATAGCAGCAAAACTGTTGAAATACAGTTTGCGGCGTTAATTTTTCAGCTCCGTTGCTGCAAAACCGCGGAAAACGGGCCGAAATCCGCCTTAGATCACGGCTCTCCCATTCCAGATCACAGCCGCAGCAGACGAATCCGCATGTAGCCGATCTCTGGCCCGGCCCATTGTCGCGACTGCCAGACCTGCGCCCGGCCCGGCCGGGAATCGACCCAATAGTCATTGACCACCGTGCCGCCGCCTGCGCCTTCCAGACTGCAACGTTCCTGCAGATGGCGGGTGGGGTGGGTCACTTCGACGATTTCCACGGCCGCGGCCCCCAGGTCGTGCAGGCTGCAGGCCATTTCAAGCGTGGTCTGGCCGTTGCCGTCGGCACGCACGGTGTAGCGCCGGGCACCGCCGCGCGCCGGTCCCGCCACCCCGTCTGCGGCCGGCACCTGCGCGGACAACAATCCACCGCCCAGGCCCCGGGTGGCAATGACCATGCCTTGGCGCAGGCTAAGCGATACATTGTCCTGAGTGCGCCAGATGGCAATGCTGCCGGGATGGCTGTCGCGACGCGCCAGTGACGGGGTCAGAAAGGCGGTGACCTCGCGGTTCTCGATGGTGACCTCGATATGGGCCAGGGTCTGCTCGTCCAAGAGTGCCCGGGTCAGCTTGGGCGGCGGCGGCGCCTTGCGGCGCCCCCGGAACTGCTCGGCCACCGCCTGTATCACTTCCAGCTCCGCCGGTGTCTTTTCTGGGCCACGGGCACAGCCCCCCAGCAGCAGCAGCGCCGCCGCCAAGGCGGGCAGGAAACGGATCATGCTCATTCCCAGAACCTCGCACGCTGATCTTCCAGGTTCTTGCGGTGGGCCGCGCGCACCGATCCATAAAGCCGGTCCGGCACCGCCACCCGCTGGCCGCCGTCCCGCTGGGTCGGGCGGATGGTCAGGCCGAAACCGGACCGCGACGGCTTGCCCAGCAGCCAGTCGACCGGAATCCGGAAGCGGAAGCCCTTGTCAAAGGAGCCTTCGCCGAAATCCTCGGCGGACACATTTGTCAGGGTGAAGAAGGCGCCGACCAGGAAACCGTTGTCAAACTCCCGGTTCAGGCTGAAGGTGCCGCCGTAATCGCCCGCCAGGTAGCGGCCCGCATCCACTTGCATCAGATAGCCCTTGCCCAGCTCTGCATAGGCCGAAGCATGACCGGTGAAGGTGCGGTAGTCGCGAAAGGAAAACCGCTGGTCGAAATCGCGCTGCACCACATAGTTGGCCTCCAGCCCAAAGCTGATGCGGCTGTTCACAGGCTTCCACAGCATCTCGCCGGAGACGCCGCCGTACATGCTCTCGAACAGGCCCGCGGTGGCGCGGGCATAAAGGTTGCGCCCGGGTTTCCACAGGCGGCTCACATAGAGGTTTTCCAGAGTGGTGCCGAATTGGGCGTATTCGTTCTGATCGGTGCGCACATGCGGCAGCACCGAATTGGAGGCGCGGCCGTTCTTCACATTGCCGGCCAGCCGCTGGCGGATGGTGCCGGCAATGCGCCAGCCCGGCGCCGGTTCATAAGAGGCCGCAAAATCGAGACCCGCATCCAGCCGGAACGGTTTTTCGGGATCGAAATAGGCAGGCTGGGTATAGGGGCTGATGGAGGTGGCAAAAGCCGGATACAGCTCACCCGAGAAGATCGCATCCTCAGGCAGCGGTCCGGCAGCGCGGACACCGGCGGCAGCGAACAGCGCATCCGAAGCATCCGCATCAAACTCCAGCGCCTCCAGATCGGACCGGCGGATCTCGATGGTGGACAGGCCGATACCGCGGCGCACCGGCACCAGGCGAAAAGTCTCCACCGAGGCCGGCAGCGACTGGGCCAGGGCGCGGGCGGCGCGCCCTGCAGCTTGCGCGGCCGACCGATAGCGGTTGTTGCGGTAGCGCAGCTCGACAGTGGTGCCGGTGAGGGTGATTGCCTCCAGCACCAGCCCATCGGCCTTGAGCGTCTCGGCCGCCAAATCACGGAACTTCTGTTTCTGGGAGGTGCTGGCCATCCACTCCTGTTTCCAGCTATCCGCTGGACCGGCCCATTGCACCCGCGGCTGCACCGGGTGCGGGGCGGGCACCGCCATCGGCGTGGGCGGGTTATTCGGATTGAGCTGGATCTGCGCAGTGATGCCGATTTCCGAACCATAAAGGTAATAGGCGCCCAGGCGCAGCCGGTCGGAATACTGGTATTCCACCCCGTAGTTGATTGAGGACTTGCGGTCGAACACATCGGAGATCTGCGTTTCGGTCACATAGGCATCGGTGGAATATTCCGCCTTCAGGCTCCAGCGCTCATCGGGCTGCCACTCGAAGCCGCCAAAAGGCGCGAAATCGCCGCGGAACCACTGGTCGGTGGACAGTTCGCCGCCGGTGCTGCCGCCCACGAATGTCGGGCGATTGCCGCCGATATTGCCGATGGCGCCCTGACTACCAAGCCGCCCCCAGCCCAGCCCTGCCGAGACCTTCAGACGACCGGGGGCGCGGCCCCAGCCCAGAGCGGCGGCCTCAAACCGTTTCGTGGCGACGAAATATTCCGCCGCATAGACCCCGGTGCCGGCAAAATCCTGCAGCCCCATCGTGACCTCAGGCAGCCAGCGCCGTTCGCGCCAGAGCCGGGCACGCACATCAAAGCCACGGTCGTAATAGGTGTCAAAACCGAACAGGTTCAGATCCTGGATGCCGTTGTAGCGGAAGCTGGCCGACAGCCAGGGCAGCGCCTGGAAGGTGATGTTGTAACGCGAGGTGCCGCCGAACCAGGAATAGGTGACTGCATATTGGCCGTCCGGCAGCATATCCGCGCTGGGGGTGTCGATAATGCCGGGGCTGCCATAGAAATTGAGGCTCGGGGGCGGCAGCGGCTTCAGCCGCGGGGCGGCGGCTTCGGTTCCTGGCGCCGCGTCATGGCCTGCGCGGGTGATCTCCGGCCCCGCAGCCCAATGCTGGGCGCTGGCAGGCAGTGCCATCAGCCACAGCGCGGCGGCCGGGGCCGCCAGCCGCATACCGCAAAGCCGCCCACGGGCTGCGGTCCTGCACAAAAGGGGGAGGATCGGGGTCACGGGAAACCTGCCTTTGGAACTGCCTGCGCCGGGTCTTGCTGCCCGGCTCTCTCACCTGTTGCCCTGCTTAGAACATGAATGGCCGGGCCGGATCAATTGCCACCGCCCTGGCGCCAGAAGTTTCCCGGCCACTGCAGCGCCGGCGCCGCACCCGCGCCGTGTCTTGCAAAAACCGCCCGGCACCAGTCCTGATACCGGCCCGATACCGGACTGTCCCCAGGATCAGGAGGTCTTGCGCCCGGGCGCCAGCGGCTGGCAATAGCCCTCGACCCAATGCCGCACCACCTGCAGCGCCGCGGCCTCGTCGCCCGCCGCCACTGCCTGGCGCAGGCTGCGCAGGAAGCCTGCGACCTGGATCTCCGACAGCACGGTTTCGCGGGCGCAAAAGATTTTCTGATGGCGGGTGTGGATCAGCTCCTCGCTCAAGGTCAGCTCCTCCTCCATCTTCTCGCCGGGGCGCAGCCCGATGATCTCGATGGCGATGTCGCCCTCGGGGTTGTCCGCATCGCGCACCGTGTGGCCAGTGCTTTCGATCACCTGGCGGGCCAGCTGCAGGATCGGCACCGGCGCGCCCATATCCAGCACAAAGACCTCGCCACCCTGGGCCATATCGCCCGCCTGCAAGACCAGCTGCACCGCCTCGCTGATGGTCATGAAAAAGCGGCGCACATTCGGGTCGGTCACGGTGACCGGGCCGCCACGGCTGATCTGCTCCTGGAACAGCGGCACCACCGAGCCGGAGGAGCCCAGGACATTGCCAAAGCGGACCATGGTGAACACGGTGTTCTGGCCGTGGCGGGTGGCCAGGTCCTGCACGATCAGCTCTGCCATCCGCTTGGAGGCACCCATCACATTGGCCGGGTTCACCGCCTTGTCCGAAGAAATCAGGATGAAGCGCTCGACGCCTGCCCGCGCCGCGGCGCGCGCCAGCGTTTGGGTGCCAAAGACATTGTTGGCCAGTCCCGGCAAGGGGTTGGCCTCAACCAGCGGCACATGTTTATAGGCCGCCGCATGCAGCACCACCTGCACCTCATGGGCATTGAGCACCATCCGCATCTGGCGCGGATCGGTGATCGAGCCCAGCACCGGCACCAGCGCGATGCCTGCAGCCTCGGCCAGCGGCCCCAGTTCCTGATGCACGGTGTAAAGCGCCAGTTCGCTCAGCTCGAACAGCACCAGTTTCGACGGCCGGCAGGCCAGCACCTGACGGCACAGCTCCGAACCGATCGAGCCACCAGCGCCGGAGACCAGCACCG
Organism: Rhodobacteraceae bacterium (ex Bugula neritina AB1); assembly: GCA_001730095.1. Taxonomy (GTDB): domain Bacteria; phylum Pseudomonadota; class Alphaproteobacteria; order Rhodobacterales; family Rhodobacteraceae; genus Leisingera. The sequence goes on from MDLF01000078.1 coordinate 46,483, forward strand.
ATTTGCCCTGATAAGAGCCGGCGGCTTCCTTCAGCGGCACATCGCGCGCGGCCCGACCCAGGAAGGCCTGCGGCGCCACCGGCGTCAGCTTGTCGACCAGGGCTTCTTCGCCGATGAGCTGGGCAAAAGAGGGCAGCGCCTGCACCTCCAGCCCCAGCTGCTGCAGCCGCTGGGTGATTCTGGCCTGGCGCTGCTGGCTCTGCGAGGGCATCGCCAGAAGCACCCGGCGGATCTGGCGCGCCTGCACGATTTCAGAGATCCGCGTGGGCGCAAAAACCGGCAGCCCGACCAGCGTCAGCCCCTGCAAGGAGGAATTGTCATCGGCAAAGGCCACCGGGTCGATGCCGTCATGGGATTTCAGCGCCTGGGCCAGCTGGGTGCCGGTGGTGCCGGCGCCGTAGATCAGCACCCGGCAGCGCGGCTGGGCACGGCGATAAACCGCCAGCACCACCTGCAGCATTGCCGCGCGGGTCACCACCATGAACAGGAAATAGCAGATTGCAAACACCACATAGGTGCCGAAACCCAGCGGCGGCCCGAAGCCCGCTGCCAGCAGGGCCAGCCCCAGCGCCGTGCCACCTGCCAGCAGGGCGCTTTGCGCCGCGGCGTGGCGCTCATAGGCGTTGAGCTGCACATGCGGCAACCCCAGCCACAGCGCCAGGGCGGCTGCAGACGCCATCACATAAGGCAGGACCGGCAGCAGCGCCCCCAGGGTCGCAAGCGCCGGATCTGGCAGCGGCTGCACTTCCAGCGTGAACAGCAGCGCCAGCGGCAGCAGCACCAGGTCCACCGCCAGGAAGACATAGGATTTCTGCCTGCGCGATAGCGCACTGATCAGATTATACATGCCTGCCCGTCCTCAACTGCCATGTGCTGCTGCCTGCACTTTAATGATCCTGTTTATCCTGCGGCCCTGTCGTGCCTGCCCACAAAAGCCCGGGCAGCAGGGAAAATAGTAAAACCAATGCAGCGCGGCAGAGGCCTCCCGCACCGTTCTTAAAACGCATTTCCTATCATAACCGGTTTTCTCTCTCTTACCCGGTTTTCCTCTGCTAAAAAACCGCGAAACGGCGAAAAACCGCCGCTTCTCCCCCGCGATTGCCGCACTTGCGCTGCAATCGCAGGCCGGCCTCCGGCATGGGCCGCAAAAACAGTCAGGGCGGGAAAGAATACGCCCTATATGCTACCCCCGGCGGAATATGTTGCCAATGGTCTGAAACACGATGTCGAAATCAAAGCACATGCTCTGATGGCGCTGGTAGATCAGGTCCAGCCGCGCCTTCATCGGCACGCAAAGCCGGGAATAGACCGCATCTGTCTGGGCAGAGGTTTCGCAGCGCGCCAAAAGCGCCGCCTCATGCTTGTGATAGGTGATCGAAGCCAGGCCAGTGACGCCGGGGCGCGATTTCAGCACTTCGGCATAAAGCGCAGGGTTTGCCTCGACATATTGACGCAGCGGCGGGCGCGGCCCGACAAAGGACATGTCGCCCTTCAGGATGTTCCACAGCTGCGGAAACTCATCCAGCCGCTTGCCGCGCAGCCAGGCGCCGGTCTTGGTGATGCGGGCCGATTTGTCGCCGCCGGACACACCGGTGTCGGTCTCCACCACCGTCATGGTTCTGAGCTTCCATAAGTTGAACGGCTGATCCACCCCCTTCATCCGCTCCGCCACATAGAACAGAGGCCGCCCCTCTTTCCACAACAGCCAGCCCATCAAGAGCAGCAAGACCGGACCCAGAACCGCAATCAGCAGGCTGGCAAAGAAAAGGTCGAACAGCCGTTTGCGCCAGGTCATATTGTCTCTTTCATCAGGTTATTCATTCGCCATATCAGGCTCTAATGCAGCCCATTCGGCGGCCATGGCCGCCGCATCCGCCGCCGCCAGCCTTGCCGCCAGCAGCGTCTGCAGGCGGGAGACATCCAGCGCCACCTCCGGGATCGCCGCGGGCGGCGCCGGGCGGAGGCCAAAGGGTTTACCCGCCGCCTGCAAAAGCGCGCCCATTTCCACCGTGCCGGGCTGCGCAATATTCAGCACCGGCGGCAGCTCTGGCGCCATCAGCAGCGCAGCCAGCACCTGCGCCAGGCACTGAACCCCGATATAGCTGCGCCGGGGCGTGCTCCCGTCCGGGAAGCGGTCCAGGGTGAAACCCGGCCGCCAGCCCCCCAAGGCGGCATCAAAGCCCGCGATATTGCCGATCCGCAAGGCACAGGTCGGCACCGCCAGCTCTGCTGCCAGTCCTGCCGCATGCGCTTCCATCGCTGCCTTGGCCTCGCCATAGGCATTGGCGGGCTGCAGCGGGGTCTCTTCAGCCAAAAGCCCGGACCGGGCGCCGTAAACCGCCGCCGAGGACGCCAGCAGCACCCGGCAGCCCGCACCTGCGCCAGCGGCGGCCCGCACCGCCGCTTCGCCCAGGCGGATATGGTCTGCCATATCTCCAGCCCCGCGGCCCGCCCCCCTGCCCGGCACCGGTCCCGCCAGGCAGAGAATGGCATGGGCGCCGTCTGCGGCGCGGGCCAGCGCCGCAGGTTCCGCCAGCGGATCGAAGATGCGCCAGTCGCCCAGCCCGTTTTCAGCCCAGCGGTCCGCCGCGCCCCGGCGCGCCTGCAGCCGCAGCGCCAGACCGGCAGATGGGCCAGCAGACAGGCCAGGGGACAGGTCGGCGGGCGGGCACAGCTGCAGCAGCTGCCCGATGCGCCCTGTTGCGCCCAGAACCAATACGGCGGGTTTCGCCATCGCTGCTGCCCGTTCCTGTTGAACCCTCTCGCTCAGCCCAGTATCCTCTGCGCAGACAAAAATCAAAGCGGTTCCCCCCGGGCGCAGGCCATGGCGGATCCCGAGCGCTTGAATGGCAGACATCTCATGCTGAAACTTCTTCCCTGGCTGGCGGCTGCCGGCCTTTGCCTTCTGCCCGCAGCCTGTTCCCGCCTGCCCGGCGGCGCCCCGGCCAGCGAGGAGATCCTGAAAGAGGCAGGCGAAGCAGATGCCAATTTCGCGCTCTATTCGGTGAACCGGGCATTGCTGCCCACCGTGGCCGCATGGCCCGCCACCGGCAAGCAGGAGCGGCTCAATTGGCTGCACGGCCATCAGGGCGCCAAGACCCAGATCATCCAGCCTGGCGACCAGCTGACCCTCAGCATCTGGGACAGCAACGCCAATTCGCTGCTGACTGCGGCGGAGCAGAAAATGGTGCAGCTGCAGGACATGAAAGTGGCCTCCAACGGCACCATCTTCATGCCCTATGTGGGCGATGTGAACGTGAACGGGCTGACCCCGGACCTGGCGCGGCGCAAGCTGCAGGACGCGCTGGAACCGGTGGTGCCCTCGGCACAGGTACAGCTGGCGATGGCCGAGGGGCGCAACAACTCGGTTGATCTGGTCTCCGGCGTGGCCCAGCCCGGCACCTATCCGATGCCCGACCGCAATTTCACGGTGATGGGGCTGATTTCAGCCGGTGGCGGCATCAGTGCTGATCTCAACAATCCGCAGATCCGTCTGGTGCGCGGACAGAGCATTTACGGCACTTCGATCGATAACCTCCTGAACAACCCACGCCTGGACACCCTCTTGCGCGGCGGCGACCGGGTGTTTGTCGAAGAGGACGAGCGCTATTTTCTCTCCTTCGGGGCCACCGGCGAGGAAGACCTGCATATTTTCTCCAAGGATGAGATGTCGGCGATGGACGCCATGTCCGTTGCAGGCGGCTTTCAGGACGGCAAGGCCGACCCCCAAGGGCTGTTGATCCTGCGCGAATATCCTGCGGCCGCGGTGGCGCCCGGCGTGCGCGGGCCGCGCCAGCAGCGGGTGGTGTTTTCGCTGGACCTGACCTCCGCCGACGGGCTGTTTTCAGCGCGCCAGTTCCAGATCAACCCCGGCGATCTGGTCATGGCCACCGAATCGCCGATCAACGACGCGCTGACGATCTCGAATATCTTCGGCAACTTCTTCGGCGTCTTCAGCCGCGCCAGCAATATCTGATCCGTGCCTGCAATGATCTTTGACTTTCTCTCCAGGCTGCGGGCCGGCCAGATCCGTCCAGCCTCCGGGCCAGGCCCTGAAACCAGCCCTGAAACCGGCTCTGCACCAGAGCCGCACCCAGGGCGCTGCGTCCTGATCCTGGGCATGCACCGCAGCGGCACCAGCGCATTGGCGGGCAGCTTCCGCGAAGCTGGCCTCTATATGGGCCGGGTGCTGGACCATAGTTTCGGCCTCAACCCCAAGGGGCTGCAGGAACCCTCGGCGCTGGTCTACATGCATGAGAACCTGCTGGAAGCCAATGGCGGCGCCTGGCACGAGCCGCCGGAACAGATCACCTGGCAGCCGCTGCACAAATCGGTGCGCGACCTGTTCATCGACTCCCGCCGCGGCCAGGGCACATGGGGTTTCAAGGAGCCGCGCACCCTCTTGGTGGCGCAGGAGTGGATCGACGTGCTGCCGGACTGGACCGGTGCCGGCATCTTCCGCGACCCCCGCGAAGTCGCCCTGTCGATCCAGGGGCGCAACGGCTTTGAACTGGACAAGGGCTTTGCCATCTGGAACGCCTATAACCAGCGCCTGCTGCAGCTGCACCGCCAGCACGGGGTGCCGGTGATGGAATTCACCTCCGATCCCGAAGCGATGCGCACAGGCATTTCCCGGCTGATCGCCCATGCCGGGCTGACCCCGCCGGACAGCCCCGCCTTCTTTGACGCCAGCATTCCGCGCAACAGCGGCGCGGCGGCAGAGCTGGAAATCCCGGCAGAGGCCGCCCGCACTCTTGCCGCCCTGCGCGAGGCCGCCCGGGCGGCATGAGACGCAGATGACACCCGGGCAGGTTCTTTCCACCCGCCTGTTTCCCAGGGGCCAGGGGGCGGACGCCTGCCGGATCACCGGGCTGGCGGCGCGCTGCGACTGGGTGCTGCTGTCGGACTGGCAGAAACCGCAGATCCGGCTGGTGCAGCAGCGCCCCGGTGCGCCCCGGCATATCTTCCTGTCGCTGCGCGCGCCTTTCCCTGCGCTCTTGCATTTCGCCCACAAGGTGCTGCCGCAGCTTGCCGCGCCTTTCGTGCTGGTCAGCGGCTCCGAGGATATCACCCTGCCGCGCCAGACCGACCAGCGCTGGCGCCAATACAACGCTGCAGAGCAGACCGCCATCCAAGCGATCCTGGACAGCCCGCTGCTGATCCGCTGGTTTGCCGAAAACCTGGATGACGCCGCCGCGCCGAAGATGGCGCCGCTGCCGCTGGGGCTGGTGTTTCCTGCGGGCGGCGCGGACCGGCCGATGGAGTGGCCCCAGGTGCCGCCGCTGGCGCAGCGCCCCTTGCGGGTGCTGTGCGCGCACCGGCTGCGCGAGGGGCCGCAATGGGAGGTCCGGCGCCGGGTCACGGAACTGGCCCGCGGGCCCTGGCGGGCCTGGACCACGGTGATCGAAGAGGAGGTGACGGAGGCGGAGTTTGCAGAGCTGCTGCAGTCCCATGCCTTTGCGGTCTGTGCGCAGGGCGGCGGGCTGGATCCCTCGCCCAAGGCCTGGACCGCGCTGATCCACGGCGCGGTGCCGCTGATCTGCGCGCCAAGCCTGGCGGGCGCTTACGGCCGGCTGCCTGCGGTGCAGGTGCCGGGCTGGGCGGCGGGCAGCATCACGCTGGACCATCTGCAGCGCTGGCACGCCCGGGCCTGCCCGCGGATGGACGGGGCTGCGCGCGCCGCCCTGCGCCAGCAGCTGTCGCTGGACTATTGGTGGCAGCAGATCGCCCAGGCGGCAGAGGAGGGCTGAGGCGCCCTGCCCTGCGGCGCGCGCCTGCAGCATATTTCAGTTTTCCCATGCAAAAAGGGCGCCCTGGGGCGCCCTTTTCTCTGAGCTCTCAAAATCCTGTCTGGATTACAGGATCAGCCAGTCGTCTGCGTCTGCAGCTTGCAGCTGTGCCAGAGTAGTACCGGTGAAGGTGATGGTCTGGCCTGCGGTGATGAACAGAACCGAGTTCGCACCATCGGTGATGCTGTCCAGCACATCGTCTGCATCGGTGAAACCGAAGGCGGACAGGTCAACCAGCTGATCCGCGTCAGTCAGGTCGAGGCCGGTAACGGTGTCGTTGCCGTTGCCGGAAACGAAGGACACGGTGCCTTTGGAGCCTGCGCCAAAGGTGAAGGTGTCATCACCTGCGCCGCCGAACAGGGTGTTGTCGCCGGTTGCGGTGCCCGCCAGAGTAACGTTGTCGTTGCCGTTGCCGTTGAAGATGGTGTTGGCGCCGGTGCCGGCGATGTCGATAGCGTTCACACCGGTGCCATTTTCACCATTGCCGCCAAAGACAGTGTTGTCGCCATTGCCGTTGATGTTGATGTCATCGTTGAGATCGTCCGCGCCGGCAAAGATGGTGTTGTCGCCGTCGCCGTTGATGTTGAAGACATCAGCGCCGTCGCCACCGCCCAGGGTGTTGTTGCCGGTGCCGTCGATATCGAAGATGTCGATATCATTTGCCGAACCGCCCCAGGCTGCGTTGTTGCCGTTACCGTCGATGTCGAAGGTATCAGCAGCTGCGCCGCCGAACAGGGTGTTGTTGCCGTCGCCATCG
>MDLF01000079.1 GCA_001730095.1 Rhodobacteraceae bacterium (ex Bugula neritina AB1)
CAGACCGCGCGAACAGCCAGCCAAAGAGCGACACAAAACCGGCGCAGATCAGCGATGCCAGCAGCAACATGTTGCGCTTCTTCACGGCGGGAGCCATCAGTTCAGCCCAATCCTGTTCCGCGATGATGGCCCAATTGGCAAAGGCCAACGGCAGCGGTTCCGAATAGGCCAGAACCTTTTGCCCGTTCAGGCCGCTGACACCGCGCAGAACATGTGAGTCGCCGTCAAATGCTGTTTGCACCTGCTCTAATTCCGGCAGTCGGGAGAGCACGTCAAAGCCGCCTTCAAAACGGGCCGGTGTCCGCGCCAGCAAGTCATCGCCTGCCAGATATACTTGGGTGGTGGTACCCATGCCCTTCTCACTGTTGACGATGGCCGCCAGCAGATCCACTGGGATCTGAACAGCCAGCACGCCGACGGTCAGATTGGCATCATTCACCACCGGCACAGCCGCAAAGGCTGCAGCCGAACCGCCAGACGGTGCATAAGGTGCCATATCTGCAAAAAACACCTCGCCGCGGTTGCCTTCCAGCGCTGCACGGTAAACGTTAGCCAGGCCGGAATCCTTGAACGGGCCGGACATCATATTGGTGCCGAAATCGTTTTCCTTGAACACCGAATAGACGATATCGCCGGCCAGATTGATCAGGAAGGCATCATAATAGCCCTTGCTGTCAATCAGGGTCTTATAGGCCGGATGAAAGGTTTCATGATGCATGTGGTAGGGCGAATCGCCTGAACCGCGGATCAGCAGGTGCTTCTGCCCCAAGGGATTAGGGTTGTCGTCGATATAGGCCTGGCGCAGGATCTGGCCCGCATTTCCGTCCAGATCATTCCAGGTCATGGTCAGCCATTCGATGGCAGTCGCTGTTGACGGCACCGCCGCCAGGGTCTTCACATCCGCGTGAATTCCATCCAGCAGTGTCTGGATTGAAAATTTCCGGTCTGCCACCATGGACCGGAACTGGTCCTCGGCATTTTTTTCAGCGCTGTTTTGGAAGCTGATAGTGCTGATGGTGACAAGAATCGCAGTCACAAGCACACCGAACCCAACAACAAAAAGCGGCAGTTTATGCGCCAGCTTGAGCGATTTGAACACTTTCATTCCGTCCTCCTAAGAGCAGTGCGGCCCAGGCTGCCGCAAGAGTAATGCCGGTCAGATTGCGCCGCAGATGTTAATTTGCCGCTTACAGGGAACGGTTTCTGCGGCATTTTTAGGCAGAAACACGCTCTAAACTGCTGCGCTCCGGCGTCACTTTCTGAAGGTTCGGTAAAGATGCAGCTGAAGGCTGTGCACAGGGCGAACAAGGCACCTGATTCTTCGCGGCGAAGTGATTCTCTGGTCACTGGCACACAGATAAAAATTGATCGGAATTCTTCCGTAAAATTGCTGCCGTTCTCCTTATGAATCTCTCTTTGCGCGGGTGGGGCGGCAATCAAATGTTAAGGCCCGGCACCTAAGACTTGCCTCATCGAACTCGAATTGATCGCCGACAACGGGGGTGCGAATCGCCGAATATGACTATGGAAACGCAAAAGCACGTTTTGGATCTGCCAAACGCCTTCGCGGAACTGGATCCGCTGATCGCCTTCCTTCAGGGAGCGCGCGCCAAGGCAGTCGAAATCGACTGCAGCGGCGTTGCCCTGATGCCCTCACGCTGCTTGCAGCTTCTGCTTGGTGCAGAACAGCAGTGGCGGTCCGAGGAGGTAGGCTTCGCAGTCACCAATATCACTGAATCCTGCCGCAAGTCCCTGACGCTTCTGGGGCTGGAGCCAAACCGTTTTGAAGACGAGGAAACAGCATGAAAACCAAAGTTCTGGCAATCGACGATTCCCGCACGATCCGGAATCTTCTCGCCGCGACCCTGGAAGAGGCCGGATTTGAATACCATTGTGCGGTCGATGGCCGCGATGGTGTCGACATGTACCCTGATGTGGACCCGGACGTGGTAATCACCGATATCAACATGCCGAACCTCGACGGTTTCGGCGTGATTGAGGAGCTGCGCGGCTCCGGCATTAATTCCAAAGTGCCGATTCTGGTGTTGACCACGGAAAGCGCACCGGAGCTGAAAGCCCGTGCCCGCGGTGCCGGCGCAACCGGCTGGATCACCAAGCCGTTTGACGATGCGTCGCTGATTTTTGCGCTCAAGCGCGTGACTGGAGCGGCGGCCTAGGATGTCGGGATCGATTCAGGATACCTTCTTTGAGGAGTGCGAAGAGCTCCTTGAAGCAACGGATGAAGGGCTGACCGCTATCGAAGGAGGCGATCACGACCCTGAGGTTGTCAATGCGATTTTCCGCGCCGTGCACTCTATCAAGGGTGGCGCCGGAGCCTTTGGCTTGGATGATCTGGTGGCCTTTGCCCACCGGTTCGAAACCGTGTTTGACGAAGTGCGCTCCAACCGGCTGGAGCTGGACCCGAAACTGGTTCAGCTGCTGCTGCGGTCCAGCGATCAACTGTCAGCGCTGGTCGAGGCCGCCCGGGATGGCGGCCAGATAGACGAGGCGCATAACGATACGCTGTTGGCAGCGCTGGATGAATACATCCCCGAAGAAGAGGAAGACCTCACCTTCGAGCCAATGGGGCTTGGTGCTGCACCGATGGTCGACCTGGGTGATATCGGCGGTGGTGAACCGGCGGAACCGCAGGAAGAGACCTACCGGATCCGTTTCCAGCCGCTAAAGGAAATGTACGGCACCGGCAACGAGCCGTTCTTCCTGTTCCAGGCGCTCAAGGATATGGGTGAACTGACCGTCAAGCTGGACGACAACGAACTGCCCGGCTTTGACGCAATGGACACAAGCGAAGCCTATTTGGCCTGGGACCTGGTTCTGGTCACCAAGGAGCTGCGCTCTGTGGTTGAGGCTGTCTTTGAATTCGTCGAAGGCCTGTGCGAGCTGTCGATCGAAGGCGATGGCGATGCAGAGGCGGAAGCCAATGCGCTGGCGAATCTGGATGCGATGTTCAGCACGCCGCCTGCAACCGCTGCTGCTCCTACCGCCCCTGCTGCCGCAGCAGCAGATGCCGCTGAGGGGGAGGCGCCATCAGCCCCTTTTGAACCGCCGGTCCCCGCACCTAAACCCGAAGCCAAGCCGGCACCTGCCGAAGAAAAGGCATCGGCCCCGAAAGCCGAGAGCGGCAAACAGGAGCAGCGCGGTGGACCCAAGCCGACTCTCCGCGTCGAGCTCGAGCGGGTGGACCGGCTGATCAACGCTGTCGGGGAGCTTATCATCAACCATTCGATGCTGGCTCAGCAGATCGCAAATCTTCCGGTATCTGATACGCGGGATGTCGAGACCGAGCTGGAGGGTTTTAAGAATCTGGCCCGCGACATTCAGGAAGGTGTCATGGCCATCCGTGCACAGCCGGTAAAGCCATTGTTCCAGCGGATGGCAAGGATTGTCCGGGAAGCTTCTTCTGCCACAGGCAAAACCTGCAAGCTCGTGAATGAGGGTGAAAATACCGAGGTGGACAAAACCGTGATCGAACGGCTGTCTGACCCGCTGACGCATATCCTGCGCAATGCGGTGGACCACGGTATTGAAAAACCTGAGGACCGCACTACCGCCGGGAAGTCCAACATCGGCGAAATCCGGCTTTCGGCCTCGCACCGCTCCGGCAGTGTCTGCATCGAGATCAAGGACGACGGTGCCGGCGTGAACCGCCCGCGGGTCAAACAGATCGCAATCGAAAAGGGCCTGATCCCGGAGAACGCCGAGCTGACGGATGCCGAGATCGACAACCTGCTGTTTGCACCGGGGTTCTCGACTGCCAAGGAGGTGTCTAACCTCTCTGGCCGCGGCGTGGGCATGGACGTGGTGAAAAATGCGGTAACCGGTCTCGGCGGGCGCATCAACATCTCGTCCACACCCGGCAAAGGGTCCACCTTTACCATCATCCTGCCGCTGACGCTGGCGGTGATGGATGGCATGGTGGTGTCTGTTGCCGATCAGACCATGGTGGTGCCGATCACATCAATCGTCGAGACCATGCGCGGCAGCGACGACATGATCAACAGCCTTGGCGCCGATGGCACCCTGCTGTCGATCCGCGGCAATTTCGTGCCGATCTGCGATGTTGCCGGCAGCCTGGGACTGTACCGCGAAAGCGATCAGCAGGCCGGAGTCTACCTGCTGGTGGAAACCGAAACCGGCCAGCGATGCGCCTTGGCAGTGGATGACATCCACGACCAGCGCCAGGTGGTGATCAAAAGCCTGGACGGCGTCTGCGGAGAGATCGCCGGCGTCGCCGCAGCAACCATCCTGGGCGACGGCAAGATCGCCATGATCCTGGATCCAGAAAGCATCATTGCGGCCTCGCCCACTGCGGCCGCCTTTGACACCGAGCGGAGAATGAGCAATGCAAGCTGAAGTGAAGCAAACAGATCAAGAAGTGAAACACGCTGAACACAGCGAGTTTGTCAGCTTCACCGTGGCCGGGCAGGCGTTCTGCCTGAAGATCACCCAGATCCGGGAGATCCGGCGCTGGTCACCGGTAACGATTTTGCCGCATGCCCCCGCCGATGTGCTGGGGGTGATGAACCTGCGCGGCGCAGTGATCCCCATCTATGATCTCTCTGCCCGTTTCGGCCTGCAGCAGACTGAGGCCAGCGAGCGCAATGTGGTCATCGTCGTTTCGGTGCACGGTAAACCGGTCGGCCTGCTGGCTGAATCTGTTTCCGAGATCATCTCGATCAACCCGGATGACATCCAGGACACCCCGCCGGTGGATAGCCGCAATACGATGGAGTATATCCAGGGCATCATCTCCCATGATGACACCATGGTGCGCATCATCAATCTGGATGCGGTCATCTCGGCTCCGGAACAGGTGATGCTGTGAGCGCAGAAGGTACCATCAATCCCAAAGTGGACAGCTTTTCTCTGTCGGATCAGGAGTTTGAAGCGATTGCGCAGTTCGCGCATAAGAACTTCGGCCTGGCGATGGCGAAAAGCAAGAAGCCACTGGTGTCGTCGCGCCTGGCCCGCAAGCTGCGCCAGCGCAATATCACCAACTTCAAGGACTATCTCGCCAGTCTGGACGGTCCTAATGCCGACGAGGAACGCAGCGGGCTGTTGTCGCTGCTGACCACAAATGTGACCCATTTCTTCCGGGAGCCACATCACTTTGAAACCCTGCGCAACGACGTGCTGCCGCCACTGATCGAACAGGCGCGCCGTGGCGGCCGGGTGCGGCTGTGGTCCGCGGGCTGTTCCAACGGGCAGGAGCCGTATTCGATCGCCATGACGCTGCTGGACGCCTGTCCGGAAGCAGCCAATCTGGATATCAAGATCCTGGGCACTGACATCGACCCGGTTGTGGTGCGCCACGCCCAGGCCGCCAAGTACCCTGAGGATGAGCTGGCCCAGATCGATGCCAAATACAGCAAACTGGTGCCCAAGCGCGATCCGGACGGGCGACTGCCGGACAGCCTGCGCAAGCTGATCACATTCGGGGTGCTGAACCTGATCGAACCGCTCCCTTTCAAGGGTAAGTTCGATGCGATTTTCTGCCGGAATGTTGCGATTTATTTCGACAATCCGACCCAGCAGAAGGTCTGGAGCGCCTTCCAGAATGCCCTGAACCCGGGCGGTACCCTCTTCATTGGTCACTCCGAGCGCATGTCAGGCCCGGCTGCGCAGCACCTGAAGACGGCCGGGATCACCACTTATGTCAACTCACCCGCTGGCAGGTAACCCCAGCCGCGGCTGCATGCAGAGCAGAAGGAAAGAAAAATGAGCTTGAAAGACTCTCTCCGTGTCATGGTTGTCGATGACATGTCGACAAGCCGGGGGATCATCACACAAAGCCTGGATGAGATCGGCATCAAGAATTACATGGTCGAGAATTCGGGCGAAGGTGCCTATCAGAAATTGACCCAAACGCCTGTGCATCTGGTGCTTTCGGACTACAACATGCCGGGTATGGATGGGCTGGGTCTCTTGAAGGCGCTGCGCAGCCACCAGGTCACCCAGCGGGTTGGCTTTATCCTGGTGACCGGTAAGCCCACCCCGGAAATCATCCAGGTCGGCAAGCAGATCGGTCTGAACAACATCGTCCGCAAGCCATTCACTGTGGCAACGATGAAACAGGCCATCGAACAGGTTGTCGGGCGGCTCTGAACATGGAACACCCCGACAAGGCCCTTGGCGAACTCTGCGCGGCATCGGCGTGGGAAATGGAGCAGCTGCGCAGCCAGATGCAAACGTTGGAGGACGTGGTCCTTGATGTTCTGGAGCGGGGCACCCCGCCAACCAGTCAGGAGCTGCGGGCGCTGCAGGACTTTGACCTGGTGATTCAGACCCTGTCGGGGCTTTCTGGGTTCTACCAGCGGGTGCAGGCCCAGGTGAACGAGTCCGGCCCGGCAGATCTGCCAGCTGCAGCTGCCGGGGTCACCCTTGAAAAACTGCGCGACCGGCTGCGCTCAGCCGGCAATTTGGCAAGCACTTAAAATTGCGCGGCCTTCGCCCGTTTCCGGGCGGAGGCTGTCTGCTGCAGACGTTCGCGGCGAATTTTCTTTTTCTTTGCTGCCGCTAAGGACTACATTGGGCATAGCTGAATTCGCTATCCCGGGTGTCCCCATGTCTTTTCTTTTCAAACCTTTGATTTTCACCGCCTGTCTGCTGTTTGCGGCAAGCGCGCAGGCAGCTGCTGACCGCATTGCTCTGGTTATCGGGGTTGCTGACTATCAACATCTGCCGCCGCTTGAGAACACCCGGAATGACGCCGTTGCCATGGCCGACACGCTGGAGGGCATCGGCTTTGATGTCAGCCTGGCGCTGGACCCTGGCACGTCGGAAATGGAACAGCTGCTGGAGGATTTTGCCTTCCGCTCCGAAGTCGCGGATCTGGCACTGGTCTATTTCGCCGGCCACGGGATTGAAGTGCAGGGTGAGAATTTTCTGATCCCTGCTGATGCCAAGGTTGCCAGCAACCGCGATGTACAGCGCCAGTCACTGTCCTTGAAACAATTGCTGAGCGCGGTCGACCGGGCCCGGAAGATGCGGATCGTGATCCTGGACAGCTGCCGCGACAACCCGCTGGGCGATTCCATCGCGCTGGAGCAAAGCAGCAGCCAGACGGCTGAAACCACAGCGACAACCCGTGGCGGCGGCGGCATGGCGCCAGCTGATCCGGACCGCGGCACGCTTGTGGCCTTTGCGGCCAAGGATGGCCAGGTGGCGCTGGACGGCAGCGGCAGAAATTCCCCCTATGCCACGGCTTTGATGGAAAAAATGGTGCAGCCGGGACTGGAGATCAGCCTGTTGTTCCGCCAGGTCCGCGACCAGGTGCTGCAAAGCACCGCCAACCTGCAGGAGCCGCACACCTATGGCTCGCTCACAGGCGTACCTTTCTATCTGGCAGGTCCCGGTGAAAATGATGCTCCGATTTCTGTCGCCGATGCCTCCGCTGCATGGGCTGCCATCAAACCGGATCAGGAAGAACAGCTGCTGGCCCTGGCAGAGCTGGGAGACACCCGTTCGATGCTGGGCCTGGCCTATATTCGGCTCAACCCGAATGAGGGTCGGTTCGACCCTGCGGCAGCGGTGGATTTCCTGCAACGGGCTGCTAATGCCGGTTCGCCCGAAGCGCAGTTTGAACTGGCCAAACTATATGAGCGCGGCACCGGTGTTGATGTGGACACAGCCAAGGCGCTGGAGCTGTATCAGGCTGCTGCAGATCAGAATTTTGCCGATGCGATCAACGATCTTGGCTTCCTGCATTATCAGGGCGGCCTGGGGCTGCCGGCCAACCCCAAAAAGGCGCTGACGTTCTTTGAACGGGCCGCTGATCTGCGTCACCCGCAGGCACAGTTCAATTTTGCAGCGCTGATAGATGATGGGCTGATCCCCTCGAAAGGCCCCGAAGATTCAGCGCATTACCTGTATGCGGCGCTGCGCAGCGGGAGTTCTGATGTCCTTGGATTGCTGAGTGACCGCCCGAATATGTTCACTGCTGAAACCCGGCGGGCGCTCCAGCAGAAGCTGAAGGAGAACAACTTCTACGCCGGCTCGATCGACGGGGACTTCGGACCTGGAACCCAGCGCGGAATCCGGCAGGCCTATGGTCTGGAGGGATAACCGCCCTGCTTGCAGCCGATGCGCATCGGGCTTTGGGCTGCATTCTTCTGACGTTCCACCTGAACTCACCTGCGGTTGCCCCGAAGCAAAAGGGCTTTGCAGCGGCCCAGGTTCTGGCATTCCCACAGACGGCCAGACACAATGGGGTCAGTTGCATATAGGGGCGAAATCCTGCGCTAAGGATTTATCCACCGCAAGGTCGGCTCCGAGCCTTCAGCCGTCATTGCCCTGGGGGCGGTCCTTCGCTGGCGCAGCAAGCCAGTCACAGCCCATAGCGGTCATTGGCGGGGGCGCTATGCAAAAGATGCTGCCGCTGAAAAAATCCTGGCCGACTTCCGAAAAGCGGCCGTTGAACCGGCTTAGCGCGCTGCCTTCAATGCTGCAGTCAGCACCGGGGACAGCGGAGCGCAGGAAGCACCCTTTGCAAACTCGGCTGTTTGAAACAACCAGCCCCGGTTTTATGCTGCGGCGCGGCCTGCCGTTCCTGACGTTCGCTGCGGCTGCGAGGGTCTGGAGCCGGTGAATTTACACAGTGCGGGACCTTGCCGTCATTCGTCTTGATGAACTGAAGTCCTGCATTTTCCATAAAGCAGTCAAAGCGCAGCGGCGGAACGGGCTTTGATCCAGGTCATGACTTCCAGCACGGGCTTATTGGTTTTTGCTGTGCGCGGAGTGAGAATGTAGAAGTCATTCCCGCCAGCCTCCCAAGCCTTACCAACCTCAGTTAAACGACCGGCTTGGAGATCATGCGCCACCAGAAAACGGCTTACCAAGGCAACACCCTGCCCAGCGATGGCTGCATCTACTGCAAGTGACGTCTGGCTCAGACTTAGGCCGCGAGGCGATTGGTCTTGCACGCCCAGGTACGCAAGATAACTCGGCCATAGGTCGTGAGAGTCATGGATCTTCGGCAGTTTGCACAGCGTTTCCCGCTCAAACGGATAGGCTTCGTCACCCGCAAACTTTGGTGCAGCAACTGCGATCAACGTTTGCTTGAACAGCAGCGACACGTCCAGTGAAGCACCGAATGGCGGCGATCCCTGGCGCACTGCAAGATCTATCCCGTCGCTATGGAAGCTGGAAACTTTCTCGGTGGCCATGATCCGCAAGTCAATGTTCGGATGTGCTGCCGTAAAGTCCGGTAGATTGGGGATCAGCCATTTCGCGGCAAAGGTCGGTGTCACACTGATAAGGACTTTGTTTGGCTCTGGCTTCAGCTCGGCAGTAGCGGATCGAAGCTCTGCAAACACTTTGGCGATCCGGATGTGAAAGCTGCGTCCGGCCGATGTGAACGCCAGGCCCTTCGGCACCCGTTCAAACAAAGCCACATCAAGATGCGCTTCGAGCTGGCGGACCTGCTGCGCAACAGCCCCTTGCGTGACACCCAATTCATCAGCGGCTGCGCGGAAACTGAGACGGCGGCCTGCTGCATCAAAAGCAAGCAAACTGTTGAGTGGGGGGAGTTTGGTCATTCTGCAGTAGTATTTCTACTTTCATGTAACATCAATTCTCAATCGAATCTTGCCACAGGAAGCGTCATTTATGATCCAACTATGAAAGGATGCTAGAGATGGCAGTAGAAAAAGTAGCTCTGATTACGGCAGGCGGCAGCGGCATGGGGGCGGATGCAGCCCGCAAATTGGCCGAAGATGGGTTCAAAATCGGCATCTTGTCCTCGTCCGGCAAGGGTGAGGCGCTCGGCGGCTTTGGCGTGACAGGCTCCAACCTTGATAAGGAAGCGCTGAACGCTTTGATCGAGGGGGCGAAGGATCGTTGGGGCCGGATTGATGTCTTGGTGAACTCTGCTGGTCACGGGCCAAAAGGACCTGTTCTCGAAATCAGCGACGACGACTGGCATCAAGGGATGGAAGTTTATCTAATGAACGTGATCCGTCCGACAAGGTTGGTCACTCCTGCGATGCAGGCGCAGGGCGGCGGGGCAATCATCAACATCTCGACCTTTGCAGCATTCGAACCCGACCCCCTTTTCCCAACATCTGGCGTTTTCCGGGCCGGGCTGGCCGCATTCACAAAGCTCTATTCGGACAAATACGCAGCAGAGAACATTCGCATGAACAACGTCCTTCCAGGCTTCATAGACAGCCTGCCTGAAACCGAAGACCGCAAAGCGCGCATTCCCATGGGGCGCTACGGCTCTGCCTCGGAGGTTTCTTCGCTGATTTCATGGCTCGCCTCGGACGATGGCGGCTACATGACCGGCCAAAACCTGCGCATTGATGGGGGCTTGACCCGTGCCGTCTGACACCATTGCCATTGGACAATCGCGCGAACGCCTGGTCTTTGCGGTCAAATGGGGCGCTTCCGCTATTCAGATCATGGGATACACTGCGACTGGCTTCGGTTGGACACCCTGGAACCTCTACCTTTTTCTCGTCGGTGTAGTGGGATGGTTCGCCGTGGGCGCATTGTGGAATGACAAGGCGCTGATGCTCGTCCACCTGGTCGCGCTTGGCGCAATGATTGCCGGTATGGTGAGCAGTTAACACGCGAGAGCGGCCATTCGTGATGAACACAGCATCCGCAGCTATGGGCGCGATCCGAACCACCGCTGCATCTTGAACGCAGGTCCGGTTCTAATTGGCGAACGGCACGTACCGACCGCCAACTTGGTTCAAATGTCGATTTGCTCGGCGATACTCAGCGCTTCTTCAAGTTCGATGCCAAGATACCTGACTGTGTTGTCAACCTTGGTATGTCCGAGCAGAGGCTGAACCGCTCTGAGATTTCCGGTTTCTGGGTCCCCTCGCCGCGCAAGAAAGCGGCGAGGATGACAGTCAGGCTCCATCTTCGAGCAATTCCTTGATCATTGATTACTATCCTCTGACCCAGTCCTGATTGGCGTCGATTTCAATCAAGGTTGGCCCATCGGCTGTAAGCGCTTGCGAGATTGCGATGCGGACTTCGCTAAGTGAGCCTGGGCGTGCGGAATAGCACCCAAAGCCTTCAGCAACCTTGCAGTAATCCGGCGCCTGCAGATCCACTCCGACACGCGGCAGCCCCCAGGCCACCATGCTGTCGCGAATTTCTCCGAATGCCTGATTGTTCCAGACAATGATCGGTAGCGGTAGTTTCTGTTCGGCCGCTGCAGCCAGTTCCTCAATCGAGAAGAGGAATCCCCCATCCCCGGCCAGGCAGATGATGTCGCGCTCGGGGGCCCCGATCTTCGCACCAATCGCCGTAGGCAACGCCGCGCCCAGCGTGCCATAGCCATTCGGATATATCAGCGTGCGCGGTTCATAACAGGGATAGTAGTGCTTTGAAGTATAGCCGGGTTTGGTCGATTCCGTGACCAGGATGCCGTCGCGTGGCAACAGGTCGCGGATAATATCGAGCAGAGGTTTGTGGTCTGCGGCAATCGGCTGCCAAAGCGGGTCGATCGACCGGCGCAGGGCTTCGGCTTCAGAGTGAGCTTTGCCCATGTCCGGCGATGTTTCCGGTAGTTCCGCCAGAATTGCAGCAAGTGTCAATTTCGCATCCGCGACGATGGCCTGAGCAGGCTGGTAGCTGCGGGCAAGCTGTTCGGGGTCGATGTCGACGCGGATCAGGTCGCCGCCGATTTCAAAGCGGGTGTAGGTGTAAAGCTGATCGGTCTCGCTCATCTCGGAGCCCAATGTCAGCACCACATCAGCGGATTTGATCCTGTCCTGAACCGGTTCAAAGGGCAGTGCACAGCCAAGCGCCAACGGGTGGTCTTCGGCCACGATGCCCTTGCCGGCACAGGTACAGACAACTGGCGCGCCCAAGCGTTCGGCCAATGCGGTGGCCTCCTCAGAGGCCTCCCATGCACCGCCGCCCAGAATGATGATCGGGTTTTCGGCCTTTGCAAGCCGCGCGGCGGCCTCGGCGACAGCAGCCTGCGCCGGCGCGGCGCGGCTGGGTGCAGGCCAGACCGGGGTTTCAGATTTTCCCGGCTCATTCAGCACGTCGCGCGGAATTTCGATACAGACCGGGCGGGGCCGGGCGGCGTTGAACACCGAAAAACAGCGCGCCACGGTCTGATCCAGATTGACCGGGTCCAGAAGCTGATGAGTAAAAGCGGTAACTTGCTCCACCGCTGCGGTCTGGTTCTTGGTTTCATGCAAGAAACCGCCGCCGGTGCCCAGCTCAGCGCGCTGGTTGTTTGACGCGACAACCAGCATCGGAATCGAGTCCGAATAGGCCTGACCCATTGCCGTCAGCGCATTCAGAATGCCCGGGCCGCTGATCAGGTAGCAGGCGGCCGGCTTGCCCGACGCCATTGCATAGCCATGGGCCATAAAGGCAGCGCCCTGCTCGTGGCGCGGTGTGATATGGGTCATGCCTGAGGTGTCGAAACCGCGGTACAGGTCAACGGTATGTACACCAGGGATGCCAAATGCAGTATCGATGCCGTAGGCCTTAAGCAGGCGGGTCAGGTTTTCACCACAAGTGATCATTTGTTATTGCTCCAGTTCCGGGGCTGCTGATGCCGCCAGACAGCGTTCAGAAAAATTGCGGATGGCTGCGGCTGCAGCTTGCAAGGTCTCTTCACCCTCGGAGAAGCTGACCCGTATGTATGAGTGGCCATTGTCACTGAAAGCTGTGCCGGGAATGACGGCGACGCTTTCCTCGTCCAGAAGCCGGGCGGCGAATTCAGTGCTGGACAGTCCCAGCCCGGAAATGTCCACCAGCGCAAACATTCCGGCTTCCGGCGCAATCAGGCGCAGGCCTCTGGCCTTCTGCAGCGCTGCGGAAAAGATACGGCAGCGCGACTGCATCAGATCCCGCATGGCATGCACAGGGCCATCGCCCAGCTCCAGCGCGGTGATGGCGGCGTCCTGAATGAATGGCGGCGATCCGAACAGCGAGCACATTGCCAAATTGCGCATAGCATCCGCTAGATTGTCCGGACACACGGCCCATCCAAGCCGCCAGCCAGTCATGGCATGTGACTTCGACAGGGAGTTCAGGATCACCAGCCGTTTTGCATCCGCTTCGGCGAAGGGGATATGTGGGCTGTCAAAGGTCAGATCCCGGTATACTTCATCCGATACAATCCAAAGATCATGTGCCTTTGCCACCTTGCAAAGAAGCGCCACGTCCTGTGCTGTCAGCACCAGCCCCGCCGGATTATTGGGGGAGTTGATCAGCAATACCCGCGTGCGTGGGCTGAGTGCCTTCTCAATATCCTCTGCGTGAAGACGGGGTCCGTCTGCCATCTGAATGGGGATCGTCTTCAATTCCGCCCCGGTTGCGTTCACCGCACCTTGATAGGTGGCGTATACCGGATCAAGGGAAACAACTTCGTCCCCTGGACCACAAAGGCACATGAGCGCTGAAAAAAGTGCGTTCTGCGCGCCAGGGCCGACAACGACATTGTTTGGAGACCAGGAGTGGCCGTCTTGAGCTGCCTGTTGCTGAGCGACAAGTGCCCGCAGAGGTTCGATCCCACCGATCGGCGTGTAGTGAGTCCGTCCAGACTGCAGTGCCTCAACCGCAGTCGCAATGATCTGTGGAGCGGTATCCTGATCTGAGTCTCCAAGAGTGAGATTCAGAATCTGTTGCCCAGCCGCTTCACGGCGCTTCGCCTCTTGGGCGATCTCGAAGTCGGCAAGGCGCGGATTTTGCAGTCGTGCCACTCGTTCAGACAGCAATTGGGTCATCCTTTAACAGCTTGATGAATCAGTGAGGCACGGTTGCTCAGCACATCGCCAAAGGCACTTGCAAAGCGTGTGGTATCCTCGTCAGTGGTCGGCAGGCAAAGCGCGATCATGCCCCGTCGTGCATAATAAAACCCGCGTTCGATCATATCCAGGTGCAAAATCGCTTTCAGCGCTTCCGGCGCCGCAACAGCATCACCGGGAGTTGTGATGGGGCCCGTTCCAAAATGGAATACAGCCATAGACCCAAGGCCTGTCACGCACATCGGAACCCCGGCACCGGCGATTGCATCCTGCATTTTGGCGCGCAAGCCGTCACCGATGGCATTGAAGGCTTCCACACGGTCAGCAGTGTAGACCTGCGTCAATCCAGCCAAACCGGCCGCCATCGTCAGGGCATTGTTGTTAAAGGTGCCCGCATGAGGCCAGTGGCCGGCAATACGGGGATCGAAGCGGGCCATAATGTCTTCGCGGCCTCCAAAGGCGCCAAAGCTCATGCCGCCGCCAACATATTTGCCCAGAGTGACCATGTCGGGTTTGATATTGTGTTGTCCATGCAGCCCGCCCGGCGCGAGGCGCGAGGTCATGACTTCATCGAAGATCAACAGCGCGCCGGACTTTTCGGTTTCCGCACGCAAGGCCTGCAGGAATTCGGCTGTTGCCGGAATGCAGCCGCCACCGCCCAGCATTGGCTCCAGGATCACTGCTGCGAGTTTGCTGCCAAGTTCGCGGATCTTGGCGACGGCCTCTTCGGTGTCGTTGTAGGTGACCGGGTGAAAGGGCATCGGCACGTTCAGCGGGCATTCACCGCCAAAATAGAGCACGCCCCCGTGGTAGCCTGCCTTCATGACGATCACATCGCTGCGCCCGGTAAACGAACAGGCCGTGCGCAAGGCATACAAATTGGCCTCGGTGCCGGAGTTGCAGAACCGCACCCTGTCGATTGCGGGGAAGCGATCACAGATTGCGGCAGAAAACGCGGCTTCGTTGTCATTTGCGCCGCCGCGTACAATGCCCTGATGCAAAGCCTTTTCAACCGCTGCCGTGATTGCAGGCTCGGAGTGGCCGTATAGGGCTGCCGTGTATTCACCCATAAAGTCGGTATATTCATTGCCGTCCGCATCCGTCAGCGTCGCGCCTTCGGCTTTGCTGAATGTCAGCGGGAAGGGGCTGAAATGTATGACCGTCCGGGTGTTTCCGCCGGGCATCGACAGTGTCGAGTTATTGTAGTTCTCACCGCTTTTCACATTGCGGGCAGCAAAGTTCTCTTCGGCTTCGCTGAGTGCAGCGTCCAATGTTAGGTTCTTTGGCAAAGTGGCTTCGGACATCTGATGGCTCTCTTCAAGATAAGTGGGTTTAGAAGGCAACATTGCCGGAGCCTTTCAGCCCCAAACGGGTCCGGGCTTCGTCAGGTGTGGCGACTTCCAGCGACAGGTCTTCCAAAATCCTGCGCAGCTTGAGGACTTGCTGGGCGTTGCTTTCTGCCAGTTTACCTCGGGAAATGAAGAGATTGTCTTCAAGGCCGACTCTCACGCTGCCGCCCAGGCTTGCCGCAGTGATTCCAAAGGGCAACTGATTGCGGCCGGCCGCAATCACGGACCATTCGTGCTCGGCTCCGAACAGGCGCTCGGCAGTACGATGCATATGGAGCAGGTTGTCGATTTCCGCCCCCATACCGCCATGAATGCCAAAAATCGTCTGAATGAAGACAGGTCCTTTGATCACTCCCCGATCAACAAAGTGGGCGAGATTATACAAATGCCCAACATCATAGCATTCGAATTCAAACTTTGTGCCGTACTTGCCGCCAAGCTCGGTGACGATGTTCTCAATATCGGTAAAGGTGTTTTTGAACACCAGATCCCGCGTGCTGTCGAGAAACTCCGGTTCCCAGCTGTGCTTCCATTCGGAATACCGGGCTTTCATGGGATACAGGCCAAAGTTGATGGACCCCATGTTCAATGAGCACATCTCAGGCTGCGCAACACGGGCAGCTGCCAGGCGTTCGTCCAGAGACATCCCCAAGCCGCCCCCGGTTGTGATGTTGATGATTGCATCCGAGCGCTCTTTGATTTCCGGCAGAAACCGCATGTAGGCATCCGGCGACGCCGTTGGGCGCCCGTTTTCCGGATCACGGGCATGCAGGTGCAGGATGGATGCACCCGCTTCCGCTGCTGCGACCCCGCTTTCTGCGATTTGTTCCGGCGTTATCGGCAGGTACGGCGACATTGTTGGCGTGTGGATTCCACCTGTCACCGCACAGGAAATTATGACCTTTCGGGGCGCCATTCTTGTGCCTTTCTCCATTGATCAAACATATTGACTTTTGATCAATGGCACCATTACCAATAAACTTGCAAGAAAAATTTCCAATGCCTGTAAAGGGCGCAACAGCGGAGAAGTTGAAATGAGTTTTCTAAACAAAGGAGCCCTGATCGGAGCAATTTCGGCAGCACTAGCAGTGCTTTCGCCAACCGCAGCACTAGCGGAAGCGGATATCACCTGGCGGATCCAGAGCAATCTGTCGTCAGAGGATCCGGGATATCAAATCCTGGAAACGCACTTCTTGAACCGCGTCGAAGAAATGTCTGGAGGGCGCATTGAATTTCAGCTGCAGCCAGTTGGCGCGCTGTTCCCGATTGCCGAAGGTCTGGATGCTGTAGGAGCAGGCTTGGTTGAAGCAGCAACGCTGGTCGGCGGTTACTATGTTGGAAAACTGGGACCGATCGCTGCGATCGAGTCGGGGCTGCCCGGAGCAGAGCACACCCCGCTTGAACGCTACAATTTCTTTTACGGAGCCGGCTTCATCGATCTCGCGCGCGAGGCCTACGCGCCCCACAACATCCACTATCTTGCACCGTATCTATCGGCATCTTGGGACATTATGTCGAACAAACCGCTGCGCAGCGCCGCAGACTTTGATGGCCTGAAAATCCGCACCTTCGGGATCGAAGCCGAATGGTACAAAAGCATGGGCGCCGCACCGGTCTTCATGGGGGGCGGTGAGATCTACACTGCAATGTCGACAGGTGTGATTGATGCGCTTCGCTGGGGCGGGCCTTCGGTAAACCTAGACCGTTCTTTCCACGAGGTTGCCAAATACTACGTTCAACCTTCTCCGATGCCAGCGCCGAACAACTTCATCGCTATTAACCAGGCTGCATGGGATACACTGCCTAACGATATCAAACTGATGATGGAAACGGCAGCTGCCGCTGCATCGTTTGAATACATCGCGCGGACCGAAGTCGCCAACGCAGCTGCCCGCAAAGCTATGACAGAGGCAGGCGTGGAGTTCACTCAGATCCCTGCAGATGAATGGGCCGAAATGGAAACCGTCGTTCGCGGGCTGTGGCGTGCTTATGCCGAAACGGATCCGGGCTTGGCCGCCCGCGGCGTTGAGATGATGAACAACTACTTGGTTTCTCTGGGCCGGTAAACGCTCTCTCCTTGCGGGACGGGTGTTCCACCTGTCCCGTCTTTTTTTGAAGGAAAGCAAATAATGCGTAGGGCAATCTTCTTGATTGACGGACTCGTAAATGGTGCCGGCTCCATCGCACGCAGCCTGATATTTGTACTGATGGCGGTGATCGGCTTCGAGGCCGTCTCGCGCTATTTTTTCGGGGCGCCGACAACTTGGGCCTACGACCTGTCAAGCTGGGTACTGGTTTTCTATGTTTTTCTCGGTGGCGGCTATGCGTTGCTGCAAGACGGCTTTGTACGTGTTGATATCCTGTTTCAAGCACTGCCAGGACGCGTCCAGTTCTGGCTGGATGCGTCCATTTCCACGGTTCTTCTGATCTGCTTTTGCGGCTCTTTGATCTGGTACGGTGGTGAGCTTGCTTTGCGATCCTTTGCTTTGGGCGAAGTCTCTTCTTCCGGCGGTTGGCGAGGCCCGGTTTGGCCGGCAAAATTTGCCGTTCCTCTGGGCGCACTGCTGGTTCTGCTGGCTTGGATTTCTCACTTGGCTAAGCGGGCCGCCCTGACCGGGGAGACTGAATAGATGGCCGATCCAATTCTCGCTTCTGCGATCCTCTTTGGCGGCATGTTTTTTGCCCTCCTTGCCGGAGCTCCAATTGCAATCGCCCTGGGTGGCCTGAGTGTCATCCTGGTTCTGGTCTTTTGGGGCGCAAACGGCATGTCGATGCTGGCGCTGCGCGCCTTTGGCACAACATCTAGCTTCGAATATGTCGCAATTCCCCTCTTCATCTTCATGGCCGGAATGCTGGAGCGTTCCGGTTTGGCTGAAGGCCTGTTTGGCTCTGTAAACTATCTGGTGCGCCGCATCAGGGGCGGTCTAGCCGTTGGTGTGATCATTATCTGCACCCTGTTTGCAGCGATGTCCGGGATCAGTGGCGCTGCCACGGTGGCAATGGGAATGCTTGCTCTGCCGGCGATGCTGTCGCGAGGCTATTCCAAAGATATTGCGCTCGGCAGCCTGGCGGCTGGGGGATCGCTTGGAATTTTGATCCCTCCCAGCGTGACGATGATCGTCTATGGGCTGGTTTCCAATACATCCGTTGGAAAACTATACGCCGCTGGCGTTCTGCCCGGGCTGGTTCTGGCCGTGCTGTTCATCGCTTATGTGCTGCTGCGCTGCCGCTTTCAGCCTGGCCTGGCCCCGACATCCGAAGACATCGAAGCTGTAGAACCACCAACATTGGGACAAATTCTGGGCTCGCTCTTGCCAGCGCTGTTCCTGATGTTCGCTGTTCTCGGATCGATCCTGCTGGGGCTGACCAGCGTCTCCGAATCTGCTGCTATTGGGGCAATCGGGAGCATACTGGTTGCTGCTGCCGGCAAACGACTGTCGTTTGCGGTGCTGAACGCGGTGAGCCACATCACCTTGAAAACAACTTGCCTGATCTTCTGGATCATAATCGGGGCCAGCGCCTTCTCGACGCTATACACCGCGCTGGGGGCCTCGGGGTTGATCCGCGATATCGTGCTGGGGTGGGAGATGAACCGTTACGCGGTCCTCGCGCTGATGATGCTTATCCTGCTGATCATGGGCATGTTCATCGAAACAGTGGGCATCATTATGATCACGGTGCCGGTGTTTCTGCCGATCGCAAAAACGCTGGGCTTTGACCCGGTCTGGTTCGGCATCCTCTTCATCATCAATATGGAGATCGGCTTTATCACACCGCCCTTTGGCTACAACCTGTTCTACCTAAAGGGCGTCGCGCCAAAGGGGGTGACGATGGTGGACATCTACAAATCCGTGATCCCGTTTGTCGGTGTAATGCTTTTGGGCATGGCGCTGTTTGTGCTGCTGCCGCAGATCATTCTGATGCTGCCAAACGCTATGTTCTGAGCAATCAATGGAAGAGTTCAAGAAATGAAAAACGATACAGCGTCCAAGTGGCGTGTCGGCATCGATATCGGAGGAACCTTCACCGATATTGTGGCGATCAATCCAAAAGACAACACAATCCGCGTTGGCAAGGTTCCTAGCCGCTATGAAGATCCTGTAGGCGCAATTGTCGAAGCGATAACGTCACTTGAACTAGAGGCCGATGACATTGATGTCATTGTGCATGGCACGACGCGCGTGACAAACGCGATCATCGAAGGGACCATGGCGCCTGTCGCTTTGCTTGCAACAGACGGGTTCGAGGACTCTATCGAAATTGCGCGTTTGTCCCGGGCCGAGCTGTACCATCTGGACGTGCCGCCCAAACTGCCGCCGCTTGCCCCATCAGAACGGCGCATCCCGGTAGCTGAACGTATGGCCTATACCGGCGACGTGCTGAAACCGCTGAGCGCTGAAGAAATTTCCCGTGTCGTGGCGCAGGCCAAATCTCTCGGCATCGACAGTGTCGCGGTCTCACTGCTGCACAGCTATGCAAATGGCACGCATGAACGTCAGTTGGGGCAGGCTCTGGCAGATGCAGGTCTGCATGTTTCCCTGTCTCACCAGATCAATCCCGAAGCACGCGAGTATGAGCGGACGGCAGTAACCTTGCTGGATGCAGCCGTCACTCCGATTGCTGTCAACTATCTCGGCACACTGGAAAATGAACCACTGATCAAGGGCAAGCTGCGCTTGTTCCATTCCGCGGGCGGCATGGCAACGCCGGATGCGGTGCGGAACCGCCCGCTGGTGATGGCGATGTCAGGCCCTGCCGCTGGGGTGGCCGCCACCGCGCGCCTGGGGGGCGGCTTTGGCCACAACAGCTTGCTGACGTTTGATATGGGTGGCACCACCACAGATGTCTGCCTGGTACAAGACGGCGAAGCGGATATCTCCGTTGACAAGAAAATCGCCGGACGGCCGATCCGGATGCCAATGGTGGCAGTGGAATCGATCGGAGCAGGTGGCGGCTCAATCGTGCGCGTTGATACCGGCGGCCTGACCATCGGTCCCGACAGCGCAGGGGCCAACCCGGGCCCGGCCGCCTATGGCAATGGCGGCACGCAAGCGACAATCACAGATATCAGTGTGGTTCTCGGGTATATGAACCTCGACAAAAAACTGGGCGGCCGGATGACGCTTGACCGCGACGCGGCAATCAAGACGATTACGCCCATGGCGGAAAAATTGGGCATGGGGATCGCGGAATTTGCCCTTGGCACTGCCAAAGTTGCCAATGCGGTGATGTCGCGCGCGCTGCGCAGGGTTACGGTCGAGCGCGGCGTCGATGGCCGCAATTGTGCCCTGGTCGCCTTTGGCGGCGCAGCACCGCTTTATGCTGCAGGGCTGGCGCGGATGTATGGCATCTGCGACGTGGTCGTGCCGCGCGCCTCCAGCGTGTTTTCCGCACTGGGCTGTGTGGTCGCGGATACTTCTTACACTGATCAGCGTACAATCCGTTCTGAATCGGACACATGGAATGAAGCCAGCTTTGCTGCGCATCTGGCAGAAGCACGCACTGCGGTTCTGAAACCCTTCCTTGATGAGGGCATTTCCGAAGGCGCAATCCAAGTCGAGCATACCGCGCTGGTACGCTATGTCGGCCAAAGCTCCGAAGTCGCAACACGGATCACTCTGCCCCATGACATAAGCATGACCGGAGAGTCTTTCCGCAAGAACCACGACCAGCTTTATGGTTTTGCCACCGATGAATCCTTCGAAATCGTCAGCCTCCGCACAGTGGGTGTCCTGCCGAGCGGGGTCAGTGCGACGGTCGCCCCCGGAGAGCCAAACGACGGGCCGACCCTGATCAGTACCGGCGATGTCTGGTTCGACGCCGAAGCGCCGGTTTCCACTCCGCGTTATGACCGTGCGACTTGTGCCGCAGGCAGGCAGATCTATGGCCCCGCCATTCTCGAGGATGCCTCCTCAACCGTAGTGGTGCCGCCAAATTGGAGCGTCACCGCCAATGCCGCTGGTGACCTGCTGATGAAGGACCATGACCATGACCGTTGATCCATTTACCATTGAAGTGATCCGCCACGGATTGTCCGCTGCCGCAGAAGAAATGTCGCTGACCGTGATGCGGGCCGCTCGTTCGCCGGTGCTGCGTGAGGCCGGCGACCTGTCCTCGGCGTTGACCGATCACAAAGGCGATCTGATTTCGCAGGGCAAGGACATTCCCGCTCATATCGGCACCATGAGCTTTACAGTGAAACAGTTCTTGAACTGGATTCCCAAGGAGCAGTTGCGGGCCGGCGACGTCTGGTTCACTAACCACCCGGAATGCGGTGGAAACCACTTGCCGGATGTGAAGGCGATCCGCCCGATTTTTGCAAAAGATAAGCTGGTCGCGTTTTCGATCAGCCTGGCGCATTGGGCCGACGTTGGCGGCGCCTGGCCGGGCAGCTATTACACGGCAGCAACCGACAGCATTCAAGAAGGGTTGCGCCTGCCGCCGCTACGCCTGTTCCATGCCGACGGCCCCGACAGGGAAAAGATTGCGGTGGTTACCTCGAATGTCCGCGGGCAGCATCTGACGGAAGGTGATATCTTTGCCCAGATGTCGGCCACCCGCTCGGCTGAGCAGCGGGTGCTGGAGATCTGCGAGGAGTATGGTGTAGATGTGTTCCAGCAGGCGCTGGAACAGCTGCACGACTTGTCCGAAGCGCAAATGCGCCAGGCTCTCCTGGGACTGCCGGACGGGGTCTACAAAGGCGAAGACTTCGTAGACGAGGGCGGGCCGGACGACGCGCCTGCGGCTGTGCGTGTGACCATCACCGTCAAGGGCGATACGGCTGACTTCGACTTCACGGAAACCGATGACAAGATCAACAGTGTGCTCAACACCACGCCGCTTATGGCAGCAGCGGCAATGATGTATGCAATCAAAGCCGTTGCCGGGCCTGAGATTCAGCCGAACGGTGGCTGCTACCGCCCCTTGACCTTCAAAACCCGCCCTGGGTCGCTGATCGATCCCGGACCGATGGTGCCAATTGTTGGCGGCAACCATGAGACCTCCCAGCGTGTGGCGGACGCGATCTTCCGCGCTTTGGAAGGTGCGGTGCCCACGCGTCTGACAGCAGGCGGGCCGACCACGGCAGGACTGTTTATCTTTGGGGGTGTCGACGCCAAGGGCCGCTATTCCACGCTATATGAGGTGCATGGCGGCGGCGAAGGCGCCCGCACCGACCGTGATGGCTGCCCCGCTGTCAGGGTTCACATGGTAAACACCTCAAATACGCCGGTTGAAGTGATCGAGGCCGAGTACCCCTTGCGTGTTCTGCAGCATCGCCTGCGCAAAGGGTCCGGCGGGGCCGGAAAACACAAAGGCGGCGATGGAATCGTGCGCGAATACCTGACATTGGGCGATGACATGGTGTTGACGACAATGTTCGAACGTCGCGTCGTTGCCCCCTATGGGCTTTGCGGCGGGGAAAGCGGCGCTCCGTTCCGGGCAACGCTGTACCGGGAAAATGAACCTGACAGGGAATTGCCCGGCAAGTCGAACATGTCGCTGAAAAAAGGGGACCGCCTGAAAATGGAATCCTCCGGCGGCGGAGGCTTTGGCACCAAGTAATCCTAACGGCTCCGTCTCTTCAGCTTTCAAGAACCTTGGAAAGGCGGGGCCGTATATCGGCGGCGAACATCATCAAATCGTCCTGAAGCGCCTTTGTCGCTGCTGCTTTGTCCCGTTTATGCAGGGCAGCAACCAGTTCGCGGTGATGGCGTGTTCTCAACTTGTAATGGTCGGCCTCGAACATGTGGTGATGATAGGGGCCGATTTGCAGCCAAAGGCTTTCAATCAGCGGCAGTACAGCGTTGCTGCGTGCACATCGGTAGATCAGGAAATGGAATTGCAAGTGTCTCTCAAGAAATGCGCTCTTGTCTCCGGCTTCGCGCGCGGCTTCTATTTCCAGGTCGAGCCGTTCCAGCTCGGCAATTTCAAGGTTGTTGATGGTGTCGCAGGCCCAGGCGACCGTTGCTCCTTCAAGAGTGATCCTCGTGCGCAGGATGTCCTCGTACCGTTCGTTCGTCAGTGGCGGCACCGCTACAGAACGGTTCGACAGAACCGTGAGAGCCTGTTCGGAAACCAGTCGGCGCAATGCTTCGCGCACTGGCATGTGACTGGTTCCAAATTGCTCTGCAAGTTCTTGAATGCGGAGAGACGCTCCAGGTTCGATTTTACCAAGCATCAGCGATTTGCGAAGCTCGGAATAGACTGTGAAGTTCACAGAAGCCTTGTCGGCTTTTTCCGCTTTTGCCATTTGATTTTGTCTTTCTTGCACGGGAGCGGCACCGGGAAACCTGTGTGCTGCACGAAGTTTGGCTTTGATCAAAAGTCGCAGGAATTGCGCGGAAACTCAACAAAGTATCGGGGAACTTCAGAGGATTTGGGCGATCTGTGCCCTTTGCCACTGTGAATGGCAGCATCCCACGTTCCCTGTCAGCCCCATTTTGTCCAGAGAGGTACAAACCCATGACGTCAACACCCGCAGCCCGGAACTGGAAACAGCGCGCTGACGCATTGAAACTGGAAACCAGGGCCTTGATCGGAGACACCTTCAGCCCGTCGTCGAGCGGCAATGTCTTTGCGACCCTGAATCCGTCGACAGGGCAAAAGCTAGCCGATGTCGTGCACTGCCAGGCAGAAGATGTCGACCGTGCAGTCGCTTTCGCACGCAAGACTTTTGAAAGCGGCGTCTGGTCCCGCATGGATCCGAAAAACCGCAAGCAAGTGCTTTTGAACTTTGCCAGCTTGATCGAAAAGAACAAGGAAGATCTGGCGCTTCTGGAAACGCTCGACATGGGCAAGCCGATTGGTGACAGTTTGAACATCGATCTGCCCAATGTGGTGGAAACGGTGAGCTGGTGCGCTGAAGCCATCGACAAGATCTATGACCAGATTGCGCCCACGGGCCACGATGTTCTGGGGATGATCACCAAGGAACCGATGGGCATCGTTGCCGCCGTTGTGCCCTGGAACTATCCGCTACTGATGGCCGCTTGGAAGTTCGGTCCCGCGCTTGCGGCAGGCAACTGCTTCATTCTAAAACCGGCAGAGCAATCATCGCTCTCCTCGCTTCTTCTCGCGAAGATCGCGCTGGAGGCGGGACTTCCCCCTGGCGTCTTCCAGGTCGTGCCGGGCATGGGGGAAACCACCGGCCGAGCGATCGGTATGCACATGGACATCGACGCCGTTGCCTTTACCGGATCCGGACAGGTCGGGCGCTACTTCCTCGAATATTCTGCCAAATCTAATCTCAAATCCGTCAGCCTGGAATGCGGTGGCAAGAGTCCGAACATCATCTTTGCCGATTGTTATGACCTCGATGTCGCGGCAGAAACCGCTGCAGTTGGCATATTCTACAATCAGGGTGAAGTGTGCTCCGCCGGCTCCCGCCTGCTGGTGGAGCGGTCCATCCGTGATGAACTGGTCGAAAAACTGCAAAAAACATGTGATGCCTACGTGCCCGCTGATCCGCTTCTGGAAGAGACCCGCATGGGCGCGATCGTCGACACAGATCAGCTTGACAAGATCATGAGTTATATTGGCCGGGGTAAATCCGAAGGCGCCGACCTGGTGGCAGGAGGCACGCGCGCGCGCGAAGAGACCGGCGGGAATTTTGTCACTCCGACAGTCTTCAGCAACGTCTCCAACTCCATGGCGATCGCTCAGGAGGAGATCTTCGGGCCGGTCCTGTCTGTTATCGCCTTTGATAGCCAGGAAGAGGCCGTGAGGCTGGCGAATGACACACTTTATGGTCTGTCGTCAGCGGTCTGGACCGCAGATCTCACCCGAGCTCATGATATGGCGCGCGCAATCCGGGCCGGAACAGTCTGCGTGAATTGCTACAATGAAGGGAACATCACGACACCCTTCGGAGGATTTGGTGAATCCGGGTTCGGCGGCCACGACCGGGCCTTGCAGTCGATTGAAAAATACCAGGAAACAAAAGCGACCTGGATTCGTCTCCATAGACCAGGGTGATTTTCGGCAGGCTTGGATTAAAGCTGATTGCAACCCTTGTTCGACTTCCGGACAATGTGCGCAATCAGCTGGCCTGCATCGCTCCCCGACGCGAATTCCTGCCGGTTATCTTTGGCTAAAGCATTTTCTCGTGTAAGAGGTCTTAGCGGTTGCGGGCTATCTTAGATCATTCGTCAAGGAAATGAACAGAACTTCCGCCATGACTACGCCTGACGCGCGGTGCATAGACCGAACTGCATCGGTCTACCGGTGATGTCTGCAGCTTCAGTGAAGATCGAGCCGATTGTTCCCGTAGGTTTCGTTTCGTGGCAGGCAAAAGCGTTTTGGACCTGTCCCGCTTTCATGCCGCCCCTGGTGCTCGCTTAGGCGACTTTCCGTTCGAAGGCGACAGGGCTTTTCCAGCCCAATGCTGAGTGGCGGCGTCGCGGATAGTAGAAGCCGTTGATGTATTCGAAGATCGCTATCTCAGCCTGCCGCCGCGTTTCCCATGATCGCCGCCAGATCAGTTCCGCCTTGA
This sequence comes from Rhodobacteraceae bacterium (ex Bugula neritina AB1), assembly GCA_001730095.1. Classification (GTDB taxonomy): domain Bacteria; phylum Pseudomonadota; class Alphaproteobacteria; order Rhodobacterales; family Rhodobacteraceae; genus Leisingera. The sequence continues at coordinate 25,590 of MDLF01000079.1, forward strand.
TCACTGCCTGGCAGGGCATTGCGTAGCAATGTCCCGAGAGGGGGATTTGAAGAAGCTCTCGACGGCGGCATTGTCATAACAATTGCCTTTTCCGCTCATCCACTGCCCCGGCAGTGCATGTTTACATGCATGATAGGGGGACACTTTGAGGCCGTGCTGGCGCAGGAGTTTCTGATAATCGTGAGAACAGTATTGGCTGCCGCGATCCGTGTGATGGATGCAGCCTCTTGGAGGCGCACGGAAGGCTATGGCTGCATTCAAAGCCCGGATTGCGAGATCGCGTTTCATGCGATTGCTCACCGCACAGGCGATCACCCGTCTAGAATGCAGATCCAGGATCACAGGGAGGTACAGCCAACCTTCACGGGTCCAAACATAGCTGATGTCACCGGCCCATTTTTGGTTTGTTTTCTCCGCTGCGAAGTCCCGAGCCAATAGGTTTGGGGCAATATTGAACTTGTGACCGCTGTCGGTTGTCACCTTGTGTTTGCGGATTCTGACAATGGATATGCCGTTCTGGCGCATCCATTGCCCGGCAGGCGAATGCAAAGCATTCTACCGAGAGGGGCGGCCAACGCGGCGGTGTCCGACATCCAGGCCGCTCTCTTTCAGCTCTTCTGTCATCCGGGGCCTGCCATAGCTGCCCAGGCTGAGACGAGACTGTTCTTTGATGTAGGCCAAAGTGGCAAGATCAGACCGCTGCCTGCGGCTGGCGGGACGGTTGCGGAAAGCTCGCAACCTCGGGGGCTGACATCCATGACGTCACACAGCCGCTGGGTGGAAAAGCTGTCGCGGTGTTCCTCGATGAACCTAAACCTCATGGCTTTGGGCTCGTGAAGAACTGCGTTGCCATTTTTAGGATCTCCCTCTTGCTGTGGGTAAACAGTCCCACAGACTGTGTGCTGATCCTTGCAAGTCCTTGAGAATACGGTTCTCACGTCGAAGCTGGTCATTCTCTTGCGCTAAGCTCAAATCCTCTTTCGACACCTCGTCTGTGTCTCGCGGTGGAAGGCCAGGCAAACAGTTAAGGCAAAAGCCATGAAGCATATACCTGCTTGGTTCTGAGCATATAGCGAAGAGACCCCAGGGATCAGTAGTGATAACGCAGCTGGGCAATCTCCAGGCTCTGTCCATCACCTGTACCGCTGACACGATAGACGAATCTGTGTTCAGCGGTGATCCGGCGGGACCACCAGCCACTCAAATCGCCTTTGAGAGGCTCAGGCTTGCCAATACCCTTAAAAGGCATCCTTCTCGCCGCCTTGAGAAGATCGTTCACACGGACGAGCCCCTTTTCATTGCCTGGAGACTGCCACCACAGGTAGTCATCCCAGGCATTATCAGAGAAAATCAGCTTCACAGATCGATGTCGCGCTCAGTTCCGTTGCCCGCGTCTAGCTGCGCGATGGAGGATTGAAGGCGGCGCGCATTCTCTGGGCTGCGCTGCAGGTGAAGAGTTTCCTGAATGGCGTTATATTCATCCAAGGACATCATCACGACAGCCTCACGCTTCTTGCGGGTTACGACAACGTCAACGTTATCGTGGATAACACGATCCATAACGTCCTTCAGAGATGCGCGTGCATCGGTATATGTAATAACATCCATGGGTGCCTCGCTTTGTGTGATGCATATATATGCACAGAATTCTGTACATGTCAATCTTTGAGAGCTAGGATCCGGCCCTTGCAAGGGAGCCCTGCCTTTGGCTTGACAAGTCAGAGGCAAGGCTTTGGGTATATCTTTCATAGACGTCTTGGCGTCCTAGATCTCGACGCTCTCGGAAATTGACAAGGCATCTTCCAGGTCAACCCCTAAGTAACGGACTGTGCTATCCATCTTGGTATGCCCGAGAAGGAGCTGAACCGCCCTAAGGTTCCCGGTTTTGCGATAGATCTGAGCCACCTTGGTACGCCGCATCGAATGGGTTCCATAGGCACTTGGCTCCAAGCCAATGGATTTCACCCAATCCCGAACCAGCCGCGCGTACTGGCGTGTGCCTATGTGTGGCCGATCATGTAGCCTACCAGGCCAAAGAAACTCCGATTTCTTCATTATTGGCATGTCCAGCCAGGTCTGAAGCGAAGATCGGGTCCCCTCAGTAATCTCGAACCGAACCGGTTGACTGGTTTTGCTTTGGGTTATGGACGCGCGTTCTTTCACATGGCCGGCTGCATATATATCCACAACACGCAAACGGACGAAATCACATCCCCTGAGTTTGCTGTCTATTGCCAAGTTGAATAGTGCCAGATCACGCACCTGATTGGAGAGCTCAAGGCGAACGCGAATTGCCCAAACATGTTTGGGAAGCAAGGGACGTTTTTGACCTATGATACGCCCTTTGTTCCAGGGAGTGTGACGCATTCGAATTGCAGGAAGATTAGGAATTGACATAATTGGTCCTCCAGCCACCGCAACCCTCCACATCCTCGGCATTTCGCCAACGGCCTATGGATAGCATTTTGAATGCCTATCTGCATGTCGAAAGAATTCGATGTATTCTGCACTAGAGGGTAATAATGCGAAAAAGTCTGCTTTGCCTTGCTGCAATGCAGAAAGGTGACGACAGGAGTAAAAAGAAGCTCTGACTTTGCAAATCCCGCTTTCTGCGCTCCGATACCCTCGGTGCATCCCGCAGCATCACATGAGGCGCTTTAGCCCTGCCGAGGGTCCGCTTCCGGGAATTTGGCCTCAGACCTTCGCACCTGCGGCGAAACCAGCGCCGGGCCTAGCACGACCGGCCGCTTAGGGCTGCAAGCAGCCGCCTGCACCTGTGGCATCACGGCCAAGTGGCAATGACCGGTCAGGGCTCTCTGCCGACTTGCGGCGATGCGGCGGCAGAGTTGCAGCGAAACTTCTGAACTTCGTCCCTGTTTCCGGACACCGGGGTAAAGTACCCCTGTCCAGGAACGG
>MDLF01000080.1 GCA_001730095.1 Rhodobacteraceae bacterium (ex Bugula neritina AB1)
AGTGCTCTGTTTGACTGCATGTAAGCATCTGGGTCCGCTGGGAAAACAGATGTGAGCAGCCATTTTTTGAGATCGCATACGGCTGCTGCGTCCTGGACCTGTTAGTTCGATCAAGTAAAGGTTTCGGGTTTGCGGCGAACGTCCGGAAAGCGGGTAGCAACCGCAGAAACCGAACGACGATCCCAAAGTCAGCTTTGGGCCGATCACTCGCGTGGTGCAGGCGAGATGAATACTGACCTGCTCCAACTTTGTCCTTGGCCTTTAGTGCTCAACTAGGAGGGACTTTAGGGAGGTCGATCGAGACGATCCCGAGGGCGCCACCAACAACTCGGTTGCATGCCACTACTCTCCCATGCAATCTCGGCGGGTATTGCAACTCAAGATTAACTCCTGAGGTATTTGGTTTTATGGATACTGGCACTGTTCTTCTGTTCGCTTGGTTGGTCCTGCCAATCCCATTCCTAATCACCACCATCGTTGTGTTGAGAAAGCTGAAGAAGGCACGGAAGGAGACGGCGGCGCTCAAGGAGCGCTTCGGATCTGTCGTTTCCATTGAGGAAGAGCGGGCCAAAGTCGAGGCACAGATCGCAAGCGAACAGGCCAAGGCTGCCGAAAGCATCGTCACGGCGCGCCTCGAGGCAGAGCGCAAGATGAACGAGATAATCCAGCAGACCGAGGCGGTGCAGGCTGAAATCGTCCAGGTCCGCGCAACCTACGCCGAGAAACGCAAGCACCTGACCGCGCTCCAAGAGCAGATCGCAGTCTACGATGAGCGCCTGGCATTCGCCGAGCTCGGGGTCTACGAGCCTCATTTCGATTTCGGCGACAGCAAGGCCTTCAAGGATGCGATCACCGCCGTGCGGGCGCGTCAGAAGGACTATGTGTCGAACAAGATTGCGACGCAGTGCCCGACCGATTGGACCGTGGATGGGAGCAAATCGAAGGGGCAGACGATGATCAACCGGCAGTCCCGGCTGACGCTACGCGCCTTCAACGGCGAGTGTGAGGCGGCCATCGCGAACACCCGATGGAACAACGTGGTGGCTATGGAGAAGCGTATCCGCAACGCAGCCAAGCAGATCGACAGCGCCAATGCCTCGATGAACCTCACCATCAATCCCAAGTATCTAGAGCTAAAGGTCGAAGAACTCCGCCTTACCCATGAGTACCGGGAACAACTGAAAATTGAGAAGGAGGAGCGTGCTGAAATGGCCCGCGCTGAGCGCGAGGAGAAGAAGCTCCTGGCCGAGGCAGCAGCGGCCGAGAAAAAAGAGGCCGAATATCAGAAGCTTCTCGACAAGGCGCGCCTTGAAGCCGGGACGGACGAGGCGCGGATCGCGGAACTGGAGGCGCAGTTGGCTGAGGCGCACGCGGCTTCTGAGCGGGCTCGTGCCATGGCCGAAATGACAAAATCTGGCTACGTTTACATCATCTCGAACATCGGCTCCTTCGGCGAGGATGTTGTGAAGATTGGGCTCACGCGCCGCCTCGAGCCGGACGACCGTGTAAAGGAGCTGGGTGATGCCAGCGTACCCTTCGGCTTCGACACCCACGCTATGATCTATTCCGAGGAAGCGCCCGCGCTCGAGAATGCTCTCCATCGAGAGTTTGCCGAACGCCGCATCAACATGTCGAATATGCGGAAAGAGTTTTTCCGGGTTAGCCTCAAGGAGGTCGAGGAAGCGGTTGGCCGTTTGGCGCCGGACGCGAGCTTCTTCACCGATCGCGAGGCGCAGGAGTACCAAGAGACGCTGGCGCGCCGTCGCGAGACTCTCGAAGCACAGATCCAGCAAGACAAAGGCCAGTTGCTCCCCGCCGAAATATGAGCGTGACGGACTGCCATGATCAAAGTGGTGCAAGTTGTATAGCAAACAACTACAGCGGATGACGACTAACAGGAAGCTGCACCGCAGCAAGGAGAAGAAGGTTGAATGACCGCTCAGGGCCGTTCTCGCCGGTGGAAGTTGTTTCTATTGCCCTGATGCTGCGTTGCACCCGAGGCCAGCTATGAGCCCTTTACGGTCATCAACCACCGCGCGGCCCTTTGCGAGTGCAGCAGGCCGCAAACGGCGCTAAGCGGCCATTGCAAGGCCCGTCTAAGAAAGGCGGCTGGCGGGGCTTTCCGATCACTCGCCGCAGGTGCGATAAGCGCGACAAAGAACGGCTGCCTCAGGCCTGAGGGATGGGAAGCGGACTTTCTACAGCGCGTTATACGTTACCAGCTTTAAGTAGAAACCAGTCTTCTGAGCGCGGAGAGCTTTCAATACCATGTGCGCTAGAATTGCTTCGATGGCTAGATCTTCACGGCAAAACGTCGGTTTGTACGGAGCAGGGGAAAAGTTGCCGCCTTGCATTTGCAGTCTTCGCAAGTGGCAGAGACAATGTGATCTGCCACTCACCTATCTGCCTATTCAGGCATCATCGCGCCGATTTCGTACATTCCGTTGTCGTTCTTGACCAGCATCAGAGTAACTGAAGCACCCTCTGATATGTCACCCATCACCTGAGCATTTGGCGCCAAGTTGAGATCCATTGTCATCGCAGGCCAACCGATTTCAGGGATTGGCTCGTGACTGACGTTTGCAGAGTTTTCGTCAATCGAATTGATTGTCGCCTTTGTGTGAACAGCACCTTCCATTTGAGCATCGCTCATCCCCATGTTGGAATGGTCCATTGTGCTATGGCTCGTCTGAGCGGCAGCGATTGGTGCAGCCAAAAGCGAGGCCACTAGGGTTACAGCAAGTTTTTTCATTGGATTGTCTCCTTAGGGTGATTTCACATTTCGGGCTATTCTGCCGGTACCGGTGATGTCTCTCGGCCGGGTTCCTGCAGCAGGGTTCGGTTGACCCGTGCAAGAGCCAACCGCTTCCAGATCACGAAGATGGAAGGAATGACGAAAAGGGTTAGCAGTGTGGCAGTCGCCATCCCGCCAACCATCGGGGCTGCGATACGCTGCATGATTTCCGAACCGGTGCCTTGGCCATACATGATCGGAATTAGGCCGGCGAAAATTGTCGCCACTGTCATAACCTTGGGGCGTACTCGTAGAAGTGCGCCTTCGAATACCACCTCTTCTACATCATCAGTTGTCAACTTGCGCTGTGCCTCAGCAGCGAGGATTTTCCGCTTTTCCCAGGCTAGATTGAGATACAGCAACATAACAATCGCGGTTTCTACCGCGACACCGGCAAGCGCAATGAACCCAACCAGAACGGCGACAGAGATGTCGAAGCTCAGGTACCACAGGAACCAGACTCCTCCTGCGAGGGCTACCGGCAACGCGGCAAGGATGATCCCAACCTCAATTACTCGATTGAAGGCTAGAAAGAGCATCAGTGTGATGATAAGCAGCGTTGCCGGCGCTACCAGCTTCAGCCGCTCCTGCATGCGCTCAATATACTCGTACTGACCGGACCATGTAATCGAGTAGCCAGGCGGCAATTCCACCTCATCGGCGACTAGTTGACGGGCTTCGGTTACGTAGCCTCCCAGATCCCGGCCCGCGATGTCGATGAAGACAAAACCAGTGCGGCGTGCGTTTTCAGACCGGATCATACCGGGGCCGTCCACCACTTTGATCTCTGCCAGGTTGCCAAGGGGGATATGCGCGCCGGACGGTGTGACCACCGGAAGGTCCCGCAGGCGTTCGGGGCTGTTCCGCCACTCCTGGGGGTAGCGAAGGTTTATTGGAAACCGCTCAAGGCCTTCCACGGATTCCGACACCTGCATCCCGCCGATTGCGGTCTGAACAACATCCTGCACTTCACGTACGCTCATCATATAGCGCGCAGCGGCATCTCGGTTGACGTCGATCTCCACAAACCGCCCTCCTACAGGCCGCTCTGCATAGGCTGATGCCGTGCCGTCGATACCTGCAACCACGCGTTCGATATCGACACCAATCTGCTCGATGACGCTCAGATCAGCGCCGGAGATTTTGACACCGACGGGTGTCTTGATCCCTGTGGCAAGCATATCGATGCGGTTCTTAATCGGCTGAATCCAGACATTGGTCACACCAGGAATTTGCACAGCGCGGTCAAGCTCGTCGCGTATGCCTTCCATCGTCATGCCCGCGCGCCATTCGGATTCAGGTTTCAGCTGAATCGTCGTCTCGATCATTGTGAGCGGGGCGGGATCCGTGGCGGTATCGGCGCGTCCAAGCTTGCCATGCACCGTCGCGACCTCAGGGACCGTAGCAATCAGCCGGTCGGATTGCTGCAGCACTTCGCGCGCCTTGCCGATGGAGACACCGGGGTACAGTGTCGGCATGTAAAGGAAATCGCCCTCGTTCAGCTCTGGCATGAACTCGGTCCCGATACGCTGCAGCGGCCACCACATCGAAGCGACCAGCACACCGGCGAGCAACGTCGTGGCCCACGGCCACGCGACAGCAGCATCCAGAAAGGGCCGGTAAATCCAGATCACGATACGGTTCAGAGGGTTCTTGTGCTCCGAAAGAATCCGGCCGCGCACAAAGTATCCCATCAGAACTGGCACCAGCGTGATGGAAAGGATCGCCGCCGCTGCCATTGCGTAGGTCTTTGTGAAGGCCAGCGGCTTGAAAAGCCGCCCTTCCTGGCTTTCCAGAACAAAGACCGGCAAAAAGCTCACGGTGATGATTGCCAGGGAAAAGAAAAGTGCCGGTCCCACTTCGGTTGCGCATTCGGTGACGAGGCGCCAGCGGTTTTGATTGGTCAGCTTTTCCTTCTCTAGCCTTCGGTGCATAGCTTCGATCATCACGATAGCCGCGTCCACCATCGCGCCGATGGCGATGGCAATCCCGCCCAAACTCATGATGTTGGCATTCACCCCCTGCAGCTTCATGATGATGAAGGCTGCAAAGATGCCGAGAGGCAGTGACAGAAGGATCACCAGGGACGAGCGGATGTGCAGCAGGAAGGCTGCACATACCAAAACGACAACGATAAATTCTTCGGTCAGCTTTGTTTCGAGATTCTCGATTGCACGCTCGATAACACCCGCGCGGTTGTAAGTTGTGACTAGCTCAACCCCTTCGGGCAGGTTTGCCCGCAACTCTTCGATACGCGCCTCAACAGCTTTGATTGTAGCCAGGGCGTTCCCGCCCCAGCGCAGGATAACGACACCGCCAACGGCATCGCCTTCGCCGTTAAACTCCCCGACGCCGCGTCGCATTTCCGGACCCAGGCGGATGTCTGCCACGTCGCCAACTGTCAGTGCTGCACCGCGTTCGTTGACCATGAGGGGTGCTTTGGCCAGGTCTGCCAGTTCATCAACATAGCCAGTAGAGCGGATCATGAATTCCGCTTCGCCCATTTCAATCACGGAACCACCGGTCTCGCGGTTGGCGTTTTGAATGGCACTGCGGATCTGCGGCAGGGTGACGTCAAAGGCGCGCAGTTTGTTCGGGTCCACAACGACCTGATACTGTTTGACCATGCCGCCGATGGTTGCGACCTCGGACACACCGTCGACGGTTTGCAGCTCATACTTCAGAAACCAGTCCTGGAGTGTCCGCAGTTGGGCCAGGTCGTGCCCGCCAGTCCGGTCAATAAGCGTATATTGGTAGATCCAGCCGACACCGGTTGCATCCGGCCCGAGCTGGGGCGAAACCCCTTCTGGAAGGTTCGCAGTAATCTGACCCAGATATTCGAGCACACGGGTGCGCGCCCAGTAAAGGTCAGTGCCGTCCTCAAAAACGACATAGACGTAGCTGTCGCCGAAAAAGGAAAAGCCTCTCACATCACTGGCTCCGGGCACAGCGAGCATGGCAGTGGCAATGGGGAAAGTGACCTGATCTTCAACGACCTGAGGGGCTTGCCCGGCATAAGGCGTGCGGACAATGACCTGAACATCCGACAAGTCGGGAATAGCATCTACGGGGGTTTCGCGGATCGCCCAGACACCAATCACGCCCATCATGACTGCAAGTGCAAGAACGACGAAGCGATTTGCAACAGACGCCCGGATAACAGAAGCGATCATTGCGTCACCTCAACCGGCTTTGTGCCTACCAGGGTCATTGAGAAGTCTGCGTTCTGGGTGAAAAGCAGAGTCACTTCTTGTCCGGACGGCAATCCAGCTAAGTCGAGGGCTGGATCAATCGAGAAGTCCATGGTCATACCTGGCATGCCAATCTGCGTCACTGGGCCATGCGTGATGTTCGCGGTTCGCGTTTCGGAGTCGACGCTATTGATTTTGCCCAGCACCTCCATCGGCGGTGAGGCGGTTTCCACCCCGGTGAGCACCATGGTCATGCCGTCTGGACGCGCAAATGTCAGAGCCAATTCATAGCCGACCGGAAGGCTGGTAATTTCCAGCTCTTCACTCACTGCAAAACTCATGGTCATGCCTGGCATGCCAATTTCCGTGATAGGGCCGTGGGTTATCGTGGCCATGCGGGATTCTGCGTCGACCTGGTCAATGGTTCCTGAAACGAGAACATCTGAAGCAGCCTTGGAGGTCTCTGGTTCACTCGCCTCTGGGGCAGAGCCGGCTGAGGGCGGGGCGCCTGCAGCCCGGACTGCGACAATGGTGAACATCCCGTCATCACTTTTTGAGAGATCGAACTCGACTGGCACATCCATGGGTACTTCGGCAGTGTCTAGACCTGCCACTGGCATATCCATTTGCATTGCAGGCCAGCCGAGTTCAGGAATGGGGTCATGTGAGAGCGACAGCTTTCCCTCTGCTGTGACGCTGCTCACAATACCGGTGCCTGTGGCAGCAACACCGTCGTCTGGACCAAGCTCAATGAGCCCTAGCAGGCCATCTGCTCCACGAGACAGCCGAAACGACACCTGCTGACCTTCAACCAAACGCGAAAGAGAAACATCAGCCCGGATCGGGAAACTAGACGTCATTTCTGGCCAGTCGAGGCTGTCTAGAGCACCGTGCCGGATCTTTGCCATACGGGACTCAAAATCCAGAGCAACCAACTCTCCTGATCCACGTGCAGGAGCTTCATCAGTCGGCGCCATGCGCATAAGTCCGGCGCTCAGCGCGCTTTCGCTGTCGATCAGGAATTGAGCGGAGGCTACAACCTCTTCTCCAGGCTCCAATCCCTGTGCAACTTCTGTACGCCCGCCGTCACCAAAATTGTCGCGTAGTCCCGCTGTAATGAGGCGGGGTTTGAAAGTGCCATCCCCGGTTTTCAGTATCACCCGTTCTGCAGTCCCGGTGCGAATGATAGCCTCGGTTGGGACAGTCAGCGCCATGCGGTTTTCTGAGGGGATCAGGCTGACCGTGCCGAACATGTTCGGGCGTAGCAGCATGTCGGAGTTGTCAAATTGCAAGCGAACGGGAAGCGTTCGGGTTACTGCGTCAAGTTCAGGGTAGATGTAGTCAACTGAACCTTTGAAAACCCGGCCAGGCAAATGCTCAAACCGCGCTTCGGCAAGCATATTGTCAGTCAGCTTTGCAATGTCGCGCTCAAACACATCGACTATCAGCCACACAGTTGAAAGTTCTGTCAGCGATGCAGCGCGTGTGCCGGGCTGCAGAAACATTCCGTCTGCAGCCTCAAGTGAAATCACAACACCGTCCTGCGGAGCCTCGACTTCAATGTTGCGCTCAGGAGTACGGCTGGCTTCTATACGCTCGATCTGCCTGTCAGACATGCCGTGACTGCGCAGCTTGTTACGGGCGGCATCAATGATCTGAGGGTTTCCTGCCTCGATGGCGCGAACCAGGTCGCCGGCTGACGAGCCGATCTGTGGCGAAAACATCTCAAACAAGACATCGCCCTTTTGAACGGGGTCTCCGACAGCGCGCACGTTCAGCTTTTCGATCCAACCGTCCACACGAGTGTGAACATGGCTTGTCCGGTGCTCGTCATAGCCAACAAAGCCAACGGTTTCGATCTTTCCGGACACCTCGGACATGCGTGAAATCGCGGTGCGGACGCCAATGGCGTTAATCTCTGCCGCAGATAGCTGCACTTCTGCAGGGTCCCCGGAAGGCTCTTGGCCTGCATATACAGGGACAAGGTCCATCCCCATTGGCGATTTACCCGGCCCTGGTTGCCGGAAGTTCGGATCCATCGGTGCAACCCAATACAAGATCTCGGCCTCGTTTGCCCCGGTCATTGATGACGGGTTGAGGAAAAGTCTTTCGAGAGAGATGCCTCCCGCAACCCCTGCAGCAAGCGCAAGAATACCGAGAGCAAAATAGCGTCCACGCATGGAATACCTCGTTCTGGCTTGCAGCATGCAAACCTTGTCTGATCAGAAACAGATGGCGCACTCGATTGAGCGCCAAGCGGATTCAATCAGATTGAACGGGGAGGACGATCATGCGGGAGTTCTGACCTGGAAATTACTCCAGTCGAGCTCGCTATCACGAGTTGAACAGTTACCAGGCGGCGCTCAACAGACAGAATTGGTGCTGCGTTGAATTCGTGAAAACAGCAAACGGCCACCGAACAAGTGGCGTGCCGTTCTTCATCAGGGATTTCGCAGGCGCCCTTTTGATGGTGCCTGTGCTGCACTCTTTTTGCCGCTTTGTGCAAAGTGCATGTCTCGTGCTGTACGTCAGAAACAGCGGTGACGGCATTTGCGGGAGGCGATGCATGAGCAGAAATTGTCGCAAGTGTATTCAGGAGAACCACAGCAACAAGGATGGTTGACGCAACGGCGCGTATCAACCGACCAAAGTCACTCCTGAACCCAGTAACTGCCATAGCGTGGCACATAATGGAAATTTTCTTCGGCGCAACCCCTCCCGGTGCGAAATAAAGGCCATCAGGCTCCCTGGTCCCTAGCTAGTGACACTGGAGTAGTGCCTTGGGCGCGTTGTCTGCCAAGCCTGGGCAACAGCTTCCCTGCGCATCGTTTGGGATCTCCTCAGCCTTTCTTTTCCTAGAAGCACTGATGATCGCTCTCTGCTCAGAAGGCCGCAAATGTGCTGAACGTTTTGTGGCGAACTGACGAATGCGCACCCGGTTTGCAAATGTATCAAAACGTATCCTTGAGTTGGAGACCCGCACTGGCTAGCTAGATAGAGCGAAAGCAAACGGAACTGTTTTATGCGCTCAAAAGCGGGAAAATTGTGGACATCATTGACGCTGGCGTTGTTGCTGGCGCTGTCCGCACTTTTCGCGCCCCTGACTGCAGAAATAGAAAATCGGGCTGAAGCTGTTACTGTTGCCCAGCATGAAACGGCAGACGGGCACAGCCATTCCAGCACCGGCCTATGCCACAAGGCTGCGGCCTGTGAAGTCCCGGTTGCACTTCAGGTTTGGCAACAGGTGTCCATCATCGGAAAAGCAGGAAAGCTGGCGGTCGTCCTGAATGATTTTGGCCTGGCTTCCGTGGCGCCCGAAGCCCACCTTCCACCTCCCAAAGTATGATCCCAAGCACTTGAACCCACTGCTTGCCATTCCCTCTGCTTGAGGACTTCAGCAGCGTGCAATTGCGCCGCTCTATGAGTGAACGCTGCATCGGTTGATCCCGGCGCGTAAAAAATTGCGCTTGCGGATGCTTGCAGGGGATGACCGGACCAACATCTCAACAGACCAAAGGACTGACGATGCCACCCATCGCACCTTGGCGCACGGCCATTGCCGGCGCCGCCCTTGCCCTGTCCGCGGCTGCCTCGGCCCAGGCCGGGACCTATGACATCACCGTGGACAAAATCCGCATCGACGCCGGAGACTTCCGCAAGTCCGGTGTCGGCTACAACAACAGCCAGACGCCGACCATCCTGCGCTTTAAGGAAGGCGAGGAGATCACCCTCAATGTGACCAACAACCTGCGCGAGGACACCTCGATTCACTGGCACGGGCTGATCCTGCCGTTTGACCAGGACGGGGTGCCGAAGATCAGCTTTGACGGTATCAAGCCGGGCGAAACCTTCACCTACAAGTTCCCGATCGTGCAGGCCGGTACTTACTGGTTCCACAGCCACTCCGGCTTTCAGGAGCCGGACGGGGCCTATGGTGCCATCGTCATCGAGCCAAAACGCGGTGAAACAGTGCGGGCGGACCGCGACTATGTGTTGCAGCTGACGGACACCCACCCGCACCGCGGCAAGCGGATCATGCGGAACCTCAAGATGTCGGCGGATTACTACAACCGCTCGCAGCGCACGCTGCAGGACTTGATCCAGGATTCCGGCAGCATGGGCCTGAAGGCGGCGTTGGAAGACCGCAAGATGTGGGGCCGGATGCGAATGATGCCGACTGACATCGAGGATGTTCAGGGCTTTACCCCGATGATCAACGGCCAGAGCACGGCGCAGAACTGGACCGGGCTGTTTAGGCCGGGCGAGAAAGTCCGGCTGCGGCTGATCAACTCCTCCGCGATGGCCTATTTCGATGTGCGGATACCGGGGCTGAAGATGACCGTGGTGCAGGCTGACGGCAATGACGTGAAGCCGGTCACCGTGGATGAGCTGCGGATTGCGGTGGCAGAGACCTATGACGTGATCGTTCAGCCCCGCGAAAGCCGCGCCTACAGCATTGTGGCGGAATCCATGGGCCGCACCGCGATGGTGCGCGGCACCCTGGCGCCGCGCGAGGGCCTGGCCGGGCCGGTCCCCGCGATGCGGCCCAAGCCGCGGCTGACGATGGCCGATATGGCCGGCATGATGGGCGGCATGGGCATGGAAGGCCATGTGATGCGCAGCGACACAGGCTCGTCCGACAGCGTGATGATGATGCCGGGCATGGATCACAGCCAGCATCAGATGCAGGCCGCCTCGGACAGCCAGTCCATGGCAGGAATGGACCACAGCCAGCACAATATGGCCGCGCCTGCCAAGGCAGAGCCGATGGCGGGTATGGACCACAGCCAGCACAGCATGGGAGGGGCCAAGGCGTCCAAAGACAGCGGCATGGCCGGGATGAACCATGGCGGGCATCAAATGGCGATGGCTGGCGAACAGGAAGGGTTCTATGCGGCGGGCAGCGGCCTTACCCCAAGCGCGGCAAACGGCGGCAAGTTCCTGTCCTACGATGACCTCAGCGCCCGCCGGCCACTCTATAGAGACCGTCCTGCGACACGGGAAATCGAGCTGCGCCTCACCGGCAACATGGAGCGCTACATCTGGTCGATCAACGGCAAGAAACTGTCGGAGGCCGAACCGCTGCGGCTGAAATACGGCGAGCGGGTGCGGTTCAAATTCGTCAACGAAACCATGATGGCCCACCCGATGCACCTGCATGGCATGTGGACGATCGTGGACACCGGCAAAGGCCGCAGGGATCCGATCAAGCACACCGTCAGCGTCGCGCCGGGCACCACCGTCTACACCGAAACCGAAGTCGATGTGACCGGCCAGTGGGCCTTCCACTGCCATCTCTCCTACCACGCCGACGCGGGCATGTTCCGCAAAGTGATCGTGGAAGGCGGCCCGGCTTAACCCTGCAAGATCAGAAAGAGACGTAAACATGAGCAAGACACGCAACGCGGCGTTTGCCGCGGCCAGCGCGGTGGCACTTTGGTCCGCCCCTGCCGGAGCAGAGCAGCTGATCTACGGCTTTCAGGCTGAGCAGCTAGAGTACCGGCAGAACGACGGCGCGGACGCGTTCGTCTGGGATTTCGACACCCTGATCGGCACCGATGAGTTGAAACTTGTCTGGCGCAGCGAAGGCGAGCGGGTTCAGGGATCGGGCGAGTTCGAAGCTCTGGAAAACCAGCTGCGGCTTCAGTTCCCGGTTTCCACCTTCTTTGATGCGGTGGTCGGGGTGCAAGCCAGCACGCCGGACGGGCTGCCGGACCGCTATAACGCGGTGCTGGGCCTGAAAGGGCTGGCGCCGCAATGGTTCGAGATCGATGCCGATCTCTACCTGTCGGACCATTCGTTCTTCCGCTTTGAGGGCGAGTATGAGGCGCTGCTGACCAACCGTCTGGTCCTGGTCCCGAGCCTGGAGCTGACGCTGCCGCTGCAGGACGACCTGGCCTACGATCAGGCCGCTGGCGGCGCCACGGTCGAGGCCGGGCTGCGGCTCAGCTATGACCTGATCGACCGGGCGGTCTCTCCCTATGTCGGCATCAACTACGAGGAATCCTTTGGCGGCACAGCGGATCTGCTGCGCGTCAATGGTGAAGAGAACGGCGTGTTCTCCGTCGTCTTCGGGACCCGCCTGATGTTCTGAAGCCCCTGCGCCCGGCCGGGGCAGTCCGGCCGGACGCACTCCCTTCCCGCCGTGAACCTGGCGGCGGAAGGGCAATTCCCCCTCATAAAATCAAGGAGATACCAATGAAGAAGCTTTTCCTTTCAGCGGCGCTGGCCGTCCTGGCCGGCACGCCTGTTCTGGCTGGTGTATCGGGCCACGGCGACGGCCATGGCGCCCATAGCAGCCACGGTGAACAGATGGCCGCGGGCGTGCCAGGCAAGCTCAGCGAGGTCAGCCGCACCGTGAAGGTGGCGATGGAGGAAACCGATGATGGCGATATGATCTTCACCCCCTCGGCCATGGAGTTCAAACAGGGGGAAACCATCCGCATTATGGTGGTGAATGAGGGCGAGCTGGATCACGAGTTCGTCCTGGACACGCCGGAGCGCAATGCCATGCACAAGCAGGCTATGGCCGGAGGGATGGAGCAACACAACACGCCGAACGCTGTCACCCTGGCACCCGGCAAACGCGGCGAAGTTATTTGGAACTTCAGCAATGGCGGCACATTCGAATTCGCCTGCCTGATCCCGGGGCACTATGAATCCGGCATGTACGGCCAGGTTACGGTTCAATGATTTGCTGAGTGCCGCTGCCTCGCCCCTCAGGCAGCAGCACCGCAGCGCGGCAGCTCCAATGGGGCTGCCGCATTTCCCTCTATCTCAGCAGACTTATTTCGATGCCGCCCGAGCACAGGTTCCCGCACTACCATTCTTTCGCCCATGAGGCCGCGAATTGGCTGGGCTTCAGCTACGATGAAGCCTCTCCGGAATGGGTGCATCCGGCGATGCATCTGGTATTGCTGCTGGCCCCGGCTCTGCTGGCAATCTCTGCGGCTACGCTGCTTGGCCGGGCGCTCCATCTGCGGCTTGCGCGTTCCTCCGCTAGCCTGGTGCCCCCTACGACCGTGTCCATCGCTGGTCTAGACCGGAACCTAATTACCCACATTGCCCGGACCACGCGCCGGCAGCAGTTTTTCCTTCTGCTTCTGAGCCTGTCCTTATTGCCTGTGTTGTATCTATCGCTGGAACTGCCCAAGCAGATCGTGAACAACGTCCTGAGCAAATCGCACGCACCGCTGAGCCTGTTGGGATATGATCTGACTGCTACACAGCATCTGGCAGTTCTGAGCGGTGTTTTTCTGCTGGCAATCACGCTGAACGGTGTCGGGAAGTACCTGCTGAATGTGCTGAAAGGGCGGCTTGCCGAACGCTGTCTCAGACGTCTCCGGCTGCTCATCTATTGTCGTTGGCGCAAACAAGCCGGCCGCCCGCGAAAAAGCGAGCTTTCGCAAATTTTAGGGCAGGAAGCAGAGCCGATTGGCGGCTTTGCAGCGGATCTGGTTGCGCTTCCAGTGACCCAGGGCGGAACGTTGCTTACGATCCTGCTGTTCATGTTCATTCAGGATCCGATCCTGGGTGCTGCAGCGCTGACTATTCTGCCGCTGCAACTGTTTCTGCTGCCCTATCTGCAGCGGATCGTGAACCGGCTGAGCCGGGAACGTATTCAGGAGATGCGGAGACTTACCCGCGGTCTAACGGAACAGCTGAACCCGGCGCAGGACCGCCCCAGAGATGTGCTGCATACAATGGCCTCGTTGCGGCAGTTGGAAGCGATCCGCAGGCGGATCCACCGGGTGAAGTTCTTTGCCAAGGCGTTGAACAATTTTCTGACCGCGCTGACGCCGTTCCTCTTCTATTCGCTAGGCGGGTACTTTGTGCTTGAGGAACGCATCACTCTGGGCGCTCTGATCGCGGTACTGGCGGCGCATAAGGATTTCTCGGCTCCGCTGAAAGAGCTGTTCCGCTTTTACCAGCAGCTCGAAGACACACGGATACGCTACAAGGAGATTCTAGGGTTTCTGTTGGAACAGCAGCAAGCGGATTTAAAGTCGGCAGTGAAAAGCTGACGTCCAGCAGCGCTGCTGCCTGGCCTTCTGGCGGAAAAAGCTATGCAGACAAGTCTGTCCGATCTCAGTGGATCCCGTTTGCGCGCTGCAGCTCGCGCACGTAGCGTGTCACCAGGTTGACTTCGCCATCAGTCACCCCGGGCACTGGCGGCATGTTTCCGAACCGCCAGTGATGTGCTCGTACGCCGTTTTTGGCAGCCAGCAGGAATGCGGTATCGGAGTGGTGGCTTGGCTCATAGATCTTGTGAACCAGCGGTGGGGCAACCCCTTCGTGACCAGCGGCGTTTTCGCCATGGCAGGATGCGCATTTGGCTTCAAAGATGCGTTTTCCGATCTGAGCGTTTTCAGAAAGGGTCTTGGGCAACTTCACCTCAACAATAGCCACGCCCTCCAATATGGCTTCCGCTGCTTCCGGGTTCTGCTCTGTTGGTCGGGAAACGCCCCACATGGCAAATCCGCCGATGGCAATCAGCGCTGTTGCAAGCAAAAGGCCCGTTCTGTTCATGTCTTCCCCATCCAATTGTCAAAGCCGCCACCGTTGCGGGAGCTGTCCTAGCGGCCAATAGATTTGCGGCCTTCCAGCGCAGGAAGGTCAACGCCTGTACGGCCGGTGATTTGTATCGGTATGTATCCGAATATAGCCGGTCTCACTGTCCAAGCGGCAGCTTCAGCACGGCGCAGAGACCGCCCTCCGTCTGGTTGCGCAATGTGAGGCTGCCGCCATGCGCGCGCAGGATGGTGCGGGCAATCGACAGCCCCAGCCCGTGCCCGCCCGTTTCAAGCGAGCGAGAGTCTTCCAATCGCGTGAAGGGATCGAATACACGCTCCAAGTCAGTTTCCGGAATACCCGGTCCTGGGTCCGACACAGTGATTACGGCGCCACCGTCCTGTAATCGATATTCAACCTGCGCCGCGCCGCCATACCTCAGCGCGTTTTCAATCACATTGCGCAGAGCCCTGCGCATGGCGTTCTGCCGCAGGCAGATCTGGACGGGATCCCCAGGCAGCAGTTCAAAACCGTTCAGCATGTCGTTTCGTAAAGCCTGGAGAAAACTGCCCAGCTCGCAGTCTTCAGGCTTTTCTGCGTCCGCCAAACCACGGGCAAAGGAGAGTGTTGTTTCGACCATGCTCTGCATCTCCCCGATAAGGGATATCATGCTACTGCGGGTTTCACCGTCTTCCACAAACTCTGCCCGCACCCGCATTGCTGTCAGCGGCGAGCGCAGGTCGTGGCCTAAGGCGGCCAGCATCCGGGTGCGCTCGGCTACGAGGCTGGTTATTCGATGCTGCATCCTGTTGAACGCACAGATGAGTTCTTGTACCTCCAGAGGCCCGTCTGCGGGAAGCGGTTCAGTAGCTTCCTCACCCCCCAGGTTTTCAGCCGCTGAGGAAAGCATGCGCAGCGGAGCCGTGACACGGGTCAGCACAAACAGAAAAATTGCAGCCAGGATGAAGCCTGCGCTGAGGGCAAAGGTGATCGTCGGCTGTAAGGACCATTGCAGCGGTGGCCGCTCGAACAATGTCTCTGCGTTCAGCCATTGGCCATCGCTCAGCGCAATTGACAGGTTCAATTCAATTGCCAGCATCTGGCCGCGCATCATTTCCCGATGGATCTCAGCCATCTCTGGTTCCAGATAGGGAAGTGGCAGTCCAGCACTATCAGTCTCGTGCAGTTCAGCCCGGATCTCCCGGTTGGTGTCTCCACCCAGAAGTGCGCGAACCCGTGCCTCGGCAGCACCATCAGTGTCATGTGAAGTGTGCGTTACGGCCGGGCTGCCGCTAAGTTCGAAACGCACCAGGGGAGAATTGGCAGCCCGGACAATCGAGGGATGGAGGGACGGGGGAGCTTCTTCAATCAGCCTCGCGACATTGGCTGCCCTGCCGGCTGCCTCGGTGCTCATCGCAGCCCGGATCGCTAGGCTGCGTTCCCCAGACAAGAAAAACAGGCTTACGCCTTGTGCGGCGGCCAGCGCCAGCACGACCAAAAGCACTAACTGCGACCGCAATCTGCGCGGAACAAAACTCATTGATCCAAAACCTCAATATCCACGGACAGGCAGTATCCGCCATTGCGAACCGTGGTAATCAGGCGCGGGCGCAAGGGATCACTCTCTATCTTGCGGCGGAGGCGGCTGATCTGGTTGTCAATTGTCCGATCCATTGGCGCCGCTGCCCGGCCAGCGGTCAGATCCATCAACTGATCGCGGCTCAGTACCAGGCGGTTACGCTCTAGCAGCGCGACTAACAGCTTGAATTCGGAGCCGGTCAAAGCCGTCTCTTGTCCTGCGCTGTCGAGGATCACCCGCCTGTCGCTATCCAAGACCCATTGCCCGAATTTCACACGTTTTCCTGCTAATCGGCCTGCGGGTGGTTCTTCCTTTGCTGTACGGCGCAGGATTGCCCGGATGCGAGCCAGCAGCTCGCGCGGGTTAAAGGGTTTGGCCAAGTAATCGTCTGCACCGGTCTCCAGCCCGGTGATCCGATCGTGCTCCTCGCCCAAGGCGGTCAACAGCAGCACAGGCAATTGCCCTTCTTGAGACAAGCGTTTGCAAACAGACAGCCCGTCCTCACCTGGCATCATCACATCCAGAACAACCAGATCGAAGCTTCCGGAAGTGAGCATCGCATCCATTTCTTCGGCGTCTTTGGCGGCGGAGGACCGCATGCCGTTTTTCTCCAGGTAACGTGTGACCGCAGACCGGATTTCACGGTGATCGTCGACCACCAGAATATGGGGGGTGTTGCTCATACTTGATTGAAATATACGAACACTGCGGCAAGGTTCGAGAGAGATTTGTCGCGAAGTGTATCAGAGGCAGCTTCGCTTGCTTCTCTGCTTGCGCAGTAATGAAAACACTCAGCAGCGAGCGAGCAGTGTGAGGTTATCTACCTTACAGAAGGCTTTCCTGCTTATCTTCGAGTGCATAAATTTAAGCTCCCACATGAACGAGCCGCGTGGTTCAGCAGAGTGAACTGCAACGGTCGGCCGCTTGACCTGGATCGGTAGGAAAGGCATCGTTGTCTGTGTCCGTGAACTTAGCCACGAAAACAGGATAAACTGAGCAGTGCGCCACTTTGGCAGACTAAAAACCGGGTATTTGCTGCTGGCTGCGGGTCTGCTCGTCGCAGTTATCTTCCTGTCTGCAAGTCAGGCAGATGCACACGGGGCTGGCGGCGGAGCGCATATCGCTGTCACTGCTCAGGACACTGATCAAGAACAGGCGGGCAGTAGCCATACTGAACACTGTCATGGCAGTTTGCTCTGTGGTGGCTTTGCTGTTCTCATAGGCAATTGCCTTTCAACGAGGCCGAGCAAGCAAATCTCTCGTGATGATATGCCGATAGCCCTGTTGAGGCCGTTTACGATCACTGGCTTTGATCCGCCGCCTCCCCGTTACCTTTCCTGAGCACTGATCCTGCGCCTTCAAAGCGCAATCTCAAACTATTTCAGGAAAACAAGATGACACTTTCCAAACTGGTTTCCGGCGCCGCATTGGCGTCGCTCATTGCTGTCGCTGCTCATGCCCATAGCGGTGCAACAGGCATCGTAAAGGAACGGATGGATGGCATGGGAGTTATGAAAGACAGCATGAAAGTGCTGGCTCCGATGATGCAGGGAAAAACGGCCTATAATGCAGCGGCAGTCCGCCGGGAAGCCAAAAAAATTGGAGCCCATGCGGGTGAAGTCCTGACGGCGCTCTTTCCGGAGGGTTCAAATGGGCATCCATCTGAAGCCAAGGCTGAGATATGGGCCGATTGGGAAGGTTTTGTCGATCTCGCAGAAAAATTGCAGACCTATTCTGATGGTCTGGCCTCGGCGGCGCAGAACGGGTTGATGATGTCAGAAGCCCAAGGGACGGGCATGATGTCCAACAGCACAATGATGGGATCATCTCATATGGGTTCAGGAAGCATGATGGGCGGCAGCATGATGGGGGGCGGCGCAATGATGGGCGGCAGTTCAAGTGCTGAGGCCCTGTCTCAGATGCCTGCTGACGGTGTGTTCCTAATGCTGAGCCAAACCTGTTCAGCGTGCCATACTCGTTTCCGCGAAGAGTGAATTCGGATTATGAAACGCATGTTTCGTTTTGTCCTTGCCGCGGCAGTTACTGCGTCGGCAGGGCTCGCCGCAGTGGTCGCTTGGCCTATCGGTGTGCCGCTGAGCGAGCTTAACCTCAAGGGAGATGTGAACCGCGGAGCTTATCTGGCCAGAGCGTCTGGTTGTATCGCTTGCCACACCGACTTTTCTAACGGCGGAGCACCTTTGGCGGGTGGAGTAAAGCTAGAAACCCCATTCGGTACTCTGTACTCGCCCAACCTCACATCGGACAGCGAACATGGAATAGGCAATTGGACGGTTGAAGAGTTTGCTCAGGCTGTCCGCCAGGGTGTTTCCCCTGACGGTCAGCCCTATTATCCGGCTTTCACCTACCCGTTTTATAGCAACTTCACGGATCAGGATATTGCTGATCTCTGGGCCGCCTTTCAGACAGTTCCGGCTGTGGCCCAGCCGTCCAGGCAGCAAGAGATGGCATTTCCGTTCAACCAGCGATGGGGGCTGAAGCTCTGGCGCGCTGCGTTTCTTGAACCTCCAAGAACGGAACCTGTCCCTGGGAGCGGTGATGTTTGGAACCGCGGGCGGCTTCTGGTTGAGGGAGCCGCGCATTGTGCGGCGTGCCACACCGGGCGCAATTTGGCCGGAGCCCGGAAAACAGACACAGAGCACTTCAAGGGTAGTGATGCCCTGCCTGGCGGCGGGAAAGCTCCGGCCATCGACTACTTGTCGCTTCAGAAACGCGGCTGGACCGTCGACAGCCTGGCTTACGCACTGCGTACTGGCGTGATGCCGGATGGCGACGCATTTGGCGGAACGATGGGGGAGGTTGTTCTCTATGGAACTGCTTTTCTGACCGAGAACGACCGTAAGGCAATGGCGACCTATCTTCTGGATGATCATTCCGGTGGTTGAAGATTTCGCAGAAAAGCAAGCCCGGCACAGAAAGGAACAATGGCATGAACCTCAATTGTCGTCAGGCCGCAGGTATGAAGACTTGGTTGGACGTTACATGAGAACAATTTCCGCCATAAAGAAGACCGCCTTAGCTGGAGCTTTTGCTTCCTTGGTTGGGGTTGGTTCAACTCAAGCGCAGGTGCAACCGGCCAACGCTGACCTTTCAAGAGGTGAAGAGCTTTATGGCGAACACTGCGCCAGTTGCCACGGCGTGAATCTTGAAGGGCAGGAGGATTGGCAGTCACCTGATGGAGATGGCGTGCTTCGCGCGCCACCGCATGACCGTACAGGTCATACTTGGCACCACGATGATGCCTTGCTGTTCAGCTATACCAAATTTGGGGGGAAAGCCGCACTCTTGAGCATGGGTGTAACGGGAGTCATCAGTGGAATGCCGGGATTCGAGGACACGCTATCCGATCAAGATGTTTGGGACGTTCTAGCTTTCATAAAGTCAACTTGGCCGGAACGCCTACAGGAGGCCCAAAAGCAACGCACGCTAATGGCACAACCCCAAGGAAACTAATGTGAGACTGGTTTTCATGTGTTTACTGACATCCGTTGTTTCACTGTAGGCAAACTGCGTCGCGGTGCCATCATGAAGCAAGATGGCAGTTCAAGGCCGCCTGTGTCGGCCAGAACCAATTGGCTTTGATTGACAGCGGGGCGTCGGTTCCGGCGGTTTAACCCAATTTAGTCATCGCTTGCCTAGCAGCACTTCACAAGCGAAGCCCCTAGCCGGCTTAGGCGCGCTCCTGCCGTCCGCCGCATGTGGCACCAATGTCGGCTTCCTGTGCAAGCTGATGTACTTCGTAACCGATGCTGCAGCGGCAGCGAATGTCCGCTCGGTCCCGCGAAGTGTGAGTTCGAGTCGCTCTTGGTTTTGCGCTTGCAGCAAATGACCGGATCGCGGGCTGCAACCGCAGCATCGGGATGCTGTTAGTGTGGCTGGAAGTGGGTTGGAAGAGTTGTGCATTCAGCAGATGGGGGGCAGCAATACGCTGCCCCTCCTGTCATTTCACCTTTTTTGAATTGCCTCCCTTCAAAGATCCAGCGCGGCTCGGCTAGCGCAATCTTCGAGTACTCCAAGGTATCTTTCCAAGGAGTAAGGTATTCCACCTTGGGATACCCAAGCAGCCTTTGGGTGACTTTACGCAAGTCCAATCACGCTGTAGGTGTGACGACCTTCGCCTATCAAGCGCGGAATGGGGCCGGTTGGTATTGTAGAATGCCATCCAGGGTTTGATGATTTTTCGGGCCTGGAAGCCGTCATTGATCTCGTCGGGATAGATCGCTTCCTGCATCATGCTGCGCCACAAGCGTTCGATAAAGATGTTGTCCAGATGACGGCATTCCTGTTTGCGCCGGTAGCCATTGCTACGGCAGATACGCCCTGAACCGAAGAAGTTACCCTCCCTCACGGCTCGTTTTCAGACTGCTGAATAATGTCCTCCGGCCGGCCGCATCTGATGTTTTACAGGCCGCAACCTGGTTCCACTGCATCCCAATACTGGTTCACGGGCAAACTTCGGGCACGCCGCTCAATCTCTGGCAGGCTCACCGGCTGGAAATCCCAAACGTCGACACCAACATTGACGCTGTTGCGCGTACCTTGCCAGTTATTGTGGACGTGGCCGAACAGTTGGAGCCCCTTGCGGCGGGCGCCCGGGAAGGTGATCATTGGGTAATGGCATAGGAACACTCTCCGGCCATCAACCAGGATCTCAGCCATGTCCCTGACGCTGTCCCATTGCAGCCTTCGAACCCAGGGACGGTCATGGTTCCCCGTGATCAGGTGCTTTTTGCCCGGGATCTGCTCGAATAATTGGCGCAGTCTTTCCCGTTCCTGGTTGGTGACCTTTCCAACTGCAAAGTCGCCCAGGATCCAAAAGTCATCATCGGGCTGCACGCGTGCCCGGTACCGCCCAAGGATGTGCGCATCCATTTCTTCAGAACTGGCATAGGGCCGGTTGCAGAAACGAATGGCGTTCTCATGGCCAAAGTGCGGGTCAGCGGAAAACCAAACAGCCATGTGATCTCCTCGTCCTGAGTGCATTGCTATCAGCTTTTTCTGGAAAGGTTGCCGCTTTCCGTCTCGAGATACAAGAAATATGTCATCTAATTCAAATGCTTGACCAGGTTCTCAGTTTTCGCAAAGTCGGCGCGTCGTGGGATCGAGGCTCCTTTCCAAGGATGCCTACTTGCCGAGGTTTCTGCTTCGCCCACTATCCCCCAACCTGTGATGGGGGAGGAATTGCTGAAACATTTGACCCCCGATCCAGGATCAAATTTTAGTTCCTCTCTTCTCAGCAAGAACCGACCGCAGTGAAAATTTGGCACATAGTTTCTCGGCCGCGGGAGTAGAAGTGAGCCCAACCTATTTGAGGCCGCGTTGAAGCCCCTGCATCCAGGCAGATCGCCCGGTAGTCATCGATCCCGTCCATCTCGGCCATAGCCTCTACCCGAAGGTTCAGATCCTCTCGCACCGCCGGGGTGTGTCCATGGACAACGACAGTTGCCCCCTTGAAATAACCACCTTCGCCATATTCCCAGCCGTCTGTGAAACATAAGAACTTGTGACGGATTCCGGCCCAGTGGCTATCAGAGAGAGGCCGGTGCCGGTCCAGATGTTCTTCCGGCGAGGCATCCGGATCCAAGCCAGCATGAACCATGAGAAGATCGCCGATCCTCACATGCGATGGTGCGGAATAGATCGCGCTAATGAACGCCTCCGGAATAGAAGCGGCAAGGCGCTCCCTGACATCCGAAAATGGCTCCGGAGCCTCGTCAGGGGCGATTTCCGCCAAGAGAGCCCGGCCGCCATTGACCAGCCAGAGATGGTGATCGCCGCCGTTCAGAACTTCGAGGAGCGCCAGTTCATGATTACCAGGCAAGAGGTGCAATTTATCGACGCCTGCCAGGGTGCCCGCTTCCAGCGCCAATCGGATGGCACGCAGGCTTTCGGGGCCGCGGTCAATCAGGTCGCCGAGAAACACCAGCACCCGTTTCTCTGCTTTTCTGTAGCTGACGCGAATTGCCTCGAGGATCGCTGCAAGCTGGTCCGCTCTCCCATGCACATCTCCGATGACAAAAAGCTCGATACCTTGCGGAAGGGTGCCGGGCAGAGTGCGTTGCGGAAGGCTGAAGTTTCGGGTCTGTGGCATGAATGATCACTGAGCTTGAATG
Source organism: Rhodobacteraceae bacterium (ex Bugula neritina AB1) (assembly GCA_001730095.1). Lineage (GTDB taxonomy): Bacteria > Pseudomonadota > Alphaproteobacteria > Rhodobacterales > Rhodobacteraceae > Leisingera. Next base: position 22,207 of record MDLF01000080.1, read on the forward strand.
TTGATAGTGGCGTCCTGCGGACTTAGTCGCCACTTGAAGTGTTTTCCCGGCCCTATCCGGACAGCACTCACGAGTGAAACCATCCTTACCTCCTGCTCGTCACTGAAGCGTTCGGCATCGGGACCAGGCAAAGCTCCTCCAGCGGGAGCTCTTCTGAGCCGTGCTTTTCATAGGGAAAGCCAATGGAGACATTGCGCACAACGGTGCTTCCGACATGGGCGGCCAGCCGCCGGTGGGAGTGCCCGAAGTACCAGCCGTCTATCTTGAATCGATTCAATAGAGGCGTGAGATCAGAGTGAAACGCAGGGGTGAGGCCGTCGATCTGACCGGCGGCGTCGGGATGGGGGCCGTGGTGCGTGACCACGAAGCTGCGGCCGTTTGGGACCCAATGAGGTTCTGCTAGTTGATCCTCCAGCCAACGCCGCTGGGCTTTGTGCAAGGCCTGGATGTCCTCCGGTGTGATGGCAACCTGCAGCGGACGCCCGAGCAATTCGGATGGCGAGAGCGGGCCGGTTTCCAGCCGTTTGGAAATCTGCGCATAGTCGTTCATGTGCCGAAGTGCCATGTTCATGGCGGCCTGGGCATCGCCTAACAGCGCAAAATTTGTCCAAAGGGTTGTGCAAAAGTAGCGGTCGTTGCCATGGCGCAACTCGCGCTGTTGCGCGAAGTGAACCCCGGCCGCATCGGCCAGCTTTTCCAGCTCATCATCAGCGTTCAGACAGGCAGCGTAATAGTCGTGATTGCCCGGGAAAATGATCGTCCTGGATGGGGCCATGAAGCGGCGCAGGTAGGCAAAGGCTGCCGACCAGTTTGTGAATGGTGCGTTTGCCAGGTCTCCGGCAATGATCAAGGCATCGAGTTCAGACCAGGGTAGACAGCGATCCAGACCGTGCGACGCGAAGGGCTCAGTGCCGGTTATGCTGTAGCTGTCGTAGTGAAGATCAGCGAGCACTGCGACCTTGCCTGTCCGCCAAACAATATCAATTGGAGAGTCAAACGTATCCATTGGTCGTTGCTTCCCTCTGGTTGGCCTTGCTGGCGTGCGAACAGTTCTGACTTAGGTCGGCTTTCCACGGAAAAGATGCTCAACGCTTTTGCGCAGCCAGACGTTTCCAAAGCTTTCGCCTCTCGAAGCATGGGGCGCAACACGCCCTGACCGCAGAATAGTCCGAATGGAATTCCGATGCTTGCCAGTCTCTCTCGCAAGCGTAGAGATGGTGACAAACCGGCGGTGAAACTTTGCAATTCCGACGCTGCTCATGCGCAGCTGATCTCTGCCCGTTTCCGGATGCACAAAGGTGCTGGCCTCCACATGCCCGGCCCTGACCAGTTTCTCGATCTCACCTGCCCGCAGGCCTACAGATCTCCCGAATTCAGACACCGAGACAAGACCTGAAACCAGTGAATTGCGGGCGCCGCGGATCACATCCAGTTCCTTCCTGGGAAAGGCAATATTGCGAAATGCCTTCTCTCCGCCGCGCAGGCCGACCGAAAGATCGCCTCTTTTAACAAAGGAGATCAACTCAGCAATCTTGAACCCGCCCCGTTTCCGAGCCTGAATGAACCCCTCCCAGTCCATGTCGTCTGGCTTAATTGGGGAAGCTGAAGCCGTCAGTTTCTTTAGCAGGACTGTACCATCCTTTCGGCGCCACCTCAGCCGAACATCCGGGTCGGACACAAATGGGATCAGAACACGTTCTTCTTCCAGTGCAGCCAGCTCTGACTGGGTGGCACCGAGAATCGACCTCATTGCTCTTGGTCTGACTAAGTCGGCGGCGGCATCGACCAACCAGCCGAACTTCTGGGCGGGGAACGTCTTTCGGCTATCGGGCCGCAGGTCGGTTTCTGACACCGCGCCGTGTTCGATGAGGATCTTCGTCATCAGGTCGGGCTTGATTCCTGCCTGTTTGACAGCCGAGCGGACAGAATGCAGCTTGCGGGCTTTCAACTTGTGTCCAAGGATTTCGTCGCCTGGTCCCAGCGGCCATATGTCGAGGATTGTATCCCGGAGGATGTGGCGAAAGGCATCCAGCGCGGTATCTTCGGGGCGGTCGTTGGCGATGTAGGTGTAGACTTTGCCAAAGGCTTTGGCAGGTTCGTCCAGAAATCCATCTGCATTCTCGGCCAACTGGTTAAGTGCCGATCGAAATGCTTCGGGACCTTTGCTCAAGATATCAAAGCCTTCGTTCTGAGCGACTCGGGTGAGATCGGCATCTGGGGGAACGCCCTGCGCCCTAAGGCGTAAAAGTTCGCGGCCAAGATACCGGCACATGATTGCTCCGGCCGCCAGAGGCGTTTCAGCAAGCCAGGTCGAGTCTTCACCACATTCCAGCCTTCTATCCAGCCATAGATCGTAAGGAGAGGGTTCAACCAAGTCCTGTTCCAGTGATTTGGCCAGAAGTTTCTCATGTATGAAGTTCATCTGCTTTTTTATGTCGTACCGGTCTGTAGACCGGGGGACGTCCCACAAGGCGACCAGGGGATGATTGTGCTGCAAGCAGATACTCACCTCACGAAAAAGCCAATCGCCTCGCATGACCATCGTCTCCGCGAGTGGCTGATCTGGTGCCGTCAGGTCTTCCCAAAGACACTTGGGGCATCCTCGGACCACCGGGTTGCGGAGAGATCTTGAAATGTAGATCTCTCCCCTGAATAGCATGCGCGCATCACCACAAATGCGGCCGGTCCAAGAGAGCATATCATCAATTTGAATGTCAGTAAGGTGTCCCCACTTTGCCAAGCACTCCAGCGCATAAGGTTCGTGGTGCAGCATCCGGCGAATTGAAACACCCATGTCGTAGCACAGGTTCTGCGCGGTGACGCCCTTATAAGCTGCCAGACGTCCAACATAGGAGGGCAGCGTTTCGCGCGGCGCGGGT
>MDLF01000081.1 GCA_001730095.1 Rhodobacteraceae bacterium (ex Bugula neritina AB1)
ACCGCTGGACGGCTATTTTGGCTACGCATTGGGTCGCCTGGGCTACCGGACGCTGGATTTCGAACGCTTTACCCATCAGGGCGACTATCAGGGCTGCGCGGTGATGAACTACGGCGAAGAAGAGGTGCCCTTTACCCGCATCACCGAGCACAAGCATTTCGCACCCTGGGAAAGCCATGAGGGTTCGGTGCTCTACCGCGAGTTTTCCCGCCTGGCAGAGCCCGGCGACATCCCCTACTACCCGATCCGCCAGGTGAAGGAGAAGGAACTGCTGGCCGCCTATGTGAAGCGGGCACAGGACACCCGCGGCGTCACCTTTGTGGGCCGCCTGGCCACCTACCGCTATCTGGATATGGATGTGACCATCCGCGAGGCGCTGGATGCGGCGCGCGGCTTTGCCGCCTGCCTGGAAAAAGGCGAGGCGGCGCCGGCCTTTTTTGCAGCGCCGCTTTAAGCGGGCAGGCGCCGGCAGCGGCGCCGGTTGGTCTGGACCCTGACAGGGTCTTGGGCTAGGACTTGGGCGCCGGAAAACCGGCATGGGACCGGCAGCGGGGATGTGCTGTGGTAAGGATTGGACGCAACCGATGACGGATGAGGCAGGGGCTGGCAAACAGCTGAAGACGCTTGTGTTTCATATCGGAGACCACAAGACCGGGACCACCACCATTCAGAATGCGCTGGCGGCAGGCGGGGTGCGGCTGACAGAGGCTGAGCTGCTGTATCCGGCACCGCTTAATCATAATTACCTGATGGGCCATATCCGGGCCTTTGAGAAGGGAACCGAGCCGCCGGAGACCAAAAAGGGGCAATATCCCCTGCCGGAACTGGCGGAGTATATCCGGGCCAGCAGCGCCGATTATGTGGTGATTTCGGGTGAGGTGTTTGAAAACCTTGCGCCTGAGCTGCTGCATCAGGTGATTGAGACCTATTTCAGGGGCTGCGCAGACCGGATCCGGGTGCTGTGTTATGTGCGCCCGCACGCGCAGCGGATCCTGTCGAGCTATGCTGAACAGGTCAAAATCGGCTGGTTCCGGGACGGGATGCGCAGCTTTTATGAAATCAACCGGAACAGCCGCCGCTTTCACTATGCGCCGCGCTTGCGCAAGCTGAAGGCACTGTTCGGCGATGAGCTGACCCTGCGTCTGATGATGCGCAGCCAGCTGCGCAATGGATCCGTGCTGGAGGATTTTGCCCATACCGCCTTTGACGGGCAGCCATGCGAGGTGGAAGAGTTCGAGGCGGAAAACCAGGCGGTGACGGTACGTGAGCTGGCGCTTTTGCATTTCCTGCAGGGCCAGTTCCAGGACCGGGACGCCTGGCTGCGCCACACTTTGGGCTGGGAGATGGTACGGCGGCTGGAGCGGCTGCGCAGCCCGGCTGACAGAAAGGTGCGCAAGCTGGCCATGCCGCGGGCGCTTGCCCGCGATGTTTCTGCAACCTACGCAGAGGATGCAGCAGCGGTGGATGCTGAATTCTTTGGTGGTGCCGGGCTGCTGCAGGAGGCGCTGGCGGTGATGGAAGATCAGGCCCCGGTTGCTGAGCAGTCGCTGGACCCGCACCATTTCTTCAGCCCTGAGCATCTGCGCAACCTGACGGCTATGGCGCAAATCATCCATGACATGCTGAAAACCCGCGAAAATTGGCCTGCGTATTTTCACCGGCACCGTATTGCCGGCCTTGAACAACACCGTGCTGAGTTGAACGGCGAGGCATTGGAGCCTGAAGAAAAGGAAATTTCATGAGTGTCCAGTCCTCGCTGGCGGCGGTGATCGTGACGTATAACCGCCTGGACAAGCTGAAGCTTGTTATCGCGGCTCTGCAGCAGCAGACCCGGATGCCGGAGCGTGTCTTTGTGATCGACAATGCCTCAACAGATGAGACCGGGGCCTGGCTGGCGGCGCTGCAGGAAGAAGATCCACGCTTTCAGCATGTGCGTCTGCCTGAAAATATCGGCGGCGCCGGCGGGTTCCACGAGGGCGCGCGCGTAGCCTATGAGGAAGGCTTTTCCTATATCTGGTTCAGCGATGATGACGCCTATCCCGAAGCGGATGCCATTGAACTGCTGATGCACAGCCTCCAGGATTTTGAGACGCGCTTTACCTGGCGGCCCTCTTTTGCCTGTTCTGCGGTGAAATGGATCAATGGCGATCTTTGCGAGATGAACACCCCGTCGACGGTGTGGGACTGGCCGCGGTTCTACAGCCCTGAGACACCTTATTTTCTGGTCAATTCCTGCTCTTTTGTGTCAGTGCTGGTGCCCCGTTGGGCGATGGCAAAACACGGCTTCCCGATCAAGGATTACTTCATCTGGTATGATGATGCGGAATACACCCAGCGGATCGCCAAATCATATCCGGGCATCTATTGTCCGAACAGCACGGTGGTCCATGATGTGCCTGAGAACAAGGGCGTGAACTATTCTCTGGTGAACCAGGCCAATATCTGGAAATTTCGCTATGGTGCCCGCAATGAGGCCTCGTTCCGGCGCCGGGAGCAAGGCTGGGGCGGCGTGGCGATCTTTGCCCGCGGCGTGCGCCGCCAGATGCTGAATGGGAATGTGGAGCCGGCCTTGCGGCGCGAAGTTTACAAGGCGCTCTGGCAGGGCTGTACCTCTTTTAGGCCCGCCATTGTCACGCCGGATCCTGACAATGCGGTCTGACAGCGGCAGGTCGTATGTGATGTCAGCAAGCAGAGACAGGCAGGGGGCGATGATGGGGCCGCAGAACCAGGAATATATCAGCCAGGAGCTGGCCGGAGTCCGTTTCATTTATGAAACGCTGTACCCGGATCTGCCGGTCGAGCTGCATGCCTGGTGGGAAAAGGCCCGCATCCCGGTCCCGGCGGTGCATGAGCAGACACCGGCGTATGGCGCTGAGCTGCTGGCGCTGAGCTATATCGGCCGCCAGCAGATTGGCCCTGAAGCCACGGCTGCCCAACCCGGCAAGCGGGCACTGGTGGCCATTCCGTCGCCGTATCAGCTGGCACAGCGCGGCGGCGGTGATATGCCCTGGCGGCAGCGGCCCTGGCATTACCGGCTGATGCACCGGCTGTCGCCGCTGCTGGCAGAGCAGGCCAAGTATCTGATTGAGCGGCGCTGGCTGGCCCGGCGACCGGTGCGGCACAAGTTTTCGCGGCTGCCGTTTTCTGCCGGGGTGCTGGGCGTAGCTGCCCCGGCGCCTGCAGACAAGCCGCCGGCCATTCTGATCGGATTGCACTGGCTGGATGTGGGCGGCGCTGAAAAGCTGGGGTTTGATTGCATTCACTGGGCGCTGGAAGCCGGGCTGCGGGTGATTGTGGTGACCGGCACAGAGGGTGCCGAAAGGCAGGCCCACCGGCTGCCGCAGGATCCGCGGGTGCAGCTGGTCCGGCTGAGCCGTTATCTGCCACAGGGGTTGCATAATGCCTTTATCGGGCGGCTGATTGCGCAGGAAAATATCATCCTGACCCACAACCATCATTGTGTGCCGCTGTATGATGCGCTGCCGACGATCAAGCTGGAGCATCCGCATGTGGTTAATCTCGACAGCACCCATATCGTTGAATACGCCGATGGCGGCTATCCGCGTATTTCCGGTGTCTGGAGCAATTACCTCGACCATCATCATGTGATCAGTGGCGAGCTGCTGAACTTTTACCGGCAGAATTTCCGGGTGCATGGCAGCAAAGCGGTGCTGGGGCGGCTGCTGGATGATGCCGAACGCAGTGCTGAGGCCGCTCCGGTGCGGATCCGGGACGGGCAGACGCGCTGCCGTGTGGTCTTTATCGGCCGCATGGTGCATCAGAAACGCCCGGTGGTGGTGGCTGCAATCATCCGGAGATTGCTGAAATGGGGCCGCCGCAACGGGGTTGAGTTCAGCTTTGACCTGGTGGGCGAGGGCCCGTACCGGGCGGCGCTGGAACATCTGCTGACCCGCTGGCGGATTGCCGGGCAGGTGCGGCTGCACGGGGCAGGCACAGATGTGCCTGCGCTGCTGGCCAAAAGCGATGTGCTGCTGCTGCCGTCTGCAAATGAAGGCTTGGCGCTGGTCTGCTATGAGGCGATTGCGGCGGGCTGTGTGCCGGTGTCTTCGGATGTCGGTGCGCAAAACGAGATTTGCCCGCCGCAAACTCTGGTGCCCTGGAGCCCGCACGGCGCTGTGCGGGAGACCGCCGCCGTGGTGGAGCGGCTCTTGCGCGAGCCCGGTTTTGCAGCGTCGGTGGAAACCGCGCAGCGTGCCAAGCTGGACGCGCTGCGGGCGGAGCCCTCGGCGCGCGAGGTGGTGATGAAGATCTACCGTCAGGCGCTGGCGGCGGCACCCGGGCAGCCAGATCCGCAACCGGTCCGGGTGGCCGCAGGCGCTGCAGCAGAAACTGCGGGTGAGGTGCTGGCGGAAGATGTGGTCTGATGCGCCGCCTGGTGTTGCATATCGGGTCGCATAAGACCGGCACCACCACATTGCAAAGCGCACTTATGCGCGGCAAACGGCAAGGGCTTTTGGGCGGTTGGAGCTATCTGCACGCAGGGCTCCGGGTGGATTTCAACACGCTTGTTGGCACCAAGGGCATGGGTGCCGGGATGCATACGGTGCTGAAATGGCCGTTTTTTGAACGCCGGATGGAACATGCCGCCAGAGAGGGCATGCAGGATGTTGTGATCTCAAGCGAGATGCTGTTCTGGCTGGATGATGCAACGCAGATCGCAGCGCTGGCAGAGCGGCTGCGGTTGGAGTTTGACGAGATCCGGATCGTGGCCTATCTGCGCCGCCAGGACCAGCTGGCGCTGTCGCATCGCAAGCAGGTGGTGATGGGGCGCGCCGCCTATCAGTTCTACGGTGCCCAGCTGCAGGCACTGCCCCGTTATGCCCCGCATATGCTGCGGTACTTTGATTATGCCGGCAAGCTGGCAAAATGGGAGCAGATCTTTGGGGCGGACAGCATCACTGTGCGCCGGTTCGGCAAAGCGGATCTGAAGGGCGGCGATACAGTTGCTGACTTCTGGTCTATCCTGGGGCTGGCGCCGCCGCAGGGGTTGAACCGCAAGAACGTGGCCTGGAGCCGGGCGCAGCTGCTGGCGGGCCTGTGGCTGCGCCAGCGCGGGTATCCGAGTGATGCCTTTGTGCCGCTGGTCAAGCAGATCGAAGACCCTGAGCCGCTGCTGCCTTCACAGGCGCAGGCGCAGGCGTTCCTGGCGCCGTTTCTGGAACAGAATGCAGTGCTGGCACAGCGTTATGATCCGGCGGGTCCTGAGAACTATTTCGGCATGGATGTCAGCCGCTATCCGGAAGCCTCCAACCTGCAGGCAGCCCCGCCGCAGGATCTGGCAGCGCTAGAGACAGCGGTGCAGGCGCGAATGGCAGAGCAGGGCTTGGAAAAACAGTTGCTGAACCCTGCTGACGGACCGGCAGGCCTGCCGACCTGAGAAGCCGGGGCACTACGCCTGACGACTGAACGCAAGCAGACTTGCCCTTGGAGGGGAGCCTGCTAAACAGGAAACGCTGGGCCTCCCGGCCATCTCCGGTGTGGTGGCCGGAAGAGCGTCTCTCCAGACCTCCTACGCATTTCACAGCTTTTGGTGACATATGAAGATCCTTTTCCATGCTCCTGCCCTTTCTGCACACCGGCCAGATATTGCGCTGCCGCTTTTGCTGGGGGTGCCGCCCACGGTAACGGACAGCCTGCAGGGGCTGGCGCCGGCCCATAAGCTGACCGGCAACCGCGGCAATATCATCCATGCCGAAGCACCGGCCCGGATGCTGCGCAAGGATCCGGCTGGCTCAGCTGTTGCCAATCTGGCTGCGCTGCAGCGCAGCCTGGTCGACGCCTTCCGAGAGACGGTGGCAGAGCACTTTGATATCATCGTGATCTCGCTGGCCAATTTCATCCGCCCGAATGTGGAGGGCAACCGGCTGTACGAGGCGCTGAAGACGCTGGACGGGGCGGTGCCTTTTGTGGTGCTGGGAGCCGGGCTGCAAGGCAGTTTTGAATTTGCAGAGCTGCGGCAGAGCAACCGCAACCTTTTGGCCCTGCTGAATGAGCAGGCTGCCCTGTTCGGGGTGCGGGGCCAGCAAACTGCGGCCTGGCTGGCGGAGCACGGGGTGGAAAACACCACCGTGCTGGGCTGCCCCAGCCTGTATGTTTATCCGCAATCGATTCTGGCCATCGACGGGGCGGCCGCGCGGGCCAAGGGGAATGCGGCCAATGTGATGACCGCTGGCCATCTGAGCGTTCGTGAAGGTGCCATTGTGGAGCGTGGCGTTACCCTGGCCGAAGCGTTTCAGGGCATCACGGCCTCTTATGTGTTCCAGGATGAGATCTTTGCCTATGGTGGCTTCCGGCATGACCGTTTCGGCTATAACGAAGGCAACAGCATCCTCCGCCCGGAGCCGCTGAACCGATGGCTGAGCCGGAAAAGCGGCGTGCCGGTGAACTTCAGCCGGTACTATTATTTTGCCGAGGCTGGTGCCTGGCGCCAGGCCAGCATGCTGCATGATGTCTATATCGGCGACCGCTTTCATGGCGGGGTGGCCGCGCTGCAGGCGGGCCAGCCCGCGATTTTCCTGAAGCATGACAACCGGGTGTCAGAGCTGACATCGCATTTTGGCCTGCCGGCTTTGCCGACTCAGACGTTCATGAAGATGGGGCTGGCGGCCGCGATGGAGGACTATCTGAGCGACGAGCGGCTGGCAGAAATGAAGACGCTGTACCGCCGCCGCCATGCAGAGTTTACCGCAGCGCTGGCGCCGCACGGGTTGGTGGTTGAACCGATTTTGCCTGCACAAGGGCAGCCGGTCCCCGACATCGCAGCTGCGCCGCAGATCACCAAGGTTCCGGCCCGCCGCAGGCGGCCGGAAGGGCAGACCGAACAGGCGGGCGAGGAATATCTGCTGCGCCGCAATGCCCCGGAGGGAGCCCGCGAACTGGTGGTGTCTTTTGAAGGCGCGGCCAAACGTGGCGGCAGCCGGGACCCGGACCGTGAAGGCTTTGGCGCGCGGTTCCTGGCCAAGAGCGGTTATGCGCAGCTGTCGGTGCTGGCGCAGGGGGACAATTGGTATCAGGCGCCAGAGCTGGCAGAGGCTTTGCAGAGCACGCAGATGCAGGAGTGGCTGGGCGGCTTTGAGCGGATCCATTGCCTGGGTGCTGGCATGGGCGCATTTGGCGCGCTGGCTTATGCCGGGCTGTTGAAGGCGGAAACCGTGGTGGCGTTGCAGCCGATCACCTCGCTGGCGGCTGATCTGGTGCCGCAGGAACAGGGCTATGGCGCCGGGCGCAAGCTGGACTGGAGCGGGCCGTTCCGCGATGGCTGCGCCGGCAGCGCGCAGGCGGCGCGGATCTATGCCATCCACGGGGCCGATGCGGCGGCGGAGGATCCGCATCTGGCGCGGCTGGCAGCGGCGGCGGGCAGCCGCCTGCATCCGGTTGCGGTGGCGGGCGCCGGGGCCGGGGTGGCGCGGCATCTGCGGCTGCAGAAGCGGCTGGCCAAGGCGGTGCTGGCCTGCCTTGCCGGCGCGGAAGCGGCGGAGGTTGCGGCGCTGGCGGACGGGCTGCCCGCCTGAACCTGTCTGCCGCCAGAGAGACTGTCTGAACGCCCCCCGGCCCCGCCGCGGGGGCGTTTTGCCTTGGCGGGGGAGGGGAGCAGCCGGATCCGGCCCCGGCCTCCGGGTTTCCGGGCAAAAGAAAGGCCCCGCAGTTGCGGGGCCTTTCCAGTAACTTGTACCTGCGCCGTATTAGGCGAAGTTGAAGTCCAGGTCATCCAGGCCGGCCAGGGTTGCACCTGTGATGGTAACCGAAGTGTCTGCGTCGATTTCCAGCACAACGCCAGCGCCAGCGCCGCCGAGTTCGTAGGCGTTTGCCAGAACATCATCAAGGTTGTTGTAGCCCAGTGCGCTCACGTCGATTTTGTCATCACCGCTGGTGAAGTCAGTGATTTCGGTGGTGCCGGTGCCCGCCTTCAGAATGAAGGTGTCGTTACCTGCATCGCCTGTCAGCTGTTCATTGTCACCGACGCTGGTGTACAGGAAGTCTTTGCCTGCGCCACCGGACAGAATGTCAGTGCCTTCGCCGCCGCGCAGCTCGTCGTCGCCGTTGCCGCCGGTCAGGTTGTCGTCGCCGTCGCCGCCTTTCAGGGTGTCTGCGCCTTCGCCGCCGTCCAGAACGTCGGTGCCAGCGCCGCCGTTGATGACGTCATCGCCGTTGCCGCCGACCAGAGTGCCGTCGTCACCGTTACCGCCGAACAGGGTGTCGTTGCCGTTGCCGCCGGTCAGGTTGTCGTTATCGCCGCCGCCGCGCAGCACGTCGTTACCGTCGCCGCCAGTCAGGACGTCGCTACCCGCACCGCCGCTCAGCATGTTGCTGCCTGCGGTTGCGCCAGTGTCAGTGCTTTCGTTCAGCACGTCGTTGCCTTCGCCGCCAAACAGTTCATCATCGCCTGCGCCGCCGACCAGGTTGTCAATGCCATCGTCACCGTTCAGGGTGTCGTTGCCGGCACCGCCGGTCAGGGCGTCGTTGCCGTCGCCGCCGGACATCAGGTCGTCGCCAGCCTGGCCATCGTGGGTGTCATTGCTATCGGTGCCTTCGGAGATGTCGTCACCGGTGGTGAAGGGGACGGGTGCAGTCCAGGTGACGCTTACGGTGCGCTCTTCACCGGTGGTGCTGTCTGCAACAACCACGTCAAAGGTGAAGGATGCTTCCTCACCCACGTTACCCTGTGCCGCAATGGCAGCAGTGTCTGCAGTGAAGTCGACAGTCTCAGCCGCGCTGTTGACGCTGAAAGCACCGGAAGCGTTGGTGAAGTTGCTGCCAACGGTGGCGATGTCCATACCGTCGACGCTGATGATGCTGTCTGCGGTGAATGTGCTGGTCGACGCAGCTGTACCGGTCCAGTCATATTCATTGACGGTGGTCAGAGTGTGGGTCGCACCGGAAAGAACGGACGTCGGCGAGATGGAGCCGGAGGAGGCAACGCCTGCTTCCAGTGTCACGCCATCAGAGAAGGTAACAGAGTTGAAACCTTCGGTCAGGGTTGCTGCAGTGTCGGCAGTGGTATCATCGTCGATGGTCCAGGTGTCGGTTGCTGCGTCGTAAGAGACCGCAGCATTGGCACCGAGGAAGATTGTGCCCAGTGCATCAGCTGCATTCGACAGGGTCAGGGTGTCATCGCCACCGTTACCATCCAGGTTTGCGGTGAAGCCCAGGGCATCGGTGTCAAGGGTGACGTCGTCGTTGCCGGTGGTGCCGCCGACAAAGGTGTTGCCGGTTGCTACATTAATAGTCGCCATTTTCTACTCCGTAGTAATGCTCGTTCGGATCCTGCGAGCAAATGCGCCTGCCTTATGCCCGCGATGGTTTTACCGCCCTCTGTCTCCCCGTCCTGCAATGCAATGTCAAGGAAACTTACGCGCGGGTTCAAATCAATTCAGACCGTGTCGAAATGATGCCATGATCTTACCTTTGTGCCTGCGGCGCGATCCCGGGCGGAGCTTGCGAATTTTTGCGGGATCTGGCAGGAGATAGCGACGAATCGGTGTGTTTTCAGTGCGCCTGCTGCGGCAGTGGGGGTATTTACCGCCTGTTTTACAGTGTTTCTGCAATTAAAGGTTAATTTGTGCGCAATGCGCATGATTGGCAGTCTGTTTTTGCTTTTCTTGTCGTCGCGCGCAACGCCGCGCCTGTGGGTAAAAGGGGGCGCTCCTGGCTGGATCCGACGCAGGCTGCCTTTGCCGACATTGCAGGAGGCAGGAATTCCTTACCTTTGGGATCTGCTTTCTGATGCTCGGTTTTATGCGCGTTAAGCGGTGTTGTCTCTGCTTGAATACGGCAGAGTTTTTCCGCCAGATTCGGGCCCGAATCCCCCCTTTGCAGCTGCCCCTGCCGTTTGCAGGGCAGGGGGCGTTTCCTCTGGCCCGGACGATTCGGCTGCATATGCGGGCCGCCAGGGTGGGGGCGGTTTAGCTGAAGCAGCGCAGCGCCAGCTGGTGCAGGCGGAGGTCATTGCGGCTTTTCTCGCCCACCAGATTGCGCACGGCATCGGGGATGTCGTCTTGGGCTCCTGCGGTCCGGCTGCCGCCGGTGTTCTCGCGGTGCTCGGCCAGCTCGGCCTCCAGCCCGTGGGACAGGCGCAGATGCCTGAGGCTGGCGCCCAGATGTTCGGTCACCCCAATGAAGCTGTAATAGCGGCACAGTTTTTCCAACGCATGGTCAAAGGAGTAGAACGCGCCGGTCATCAGGCCCAGCTGATAGTCGTTGGGCAGCTGCCGGGCGTAATCCTCCATCTGCGGGAAACGGGCGCAGAAGGCGGCGTTCTGGGGATGTTTGGATGAGCAGTTGTAGCGGTAGTTGGATACAAAACGATCCAGCGGGTCGCGGATGATGGTGGCGCATTTGATGGGCAGCTCGTGGACCTTCCAGAACATCACATCGCTCCAGGCGAAATGCCCCATCAGCACCTGCCGGGCCGGAGCCGGGGCGGTGCGCCGGTACAGCGCCTGCTTGGATTTCTGACGGAAGGATTTCCCGGTGTTTTCCCAGGAGACCGGGTGGAATACGTCAAAGGCATCCTGCAGCGCTTTGCCCACCGACATGCCTGCGGTTTTGGGGATGTGCATGAACAGGATGATATCGGCGTCTTCGCGAAAGCTGCCGGGGGCGACATGTGCGGGGGAAAAACGGTCTTCAAAACAGCACGGGGCAGCGGGTTTTTGCAGCATGTGGTCTAGTCTTTTCCAGCTCGGATCAGGGAGGCAGCAGCACCGCGGGAGGCTTAGCGAAGGCGGGAATCCTTGTCAATCGCGAGGCCTGGTGGGTTTGACAGGGACGGGCAGCTATGCTTTTGACCGGAAAGCGGCAGACGTCGGCGCCGCCACAGTATCAAGAGGCAGTACATCATGGCACGCACCCCCCCGCAGAAACCCGGGCTGGAGGAAATCCGCGCGGCGCGCAGGGCAGTCCGCAGCCTGTTCTGGCTGGTGGGGCTGTTCAGTTTCTTTGTCAATCTGCTGATGCTGATCGGTCCGGTGTATATGATCCAAGTGTATGACCGGGTGCTGGGCAGCCGGTCAATGGAGACGCTGGTGGCGCTGACAGTGCTGGTGGGTTTTCTGTATCTGATCATGGCGGTGCTGGATGTTATCCGCAGCCGGATTCTGGTGCGGGCAGGCGCGCGGTTCCATGAAAAGCTGGAAGAGCGGGTGTTTACTGCGGTGCAGGATAAGGTCGCGGCAGGGTTTCATGATGAAAGCGCCGCCACCGGCTTGCGCGATCTGGAAGCGATGCGCAAAGCGCTTTCCTCGCCGATTGTGTCGGCCTGTTTTGATTTGCCCTGGACGCCTTTGTTCCTGCTGCTGATTGCTTTTTTCCATCCCTATCTGGGGGCGGTGGCGCTGCTGGGCGGTCTGGTGCTGGGCGTCTTTGCACTGGCCAATCAGTTCAGTTCCCGCAAAGCGGTTGCCAAAGCCGCCACAATGGGGGCCACTGCGCAGCAGCTGGCAGATGGCATGCGCAGAAACGCTGAGCTGATCCAGGGGCTTGGCATGCGCCGGTCGGCGTTTGGCAAATGGGTGATGATGCAGCGGATGGCGATCAGCAGTGAGCTGTATGCCAGTGACAAAACCGGCGGATTCTCAAGCGCTACCCGGGCTTTCCGTTTGGCGCTGCAGTCGGCAATGCTGGGCACCGGGGCCTATCTGGTGCTGGATAACGCGCTGACGCCGGGGGTTATGATTGCGGCCTCGGTGATCATGGGCCGTGCGCTGTCGCCGATTGAAACGCTGATCGGGCAATGGCCACTGGTGCAGCGGGCGCTGCAGGCTCAGGACCGGCTGGGCGGCCTGTTGGAGGAAACTCCTGAACGGCCGGAACCGATGCCGTTGGCCCGTCCCAAGGCAAAGCTGGAAGTGCAGGCGGTCACGCTGGTGCCGCCTGCGGTTCCGGGCCAGGTGTCCAAGCCGGTTCTGCAAGGGCTGAATTTCACCCTGCAACCGGGTCAGGCTTTGGGCGTGATCGGATCGTCTGGGGCGGGCAAGTCCTCATTGGCGCGCGCGCTGATCGGTGTCTGGCACCCGGCCGCAGGTAAAATCCGTCTGGATGGGGCATCTCTGGTGCAATACGGCATGGAGGATCTGGGCCGCTACATGGGGTATCTGCCGCAGCAGGTGGCGCTGTTCGATGGCACCATCGGCGAGAATATCGCCCGGCTGGAGCAGTTTCCGGATCCGGATAAAATCGTGGCGGCAGCCCGCAAGGCGGCGGTGCATGAGATGATCCTGCAGCTGCCGCAGGGCTATGACACCCCTGTGCAGATTGCCAGCAGCCGACTGTCTGGCGGCCAGGTTCAGCGGATTGGCCTGGCCCGGGCGCTTTACGGCGACCCGCTGCTGCTGGTACTGGACGAGCCCAATTCCAACCTCGACAATGACGGCAGCCTGGCATTGAACCAGGCCGTGGCGGAGGCCCGCCAGGACGGGCGCACGGTGGTGATTATGGCGCACCGGCCTGCTGCGATCCAGCTGTGCGATATGATTTTGATTCTGGACCAGGGCGTACAGCGCGCCTTTGGGCCCAAAGAGCAGGTGCTGCGTGAGCATTTGCAGAACCCTCAGGTGGTGCGCGCAGCCCCCGGTGGCCCGCCGCAGCAGGGCAGCCCGCAGGACAAGCAGGCGGCGGCAGCGGCGCCCGGTGTAAGCGGCAAGGCAGGCTAGGCAAATGAGTGATATGACCCCGTTTTCCTACCCTGTGCGCCAATTGGCTATCACCGGGCTTCTGACGCTTGCAGTGCTGGTTGGCGGCCTTGGCTATTGGGGCGGCACGGCTGAAATCTCTGGTGCGGTGGTGGCCAGAGGCGAGGTCAAGGTTGAACAGGACCGCCAGGTTGTGCAGCACCCCGTTGGCGGGCAGGTGGAGGCCGTGTTCGTCAAGGAAGGCGACAGCGTTGAGAAGGGGGATCTGCTGATCCGCCTGAATTCTGATGAAATCCAGGATGATCTGCGCAATGTAGAAGGCACACTGGCGGATCTTCTGGTGCGGCGCACCGGTTATGCGGCTGTGCATTCTGATGCCGCGGGGCTGGTTTTTGCGCCGCTGATGCAGGAGCTGCAGGAACTGCAGTCCGATGCCGACAAGATCACCCGGATGGTTCAGGGCGAAGACGAGCTGTTCCGGGTGCGCAAGGAGACGCTTGAGGCGCGCATCCGCCAGCTGAATGAACGCATCGTGCAGACCCGCAGCCAGATCAACGGTATCGAGGCGCAAAAAGTCTCGATCGCCGATCAGCTGGGGCTGATCCGCCAGGAACTGGCCGATCAGCAGGCCCTGCTGGAGAAGGGATTGGCTCAGGCCAGCCGGGTTCTGGCCCTGCAGCGCCAGGAGGCGCAGCTGCGCGGCCAGGACGGGGCGCTGACGGCGCAAGCGGCGCGGGCGCGGGCGCAGATCGCAGAGCTGCAGGAAGCAATTGTCAGCCAGAAAAGCACACGCCGGGAGACGGCGGTTGAGGCGCTGCGCACTCTGGAGGAGGAAGAACGGCGGCTGCGCGAGGCGCGCGGCAAGCTGCTGAGCCAGCTGGAGCAGACAGAGGTGCGGGCGCCGGTCTCGGGCGTTGTTTACGGGCAGCAGGTGAACGGGTTCGAGGCGGTCATCACCAGGGCAGAGCCGATCATGTATCTGGTGCCGCAGGACCGTCAGCTGGTTGTGATTGCGCGGTTGCGGCCCGCAGACAGAGATCAGGTGCAGAAAGGCCAGTCTGTCAGCCTCAAGTTCACGGGTCTGGATCAGCGGGCGACCAAGGATATTTCCGGCCATGTTGCCATTGTCTCTGCTGACACTCTCAGCCTTCAGGGGACCTTTGAAATGTATTTTGAGGTTGAAATCTGGTTGGATGAGGGCGAGCTGTCCAACCTGCCGACGGGGGCGGAGCTGACACCGGGGATGGAAGCAGAAGTGTTTATCAAGACCAGGCCGCAGACTCTGTTGGCGTATCTTGTGCAACCATTCACGGATTATCTGGGCCGGGCGTTCCGGGAGCGCTGAGCGTCGCTGCGGCCACTGAAAAGGACTGCCACAAGGATTGCGCCGACCTGTCTTAGCTGCGACTCTGCGGTAAAGCATAAGCACAGACAGGGGCAGTTCTGATGATCACACCGGTTCTTCTTTGCGGCGGCTCCGGCACACGGCTGTGGCCGCTGTCGCGCAAAAGCTATCCTAAGCAATTTGTGCCGCTGACTGGCGGAGAGACCTTGTTTCAGGCCTCTGCCCGGCGGCTGTCCGGTGCGGAATTCGCGCCGCCTCTGGTGCTGACCAATTCGGGTTTCCGGTTTATTGTCACTGAGCAGCTGGCCGGGGCAGGCATCGATCCTGGCGCTATCTTAATTGAGCCCGAAGGGCGCAATACCGCGCCTGCGGTGCTGGCTGCCGCCTTGCGGCTGGAGGCCAGCGATCCCGAAGGGCTGATGCTGGTGGCGCCCTCGGATCATGTGGTACCGGATGCCGCTGCCTTCCGGACTGCCGTCAAGGCCGGGGTTGCAGCGGCTGAAGCCGGGCAGCTGGTCACCTTCGGTATCAAGCCGGACCGGGCGGAAACGGGTTATGGTTATCTGGAGCTGGCAAAGGATCCCGGCGATTTTGCGCCTCGCCCGCTGGGGCTGAAGCGATTTGTGGAAAAACCGGATGCGGCCATTGCGGCGCAAATGCTGGCGTCAGGCAGTTTCTTATGGAATGCGGGAATTTTCCTGTTCTCGGTAAAGGCCATTCTGGCCGCTTTTGCGGCGCATGCGCCGGATCTGTTGCCGCCGGTCCGGCAGGCAGTGGATCAGGGCCGGTCGGATCTGGGCTTTCTGCGGCTGGACCCGGAGGCCTGGGCAGCTGCGCCGGATATCTCGATCGACTATGCGGTGATGGAGAAGGCCGCCAACCTCAGCGTGGTGCCCTACGCCGGTGGCTGGTCCGATCTGGGCGGCTGGGATGCAGTCTGGCGCGAGAGCGGCCCGGACAGAGCCGGGGTGGTGACCACTGGGCCTGCCACTGCAATCGACTGCACAGACAGCCTGCTGCGTGCAGAGGATGACAGGGTGGAGCTGGTCGGCATCGGGTTGAAGGATGTGATTGCGGTGGCGATGCCAGACGCGGTGCTGGTGGCGGATGCCTCGCGCGCCCAGGATGTAAAACAGGTGGTGGCGGCACTGCAGGCCAAAGGGGCGCGGCAGGCCACTGAATTTCCCAAGGATCACCGTCCCTGGGGCTGGTTTGAAAGCCTGGCCATGGGCGACCGCTTTCAGGTCAAACGCATTCAGGTGCACCCGGGCGCGGCGCTGTCGCTGCAAAGCCATCACCACCGGGCGGAGCATTGGATTGTGGTGGAAGGCACCGCAAAGGTGACCATCAGCGGCACCGCTCGGCTGGTGAGCGAAAATCAGTCGGTCTATGTGCCGTTGGGCGAAACCCACCGGCTTGAAAATCCCGGCAAACTGCCGGTTGTGCTGATTGAGGTGCAAACGGGCAGTTATTTGGGTGAGGATGACATTATCCGCTACGAGGATGTCTATGCCCGGGGCCTGGGTGGTCAAGGATCGTGAGAAGGAAACCGTTGCGCGGAGGCTCCCGCGCCTTTGCCCCGCATCACAGATGCGAGGCAAAGCCTTGGGCCGGGCGCCGCTTAGGCGGCGCAGCGCCATGCATCTGCATGGCGCTGGACCCAACGGAAAGAGGGCATCTATTGATGCCCGATGACGGGCGGGAGCCTGCTGCCGCAAGGAGGTTCAGAGTCTTGCGGGCTGTCAGCGGACCAACCATTCTTCCACTTCTGCAGAGATTTCCCGCATCCGGATCCAGCGTGCGGCGGTCGGCTGACCTCTGCGCAGGCGCAGCTTTCCAAGCAACCCCAGTAGCGCCCATGCCGGGCGCAGTGCGCGGGGCACATAGGGTTGTGACGGATTATATGCGGGGTTCTCCTGGGGCGAAGCGTCAGCGCCGCGTTGCAGGCTGCCGTATGTGTCGCGCAGCCAGCGGTGCTTCCATGCACCCATGTCGTCGTCGCCAATCACCGCGGGGTTGCCGCTGACCACGCCGACCGGCTCCTCGCCCGGCTGGGCCGGGCGGATTTTTTCCCCTGTCAGTACCACGGCCAGCCCGCGGCGGTCTTCGCCCTCGGGATTGCCATCTGCCCATTCAAACCATTCTGCATAATCCGCGCCGCCGCCGGCCCAGGCACCGGAACAGCTGCCGTTGCCGTCCGCTCCAAGCCGGAAATCCGGGCTGCTGGCGCCCGCCAACAGATAATCCTGGCTGCCGCCTGCGATCTCCAGATGCGCCGCTGGGCTGGAAGTGCCAAAGCCGGCGCGCCCGTCCGGGGTCAGCGCCAGCGCGGTGGCCCAGGTGCTGCCATCGGCGGACATCTTGATGGCAAAATCGTCACTACCGGCCAGTCCCATCTCAGCCCGACCGCTCCAGTTCGACTGGAACAAGAGCGATGCGGTTTCATTGCCGGAGGCCTTGTTCACCTTGAGCTGATGGCCGCCGCCGGCATGGGTCAGCAATGTGCCCGGCCCGGCGGCCGCCAATGGGTTGGCGGCATCCGCCGTGGTCCCGACGCCAAGTGCGGTCAGATTCTGGGTGTCTGACGGCGGCAGGATCCAGGCGCTGCCATCCCAAACTCTTAGCTCTGCATCCGACAGGCTCCAGGCGCGCCAGCCGGGCTGCGGCAGCAAAAACAGCCAGCCTTCGCCCTGCCAGACGGCGATCTGATGGGCGTGCCCTGCCCAGGCGGCGGCCGGGGCATTTCCCAGCGCATGTGCCTCGCCCAGAGCGGGGCCTGCTGGCGGCGTGGCTGCGCCGAAAGTTTCCACCCGCAGCTGCACCAGCGCATCCAGCATCTGCAGCGCCTCATTGTGGGTCACATGTTTCTGTGCCTGCGACGGCATCAAGTAAGGCAGAGCAAGGATTGGTGAGGTTTGGGAGGGGGAAGGCATGGGCGGCGGGCTCCTGCGGCGGCTGAAAACGGAATACGCACCAGTATGCGCAGGCCGTGGTCAAAAGCCTGTTAAAGGGGCGTACGCCGGATGCGCAACAGGGCGCGCAACAGGGGATGGAAGGTATTTATGTTCCTGATATGTTCTTAAACTTGTTAGCGATATGTAAACAATCTCCACTATTCCGCCTGGATTGATGCCCGTTTTGAGCCTTTTCGCCCGCCAGTTTGCGGCTTGGGTTACCAACGCAAGGAGCGGGATATGGCACTGGCATTCACCGGGCGGTTTGCCTCGGAAGATCTGATTTTCGGCACGGATCTGCGTGATCTGGAAATTGCGGTGCAGGATGGCCAGGCCACGCTCTACGGGGTGACGGGCATGAATGGCGGTCTCAGCCGCTGGCAGCTGGACAGCACCGGCGGCCTGGCGCAACTGCAGAGCCAGCAGCTGCATGGGCAGGCGAGTATCCGGACCGGAAATTTTCAGCTCGCAGAGGTGGGTGGCTGGCTGCGGCTGGTGCAAGAGCAAAGCGGGCAGGGCGCCTTGACGTCCTATCAGCTGCGCGGGGACGGCAGCCTGTCGGGGCAGAGTCATCAGGCGCTTGCTGGGGCTGGACCGGAGGGCTTGGGCGCTGTGGCGGTGCTGCAGCTGGACGGCGGCAAAAGCGGTTTTTACGGTGCCGGCCAGGAGGACGGGCGTCTGCAGGGTTGGCGGCTGGATGCCACGGGCCGGGTTGAAACGCAGACAGGCCGCGCGGGTGATGACCGGGCCTATGTGCTGGAGGATGCGGTGGCATTGGCTGCGGTGCAGGGCGCGGGCGGGGCAGTGCTGCTGGCGGCAGATGCGCAGGGGCTCAGAAGTTACCAGGCGGATGCGGCCAGCGGTGCCCTGGCGCTTGCAGGTGTCTGTGGCCTGGAACAGGGGCTGACTGCAGGCGGGTTCACCGCCCTTGAGACAGCAGAGGCAGGCGGTCGGAACTGGGCGCTGCTGGGCGCTGCTGGCAGCAGCTCTATCAGTGTAATGGAGGTGCTCGGCACCGGGGCTTTGCGCTTTGCCGGACAGGTGAATGACACCCAGGCGACCCGGTTCGGCGGGCTGACTGCGCTGGAGGTGGTGGAGTTGGATGGCCATGTGCTGGTGCTGGCCGCAGGCCATGATGGCGGGCTGAGCCTGTTCCGGTTGGCGCCGGACGGGCAGCTGATCCATTTGCAGGCGTTGGTACAGCAGGACGGGTATGGTCTGCAGAATGTAACCGCGCTGGAAGCCGCAGCAGTGGGCGGGTATTTGCAGGTTTTTGCCACTTCGGGCACGGTCGGCGGCATCAGCCAGTTCGTCCTGCCGCTGGCAGATCTGGGAGTGGTGCGGACTGCGGCGGCGGCGGACGCACAGCTGACTGGCAGCGCAGCAGATGATCTGCTGCAGGGCGGTGCCGGGGCGGTGGATCTCTATGGCCGGGGAGGGGACGATGTGCTGGTGTCGGGCCAGGGCGGCGGACGGCTGAGCGGCGGCTCAGGGGCGGATATCTTCGTGATTGATCCGGCATCTGAACAGGTGACGGTGCGCGATTTCACCCCTGGCCAGGATCAACTGGATCTGTCTGGGTTTGACGGGCTTTACAGCCCGACGCAGCTGACGGTGCAGGAGACGGGAACCGGCCTTGTGCTGCAGGTTGCAGAAACGGCACTGACCGTAAACAGCGGCGGCGGCGGGACTTTGACGCTGGCGGATCTCTTTGGCCCGGCCCTGCAGTTTTCTGCGCCGGACCGGCTGGATCTGGGAGTGACCCTGCCCGGTGGCGGCTTTTGGGGCGACCGCGGGGATGATCAGCTGACCGGGACCGGCGGCGATGATGAACTGCGCGGCTTGGACGGGCAGGACCAGCTGGCTGGCCAGGCCGGACGCGATACGCTTTATGGCGGGGCTGGCGCGGATCAGCTGCTGGGCGGCAGCGGCAATGACCAGCTTAAGGGCAATAGCGGCAACGACAGCCTGTCGGGTGACGGCGGCCAGGACTTGCTGCTGGGTGGCCAGGGTGCGGACCGGCTGGCTGGTGGTCTGGGCGGCGACCGGCTGAAGGGCGGAGCAGACCGGGATCTGCTGACCGGCCAGGGGGGCAATGACCGGCTCAAAGGCGGCGCCGGTGCAGACCGGCTGAATGGCGGCAGTGGTGCGGATACCCTGGCTGGCGGCAAGGGGGCCGATCATTTGCACGGGCAAGCCGGGACCGACCGGTTGAACGGCGGTAGAGACCACGACCATCTCAGCGGCGGCAGCGGTGCTGACGTATTTGTCTTTGCCCTCAGCCATGGGCGCGACACCATTGCTGATTTCGACCCCGGCAGCGACCGGATCAGCCTGCTGCGCGCTTCTGCGGACGGGTTTCAGGATTTGGACATCAGCAGGCTGGAGGACGGCACGCTGATCGGCACCGGATCGGGCTGGATTGTTCTGGAGGATGTATTGCCCCGCCACCTGGGCGCGGATGATTTCCTGTTCTAGGTGTGAGCGATACCTGAACTGCGACTCCTATTGGCGTTGAGGGTAGGGGGATCGGCCCATCTCTTCCATCATCTTTTCACGGAAGACTTCAGCGGGCGTCTTCCATCCAAGGCACTTGCGAGGCGTATTGTTGAGCCGATCACAGATCACCTTCATGTCCTCGTCTGTGATCGTCCTAATGTCGCGCTTGCGAGGAAGCCATCTTCGGACCCTTCGATTGGTGTTCTCGACCGTGCCTTTTTGCCACGGGCTGGAAGGATCGCAGAACCATGTCTGCGTCCCGATTTCGGCCTGCAAATGTGGCCAGCTGACGAACTCGGTACCGCGATCAAAGGTGATTGATTTGCGGGCCAGATGAGGCAGGTCGCGTACGGCTTTCATAATTTTCCCCATCACCGGCTTGGTGCGCTTGTTCGGGTTCTTCAGCAGCATGGTGAAGCGGCTGACACGTTCGACC